>NZ_UWNY01000001.1 GCF_900604285.1 Varibaculum vaginae
ATCCCCTCCCCTCCTGTTTCCGCTATCCCCCCTGCACCCCGCAATAACCAAACCCCTAAAAGCAGCTACCGGATTTTAGGGCTGGATGGCCTACGCGCGATAGGCTGCGGCGCGGTTTTGCTTTACCACTTGTTGCCAGAGGTGGCACCGGGAGGATTCCTGGGGGTAGACGTATTCTTCGTGCTATCTGGATTTCTAATCACCGCCTTACTGCTACGAGATTACGAAAAATTCGGCAAAGTGAGGATCGCCAGGTTTTGGCTGCGCCGAATCCGCCGCCTCTTACCGGCAGTTGCCGCTACCGCTTTTTCTTGTACTATTGCAGGACTTTTCGTATCCCGCGACCTTTTGGTAGGAATAAAACTCCAGCTCTTAGGGGTTTTAACCTTTACCTACAACTGGTTAAAGATTTTCAAGGGCGAAGACTATTTCAACCTTTCCAATCCTGATTTATTTACTAACATGTGGTCACTGGCGGTAGAACAACAGTTTTACCTATTTTGGCCATTGATAATACTGCTGTTAGTGCTACTTCCGCGCCCTCTAAAAGTCCTGACCGCACTATCCTTGGCGGCAGGATCCGCCATCCTCATGGGACTATTAGCACCCGATGATTTGAATCGCGCCTATATGGGATCAGACACTCATGCTTTTGGTTTAATGATCGGAGCGGCACTGGCGTTCACAGTTCGCACCCCCTTAGCTCGCGCAGTTACTCCTGCCAAGGGAGCGCAAGTACGGGGTCTAGCTGGCACTTTCGGCTTTATTACACTGTTGGTTTGCTTCTATTTCGTTCCCGATCAAGGTCAATACACTTACCCCTGGCTAACTTTGATAGTTTGCCTAGCTGCTACCTCGGTTATCCAAGCGGTTTTAGCACCGGTAATCATCAAAAAAACTATAATTTCTCCCCTGGTTTTAATACTAGACAGCAGGCCCTTTGTCTGGTTAGGAGAACGTTCTTATGGCATTTATCTATGGCATTGGCCGATTTTAGTTATTGCACGCACCATTGCTCCTCTACTCAACCCATTAATAAACGCCCTGGTAGTAACAATGGCTTCAACATTTTTAGCTGCCGTAACTTATCGCTGGATCGAGAACCCGATGCGCAAGTGCGGAATCTTGCCTACTTTAAAACGTTGGATGAGCCCAATTAGGAAGCGCCCCTTCATTACGGTTTGCCGGTGGATAGCGGTCTGCACTTTCACTGCGGCAGTTATTGTCAGTGTAGTTTTGGCTCCAGCAAAAACCTCCGCGCAAGAGGCAGTTGAACGAGGGCAAGCCGCTAAGTCCCCCGTTCGCGAAGTACAATCCAACCCTCCTAGTAATTCACCGAATTCCCCTAAAGCATCGCCCCGCGGTCTGCCAATTCAACCGGTGGGATCTAATATAACTTTTTTGGGAGACTCGGTAATGCTCGCCTCTCAGGGCGAGATTCAAAGTGTTTTCCCGGGCGCCGTGGTAGATGCAGAGGTTTCTCGCGCCTGGCCAAAGGCGGTATCCCTGATCAACCAATACAAGAAATCTGGTCAATTGGGGCATTGGGTAGTGATCAGCTTGGCCACCAACACCGACTTAAGTACCGAAGAAATTGATCCGGTACGACAAGCCCTAGGATCCGACCACCATTTAGTTCTGGTAACCGGTTTTGGCCCAGCCAGCGCCCCTTGGATCACTAGAACCAACGAGGCTTTGATAGCTTACGCTGCCGCCCACCCTAAAGACACCCTGGTCGTCAGGTGGGATCAAGTCGCTGCTACCATCCAAGACCATTTGGCCTCGGACAGCGTACATCCGGATCAAGAGGGGGCCAAACGCTGGGTAGATACGCTCGTGCAGACACTAAAGAAATACCCAGGAGTCACTCAGGTAGGGGCGCCCTAGTCCGTTAACAGGCCAGGAAGCAAGGTAGAACCGAGTTTATTCACCGTGAACTTAGAGCGGACTCCCCAACAATACATCCCTAGTTGCCGCGCCTAATACGCGGTTTTTATCCGGACAACACCTGCGTAATAATTTCTTGGGTTTGCTCCGGTCCGGAAGTCGCGCAGGTTTGCACCCCGGTGCGTACCGCCGGGTAGTCATTTCCATCCGGATCAAGACGATCCCCCACAAACAGTACCTGCCCAGGATCAAATCCGGTTTGTTCCAGAAATTCCCCTACCCCATAGGCTTTATCAATCCCCTTCATGGTGATATCAACCGAGGTGGAACCACCTGAAAGTACCGTAAGTTCCGGCAGTAGCCTCCCAGCACAGGTGGCTATTTCTGCCCGCTTTTTGCCGCTAGGATCCCAGGCTTCCTTTTCTTCTCTACCTGCTTGTTGCCCTAAGGCGGAATAGGTTAATTGGGAGCCGCGATCCTCAATGATTTCCCCTGCCGGATGGTCGCACCAATACCCCAAGGAACGAGCTACTTCCTCGATTACTTTTTTTGCTCGCTTGGCAAGCGCTTGATCCATTTCCAAAACATACTCCGCCCGCCACTCGTCATTTTTAAACCGGTAGTAGCGAGTGCCGCAGGTAGGCATAAGATGCAGATTTTCCGGTGAAAACACTAGTGTCTGCAGGGGAGCTAGCAGCTGCCGCGAAAACTGATTAAAAGATCCCCCGCTGATCACTCCGGTTGGAAGAGTGCGGGTAAGACGGGCGAACTCCTTAGCCAACCCAGCTTGCATCTCCTGCTTTGAGGGAGCCAAAGTACCATCCAGGTCAAACACCATCGCTTTAACCGCGCCCATATCTTTTCTTTCCCTTCACCCTAGTTGCCAGCCAAACAGCTATTGTAAAGCCTAAAACCAAGCATCTCCTCCCCTGGCTGATTTAACCCCCTATATCCTGCGCATTCTTGGAGGTAGACCCTTTTAGGATCAAAAATTCAAAGCAGCCGAAGCGTCTGCTATTCAGTGGTGAATTTTCAGTATTTTCCAGCTTCCGGTAACTATGTAATCGTTTTCACATAAGTTACTTTAATCTACAATAATAGGCTCCTAGCTGCAGATTTGCTCCCTCGCAATACTCACTCCACCCCAACATTCTCATTTTCTTTTGTCCTGACATTGACCCCAAAGCAGAAGCTTCATATAGTAATCATGTAAACGTTTCCACGAGGGAGAAAGTTCAACCGGAACTTTCCGAATCGGAAGAACAGAAAGAGAGAAAATAAAAATGGCTATTTTGGTTGCACCGTCAATCTCGATGACTTCTTCTCGGCTAGAAGAGCCGAGCCTGGTTGCTGCTGTTGCGTTTATCGCGCTAATGTTCGCTGGCGCCGGAATTACCCTAGTCGGCATAGTTGCAGCTTCTGCGATTACCACCATCCTGGGCGGATTAATGACCGCCGCTAGCACTCTTGGAGTTGCTTGGACTCAGCTATACTTCGAACTCAAGGGAGAATAGGTTACTAGCGGCAACAGTTTTAGTTGCCAACAAGAACCCAATGTGCGTCGCCGCCAGCGACGCCTAAAGTCTAACCGAGCTGAGGAAAAGTGATGTAGACCCGCAACCTTGGGTGGCAGTACTAATAAATCAGGCTGCTACTAAAGTCGGGTTACCACTCAAATATCATACGATTGGCTGCAGAAAGCTCCTGAGCTTGGCAGACTCTCTCAAGACTGTTAGTTAGTGGGGCGGATGGGTATCCATCCGCCCCACATTTTTGTTTACAGTTACACTGCTCTCCCAGCCGGCAATCAGCGGCATAACCACCCACCCAGCGAGAAGCCTTTATCACCTCTATTTTCCCACCCTCTCCGAATTAACACTCTAAAGAACAGGCGCGAGCAGAATTAGCCAGAGGATATGCCCCGGCAGATGCTTAACAACAGCCAGAGGATGCAAAAGGGCGGGCACGTCCTTCCTTAATAAGAACACGCCCGCCCTAATGCGGTAACTACCAGTTACCTAGGTATTTTAACGGTAAGCGCCTAGCTTATAGTGACATATCTACTACCGCACGGCCTTGCACCTCACCCTTGGCAAGTAGCTTGTAAGTGGCACCGGCTTCTTCCAGAGGAACCCGCTTGGTAACAATCTTCTGGTAATCAATCAAACCCTGATCGGCCATGCGGATTACTTCCGGCAGATCCTGACGGGTGCGTGCACCGTAGGAACCCAAAATGTGCTGGGAACGACGCACTAGTCGATTGATTTCCACTTGCGCGGTCTGCACCCCGGCTCCCAAACCGATCGGCACCATCCGTCCACCATCTTTGAGAACATCTAGTGCGGTAGTCCAAGTTTCTGGCCTACCTAACGCCTCAAAGGCCACATCCACGCCCCGCCCATTAGTAATCTTCAAAATTTCCGCGCGAGCATCCTGGGTAACCGAATTGATAACGTCGGTCGCCCCCAATTCCTTGGCGCTGGCCAGTTTGTCATCGGAAATATCGATGCCCACAATCTGGCTCGCCCCGAAGGCCTTGGCAATCTGAATAATGTTCGAGCCAACGCCCCCAGTGGCTACTACCGCTACCGATTCTCCAAAGTGCAGGTCTGCACCGCGACGTACCGCACCGAAGGCGGTCATTGCCGCACAGCCGATAATTGCCGAAGAAACCAAATCCATACTTTCGGGAACAACCGCTACCGAAGTGGAAGGCACCACCGCGTATTCTGCAAGCCCACCCATGGAGTACATGGCAATTTCGCTACCGTCTAAATCAGCCAAGCGAGTGCTTCCGTCATAGAGTTTACCCTGCAGACGGTTGAGGTCGAAGAAAGGTGCACAAAGGTCATCACGTCCAGAGGAGCAAGCCTCACATTGCCCACAGGGCATCAGGAATGCACCCGAAACATACTGTCCAACCTTCAGGCCAGTATGCTCATTACCCTCTCCTAGTTCAACGATTTGTCCGGCAACTTCATGCCCAAGGACACAAGGCTTGGGGAAATCGATGGCTCCCCCGATTACATGTAGGTCAGAATGGCAAAGTCCGCAGGCTGCAACTTTGATAAGCACTTCTCCCGCCTTGGGATGGGGGGTACGAATCTCGTTTACTTCCAGACCTTTGTCAATATCACGTAGAACTGCGGCTTTCATTGTCTCGGGAATCGTCATGTCCTGCTCCTTCGCTAGAGTTTAGTGTAAAAACTTTCTTGACCTTGCAGCTGCGGCTAACTCTGCCACCCCTGTCGGCTATTTCCAGTATTGACCAGATTCAATTCTTTGTCCATACATTTTTACAAAATAGTATATTTATCTGGTTACTTTCAAACTAGAGAAGATTAGCTCAGGACCAAGGACACAGATAATCAGCTATTTTTAAAAGGGCGTGTACTTACGCTTCACCGTTAGTCTCTTCCCAATAAATTGTAAGTACAATAACCTCGTAGCTAGACTTATAGGTTTCAACCCTATGTCCCCAAGAGAGAGGAAAAACGGTGTTGGTTCTTACCCCGGGCTTAATTGCAACCTTAGCGGCCTGCGCCCTGATGTGCGGACTGGCAAAAACAGCATTGCCAGGACTCGCATGCATTCCGGTGGCAATTCTGGCAGCAGTAATGCCCACCCGCCCCTCTACTGCCCTAATGCTATTACTACTATTAACCGGGGATTTGTTGGCAGTCTGGACCTATCGCAAGGACGCTGACTGGAGAGTCCTCCGTGGCCTATTTCCACCGGTGGCAGTGGGGGTAGTAATCGGTGCAATTTTCCTAGCAAAGGTTTCAAACCAGGTGATGAAAGTTTCCATCGGGATTATTATTTTGGCGTTAACCGCCCTCACCCTGGGGTTAATCTGGTATGCCCGCCGCCATGGTCGTGACCTGGGTACCTCCATGAGCTCCTCCCTAGCTGCGCGCCTATTTTACGGTTCCCTTTCTGGCTTCACTACAATGGCCGCAAATTCTGGAGGCCCAGTAGTCTCCCTTTATTTTCTGGCCTCCCGTTTTGAAGTCCGGCGCTTTTTAGGCACCCAAGCCTGGTTTTTCTTTATCGTTAATCTACTAAAACTCCCTTTTTCTGCTGGCATTGGCCTGATTGACCGGCAAATGCTGCTGATTGCCTTGGCCTTAGCTCCCCTGGTTCTCGGAGCAGCTCTCCTGGGGCGCTGGTGGGTCGGGCGCATCGACAATAAAATATTTGACCCGATTGTCACTGCCCTAACCATCGTTTCCGCAGTATTCCTACTGTTCTAGCCGCAAGTGTGGGACAGATCTGAACCGCGGGGAGAGATTTTATCCGAACAGGTAGTACGGGGGCATATGAATTTGGAAAACGTAGCGACGCTTTCCAAATTCTTCGGCGGGAGGGAAAACCTTTCCCTGCAAGTATTTATACTCAATATCCTGTACGCCCCTTCTTCCGACTTCACCACTACTTAGGAATGAGCTCGGGATTAATCCCACCATCGGTTTCGCCAGTATTATCAGTAAAAGCAAACGCGGGGGCGAGCTAAGCTCGCCCCCGCGTATTAGGTAACTGACCTACAGATTTTCATCTGTAGATTTGTCACTTACTTGCTGTAAATGTGCTCCATGTAGGCTTCAATCTCATCCAAGGAACGACCGGAAGTTTCCGGCATGATCTTGAACAGCACCACCGCAACAATCAGGTTCAGCACCCCGTACATCGCGTAGGTGGGTCCTCCGCCCAGAGCGGCAATCATCGGCGGGAAAGTCCAGGTGATAATGGCGTTCATAATCCACATGCAGAAGATCGCAGTACCATTCATAATTCCGCGCACATTCGCGGGGAACATTTCACCGAGCATCGTCCATACCACAGTACCATTCGAAGACTGTACCACTAGCATGAACGCAGACATCATCGCCAAAACCAAGTATCCTGCCCATACCGGCACAGTGCCTGCTGCATCATGGGGAGCAATCACGAAGTGGAAAATCATCGCGATTCCTAGCAACAAGATACCTACCAGAGTAACGTCCCAGATCAAGATGGTGCGCCGGCGGAACTTGGTAATCAGGATCAACCCGATTGCCGAACCAATCACGCTCATCACACCATTAGCAACCTGCGCGGTAATCGCGGCAGAAGTTCCCATGCCCGCTACGCCCAATACTTTAGGCGCGTAATACATAACCGTGTTTACCCCGGTAGTCTGGTTGACAATCGCCAGGAAAATACCCACAAACATCAGTTTGCGCAGCCACGGAGTGCTCATGACATCGCGGAAAGTACCCTTCTTGCCATGTTCTTGGCTCTGGCGAGCCGCAATCATCTCGTGCAGCTCTTCGGTAAGATCGCCATCTTTCTGGGAGTCACGTACCCGCTTAAGGGATCCAATAGCGGCGTATACTTCCTGCTGCAGCACGTGCCAGCGGGAAGATTCTGGCATCATATGCATCCCCAGCCACAGGGCAACTGCAGGCACTGAACACAGTACAATCATCCAACGCCAGGCCGCACCGTTACCAGCGGAAACCGTCATATTGGAGATGAAATCATGAGCTGCCTGCACATCGTTGCTACCAAGGTGCTTGAAAACAATCTCATTCAAGGCATCCCAAGAGTACTCTCCAGCCTTCACTACCCCTGCAGGATCCGATTTCACAGTAATCTGGGGGCCACCGTGAGCAGAGTTAATAATCGCGTTCATAGAGAAGGCCAAAAGCTGCCCGACCACAATCATCAGCTGGTCTACCGCCACGATAGTACCGCGGATACGCTTAGGTGCAGTTTCTGCCAGGAATACCGGCACGGTTGCCGAGGCTCCACCAACTGCCAACCCCAGGATTAGACGGAATGGATGCATAATCCAAATATTGGGAGCAAAAGTATTTCCGAGTGCACCAATCAGGAACAAAATAGCCAGCAAGATAATGTTATGGCGACGACCGTAACGGTCAGAGAGGCGTCCTCCAAATAGTGCACCAAAGGCGGCGCCTAGCGTGAGAATACCACCAATCGCGCCCTCTTGCGCAGGAGTAATCCCCATGCCGCCCGCACCGTGGGGCATATACATATAGGGCAAAGCCCCGGAGATAACGCCGGTGTCATATCCGAACAGCAGGGAGCCCAGAGTCGCGACGGCTGCCACCGCAAGCACTCCGCGATGCTTTCCCGAGGCCGGGGTGGACTGCACCATATCGTGCAGTTTTTCTTTACTCAACTCATTTAGAGGAGTTTTTTCATTATTATATTCCACTGATTTAACTTTCTTTTTGAAGGGGATTAAGTTACTTATCGTAGGTGGTGGAGCCGCTTACCTTAGCGACCTCATGCCAACGTCCGTCCGCAGCTGAGGCAACGGTAGCCTCATCAATTTCAGCGGCAGACCAACCATCGGCGACCGAGGGCGCTACCTGCTTGCCCGTTAAAACTCCTGACAGGAACTGGAAACATTCAACCGCTTTCATATCGTCAAAGCCCATCGAAGTCCCTGCTCCTGGCTGGAAGCGCGAGAAATGTGGATAGTGAGGATTGGCCATTGAACGAACGTAGCCGTGGATAACACCGTTGTCCTGCCCAATACAAGCTTCCAGATCGTTAAGGTACTCAAAGTTCCAACGTACGGAGCCTTCGGTACCATAAACTTCAACAACATACTCGGCACGCGGCCCCACGCTAACGCGGGAAGATTCCATGGTACCAACCACTCCGGAATCAAAACGCACCATCATAGCAACGTAGTCTTCGTTTCCGACCTCTTTCTTTTCGTCGCTAACCTCCCAACCCGTGTGGCCAACTCCGACCTTAGTAGGGATAGGACGCTCTTTAATGAAAACATCTGTGAGGGCCGAAACCGCGCTAATCCGATCACGCAAAATATATTGCACCAAATCAGCACCATGACTCATTAGATCACCGACGACTCCGGCACCGGCCTTTTCCCGATCATAACGCCAGGTGTAAGGACCGTCCGGACTAGAGGCATAATCAGCGATGAGCCAGCAGCGGACATTGGTAATCCGCCCCAACTTACCTTCGGCAATCATTTCCCGCGCCTGTTCAACCGCCGGGGTGTGACGATAGTTGAAACCAACCGCGGTATTTACCCCCGCCTGTGCTGCAGCTTCCGCGATTTCACGGGACTGTTCAGCACTAACCCCCATCGGTTTTTCAATCCAAAAAGGCTTACCGGCTTTTGCCGCCGCAACCGCAATCTCGCGGTGCAGGAAGTTTGGCGAGCAGATAGAAACTACATCTACCTCTGGATCTGCCAATACTTCCCGATAGTCAGCAACCGCTTTTTCAAATCCCAAAGCTTCAGTTGCCAGTTTTTGAGTTTCTGCGATTGGATCGCAAGCTACCACCAGGCGCACATCGGCACCCAGCTCTGGGAAACGTTCTGCCATCGCCTTATACGAGCGAGTATGCAGACGTCCCATCCAGCCCAGGGAAATAACCCCTACGCCGATTTTCTTTTTATCTGACATATAGACTCCTTACCCAGCCACCATTGGCTATCGTTTGAGTGGGAGTTATGAGCATCCATTGCTCAAAACACCACGCCCCTCAATCTAACCGAAACTTTTCGGTTTGTCCACTTCTTTGACTTATCATTTTGACATTTACAAATCGTGCGTGGATTTCGGGTACAAATATGCAAAAAGACGCGGGGTAGAAAACCAGGTAAAACCCGGTTTAAACTACCCCGCGCCTTGCGGCTAAAGCAATCAGCCTAGAGGATCTTATCGTCCTTAGCGTTAACGATTACCTTAAAAAGCGGTAAATCTACTTGGCTTTTTCGATAATTTCGCTAACCCGCCAACGCTTGGTCTTGGACAGGGGACGAGTCTCCATAATCCGTACCAAGTCGCCAATGCCGCATTCGTTGTTTTCGTCATGCACCTTGTAGCGTTTACGACGGTTAATAACCTTGCCGTATAACCGGTGCTTGACACGATCTTCTACCTGCACAACTACCGTCTTGTCCATTTTATCGGACACCACGTAACCCTGCAGTACCTTACGGTGATTACGCTCCACAGTAGCGGTTTTCTCTGTTTCTTCGCTCATGAATCCTACTCCTCAACCTGCGGAGCGGTACGAATACCGAGCTCCCGCTCTCTAGCGATGGTGTAAATGCGGGCAATATCGCGACGTAACTGCCCGATCTGTCCGCGATCTTCACCGGCGCCGGTGGCCAGTTGGAAACGCAGATTGAACAGCTCAGTTTTAGCTTCGTCTAGTTTCTTGGATAGCTGTTCTTCATCTAGCATATCCAGATCCGACATTTTCAAGCCTTTTGCCATTACTGATCACCGCCTTCACGACTGATGAACCGGGTCTTAATCGGCAGTTTGTGCTGCGCACGGCTCATCGCTTCCCGAGCTACATCTTCGGACACGCCCGCTAGTTCAAATAGAACACGACCGGGCTTTACCGGAGCCACCCACCATTCGGGAGAGCCTTTACCGGAACCCATACGGGTTTCAGCCGGCTTCTTGGTTAGCGGGCGGTCAGGGAAGATATTGATCCACACTTTACCGCCACGCTTAATGTAGCGTGTCATCGCGATACGAGCTGCCTCAATCTGCCGGTTAGTAATGTAGGCGTGATCGAGTGCCTGAATCCCGTATTCACCGAATGCCAATTCGGTACCGCGCTTAGCCATGCCCTTACGAGTGGGGCGATGCTGTTTGCGCCATTTTGTCCTACGAGGAATTAACACGTTACTCCTCCGTTCCGTTTTCTTGCGGCTTTTCAGCTTCGGCTACCTGCTTTTCAGCAGCAGCCTCCGCTACAGGTGCCTCTTTTTCTGAGGAAGCAGCCTCAGGTTTTTCCGCCGGTGCCTGGGCAGCGCCCTCTTGCCGGCCTTCACCGCGTCCAGAGCGACGCCCGCCGCGTCCACCATCACGACCTGTGCGTCCCCGACGAGCGCCACCGCGGCCTCCTCGGCCACCAGATTCTGCTTGCTTGCGAGCGAATTCGGTTTCGGTGAGATCTCCTTTATAGATCCACACTTTCACCCCGATACGCCCGAAGGTGGTGTGAGCTTCATAGAAGCCGTAGTCGATCAGTGCGCGCAGCGTATGCAGCGGTACCCGACCTTCACGGTAGAACTCCGAACGTGACATTTCTGCCCCGCCCAGACGACCCGAGCACTGCACCCGGATACCAAGGGCTCCCCCGCGCAGCGCTGACTGCATACCTTTACGCATTGCGCGCCTAAAGGATACACGGGCAGCCAGTTGTTCAGCGATGCCTTGCGCCACTAACTGCGCATCAATCTCGGGGTTTTTAACCTCGAGGATGTTGAGCTGAACCTGCTTACCAGTGAGTTTTTCCAAATCACCGCGCAGGCGATCCGCCTCTGCTCCCCGCCGACCGATTACAATACCGGGGCGGGCAGTATGCAGATCGACCCGTACCCGATCACGGGTACGCTCAATATCAATCTGCGAGATACCGGCGCGTTCCAGGTTCTTTTCCATAATCCTGCGAATACGCACGTCTTCATCAACAAAATCGCTGTAACGCTGTCCCGGCTTAGTGGAGTCCGAGAACCAGCGGGAACGGTGTTCGGTGGTAATACCTAGCCGAAAACCGGTAGGGCTAACCTTTTGTCCCATTACTCGTTCTCCTCTTCCTGTTTGCCGTCAGAAACTTCGATAGTGATGTGGCTGGTCCGTTTGAGGATGCGGCCAGCGCGCCCTTGAGCACGCGGACGGAACCGCTTCATCGTGGGGCCTTCATCTACGTACGCCCGCGAAATCTTTAATTCCGCAAACGTATCTTTGCCACCGGGCCGATCAGCTTTTGCCGCGGCGTTGTACATTGCGCTGCGAAGCACCTTGCGAACATCGGTTGCGACCGCTTGAGGAGCGAAACGCAGGATGTCGTAGGCCTCGAGGGCGTTCTTGCCGCGAATCAAGTTCACGACGCGACGCGACTTCTGCGGCGTAGAGCGCACGAACCGCGCTTTCGCCATGCCTTCCATCTTTGCCTTCTTTCTCTTCGGGCACGCCTAGCGACGGCGTGCCTTTCGGTCGTCCTTATCATGTCCACGGAAAGTACGAGTAGGAGCAAATTCGCCCAACTTGTGACCAACCATGTTTTCGGTGACGTACACGGGAACGTGTTTGCGTCCGTCGTGTACCGCGATAGTGTGCCCAATAAAATCGGGGGTAATCATAGAGCGGCGTGACCAGGTCTTGATAACCGACTTTTTATTGGCGTCATTCAGAGCGTCGACTTTTTTCATCAGATGGTCATCGACGAAAGGACCCTTTTTTAGGCTACGTGCCATGATTTCTCTCCTACCTAACGCTTCTTGCCGGTCCGGCGACGACGCACAATCAGGCGATCGCTGGCCTTATTCGGACGACGGGTACGACCCTCGGGCTTGCCCCAGGGGCTAACCGGGTGACGACCACCGGAGGTACGGCCTTCACCACCGCCATGCGGGTGATCAACCGGGTTCATAACCACACCACGTACCTTGGGACGATGTCCCTTCCAGCGCATCCGGCCGGCTTTACCCCAAGTGATATTGCCGTGATCAGAGTTGCCAACTTCGCCGATAGTGGCGCGGCAGGCTGCCTCTACGTTTCGGATTTCCCCAGAAGGCATCCGCAGTTGGGCGTATTTTCCTTCTTTCGCCACTAACTGTACGGAAACTCCGGCGCTGCGAGCAATCTTGGCTCCCCCGCCAGGACGCATCTCTACTGCGTGGATCACAGTACCCAAAGGAATGTTGGTCAGCGGCAGGCAGTTACCAGGCTTAATATCTGCAGCCGGCCCCTGCTCGATGGGATCGCCCTGATGTAGCTTATTGGGGGCGATGATGTAGCGCTTGTCGCCATCTGCGTAATGCAGCAGGGCAATATTGGCGCTGCGGTTCGGATCATATTCGATGTGGGCGACCTTTGCGGGCACCCCATCTTTGTCGTGACGACGGAAATCAATCACGCGGTAACGGCGCTTGTGCCCCCCGCCACGCCGGCGGGAAGTGATACGGCCGTCGTTATTGCGTCCACCGGTTTTGTGGATAGGACGCAGCAGAGACTTCTCCGGATGGTCACGGGTGATTTCCGCGAAATCGGAAACCGACGCGAAGCGACGCCCGGGAGTAGTCGGCTTGTATTTACGAATACCCATTACTTGTTCACCCCTTACGCAGACGCTTCGTTGAAGATATCGATTGTGCCTTCGGCGAGGGTAATAATGGCGCGTTTGCCATCTTTCCGCTTACCATATCCGGTGCGAGTACGTACCCGCTTACCTTTACGCGCAATCGTGTTTACGTTCTTGACTTTCACATCGAAGATTTTTTCGATGGCAATCCGAATCTCGGTTTTATTGGCTTTGGGGTCAACTTCAAAAGTGTATTTCCCTTGATCCATTAGGCCATAGGCTTTTTCCGAGACGATCGGGCGGTAAATAATATCCCGCGGGTTCTTAGTAACCTCGAGTGCCATTGCTTTACGCCTCCTGTCCGGTCTTATCGGCGATGAACTGGCAAATCGCGGCCTCGGTGAAGATAACGTCCTCGTTGTTGAGCACGTCGTAGGTGTTGAGTTGGTCAACCATCAGCAGGTGAACCTGCGGTAGGTTGCGCACTGACAATACCTGTGCTTCCTCCGGGCGGGTCAGAACTACGAGGACGTAGCGCTGAGAAACCAGGGATTCGATATGTTCGCGACCAGCCTTGGTCGAGGGTGTTTCCCCGGCAACCAACTGGGACACGAGATGCAAACGATCCTTACGTACCCGATCAGACAGGGCGCAAGCCAGGGCTGCAGCCTTCATCTTCTTGGGGGTGCGCTGGGAGTAATCGCGAGGTTGCGGACCATGTACGACGCCGCCACCACGCCACTGGGGCGCGCGGATCGAGCCTTGACGAGCCCGACCGGTGCCTTTCTGACGCCACGGCTTCTTGCCGCCACCACGCACCTGGCCACGCGTCTTAGTAGAGTGCGTACCCTGACGGGCCGCTGCGAGCTGCGCGTTAACCACTTGGTGCATCAAAGCAATATTGGGATCCCGATCGAAGATGCTGGCGGGCAGGTCAACGCTGCCTACTTTCTTGCCAGCGGGATCAGTTACGTTTAGCGAAAGATTAGTCATAGTTACGCACCTTTCACTGCACTACGAATCAGAACAATGCCGCCCTTGGGACCGGGAATAGCACCGGTAACCAGGACAATGCCTTTTTCGGCATCGATTGCCTGAATTTTAAGATTCTGGATGGTTCTGCGTTCCCCACCCATGCGTCCGGCCATGCGTAGGCCTTTAAATACGCGTCCGGGGGTGGCGCATGCGCCGATGGAACCGGGTTTGCGGTGGTTACGGTGAGCGCCGTGGGAGGCGGAAACGCCGGCAAAGCCGTGGCGCTTCATAACCCCGGCGAAGCCTTTACCTTTGGTCTTTCCGGTAACATCCACTTTCTGGCCGACTTCAAAAATGTCGGCAGCCAGTTCCTGGCCAAGATTAAATTTGTCATCTCCGTTGGTGCGCACCTCTACCAGGTGGCGACGGGGGCTGACTCCTGCTTTATTGAAATGGCCGGCAAGGGGCTTGGTGACTTTGCGCTGGTCGATCTGCCCGAAACCGATTTGAATGGCGGTGTAGCCATCGGTTTCTTGGTCACGAACCTGCGTCACCACGTTCTTGTCGACCTGCACGACGGTGATGGGAATGACTTTTCCGTCCTCATCCCAAACCTGCGTCATGCCTAGCTTGCGGCCGAGAAGTGCCCGGGTGGGTACTGCGGCAGCCGGCTGGGTCTGCGTGGTCATAATTATTTTCCTTAGAGTTTGATCTCGATGTTTACGTCAGCAGGCAAATCAAGACGCATTAGCGAATCGACTGCCTTAGGCGTCGGGTCGACAATATCGATGAGCCGTTTGTGCGTACGCATTTCAAATTGCTCGCGACTGTCCTTGTACTTGTGTGGCGACCGAATCACGGTGAACGTGTTCTTTTCGGTCGGCAAAGGTACTGGGCCTACCACTGTGGCGCCCGCGCGCTGGACCGTTTCCACGATCTTTTTCGCGGACGAGTCAATGACCTGGTGGTCATATGACTTCAGCCGGATGCGGATTTTCTGTCCCGCCATTCCGTCTACCTCTTCTTCTTCCGTAGATGTTTCCCCGGTGTTTATCCCGGGCCTGCCAGGGGATTTCCTCCCTTGCTTGCGCTAAGCCCGCGAGGGCGAACTTAGCCGGTTGCAAGCGCAAGGATCCCTAAAGAGTTTAGGGAGGTGATCTGCGTGGTCCCTGGTGAACTGTTTTACCAGGCACGAATCGATTCCTGCGTTCTTGCTGCCGGGCGCTAGGAGAGCGGGTACGCAGAGCGCACCTTTCAACTAGAGCCAGTAAACTACTTTAACGCGCCAGCTAGAACCCTTTCAAGCTGCACTCATGTGAATGACCCCACGTCCCCGCATCCGGGCGTGTCGCGACACTCATTTTCTGCCGCGCAAGGGTTGTTTTTCGTAACCTTCTGCGCGGAAACTAGGTTTTTCCTCCCGCGCGCACGGTTCGCGGTAGGTTCGACGCATAGTAATCCCCCGCGCGGGCTTCGAACCGCGCGGGGGATGGAGTTATTAGGCTACGGCGGAATTAATTAGCGGCGGCGGGGGTTTCTTCGTCTTGGCGACGGCGCCGCGCGGCTGCCACCAGGATGCCGGTGCTAAAGAGCGCGGCCGCTGCGATCAGGAACGGCACCACGTAGACACCGGTCTTGGGCATGTGCGGCTTGGCTGGCGGCGGTGTCGATGGCGCCGGAGTTTCTTCCGCCATCATTTTAGGGGCAACCGAAATATTGAAAGTCCATACGTGCAGGTCAGGATTACCGGAGGGCATAGTAATCAGGAATGGCTTGATGCGACCATATTTATGGGTGGTGTCTGTCGGTTTCTGATCACTCACCAGGTAGAGTCCCACCGGCAGGTTAGTGAAGGTGGCGTTACCCGCGTCATCGGTGGTCATAGTTTTGGCGGGTTCTAAGCCTTTGGATTCGGCCTGCTTTACGGTCATCTTTTGCAGTTGTGTCCAGTCGGCGGTAGGTAAATCTACTCCCTTGACTCGGTTAATCTGAATCACCTGTCCCCCGGCTGGACCGTTGGGTAGGGCTCCCGGTTTGGGGTCATCATAGGGGTTGGCAGCGGTCTTACTTATATGTAGCTGTCCCAGGCGCGCAGGATTGAAACTTGTCGGGTCGAGACCGGTGATATCACCCACTACGACTGGTTTATCTGATTGCGGTGAGGCCATCGCTGAGGTTGGTACCAGGGCGAGCATTAGTGCGGCCAGCATCCCCAAGCCTGCTTTCAGCTGGCGTTGCGTGCTGTTCACTGTGTCCTCCTTGCTTTTCGTGGCGGGTAATGTGTGGTCATCTCGGCGTCAGTGACGGGGATTCCGCCACTGGCAATCGGGGGTGAATCCCCGGATGATTTTTTATTGTTTTCGTCCTCGTCGCGGCGGCGCTGTTTCCACAGCCACCAGCCGAGCAGCAGAGCGGCTAGGCAGGCCACAAAAATTATGGCTCCCATCCACCATGGCCATTCCAGTTTCCCAGGTCCAGCGAAGGGATCTTTTTTGTCCATCGGTACTCGCTCTCCGGTCACTAGCAGCCGGTGGCTGTTGATTCCGTAGGGCGTGCAGGTGAGGACGGTTAAGAGGTCTTTGCCTTCTTGCCGCTGTAGACTTTTCACCTGGTCGGGGCGGACTACTCGAATCCAGCGCACCTGGTACTTGAGCTTTTGCCCCGCTACCTGCACATAGATAGCGTCACCTTTTTTTACCTTGTTGAGGTTGTCGAGCAAAGTGGCTGTTGAAAGCCCGCTATGCCCGGTGAGTACCGCATGCGTTCCTTTGCCCCCGACTGGGAGTGAGGATCCGTACAGATGCCCAATTCCGCGTTCTAGGGTGTCTGGCTGGGAACCGTGGTAGATAGGTAAATCTACTTTGATTCCCGGGATTAGCAGACGCCCCATTTCCGGGACGATATTTAGTTGTTTTAGATAGAGCTGATAGGGGTTGTTGTCTTTGGCTACCCGCGCCAGCCAGGGATCCAGAATGGGAGCCCCCGGCGTGTGCTGGTTGTATGCCTGAGCTGCTTTGAAGGATTCAGACAGTTGTTGCCTATCAAGGTATTTTGCTTTTTTTGAGTATTCGTAGGCGATCTGGAGTTGGCGGGCATTGTTCCATTGGGTTGCTACCACGGGGTATAACAACACCGCGATACCCGCCAACGCCAGGATTACGGGAATCAGAGTGGAGCCGCGGCTGCGTTGGGCTTTGCCTTTACGCTGCGTACTTGCTCCGCTGCTTTTCTCTTTCTTCCCCAATTTTCGCCTTGCTATTAAGTGCTCGGGGGAGCAGGGCTGCTCCCCCGACACTTTATTTTAGTTATGCGTTCACCCGATTGCGACGAGCATAGTAATATGCTCCGCCCAAGAGTCCGGCTGCCACGATCAGGAAGAGGGCGATACCCGCTCCACCGGTTAGCGGCAGTTTCGAAAGTAGGCTGTCGGTGCTCAGATTGTTTTGGTATTCAACCTCAACTACCGGGCTGTTTGCGTCAGTATCAATAGCGGTCTTAACCATCTCGGCAGTGAACTGGACTTGCTGAATCGCACCTTTTTCATATCCGTCGGGGGCTTTAGTCTGCTCGATGCACAGGTCCTTACCCGCTGCCACCTTGCCAGCGATTTTGCCTGCTTTAACCCCAGTGTACAAAGGTTCACCCATGGTTACAGGAGCTTCCTTGGTGCTGTTTGCCGCGCAGGAGTAAATACTAAATTCAGCGTTCTTGTCGTTGATGTCCTTGTCGTTATCTTTATTCATGATTTTAACATTGGCCATCTTCGTGGTGGGGTGATCGCCTCCCCCGGTAGTGTTACCACCGTTTTCACCTTTTTCAGAATCCCACTTATAGCTTGCTTTGTTTTCGATTACCCAGTCAGCCGCAGGTCCATTCCACACAGTATCATTAGCGGGAGCAACTTTACCTGTTAGGGTTACGCGGACAACTTTACCTTGATTATTCTGCAGTTTCCCCAAACCTGCGGTAGTAAATTTGATACCGTAGGTGTCCCCATCAAGAAGTTCATAATCGGCTTCTTTTAACGGTGTCAGATTCTGGCCATCAACGATTTCAACTTTCTGAATCTTAGAGTTAGTTTTATCCACCTTCAGGGCTTTCGAGGGCGTATCAGTAATCTGATAAAGATTAAACTTATTGCCTTCTTTTTGCATTGTGGGAATCGGCGAATCAATCTGGAAGGTCATTTCCGACCCCGGGATGATCGCTTGGGTATCAGGGGTGATGTCTTTCTTTTTGATAACTCCAGCTTTCCCGTTCTTGGGATAAACGGTCACGGTATCCATCCAAGTTCCCTTATCTTTATCGGTCATTGGAACCAGGATAAGTGCCGGAAGTGCTGACTGATATCCGTCAGGAGAAACTGTCTGGGTCAGTTTGTAAAGACCTGGCTTTACCGTAAAAGAAGTCTTGCCTTCGGTAAGTTCTTGTTCTAGCGCAGTAAAATTAGGATCTGCTTTAAAGGTATCCACAGTAGCCTTAGTAGCAGCATTGTACCCAGCGGTGGTATTCACCGCGTAATTACCTTTTTCTAGCTTAAACTTACCGGAAGGAAGTTTACTTGCATCATCCCAATGAGTGTCTTTGCCGTCGGTTTTGGACTTATCACCCTTTCCGTCATCATTGGTTTGCGGCCAAACGTTGATTGTATAATCTTTGGTCATATCAAAACCGGTAGTAGGCTCGGCGTTAGCGCTGGGAGCACCGACTGAAACCAAACCTAAGGCAGCCATGCCCAAGGCGGCGGCTAGTGCCATCCCCCTCCGAGCAAATTTTTTGGTGTTGGAAAACATTTTTACCTCATTTATGTTTTTCTATTTATTTACGTTGGAAAATTTTCTGAACTAATTTGTTTAAGGATGTTTACGCGTTACCCCCTGTGAATCTGGGGTCGCTACCGGAGCGAAATAATCTTTCACGAGCTAAAGACTGTCTCCAGGCAGCAAGCATCCACCCCGCGGGTACGCATGGCAGGCATGCACAATGAACTACTTTCATTCGTGCCTCCGATGCCACATCACGGCTGCCGAAGCAGCCACCAAGGAAATCCCCACCAGCCACAACCAGGGCAGATATCCACCGGTGAAGGGGAGACTTCCAAAGTTTACATCTGCTAATTCAATCTGCCAGGCCTTGACCTGATCGGTTGGCGCATAAGCAGCAACTAGACCTGAACTGCCAGTTTCCTTACTGAGGGTAACCTTGGTGTCTTGCTCCGCTTTCTGATCGGCGGGATCTAGGGCGATGTCGAACTTCCAGGCGAAGGGGAACCTTTCACCCGCATTAGTACCGGCATTGGTGTTACCCATCAGGTAGGTACCCGGAGGCAGTTCGGTCTGCGATTCATACACGCCTGACTGACCCTCAACTGGGTTCAGCTTGATCTCCGCCCCAGCACTTCCGTCTACCTTTCTCTCATGTAGGGAGAAGGTAGCGCCCGGTACCACCTGTCCGTCAGGCTTAGGAGCCGTTGCCTTATAGATACGCACCTTGGTGCCGTTGCTGTAAACCGTATACAGCACCACGCCCTGTTTAACAGTTTGGGATTCAGTTTCACCTGTCTGATTTGGATCCTTGGGTACTGGCCCCAAAGTTATCGTGAACTGCTTATCTTTGATTAGCGACTTGTCTGTAGCCTTTTCTAGCTTTTCTTTAGTAGGGAACTGGTTCCCAAACCAAGGCAACCAGTTAGCAGCAACTTTCAAATAAGGTTGATTTGAAGTGGTTTTAGTTCCAGTAACGGTACATTTCGTGTCTACTGGCACCTGTGGTAACTCGACAAACTCCTCACTTTCAATTTGCGTATTAGGCTCGCCAGGGGTGGCAGTATGAGTTTCCGGAGATGTTCCGTCAGCGGTGGAGCCAGGAGTTGGCTTATTAGGGTCGGCTTGCGATTCCGACTCTGTTTTTTCGCTGACTGGTTTCGTAATTGTTTCGTTAAGAATCCCCTTTACTTCCTTATAACCGTTATTGGGAGTTGGCAAATAGTCGGGGTATTTGCAGGAATAGCGGTAGGTAACCTGCGGGAATTTACCGGTCTTATCCGCCAGAGCTTCCTCACTTCGCGTCCCCTCTACTGCCGTACCAATCCGATAATTCTCTAACGGCACTAGGTAGAAGTCTTCGAAAGTAATGGTAGTCTCTTTCGTACCTTGCGGATCCAGGTAGTTTATAGCGACTTTCAGTTGGTCCGGGGTTGGAACTGTCCCTAGTTTTTCTTCTTGGTCATTTGCTCCCTCAGTTTTAACCAACGCACTTGGATTCAGATATAGATTAGGTTTGTATTTATCAATCGGGTCTTTACCGGGTTTATTTTCATGCCAGACCACACAACTGGATGTGGCAGGAACAAAGTTTCCACCTTTGGTATCCGAAAGTAAGGAATACTTCTTAGTGCTTAAAGCACCGTCGCTGTCGGTAGGAGCACCCAGATCCAACGAACCCTGATATATTTTTACTTTGCCCTGCGAATCTTTCAAATATTTATCGGTGCACTTGTATTTAACGGTGTAGGAAACTTCTTTCTTGTCTACTAATGCCTGCCCCACTGACATATAGGAACCGGCATTATTTTTTCGTACCTTCTGCTGCACCATAAGCTTCGCTGCCGGGCGCTCAAATTTATTTTCAATAGTAAAGATAGATTGCTTTTGCGTTGCCCTAGCGTCATTAACCAAATCTGGGTGCACAATAAATGCCAGCATTTGTTTATCGCCAGGCTGCAAATTCAGATTCTTGTCATCTTTAGCTTGCGACGCTTTTTCCCCTTGCGCATTAGGCTTACCATATTCAAATAACTGGGTCACTCCATCTTTATCAGCAGTTTGAGTGGGTTGTGTCGCATCTTTGGTAATGGTAGTAGTTACTTTTGCGTCAAACTCGGGAAACTCCAGTTCCTTAAGTACACAGCGGTAGGCGACAGGAATTTTATCGCTGGTGATAGCACTTTCCCATGTTCCCGGAGTATCCGAACTTTCCTTAAAGGTGACTTCGTTCTTTTTGATTGCGGCTGCACTGGACGGCAAACCCTCCTCTTCGCCTCCTACTAGCGGCGGCGGCACACAATACAAACGTGCTTTAAAGATCTGACCTTTAGCGAGCTCCGCCCCTATTCCAGTGTTCTTTAAGTTAATTTTTATTTCAGTTTTCTGGAAGGTGTAGTTGTTCCAGGGAACCATAGTGCCGGCAAAGTTCTCCGGGAACACACTCGGAACAACCGGATTCTTCGGGTTCCCTGCAGTATCTTTGGGATTATCGCTGGCCTTAAAATACGGATTAGCCTTGGCAGGAACGTCACGTGGCAATAACACCTGTGTTTTAACCACTTTTCCTTCATCTGCGGGCCTACATTTTCCGGAGCTAGCTTCGCAAGCAGAAGCTGGTTCGCGGGAACGATACCCACCAGTGATTTCCCAATAGTGATCCCAAATAGTATTCGGCTCTTGGGCCACTTTAGGGCTTTCGGTAAGGGTACATACTGAACCAGCCGGCAAAGCATCAACTACATGCCATTCACCCTGTTCAAAACGCCCCATAGCGGTTCTAGATTCTGATTCTAGTGTGGCTAACCGAGACCGAAGATCATCCCCGAAGCTTTTTTGAGCATCAGTTTTTAAACCAATTTCACGCGGAGCAGGAATAGCAATATCTGCTCCGTTAAGTTTACAGCTCCATTTAATTTCGAACTGTTTATCACCGGAAATAATGGTAACGCCTTCACCGCCTACTTTCTTCTTTAGGTTAAAAGAGGACAACTGCATCCGATAGTCACGTTTTAAAGTAATATATTGCGCTGAATCTGAAACCCAGCTATGAATATAGCTGGTTCCCTCAGCAGGTTCATCTAAACCGCCACTATTTTCGCGGGTTGCCTGCCTATCCTGTTGGCCATTCCAGTGTACGGATTTTAAGTCAGTGCCTGGTATTTTAACCGCGTCTTCTAATACTTTAACTTTACAGGCCCATCCGGCCGGAATATTAACTGACGTAAATGAGCCGTCATTTGAGATTTCACTTAAGTAAGTGACCGTAGATTGGGTTTGTCCAGACCCCAAGGTACATTCAACATTTACCGGTAGTTTAGCTGTTTTTGCACTGTTAGAGGAGATCCCTAAAGCCGCATTCCGCCACGAGCTTGGAACCGGAATCTTATCAGCATCCGCCACCGCCTGCGCGTTCTTAGAAGTCCATATGCTTGCTTGGGTGCTGAAGTGGGCAGTGGTGTTCTTCATCTTTAACCACACGTACAAGTGATCAATCTTAGATTGACCTTCATCTGGAGTTGTAAGTTTGGCAACTTTAGCGAACTCTTCGGGAGAAAGAGCTTGCGCTTCATCATCGACGAAAGCATATTTCAGATCAATTTTATTAATTAAATTCTCTGGAAGTCTTGGAGCAATAAATTTTACTTCCTTACTCGAAGGAATACCGTATTCCGAAGTAATTTCGGTTTTCCCACCATCTCGCAGATTAATGTTGTGATTTATTGTTTTACCGGAATATAAATCAGGGAATTGTGCCTGTGCCGTTTCTGGGGTTAAGGCTCGCAAAGCCTGGTATTCTGGCTGAGTTTTAATTACCGTATGTAAATACCATTTACCGGCTTCAGGTAACGAATAGGTAGTATTTACGTGAGCTTCTCCCGAGCTGTTCCACGCCAAGGTATATTCCTGTGGCGCAGAGTCAAAGTTGACCTTGAGGTTAGAAATTCCTTGTGGAGATGACTGTAACGTACACACTGACCCCTGGGGCACGTTATGAACGGTAGCGTTCCCCTCTCCTTTAATGGTTACATAGCGTACCGGCTGAGGAGCATCCCCAGGAACCGTACATGCTACCGAAATTACATTATCCTTTTCCTTCAAAACATTCTGCAGATCAGTTCCAGGGACAGGATTAGCCCAATTAATCTTGTGCGTAATCTGCAAATCACGTTGTTTATAGGTAGCAGTGTTTGTAATAGTTACCGGTTTAGGTTCAGTAACGTCTGTAATGGGAGAGATGCTTATAGGATCGGGGACTTTTACGTTAGCGTTAGTTAGCTGACTACGTCCCTCGATTTCCGTTAACTTACAGTCAGTACCAGCAGGGATACCATCAATGATGGTAGGAGCCGTGCTTCTTACCCAAAACTTACCGTCCCGATTATTAATGTTAGAATCGTGCCCGGGAATGGGAATCACGGTGTCACCGTCTTTACATTCAACAGCAAAGGGGAAGCTGGCTCCGACACCTTGCCTATAGGCTTCGCCTGCTAATTCCTTGGTTACTTGTAATTTTCCAGTTAAACGTTTGAGATCTTGGTACAGCCGAATGGTTTGTTCCCCTCCGGAGTGCACCCAGAAATAGTTATTTCGACATTTCTTTACATTAGTCGGTTTTTTCAGGGCATCAGAGGCACAAACTGTAGATTCATAAGTGTCGCTGGTAATAACCCCCGGCAGATTCACCGGTGCCCCAATATTAGGATTCGGGCCGTGAATATTTTTATTGGGAGGAACCGTTGAGAACAGACAGTGAGT
The DNA here is from genome assembly GCF_900604285.1 of Varibaculum vaginae. Classification (GTDB taxonomy): domain Bacteria; phylum Actinomycetota; class Actinomycetes; order Actinomycetales; family Actinomycetaceae; genus Varibaculum; species Varibaculum vaginae. The sequence continues at coordinate 23,481 of NZ_UWNY01000001.1, forward strand.
ACCTACTGGCCAGGTGGGTTTACCAGCTTTATCTAGTCCTAGCGTAAAGCTAGTTCTGCCATCAGTGGGAACCCCAACCCAGTCTACGCCTACGAAACCGGGATAAGCTCCTTGGTTCTTTTCCGGTAGTTCTGGTGGTTTAGTGGGATCAGGCATAAACCGGCAGTTGTAATATACCGGAATTTTCTTGGGAAGCGTCCCCTTCTTTATGCGCGCGGCTAGTCCTGGGTCATTCTGAGAATTTGTGAAGTTTACATAGACCTTAATTGATGCGCGTACCGAGGAATACACGGTGTGCGAGATTAGTTTCGAAATCTTTTCGGTGGATGTGTTGGAATCGTAAAGCTTTAGGTTACCAACGATCTTGTTTGATACCGATTGCTTGCCCTCGTTATCTTTCTTTTTTTCCGTATCCTTAGTGTTGATTTCGAAATTTTTACCCTCTAAAGACGTATTAGAGGTAAATAAACCATTCGCTTTAGCAAGGTCATATCCAACAGGCAAATTAAGGGTTTCTTTGATAATACATTGGGTGCCGACCGGCATAGGTTTACCATCATTAATGTTGATGGGATCCAATGTTGCAATCACATTCAGGCCGTGTACTTTACGCTCCGCGGTACCACTGGTAACTACAGCTTCTGGATTTTCTGCTTTAGGATCTTTACATTCCCATTTAAATTCATAACTGACTGCGTTGTTCTTTCCAGGATATCCGCCTACTTCGTAACGGATTTGTTCATTGGCTACTTCAGCTCTTTTTACGAACTGCATTTTCTGTAAAGGACGTGAATAAGTCGAACACTTTATGGACACGTACTGATCGATTTGCCCGGCAGTAATCTTGAAACCAGCACGTCCCTGCCCATCTTTTTCAAGGTTTTCGGGCGCGAATTCCTCAAATTTTTTGGTGCCTTTGTTAAATCCAGCACAACGCCCATTATGTTTTTGGAACTGCGTCAGCAAAGAGTCATCAGTTCTACTGGCCTGCCGGATCTCAATTCCCTTAGTCATTTCCGCCTTGGTAAGGTTCAAAACCATACGGCCATCTACACCGGTGTAGTAGTTTTGCCGCCTATCAGGGTGATCTAACGGAGTGAAGTACAATTTTTGTTTTTCGACAGGTTTAACGAATCTAAAATCCCCGTCGACCATGTCGGAAGTAATAGATAGATGTCTATCTTCGAGAACCCAATCTCCGAGACGTCTCTCGACAGTACCGTTTCTTAAATCGTCCCAATCAGGATCCTTAAAGTAACGACCGTTGACCCCAAAGTAGCCACTCGGGACGCCACCATTATCTGAAGGGAAACGCACATACTGATACGTGTCCGTACTGGTGGTATTTTCCGAACTTTCCTTTTGGAAATAAGGATCCGACGGATCTGAGGGATCTAGGGGATTGCCGCGGTCGGGAAACTCTCCGGTCAAGGCACGTAGATAATAGTGCCGGCTTGACGACTTATGACCAGTTACTTTAAAGCGATCCACCCAATCGCCCATCCCGAAGGTTCGAATGTCGGCACCCATGCCACGAATCATACGAGCCACATCCAAAGCTCCAGCACGCCCCGGATTCATCTCCAAAGGAACACCAGCCCAGTTGCAATCGTGCAACCAGTCTGAATCGATGTTGTCAGGATCATCAACAAATCGACCTTCGGGGTCGTGGTAGACATTCCACTTAGTCCGTTGGCTGATAGGTCCGAGCTGTCGACACCCCTTCCATTGAGTCTGGGTAGATTTACTTAAATGCCAGTGCGGGTCAGCCATGGAAAAAATGATAATTTTAGAATAGAGAGGCCGAGGTTTGTAATTCGGATCCCCCTGATGCAACGCTTTTTCCTGTTGCTGATAGAGATACATATCACGGTAAAGCTTGCCCAAACCCCACTCGGTATTACCCCCGAAAGCGGTACTTAAGTTACCACCTTTACCATTCGTGGCGTCCAAAGACCAGATCTTGTCCATAACCCGCTGATATCCAGCTTCATCAGCAAGGGATGTAGCGCGCAAATCAGGAGTATTATTCCCGTAAACCCCTTCATCCATTTTACGAGCATAGTGATAAATACCGACAGATAAAGGAGAGCCCTTTAATGGTGCAATCACGTTGGCTACTGCTTGATTTTGATCCCAGTTCCTACACATACCCGAGGGCATAACCCTTTTTCTTTCCTCAGGTATATTCTTGCCGTAATTTACCGGGCAGCTAGTATTCCAATTTGTTCCTGGAATAGAGCCGCCCATAGTTTGATAGCCGTACCAAGAACCAAACTCGAAGACTAAAGCCACTGAACCAGCACTCTTAATATCTTGATCTTTAAAATCCCGAGGCGGATCGGCAGGAAATTTATCATCGGCGCTACCTATGACAGGATGTTTGACATCAGTGTCGGCTCCCTCAGCTTTGGGTAATGCAAAAACCACTACCGGTATAAGGGCAACAATCAACCCGAGCATAGTTAAAACTGCAGTGAGTTTTCTTGATCTGCTATGTATTACCATGTCACACCCAACATCATCACCTGTAAAAGCTCCCCCCCTATAAAAGGGCCAACAATACGCAAGGGGACAGTACTTTTATTTCCGCGTCGATTTTACAGTAAGTAATTTCCACGACGCAAGCGAAATATGGCGAATTTTTAAGGAACTTTTCATATTAGTTTACAACCAAGGAATTGCCTCACGCTCAGGCAGAACCCAAATAAAAAAGTCGTGCCCCGAGAGAAAACTCTCGGGGCACGACTTAAACTAAAAACTTAGTTTACAGATCAATCTTGGTTACGCGACCGGAACCAACGGTGCGGCCACCTTCACGAATAGCGAAGCCCAAGCCAACCTCCATAGCGATCGGCTGAATGAGCTCCACCGAAATCTCGGTGGTGTCGCCAGGCATAACCATTTCCTTGCCCTCGGGCAGGGTGATAACGCCGGTAACGTCGGTGGTACGGAAGTAGAACTGGGGACGGTAGCCAGAGTAGAAGCTCTTGTGGCGGCCACCCTCGTCCTTCTTCAAAATGTAGACCTGACCCTCAAACTTGGTGTGAGTGGTGATCGAACCGGGCTCCACTACAACCTGGCCACGTTCTACGTCTTCACGCTTGGTGCCACGCAGCAACAGACCGGTGTTGTCGCCAGCCTCGGCCTGATCCATTGACTTGTGGAAGGTCTCGATACCGGTAACAGTGGTCTTCTGCGGTTCGCGAATACCCAGGATTTCGACCTCGGAGTTGAGCGGGAGCTTGCCGCGCTCCACACGACCGGTAACCACGGTGCCACGACCGGTAATAGTGAAGACGTCCTCGATCGGCATCAAGAACGGCTTGTCCAGATCACGAACCGGTTCCGGAATGTATTCGTCAACCGCTTCCATCAGCTTCTGAATCTGGCCAACCCACTTTTCGTCGCCTTCCAGCGCTTTCAAAGCAGAAACGTGGACTACAGGGGCGTTATCCCCGTCAAAGTCCTGGCTGGACAGCAGGTCGCGGCATTCTTCCTCTACCAGTTCCAGCATTTCTTCGTCATCAACCATGTCGCACTTGTTCAGCGCAACCAGGATGGCGGGCACGCCCACCTGACGAGCGAGCAGTACGTGCTCACGGGTCTGAGCCATGGGGCCGTCAGTTGCCGCTACTACCAGGATGGCGCCATCCATCTGCGCCGCGCCGGTAATCATGTTCTTGATGTAGTCGGCGTGACCGGGGGCGTCCACGTGTGCGTAGTGACGCTTCTCGGTCTGGTATTCCACGTGGGAAACGTTAATGGTAATCCCCCGTTCACGTTCTTCCGGAGCGTTGTCTACGTCCTCGAAAGGAGTGAATTCGTTCAGTTCCGGATAGGTGTCGTGCAGCACTTTGGTGATAGCCGCGGTCAAGGTGGTCTTGCCGTGGTCAACGTGCCCAATAGTACCAATGTTAACGTGCGGTTTAGTCCGCTCGTACTTAGCCTTAGCCACTTAATGTCCTCCTGGACTCGGGTAGTTATCTATCGCTTGGTTGTCAAAGTAAAGGTTAACACCCAACGCGAATGATCTCCTACGGGTTTTTCTGTGATTTTTAATAATTTAAAAGGTACCCGCGAGGGCTATTCGCCTCGGGTCTTAGCAATGATTTCCTCAGCAACTGAGCGGGGGACCTCATCGTAGCTGTCAAACTGCATCGTGTAAACGGCGCGACCCTGCGTCTTGGAACGCAAGTCACCCACATACCCGAACATTTCCGACAGCGGAACCTTTGCCCGAACTTCCTTCACTCCATTGACATCGTCCATGGACTGAATAAATCCGCGGCGAGAGGAAAGATCGCCCATCACGTCGCCCATATACTCTTCTGGGGTCCGAACCTCAACGGCCATAATCGGCTCCAGCAAAATGGGCTTAGCGCGGCGAGCGCCCTCCCTCAAAACCATGTTACCAGCAATCTTGAACGCCATTTCCGAAGAGTCAACGTCATGGTAGGCACCATCCGTCAAGGTCGCCTTAATACCAGTTAACGGGTAACCAGCCAAGACGCCCCCCTCCATGGCTTCGCGAATGCCCTGGTCTACCGAAGGAATGTATTCGCGAGGAATACGTCCACCGGTAATCTTGTTAACAAACTCGTACGGTTCTTCCGCATCCGTGGGAAGCGGCTCGAAAGTAACCAGTACCTTAGCGAACTGGCCAGAACCACCGGTCTGTTTCTTGTGGGTGTACTCCACATCCTCGACCGTCTTGCGGATAGTTTCGCGATACGCAACCATCGGCGCGCCCACGTTAGCTTCCACGTGGAACTCACGTTTCATCCGGTCAACCAGTACGTCCAAGTGCAGCTCGCCCATACCGCCAATCACGGTCTGGCCAGTCTCGTCATCTAGGCGTACGGTGAAGGTCGGGTCTTCTTCGGCCAGGCGCTGAATCGCGATGCCTAGCTTCTCCTGGTCGGCCTTGGTCTTCGGCTCGATTGCCACGTGAATAACCGGATCCGGGAAGTTCATAGATTCCAAAACGACCGGCTGTTCGTTATCACACAAGGTGTCACCAGTGGTGGTGTCCTTCAATCCCACGAACGCGTAAATGTTCCCAGCGTGTGCGACCTCAATCGGATTCTCCTTGTTGGAGTGCATCTGGAAAATCTTGCCGACGCGTTCACGCCGACCCTTAGTCGCGTTCATCAGCGGAGAACCTGCCTTGATATGCCCGGAGTAAATCCGAACATAGGTCAGCTTGCCATAGAACGGGTGCGCGGCAATCTTAAATGCCAGCGCCGCGAAATGGGCGTTCTCGTCCGGAGGACAAAGAATTTCTTCTTCCTCGTTATTGGGGCTGTGTCCTTCCAGAGGCGGCACGTCCAGCGGGGAGGGCAAGTAACGCAGAACCCCATCCAGAACCGGCTGCACACCCTTGTTCTTGAAGGCACTGCCCGCGAACACCGGGTAAATCTCGCTCTTCAAAGTGAGTTCGCGAATACCCGCAATAATCTGCTCGTTGGTTAGCTCCCCGTTTTCCAGGTAAGCCTCCATCAATTCGTCATTGGCTTCTGCCGCCGCGTCAATCAGCTTTTCGCGGTATTCTTCTGCGCGATCCTGCAGATCGGCAGGAATTTCCGCGTACTCGAGAACCGCACCCAAAGTGGGATCACCCTCTGATACCTTCGCGCCCTTCTTGTTGGCCGCTGCGGCCTGCTCGGCACTGAAAGTCTCCGGGAAGTAAACCGCCCGCATTTCCAGCAGGTCGACGATGCCCTTGAACTCGGATTCAGCGCCAATCGGCAGCACCATAACTACCGGTTTAGCATGTAGCCGATCCTCAATAGTCTTTACTGAGTAGTAGAAGTCCGCGCCCAGTTTGTCCATCTTGTTGACGAAGCAGATCCGGGGAACGTCATATTTATCGGCCTGACGCCACACGGTTTCAGACTGCGGCTCTACGCCCTCTTTACCGTCGAATACTGCCACGGCTCCGTCGAGGACGCGCAGGGAGCGCTCTACCTCTACGGTGAAGTCGACGTGACCAGGGGTGTCAATAATGTTGATCTGCTGGCCGTGCCAGAAACAGGTAGTTGCCGCGGAGGTAATAGTAATACCGCGTTCCTTTTCCTGCTCCATCCAGTCCATCGTGCCGGCACCGTCATGGGTTTCCCCGATCTTGTAGTTGATGCCCGTGTAGTACAGGATGCGCTCGGTTACAGTGGTTTTACCAGCATCAATGTGAGCCATGATGCCGATGTTGCGAACCTTAGATAGGTCAGCAAGCACTTCTAATGCCACAATCGTTCCTTCCGGTTAGAGTTACCAGCGGTAATGAGCGAAAGCCTTGTTGGACTCCGCCATCTTGTGCATATCTTCACGACGCTTCACCGCAGCACCCAGGCCGTTAGAAGCATCCAAAATTTCGTTCATGAGGCGTTCGGTCATGGTCTTTTCGCGGCGCTGGCGCGAAAAGTCAACCAACCACCGCAGTGCCAATGTGGTAGCCCGTGCGGGACGTACTTCCACGGGCACCTGATAGGTGGCACCACCGACGCGGCGAGAACGTACCTCTAGAGCGGGGCGAACATTTTCCAGAGCGCGCTTTAGCACGCTAACCGGTTCCTGTTCGGTACGTTCACGCACGCCCTCAAGTGCGCCATAAACAATACGTTCCGCCAAGGATTTCTTGCCGTCTAGCAGCACCCGATTGACCAACTGAGTAACGATGGTCGAGTTGTAAACCGGATCTACTGCCAAAGGGCGCTTGGGAGCTGGACCTTTACGAGGCATACTACTTCTTCTCCTTCTTCGCGCCGTACTTAGACCGACCCTGGCCACGGTCACGCACACCCTGGGTGTCAAGCGCGCCGCGTACGATATGGAAACGCACACCGGGCAGATCCTTTACACGCCCACCGCGTACCAGCACGATGGAGTGTTCTTGCAGATTATGTCCCTCACCGGGGATGTAAGCGGTCACTTCAATGCCGCTGGACAGACGGACACGCGCCACTTTCCGCAATGCCGAGTTCGGCTTCTTCGGGGTGGTGGTGTACACACGAGTGCAAACTCCGCGACGCTGGGGCGAGCCCTTTAGCGCGCGAGTTTTACTCTTCGCCTTCTTAGTTGAGCGTCCTTTGCGGACCAACTGTTGGATGGTAGGCACTACTTCTCCTGTTACTTAATGTCGAAACACTTGCCACGCGGTACCGAAATATCGACCCCAAACGCGGGCACACTACACCGCCGGGGCCGGTCCGCAAGGTTAAGGCGGCAAAAATGCTGGCCTTGGTAATCAGCGGATCGCGCCTAACTGATTTACCCTTAACGTCCGGAGCTCAACGGAGAAGAGCCCGTGCCAGAAATTCTGGCTAGTCTGGAGCCCGGTATCGCGGGCACCATGATTTAAATTAGCTAGCCCCCCTATTGCTGGTCAAACCAGATTCGCAAATCGATGGTCTTTTGTGACTGATTCCATGAGTAAGCCTGATATTTTAGGATCCGCTGCCGATATTCCCGGGAGGTTAGTGTCCACTTGATTCCTGCGCCCTCTTCAAGAAATCCTTATACAGGGCAGAGGTAGACCGTTCTATGTACACTTAGCTCTACTTATATGTCCCTTACGATATTGGGAACGCGTTCCTATTCCTAGAGCAGACCAGTAAGATTTTTCTAACTGGACAAAAATTGCCATCTGAACGTAGATTTCTCGCCTATTTTCCAATATCTTTCGCGATTTCTTTGAGATTTCTACCGCTATAGACTACGCGGATTACCTCAGCTTTTTCTTGATCTTCATCTACCTCATAAAAAATAACGTATTTACCCGTTATGACTCTGCGTATTCCCATGCTGCGCCAAGGCTCCCACCCAACAAGCGGGTAGCGCAACGGTAAGGTGTCTAAATCTCGTATCTGTTCCCTAATGCTCTCGGTTTGTCTCTTAGCAGACTCGGGCGCAAGTAAAGAATAGGAAATATACGAAGTAATCCCGCGCAAATCGTTATAGGCAGCACGGGTATAAGACACTGTGAATTTCGCGCTCATAAATCAAACTCTGCCGCTAGAGCCTGATCGACTTCGTCAGGAGTTAACCCTTGCTGCTGCTTTGAGGCAATTCCCTTGGTAAGTTCGCGGTCGATTTCCTCGCGAGTCATCCCTCCGATGGCAACCGGAAGCGGATAAGTAATCCGGGGAGTAAACGGAATACCTTGTTGCATGACTACTTGGCTATAAAGCATCTGGATCGCCGCTGAAGGACTAATTCCTAGTTGCGTCAATATCCCTTCGGCCTGCTCTTTCAATCTGGTATCGATGCGGGCATAAACCGCAGATGTGTTCGCCATAGTTCCTCCTTTTTATCTAATTATGTTGCTGAAAATCGGCGATTGCAAGCGTTTCACATTTTCCGCAAGCCATTTTTATTCGTTTTAGGGGAGAGAAAAATAGGCTGCGAACGCCGATGGGGGAACGTGCAAGGCAGGGAGGTTAGTGTCCGCTTGATTCCTGGCTTATTATGGGGAATCGTGTGTTCCTCTAGCCTGCCCGCGAGCGGAGTCTTGCAATACCGTGTATCCCTGCTAAGCGGTGATGATTGCGACTTTGAGCAGGTAATAACACTTTTAGAGCAAAACCAACATTTACTTTCACCTGCCGCAGCTAACCGCAACGAACTTACGGTTTGGAGCGGAGAACGGCTTAAGTTAGCAGGTTCAGGTGTAGCTTGGCAGGCACATTTTAGCGGGGAAAACAGTTTTACTGCTGCCGAGGAAGCGTGGCGGGATTTATGCGAGCACGCTCAAGATACTACTGGTAGCGGGGAAGAGATGTCCCCTGTAGCTGCCAGGTTACGGCAGGGGGAAGCGGGGAAAAACTGCTGTTTAGAAGCAGAAAAAATCAACTGGCCGCTGGTTTTGGGCAGTTTCGGGTTTACTTCCTCCACCCCTTCCTTGCTGCTAGTTCCAGCTTTAGCGGTGGTTTCCAGTGGCGGTAATACCTGGTTATGGCAGGCTCGCTGGCAGGCGGGACAAGAAATTGTTCGAGGAAGCTGGGGTAACACACCTAAAAACACTGAGTCAGCCACCGTGTCTATCCCTAAGGATTCCCCACTCCCCTCCTCCGGATCCGCGCGAGTTTTGCGGGAAGCATATCCGCATTTGCACCCGGAAGCATGGATGGCCGCAGTAAGCCATGCGTCTAAGGAAATCCGTGCCGGACAGGCGGAAAAAATCGTACTTGCCCGCGACAAAGAACTGCGCTTTGACCGCGATATTTCTTTGGTGCGGGTTACCACATACTTGGCGAAAAAATACCCCGGTTGTTGGAGTTATGCAATCGGTGATCTGGTGGGTGTCAGCCCCGAAATGCTTGCGAGTGTGAGCGAAGGGAAATTGCTATGCCGTGTCCTGGCAGGCTCAGCTATTCCTTCCCAAGAGCAGCGCCTGCTTAGTGCCCCTAAAGAGCAACTTGAGCATCGGCTGGCAGTCCAAAGCGCCCAGGAATCGTTAACTGACCTGAACTTAGATTTAGAAATACCCGCCCCGCGCCTGCTACACCTGGGATATGTTACCCACTTAGCGACCGACATTACTGCCGAAAACCTAGCACACCACGCGGTTACCTCTCTACGTGCGGCGGCGGCGCTCCATCCCACGGCGGCGGTTTGCGGAAAACCGCGCGAAGTTGCCGCCGCGCGCTTGGCTGCGCTAGAGGCTATGGATCGACGTCGCTATGCCGCCCCGATTGGATGGATGGACGCTACTGGCGATGGAGAATGGGCAATTGCCTTAAGGTGCGCGCAGCGTGTCCCTGCTCGCGCTGACACCTATCGCCTGATTGCCGGAGCAGGAATCATGGGAGATTCAGATCCGCAACGCGAACTAGCAGAAACCGAAACTAAAATGTCTCCAATGCTCTGCGCCCTCCAGGCATAAACCAAAATTTATAGTGAGGACGTATTTACCAAATCTGCCCATCACAGATGATCTGTTGCAAAAGGTGATCTCCAATCACAATTACTTCCTGGTTAGATTTTGAAATTAAAGATCTATTAAAAGTATTGGAAACGCTATAGGACTTATGGGGGTAATTAAATAATAAAAAGTAAAAACAATTGTGGATCTTTTCACGCACCCTAAGGTATTGACAACTATATTAGCAGGTCAATCGCATATAATCCTTTATTTTAATAACGAAACAAAAGTTTTACACCACCTTTTTTAACCGGTAGTTTTGTCCTAATAAAAAGAGTTACCCCTCAAGAATATTTCCACCTAACCAATCGAAGGGAAAATAAATGAACGAAAACAAACGGTCTATCCGCTTGCTTGCGTTGATAGTGGCAACACTTTTTGCGATGACATCATTATTTTTTACGGGTTCTACCGGGAAAGCCTGGGCTCAAGATCCTGCAGAAAACAAACACATCACTGCGGTGCAATTCAGCTTATTTGACTACGAGTTTGGGAAAACCCCGAATGGTGTTCAAGTTGCTTCGCAAACTGATAATGTAGGTGTTGAATCGAAAAGGATTTTACAGGCTGATCCAAATGCGAATGCTTGGAAAGATGCCACCGGTACCTTTGCTCACGATTTTAAATATCGCGTTAAAATCGGCTTTACCGCTACCAAGGCTGGTTATGATTTTAATGGACTAACCCAGGATCACATTAAACTAGAAACAGGTGAAACTGCAGCTGAATACGACCCCGTTAATAAGATAGCTACATTCGACCTGAATCGCATTCCCGCAAATCACACTCTTACCTTTGAGACTAATGGCGGAACTCCTATCGCCGCGGTAACTAAACCGCTAAATACAGTTATTGACTTGACTCAATATGCACCTACCAAGGCTGGTTTTAAATTCGCAGGCTGGTATGGCAAGCCAGAGTTGACGCAAAAAATGGATGAAGTGACCTTAGGTCAGGACACCACTGTGTATGCGAAGTGGACAAAAGATGAAACCGCCACACCTGAAGATCCGCAGCCTGAGCAACCTGCTGATTCAGATAACCAACCGGCACCGCTACCCGCACCAGAGCCTGCCCCGGCGCCGCAAACTACTCCCACCCCTCAGTCTTCCGCAAATAATAGGAATACATCCGCGAAAGCAGCCGAATCCAAAGGCGGCGAAACCGCTAAAAAGAATCATCAGGAAGTGGCAGAAACCCCGGTTACCGGCAGCCATTCCCTATTGGCAATCCCCATGTCTGTCTTGATGACAGCTGCAGGTGCTGCCCTGGTTGCCTCTCGCCGGAGGAATGCGAGCATTTAAAAATAAATTCTAAATAATTTTAGGCAGTCAGAGTTTTCTGGCTGCCTAAAATTTTTTACCCTTGCTACCAGTTCATTCAGGATTTCTTTGATGCTTAGATATTCAGCTCTAATCCCGATATTCCTTTGCAACTCTGCCTTAATCTCGTTTCCAATGCCACTGCAGGATATTCTTACATCTGAAAAACAAAACCTGTTGTCTCCCTACAGGAATCCACTACCTCTTAGAAAACTGCTAACTCCCTAAGGATTTCAGAATCCAAAGCAGCCCGGCGACAACGCAGATCCGGTAAATAGGCATTAATTTCTACGATTTCCCGGCGCGGATTTTCACATAGAATCGCTTTCAATTCCTCTATATCTTGGGCACGGCGATAATCCCAGCCAAGACCAGCTGCCAGGGCAGAGAGGTCGAAACGCTGTGGCGTCAAAAAGTAACGCTTAAATACATCCTGATTACTAGCAGCACCATGTTCAAGAGTCGCGAAAATGCGTCCTCCTCCATCATTAAGTACCATCACCTGTACGGTAGGCGCCTCCTCTAACTGACCACCGAGCAACCCGGTTAAATCGTGCAGGCAAGTCAAATCACCAGCAATCAACCTCACTGGATGGCCAGTTCCAGCAGCTAACCCCAAAGCGGTAGCAATATTCCCATCGATGCCAGAAAGCCCCCGATTCGCACAATAGGTAATCCCCCGATCCCCGCGCGCGGCCAAATCAAAAGCGCGAATCGTGTTCGAGGCGCCTAGCATGGTTAGCGGAGGTGCGCTGGCAGCGATTACTTTTTTCCCATTCGGTTTGGCCAGCACGTTACTTGAACGACTAGCCTCCGGGACATAATCGCTACTGGCAATGTCCGACCTGAAAGATTTGCTGGGATCTTGGTAGGCCCACTCCTCATAGACATCCTCGTAGATACGGGCGAGAGCGTAAGGATCTATCCCCATTTCCAGTTCACGCAGGTTGTCGCCGAGTTCTTGGGCACCTTCGGGAGAAGACATGCGGAGACGATGAGCGACTTCGTTCGCACCTTGTCCACATTCACCAGAGGTGGCAAAAATATGATTTTTCATGTGTCCAGAGAATCTACCCTGCACGTCAGTTACTACTTGCGGTGGGTCTCGGGGGTCGAGCGCAGCGTAGTTGGCATTTTGCCACACGGTGACCGCCCTCCCATCTACACAATTGCGGTAGGCGTGTTCGATTGCCTGCGCCACTTCACGCCAACGTTCCAGCCACCTCGGGCTAGACATTGCCGGAAATACCTTAACCACCTGCTCCGGGGTAGTATCGATATATTTTCCAGTGAGGTTAGTTACCGCTCCTAAACTAGGCAGTCGGTAAATCGGGATATCTTCCCGGGACAGCAGAGCGCTTACCGGACGCGATAAAGTTGCATGACCAGCTACAATCACCTGTTCAACTTCTTCAGCAAGAGCAGATAATACTTGCGGCGCATGTGCAATCTGCACCGGATTTCCAGGACTTAGACACACCGTCGGTTCCGCCAGTACCGGGAGTCCCCATTGCTGAGCCGCCTGCACCACCTGCGGCGGGCATTGATCAGCTAAGACCACCACCGTTTTGGCGGTCTTTTGGGGAGCCTCCCCTTTCTCCTCAGGAATGTCCAGCGTTTTTCGCGGACTTTCCAGGGAACTTACCATGGCAGCTTTACCAGAGGCCAGATCCTGTAGCTGGCTAGGAATCTGCCAGCAATTGTCGCTAACCAAAGGCGGCGTGAAACATAAATTCAGCTGTAGAGGACACAATTGCCCGCGTACTGTAGCCCCCGTACCCCAAGCCTCGTCTAAAGCAGTGTGAAGACTTTCTTTTACCGTACCCGGGTTATCCTCGCTGGCGTCAATATCTAGTGCCACCGGACAGGCATTCCCAAAAATTCCCATTTGCCAAGTAGTTTGATTTGCTCCGCCACCCCGAGCAGAACGGGGACGATCAGCGGTCAAAGCGACCAGGGGAATACCACAGTGGAAAGCTTCTAACATTCCCGCATGCAACTCGGCCACAGCCGTACCCGAAGTCACCACCAACCCTACCGGCCTATAGGCCGCGTCCTCGTCATGATAAATTCCGGATTTGGCCAGTCCCAGGGCAAAGAAAGCTGCGGAACGTTCATCCAAACGAATATGGGTACGCACTATTCCTGCTTGTGCTAACGCCGCCACCGCATAGGTGAGCGGCGCGCAACGGGAACCGGGAGAAATCACGAAATCTCGCACTCCGGCGCGCACCAACTCGCTAACTGCCAGCCGCGCCAAGGCCGTGGCCGATTCAAGGTTCCCTTCGGATAGGTCCAAACTGTGAGCAACTTGGGAGGGATGACAGGAGCCAGAAACGTCACTCACCGACTAGCTACCTCCGCCACGTCTCGCACCCGTTGACTCCAACGTTCTACCAAATCACGGCGATCATCATTGTCGGGAGCACAAATTAAATCGGTGTTGATATCCACTTCCCGCACTTCTAATTGGCCTGCACGCACCTGCCAAGGTTGGCGAGAAACATCAGCTTTAAGCAGCTGACTGGTGGCCAGGCCACAGGCATGTGGCAGCTGCGCCATCGCGGCAGCAGCGCGCACCCCCAAACCGATACCCACCGCACTATCGACTGCGGAAGAAACCACCACATCCATGCCGCGGGCGTTAGCTTTCTTCGCCAAATCGATAACTGCTGACACTCCTCCTAAGGGCTGAATTTTCACTATCATCACATCAGCACAACCTGCCGGTAGGTCTGCGAGCGGATCCGGAGAACGGCGAATCAGCTCATCGACCGCTAGCGGCACCGAAGTAGCTGCACGTAGCGCTAAAAGATCTTCCGCACTCTTGCAAGGCTGTTCCACATATTCCAGTCCCCCGGCGGCCTCGTCTAAGGCTGCGATTGCGTTCTTAGCTTCTGCGAGGTTCCACGCGCCATTAGCATCTACCCGAATCCGATAATCCTGCCCGAACTGTTTTTCTAGAGCGGCACGCACGGCTTTAACTCGCTGAACGTCATCGGCGAGCACGGTTCCACGGTCTGCAACTTTGACTTTCGCGGTTCGACATCCGCCACTTTGTTCTACGATTTGCCCAGCACGGTTGGGGGAAACCACCGGAACCGTCACGTTCACGGGGACGCTGTCCCGTAGCGGTGCAGGCAACTCCTCGGTGAGGGCATTAACTGCTGACCAGAGCCAACGTTTGGATTCGTGTGGCCCATAATCCCAGAAGGGAGCAAACTCACCCCAACGGTTCCCCGAACGCAACAACACCCCCTCACGCACGATTATCCTACGGAAACGGTTTACTAAAGGTAGGGAATAGACCAGAGCCTGATCAATTTCAATAGGGGGATACTCGGAATAATTAAATAGTTTACTAAGGTTGCTGACTTGTGAAGCCGGTACCTCAACTAGCATCGGGGTGCTGATGTTTCCTGCCATTTCTTTCCCTTAAAACCTCTAGCTATCGTTCTAATTGTTGTAAACGATAATTTTCGATTACCACTACCTATTTCAATCCACTTGCTTCTTATCTTGGGTCTTTCACCCTTGAAAAATTTAATAGTAATAGGGGAAGTTTGACCAATCCGGTTCTCGGTGCTCCAAAAAGGCTCGCCGTCCCTCTTCAGCTTCATCGGTAGTGTACGCCAAACGAGTAGCCTCCCCGGCAAATAATTGCTGTCCCAGCAAACCATCATCCGCCAAGTTAAACGCGTATTTTAGCATCCGGATAGCCTGTGGGGACTTGCGAGCAATAGTCAGCGCCCATTCCAGTGCGACGATTTCTAGTTTCTGGTGTGAAACTGCCGCATTAACCACCCCCCAATCTGCCGCCTGCTGAGCATCATAAGTGTTCGCTAGATAAAAGATTTGCCGCGCTCGTTTGTCTCCAACTTGCCGCGCTAACAGTGCCGATCCGTAACCCGCATCGAAGGAACCCACATTCGCATCAGTTTGTTTAAAACGGGCATGTTCTTTACTGGCCAACGCCAAATCGCAGACCACCACCAGGGAGTGCCCACCCCCGGCAGCCCAACCCGGAACTGCAGCAATTACTGGTTTAGGCATAGCTCGGATTAGACGCTGCACTTCCAGAATGTGCAAGCGTCCGGTGCGTGCCAAATCCAAGTTTTGGCGCCGCTGGGAAACTTCCGCGTCCGGGTCGGTCCCCTCCCGCTCGTACCGATAACCATCCCGATCACGAATCCGCTGATCACCACCAGAACAAAAACTATAGCCCCCATCGGAATCGCTTGGACCGTTCCCGGTTAGGATTACCGCGGCCACATCGGCGGCACTGCGCGCATATTCCAGGCAAGCCAGCAGTTCATCTACGGTATGTGGGCGGAAAGCATTGCGAACCTGCGGCCGGTCGAAGGCAATCCGCAAAACCGGAAGTTCATGCCCGCTTTCCCCGCGATCTGCCAGTTCGGTAGCCGCTAGTTGACTTAGTTCATAGCGATCCCGTCCCGGTTTATAGGGTTTTTCTTGCTCCTCCAATTCGAATGAGGACGCGGAAGGGGTAGCATCCGGATTACCCACTTTCGCCACTGCTCGATGAAAGGTCAGGTCGGTTAGCTTTTCAAAGCCGGGAACCGGAATCCACCGTTGCGCGTCGAAAGTATCAGAAACATATTCAAGCTGGCTCATACCCCCAGCCTACCGCGCAAGCTGCTCTCCCAAGTTTTCCGCCAAGGCGTCCACTCAAGGCAACAAGTTTTCCCTCCCTTCTAAGCAGATTCATGTCATACCTCGATCCAGGTCTGGCTCGGTAAAAGCACTCCGGGTTCAGCGCGGGGGATCAGTTTCCCCCTGCAGTTTCCGCGCGAAGCCTAGGTTTTTCCTCCCGCCCAAAAAATCGGGCAAGGCTACAAAGCTTTGCCCGATTTTTACGCCCGCCTAGCCTATTCGGATAAAACCTAGGCTCCACGCTCGCTGGTACCACCTACCTCGGGTCGAGCTGTAAAAGATGCGAGAGGGGGCTTGAGCCGAGCGAAGCAAGGCTCACCGGGGTCCCCCGAGCGCTTTTACGGCCCAACCCGCCCCCAGGAGAAAACCTAGCCCTTGCATTTAAATTGGGAAGGCTGGGAGTGGCGATAGACTGGGCGGCGACGGTTATTTTCGGAGGTTGACTGTGCGCATTGTTCCCCCACCGAGCGCTAAGGCTCGAGAAGCCAGCGAAGTTTTAGCTCCTAAAACCGACAATAGCGGTAAAGAAGACCGGCTTGAAGAAGAAAAAGTCGCTCCGCAAATTATCTGGTTGCAAAGCGAAGTAGACGCAGATAAGGCAGCGGGACAAAACCTCAAAGATGCAGCCACGCTCCCGCGACCGCTTATTTTCCTGCCAGTATCCGATAATCCCGATAACGATACCTTATTTTTTAGCGCACTCCGCACGGCCCTCTGGCCGGATAAATTTATTTCCCTCCCTACCATCGATTTATCAGCGGTTGCCAAATCGGCAAAACCATATTTTGCGTTGCGGATCCTTGCCGATCACCAACCGATATTTTTCCCAGCACGTACCGACCAGCTCAATCTCTCATGGGCACGCCAACAGGCACAACGCTTACGTCGCCTACCTGACCAGACAGGCTTTATTCTTTCAACCTCGGGATCTACCAAACCTGGAGGGCGCCTAGTTGGGATTTCTCTAGCGGCTTTACATGCCTCCCACCAGGCGACCGCGCAGCGTTTGGGGGGAACTGGTATTTGGGTGTCGGCGCTACCGCGGGATCATATCGCTGGTTTCCAAGTGATTGCCCGCGCTTACGCGGGGGGAACTGAACCAGTAACTATCGATATGACCGGCGGTTTCAAGCTTAGCCGCCTCCGGGAGGCGCTCCAGAGCATTTCCCCTACGAATTCCCCTGTTTACCTATCGTTAGTTCCCACCCAGCTTCGCCGCGCCCTCGCCGATCCAGAAACCCTCGCAATTCTACGGGTTTGCTCCGCAATTTTAGTGGGAGGAGCACGCATTTCACCTTCGCTACTTGCTGCAGGGCGCGAGCAAGGACTAAGTCTAGTGACCACCTACGGCATGACCGAAACTTGCGGGGGGTGCATCTATGACGGTATTCCTTTACCGGGAGTCAAAGTTGCAGTTAATGAGGATAGGATTTGGCTCTCCACCCCCACTTTAATGAACGGATATTTGGAAGCAGAATCAGATTCAGAACTCCGCGAAATATCAGGTACAACTTGGCTGGTTACTAATGATGCCGGCAAGATCGTCTTTGAGGACAAGGACGCGGGGGAAGCCACAGGGGTAACTATTGATTCAAGTACCCCCGCCCACCTAGAGGTGTTAGGGCGTCTCGATGAAACCATTATTTCTGGTGGGGAAAATATTTCGCTACCCCTGGTGATGCGGGCTGCAGAAGAGGCTGGATTTGTGGGCATTGAGTTTTGCGGACTCCCCGATGATGAGTGGGGCCAAATCCTTTGCGCAGTATTTTCTGAGTCCTTACTCTCCAAGTCCAACCTGACCCCGGAAAACTTAAATCCCATCCATCTGGGGTCACAGCTGCGAGCAGCGTTGCGTGGGACTCTACCACCTTCCCATCTCCCCCGCGCGGTGGTGTTGCTCCCCTATTTCCCTATGCTGCCCAGCGGAAAACTCGACCGCCTCTCCCTGCAAGAATCTGCGCGCGTCCTCGATAGTCCAAACCGCACCTGGCGCAAATAAGATGAGGCGGCGAGGAAAACCTCGCCGCCTCTAAAAAACATAGAACGTTTTTTAGTCTTTAACCCCTGACACTAGCGCACCGAATCCAGCGCCCAGCTACCAGAGCGATCCCAATCATCGCCAACCGGGATCTCCTCCCGCGCAGGGATTAGATTCCTGATTTACGTTATTGCTTTGAGGTTGAGGGTTGCTGGGTTGCGAGTTTTGTTGTGGGGCAGGGGGATTGTAATTCTGAGTATTAGGCTGTTGCGCTGCCTGTTCCGCCGCTGCCTGTTCCGCTGCAGCTTTTTCTGCTGCCTTTTTTTCTCCGCTGCAGCTTTTTCTGCTGCTTCCTTATAGGCTTGAGCTTTTTCTGCCGCCGCTTTTAGAGCCTTCTGAGATTCTAGAGTGTTGAACTTTTCGCCCTTCTTGGTTTCGCCCGCGAAATAAACCAAATCAGATTCAGCATCAAAGCGCAGTTCCGCTTTCTTTAGGGTTTTCAAAGTTTCCACCGGAAGCTGGTCAACCTCATGTTTTTCCTTTTGAGAAAAGCTGAGCGATAAATCAATAAGATGCCGATGGTTTACTTTTGCAGCCCCCGGATCACCATCTTTTTCTACCGCATCTGCAGAATCTTTCAAGTACTTTGCGGGAATATTGAGTTCAGCAAGTTTTGTATTCTTAAACTCTGAAGCCTTCGAAAAATCTAGTTTAGAGAATTCACCATCACCCGATTGCCTAATAGAAACTTCTTTAATAGCTTTACCGGTTTTGTTCCTTACCACAGTTTTAACTGAGCCTTTGCCGGTTTTTCCGATCACAACACTGGCAGCTGTTTCCTCCTGAGGAGCTTTTGCTTTTTGGGGAGCACTCGCGGAGCATCCGGTAAAAGCTAGCATCAGACCTAAAGCACTTAACAGCAAAACAATTTTTTTCGCGCTATTTTTAAGCACAGACACCATTTCTAGCCTTTCTGAACATAACTAAATTCAATTTTTAATTATCCAACATTTTCGGAAAGCACGTTAAAGGCTCTCCCGAAGCGCCCTAGTTGGCTTCTACTTTCCTGTTATTGCCGCTATTTTCTTAGCCTGAGCACCATAGTCTTTGCTCACTGCATAAATCTTGATATCCGCTCCTTTAGGAACTTCAGCTTCTGGAAGATAGAACCGATAACCATAGTCATTAACAATCCGGTGTGAATGATTAGTAACTGAGCGCCTGTATCCGCGATAATCTCGCACCTGAGCCCCCTGGAATTCGTTCCCCGGTATCGTTACTCTCGCAAATACTTCCACATCAGCTTGGCGTTGCCGGGCAGGAATGGTTCCATCTATAACCTTAAATATCCCGTTTTTCGTCATACTAGCCTCACTGTTAGCAGCGGCATCAAGCAATCTATACGGCTTAAGGGTGCTCAGCGGACTCGCCATTGCCGGCGGTTCCGTGGCGAAAAATGGAATCAGCCTTTCGGCTCGCTCAACCACCAATACGTCGGGTTTTAAGGAAAAAGCGTAGGTAGCGTCATAAGGAATCAGTTTGGAATAGTGGGCACTAGCAAAACTCGGGGAAAGTACCGGAACCAGTGAGTTCCCAAAAGAATCCCGAAACATGAAAAGATTCGCTTTCCCCCGCCCTCTTGTTTCAAAAAGATCGGCGGTGGTATCCGGTTTATCCCCGATGTATTTCCAGAGATTACCCTGGAAATCCTGTAGGTCGTTGATTCCTTCTGCCCGCCAGTTCGGTTCTGTCAAAGTGGAAGTAGGATCCTGCATCCTCTCAATATCGCCTACAAATCCTTCCCCCCGTTTCCACCGCGGATTTTTAGCGAGGTTCTCAACCTGCAACTGGTTAAGCAGATAGTCGGCACCGATGTAGGCGCCTTTGTAATTCCAGTGGGTGTCGGTTTTTTGATAAAGGACTTCCTCACTATTTTTAAGTTTTTTAGTGAGATCCACGTAAGAAACCCCCAGGGCACCTAATCTGTTCTGCAGACGATTCAAGTTAGACTGCTTAAAATCTGCTGCCTGGTAACGACTGGGCATGAACTGCCCATATAGAGTGTTCTTATTGGGCGCTAACGCAACCGTAAACTTGATTCCCCGTGCCTGCGCCTGGCCACCTAAAATCTTCAGGTTAGTGGCAGCATTATCTATCCCCCGCGAAGATAATCGATTCACTCCCTGATAGTCGTTGAGGGAATCGGCATAGAATAAGTAACCATCTTTACCGATAACCACTTGATTGGTCAGTGCAGACGAGAACAGGCTAGTTTTCAAAGTAGCGGCAACCCCAATTATGTCCCCTCTTAAGGGAAAAGTTTTCTCCAGATAGGTGCCTGCATCCTGTAAATAGTTGATATTTAGCTCGCCAGACGGCTTAGTTAACGAAGGCGTCGTTATTTTTGCTTCTTGAGAGGGCTCTTGCCATTTTTTAATGGGGAGCAGATGTGAGAGTGCGGGAGTCAGCATTAGGCATAAACCTAAGGTCACAAAGATTAGCATCAGGTTATTCTTGCCGCGTCTTGCTGGCGGGGTATTTCTTTTTTGAGGCGAACATTTGGACTCGTTCATCAGCATTTACTTCACCTCCTAGAAACGGAAATAAATAAAAGGGTGGTAGCCGCCAGCTGCCAGGAGTAGCAAATTGGCTGCTAATAGCGCCAAGGTTAGCAGCAGGTTCCATATCCGCGTATCTACTAACGCTGGAGTATAGGTCGAAGGGGGGTTGGTAATCCCTAGCTTCTTCCATAGTTTTGCTTGCGGAGCCAGGATTTGAGTAACTGGAAGCATGGCAATCAAGGCAGTGAAGAAAATAGTTAAGGTCCAGGGGTCTAGATAGGA
This sequence comes from Varibaculum vaginae, assembly GCF_900604285.1. GTDB lineage: Bacteria > Actinomycetota > Actinomycetes > Actinomycetales > Actinomycetaceae > Varibaculum > Varibaculum vaginae. The sequence goes on from NZ_UWNY01000001.1 coordinate 44,220, forward strand.
TAGTGCGAGTGCGCCGGCTGGCAGGCTGGAGTCGGGGTTGACACCAAACATCTTGGCATATATTTGCAAAGCTTGGGAGAAACTATCCGCTCTGAAAACTACGAACGATACCACCACTACTAACATGGTGTAGAGGTGTCCTGCCCAGTGCGGAAGCTTCTTGAGAGGGACTATTTCCTCGAGAATCAAAAATATCCCGTGGAATAGACCCCAGGCCACAAAGGTCCAGGCAGCACCGTGCCAAAGACCGCAAAGCATAAAAACCGTGAACTTGTTGATAACTGTTCGTGCTTCGCCCTTGCGATTTCCTCCTAAAGGAATATATAGGTATTCCAGGAACCAGGTCGATAAGGAAATATGCCACCGATGCCAGAACTCTTGCATGGTACGTGAGATATAGGGGTAGGTGAAGTTTTCTTGGAATTGGAAACCGAACATTGCCGCCATCCCAATGGCCATATCGGAATATCCTGAAAAATCAAAGTAAATTTGGAGGGCGTAGCAGATAGCGGCTAACCAGGCCGCATAAAAATCTACCTGTCCAGACTGATTCCCGTAGATTCCATCTACCACCACTGCCAAGGAATCAGCAATAATCACTTTTTTACTGAGGCCGATAACAAATCTACGCATCCCGCAAGCCACCCCGTTCAGGGTAAGGAAGCGCTGCGCAATCTGTTGCTCGATATGGCGGTAACGCACAATCGGCCCCGCAATAAGTTGCGGAAAGAACGAGATATAGAGCATTACCACCAGGGGATCGCGGGCTGCAGAAATTTTGCCACGGTAAACGTCTATTACATAGGAGAGCGCCTGGAAGGTATAGAAAGAAATCCCAATTGGTAAAGCCACTGCCCCGATTTTTAGGTCGAGCCCCAGCAGGGAATCTATGGTACCTAGGAACATTCCAGCATATTTGAAAAACCCTAGTACCCCTAGGTTTAGAACCAGCGCCAGCGTCAAGATAGCTTTACGCTTCGCCGGTACCGCGCCCTCTTTTCTAGTATCCAGTGCCAACGCCAGACCCCAGTTCGCCAGACAGGAAACCAGCATCAATAGTACATAAATGGGTTCCCCGTAGGAATAAAACAGGAGGCTGGCCAATATCAGCACTGCGTTCTTTCCTCTTACCGAAGGAAATATTAGCGTAAGGAGAAAAACCGTCGGTAAGAAGAAAGATATAAAAAGAACAGTGCTAAAAACCACTAGTTGAGTCGCCTCTTAGAGGAATCCCAATAGTAGATCGGCGCATTCCAGTAGGTCTTGTAATAGAACGCCCAGCCGCCTTTAGAACTCTTAAATGCCATGTCCTCATCCGGATCGAAAATATAGGTTGTGCCCGAAATATCAATCTCGTTCCAGCCGTGAGGCCACCGGGCGTTAAATACGTATCCTAAACGGACTCTTGCCGACGGATACCCCAGTGCCCGGGCTAACCATTTGTAGGCTGCGGCAAAGCTGTAACAGTTACCTCCACCGTTGGCGAAAAATTCTTTAGCGTATTGGATATCCCAATTGCTACCAGTCGGATAAGGCTTCCCGCTAGCACCAATATAGTGATAGTTGTTTACCACATAGGAATAGGCACTAGACAAGGAGCCGTGCCGCGCAAGGATAGACTCAAGGGTTGCGTCCAATTGGGCATCACCGGAACCAACGTAGTCAAAGTACATTCCCTTCGCTTTTAGCGCCCGTATCGTTGAGTATCCAACTTTTCCATCTGGGTAAATACCGTTTTCACTTTGGAACTTTTTGACGCATTCCTGCGTACCCCAGCCAAATGACCCATCCGGGGTAAACGTACAGTATGACGGGTTCAAATGAGCAAGTGCTGTTTGCACTACCTCAACCTTGTAACCGCTAGAACCATAGCCCATAACACTAATGAACCTGGTACTTGGAATTACCCAGACTGGCACTCCCCCTGCACGGAGAGCTTTGGCAGTTAGCATCCCCACGCCCCCATCTGGATAGATTCCATGATCCCGCTGAAAAGCTTTCACTGCAGCAGCTGTTCTCCCCCCAAAAATGCCATCAGTCCAAAAACCGGCATATTGCGGAAAATACTTATTTAACCCCTGCTGCAACACGCGCACACTGTTGACCCGCGAACCAGACCACATAGTGGCACTAGTCCAATGGTTAGGGCTCGGTTCCGGGGCGTCCTTGATGAAAATTTCCGCTGCTGAATCCTCACGAACCGCATCCGCGAAACTCCTATCCGCGACTTCGCTAGCAGATAGACCCAGTTTTTGCCGAATATTCCGCACGCATCTCGCAGTGCCGGCACCAAAAGTAGTATCCGGCCAGACAATGGCACATTCATCTGGATAGTTCACCATCATCCAAGTTTGTAGATTGCGAACGTAAACACTGTTAACCTGTCCCCGCACCAGATTAAAGTTAATATCTATTTTACCGACAATCGCGGCCGGGATACCGGCATGACGCATTTTTAAGGTCGTCGTAAAACCGAAACCACCATCGGGATATACCCCCAGCTTTCGTTGCACACACTTCACTGCTGCCTGGGTTTTAGCCCCAAATCCACTATCGGGAGTGAAATTTACGCATTCGGGATAATAATGCGCCAGACCCAGCTGCATGGTTCTGACTTCATTACTCCACTCACCGTACCAAAGCACATGGGAAACAAAAATGGTTGGTCCGCGGGAAGCCCCAGCCGAACGCTCCATAGTTTTTGATTCTTCTTCGCCTTGCTTCTGCCCCTTATCATCGGCATTCTGCTGGGTGTTTTCTGACTGCGCTTCACTATTGCTATCTGCATCGGCAGATTCTTGGGCACGATCACCAGCCGGAGAAGAATCTTCCGCCTTAACGATTTGCTTATTAATACCAGCTTTGACAATACCCACACCTTCATGTGCGTAAGCAGTCTGAGCTGAAAGAGGAACCACTAATGCAGAAGCTAGCAAAAACACTGCTAGCCGGAAGCAACCGTTAAAAACTTTAGACATAAAACTCATCCTTATGCTTGGGGATTACCGGAGTATATTACCACTGGAGATTAATGGATTGTAAGGCAGATCCCCTCCTGGAGAAAGGCTTCATCCAATCTCACACCCAAAACTTTCCTTCTGGCTCACTCAAACTAACTGAGGGTGTATCCGACATCAGCTTTAGAATTTTATTCGCAAAATAAAGGTCGTGAGCCACAATTCCAATGTTATAAACCAAAATCCTTTCCTCGAGGCTGGTTCTTCCCGGTTTTTTCTTGGTTAAAACTTCCGCCACCTCGGCAAAATTTGGAAAACGATCAAAATATTTAAAATCTTCTATCTGACTTAACTCGTCACCGTATATGCGATCAAAAACCAGATCCGCCTGCATATATCCGCGAGTATGGATGGGGATTAAGGTAGTACCGGGCTCGAATACCTCCGGAGATACCACATCATCATGGAAAACAGTTACCGCTGAAAAAACTACTTTCGCACCGGCCACCGCTTCTTCTAGCGAATCACAGTAAGAAAAACGAAGATTCGGATACCCGCTAAAGCGCTCCGAAAAAAGTCGGTGCTGATTCTTGTATTTGACTAACCTAATGTCGAATTTCCGGTCAGGGTGTCGGTGAGCCATAACTAACATCGCTGCACGGGCAGTATTTCCCAGACCGACTATAGCGATCGCTTGATAGCCTGGAACTGCAAGTAGGTCGGCGCTGTGAACCGCCACTGCCCCAGTACGCATAGTCGTTATGTAATTGCCGTCGATTAGGGCAAGCGGTTTACCAGTTTCAGTAGAATACAACAGAATCTTAGCGTCCAAAGCTGGAGTTCTACCAGGATAACGGTTGACTAGTTTAACTCCCCCAATTCCAAAAGTTGGCATCACTATCGGCATAGTGTTCCAGAAACGGTCTTCCCCGGGATGAATACTTATTTTCGCGGGCATAAGCATCTCAGATTTATGCCGCAAAGCATCATCAACCCAATCCCACATTATTGCAGGATCCAGGTGCAGCCCCTCAATCTCTTGGTGCCCGATTACCTTCATAGCTCCTATGTTTCTCCTGCTTGTAAACAAAAATATGTTTAGTCTTACCCGTCAATCCCGCGTAACACTTCCAGTAAGCGGGCATTGTCCTGGGTGGAACGAACCGCTAGCCGAATGTACTGTTTCCCATCAAAACCCTTTTTTGTCGAAAGATCTTTTATTATCAGGTCATTTTCCAAACACGCGATAGTAAGCTCCTTTGCTGTGTGAGGAGCAAGAACCTCCGCGGTTACAAAGTTAGCTTGCGAAGGAAGTACTCGCAGATAGCTAAGCTGGTGCAAACCTTCCACAAATTTCGCCCGCACCGCTTTTATTTTTTCTAGGGCAGCTGCGTAATCTTTTTGGTATTTTTCTTCTATTTGCAGATAGAACTCGGCAAAAGAGTTTATGTTCCAAATAGATACATCTTTCTTAAAACTTGCGATAGCAGCCGTATCCGAGCTCGCTAAAATCCCCAGACGCAGTCCGGCCACCCCGTAACTCTTGGAGATAGATTTCATAATGAACAGGTGGGGATGAGAATCCAGGATTTCCTGGCTCAGTAGCGAATTGTCCCGGCCTTCAGCAAAGTCAATGAAACTTTCGTCAAGAACTAGGGTTACCCCCTTTTCTTCCGCCCAATCTGCCAGACGGAGCGCATCTGCCTGGGGGATGAAGTTACCCGAAGGATTGTCGGGGTTAATTACGATCAGGGATTTTATCCGCTCTCCGTTGACGTTTTCGCCTTGTTCGCTGCTCCCGAAAAACTCCATCAAATCATCTGCGGTGTAGGAAAAATCCGGATTATCTGCTTGGAAAATAACCGGTTTTCCCGAGCAGCGGTTGGGATATTCCTCGAAGGTGGGTCTAACAACCCCATAGGGCATCGGCAGCTGCGTCATCAAAGATTTAATCAGCTCTGCTGCTCCGTTTCCAACCACTACCTGTTCAGAGCGTAAACCAAAATTCTTTGCCGCCAGTAAAGAGTTGACTCCCATCCCGGAGGGGTAGTCGGCCAGCAGGGAATCAAAGTTCGCTCGGATCTCGTCCTTCATCCGCTGCGGAGGAAAATAGGGATTTACCAGGTAACAGTAGTCCAGCATCTTGGGGTAGCGCCAATAACCGCCGTAGCGGGATTCAAACAGTTTCTTACGCTGGGCGGTATCGGGATGGAATATTGAGGACGCGATATCTAGATCCTGCACATCATCTATCTCGTACCACTTTTGACCATCTAGGCGCTTGGCTTTTATCCCCGGATCATCCAGCAAGGTAATAACCCGCAAGACCTGCTCGTAATATTCATTACGCCCCAGAGCCTGAGTGTAGGCATCTAAGAAGGGGACATAATGCGTGGTGGAGAACTCTTTAGAGAACTTATAGATATTGACAGTTTTGTAGTAGGAATCAATGTCCTGGTAAACAAACTGCTTCCCCGGAACGAACGCAGAAATATTGTCAGCTGCATCAAGTTTGACCACCGTACCATCCATCCAAGACTCGTATTTATCTACGAGCGCTAAGGTAGGACGAGGATCTTCAAGGAGGTCCTCTAGTACCCGATCCTCGAAAATAAGATCCGACTCTAGCAGTAACGTATCTTCTTCTAAGAGTTTATCTTTGGCCAACCATAGAGAGTAGATGTTATTGGTCTGATCATAAATGGGGTTATCTACAAATTTTACCGGGGTAGAGATATCTAACGTTTCGACGTAATCGACCAGCTTTTGTCCCTCATAACCCGTCACAATCACAATTTTCGAAAGCCTTTTGGCGTCAAGCTGATGCAACATCCGCTCAATCATGGTTACCCCATTGACTTTCACCATGCACTTAGTGTTATTCGCGGTGAGATCTTTAAGGCGCGACCCCATTCCTGCCGCCAGGATTATTGCCTGCATAGAACCAGCTTTCTTTCTATCGGTAACTTTTACTTGATACAGATGCTCTAATCCTACCGAATCTACTTCCTTAACCTGAGCTCTCATACGGCTTGGTTACAGCACAGTTAGACAACATTGTTAACATCTGTAACAATAAGAACATGTTTACCTGCAGCAACAGAATTGGCAAACGTACTTTAGCGATCTTGGCATTCATTGCCACCTTTGTTACCTTTAATGGCTTGACGGCCGTAACTGCACCTCAGAAGGCAGCAGCGACTCCAATCGCCGATTGGCAGGCCGGATATATCATCTCTGATTCCAACTTTTACACGCAGGGAAACATGAATGTATCCCAGATTCAAACCTTCCTCCACAACAAGGGAAGGTATTGCAACGGATCCAGATGCTTAAAAAACTATCGCGGGCACCTCGCTTCTTTTTCTGCGGGCTCTTGTCCTGCTGCAGTTACCGGAGGGAACAACCTATCGGCCGCGGAAATGATTTATCGAGTTTCTCGAGCTTGCAATATCTCCGCAAAAGTATTGCTGGTTACTTTGGAAAAAGAAAACGGTCTAGTAACTTCACCTGCCTGGTACAACTCCCGCACTGGCGCAAACGCGTTTAGAACCGCCCTAGGATACGGCTGCCCCGATACCGCTCCCTGCGATGCTCAGTACTTCGGAGTAGGAAATCAGCTTTATCATGCTGCGAAACAGTTCAATATCTATAAGAAATACCCCAACTACTACAATTTTAGATCCGGAAAAACCTCATGGGTGGGATATAACCCCAGCTCCGCTTGCGGAGGAAGTAACGTCTACATGCGCAATGCCGCTACTGCCGGTCTCTACAACTACACACCCTATCAACCAAATGCTGCTGCTTTACAGGCAGGACTAGGAACCGGAAACTCTTGCAGTTCTTATGGAAATCGCAATTTCTATTACCTCTATAAGCTGTGGTTCGGCAATCCGCGCGCTGCCTCGAAACGCACTGTAACCCCAGCACAAATCAATGCGTTATCACCAGTCATTTCCGACACTGACCTCACGAGCGGCATGTGGAACGACACAATAAAGAAACTGCAAGCAGCCATGCTTTTGGCGGTACCCAGTTATCCGCTCTTTACTCCTGACGGGGGATACGGGGCTAAGACCGAAGGGATTGTGAAGCAATTCCAAAGTGAGAACGGTATTTATCCCAGCGGGGTGGTTAACCAAGAGACCTCCTACACCCTGCTGCGAAAAGGATTCCCGGTGTATGTATTCACCCCGCATAGCTATTACAGCACTTTGGGGTGGGGAGCACGCTCCGATACCGTGACCACGCTACAAATAGGGGCGAAAGCATTATTCCCCCAGTGGTATTCAGCAGGTATAGACGGAATTTATGGCACCAAGAGTACCGCTTTCGTGAAATCATTCCAAAAGTCCAAGGGGATTTCCCCAAGCGGAACTGTAGACGAGGCTACCGCCCAGCAGCTTCGCGATGCCGGTATTCCTATCACCCTGGTGGCAATAGCAGACCCCAAACCTATTTACTTGCGAAGCATCCTTTGGAATGGCGCCTGGAATGACGACGTTCTGCAGGTGCAGCGGGCATTAGTCAAGAAATTCCCGCAGTACGCCCAATTCCAACCGGACGGTGGATTCGGAGCCAAGACCGAAGCAGCAGTTAAAGCAATTCAACGTGCAAATGGAATTTATCCGGACGGTGGCGTAGGAGCCAAGACCACGGAACTCCTCCGAAAGAACGGAATTGAGGCCGCAATGTTTAGCTCCGCTAAATCGACCACCGCTCTGAACCACGGGGTGTGGAACTCGGCGGTGACTACTTTGCAACAGGGGTTGCGTAAGTATTTCCCGGAAAGTTTCCCCTGCTGGCCGGATGGCGGATTCGGAGCGAAGACCGAAGCCGGAGTAAAGGCCGCACAGAAATACTTCGGATTACCGGAAACCGGTATTGTAGATAAGGCAACTGCCGATCAACTGCGAAACTTGGGAGTACCACTTACCGTTTCCGCTCCGCCTGAAGAGCTCGGCCAAGCTCTAAATACTCCTTTGGGACAGTGGCAATGGAATTCCCAAGTGTTGGCGCTACAAAAAATACTCAAATACTACTTCCCCACCCAGACTCCTTACACCCCCGACGGAGGTTACGGAGTAGGTAGCAAGGCAGGAATGATCAGAATTCAGAACCTGCTGCAAATTGCACCAACCGGGGTGTTCGATAAAGAAACCGCTGCAAAAATACAGGAATACGGGGTACCCCTCTCTTATAAATAAAGTTATCCAAACGAAAGCACTAGCTAACTGACAACCTTAAACCAACTTTAGATAGAGGAAACTGTAGTGAAGAAGTGGCTATTTTTGGCTGCAATTGCAGCCATTACTTTAAGCGCCTGCAGCCCCGCCCAGCCGCAGGAGAAGTCCAACAGGGACGGTACCGCCAACAGCGGGCAAACCAGTACCAGTGCCTCAGCTACAACGAATACAAAAGCAGAGCCGCAAGCAACCCCCACAAAGTCCACCGCTCAGGCTCTGCCCAGTTCCAAAGTTAACGCTGACCAAAAGACTCCGCAGGGCGCAGTCATGCTCTTCCTGAAAGCCTTTGCCTCCAAGGATACGGAAACACTTTGCAAAATCGTTCCCACTTCCACGGTTAACCGCTTAGAAGCCCTGGGGCAAGACTGCGAAAGCACCTACGCTGAATCAGCGGTTCCTGAACCCGCTAAGAATCTTTCCAAATTGCAATTTCGCAATAATGGCACGACTAGCGATGGACGCGGAGTGTCGATGCTGGTTACTTCGGGGAACAGGAACTACTCCTTCGTCTGTGTAGACGAAGGGGGTAGCTGGCACGTGGATCCGGAAAGTTATACTAGGCAATAGTAAATAGTAAGAGCTTGTCGACTCTTTCTACAGCCCAGTAAATAAGAAAGGCGTTGCTACATGATTGCAAGCGTGAAGCATTGGCTTCGTACTTCTCGGCTAACCCGCGACCTCTACCAACATCTATACGATGTCAAGCATCAGCGCGAAGAACGTTTAGCCAATGCCGCCCTCAAAAACGATGGTGCTGAAGTACTGGCCGACTTCCAAGCTCTGATGCAAAAACTCGATGCAGAATGGTACTTAGCTTATGGCACCTGCCTAGGCGCCCTCCGTAACCATCAGTTCATATCCCACGATCTAGATATGGATTTTTATCTATGCCCTAAGCCTGGAGTCGGGATTGAAGAAGTTAAGAAAGCTCTTTGCGCAGCTGGATATCAACACCATCACGATTACACGGTGGAGGGAAAGACCGCGGAATGCAGTTGGGAACGTAACGGGGTAAATTTTGATATTTTCGTTCTCGAAGAAAAACCAGAGGGATACGGATGCTATTTATTTAATCGTTTCCCTGATTGTTCCTATAGTCAGGAACATGAATATTCGGTGAGCTTGAGTATCGCCCCCCGGATTACCGGTAAACGCGATATTGATCTGGCCGGCGTGATGGTTCCCATACCAGCAAACGCCGAGGATTTCATGAAACTTTATTACGGCGAAAATTGGATTGTCCCTGACCCCAGCTACACTTGGGAAAACTCACTCTCGTCACGAAAAAGATGCGATAAACGCGGATATTATATACAGCACTGATTTATCCACGGCCTACCCAAGGAAGCACTATGAAAACCTTTGAGCCTCTCAGTAACCCCCATATTTCTGTGGGTATTGTTGCGTTAAATGAAGAAGATTATCTTCCCGATATGCTCTCTTGCATCATGGCTCAAAACTACCCGCACCACCTTATCCAGGTGGTACTGGTAGATAGTGGTTCTAACGATTCCACCCCCCAAATTATGAAGGACTTTGCCACGCGAGCAACCGACTTTGAATCCGTGGTGCTACTCCATAACCCCGGAAAGACCGCCCCGAGAGGATGGAACGTATTTCTCGAGGCTGCTACCGGTGAGGTACTGGTACGACTTGATGCTCACGCCCGCATTCCAGATAATTTTTTGAGCCAAACCATAGCGGTCTTGCATGAAGGTGAAGCGGTAGTTGGCGGCTCGCGCCCCACTATTACTCCAAAAAATGCCAGCGACTGGCAACGGGTTCTACACACCGTTGAAGAATCTTTGTTCGGAGCATCGATCGCGAAATACCGAGGTAAGTCAAAATCAGGCTCAGACGCACCTCAGTACGTAAAATCAGTATTCCACCCGGGATATCGCAGATCCGTAATTGATGCAGTGGGCCCCTTTAACGAGGAGCTCACCCGCACCGAAGATAACGACTACTCCTATCGCATCCGTAAGGCGGGTTATAAGATTCGTTTTGATTCCCGAATCTATTCCGAGCAAATAATCCGCCCTTCACTGTTTGCCATGATTAAACAGAAATACAATAACGGCTACTGGATAGGACGGACTCTTTTCGTACAACCCGGATGTATCGAGGTTTATCACCTGGTACCGGGAGCTTTTGTTTTAGCGATTGCCGGGGGAATTGCACTGCGACTGCGGGGAGTTAAGCTGCCGCTGCGGATGCTAGCTGCCAGTTACGGCACGGCTGACCTGGCTTTGAGCGCTGCTTCGCTTCCAAAAGTTAACCCGCCTACTAGTAAAGCTGGCTGCTTACCCCTAATTTTTCCCGCCCTCCATATTGCCTATGGCATCGGTACCTGGAAGGGAATATTAGAGGGACTAAAAGAAACAATCCCAGGAGCGCGAGGGTGAATCTTGATTTCCTGCGCAGCTTGAAAAGTAAGCTGCAGCTGCGCTGGCATTTACATAAAAACCGGAAGCTCACGAATCGGGAAGTCACCATTATTTCCAATAACTGTATTGCGGGGGTCATCTATCATGATTGCGGTTTACGGTTTCTATCCCCTACCGTGAACCTTTGGTTTCAGACTGAAGATTTCTTCACTTACGCCGCTAACATCCTTCAGTACTCTCCGCAACAGGGAGCAAAACTACGCGAGATTTTTGAGGAAGGAATCAGTTACCCCCTGGGGTTACTAACTCCAAAATCTGCGGATCTACCCGCGATAAAGCTTTACTTTCAGCATTACCCCAGCTTTGAACTTGCTAAGAAAAAATGGGAAGGGCGCTCGAAACGAATTAACTTTGACAACATTTGCCTAATTTTTGAGTGTTCCCAGCCTATTACAGGGAAAAGCCCTATTCCAAAACTTTTCCGGCAGGCACCCTATTCCCATAAGGTTATAGTTACCAGTAAGCATTCGGTAACTGATACAGGCACTGAAGTTGTGCATCTTCCGGTATATGACTTGCCAGGTTATCAGCCGGGAAAGCTTTTCACCACGAGAAGAAAATTTTCTTTATCCCGGTGGCTTGATGATTTTAATTATGTAGAGTTTTTAAATCGCACTAGAGGTAAGCTGCTTCCCGCGATGCTCAAGTAGATTGCCAGCACTCCCTACAGGCATTGCCCGCAAAAAGGTATTATAAACAACTTCTAACTGACAAATAAGGACGTCAAATAACGCGACGCCACTACCCACGATATGACAATCTCTCGCAGATTAAAAAGTTCAACGGATTTAACTATCCGTAAGTTTTGACATTAGTTTTAAGCACTGCGTTCCTTAAGTATCAATTTTTCATAGCGATTTACAAGTAACTGCGAGGCTTGCCGAATATCGAAACCCTTCTGGGCGACGAGCCTATCTGCCCCTTCTAAACGATTTGTCGGCAAGGATAGGATAGTTTCCGCCCAACGCTCCGGCGGGTCACCTAACCCCTGCTGACGATAGCTAGGAAGAATTCTAGCTTCCGCCGGCACCTGGTTACTTACTAGGCAAGGTAGACCGTTGGTTTGTGCTTCTATCAAAACTATTCCGAGTCCTTCGTGAAGAGAGGGTAAACAGAAAGCGTCCATAGCACTCAGAACTGCACCTATATCCGTACGAAGACCCGCAAAACACACAGAATCTTTAACTCCAAATTTTTTTGCCTGAGCTTCAACTGCAGGACGCAGAGAACCGCCTTCCCCGACTAAGAGGAGACACGCATCGGGTCGATACCGTTTTACCACTGAAAAAACCCGGAGTAAAAATTCATGGTTCTTTGGCTCAACGAAACGCCCAATATGCCCAAGCACAAATGCTTCCGGTGGAACATTAAACTCCCGTCTCACTTGCGTTCTTTGCTCGGGAATAAACAAGAAACGCTCCAAATTTATTGCATTATTAATCACCGCGAATGCAGCAGTGGAAGTTATGCGTTTACCGAAAGCCGCGTTTCCCGCCGCAATCGAAGCTGCCCAAAAGTCAGTAGCCAGATAAGGTAAGGAACGATACAGTATCCAGTTTCGCCAACCGCCTAACAGGTGCTCAGAATACTTTTCAGAATGACTGTGTGCGATTCTTACCTTCACTCCATATTTTTTTGCAAGGGTAAAAACCACCGGATTCAAATAGAGATCGTGAAGTTGCACCGCATCGTATTCACCAGCGTGAACTCGGAAGAAATCCTCGACAGCTTTCCAATAGCTAGCAAAATTTCTGAGACCTGGTTCTGGGGTAACAAAAACCCTACCCCCTAGTTTTTCGATTTCTGCCGCAAAATTTGAGTCACTTTCCCAGAAAACCAGAAAGTCAAAGGTTACTTCTTTGGCAATCTGACGATAGTAATTCATCATTGCCTGCGCTACGCCCGAGACGCGAGCACACGAAGCCATCACCTGCAAGACTTTCATGGTAACCTCATTGCTCGATACGTTTTAGTTGCCAGAAACCAGTTTTGCTTCCCGCAGAGAAATCACCGGAATCCGCATCGGTTCCGACTGGGGACGGACGATTAGATAACTCATGATAATCAGCAGAATCCCAAATAAGTAATCCAATCCCAAGAACGAATCAGTCAGAAACATGACCCCACTCATAATAGTCAACCAGGCCATCCCCAAGAAGAAATCGGACCAATCGGGGTGACGCTGTTTCAAGGCTTTAAGATAGCTAACCAGACAGCCCAAGAAAAACACTACGTAGATTCCAAACCCGAGAGCCCCGTAGCTGATTAAAACATCTAGATAGGAGTTATGCACATAGTATCCCCGCTCCAACATCTTTTGCTCAGTCGGTAAATGTTCTGCTTTCGCGTAGTCTGCAGTGTTATAGGGGCCAATACCAACGGCTCGATGCCCCTTCCAAAGTTCCAGGGTTTCTTCCCAGATATAAACGCGTGCTGATTTAGTAGAGTCTCCTTTATTTACGCGGAGCATACTAATGTCATCTACCATCTTCCAATCAGAACTGGTTTTCTTTGATCCATCAGGATGAATTAGTTTAAAAGCTTGGGCATAATAGGCGATTTCTCCTTCTATCAAGGTGTCTACGGCGGCATTAACCCCGGTATAGCCCAAGCCTCCGACAAGGATAACCCAGACTACCAGCAGAGCTTTGGATTTCTTTTGTAAGTACTCGCTGCGCCGGTAATAAAATACGAATAGGCAAAGACCGATCACTGCCAGGGTGATTAATAGGGATAAGCGAGCACCCCGTGAATTACATCCAGCAGTGGCAATGATTAGCAGAACCAGATTTATCCAATACAAATTCTGGTATCTTTTTTTACCGCACGCGGTAAGGAAGATCTTTTCCCGGTAAATCAATGCCCAGGTGGTAACAAAAATACTCACTATCCCAAAGAGTGCAGCGTGATTCGAATCCACGTTCATACCGAAAACAATAAATACCCTATTTCCGGACTCATAGGTGAAAGATTGTGCTCCGAGATGACGAGTAGCACCCGCTAATTTATCCAGGAAAGTAAAGCCTACAGCAATCATCGCAACCGAAGTTAGCGCCTGTAATCCGGTAATTATTTGGGCGGGCAGCAATACCTTGGCAAGCTCCCTATGGGGTTTAGAACTGTGCGCTATATAGGCGCCCAGGGGATATACCAATAGCACTGATACTGCGAGCAGCATTGCCGATTTTATTTGAGTTACCGGGTTTACCGCATAGTTGACAGCTAAAGTGATTAGAGCAGCCGGCAACAACAGCATCAAAACTTTTATCCAAGGGGCTTTAAAAAAGGCTCGATCCTTTAATAGAAAATAGCCAATCAAGCCATACGCCCAGAGCACAAGTGGATACTGGAGGGAACCTAAAAAATCCCCTAAAACCGCAATTTGCCGTAACAACAAATAAACTAAGTAGGAACTCACACAATGCACCGGGTTAAAAAGGACACTACGGAAAGCTGCACTCCTCCCCGGTTTTACCTGCGGCGCGACTCCATTATTCGCTAATGATTCGTTCACATTCTCACTCCGGTAGATAAGTTTCCACTTAACTTATTAAAGACAAGTTGAGTTTACCGCAGAGAAAGGTTTTCGCTTCAAAGCAGAGAGCATTTCCTATGAGATACTGACAATATGAGGTTAAGCGTAATCGTTCCTTTTTATAATTCGGCAGAATTCTTACCGCGTCTGGAAAAAACATTATGCAGTCAGACAGTCCCCCGGGAAGAAGCCGGAACTAAAGTTGAAGTAATTATTGTTGATGACGCCTCCCGCTCAGAAGATCAGGCTCTGCTAGCTAAGGTCTCGGCTCGAAATAACTGGCAGCTAGTGACCCTGGCTGAAAACCTGGGACCTGGAGGGGCACGCAATGCCGGAATCTCTGCCGCCAGTGGCAACTACCTCGTATTTCTAGATTCCGACGATGAATTCGCCCCTGGCGCCCTGGAAAAACTTGCTGATGCGGTAACTAAAAAACCTTGCGATGTATTACTTTTTGACTTCAGCATTATCGATGAGGGGAAAGCACACGATTATACCGTTCTTCCCGAACCCCCAGCACAGCTTGATTACGTGAGTACTGACTATGCGCTGGCTTTTGCCCGGGGGGGAACCTGCGGGAAAGTCTATCGCCGCGATTTTGTGCGTGAGCACAACCTAGGCTTTGGAACCGGCGTTCGACATGAAGATACAGTACTTACTAAAACCGCACTGGCCTGGGCAGATAAAGTTGCTTACTTGCCAGAGAGTCTTTACCGCTATCAGATTCACGCAGGTTCTTTGGTAACTGATGACTCTAACTCTTCCCTGGAAGCATCTTTTCAAGCCTTCGAGCAGATTCGTAAACTTACTACGGGCAGGCATCCTCAAGAAATTGAATACGTCTACATTGTCGAAGTAATCATTTCCTGCGCGATGAAGTTCTATCCCTTAAAAGTAACCCGCAGCCAGGCACGAAAACTATTCTTACGGTTCGCCGTGGACTATCCTAGCTGGGCAAAGAATCCTTATCTGAAGCAAAGCGGAATCCGTTACCGCCTATATGCCGCCTTAGCTAAACGTCATTCCTTTCTCGGTTTACTTACACTTTCCTATGCAGAAACCGTGATTCGAAAAATTCTAGGTCGGGGACACTGACTCCCTCCCTACCTGGAACAGATTTTAGGGAAGAAGGCAGAAATGAAAAACCAGGATCTCCCCTAAGAAACCTAGTTGCTATCTGATTACGGAGGTAACAATACTTAACCCTGGGGTAGTTTGTCCGCTACTAGATATTGTTTTACCATTCATTACTTATAGACATTGGGTCTTTTGCAGCGAATCCTAAGGAGAAGCGTGGAGATAGAAAAAAAAGACACTCCCAAAGGTGCTAAGCCAGTTCCCAGCGGCGATAATGTTTTTAGCGACGTTTCTGCCACTGCGAGCTCCGAACCTAAAACTACCGATTCTGGCGTTACGACTAATAACGATACCGGTACTAAGGATACTGGAAAAACCAATAAGAAAAGGTTACTTAAGAATACGCTTTTCCTCTATATCTTAGTGTTCTCCGGATATTTCTTTTCCTTCATCACTGTCCCCTATCAAACGCGAGTGTTGGGCGCCGAACTCTACGGAAAAATCGGGTGGGCAATGGCAGTGATGGCATACTTCAGCGTCTTTATCGAGTTTGGGTTTTTACTCTCGGCTACTGCCTCAATCGCGGGAAATCGCAATGATAAAACCTATGTCGAAAAGGTGGTAGGTGCGGTAACCATAGATAAAATACTACTTACCCTCCTCAGTCTGGCAGTCCTCGCCCCCATGGCGTTTTTCTGGCCGAAGATGAGTTCGGACCCCTGGTTCTACCTGCTATGTTTCCTCTCGGTTTCCTCGGCAAGTTTTATGCTTGATTTCTTCTACCGCGGTATCGAAGAAATGCAAACCATCACCATCACCTCAGTTTTCTTACGCGCCCTCTTCACCATCGGCATTTTTGTCTTTATGCACGAACCGGATGACTACTGGATGGTTCCTGCCCTAAATTTGGGAGGCAACTTCCTCGCCGCCGGATACGTCTACGGACACATGATTTTTAAACTCGGATATAAAATGCGCTGGCCCGGTCTCGGATTCGCCTGGCAAATTCTAAAAGAATCTACTTGGTTTTTCTTATCCCGAGTTGCCAGCACCATCTATACCGCTACCAATATTTTCCTTCTTGGCTTCGTCTACCCGGTAGCCAGCATCCCCATCGGCGTCTATAGCGCCGCCGACAAACTGCTGGGGGTAATGAAACAAACCATGGGGCCAATATCCGACAGTCTTTACCCCTACATGGTGCGCAACCGCGACTTTAAACTCCTAAAGAAAATATTGCTCTCCTTAATGCCAGTGGTGGCGCTGGGCTGCATAGTGATTGCAATTATTGCCGAGCCGATGTGCTCTTGGTTCTTCGGGGCGCAGTTCCGTGATGCTGGAAAAGTATTGCGCCTGATGATGCTTATCCTATTTATTACTTTGCCGGTCTACCTTCTGGGATTCCCTACCCTCAGTCCCCTGGGGGGCGCAAAAGCAGTAAATCAATCGGTGATCGTGGCTTCCATTTTCCATGTTCTTGCCCTCTGTATTACTTTCCTCCTCGGTTTCCTAAACATCTACTCGGTAGTAGTGCTAACTTTCTGTACCGAGATGATTATTCTTATCTACCGGGTGGCTGCGGTAGCCAAGTACTGGAAGAAAACAAAAGGTGGGCAGTAATCCTGTCAACCCAGCTAGTTACTTTAGGCGCAAGGCGATTCCATAAATAAACGTCGCTACCGCGATACTTATGCGCGCCGTCACTACTGTAGCAGCATCTATTTTCCGCAGTCCTTTTATAGGTATCCGTTTGGCAAGTTTCTCTACTCGTTTCTGCAACGAACGGTAGCGGGGATCTTGGCGATAACTGGGATTAGCAGAATATTCTGTAAGACAATTAATCCCGGCTTTAAACGCAGCGAGGAGCGCGAGTTTAGCTTGCGGCATGTGCAGGCCGCTCAACAACCTATAGTGTTCTTCATAAAAATCAATTCCGTCAACATGTTTCCAGGAGGGAGTAGTCATTATTGAGGACTCGTTACAACGATAGTGATAAAGCAGTGAAGTGGTAAGCGCAACCCGCTGAGCCTGCAACAACACCGGAAGCGCTACTGCTACGTCCTCGTGAAGACGCCCTTCAGGGAAACGTAGATTTTTATAGATTTGCCGTGGATACAGTTTAGATACTGCCACCGTAAATTGCTGTAAAAACCCGCCCCCATAAAGTTCCGTTATTGCTTTTTCCTGGGAATATAGGTGAAACTCCGCTCCGTTAACTACTTCATTCATAGTGGGTAGCTCACTATCGCACGAAAACCTAGCCAAACCACAGACGGCTAAATCAGCTTGCGTCTGCAGAATCCCATCCAAAAGTAACCGCACAAAATCCGGATGTAGGGCATCATCGGAATCAACGAAGCAAAGATAATCCCCCCGTGCCCGCGCTAAACCATAATTACGCGCACTAGAAAGACCACCATTGGATTTGCTGAATACCTCTAGGCGAGAGTCATTGTAACTTTCAGCTATTGCTAGGGAAGCATCACAAGAACCGTCGTTTACCAGGATAACCTGCAAATTTGTGTAACTCTGCGCTAGCACGGAATCCAGACAGACATGCAGGTATTTTTCTACGTTATAAACCGGGATCACCACAGAAACCAACGCTTCGCTGCTGTCACACTGCATTTTAATCGTTTCTTTTAGTCGCTCATTCCTGCTTTTCGAGGATCGAAACGTCCGTTGGTCATGTATTTCTGATAGGGGGTATCCAAATCCATGAAATAAACTTCATGCTTGGGCTGCTGCTCGTCTGCAGGAGGCGGGGTCAGGTATCCGTCACCGTACTCGGCGCGCAAATAGGTATCATAGTCATCGGGCATCCGGTACTGCTGTGGTGTTCCCACCACCTCCAGTGGCATATCGATTCCCTTTCCAAACCATTTACGCTTGAACGGGGTAAACATTAGCTTTGGGCCGTCGCAAATCGTTGCGGACCATTCTTGCCGATCATAATCCCACTTGCTAATTTGTTTCTCGCAAGCCCGCCAAAGTTTATATCGCCAGCGGGGATGCGGAACTAGTGCTAACGCAACCTTCGCCACCAGTGCCACTACTTTGCCGTGGTTCTTCGGCACCTCGGCCACATTGTAAAGATTGAAAATGAGTCCCATCAGCATCTGCCACCACCACGCGAAACTCTTTGGCTTTGGCGCTCCGTCTAATGGAAAAATATCGATGGTCAACCCCTGAGGAATTTTTTTATCAATTTGATAAGGGGTAACCAGAGTGGTGAAGTTGTCACATATTTTTGCCATTACATCCCCGGTATGAGTTTTAGCACTGGTACGAACATAGCTAAAACGCTCGGTATCGGCCTCTCGGTTCCAAAGCCTCGCAAGACGCTCGTAATCATGGCGGGGCATATAAACATCTACATCGTCATCCCAGGGAATAAATTTCCCATCGCGAGCCGCGCCGATTACGCAACCTCCGCAACCATAAAAGCGCAACCCTCGTTGGTCGCAAAAATCTGCAAAATACTGGTAAATCTCCCAAGACTTTTGTTGCATCTTGTGCAGTTCGTCGGCACTCACTGGACGTGTCTTAGCTGCCCCCAAATTTTTCACCTTGCCATCCTCCTCAGTCGTTTCCATTAATTTTGATTCCCGATTCCAGCCCGTAAAATACTCCACTAAATCAAGTAAATAAATTTACCTATATTAATCTTCTGCTAGCAGCAACTATTAGTACAGCACCTGATCTTTTGCGGTCACAAAATCATGCTCTGTCATTAAGGCTTCTGGAGAGATTTCAGGGACAGTGGTATGCGAAATCAAGGGATGGAAGGGCCGCTCGTCTTTTTCAGCCTCAAAATGCAAGACTTCGGATAGCTTTTCCCCAGGACGCATGCCCGTAATCTTGATTTCAATATCCTTGCCACTCATTTCAATCATGCGCCTTGCCACGTCGATGATTTTTACCGGCTCGCCCATATCTAGCACCAGTACCTCACCGGGCCTGCCAATGGCTCCCGCTTGAATCACCAAGGCGCACGCTTCCGGAATCGTCATAAAGAAACGTTCTACATCTGGGTGAGTAATAGTGATCGGTCCGCCATGCTCAATTTGGGAGGTGAAAGTCCATAGCACCGAGCCACGTGAACCTAAAACGTTACCAAACCGCACGCTAACGTAACGCCACCCCTTATCGGCTACCTGCTGAGAATAGTGCGCCACTATCCGCTCCGCCATGCGCTTAGAACGCCCCAGCACCGTGGTAGGTTCTGCAGCTTTATCGGTAGAGATATTTACCAGATTAGTAACCCCGTACTCCACGGCTAGCTCTACCACATTCTTAGATCCCAAAACATTGGTTTTCCAGCCCTCGTCCGGGTATTGCTCCAGCATTGGTAAATGCTTTAGCGCGGCGGTATGGAAAATAACTTCCGGATGATGAGCCTCAAAAATCGCGCGTAGCGCCTCTCTATCCCGAATATCGCAGAGAGCGAAATCGGGGGTATCCAACATTCCAGAGCCATAAAGATCCAGTTGCATGGCATGCAGCTCGGATTCGTCCCGGTCTAGCAGCACCAATTCTGCCGGATTCAAGGCTTTCACCTGACGGCAGATCTCGGAACCAATAGAGCCCCCCGCGCCAGTTACCAGCACCCGTTTACCTGTCACATAGCTGGCAATTTGCTTTAGGTTAGTCTTGATTTCTCGCCGCCCCAAAAGGTCAGTCACGTTCATCTGGCGAATATTACTTAAATCAACTTTCCCATCCAGCATCTCCCCTACTTGCGGAGCTACCAGCAGTTTCAAACCGGCATCTTTCGCCAGCTGCGAGTAAGCACTTTTAACATCCCGCAACTTCACACTGGAATCTGCTTGATCGGGATGCTCAGCATTTATAGAGAAAATCGCGGTAGTTACCCCTAGTTTTTTCGCTACCTCCGCTAAATCCTGCCGTTTGCCCCGAACTGGAACCCCCCGCAGCCGCAAATTTCGTTTAGCGGAAGCATCATCTATCAAAGCCACCGGCCTATAGGGAGATTGAGAATCTACCTGCATCTGATTAATTAGCTGTTCCCCAGCGATCCCGGCGCCGATAATAATCACCGGTTCCGGATCCTCAGCCCCGTTCCTGCGTGCCTTTTTGACAAGTCGCCAAAAAACTCGCGCACTGCTCATAATTAATAGACCTAAAGCCGGGCTGGCTACCGCCACCACAATACTGACAAACCGACCGGGATACACCAGAGTAAATAGCGCACCGGCCAGTGCTGCTGCCACTACGATGACCCCTAAGCTGACTACCTCTTCGAATGAGGCAATCCAATACCGGTTCATATAGTGCTTAGAAACCAAACCGGCAATCGTTTGTAACGCCACCGCGACCACTGCGAAAGTGACAATCGCTTGTTGGTCAAGAGCGCTCAAAGTGAAATCAAACCTGAGCCAAGAAATAATAACTATCGCCAGAACCCAACTGAGAATATCTGTCGCCAGTAAAATACCGCGTCGCAGCCATGTAGGAATAAACACGTATCCTCTTTTCTGCCTATTCATAAAACCTAGAGCCATTCTAGCGTTTACTCATTAACTTCCTAAAGACCAGGCCGCAGGTAAAGGAACAAACATATTAGTGAGATAATGGCGCCAGGATTGCTTGCTGACCGAAAGGCTAAAAATGAAAGTACCATTTTCTCCTCCTGACATTAGGGAACAAGATATTGAGGCAGTAGTAAAGGTGCTGCGCTCAGGTTGGATTACTTCTGGTCCGGTGGGAGAAAAGTTCCGTCAGGCACTCACAGAGTTTTCAGGTACTGCCGGTACTATGCTGCTTAACTCGGCTACTGCTGGGCTTAAGAATGCCCTGCGGTTTTTGGGGATTGGCCCCGGCGATGAGGTAATCGTTCCCGCCTACACCTATACCGCCTCGGCCTCTGTGGTTGCCCACGTAGGGGCAAAAATCGTGATGGTAGATGTGGAAGCTGGCGACTACTTTACCTCCGCTCAGCGCATTCGGGCGGCTATCACCCAGAATACAAAAGCGATTATCCTTGTGGATTTAGCAGGGCGAATGGTTGACACCGCACCAATTTATGAAGTGATTAACGATACCCAGCCGCTTTTCCACCCAGGTAACGCCCTCCAAGAAACTTTAGGGCGCATCGCGCTGATTATTGATGGCGCACATTCTCTGGGAGCTACCGGATATGGGATGCATTCGGGACAAGCCGGCGACTTCACCGCTTTTTCTTTCCACGCAGTCAAGAATCTAACTACTGCCGAGGGCGGCGCTCTGACTTGGCGTGCAGAAAACCCGCTGTCCGATCAAGTAGAGCACTTCGTCAAACTCAACACTTTGCATGGACAGTCCAAATCGGCTTTAGAAAAAACCAATACGGCAGGTTGGGAATACGACGTTCTTTTCCCTGGCTATAAAGAGAATATGCCCGACACTCTGGCTGCTTTGGGATATTCACAGCTGCAGCGCTATCCGCAGACAATAGCGCGCCGCCACCAGATTATTGATTCCTATACCCAGGCACTGGCCGATCTGCCGGTCACGGCGCTGGCTCACAGCGGCACTGATGCTCAAGGGCGCAGCTGGAATAGTTCCGGCCACCTCTATTTACTTTCTCTAGATACCCTAGGGCTGGCGGAACGTAACCAGTTCATTGAAGAAATGTTTAACCGAGGGATCTCGTGCAATGTGCATTACAAGCCGCTGCCAATGCTGACCGCCTATCGTGACCTCGGGTTCAAGATTGCAGATTTCCCGAATGCCTACGAGGCGTACTGTCACGAGGTCACGCTACCTCTAAACACGGTATTAGACGATAAGCAGGTAGAATACGTGCAGGAAACCGCTAAAGAAATTTTGTCTAGGATGACGAAATAATGTTTCCGGCAGACGCAAGGAAAAAATCTGTGGACACTAAAGAGGTTATTGACCGCGCTATTTCAGCAGTGGCACTTATATTGCTCAGCCCCTTATTTGCGGTGACCGCGCTGGCCATCAACCTTGATTCCCCCGGTCCGGTATTTTTCCGGCAAGAAAGGATAGGACGCTTCGGGGTTCCCTTCCGGATCCATAAATTTCGCACTATGCGCAATGAAAAACCGAAGAAAAATATCTCTGCCAGTGGCGATCCGCGAGTAACTAGGGTGGGGCGGGTTCTGAGAAAAACTAAGATTGACGAGTTAGCGCAACTTATAGATGTTGCTCAAGGCTCAATGTCGCTGGTGGGGCCCCGTCCGGAGGTACCCGAATATGTGGAGCAGTGGCCACAAGACCGGAAAGCACTGATTCTTTCTGTGCGCCCCGGAATCACTGATCCGGCGTCGATTGCTTATCGTAATGAGGCCGACGAGTTAGCTAGTGCTGCTGACCCGGAACGCTACTACACCCAGGTATTGATTCCTAAGAAGACCAAAATGTATGCCGATTATGTGCGTTCACGGTCTTTACTAGGTGATTTTCAGATTATTTTACAAACTATAGCAACGGTTGTGCGCGGGTAGCTGACTGCCATCCCGCACCAAACATTACCTTAGACCGGCATATTCCCTGCTAACGTAGATAAAAAGCGGCGGCGAGGTTATCCTCGCCGCCGCTGCGGTAGTTTCAGCTACTCGGCTACTTGTTTAGCACCTGGTGGTAGGCCGCCAGATCCAGTACCCCGTTACCTGATACTCCAATCAAGACTACCTGTCCATCATGAACCTCACCCGAGCGAATAAAGTCCAGCGCCCCAGCTATCGCATGAGTCGATTCGGGGGCGGGAATAATCCCCTCAGCACGCGCAAACTCTATTCCGGCGGCAAAGGTTTGTTCTTGCGGATAGGCCCGTGCCTCCATCAACCCCAGGTGATAGGCGTGTGAAACCATTGGCGCCATCCCGTGATATCGCAAGCCACCAGCGTGAATCGGATCAGGTACGAACTCGTGCCCCAGGGTGTACATCTTCATTAAAGGCGTTAGCCCCGACATATCCCCAAAGTCATAGCGGTATTCACCCTGCGTCAGCGAGGGGCAGGCGGCCGGTTCGCACGCTACTACCCGCGCATTTTTACCTTCACGCAGATTCTCACCGATAAAGGGAGTTGCCAAACCACCCAAGTTAGAGCCTCCCCCGGCGCAACCAAAAATAAAGTCCACATCGGACTCGCCAGCTTTAGCCAGTTGAGCTTGTGATTCCAGGCCGATCACCGTCTGGTGGATAATCACCTGATTCAGGACCGATCCCAAAGCGTAGTGAGCCTGCGGATCTGAAACTGCAGATTCTACTGCCTCCGAAATCGCCATCCCTAAAGACCCGGAAGTTTCAGGGTCTTCGGCTTGCATGCGGCGACCTGCCTCGGTGCGATCGGAGGGCGAACTCCAACATTTTGCACCATAAGTCTCCATTTGCATCCGCCGATAGGGCTTTTGATCATAGGAGGAACGCACCTGCCATACTTCGCATTCCATTCCCAACATGGAACAGGCCATCGCCAGGGAAGCACCCCACTGCCCGGCACCAGTCTCCGTGGTTAACCGTTTAATCCCGGCCGCGCCATTGTAATAGGCCTGCGCTAAAGCCGAGTTTGGCTTATGGGAACCTGCCGGAGAATTACCTTCGTATTTGTAGTAAATACGACATTTAGTACCTAATTTTTGCTCTAGATTGTGTGCTCGATAAAGAGGCGCGGGACGAAAATTGGCGTATAGTTCGCGAACCCGTTGGGGAATATCGATATACCGTTCCTTGCTCATCTCTATTTCAATAAGCCCGGGAGCGAACAACGGTTCGAGCTCTTTCGCGGTGATTGGCTCCCGAGTTTGAGGATTCAGATAGGGAGGCATCGGTTCCGGGAAATCAGCGGCCAGGTTGTACCAGCGAGACGGAATATGGTTATCGATTGGAAATCCTAAAGGCTGGATTTTGGGGTTATCAGTCATCTTTTGCTCCTCGATGAAATATCACTTATTTTTAATAGTTTCCGCTGGCGGGAGACAAAAAAATACCCGCCATTGGGCGGGTTCTATGAATGCCTGAAAGAAAGGACCCGCCTAGGCGAGCCACCACCACTGAATCGATTTGATCGCTGTTTCTTCCATGCCCCTATGCTAACTAAAACGTGAGAGCAACTACAAGCCGTCTCAAAATTTGGCGTTTTACTTCTCGAGGCTTTAATCTAAACGTAGCCATCAAGAGCAGCGCAGAGACCTGGCTCGCGCGCTGCAGCAACCGATAAGACGGTGCTAATGCCAGGACCGATGGGAAGGAACTAATGAGCAACGCTAAAGCGGAAAATTCGCTAATTGAGCTGCGGGACGTCTATAAAATTTATCCCCGTAAGAAACAGGAGAAACTGCACGCCCTCGACGGCATTTCCCTAAAGATTGGAGCCGGGGAAATCCATGGAATTGTGGGGCAATCGGGAGCTGGAAAATCTACGCTGATTCGTTGCCTAACCGCCTTGGAGCATCCCACTTCGGGGGAAATCCTGGTGGCGGGACAAAATCTTTCAACCCTTTCTGAAAAGCATTTACGCCAGGCACGCCGTTCTATCGGGATGGTGTTTCAGGCAGCTAACCTGCTGGATTCACGTACCGCTGCTGGCAATATTGCCTATCCGTTGTACTTGGCAGGAGAAAAACGCGGGGAACGTCATGACCGAGTCCAAAAGCTATTAGATTTAGTGGGACTACATGACCGGGGTTCCTCTTACCCTTCTCAGCTTTCCGGGGGGCAACAACAGCGAATAGGGGTAGCCCGGGCACTTGCCGATGAGCCGCAAGTATTACTGTGCGACGAACCTACCAGCGCTTTGGATACCGAATCCACTCAGCAGATCCTGCATTTAATTAAAGACGTGCATGACCGTCTGGGCGTCACCGTGGTGATTATTACCCACGAGATGAGCGTAGTTCGCGAGATTTGCACCCACGTTACTTTGCTGGAAGGCGGAAAGATTATACAGACGGGTTCGGTGGAAGAGGTAGTCAAGGATCCTTCCTCCCGCCTCGCAAAAGACTTGGTTCCGCCCCCCAATGTTGATGATGAAGTAACTTTAGACGGTCAGCCTGCCTCGGTAGTGGATATTGCTTTCACTTCCTCACCAGGCGTACCCACCGGATCTAAAGTTATGGATTTGGTCGCCAAGTTGGGTGGCGACATTGTGGCCGGAACTTTTGAAACCGTGGGAACCACGCAGGTCGGCCGCTTAGCTCTGGGGGTAAAAACCACGGAACTGGAAGGCTTTCTTCAGGAACTGGAAAATCATCACATCTATACGGAGGTGCGAGCATGAGTCTTATCGCTACTACCTCACAGGTTGTGACCCTGATGCCCTTGGCTGCAGATGGTTCCGGCAAGTGGTTTTCCAATCCAGTAATTTCCAACAACCTACTAGAAGCCACTTTAGAGACGATTTATATGTCGTTTTGGTCGGGATTTTTCTCGATTCTACTGGGGCTGCCAATCGGTTTACTGCTAGTTGCTACCGCCCCTGCAGGACTACTGTCAGCTTCTAAGGTCGCGCGAGTTATCTACTCGGTGTTGGGACTCATCGTGAACGTAGGCCGCTCGCTGCCCTTCGTCATTTTGATGATTTCAATTATTCCCTTCACTCGTCTGCTGGTAGGCACCTCTTTAGGGTGGAAAGCGGCGGTAGTGCCACTAACTCTGGCAGCTGCTCCTTTCTTTGCTCGCCTGGTGGAATCTAATGTGCAAGGCGTAGAAAGTGGCAAACTAGAAGCCGCAAAAATGGCGGGAGCCTCCAACTGGCAAATCATGTTGGGAGTACAGGTTCGCGAGGCACTTCCTTCTTTAATCCAGTCGGTTACCGTCACCTTAATCTCTTTGATTGGTTATGGTGCGATGGCAGGTACTTTAGGTACCGGCGGCCTGGGCGCTCTAGCCATGAACTATGGTTACACCCGCTTTATGGGTGACGTGATGCTAATCGTCGTTATCGATATCTTGCTGATTGTTGTCATCGTGCAGTGGGTAGGCGACATGCTTAGCCGGCTGGTCGATCACCGCTAAGGGAAAACCAGTCGGAGACCTTCACCGCTAAACCTAGCGGTTTAAGATTTAACCTTTTTCCTCCCTGGCACCACGCTAGGCAGCTGGGGAAACTTCCGGCCTCGTCCGCTTGATAGACGCAGGCGAGGACGGGTAATAAAACTTTGTAAACTACCTAAAAAACAACCATTTAAAAGGAAATGAAAATGAAAACTTGGAAGAAAATTGTAGCCGCAGCTGGAGCTGCTGGTCTGGCCCTAAGTCTGGCTGCTTGCGGTGGTAACTCCGCTGCTGACACCAACAAGCTAATTGTGGGAGCCTCTCCTACGCCTCATGCGGAGATCCTGCGTTACGTGGCCGATAACTTAGCTAAAAAGCAGGGCATCGAGTTGGAAGTCAAAGAGTACACCGACTACGTCCTGCCGAATGAAGCCTTGAACTCTGGGGATCTGGATGCCAACTATTATCAGACGGTT
This sequence comes from Varibaculum vaginae, assembly GCF_900604285.1. Taxonomy (GTDB): domain Bacteria; phylum Actinomycetota; class Actinomycetes; order Actinomycetales; family Actinomycetaceae; genus Varibaculum; species Varibaculum vaginae. The sequence continues at coordinate 70,924 of NZ_UWNY01000001.1, forward strand.
CCCTACTTCGATGAGAAGACCGCTAAGAACAACTGGCACTTCGATCATGGTAAGGGAATCCACTTGGAGCCAGTGGGAATTTATTCCGAAAAGCTCAAGGATATTAAGGATCTCAAAGATGGCGCCAAGATTGGGGTCATCACCGATGAAACTAACCAGAAGCGCGGTCTGAAGCTACTGGCTGATAATGGTTTGATTAAATTGCCAAAGGATGAAAATCAACATTTAGTGTCGGTAATCGCCAAGTCTAAAGAATACAATCCGCGTGGCTTCGACCTGTCTGAGGTGGAAGGTCCCCAGTTGGTGCGCTCCCTAGCTGACCTGGATATCGCGGTGATTAACGGTAACTTTGCTCTAGATGGGGGCAAAAAACCCTCCGACGCTTTGGTTCTAGAATCCCCCAAGGATAACCCTTCGCTGAACATTCTGGTTTGGAAGAAGGACTCCGAAAAGCTGGAAGCGATTAAGAAGCTGGACGCTTTGCTGCACTCTCCGGAAGTCAAGGCTTTCATTGAAAAGAAATGGCCGAACAAGGCAGTGCTACCTGGTTTTTAATCCTTCTCACCTAGCTGCGGTAAATATCTAGTTGGTTTAAATATTAGAGGAGGGTTCGAAGATTTTCTTCGAACCCTCCTCTTTTTTATTTGGTCAGTGTCCTTTCTGGTTGAAGGACATCTTTCAGTTTTCCTGAAATCTCGCCTTACCGGTTAGCTTGCAAAGTGATCTGACATAGTGGGGTTCCTGCCTGCACTGTGCCAGGGGTAAAGTCCACTGCCGCCACTTGATTTCGCCCGATAAAAACCACTGGGGTAATCGGATCTTTCTTGAGAGCTACCAGGCGCGGGATATCAACCTTAACAACAGGCTGTCCGGCTCTAACCTCATCACCCTCTCTAAGTAGCTGCTGAAAACCCACACCTTTAAGCCCCACAGTATCTAATCCCACGTGCACCAGTACTTCTAGGGAATTAGCCTCCCCCACCAGCGCGAAGGCGTGTCCAGTTTTGAATAGTTTGATGATTTTTCCACTAACCGGAGACAACACTGACTGCACCTGTACTAAAGGGCGAATAGCCATTCCCTGTCCCAACATTTTTTGGGAAAAAACCGGATCTGGAACCGCTGTTACCGGAATAACTTCTCCACTAAGAGGAGCCAGAATCGAAAGGGCTGTCATTTAGTTCCCCTTTTTGTTTTCAGTCGGAACATATGCCCGAGTCTTAAGCGGTTTTTCGCACAATCAGTCGGGTTTCCACCTGGGTTTCGGCGGCATTCCATTTCTTGGCATAGTTATCTTCACCTAGGAAGAACTCTACGTGCTCTACCAGGCGTTTAACCGCGAGTTTGGCAAGTTCTTCGCGATCTTGCCGCACGGTAGTTAGTTCCACATAGGATTCAGCAGCAATCGGGGTATCGTCAAAACCAGCTACCTCAATTTGGTGTGGAATACTAATGCCTTCTTGCCACATCCTGATCATGAATCCTTGAGCGCACAGGTCGTTAAAGCACATTACTGCCCGGGGAAAATCCCTCTCTCCTGTGCTTACCTGACGCATTATCTGATCGGCCACCCGCGCCCCGTCGCTTGGATTCTGGCCCCCCTGATAGATACGATTCGCGCCCCCAGTGCCAGGTTCTAATCCGGATTCCCTAAGGCAACGCCGAAATGCTGCTTCTCGTACCCGAGCGTTAGCCTGATTATCGCCGCAAATATGCACGATGTCGTCTAGTCCCTGCTTCCGTAAATACTTGAAACATTCTTCAATCCCGGAGGCGTCATCGGATACTACCGCATCGACATTGTTGGAACCAGATTCTTGACAGAGGGTAATTAGCGGTATCGTGGCAGCAACTTTCTCTAAATAATCGGCGGGAAGCTTTGTTCCTATTAGCACGATTCCCTCGCAGCGGTCTTGCAGTAAGGATTCTATGCAATCCATTTCGCTGCGCTGCCCCACGCAACCCGCTGCCACCAAGCGATAGCCCTCTTTATCGGCGTAACGATATAGCGGATCCATTAACGAAATTTGGAACTCTTGTTCCATATAAAAAACGACACCTAGCAAATAGCTACGATCGAGGCGAATTAGGGCGGCCTGCCGGTCAGGGCGGTACCCCATCTCAAAAGCGGCGCGCTGAATCTCTGCACGTCTCTTTTCCGAAACTCCGGGTCGTCCGGACAATGCAACAGACACCGTAGAAATGGCGGCTCCCACTTCCTTGGCCACATCGGAGATAGTTAATTTTTGTTTCATAATGCTGCTCTTAGGCTATCGCTACATAGCCCCTAATCATGAAGATTCAAACCCCGGGAACACAAACTCGATCAAAATATTAAAAAACTGACTAATGTACGCCCATACTTTATTCAAATAATCACCAATAGATATAAATTAACCTACCCCTTTCACGGGTTGCAAACTGGTATTCCATTATGTAAGGAAGATTTTCCGAGGACACCCGCGCCCTCGAAAAATCTTCCTTACGTGTTTACGGAAATACTGCTACTGACCGAACTCGCTTTTTACCCGGGCAATCATCTTTTTATTGATCTCATCAGCATGATCATGCCAGCCAAATACACACAGCGACAACACTCCGTCGAAGTTCATATCCCGCAAGGTGCTAAACAGCTCATCCCAGGGAACTTCACCCATGCCAATCTCGTTATGCTGATGCACCCGCGCATCGACCCCCGGAGGATTAATTACATAACGATTCCCATCGAAGGCTTTGTGGTTAAACACATCGGCGATATGTACTTCTTTGAGGAGATCTCCCGCGGAGCGCAGCATTCGTTCAACATCGCCCTTACCGTCTGAGAGGTGGAAAGTATGCGGAGCGCAGTATTCATACCCGATCCAGGGCTTATTTACGCCGCGAATCAAGTTGATGGCAGGATCTTGCATCTCCACGAAGTCATAGGGATGCGCTTCCATATGTAGCTGAATCCCATATTTTTCAAAATCGGGAGTGAGTTCTTCGATGGACTTGTACCACTGATGTTCGCAGCGCCGCGGGGTGTTGGGATCCCCAGAAAATTCAGAAACAATCTCACGTACATCTAACTGATCTGCAATCTCCAGCAACCGACGCCAGTTATGCACTTGAGCTTGCCGTTCTTCCTCGTCTACACACGACCAGTTAAACACCGGGTTCAAAGTGGCAATTTTAACCCCGGATTCCTTCTGTGCCTTGTTAAGCTCTGCGATGTAAGCATCGTCAGCTTTGGGGTAATGATGCCAGAAGTGAAAATCTGCCGTTGGTGAAAGTTCTACGTAATCAAAACCCAGTTCCCGAGCTTTATGCAAGGTTTGGGAAACCGGCATAAACCAGTAATACATATTGGGGTCGAGGGCGATCTTGACCATAATCCATTCCTTCTATTTTTGGGGGTGACTATATTTATCAGGGCGGTTTCCGAGGCTTCCCCGCAGGCAGCAGCCTCTTCGCTCCGCTTATCTTTATTGGGTACCCTCAGTCTAGCCGAAACGTTTCGTTATGTCGAGGCTTTTCCGAGATTCCCTTTTGCGAACTTGGCATTCACCAAATCCCGTCCACCTTTATTTAACACGCGTTAAGCTAGGGAGTCAAGGTAGCTTTCTCTGCTGTTTTGCACGCGCAAAAAATAGCTGCGGCCTACACATTTACCCCCAGAGCCCTCTTTGCCAAAAAAATAACTATTACCCCAAGTTAGTTTGTAAAGTAGATGCCTAGAGGGTGGCGGCACTACTTTGCTCCGCAAACCCAGAAGGCTAGGCATAGAAAGAAGGAACGGAAATGGAAACCGCTAACGCAACTACTGTCCAGGAATCGAACGACCTCAAAGAGCGGGTGGCACTTAACCGCCAGCTCGCGCAAATGCTAAAAGGCGGCGTAATAATGGACGTCACTACCCCGGAACAGGCACGGATTGCCGAGGACGCGGGAGCGGCCGCCGTTATGGCTCTAGAACGCATCCCCGCCGATATTCGTGCCGCAGGCGGGGTATCCCGGATGAGCGACCCAGCAATGATCAAAGGCATTCAGGAGGCAGTTTCGATTCCAGTTATGGCGAAATGCCGAATTGGACATTTTGTGGAAGCTCAGCTTTTGGAGGCCATCGAAATCGACTACATCGATGAGTCAGAAGTTCTTTCTCCGGCCGACGATGTTTACCACATCGATAAAACCCAGTTCAAAGTACCTTTCGTGTGTGGGGCACGCAACCTGGGTGAAGCGTTGCGACGCATTGGCGAGGGCGCAACTATGATTCGCACCAAGGGTGAACCGGGAACCGGCGACATAGTACAGGCAGTTACCCATATGCGCGCCATGAACGCCGAAATTCGCCGAGTCTCCAGCCTACGTACAGACGAGCTTTTTGAAGCTGCCAAGCAACTAGAAGTCCCGCTGGCACTCCTGAAAGAGGTACACGATTCTTCGCGGCTACCGGTAGTAAACTTCGCGGCTGGCGGAGTAGCTACTCCGGCGGATGCAGCCTTGATGATGCAGCTTGGAGCCGAGGGCGTATTCGTAGGTTCGGGAATTTTCAAGTCCGGAAATCCTGCCAAACGTGCCAGCGCCATCGTCAAAGCGGTAACTAACTTTAGGGACGCGAAACTAATCGCAGAACTATCCGAAAATCTAGGCGAAGCCATGGTAGGAATTAACGAAAGTGAAATTGACCTGCTGATGGCAGAGCGCGGAAAATAACCCCTTCGCACAACAGAAACGGCCAGTGTAAATAAATGGAAAAAGTTGGCGTCCTCGCAGTTCAAGGAGCATTTATAGAGCATGAACAATGCCTGCAGAAACTGGGGGCTCAGGTGGTTGAACTGCGGGAAGCCGCAGACTTACACAGCGGTTTTAACCGCCTGGTACTGCCGGGTGGAGAATCCACAGTGCAATCTAAACTGTTGATTGAACTGGGTATGGCTGATCGGCTACGGGAAATGATTACCGCTGGAATGCCGGTTCTTGGTACTTGCGCAGGATTAATCTTGCTGGCCAAGCGAATTATGGGTAAACGCAGCGTGGATCGCACCGCACTAGGTACCCTAGATGTGACCGTGGAACGTAATGCCTACGGACGCCAACTAGGTTCCTTTAATACTCGAGCTGACTTTGCGGGGATGGAAGATCTGCCGATGACTTTCATTCGTGCTCCACGGATTAACAACGTGGAGACGGGCGTAGAAGAACTCGGACGAGTAAATGGGGCAATTGTGGGGGCGCGAGCCGCCAATCAGATCGGGGTTACTTTTCACCCCGAACTAACTGGCGACCCGCGCCTGCACCAAATGTTCTTGAACTTATAAGTTCCTTAACTGTCCTTATTCTTCCTCGCGCTGGAAGCTCATCGAGGCTTCATAGTGTCCCGACTCGCTCGGCCAACGGGTGGTAATCGCCTTGGCTTTGGTGTAGAACTTCACGCCCTCGGGACCGTGAATATGGGTATCTCCAAGCAGAGACTCCTTCCAACCACCGAAGGAATAGTAGGCTACCGGGGTCGGAATCGGAACATTAACCCCAACCATTCCGGCCTCAACCGCTAGGGTGAACTTGCGTGCTACCCCGCCGTCATTGGTAAAGATCGCGGAACCATTGCCGAAGGGCGAAGAGTTAACGATTTCGATGGCTTCTTCATAGGTGTCCGCGCGGGTAATCACTAGTACCGGCCCAAAGATTTCCTCGTAATACACCGGAGCGTCCTTGGGGCAGTTATCGATAATGGTCGGCCCCACGAAGTATCCGTTCGGGTAACCTTCCGGCCGGAATCCACGTCCGTCACGCACGATAGTCGCACCACGCTCTTCAGCGTCAGTAATCAGACCTTCGATACGTTCCTGTGCTTTCTTGTCGATAACCGGACCCATCTCGCAGCCCTCGACCATACCTTGATCTACGTGGATCTTATCGGCGTGAGCCTTAATTTTCTCGGCTAGCTTTTCACCAGCGCTTCCTACTGCTACTACCACCGGCAAAGCCATGCAGCGTTCACCCGCAGCGCCGAAAGCTGCTGCAGAAAGATGCTTGGCAGCGAAATCAATATCTGCATCTGGCATCACGATGGCGTGATTATTTGCGCCACCCAACGCCTGTACGCGTTTACCATGAGAAACTCCGGTGTTCTGCACGATATGAGCAACTGGAGTAGAGCCCACAAACGAAATGGCATCAATACCCGGATGTTCCAGAATCGAGGTCACCAAATTACGGTTGCCCGTCAAAACCTGGTAAATCCCGTCCGGTAGCCCCGCTTGCTTGTAAAGCTCTCCGGTGAAGAGCGCAGCGGAAGGAGTAGAAGATGCGGGCTTAATAATAATGGCGTTACCAGTGGCGATAGCCAGAGGGTGCATCCACATAGGCACCATTGCCGGGAAGTTAAACGGGCAGATGCCTGCCACTACCCCGACCGGCTGCCGCACGGTGTAAATATCAACACCAGTTGAAATCTGGTAGGAGTGTTCGCCCTTCATGTTGGCGTTAATACCGCAAGCGTAATCAAGAGTTTCCCGCCCACGCTGAATTTCACCGATTGCGTCCGAGTAGTTTTTACCGTGTTCCTGGACGATTAGGCGCGCCATCTTATCTTGGTTTTCCAAGACCAAGTGGCGCATCTTGAACATGATGTCTACCCGCTTAGCCAGGGAAAGCTTAGCCCATTCTTTTTGTGCCTTGCGAGCAATTTCTACCGCGTGATCCAAATCTTCACTCGACGCGGAGGGAATCGTAGCTACGACCTCTCCTAGCGCTGGATCTTCAATCTCAATTTGCCCGGTGGGTTTACCCTGCGCATATTCACCGTTAATCCAATGCTGCAATTGTTTCACCATTATCAGCGTCTCCTTTGAATATTGCTGACCTTATCGCCGGTCATGCCGGATTATCGACATCCCCGTTGATTAACTAAATTGTCCTTACAATAGCGACTATAGTCGACCTAAGTCCCAGACACAAGGAGAGTCTACTTAAAACTAGCGATTCTTTCATTAATGCTTGAATTTAGAAAATCGGGAGCGCCTAGATAGTCACCACTGAGTATCTCCCCGATGAAACACATCCCTTAATTTTCACTTTACTGTTAAGCCGTATTCCCGCACTATCAGCACAAACCCTCGGCAGTTATGAATACAACCCTACTATTGGCTACGGGCAGGCATTCAAATTAGACAGACACTCACCCTTCCCGCCAGTAAAGAATTCCTCTGCGACCTAGCCATAACCGCTACAACTTCCACAAAGACCCCTTCCCCTAACAGCACCCAGATTAATGCAGTCCCAGATAAACCTGCACTTAAGCCCGTACAGATAGTTTCGACAGCTCCGCCTGGAATAGGAAGGAACACTTAGCGAAAATTCGGGTGTAGATCGCGGCTTAGCCTGCAGATAGCTAAAACCCGAAGCGGCGGCAAGCGTAAGGTGCTATCGACAACCAACTATAGGGCGTAGTTGCTTGAACTCTTATCGCCGACCAGCAAAGAAGGCTTTTAATTGTGCCGAGCATTCCTCCTCTAAAATCCCCCCGATTACTTCGATGCGGTGATTTAGGCGGCTATCGCGCAGAACATCACGGACAGAGCCAGCAGCTCCCGCTTTGTCATCCCAGGCGCCAAACACTACCCGCGAAACCCGGGCATTAACCAAGGCACCTGCACACATAGTGCAAGGCTCCAAGTTCACCACCAAAGTGGTTCCAGTAAGTCGCCAAGTACCAAGGCGAGCAGATCCTTGCCGCAAAGCCATAATCTCTGCGTGCGCAGTGGGATCAAAGGGAAAGATTTCCCTTTGGTTAAATCCACTTCCGATTATTTCCCACTCTCCCAAATAGGAAGCATTATCACTTTCGGGAGTAAGTGCTTCCTCACCCGCAGAAGCCAATGCACCCTCGGCGGTAAAAAAACCAGTATTCCGGGCATTATCGGGCGAGAAATTTTCGACACGCGGAGCTAACAAAACTGCCCCCACCGGCACATCTGATTGCTGTTGTGCCCGGGTGGCCAAATCCATAGCCCGGCGCATCACCCCGTCAAAGCGATTCATGTTCTCAATTTACCCGGCACTTATTAGTTACAACACCTTGTTCTTTTCACAGACAAAAAACTAAATAAGTGAAAGACTTAATACATGTTTGAAAGAGCCGGGCAAAAAGCCAAACCAGAAGATTTAATCAATGTAGATGACCTCCTAGCCGCCTACTATGACCTAGAACCAGACCCGCAAGAACCTAGCCAACGGGTAAGTTTCGGAACTTCCGGACACCGCGGCAGCGCCTTTGATCACGCATTTAACGAAGCCCATATCGTGGCAATAACTCAGGCAATCGTGGAATATCGCCGAAACCAGGGAATTAACGGACCACTATTTATGGGGCGCGACACCCACGCCCTCTCAGAGCCCGCTCACCGCAGCGCCCTAGAAGTACTGGTAGCTAACGGAGTGGATGTGCGAATAGATTCGCGCAATTCCTATGTCCCCACCCCGGCAGTTTCTTTGGCAATCTTGCAAGCCAACGGGGCACCCGGCAAAGTACGCACCTCGGGCGCAGATGCGGCCGACGGAATCGTAATCACCCCTTCTCACAACCCGCCGCGCGACGGGGGCTTCAAATACAATCCTCCCACTGGCGGCCCAGCAGATGTGGATGCTACCAGCTGGATTGCCGACCGCGCTAACCAGATCCTTGAAGATGGCTGGCGCAATGTTCCCCGCTCTACTTTGCCGGATCTAACTCGTGCCGACTGCGTACATTCCCACGATTACCTGCGTGAATATGTGGATGCATTACCCACTGTAGTTGACCTGGATGCGATTCGCTCCGCGGGAGTACGCATTGGCGCAGACCCACTTGGCGGGGCTTCAGTGGACTATTGGGGCATGATTTCCGAGCGCCATGACCTAAACCTGACGGTAGTTAACCCGAATGTGGATCCCGCTTTCAGCTTCATGACCTTGGATTGGGACGGAAAAATTCGTATGGATTGTTCCTCCCCCTATGCGATGTCTTCATTACGGGAACAGATGGCGCCCGACGAGGATGGGATTACGCCTTTCGACATCGCCACCGGTAACGATGCCGATTCGGATCGCCATGGGATTGTAACCCCGGATGGGCTAATGAATCCCAACCACTACCTGGCAGTTGCAATCGAATACCTGTACACCCATCGACCCCAGTGGAGCCAAAATTGCGGAGTTGGAAAAACCTTGGTTTCCTCCTCGCTAATTGACCGCGTTGTAACCCATATGGGACGCAAACTCGTGGAAGTTCCGGTCGGCTTTAAATATTTCGTTCCGGGATTGCTCTCCGGGACTATCGGTTTCGGGGGCGAGGAATCCGCCGGAGCTTCCTTCTTACGTAGGGATGGATCTGTGTGGACTACCGATAAAGATGGCATTATCTTGGCGCTTTTAGCCTCTGAAATCCTGGCAGTAACGGGAACTTCACCTTCTCAGTTGCATAAACAGCAGATAGAGCGTTTCGGGTCTTCTAGCTATAAACGTTTCGAGGCCGCGGCCACCCCGGAGCAAAAAGCCAAACTCAAAAAGCTTTCTCCCGAGGATGTCACCGCCAATAAACTCGCCGGCCAAGATATCACCGATAAGCTGGTGCGCGCCCCGGGTAACGACGCGGAAATCGGCGGACTAAAAGTCGTCACCAAGGACGCCTGGTTCGCGGCTCGCCCCTCCGGCACCGAAAATATCTACAAGATTTACGCGGAATCCTTCCGAGGGGATACCCACGTAGACCAAGTAATTTCCGAAGCACAAGAGGTAGTAGGCACCGCTCTCTCCTAGTCGGCTCTACCCCTGATACCGCAAGGGCGGAGATTACTTTTTCCTCCCGCCCGCCGTAAGCGTTGGGGGCTAGGTTTTTCCTCCCGCCCTCGCCACCTCTCCCCGAGACCGCAAGGGCGGCGATTACTTTTGTCTCCCGCCCAAAGAAAGTGGGCAATACCGCTGGTATTGCCCACTTTCTTACGCCCGCCTAACCTGATCGACAAAAAGTACTCGCCCCCCTCTACTGTTTGCCGCCACAAGTATCTAACCGGCGTGAGGAACCGGTTGTACCCGCGCCGAGCTACTGCGGGGGCGGGGGATAGATTTTATCCGAGTGGGCGCGGTGGGCATAAGAATTCGGAAAACGTCGCTACGTTTTCCGAATTCTTGGGCAGGAGGAAAAATCTATCTCCCGCCCTTACCGTGGGAGACAAAAGTAATCCTCGCCCTCTTAGCGGGAGCGGAGTTGGCGGTTGGTGGCGGCGGTCGCGATGGCGGAGCGGGGATCTTCCGGCCAAGGATGCTTACGATACCTGCCCCGCATTTCTGCTCGAACCTGCGGATATATCTGATTCCAGAAGTGGTCTAAGTCGGTTACTAACGCCAGTGGACGTCCTGCCGGTGACAACATTTCCATCGCCAAATCAACCTGACCGCCCAGGATTTTAGGCGCAGATGACATCCCAAAGAACTCTTGCAGCTTTGCCTGTACCCGAGGTGGACCGCTGGTTATGTCATCTGGATAGCTGATGGCGGCGCGCCTGCCCGCAGGGAGCAGAAACTCGCTGGGTACCTCTTGTTCCAAGGCGTGCCGAGTTTCATAGTCGAGCAAGCCCTCCAACCAGGAGGCTACCGGGGCATTTACGGCATTTTTCCCATCTGCAAAATAACTGATCAGTACCTGCCAGAAGCGGGGATTGTCATGTAAATCCTGGTCACTAACCGGGGGCATAGTCGGCAAATAGTGCGCGCCCCATGCCAGGCGGGCACGTAAGCGACTGGCTTTAGGGTTCCAAGATAGAAAATCTAGTCCCTTTCTCTGATATTCAGATTCGAGGACACGTTCAGCCTCCAGGATTTTAACAGGTTGAGTATGCAGAAGGATTTCGCCTAAATATTTTTGTTGCCAAGCGCAGATTCTCCCGTTCCGAAATTCTTCAAGATGTCTTTCCTGCAGTAAATCTTTACCCAGATTCAAAGCTAATTCTTCACTCAAGGGTGCAGCCAAACGAATCAGGTCATCATCGCCTTTCCGAAGCCCGATTTCCGCGATTGCCAACCATTTGCTATCGGCAAGGCCACTGTCATTTTTCAGGCGAGCCGCTCCCGAGCCAGAAAGCTGATAAACCCCGCCTTTAGTGGTTAAGCGACCTATTTGGTCAGGGAAAGCCATCCCCAGCACTAATCCAACGCTTAAATCCCCCGTGATCGTTTGTTTAGCAGTTAATGGTTTTTTGTCTTCTTCGCTCATTTGGGTTTCTTTTAGCTGCTTGATGCTATCCAGAAACGACAAACCTTTAGCTCTGCTAACGGTATCAAGATCTTGGTAACGTCGCGCCAATTTTTCAAAGCGGCTACATTCTGCGCGATAAGTGCTATCTCCTTGATTTTCGGCGCGACGAATAGCTGCCCATAAATCACCGTCCGAACTGCGTAAATCTGTCTGCAAAGCCGCCACTACCTGGGCGGCGCGGCGCTTCCCCACTAAACGCGCCCCCATAATCAAGGCGCGCGCCAGGCGCGGATGGGACGGAATTTGTACCAAGTTACGTCCCAAAGCGGTAATCCGAGAATCTGCATCTAAGGCGCCGAGTACCTGCAAATCCTTCTCCGCCTGCTGCCAGGCAGCAGGCGGAGGCATGGTAGGCAGCGCCAGAACTTCCAGATCGGTTTGCCCCCAGTCTGCCAGCTGCAAATAGGTCTGAGTCAAGTCACTGCGCAAGATTTCCGGCTGAGTATCAGGTTCCATACGCGCGTAAGTTTGCTGGTCATAAGCACGAATCACATATCCAGGCCCCAGGCGGGCAGCGCGTCCTGCACGTTGAGTGGCCGCTGCCCGCGAGCAACTTAAGGTGCTCAGTCCTCCGGCATTTCCGCGCAAGCGGCGATTCGGAATCCGCGATAGTCCGCTATCGATCACCTGACGAACCCCGGGAACCGTCAGTGCTGATTCTGCCACCGAGGTGGCCACAATAATCCTGCCTTCCCCGGGTTTTAGGGCGTCCTCGCCAGCGCAAGCTGCCCCCTCAGACAGTACTTTAGCCTGTTCACGCGGAGACAATTGCCCATGCAAAGTCATGATTCTCTCCGGGTAACTAGCATGAGAGCGTAAAGCTGAAGCAATCGCCTCTACATCCGCGATTGCAGGGGCAAACATCAGGGTGTCAGCCCGTATGCGATGTTTTAGCGCCAGATCTGCCAAATAGTCGCGAAATTCCCAGGAGGTTCCCCGCTCGCTAATCCGCCTAACTCGCGCTGGCGGCGGCGCGAATACCTCTTGTAGAGGGAAAAGTTTGCCTTTGGCCTCCAAAACTGGGGTATCTTCCCCTAATACCTTGCGGAAAAGATTGCTGTCCAAGGTCGCGGACATCACCACTATCCGAAGCTCCGGACGTAATTGCCTCACCTCAGTAAGTAGGGCTAATAAGACATCGGTATCTAAAGATCGTTCATGTACCTCATCAATAATCACGGTGCCAATAGCAGAGAGTTCAGGATCTGCCAGCAGACGCCGCAAAAACAGGCCGGCGGTCACGAAATCTAGGCGGGTGCCGCGACTACGAGTAGATTCTCCCCGAACTGAAAACGCCACTTTCGCTGCCAGATTATGTTCATCTCGCGGTAGTAGCTGCTGGAGGTAACTGGCGGCAACCCGAGCTGCAACCCGGCGTGGCTCGGTTACCACTGTCCCCGCTCCGCAACTATTTTTTGCCCGCACATCCTCTAACGCCCAGCAAAAAGGAGGAACCAAAGTAGTTTTCCCCGACCCCGGCTCCGCCGTAATGATCGCTTTCCCTACAGCTTCCAGAGCTCCTTCCAGCTCAGATAGGATACTTGCCGCCGGCAGGGTCGGAGCGAGAGCACGCGCCTGGGAAAGCATAAACATGCTTCTATTGTGCACCGCGGGCGATAAAAGCAAACATTTCCGGCAGTGGAACCGCTAATTAGGAAAGCCTCCAAAAGTTGCCACAATGGAGTTATGGGGTATTACCAACGAGGCAAGCGCAGGCGTTCAAGAAAAGACTTTTCCTGGGGCACCCGTATCATCGCGGGATTCATTATTGGACTACTTGCCTGGGCTTTTATTCCCGGTTTAGGTCCGGATTTAGCAGGGCTTTCCCAAAAAGGCGCCCCCAAGATGGGACTTCCCAATTGGGGAAAGAACGCGGATCAGATCCTGTCAGAATCAGTGCAGACTGATTTAGTAAAAGCTATTGCCGACTTACCGGAAGGCGAGTGGGAAAGCGCCTCCCCCTATCAGCGTTCACAGTTCGGAATCCGCTGGGCAGATATTGACCACAATGGTTGTGACACTCGCAATGATATTTTACGGCGCGATCTTTCGCAGGTGCGAACCAAGGCGGGTACTCATAACTGCTTGGTCCTTTCTGGAGAATTCACAGAGCCCTACACCGGGCGATTTCAACAATTTCGAAAAGGGGCAGACACTTCCAGCAAAATCCAGATTGACCATGTAGTTGCCCTCTCTAATGCTTGGAAAACCGGAGCCAGCAAATGGGATGCAAAGAGTCGCGAGCAGTTCGCCAATGACCCTTTAAATCTGCTAGCGGTTGACGGACCAGCAAATCAAGATAAACAAGATAAGGACGCTGCGAGCTGGCTGCCCCCTAATCCCGGATTTCACTGTCAATATGTAGCTTTACAGACTGCAATTAAGCAAAAATGGAAACTGCTGGTTACCCCGCAGGAAAAGCGAGCGCTGGCGACAGTGGCGGCCTCCTGCCCTACGCAGCCCCTTCCTACCGGTTAGCCTGTCGGATAATGGCTTGGTTACTGAGCCTGCTCGTGCTGAAAACACTATGTACGCAGGGGTAGATTTTTCCTCCCGCCAAGCATGCGAAAAGTGTAACGACATTTTCCGAATGCTTATGCCCACCACGCCTACTCGGATAAACCTCCCCCTGCTTCCTTACCCCGCAAATCCGACCCTGGCTCGGTAAAAGCACTCCGAGAATCCCGCTTTTCTCGCTTCAACGAGAATAGGGAGATAAAACAGAAGACTATAAAACGTGTTTCCGACTAATAAAACGATGGCAACACACGTGTCCCTCTCACATCTTTTACCTGCCGCGGTTTTTACAACCCCCGCACCTACTCGGCCAAACTATCCCTTACGACTATTTACCCAGATGACTGACATCTCTTGGACAGGGGTTACCTGGGAGATGAGGCTGCTCGGGCAGATAGTTTTAAAATTTCAGTTGCTTAAGTTTCTTAATTATTAATATACTTAACTACATGGATAAGACTTCAAAACCTGCAAGCGAGCGCGAACAGCTCATAGATCAACTCCTCTACGAACTCCACAGACTAGTTTTTGCCTCAACCGACCTAGTCAACCGATATTCCTCGAAATTGGGATTGCATGGCAAAGACGGAGAAGCACTTCTACAAATCTGGCAGGCAGAACTTGCCGGTACGCCTTTGTCCCCCTCAGAGCTAGCCGAACAACTACATATCACCCGAGCAGCAGTTAGTTACCTCACCGACCGCCTAATCGATTTAGGCTACGTAAGCAGAGAAAGCAATGAGACCGACCGCCGCAAAACCATACTGCGTATCTCGGAGCTTGGCGGACAAATTGGGCATGACTTCACCGCCCCTATGGAGGCTGGGCTGAGCGGATTGTTCGCCGCACGCACTCAGAAAGAACTAAGAACTTTTACCGAAATGCTCCAAGAATTTGTGGAATCCCTAGATACTTCCCACGAGCCTGAAGCCTAAGAATCTCGCCAGAAAACTACGGTAAGACTAAGGATCAACCATGAGCCATAAACTTGGCACCTCCCGCCCAGAAGCAACAGTAGAACCAAAGAAATTCATCGCAGCGGTAACAACGAAAAATAATACTGATAACACTGAATTTACCGCCCCAAAACGCTGGAAACTCGTTCTTGTCCTCTATCTAGCAGGAATTGGGATGGGCGCCCTCGACATGGGGATTGTGAACCCGGCGCGCACCGTTATCCAAAACGGTTTAGGAGTCGACGACAAGGTGGGAGTTTGGGTTTTCACCATTTACACCCTTGCCTATGCGGCCGCAATTCCCGTAATCGGAAAAATAGCTGACATCATTGGACGCAAACCAGTATACGTACTGGCTATTGGCCTATTTGGGCTTGGATCCCTGGGGTGTGGACTAGCACAAGAATTTTCCTCCCTGGGTCTACTATTGACATCCCGGGCGATTCAAGCAATCGGCGGAGGCGGAATGGTACCAGTAGCAACCGCCGCAGTGGGAACCATAGTCCCTCCCCCTAAGCGTGGCATGGCCTTAGGACTAGTAGGTATGGTTTACGGAGCCGCCTCAGTATTTGGAGCCTCCGCCGGATCTTTGATTTTAGATATCGCCGGACAAGAAAACTGGCAGTGGATCTTCTACATCAACGTTCCCATCGCGATAATCGTAGTGTTATTGGGGATATGGGCGCTGCCGCAGGAAAGCCAAAACTCGGCGCGAAAACTAGATTTACCAGGCATTTTCATCCTGGTAGTGATGATTAGCGCCTTGCTTTGGGCATTCCAGCACCTAGACTTCACTAAAATAACCGAATCTATTGAGGCTCGCGATGTCTGGGGAGGAGTGCTAATTTTTCTGGTTATGATCCCGGCTTTTGCGATAGCAGAAAATCGCGCAGAGGATCCGATAATCGATTTTAAATACTTCGCCACTATCAACGTGGCAACTACCCTAATGTTCGGCGCAGTCTCCGGCATTTTAATGATGACCGTCATGTTTATCCCACAATTCTCGGAAAACTGCATGCGACTGCCCTCGGGAGCCGGTGGTTATCCCACTATTATTATCGGTGTCGCTTCTGCTATCGGGGCGCCCTTGAGTGGACGATTAACTGACCGTTTCGGCCCCCGCTGCGTGCTAGGAATTGGGGTGCTCATTTCCGCCATTTCCGGGTTCATGTTGATTTACTGGGCTAGCCCCTACCCCGGCTTTACCTCTACTTCAGTTTCAATTTTCGTAATGGGTCTAGGACTGGGTTTCCTAATGGGAGCACCTTTGACCTACCTAATCTTGCATTTAATTCCGGAAACTGACGCTAACTCCGGGCAGGCGACACTCTCACTAATTCGTTCGCTGGGCACCACTTTAGCTCCCGCAATATTAGTGGGACTACTGGCCACCGCTATGGGAGGAGTCTCAACCAAAGTTATGGATGCCATGCCTACCCTAGATATGCCGGCAATGCCCGCCATGGCGGCTCCAGCTCGCGAAAGCGCGGGTGATGATAGCACCCAAAAACCACCACTAGTCAAAAGCAGCTCTCAAAGAAAGCCAGAAAATAGGGGTGAAGACAACCAAAATATCTCCCCAAATACCCAGGTAGAAAAACCAATCGGGAAAGCTAATAGCCCCATGAATAAAGCAAATATGGGGTTCAAAATGTCCGACCTACCCGCCTCTCTGCAAGACAAAATTAAGTCAGCAGATGTAACCAACGTCGTAGATCGTACTAAAGAATTAGCGAAATACCTGTTTGCTCAGCAGGAAAAGAAAATGAAATCCAAAATGGGGATGGTTCCACCGGGCATCGAAAAAATGCAAGCGCAATATCTAAAAGATATTGAGTCTCACCGTGACCAGATAGAAACCGCATTCCAAATGGGGCTAAACGAAGGATTCTCTCGCCTCTTCTGGTTCTATACTATCTTGTCTTTAGCAGGGTTATTACTACTGGCTGGGTTGCCTTCAAAGCGTAAAATCGATGCCACAATCAATCTGGAGCCAGAGCCAGGTCCGACTCGCTAAAAACACTCCGGGGATCCCAATTTTCTCGCTTCAGCGAGAATAGGGAGTTATAACAGAAGACTAAAAACATGTTTCCGACTAAAAGATGCTGGCAGTGCGCGTGTCCCGTTCGTATCTTTTAGCGCCCGCTAGCCTCACGCGCTCCTTTCGCCCAGGAATTCGGAAAATGCCAAGGAATTTTCCGAATTCCTCTGCCACCGCGCCCACTCGGATAAAACGTAGCCCTACGGTAATAAGTTTTTCGCAGACATTCTTTCCATCACCATCACGCCTACTCCCCCCCTCCTAAACTCCAACAAAAGCCCTCTCCTGCGTATTTGCGTACCTAAAAATGGAGGGAAAGGTGGGGGAGGATAAATCCATGAGTGGAAAACCTAAGGGGAAAAAGAGAAAAATAGAGTTATGTCTGCAAGTGGCTTTGGCCCCGAAGTTCTTGAGCTCGCATTTCGGGTAGTCGATGTAACCGGAGTATTTTGCGCCGCAGTAATCGGTGCAAAACTCGCTCGTGAGCGCCGTTTTGACGCGGTAGGATTTGCGACCCTCGCGGTCATTTCCGCCCTGGGCGGTGGAATGGCCCGAGACGTATTACTCCAGCAAATTCCGGTAGCCTTCACCGACCCCTTTTACCTAGGCGGCGCTCTCTCGGGAGCAACCGTAGCTTTTTTCTGGCGCTTGGAATCCAAATGGACTAATCGCCTGATAACTGTAGCCGATGCTCTCTGTCTAGGGTGTTGGGCTGCCACTGGCGCTCAAAAAACTCTCGCCCTAGGGTTGGGGATACTACCCGCAATGATGATGGGACTAACTACCGCTGTAGGCGGAAGTATCATTCGCGACGTCATGGTGGGAAAAATTCCCAAGATCTTTGGGGGCGCTAATCTTTATGCCACCCCCGCTGCCACCTCCGCGGTAATAATGGTAGTGTTTTTCAAGCTAGATATGCCAGTGCTCGGAATGGCACTCTCGATTATTTCCGCACTGATTTTCATACTTTTGTCGCAGTGGCGAGGATGGGTGCTTCCCGAGGCGCCGGATCTTAGGATTACGCTAACTCCCCGCCAGCTTCGGCATTTATTACGGTTGGGAGCCAGCCGTTCTGAGAGCGCTAAATGCACGCCTCCAGAAGCTAAAGAAAAAAGTAGCAAGAGTAGCAACCGGAACGATTCCCCTGACGAGTAGGTAGATCGGGAAAATCCGAAAAGTAACCAAGTCCCCGAGTGCCTGAGCTAAATGACTGACAGTTGGGAGCCGATAGCTAACCCCAATAGGTAAGTTGCCCCCGCTGCTCCATAGCCAATCAACAATTGCCGCAATGCCTTAGGCGCCGGATCTGTCCCCGAAAGTAATCCTACGATTCCTCCAACGATTATTAGCGCCACCCCCACGAGAACTACCGCAGCTATCGCACCGTGCAGGAGCGAAAGCGGCAACAGGAACGGAAAGAGCGGAACAAACGCCCCGATAGCAAAGAAAGTAAATGAAGAAATAGCAGCCTTCATACCGGTTCCGATTTCTTCATATTCCCGATTAGCCGACGCGATATAGGCGTGACCACCAGTCTTAATCTTAGTAAAGGCGGCTTCAGCCTTGCGGTCGGCAGTCTCGGCATCATCCCCACGCGCCCTAAATACCAACGCCAGTTCATTTTGGTTCATATTCAACTTATCGATAGCGTGTTCAGATTCGGGATCCGGTGAAGAGGAAGCCAAAAGTTCAGTTTGCGAACGCACCGAAACGTATTCCCCGGCACCCATGGAGAGGGCGCCAGACAACAACCCCGCCAGACCGGTAACGATAATGGCAGTTTTAGAAACTCCGGTACCGAAAATTCCCAGGATTAGGGCGCAGGTAGACACTAAACCATCGTTTACCCCGAAAACTGCCGCCCGGAAGCTACCGGAGATAGTGGCGCGTTGACGGGCAGCCAACCCACGCACCACTTCGGAATGAATTTTTTCATCCGCCACGATTTCCTTGGGAACATCTAGGTCTGCCTCGTAGTCATGACGCTGCTCAGCCCGCTGCATCATCGCCAACATAAAGATGGTTCCAAAAATTCGGGTGAAAAAGTTGAGTAGTCGCGAGCGCAGGCTTGCCCGCGGGATAGGTAGCGCATCTTCGCCCAGTAAATTTAGCCAATACTCCTCGTGACGTTCCTCGGCCATCGATAGCTCTTGCAGGACTTCTCGTTCATCACCACTGCGCCGGCGGGACAAGTAACGATAGGTATCAGCTTCTAGGCGTTCTTCTGCGAGATACTTTCGCCAACGTCGCAACTGTTTCTTGGACGCGGAGGATGTCTGAGAATTGCCAGCGCCTATGCCTTTATCAGTAGATTTAGCCATTTTGGAGGCGAGAATCCGGACCTTCAACGGTTATTTCTTCGATTTCAACATCCACGAACTCCGGGTTTGTTTTATCAGAGGAAGCTACTCCGAAAATCCGCTCTTTAACCACATCCGCAATCTTGTCAGTAACAGCTTCACCTTGGCGACGAAAAATCTCGGAAGCCTTTTGTTTCGTAGCCTCTCCCGCCCGGCGTACCTGCGGATTGGAAGTAACCGCATTAACGGTTTTAGCAACCCCACCCTCCGGGTTTTCTCGCACTTCGCGACGAACTAGGGCAATACCTGCGCCGATACCGAGGACGGTTAGGAGTTTCTTTCCCACGGCTATCACCTTTCAAATTGACGAGAATAAGCTTTCCTTATTCTATCTCAAGCGTGAAGAGAGCAGCGATTGTCTATTGTTGGGAATTACCCTTAAGTAAATTCCGTATTTTTTCACAACATATTTTATGTTTCGCGGTTTACGGTGGATACATGAGCAAGATTAGGATCGACACTTCCCGAGGCATCGACTTGGCAGCCGACTTCGTAGTGCCGGTGGATTCCTGCAAATGCGCGGTGGTATTTGCGCATTCTTTCCTGCTTGACCGCCACGGCCTAGGCTGGTTCGATGTTTTCGCAAAATCCTATCGCAGCGCTGGTTACGCAACTTTGCAACTGGATTTTTCTGGCTGTGGAGACAGCTCAGACGATGTGATTTGTGTAGAGAATCAGATTGATGATTTGAAGGCGGTTTGCGGCTGGCTCTCAGAGCGAGGTTTCGAGCGGATCATCTTGCACGCCGATGGTTCTGGGGCATTGTCGGCTTTACGTGCGGTTACGGATAAAGTTCAGGCGCTGGTACTGACAGCACCCATTTTAGGTCCGGCCGAGGTTTCCTGGGAAGACGTGTTTTCTTCCTCCCAACTAGCAGAGTTAGAGCGCGTGGGACGTACTCGTATCCCCAATGATCAGGGAGCTTCGCGACCATATTTTGTAGTTGGGAAACAAACCTTGGGGGAATTAACCATGGTTGACACCGAAAAACTACTGCAAGATATCTCCCTCCCGACTCTATTTGTAGTTGATCCCCAGACACTCGCCTCTCAATGGTTTGCCCCACTTGTAGATGATCCCCGGTCATTACTACCACCCAGTTGTGAGCTGTTGTTCCTAGACAAGCTCAGCCTGTATGGTGAGCTACCTGCTAACTACGGCAAAGCTGACTATGCATATCCCGATGCAGAAAAGGTTGATTTTCTTCGCGAACAGGTAGTTTCCTGGGTTACCCGCGTAGTTCCCCCTTGTCAGGAAATGACCTAATCCGAAACAGAAAGTTTTTTCATCTTCGCAAGTGTTTAGATCCCGGGGAGTTTCTATGTAAAGGCATTAAAACTCTACACTCCCTCACTACCTGCAGATTTTACCAAACATGAAGCTAACTCTCAGGTTCGTTTATATTATTTTTCAGACAGATATCTTATTGTTATCAGCAGCAATAAGGATTAAGCGTTGATCGTTTGATATCTCCTTATTTGCTTGAGATGGGGAACATAAGTGGGGGCGGATTCCAATGGAATCCGCCCCCACTTTTCGTCTATGATGCCCGACATGGCAGCTTGACGCTCGTATAAGGAAATAGTTTTCAGAGCCGATCACGGCGCTATTTTCAGTGGTTCACAAGCTAAACAGAGTCATTAGTGACCGGGCCAGCGATTTCAAAGAGTAAATCCCCGACTTCAACTTGGTTACCTTCTGGGCGCAGATTTTCCAGATCCAAAGGCGTAGAGTCGAGTACCACCACCGGACATAGCGGGGAATAGTTTGCCTTTTCAATCCGTTTAACCGAGAAAGAAGTTACGGGGTCACCGACTTTTAGTATTTCATTTTCTTGGGCATGACAAGTAAACCCGTCCCCACGCATCTTTACAGTGTCAATCCCCAGATGCACCAATACAGTCTGGTCTCCATCGGCAATCATAAAAGCGTGCGGAAACAACTTAATTAGCCTGCCAGAAATAGGCGCTACCGCAGTTAGCTCCTGAGCTTGGGGGAGCGGACACACCGCAATCCCTGCACCCACAATCATCCCGGAGAACACCAAGTCTGGTACCTGACGCAGCCCCACTAGCCGCCCAGGAATTGGCGAACACACCTGCAAGGATGGTTCCTCCATGCTTCACCTCAATCCCAAAAGAAGAACTACCTTTCTAACCAGCCTAGCCCGACCCGCATCTTTACGGAAACCTAAACTTTCAAATAACTGACAAAGAAATCAACTCAGAGCAAATATTCATAGTTAGCCTCAGCAAGCTTCTCTCAATATTCACCGACAACACGAACACCAGGAATTACCCCAGATTGGCAGCAGCCGCCAGCATTTTTTCTATCTCTACACGATATCTTCCGTCAGAATTCCGGATTTCCCCACTGTCTTCTAGATAGGTTTTCAAGAATTTTTCTAGCGGCCTCCCTAAGCCCTTCCCCACAAGCTGTCCGGTAAGAGCATCGATTCCCGCGTGAGCTCGTCCTCCGAAACTGAGAAGCCACATATCCTCTCCTACCGGAACGTTCACACTCAGGCGCGGCATTGCGAAAGGAAAATCAAGATGTTTGGCTCCTAGGCGCCGATAGAACTGCCAACGCCGCTGAGGATCTCCTCGGTCCTCCGAAGATGTATGAAGCCGTGGATCCTCAATTTCTCCCAGGATTAACAGAGGATTATTACGAGATTCCAGATAGGAAATCGTTTGCTGGAAAAGTTGGGATCCTACTCCATGTCCACGAGTACGGGGACTAACCGCCAACCAACTCAAAAGGGTAACTTCGCTGGTTGCCGGCCATGCGATTGCCGCCCCTAGGGGACGGGCACCCTCCCATGCAGAAAAAGTTTGAAACTGGTTCTCCTGCAGCTGAGCGATTAAAGCTTGCGTCTCCCCCAGTTCTTCAGGACCGAAAGCAGTTTCTAAAAGTTCATGCACCAGGACTTCAGGCTGCCCTGGCGCCAGGTGGTTTTGATACTCGATTTGCACCCCTCAACCCTAGCCCACAAACCAGCCTTTAGCTTTCCAATGTGAATAGTGCAGTAAAAAAATAGCGGAACCCCTATTTAGATTCTGACACTACTGCCATTGTTCTCTTTACCAACCGTGCCCGCTGATACTACTGATACCGAACCGGAAAGTTCTAAACTTCATAATCAAAACGATCAATATCGCCCTTAGAATCCACGTGGCTCTCAGCCAGAAAATCCATCTGGCGCAGCCCCTTCATCGAGGCCACTATCGATATCGGAAAACTTACTACATCCTGGTTGAAGATACTTATATTGTTGTTAACAATCCTTTTGGCTGCAGCCAGTTGTTCATTCTCATCATCAATCTGGTTTTGCAAATTTACAAACTCATCCGAAGATCGCAATTGTGGATAGGCTTCTGCTAGCGCATAGATCCGCCCCAAAACCTGTTCCTGGCTTTCGATTACTTTATTGAAGTCTTTAATGCTTACTCCTGTTCTAAGCTGCACCAAATCAGAGAAAGTAGTTTTTTCGTGCCTGGCGAAGCTTTTTGCGACCTTCAGCATCTCAGAAATAGTGTCATAACGTTTCGCCAATGCAATATCTACATTCTTCTTTGACTCCGCAATGATCACTCTGTACCTATTCAGTCTATTTGAGGTCTTAATAAAACTGAACAATACAATTAAGATTACCGCTCCAATAGCTAAGAAATAAACATAGTAATTATCCAAAGTAGCTCCTCTACGCCTTTTCTATAAATATATCGATTAAATCATAAAAGTCTGCCAACAATTTCCGGACTTTTTCATACTCATTTGCAATTGAAATATCTTCAATTGCTTTCCGACTAGTAGGCGTGGAAAATAGCCAACGCCCAGAATCAAAACCAAGAACAATATATTCCCCAGCTACATATAGAGAAATAGGCATTTTTTGCGCCCAATTATTCAAAATAGTTATCACATTTGGATCCAAAATTAACCGTGCATAAAATTCGTCTGTTGAAAATATCGAATAGGCGTCATTAAATTCCAGAGATTCGGTTTGAATCTCCACTTCATCTTTTTCCCTGTCCCCGTAACGCCCGTGAGCTTTAGAATTCCCCCATCTTTTCCCGATTACAGGGACTATCCTTAAACGCCCCTTCACCTTGGTTGGTAACCTAACTAAGAATACTTGCCCGTAGAAATCGGTTACCTTAATACTCTTCTTGGTATTGTGTCTCTCATAGTGCCAAGACTGCATATTGGTAAATTCTGTTTTATATTTGTCAGCAAAGGTTATATGGCAGCTAGATGAGCATCTGTGGGATTTTGGAAGTATGCAGTCGTAAAAACCTCTATCAAAACCTTCCAAATAGTTTAACGTAGTGCCCGGAAATACAGTTTGTAAAAGTGGCGACAAGAAATTATTAACATAGGATTCATCGAGATCAGTCTGGTTTTTATCGTTGGGATTAGTGAACACCCACCAGGCTATAGCTACAAAAAGAAGCGGGTAATAGGTGGTGCGTAAAAGCGACATAACCAGAATTACCATTACGATAAATCTGACACTGAGCGGATTAAAGGTTTTAGTTTTCATATCCGCTTTTACCTGCTGTAGCCTATTTTGCATTTCGGGAGAGTTCTCAAGCTGAGCAATTTTTTTCGCAGTTTCCGGATCAGTAAAAACATTCTGGTGTTTCTCGGTCACTTCTATCACCCTCACAACCGAATTAACCGCTATCGCCAAGAATGATTTACACAATAGAAAATTCGGTTCCGTATTCTTCTACCGTTATTAGGCTAGCTATACCAGGCCGGGTTTAGTTTATATTCCCAAACCTAAGCCTTCAATACTTTTAAAGATTTTTTATCTCCTACATGCATATATTTACTGGTTGAGTTATTATGCGAATTAGCTTTTACCCAAGTTTCCTGACGCTCTGTTTTATAAGTTTCCGGTCTTCCGCTTTCGATGGATGTCAAAATACACTATCTTTTGACGGAATTTTCTATGACAATCGCGTCTTCGCTTCCTCAAGCAACTAAAAATTTCGCTTTAGAAGCAGGTTTTTCGTTTTATTCCCTTACTTATTTGTTTCCGGCTTTAACTAGGCGGATAACAAGTTGGCTGCGGCCGGAAAAATGGGGGGGGTAACGAGTGCTGCGTCCCACCTTTCGCAGTGACTTGCGAATAGCTACTATTTTGCGGTTAGGAACAGTTTTAGGTATTAACTCAAGATTGAGATCAGGGCTTTGAGAATTGGAAAAACCCCGTCACCGCTGGATCGCAACGAGAACGGGGTTTGGCGCGCTCGACAGGATTCGAACCTGCAACCTTCTGATCCGTAGTCAGATGCTCTATCCGTTGAGCCACGAGCGCATTTGCCGCTGCCTAAGCAACTATCTCAGTTTAAAACAGAGCCGATAAGGCCTCCAAATCTGAGACAGCTTATTTAATGCGATTCACACCCGCGACTCATGACCAGGAAAGCTACGCGCGGAGTCTGGGTTTTACCTCCCGCCCAAGAATTTGGAAAACATAGCTACGTTTTCCAAATTCTTATGCCCACAGCGCCCACTCGGATAAAACCCAGACCCCACGCTCATTGCATCGCACTCGGGTCGCGACCGGTAACGAAAAGCGTAGGGGCAGATTTATGCCGAAGGGTAGACAGATTTCACATCAGGCTACTCGATATTCGGACACCAGGTGCTCAATCAAACAGTGGATATATCTTAGAGGTCACTACACGCGGGGCACGGCCGGTAAAAGATGCGAGAGGGACAAGTGGGCTGTCACTATCTTTTTTAGTCGGAAACACACCTCGTAGCCTCCTGCTATAACTCCCTATTCTCGCTGAAGCGAGAAAATCGGGGTCCCCGGAGTGATTTTACCGAGCCAGCCCCGCGGTAACTCCACGCAACCTAATCGGTAACGAACTCCATAAATAGCTCGTTTAAGGACTGCGCATCCTCATCGGTTTTACAGATGACCAAAATAGTATCGTCACCGGCGATACAGCCGAGCACGGCATCGAACCAGGCCATATCAATTGCGCCCGCCAACAGCTGCGCACCTGCCGCCGGGGTGCGTAGCACTACCTGATTATGTACCACCGCAGACGATACCAACAGATCTTGACACCATTTCGCCAGCTTTTCATTACCGGAATCTTCCTGTCCGCGCCGCACTCGCACCGGATAGGGATCGGGCAACATATAGATAGTTTTCCCGCTGCTAGCACGTACTTTGGTGGCTCGCAAGGCTAAAAGATCGCGCGACAAGGTGGCCTGGGTAGTAGGGATTCCGCGTTCAGCCAAATGGCTAAGCAGCTGCGACTGACTAGAGATTTCCTGTTGATTAAGGATTTCGCGGATTGCTTCCTCGCGCGCAGCTTTAGTGGTCGGTACGGTTGCCATGCCCTTATCTTCCCATTACATACGCTCGGGAGCTACTACTCCGCACAGATCCAAACCATTTGCTAGCACTTGCCGCACGGCCTCGTTCAAGTGCCGGCGCGCCACGTGCGCGGCAGTTATCTCTTCACCGGAGCGGGGAATCACTCGGCACTGGTTGTACCAAGTGTGATAGCCCGCCGCCAGTTTCTCCAGGTAGCGAGGAATCCGGTGCGGTTCACGTTCTTCAGCGGCCAGTTTGAGCTCTGCCGGGTATTGCGCTAAAACCCCAAGCAGATCCTTATCGGCTTGGCTAGACAGCGCAGAGGCCTCATAGTTACCGTCAGCTTTCACCCCGGCTTCATCGGCGTTGCGCCCCACCGAACAGGTACGAGCATGAGCATATTGCACATAGTAAACCGGGTTTTCATTGGTATGGGAGCGCAGCAAATTCAGGTCAATATCGACAGTAGAATCCATCGATACCCGCACCAGCGAATAACGAGCAGCATCTACTCCGACCGCCTCTACCAGGTCATCTAGGGTAATCACGGTGCCGGCGCGTTTAGACATTTTTACTTCTACGCCGTTTTCTTTCAGGTTCACCATTTGCCCGATAATGATCTCTAGGCTTTCTCCAGGCTTTCCCCCGAAAGCTGCACACATGGCATACATGCGGTCGATATATCCGTGATGGTCAGCTCCCAAAATCAAGATTTCGTGGGTAGCTCCCCGACGCTGTTTATCCCGGTAGTAGGCAATATCGGCTGCGAAATAGGCGGGATCGCCATCGGACTTCAAGATTACCCGGTCTTTATCATCCCCATATTTTGTGGACTTAAGCCAGGTAGCTCCATCTTTTTCATAGATTACGCCACGGGAACGTAGCTCCTCGATTGCGTTAGCTACTGCCCCCGAAGTGTGCAGCTCGTCCTCGTGGAAGAAAACATCAAAATCTGCACGGAAATCATGCAAACAGTTTTTGATCTCGCCAAACATCAAGGTAGTACCGGCTTCCCGGAAGTATTCTTCTGCTTGTCCTTCCGGCAAGTCTGCTAGTTGCACACCCTCTGCTTTAGCACGCGCAGCTACTTTACTGGCAATATCGAGAACATACTGCCCACCATAGCCATCCTCCGGCACCTCTTTGCCCTGCCAACGCGCCAAAAGGGACTTGGCAAAGCGAGTGATCTGGGCACCGTGGTCATTGAAATAGTATTCGCGAGTCACTTCCGCCCCGCAGGCTGATAAAATCCGGCAAAGGGTGTCACCAACTGCCGCCCAGCGTCCTCCGCCCAAATGGATGGGGCCAGTCGGGTTGGCAGACACATACTCCACGTTAATGTTTTGACCGTTCAAAGCAGCACAGTGCCCATAGTTTTTACCGGTCTGCAAAATCGTTGACACTAGCGCCCCGGCAGCAGCCGCCCCCAGCCAAATATTTACGAACCCCGGCCCGGCCACCTCGGTTTTGGAGATGCCTTCAACCTGTTCAAGCTGGTTAGTAATCTTGGCGGCAAGGTCGCGTGGCGCCATGCCCGCTTTCTTTGCCAACTGCATAGCCACGTTAGTTGACCAATCACCATTATCGCGTGAACGCGGACGTTCAACTTTTACGATTTCCGGGATATTATCCGGATCTAAACCGATTTCGGTCGCCAATTTCGACAGAATCTGGCGGATGAGGGCACTTAGTTCTTCTGGAGTCATACTTTAAGCCTAGACTGCCAGGCGCATTTCTCGCCAAATCCGGCGAGCTAGCCCACATCGGTATCTGACTGGCACAATAGGACTATGAGCGAGCAGGTTTACCACAAGGTTGATAATCGCCACCCCGAGTCTCTGGAGTTAGAAGAGCTGGGATTAAAGTGGCTGGCAGAACCGATGGAAAAAGGTGGAGCGCACGTAGTGCGAGTGGCAGCTTCCGGGCACGGATTTTTAGACACTGAACTAATCCCCTCTACCGCTATCACCAGTGAAGCGGCACGTGCCTTCGGGGCAGCATTGGCTTTTACCCACGCGGGTGGAGCCGATTGGTACGGCCAACCTCCTCTGGGTTATTCCGGTCCCGGTTATATGGGACGCTCTCGTTTGGATTTAATTTATGAAGACAATAGGCAAAACTGGGGCGAATTTTTCGCTACCCACCGGATTATGCCGAACCTGCCACCCGCCCTTGCTAATGGCTCTATTGACAACTCCGGAGCAGCAATCTTAGAGCGCTTAGCGCAACGTTTGCGGGATGGAGTTTTCGATGTTCCCGAACCAGAGCTAGTAAAGTCACGGGCTGCGCGAATCCACGGTGACCTGTGGACGGGGAACGTAATGTGGGCACCATCGGGGGCGCTAAAACGTTTCCCTCGCCTGGCGGGACGGGGCGCTAGCCCCGATCAGTCACTTCCCAAAGTGGTGGGAGTATTGATAGACCCGGCTCCGGCGGGAGGACACGCGGAATCTGATTTGGCAGCACTGGGAGTGTTCGGCCAACCCTACCTGGAGGAAATCTATCAAGGCTATAGCCAGGTTTCTCCTTTAGCTTCGGGATGGCAAGAACGAATTGGTCTGCACCAAATCCACATGTTGGCAGTTCATGCCAATCTTTTTGGTGGTTCCTACGGCTCCCACACAGTACAGCTAGCTCGCCAGTACCTCTAGTTCCTTTAAGGCTGCTGACCACTATCCCCATCCGGGAAATGATGCCAAATTTATCGAAGATGGTTGCGACTCTAGACTCCCGCAAACTTCAAAACAGGTTAGGCTAGTTGCTATGAACCACATTGTCGCCTTGCTTATGGGAGTGGTATTACTGGCTGGCTCAGTCTGGATTCGTCGCGGCAGCGCAAGAGCCCGTTTTTGGATTCCGAAGCAAAAGAAAGACATTTCCCGCTCCGGAATACTGATTATGGATGAACGCTGGGTACTGGTGTTCTTGCCGGCGTTAGGACTGTTCTTCCTGACGATTGGGGCATCCCTTCCTGCGAATGCTGCCCCGCACCCCTGGAATTATTTACTGTTGACCATTTGTTTACTTGGAGCCGCTATTGGTCTGGTTGGGATTATTTGGGGAGTCACTAACCTCTATTATCCGGAGAGGTTGCGACCGGTTTGGCTACAGGCCTACTATCGGCAACTGGGATTTTCGCCTTCACGCGGTACCCGCCTGGCTCCTGCCTGGTACCGCGAGCACCTAGGTGGCGGGAATTTAGAAAATCCTCACCTGAACCACAAGCACCAAATAGCAGAAAAAAGTGGAGAGAAGATTTCCCCTACGACATCACAGAATAAACGGAGCCACCAGAAACGGCGCCCTCATTAAAATGGAAACTCATCTAAGATAGCTAGATTCTGCTAGCCCATAGCTATTTTCCCCATTCAGAAAACACCCAGAAAACATCCAGAATAGAAACAGTTGTCGGTGCCAGTATGGGGGTTAACGCAATAAAGAGGAGATTGAGACTAATGATGAACAACAACGATTCACCCCGACCCGATGATGCTCATCAGCCGCTTGACGACTGGGAATTAGACGATTGGCAAAGCGCCGGCTGGCCGGGAGAAATACCAGAGAACGAGATTTCTTCCTCGGATACCCCACCCGTAAGTAACTATCCCTTATCCTCGTCACAACCGAGCGGCTCCCCCTCGCCTTATGGCTCATTCCCACAGAACGCTCCGTCGCAAAACGACAATTGCTCTGCTAAAGATTTTTCCTCGACCGCAGCAGGAAATAATACCGATTTCCCACCCGAGTTCGCACCCTACCCCGCCTACCAGGATACGAATACCGCCAATACATCTTTCGAGGCAAATTCTTCCACCAACACCCCCTACCCCACATCATCCCCGGGAGCATTTCCCTACCCTGAGCAACCTATGTGGGAACCAGCCGCGATGCCTGCACAGAAAAAAGAAAAAACTAAACGGGGGCCAGGTTGGCTTGCCACTATCGCAATCGCGGTAGCAGCCGCCCTCTGCGTCTGGCTTTTACCTTCCGAATTGGGATCCCGCACTACCGCGCTTGGTAAATCTCCAGTTAAAGTTGCGACGGAGGCTCCGGTAGTACAAGCAAACGCCAAACACACCAACTGGGAGACAGTCGCCAAAGCAGTCCAGCCTTCAGTAGTAGCAATTCAGGTAGATGCCGGTAATTCTGGAGACACTGGATCCGGAGTAATTTTCGATGAGTCCGGACACGTGATTACTAATTATCACGTAGTTGCCTCTGCTGTTTCCGGCAAAGCTAAAGTCCAGATTGAGATATATAACGGTAAAATCTATGAAGCCAAAATATTAGGCACGGATGCTTCCAC
This sequence comes from Varibaculum vaginae, assembly GCF_900604285.1. Lineage (GTDB taxonomy): Bacteria > Actinomycetota > Actinomycetes > Actinomycetales > Actinomycetaceae > Varibaculum > Varibaculum vaginae. Next base: position 100,731 of record NZ_UWNY01000001.1, read on the forward strand.
TGACCTGGCAGTCCTAGAATTCGTGAAACCTCCGAAAGATTTGCAGATGGCAGCGCTGGGTAGCTCTTCGAATTTACGAGTGGCGCAGCCGGTAGCCGCAATTGGTTCCCCTCTAGGATTAGAGAATACGGTTACTACTGGAATCATTTCGGCACTGGATCGTCCGGTAGTAGTGACTCAGTCTTCGGGTAAACCGGGAATTCAGATTCCGGGACTTAATGATCGCTCCGGCGCAGGTGAGCAGGTAGTTACCAATGCTATCCAAGTAGATGCGGCAATTAATCCTGGGAATTCCGGTGGCCCCCTCTTTGATGCTTCCGGAAAAGTTATCGGGATTACCTCTTCAATTGCTTCTCTAGGCTCTTCTGGGGAAGGACAGGCTGGCTCTATCGGTATCGGTTTCGCTATCCCAGTAAATCTGGTACGCAACGTAGCCGATCAAATACTTACTTCCGGTAAAGTCACCCACGCAATGCTGGGAGTCACCATTGAAACCGGGATTGCGCAACTTTCAGGGGAAGCACGTATGGGAGCGAGGGTGTCCTCGGTAGTTTCCGGCTCAGGAGCCGATAAAGCCGGACTAAAAGAAGGGGACCTAATTACGAAGATTGATGGACGTCTAGTAGGTTCTGGGGTAGCGTTAACCGGTTATGTGCGCTGGTATAACCCGGGAGACAAAGTGAAACTCACGGTTATCCGAGAGGATGGCTCTCATGAGATTGAAGCACAGCTCGGTGCACAGAAGGCTGATCGCTAGCCGCTAGGCTGCCTAAACGTAGTGGACCCGCGGAACAACCCGCGGGTCCACTTTTAGTCTTTAAACTCTAGGAAAAAATTGCGCGGAAGAACCCGCCTAACCAAGAGAATACCCTCACGAAAAAGACCCGCACCTTAACCACAAAGCTATTAGAGTTATCTGCTTGCTCATCAGGTTGCGTAGTCGGCTCCGGTACCGCAATAGGCGGATCGTCAGGGGTCGGTGCCTCAGTAAAGTTCGGATTAGATACTGTCGGACTGGGTTCTATGCTGGGCTGAGGAGTCTCCACACTCGGTTCTTGCCCCGGCTGCTCGGCTATCTCGCTAGAAACCGCAGGTTGGGATGGCTCAGCCGTAGGCGGTACGTTCGGCAGGGGGTTCTGACTAGATTCGGTAACCTCAGAAGTCGGCTCTTCACTAGGCTTAGCGGTTTCGCTAGGCTGCGAATCTTGAGTAGGATCCGCTACCGGTTGCGGATCCTGGCTGGGGATAGGAGCTGCACTGGTAGGTTCGGGAGTGGGCTGAGCCGGTTCTGCCCCGGCCGGATAACCTAAATATTTTTCCAAGCCCTGCAGCGCCAGCGCCACATCAGCGTCCCCAATCGGGTTCTTGAAATCTTTAACCCCCGACATACCGGCCGCCATTAAATCGCCCTTACAGGTATGATCTAACCCCAAAAGATGCCCAATTTCATGAGCAACAGTAGAAACCTGGGTAAGCCAACCACTGCGATCAAGACGCAGGTACAGTAACCTTTGCGCAGCATAAGCCGTACCTAGCGCTTTCCCCTCGGAATAAGGAGAATCAATTACCCTAACCGGGCGATTTGCCATCGAATCTACGAAACGGAAATTGATTTTGCCGCCGCTACGTTCCGTCCACATTTTGGTGGCGGCCTCGATAGCTGGACGGAACTGGGTCTTACCCAGGTATAGCGACAAAGTGTAAGAGTCGGCACTGGTAGCACCGATCAAGAAGAGATCTATATTGGAAATAGGCTGACCTTTAGCTACTTGATTATGCATTACCCGGCATTCGCGTACCGTGGGAGTACGATCCGCGGCCTGCACATTTTGACTACCAGATACTGCAAGTAGCCCCCCAAGCGATAGACCTACCATCGTTAAGGTGGCCACCAGAATATTTTTCTTCCGTGTCTTGTTCATATTGAAATCTTACCAAGCGGTAACATTAAAGCAAGGTGATAGCAGCGTTCCTCTTGAGAGCTTAATCATAAGTGGTTACCCAACGTGACTCTACAGCTAAACCCGCAGGTAAACACGAAGGGGGCTTACCTAGCTAAGTTAGCTAGGTAAGCCCCCTTAAGGAACTCAACTATTTAGATTAGAGATTCAAGCCGAAAGAATCTTCAAAATTAATTCCGGCTAAGAAGTCATCGTCTAGCTCATTCACTTTGAAGTCGTCAGCTGACCATCCCATCTTTGCCATCGCTTCCTCGGTAGGTTCCACGCTGGCATCACGGAACATCGATAGACCAGTACCCGCCGGAATCAACTTACCGAGAATCACGTTCTCTTTCAGCCCTACCAACGGATCTTTCTTCGCGCTCAAAGCCGCATCGGTTAGCACCTTCGTGGTTTCCTGGAAGGATGCCGCCGACAACCAAGAATCAGTAGCCAAGGAAGCCTTGGTAATCCCCATAAGTTCCGGACGAGCCGCAGCCGGCTCCCCGCCCTCGGAAACAACCTTACGGTTAATCGCGCGGAAACGAATCGAATCCACCAAAGTACCCGGCAATAGTTCAGTGTCACCAGACTTCAACACCGTTACCCGCCGCAGCATCTGACGCACAATCACCTCAATATGCTTGGAGTGAATATCCACACCCTGCGAGCGGTATACCTCTTGCACCTCATTAACCAACTGCCTTTGAGTGGAGTTCACACCCAAAATACGCAGCACCTTCTTTGGATCCAAACGACCCTCAGTCAGCTGTTGGCCGACCTCGACATGATCACCGTCCGAAACAATCAGTTTCATACGACGCGGAGCATCGATAATCAAATCATCTTGACCATCATCCCGCACCAATACCAGATGACGGGGTTCACCTGGCTCGTCAACGACTTTGACTCGCCCTGCGGCCTCGGTAATCAGCGCTTCACCCTTAGGAGTACGTGCCTCAAACAATTCCTGTACACGCGGCAAACCCTGAGTAATATCAGCAGCACCCGCGGCACCACCGGTGTGGAAGGTACGCATCGTTAGCTGAGTACCAGGCTCCCCAATTGACTGGGCAGCAATAATCCCCACAGCCTCGCCAATATCTACCCGTTTACCGGTCGCCAGTGAGCGTCCGTAGCAGGAGGCGCAAGTACCGGCCTCAGACTCGCAGGTCAAAACCGAACGCACCGGAATCTCGGTGACCCCCGCTTCGATCAGCACATCAATCTCGGCATCGCCCACATCGGTACCCTTAGCGAATACCAAGTTCCCGTCTTTATCGGTAACATCCTTGGACAAGGTACGCCCATAGGCAGTGGTCTCTACAACATCCAGTTTATAAACCTGTCCATCTTCGGTAACCCCGCCAATGGGCAGCACCAGACCGCGGCGAGTGCCACAGTCCTGTTCGCGCACGATTACGTCTTGAGAAACATCTACCAGACGCCGAGTCAAATAACCTGAGTCTGCAGTACGCAGCGCGGTATCGGCCAGACCTTTACGCGCACCGTGGGTAGCGATGAAGTATTCCAACACCGACAGACCGGAACGGTAGTTCGACTTAATCGGCTGCTCAATCAGCTTCTGCTTGGGGTCAGCTACCAAGCCACGCATACCGGAAATCTGCCGAATCTGGTCCCAGTTACCACGAGCCCCAGACGAAACCATCCGGTTTACTTGGTTACGAGTCGGGAAGTTATCCCGCATAGCCTGTGCCACTTTGGCAGTACATTCGGTCCACAAATCCACCAGTTCGTTGTAGCGATCCTGCGCAGTAATCAAACCGAGGTCGGCGTCCTCTTGTACCTGCGTAGCTTTCTCGTCGTATTCGGCAAGAATCTTCGCTTTTAGTGGCGGTTCCACTACGTCAGCGAAACCAATAGTTGTGCCCGACCAAGTTGCCCAATGGAAACCAGTCTCTTTCAAAGCATCCAAAGAGGCAGCCACGTTGCCTTTGTCATAACGCTCAGCCAAAGTGTTGACAATCCGAGAAAGCTTCTTCTTGTCAATCTGCTCATTTACAAACGGGAAGGAAACCGGCAGTGCTTCATTGAAGAAGCAACGCCCAATCGAAGTTTCGAACTCTACCGGATCTCCCTCTTCGAATCCTTCCGGAGCCTGCCAATCCTTCGGCGGCACTGTACCCGGCTCGAAGCGAATCAACGCAGTAGCGTTAATATCCAAGCGGTTTTGATCAAAAGCCATAATGGCCTCGCCCAGCGAGGAGAATTTCGGAGTAACCGGGTTTCCGTCCTTGTCGGTCGGAACTGGAAGCGCGGGATCAGGATCTGAAGTCAAATGGTAAATACCGATAACCATATCCTGCGAAGGCATTGTTACCGGCCGACCATCAGCAGGCTTCAAAATGTTGTTTGAGGACAACATAAGAATCCGCGCCTCAGCCTGAGCTTCCGCCCCTAGTGGCAGGTGTGCTGCCATCTGGTCACCGTCGAAGTCAGCGTTAAAAGCCCCACAAGCCAGCGGGTGTAGCTGAATCGCTTTACCCTCAATCAAGATGGGTTCGAAAGCCTGAATACCCAGGCGGTGCAAAGTAGGCGCCCGGTTCAGCAACACCGGATGCTCGGTAATAACTTCGTCGAGGACGTCCCACACCTGTGGGCGCTGACGTTCTACCATTCGCTTCGCGGCCTTAACATTTTGAGCTTCCTGCCGCTCTACTAGCCTTTTCATTACGAACGGCTTGAACAGCTCCAGCGCCATTTGCTTGGGGAGACCGCACTGGTGCAACCGCAGCTGCGGACCTACCACGATTACGGAACGACCAGAATAGTCAACCCGTTTACCCAATAGGTTCTGGCGGAAACGTCCCTGTTTGCCCTTGAGCATATCGGAAAGGGACTTCAGAGGACGATTGCCCGGACCAGTTACCGGACGTCCGCGACGGCCATTATCGAACAGCGCATCCACTGATTCCTGCAGCATCCGTTTCTCGTTGTTCACGATAATCTGAGGAGCGCCCAGATCCAACAGTCGCTTCAGGCGGTTATTACGGTTAATCACCCGGCGGTAAAGATCATTCAGGTCAGAGGTCGCAAACCTGCCACCATCTAGCTGCACCATCGGGCGCAAATCTGGCGGGATTACCGGAATACGATCTAGCACCATCGACTCCGGGCTATTCCCAGTCTGTAAGAACGCAGAAATCACTTTCAACCGTTTAAGGGCACGGGTCTTGCGCTGGCCAGTTCCAGTTTCAACCTCTTCTTTCAGCTTTTCAGCTTCGGACTTCAGGTCAAAATCCCGTAATCGTTTCTGAACTGCTTGCGCGCCCTTGTCGCCCTTGAAGTAAATGCCATAACGCATCTCCAAGTCGCGGTAGAGACGCTCATTACCTTCAAGGTCACCTACCTGCAATTCCTTGAAGCGGGTAAAGACCTCATCACGGTGGGAGACTTCCCGATCCAGTTGACGTCGCAGCTGAGATACCTCTTTATCAGCGGCCTTGCGTACTTTCTCCTTTTCAGCATTCTTGGCGTCTTCTGCCTCAAGCGCTGCCAAATCCTTTTCCAGTTTTTCCTGGCGGGCAAGGATCTTTGCCTCGTAGCGTTCATTCAAACGCTGTATCTCCAGGGAAAGCTCATTTTCTAGATTTGGTAAATCCTGATGGCGCGCTTCTTCGTCAACCTCGGTAATCATATAGGCCGCGAAGTAAATAACTTTCTCTAGGTCTTTAGGCGCTAAGTCCAGCAGATACCCCAAACGGGAAGGGACACCCTTGAAATACCAGATATGGGTAACCGGGGCAGCCAGTTCAATATGTCCCATACGTTCACGGCGTACTTTGGAGCGAGTTACCTCTACCCCACAGCGTTCACAAACGATGCCCTTGTAACGAACACGCTTATATTTTCCACAGGCGCATTCCCAGTCCCGGGTAGGACCGAAAATACGCTCACAGAAAAGGCCGTCTTTCTCGGGCTTTAGGGTGCGATAGTTAATAGTTTCCGGCTTCTTAACTTCCCCGAATGACCATTCAGCCACGCCCTCGGCGGTAGCCATGCCGATATGTAGTTGATCGAATTTATTTGCATCCATAATCGACTCTTACCTTCTCTTCCCTGCAGCCTAGATTTCTTCCAAAGAAACATTGGGGTTTGGCCGCGAGCCAATATTGATCCCCAACTCTTCGCTGGCACGCTCAGCGCCGTCATCGTCTTCAGCCAGGGACACCACATTATCTTCGGCATCTAAGGCCTCTATATTCAGGCAGAGGGAGCGCATTTCTTGTATGAGGACGCGGAAAGATTCCGGAATGCCAGGCTCGGGAATATCCTCGCCTTTAACAATTGCCTCGTAAACCTTCACCCGGCCAGTAATATCGTCAGATTTCACGGTTAGCAGTTCCTGCAGCGAATAGGCCGCTCCATAGGCCTCCATCGCCCAGACCTCCATCTCGCCGAAACGCTGTCCACCGAACTGGGCTTTACCACCCAGAGGTTGCTGCGTAATCATCGAGTAAGGCCCGGTGGAACGAGCGTGAATCTTGTCATCTACCAAGTGGTGCAGCTTCAACATGTACTTGTAGCCCACCGAAATCGGGTAGGGGAACGGCTCACCACTACGCCCATCGAACAGGCGCGCTTTACCGTCCGCGTTGATTAGGCGATCCCCGTCCGCATTCGGGCGGGTGCAACCCAACAGACCGGTTAATACGTCCTCTTGCACACCGTCGAATACCGGAGTGGCCACTTTTTGACCTGCGGGAGCCGATAGTCCTTCCTTGGGGAGTTTCTCAATCCACTTGGCGCCTTCTTCTGCGAGCTGAGAAGCATCCCAACCCTGATGAGCAATCCACCCCAAGTGGAACTCCAGCACCTGTCCGATATTCATACGGCCGGGTACGCCCATGGGGTTCAAAATAATGTCAACCGGAGTACCGTCCTCGAGGAAAGGCATATCTTCGATCGGCAGAATCTTCGAAACCACACCCTTGTTACCGTGACGACCAGCCATTTTATCGCCAATGGTAATCTTGCGGCGCTGCGCTACATATACGCGCACCATTTGCTTTACCCCGGGAGGTAGTTCATCGTCCTCGTCGTTAAATTCCCGAACCCCAATCACAATTCCGGATTCACCGTGAGGAACACGTAACGAAGTATCCCGCACCTCGCGTGCCTTCTCACCGAAGATAGCGCGCAGCAGGCGCTCTTCGCTGGTGAGTTCGGTTTCACCCTTGGGGGTTACTTTCCCGACCAGGATATCGCCCGCCTGTACCTCGGCGCCGATGCGGATAATCCCGCGTTCATCGAGGTCAGCGAGTGCGTCCTCGGAAATATTCGGAATATCCCGGGTGATCTCTTCCAGACCTAACTTGGTTTCACGAGCGTCAATCTCGTGCTCTTCAATGTGGATAGAAGTAAGCACGTCATCTTGGACTACCCGACGGGAAAGAATAATCGCATCCTCGTAGTTGAGCCCTTCCCATGACATGTAAGCAACCAGTAGGTTCTTACCGAGGGCAAGTTCACCATGATCGGTTGCCGGGCCGTCGGCGATTAGCTGCCCGACTTCCACCCGGTCGCCGGCAGCCACCCGTACATGCTGGTTGTAGCAGTTTCCAGGGTTGGAACGCTGGAACTTATCCAGCTTATAGGTGAAGTAAGAACCGTCATCGCACATGATCTGTACATGCGACGCATCGGCTTCTACTACTACCCCGGAGTGTTCGCTAACCATTGCTTCCCCGGCGTCCATCGCAGTACGGCGCTCCATGCCGGTTCCCACTAGCGGAGCCTCGGTGGTTAGCAACGGTACCGCTTGACGTTGCATGTTCGCACCCATAAGGGCGCGGTTGGCGTCATCGTGTTCCAAGAATGGAATCAGGGCGGCGGCAACCGAAGTCATTTGCCGCGCCGAAACGTCCATGAAATCGACCTCTTCGCGCCGCATTTCCTGCGGATCTTCCCCGGCAATCCGGCATAGCACCAGTTCCTCCGCGAAAGATCCATCATCGTTTAGCGGAGCCGAAGCCTGAGCGATATTGTAACCGGACTCTTCGTCAGCACTTAGATAGTGAACCTCGTCAGTGACTTTTCCGTCTTTAACCACTCGATAGGGGGTTTCAATGAAACCGAAGGAGTTCAACCGCGCGTATGTTGCCAGCGAACCAATCAGACCAATGTTGGGGCCTTCCGGAGACTCAATCGGGCACATCCGGCCATAGTGGGAGGGGTGCACGTCACGAACTTCCATACCGGCGCGGTCACGCGAAAGACCTCCTGGACCAAGTGCAGACAACCGCCGCTTGTGGGTTAGCCCTGATAGCGGGTTATTTTGATCCATGAACTGCGACAGCTGCGAAGTACCAAAGAATTCTTTGATGGCGGCCACTACCGGGCGGATGTTAATCAGCGACTGCGGGGTGATTGCCTCCGCATCCTGGGTGGTCATCCGTTCGCGTACTACCCGCTCCATCCGGGAAAGTCCAGTGCGAATCTGTGCCTGGATTAGTTCCCCAACTGCCCGAATCCGGCGATTGCCGAAGTGATCGATATCGTCAGTTTCTACCCGTAGGTCAACGATTTCGCCATCTTCGTTGGTAGCTGAGACTGTTTGATCGCCTTTTTGCAGCGCCAAGAGGTATTTAAAGCCGGCGACAATATCGTCCAGGGTCAAAGTGGAGGTGTGAATGTCGCTGTTCAACCCCAGTTTGCGGTTAACCTTATAACGGCCTACTTTAGCCAGGTCATAACGCTTGGGGTTGAAGTAGAAGCCTTCGATGAGGTTACGCCCGGCTTCGGCACTGGCCGGCTCGCCGGGACGAATCTTCCGGTATATATCTGCCCGCGCATCATCGGTGGACTGAATGTTATCCGAATCCTTTTCCAAGGTGGAAAGCATAATCGGGTAGTCCTGGAACTCTTCGCGGATTTCTTCCGCAGTCATGCCCAGGGCGCGCAGGAAAACGGTGCCGGATTGCTTACGGCGCCGGTCAATACGGATTCCGACGTTTTCCCGTTTATCGATTTCCAGCTCTAGCCAAGCTCCCCGAGAAGGAATGAACTTACAACCGTAAATATCCTTATCAGAGGTCTTGTCCGCAACTTTCTCAAAATAAACACCGGGAGAACGTACCAATTGGGATACTACTACCCGCTCGGTACCGTTAATAATGAAAGTTGCTCGCGGAGTCATCAGTGGGAAGTCACCCATAAACACGGTCTGAGATTTAATCTCTCCGGTGTTTTCGTTCATGTATTCAGCAGTAACGAAGATAGGAGCCGCATAGGTGTAATCCTTGGCTTTACATTCTTCGATGGAATACTTGGGGGGCTCGAACTTGGGGTCAGAAAACGATAGCGACATGGATCCAGCAAAATCCTGGATGGGGGAAATCTCTTCAAAGATTTCCTCTAAGCCAGACAGCACCGGATCGGTGCGGTGGGTCGCTTTCGCTTTTTCTTCTGCACTCTCGCGCCACTGGGGAGTGCCCAGGAGCCATTCAAAGGATTTCCTTTGAATATCTAGCAGATTCGGGGGAGCCATAACTTCCTGCAGTTTCGCAAACGACAGGCGAGAGGGCTTATTGGCAGATGCGGTTTCAGCAGCCAAAAGGATTCCTTCCGGACGACGTAACTTCGCGCGTATTTCTGGTTTCCGGCCCCTTCCGGGCACTGGTTGCTTCGCGATCGCCTTGCGCATTTTAGAGGCGAATCAGCAGACCAGACCACATCGGGCTACGGTAAACGCAAATATTAATGCTAGTTTGAAAGCGCAGATTATGCCACATATAGAACAAGGACGTGCGCATTTTCACAGCTTTTTAGATTTTTTGGGGAGATTTATTGCTCCTCCCCCTATTAACAGTTTCCGGAGAGATTTCTCGTAACTATCTACCCGTTTTTTCTGGCTCGAGCATAAATTCTGCTTCCCGTTCATGAGCAACTAGCTTTGCGAGTTCACCCGCCTGCGCCAACACCTGTCGGGGAGAACCCTGTTCTACTAGCTTACCTTGAGAAAACACCAATACCTGGTCAACTTCCTCCACCTGTCGCAAGGTATGGGTGATTTCAATAATGGTGGCCTGCGGGCGAATCTGACGTACCCGGTGACGTAACCTCCCCGCTAACTCCGGTTCTAAATGAGCGGTAAACTCATCCAATACCAATACGGGGGAATCTGAAAGCAGCGCCCTCGCTAAAGCCAGTCTTTGACGTTGTCCTCCCGAAAGCGCCCCGCCGTGCCGACCTACTCGGGTGTTTAAGCCGGCAGGTAAATCTGCAATCACCTGATCCAGTTCCACCATTTTCAATGCCTGCCAGAGCTGATCCTCCTCGGCAGTAGGTTTCCCGAGACGTAAATTATCTGCAATCGACGCTGAAAAAATATGAATCCGCTGAGTTACCAGGGGAATGTTACGGCGGATATTTGCTGGATCTAAAGTCCTTAGATCCCGATTTCCCAACCGGATATTTCCATTATCGACATCCCAATAACGCAGCAATAACCTAGCAAAAGTTGATTTCCCACTCCCGGTTGCTCCACAGATAGCCGTCCAGGAACCAGGAGGAATAACGCAGGAAACATCACTTAGCGCCGTGGGAGCTGAAATCTGTTTTTCACTTTGGGGATAGGCGAAAGACACGTCCTCGAAAACGATTGGGAAAGGCGCATCTGGCAGTTTCTTCCCTCCAGAAGGTACCTGAGGAGCGGTATTCGCCACTTGCCATACTCGTCGCGCGGCCGCGAACGAGTTAGCCAGAAAAGTAGAGAAATCTTCGACCCCCTGGCAAACCTCCCAGGACCGCAACACCGCGAATACCGCAGCCAGGGCGGGGGCAACCGTATTCAAATCTGTTACCTCCGGCATCCCCATCCAGATCACCGCGAGAGCTGCCAGGTACATTCCACTTTGTGTAAAGGCTCGTCGCAAAGCATATAAAGAGGTCAAAGCCCGAGAAGCAGCACCATCAATCGACATATAGCGTTCTAGTTGGATAATCCGTATCCGCTGCAAACCGTAGCCTACAATCTCGTTAATCCCATTGACTGAATCGGTCACCGACTGTGAAACCTGCCCTTTGGCACTGGCAGAGGCATCGGCAGCCCGGTTTCCTTCTCCCCCGCCCAAAAGAGCTAAGGACACTAAAACCACCAAGTAAATCAGAAATAGCAGCGCACCACTAAGGGGAGAAACCAAAAATCCGGTCAGAGCCGACACCCCCAAAGGAATTATGAAGGCACTGAAGGCAGGAACCAAGGTATGAGCAAAAAATACTTCGATACGGTCAATATCAGCGGTAATGCGCGCCAGCAAATCTCCACTTTTCGCCCTCACCATACAGGCTGGGGATTGTGGCGACAACCGCAAGAACATTTCTTGGCGCAAAATTTCCAGAGCTTTGAAGGCCACGTAGTGTCCGGCGAACTGTTCCAAGTAACGAAATATTGCTTTCAGGAACGCTAAAGCGGCCATCACCGCAACACTCACCCAAAGATAAGAGATTGTCAGGGATTCACCACGGGAGATTTCTACCACTGCGGCACTAACCCGGTAAACACCAAAGGTTATTAGGCCGATACCTAGCCCCTGGTCTAATAAACGCGCCACCCCCGATATATATAGAGGTTTTAATACCGGACGCGCCAGGTGTAGCATCCAGGCAATGAGCTGGCAGGTTCCTACCGTAGTAGGCAAAAACGCTGCTTCACCAGTTGCCATAGTAGATGTTGGCCTCGGTTGATTGTGATTGGGGTTTTCTGTATCGCCTTTAGCTGGATCTGAACGGTTTAAAAATCCCGGTTTTGTGCACATGCTGCCACCTCCTCTAAAGCACCATCCTTCAGGTAGAGGATCCGGTCGGCATTGGCCAAGGCACTGGCACGATGGGTGAGCAAAACAATGGTTTTTTCTTTCGCTACCTCCGCGAGCGCCTGAGTAATCGCCGCTTCAGATTCCAAATCTATCTGCGAAGTTGGTTCATCCAAGAGCAGCAAGTTTCGGCCGGATAATAATGCCCGCGCCAAGGATAGTCGCTGCGATTGTCCCCCGGAGAGTGCATACCCGTCCTCCCCCACCGGAGTATCTAGTCCTTGCGGGAAAGAACGAATTTCCCGGTCGAGGCGTGCCTGTTTTAGACATTCCCACAGCTGCCTTTCACTGGCACGAGGGGAAACCAACATTAAGTTAGAGCGAATAGTGCCACTAAAAATCCAGGTACGCTGCAGTACCAGCGCAGACTGTCTCCGAAACCAATCCCGATTTTCGGCATTCAAGAGATGTCCTTGCAAATAAATAGCGCCTTTACCAGGTAACAGATTACCTTTCATCAGCTCCATCAGCGTAGATTTTCCCGCTCCAGACGCCCCACAAATTGCTACCCATTCTCCGTTCTTAACCTGCAAATTAAGTTCACTGAGGACGGGCTTGGCATCGGGGTACGCAAAGGTTAATCCCTGCATGTCGAGCATTAGGTCAGGATTGGGAGCTTTCATACCCAAAGTCTGATTGCTACCCGAAGCTGACTTCTGTCCGTCATATTGCCCGTTAGCCGCTTTCTGGTCACTAATAGGGTCTGGCACGCTAGCAGAGCGGACATTAGCAGTGTCATCAGGGACACAAGACTCTTGTTTGTTTGAAACGACAATTAGGTTGGTAGAGGGGGTTCGTTTCCCAGGTTTTCGTTGCGGACGGGAAGCTTTTCCACTCAAAAAGGCACGTACCAGCCGCTGATTCGCCATCCCCGCCATTCCCACATAGAAGAACGCACCAATTTTATTCATCGGTTCCAGCAGGAGCAGCGTCAATCCCAACATGGAAACCACTGGAGTAATCGCGGTGATATCGGTGCCCCAAGAACAATTGATAACTTTCCAGAGGGTGAGGGCAAACCCGCAAGTCAACAGCAAAAGATTAAACCCCATGTCGATTACCAGCAAGATCAGCTGGTTAGCCGCTAGCAGGCGCATAGTAGACAATCGGTTCTCTTCCCCAGCTTTTGCTAGTTCCTGTCCCCGCGAGTCCGTGGCATCTAACAGACTCAAGGTTTCTAAACCGGAAATAGCATCCAGGTAAGCCGCAGCCAACTGGTTACGTCGCCGTCGTGATTTACTGGAAACTTTGCGGGTCAGTTTGGAGAACAAGAAAATAATGATTGGAACCAGAGGAACAAAAGCCAGCAAAATCAAAGCACACCAGGGGTCGACGAATAACGCCATTATTATCAGCACTAGCAGCGGGCTAAGCATTGCTCCCACCATGCTACCGAGGAACCCCTGGCGATAACGTTGAATTTTTTCGGTACCGGCAGTCATCATATCGACCAGGGAACCAGCATTGCGCCGAGTAAGTACCCCAGGTCCTTGATGAAAATAATTTCGCAAAAGGCGAGCCTGCAAAGCCACCTGTTCCTTATGGATGGAACGCTGTTCAATCGCGATTCGCGTCCCTTCGCACCCTCCTAGCCCAATTGCGAGAACAACCAACCCGCTCAACTGTCCAGAGAAACTTTTCCCGGAAAAAGCTTGCCCCAAAGCATTACCCAGTAAAATCATGAATCCAGCAGCCAATAACACCGAGAACAGAGTAAGAACCACGCTGGTGATAATCGCTACTGTCCCCACAGGGCGAGCAAGTGACAGTTTCTTCGGCATAGATTCCTCTAGTTAGATGGTTTTCTTGGCTTAACCTTACCCGTTTTAACCCGCAGAAGGCAGCGCCGAGCCACGTCCTACTCTCCAAGAGAGGTAAAGTAACAAGCATGAATAAAACCCAGGTGAGCCCGGGCGGCGAAAAAGATTTACAACAGTCGGAAATGGTGACATCCCCTACTCCCAGTGATCCGCTGGCAAATCTTAGTCCCTACCAGCGTTATGTACGACGCCGCCAACAGCGTGAAACCATGGTTTTCACTATTATCGGTTCGGTGATGGCCGGCCTCTTAGTGCTTTCTATTCTCATTGGTTTCGGGATTTTACCTTTCCCGTTCTTCAATGATTTCAAGCAGGCTCCCCAATACGCCCAGGCTGGGGACGTCCCCTGCCCAACCTCCGAAAAGGCGGTTCCCCTTGACAAAATGGAAATCCATGTAGTTAACGGTACCGATGTTTCGGGATTGGCAGGGAAAGTAGCCGAGGGATTAAAAGAACGGGGAATCCCAGTGAAAGATATTGGCAATATTACCAGCGGCTCTTACGAGGGAAATGTTCAAATCATTACTGGCCCAACGGGGGTTAACGTTGCCTATACGTTAGCACGCGCCTTCGAGGAGGCGGAGATCATTTTAGATCCCCGCCCCACCTCGGATGTAACCGTGACTATCGGGTCTCGTTACTCCGATATGGTAGCCCCCGAAAAGTTCAAGGGCATGGTCCGAAAAGATTTAGAGGAAGCCGATGGCTGCAAGCTGGTGCAAATAGCCTAAACCCAGCAGGGTTAAGTGTCCTGATTCTTTACGGATCATTCAGGCGCTCAGGCGACAGAACCATCCGGAGCGGACGCTACCCGCTTTTCATAGGAGCGAGACTGTAAATCCGTTCCCGCCGGGGCAGAGGCCGGGGAAGCCTGCTCGAGGAAAGTACCGCGAGCTTTCGAAATACCGCGCATCGCATGGTATACCACGATTGCGGCGGCCGACCCCAGGGCAATACCGTTGAAGGTAAGCGAACCAATCTGCCAGGTGTAGTCAGCGATAGCAATAATCATGGCGACGGCGGCGGTATTTAAATTCACCGGATCCGCAAAATCAACCTTGTTTTGCACCCAGATCCTTACACCCAACATCCCGATCATCCCATAGAGAACAGTAGCGGCGCCCCCTAATACCCCGGGAGGAATAGTGGCGATTGCCGCCCCAAACTTGGGGAACATTGACAGTGCCAGCGCTACGAAAGCAGCTACTATGTAGGCAGCAGTTGAGTAGACACGCGTAGCTGCCATTACTCCGATGTTTTCCGCGTAGGTGGTGGTGGCACTACCGCCACCGCTACCGGCAAATATAGTAGAAATCCCATCTGCAAACAGGGCGCGGCCAGTCAAGTGATCTAGATTTTCTCCAGTCATGGCTGATACCGATTTAACGTGACCCACGTTTTCAGCCACCAAAACTAGCACTACCGGGATAAATAACCCTAAAGTCGAAGGTTCAAAAGAGGGGGAATGGAATTCGGGGAGCCCGATCCAGGCGGCCTTGCCGATGGCTTTGAAGTCAACTTCATGCTGGAATACCGCTGCGATGTATCCCACTCCCACACCAATCAGAATGGACAGGCGACCAATAATCCCTTTGAAGAGGACGGTGATTAGCACAATGGAGGTGACAGTGATTACCGCGGTAACTGCGCCCTCTTTGAACCAATTCCAGGCAGCCGGTGCCAGGTTGAATCCAATCAGAGCCACAATACATCCGGTCACAGTAGGTGGCATGATGCGGTCAATCCAGACTATGCCCGCAAAATGAACGATTACCCCGATTAGCGCCAGAGTAACCCCGACGCTAATCACTCCCCCGAGCGCCGCTGACTGTCCGTACTGGGAAGATACCGCGGTGATGGGAGCAATCAGGGCGAAGGACGAACCTAAATAGGAGGGCAATTTTCCTGCTGTCACCAGGGCGAATAGTAAAGTTCCAATAGCAGTAAAGAACAGGGTGGTGTTAGGAGGAAAACCGGTCAACAAAGGTACCAGGAAGGTCGCTCCAAACATGGCAACCACGTGTTGGGTGCCAATACCGGCAGTGCGCGGCCAAGAGAGCCGTTCACGAGGCATTACTACTTCCCCGGGGCCAATAGAGCGGCCATCGCCGTGAAGTTTCCAAAATCCGAAAAGAGATTTACTTCCCGACTGTCGGGGAGATACAGGTTGAAGGTTCTGATCGTTACTAGACATTTCGTCCCTATCAGCTAGGAGACTCTGCCCGGAGGGGCGCGGGTCTACTTGGGTTTTACGGTCAGAACTTAACTTTATTCCTCTAAGCCCACTTAATAAAAGTTTGCCCACTATTTGTCTTCTGGGAGACGCTATTTTCCACCCTCTAAACTAGGGGTATGACGCAAATGCTGGTTTACCGTAATGAAGTTGACAATCCGATTCCTTTACCGGATTTGAACGACCCGGAACAGACTGCTCGATTTCTGCTTTCACTACCAAATGTTTCCGACAAATGCCCTTCGGCTAAATCTCAGCTCATAGCAGCGATGGGGATTCAGTTTCATCACCTTGGCGGAGATTTAATGGTTTGCTCAATGCCGGTTGAGGGCAACCGCCAAACCCTAGGGGTACTACACGGTGGAGCAAACGCGGTATTGGGAGAAACCACTGGCTCTTTGGCTGCCAACTACGCAGCCCCGCAGGGAAAACATGCGGTCGGATCTAATATTTTTGTCACCCACCATCGCCCCGCGCTCACGGGTCGGGTATATTGTGTAGCTACTTTAGCGCAAAGCGGACGCACCCTAGCTACCTATTTTTTAAGGATTTTTTCTGAGGACGGAAAACTTACAGCCTCCGGCACCCACACCTGTGCTTTCGTGGATGATTAGGCAAGAATGCACAGAAAGCTAATTTCACTACGGAACGTTTACGGAACGCAGCGTTTTCATCTGACCACGTTCTGACATGGTTAGCAAACTAGTTTCATGAGACAACGTTGAGACAACGCGGAGACAATTTTTATTTTGACCCTTGCGTTCTCGCTGGTCAAAACCTTAATGTTTGGTGCGCAAGGGGGGACTTGAACCCCCATGCCCGGTAAAGGGCACACGGACCTGAACCGTGCGCGTCTACCAATTCCGCCACTTGCGCTTCGGTTTAACGCCGGGAAGCGTCAACCAACGAATAGAAATCTACCCCGAAACCAAAGGCGAGAGCAAGCCTACAGGTAAAAGGCGTTATGTTTCACAACGTTTACTACCAAATTTTGCAAGCATGGATAAAACATTCCTGCTGCTGTAGATTCCCCCCTGACAGCGCTCCTAATATTGCCCTATTCACCCTGCGATAATACTTCTCAGAGATTTTTCTATTACCCTGGGACTTAGGCATATTTATTGCCTACTGCTTTTTCCCGGCAAACCCCGGCTAAAAGTAGCAGTGCAGGATACTTCCCGCAGATCTGGTTTTTACAGGAGAGGACGGAAATATGGGAGTGGTAGACCGCTTCGAAAGAGCTGTGTCCCAAGGAGTGAATGCTCCCTTTTCTAAAATGTTCGCCAGTTCAATAAAAGCAGTGGACGTAAAGTCAGCTATTCGTGAAAGCATGGACACTTCCCGCGCTACTTTGAGCGATGGTCGCGTAGTAGTCCCTAACGAGTACCGCGTACTCCTAAACGAAAAAGACTTCCAGTCAGTTATGGATCAGAACTCACAGGTATTTGCGCAAGAATTAGCGCAAGATGCCACCGCTTATGCCACGGAGCAAAGCTACGTGTTCGTAGGTCCAGTGGAAGTTACTTTCTCTGCCGGGCAATACCCTCTCGGAGAACTAAAAATCGAAAACACTATCCGCCGCGGCCCCGCCGCGCCGGTAACTACCGCCGGCGCCAGTCCTTCCCATCCAATTATTGATATCGAAGGACAACAGTGGCTGTTAACCGAACCAGTAACGGTAATAGGGAGAGGCTCTGAGGCAGATATCGTGGTTCACGACCCGGGGGTATCCCGTCGCCATCTGGAACTACGAATCACTTCCCAGGGGGTAATCGCCACCGATTTGGGATCTACCAACGGCTCCTACGTAGAGGGTCACCGTATTAGCGCCGCGACTCTCTTAGACGGAAACGAAATAACCATCGGTCGCACTCACCTGCTATTTTGGACATCAAGCGCGGATGAATAATAGGCGGTAATCGTGGCGGTAGGACTTTTATACACCATTCTTCGATTCGGTTTTGTAGCCCTCTTATGGCTGCTAGTAATCGGATTGGTGCTAGTGCTACGTCGCGATATTTTTCTGGCATCTTCGGCATCCGCAAAATCACCTCTCAACCGGTCACGCGCACGGCGCCCCCAAAATAAGAGAAGCAAGCCTCAAGAATCTAAGCGCAAAGGCCGGCCTCGCTACCTGGCTTTTACCGGTGGAGCCCTGGCGGGTAATCGTTTAAAACTTGACGGAACCCCTATTCTATTAGGTCGTTCTGGCGACTGCACGGTACCCCTGCGAGACTCCTACTCCTCCAATAGACACGCCCGTATATACAACAACAACGGACGCTGGTTTATCGAGGACTTGAACTCAACGAATGGAACATTCGTTGCCAATAAACGCCTCACCACAGCTCAGCCGCTAGAGCTAGGAGTCGTGGTGCGGATTGGACAAACAACAATGGAGCTAACTAGATGAGCATCGGATTCAACTATGCTGCCCTCTCCGATATCGGTAAAATCCGTCAATCTAACCAAGATTCGGGTTATGCCGGTCCAAATCTGCTGATACTAGCAGACGGGATGGGTGGTCCAGCCGGTGGAGATATTGCCTCGTCAATAGCAATCGATCATTTACGTGAACTCGACACCCTAGCCGAAAGCCCCGAGGAGGCTCTAGAAAGTCTGCGTTCGACCTTAGGGCAGGCACATCAGGAACTTTGTGAACGCTCCACCCAAGATCCCGCACTAACCGGCTTCGGTACCACTTGCATTGCGATTAGGCGTAGTGAAAACGCTTTGACTATGACTCATATCGGGGATTCACGCGCCTACCGCCTGCGGGGCGGGGAACTACGGCAAATGACCAACGATCATTCTTTTGTGCAATACCTGGTAGACACGGGGCAGCTCACCCCGGATCAGGCAGAAAATCATCCTCAACGTTCAGTACTACTGCGAGTTCTAGGAGATTCCCAAGAAGACGTAAATCTCGACGAATCTCATCCGGAACTCAAAGCGGGTGATCGCTGGCTACTATGTTCAGATGGCTTATGTGGTTTCGTTTCCGGGCAAACCATTGGCAAAGTTCTCTATCACAGCGAAACCCCGCAACAGGCTTGCGAATCTTTAGTGGAATTGGCACTGAAAGCCGGCGGTCCAGACAATGTGACCTGCGTGGTTGCCGATATAGTAGAAAATCCGCAGCAAAGCGAGCCGCAAATCGTGGGAGCTGCCGCTACCGACAGACTGTCACAAGTGCGTAATCAGCTAGATGCCCTCTCCCAAGAAACTCTTCGCCTTGAAAGCGAGAATTCCGACCCTGATATTACTACCGCTAGTGATCAGGCCGAGGATAATTCTTTTTCTCCGGCACGAGCGGCAGTACCGGCAGAGACTAAAAATGAAGAGACCCGGGTTCCTAGGTTCCGTTGGGGACGGATTACAGGGGTGCTTGTGGGTCTACTGGTTTTGATCGGACTATTTTGGGGAGCTTTATGGTACGGAATGTATTCCCGTCCCACTCTCACTCCGACCCCCAATTTGACCTCGGTATCCGAAAATGAATCTAAGGATACTTCGCCCGATAGAGATGCAACTGCGACCGAAAATCCTTCGCAGACCGAATCCTCTAAATCTGCTCAATCCGACAAATCTTAAACGGTTATCCATAACCGCGAGCTAAGAAGTCCACACGGTTCCAATACAGGAAAGGAGGGAAAGCGCTTTGGTAAAGATTAAACATCCCACTGGTCGCCTGGCAGAACTATTTTTAATTACAGTGGCTTTAGCTGCCTGTTTTGCCGGATATTTTTCTATTAACGTCAACCGTACAGGCGCCCTCCCTACCTCCTTTGTACTGCATATTTGCATCCTAGCCATCTTCGCTCTTGCTACCCACCTGGCAGTTCGTTTCTTGGCTCCCTACGCTGACCCAGTGCTATTACCTGCAGTTTTGATGCTCAACGGCATCGGCTTGGTGATGATTTATCGCCTTGATTTGGCTTATGGCCCCAATTCTCAGCTTTATATAGGTTTCAAGCAGGCGATATTTACCCTGCTAGGCGTGATTTTAATGATAGTTACCTTGGCAGTCGTGCGCGACTATCGCAAACTTCGTAACTACACCTATCTTTCAATGCTACTGGCAATTGTGCTTCTTTTACTGCCGCTGGCACCGCTCATTGGGCGCACCATTAATGGTGCCCGGATTTGGATTTATATCGGCTTTTCACTCCAACCTTCCGAGATCGCCAAGATTTGCCTGGCTATTTTCTTCGCCGGATATTTAACCACCCGCCGTGAAGCGTTAATTCAAGGCGGAAAATCACTGCTGGGAATGCAATTGCCGCGCCTGCGGGATCTCGGTCCCCTGGTAGTGGTCTGGGCAGCCTCAATTTTAATTTTAGTATTCGAGCGCGACCTGGGAACTTCACTGCTAATCTTTGGTTTATTTGTGGCGATGTTGTATGTGGCCACTAACCAGACCTCTTGGCTTTTAATCGGTGCTATTCTCTTCGCGCCGGCGGTATTCTTAGCTGCCCGAATGTTTTCGCACGTACAAGCGCGGATAGATGTTTGGCTTCACGCCCTCGAACCTGAAGTTTATTCCCGTACAGTCGGTGGTTCCGGACAGTTGGTTTCTGGGCTTTTCGGAATGTCCGATGGTGAAATCCTAGGTACTGGTTGGGCACAAGGCTCTCCCTCGCTAACCCCTTTTGCTAACTCTGATTTTATTTTCGCTTCACTCGGAGAAGAACTGGGATTAACTGGTTCTTTAGCCATTCTCACCCTCTACCTGGTTTTTGTGGAACGGGGACTACGCACCGCTTTAATAGTGCGTGACAGTTTCGGAAAATTATTGGCAGCCGGGTTTGCTTTCACTATCGGATTCCAAGTGTTTGTAGTGGTAGGAGGGGTTACCAGGGTCATTCCTTCTACCGGCCTCACCTTACCTTTTGTCGCAGCCGGCGGTTCTTCTCTGGTAGCCAACTGGGTGATTCTGGCGTTATTGCTGCGTCTTTCAAATGAGGCACGCAAGCCGGTAGCTACCGAGAGCGGAGTCATTGATACTGCCGAACTGGAAGCGGTGATTGCCCGCCAAAACGCCAAACAAACCGTGGTGAAGAGCATACCCTCCGTATCTCCCGCTGTTCGCGACGTCACCGCCATACCTCCTCGCGAAGCCCGTAAACCAGTTACCTGGACACCTACAGCTGCGCAAAGTCACCGCGCTAATTCCGTAGACGCTGTCCCCTCCCACCTCCAACAATCGTTTGGAGGTGAACGTCATGAATCCACAGATTAAAAGACTTTTCTCTGTAGTTTTCGTAATGTTTTTATCGTTAATGGTGGCCTGTACCTATATCCAGTTCCTGGGGGCGGATGCTCTCAACGCGGATGGACGAAACTCTCGTGCCTTTTACCGTTCCAAATATATTGAACGCGGCCCCATTATGGTGGGAGACGACGCGATAGCGACTTCAGAGCCCACGAAAGACTCTACTGGATACCGTAAGCGCTACCACCGAGTTTATTCAGATAAGGCACCGCTTTACTCTAATCTGACCGGTTACCTTTCTCCGGGAGGCAATGCTAGCGGGATTGAGCGTCTACAGAACTCAGTTTTAATGGGAGAAGCCTCTAGCCAGGCTTTATCGCAGATGCTTAAATATGCGGCAGGAGAAAACCAGAAAGGCGGAGGGGTACGCCTAACTATTAACCCTAAGATTCAAGAGGCAGCCGCGCAGGCACTAGGGAATCGCAAAGGCGCAGCAGTAGCGATCAACTATCAGACGGGCGCAATCCTAGCGGCGGTTACTACCCCTCGTTTTGACCCCAATACCGTGGCAGAAGGTAGCGAGTCAGAATCTCAAAAGACTCTACAGGGATTGAACTCAGACCCGATGAAACCAATGCTCGATAGAGCTTTACGGGGAGAGTTCCCACCGGGATCATCCTTCAAGATTATTACGGCTGCCGCTGCACTCGAGCAGGGAATTCGCTCCCCTGAGGACGAGGTTGACGCCCCCGTATCGATACCTTTACCAGGTTCAAATGCGCGAATTTCTAATGTTGATAACATGGCCTGTGGCAACGGGCACCCTACACTTACCTATGCCTTTGCTATTTCCTGCAACACTCCGTTTGCGAAAATTGCGCAGGATTTGGGACACGAAGCTCTGAAAGCTAAGGCTGAAGCCTTCGGCTTTAACCCGAAGTCCGTTTTGAAAGTACCACTACCAGTACAAAAACCATATTTTCCCACTAGTGACCCGGGAATGCCTTCTTTAATGATGAGTGCTATCGGGCAATATGAAGTGCGAACTTCTCCTTTAATGATGGCAACAGTTGCCGGGGCAGTAGCGAATCAAGGCACCCAGGTACGTCCCTTCTTGGTGGCGGCCGAACTGGGACCAGATGGCCAGGAAACCCGCACCTATCGCTCCGGGGGTACTCTGGGGAAACCTATTTCCAAAGAGGTAGCGCAACAGTTGCGGGGAATGATGATTCAGGCGGTAACTCAGGGAATTGATAATTCGGCAGCAGTTACCGGAGTGGAAGTGGGAGCCAAGACGGGAACTGCCGAAATCGGCGGAGGTATGACCGATGCCTGGTATGTGGGTTGGGCAGATATTCCTGACTATCCTCTAGCATTCGCAGTAGTAGTTGAGGGAGATTCCGCAGACCCTGCTCCCCATGGCGGACCGGTTAGCGGACCGATTGCTAGAACCATGATTCAGGCGGCGATGAATCATGACTGATAACCACGTTTTACCTGCGCCACCTCGAGGGCGCGAAGCAGAAATGTCAACCCCGGTTGACCCGGTTGCCACTTCTGATCAACAGGCAACCAATGCCCAAAAAGCGATTGCCGCTTTAAAGGTGGGAATGAAGATTTCCGGCCGTTACCTCTTGCTGTCCCGTTTAGCTATCGGCGGTATGGGCGAAGTCTGGCAATCTCTAGATGAAAAAACTGGGGAACGTCTGGCACTAAAGATTTTGCGTCCAGAACTGGCTGGGAAAAAACTCTTCCTTTCTCGTCTGCAGATAGAAGCCTACAACGCGTCAAGAGTGCATCACCCTAACCTGGCGGCGGTTCATGCCTCCGGTGAGGACGGCGGTCTTGGATGGATCAGTATGGAACTGGTTGATGGAGTTTCTTTAACCGAAATTCTTGATCGAGAACGCACCTTAAGCGCTGATTTCCTGATTTCGGTACTCTATCAAACCGCTGATGCTCTCCGGGCGGTACATGGAGCCGGGATCGTGCACCGCGACATTAAACCCGGCAACATCATGGTTACCCCCACTGGGGAAGTAAAACTTACTGATTTTGGGATTTCCAAAGCGCCTGGTCAAGCTAATTTAACCCAGGTTGGAATGGTGATGGGCACTGCCCAGTATCTACCTCCCGAGCAGGCAATGGGGCAACCAGCAACGCCCGCCGGCGACCTCTATGCCCTCGGAATTATTGCCTATGAGGCTCTAGTCGGGAAAAGACCGTTTAGCGGGGAAAAACCGGTAGATATTGCTTTCGCTCATGTCAATAAACCGGTTCCGGCGCTACCAGAGTCGATTCCGGTAGCGCTGCGTGAATTGGTGATGCAGCTTTTGGAAAAAGAACCTCAAAACCGGCTGGCAAGTGCCGAACGATTAATGCAGCGCCTGGAGGAAGTTCAAATCTCCCTGACCCATCCTCACCTTGAGGAACAGGAGCATCCCAGCCTCCAGGAGTCGCTTAACCTATCCCCGCAATCTCAAGAGGCAGCCGGGATTGACCTTGAAGCTGGAGTGCTTTCGGAGCCAGCCGCAGAGTTAGAAAACTCCCAGGAAGACTTGGAAGAACTAACTGAGCTAGAAAAGATGCACCACAACGCGGCTGCGGTTAAAAAAAGTATTGAACTGCAGCTTCCTTCCCCTACTTCCTCCCCTCTACCTGCCGAAACTACCCCTGCTCCAGGGGCTGCTTCCGGCAGTAACTGGCGACCCCCGTTTGCTGCTTCCTGGCCAAAAGAAGAAGACGGATCGCGAATGCTCTATCTTTCCGGAGGAACTGTGCCCGCTCCCCCGGTTCTGCCCGATTCAATTCCTCTTCCTGAGGGCGCGTGGGATCAGAGAATTAGGCAGCGGCAGCGTCCTCGCGAATTTGCCGAACTCATTCCCCCGGTATCTGCATCCCGCCCACGTTCCCAAATGCAACGCCTACGGGCTTTACCCCACGTTTTTAACTGGCGTAAAGCCCCAGCACCTCCTCGCTATGCAACCCCCGACACACCCGAAACCGAAAAGACGGCCTCTTCGCTGGCGGCACCTTTAGTTTCTTGGAGTCATAGACTGGAATCCCAAATCGGATTACATCCAGCCGATTCCCTAGACGCCGAGGTAGCGCGGCTGCGTTGTCCCTACGAAAAAGTTGCCTTCTTCAGCCACAAATGGTGGAAACAAGATATTTCGCGAGCTCGGCATGGACGGCAAAATCGAAACACAGCACTACCCCTGGTTTTGGTTACTTTAATTTTATGGATTCTCGTAACCGCTCTTAGCTTCGGTATCAGTTTACTGTTTTCAGAGGCTAATTCCTCGGAAGCCTCTACCCAAAAAGCTATGATAAATATAGTTTCGGAACAAAAGGAAGATACATGGCAGATTCTCCATACCGCATAGGCGGAGGCCGCTACGAAATCCGTTCCCTAATCGGCAGGGGCGGGATGGCTGAGGTACATCAGGCTTACGATACCCTGCTTTCCCGAGTTGTCGCCATCAAGATGTTGCGTATTGACCTGGCGAAAGATTCGGTGTTTTTAGCTCGTTTTCGGCGCGAGGCTCTAGCCTCTGCTTCCTTGAATCACGAGAACATAGTCCAGGTCTACGACACCGGCGAGCAAGTGGTTACCACTCCGGAAGGCACGGAAGTGCATGTTCCTTATATTGTGATGGAACTAGTAGAGGGACACACAGTTCACCAATTGCTGACCGACGGTCAACCAGTTCCCATCAATGAAGCAGTAGAGATTATGACGGGAGTCTTAAACGCCCTGGAATATTCGCACAAGCGCGGGTTAGTCCACCGTGACATTAAACCCGGCAATGTAATGATTACTAACTCTGGCAAGATCAAGGTGATGGATTTTGGGATTGCCCGCGCCCTAGAGGATTCGGGACAAACTATGACCAGCACGGATGCTGTAGTAGGTACCGCTCAATATTTATCTCCGGAACAAGCACGCGGAGAAACGGTAGACACTCGCTCTGATCTTTACTCTTGTGGCTGTATGCTTTTCGAACTCCTGACCGGCAGGGCACCTTTCAAAGGAGATTCCGCAGTTTCAGTTGCCTATCAACACGTAGCAGAAATGCCGCCGCTTCCCTCTTCGATTGCCTCCGATATTAGCCCTGAACTAGATCGGATGGTCATGAAGTCCCTGGCGAAACTACCAGAAGAACGCTATCAAGATGCAGCCTCCATGCGCTCAGACATGGTCAGGGCGGCTGCAGGCGCCGAAATTTCTGCTCCGATGCTGCCACCGTTACCGGTAAGTACTCCTACCGAAGGTTTTATGCAGCCCCAAACCTCCTATCCACCTGCGCAATGGTCACAGGTAATGGAAGAAGAATCAGAACCGGAATCGGAAGACGAGGAAGCGGCTCGCAAGAAGAAACGAAAGAGGATTATTTGGGCAGTTACTCTCGGGATAATAGTTGCTGTTGCACTAATAGGAACAATTTGGTGGCTGATTGCTTCCGGTAAAAATCAGGAACCCGAGCAGGTAACCATCCCTAAAGAAATTATCGGAATGAGCGCAATTGAAGCACAACGCACCCTGGAGGACCTGGGGTTAACAATGGAACAGGGATCTGCTGTGGCTTCCGACGAAGTGGAAAAGGGGAAAGTGGCTAAAACTGATCCTGATTCTGGTTCTAAAGTAGATCCGGGATCTACAGTAACGATTCATTTGTCCTCGGGAGCTGCTGAGATTACGGTACCCGATGTTTCCGGGCAAACCCAAGATGCCGCTAGAAAAACCCTAGAAGAAGCCGGTTTACGGGTGGGATCGGTAAAATATGAGGATGACGCTAGAACGGCATCTGAACGGGTAATCCGCACCACCCCAGAAGCAGGTAGTTCAGTTAGCAAAGATGATGAAATTATTTTGGTGCTTTCCTCTGGCTATGTTTCGATTGACTCCGCTCAAGTAGTAGGTAAGAGCCAGCAAGATGGGTTGAGGTACCTGGCAGGTCTCGGTTTACAAACGAACACGGTAACGCAGGAAACCAGTCAAGCTCCCAATGGACAAATTATTTCGGTAGAGCCTTCCGGTAGGGTAAAGAACGGCGCGTCAGTAACAGTTAGAGTAGCGAAGACACCGCCGCAGCAGTCTGCTCCGCCCTCACAACCTACAAATAATAGTTCTGAGGAGCCGGATCAGCCGAACCCCTAAACCCCAGTCGGTAAACCGGGGAACAACACTTAGAGGGCTCCGTCCTGGCTAAATCCCAGAGAGCTATCTACGGTGGTTCCGGTTAAATCTAGGGTCTGAGAGACCCAGGGGAATAACCACCAGAAACAAGCCATAATGACCAGGGCAACCATCAATACCACCTGCAGAAATTTCAGCCATTTGGGACCGGGAAGTAAATCCCAGATTAACCCGCACATGCGTTACCTCCTTCTGCTAATTCCTGGGGAATACCGCTTTTTCGAGGCACCCAATGGTCGAAGTTAAGATGCACAATATAGCGCTCCCAGTTCCCATATTCAGGGTTACAGGTGGTCATAGTCATTAGTCGTTCGGTGGGCTGCTCTCCCGGTTTTTCTGGTACCGGTAGAATGACGTTCGATTGGGTGGGTGACACAATCTTGTGGTTTCTAACCTTGTAGATTAACCACTCATTGTCGGTTTCCATTACTACGGTGTCCCCGGGTTTCAATACGTCGATTCGCCGGAAGTTAGATCCAAACGATCTGCGGTGAGCAGCCACTGAGAAATTCCCAATTTGTCCTGGTAGTGCCGTTGTCTCGTAGTGTCCCGCAGCCCCGGTATTCAAAATTAGCTGAGTCGTCCCTTCCTTAACTGGGATCACCATATAGTTCCACTTCGGGACGTGCAGCGCCCCTAGAGTCTCATTTTCTTGTTTAATCCCAATACTGGGAGGAGCGCTTTTGCGCTCATCTTTGGAAATACGATTTGGGCAGCTCTTGGTGTTTTTCTGAAATGAATCCAGTGCTTGATGGTTATAGCTGGCCACCTGCCAGTCAGTGACGAACACGTCCCAAAACGCAAATAATCCAAACAGTAGTCCGATAATAATTAAAAGTTCCCCGAAAGCTGCGATGGGGTCGAAGCGCTTACGGCGTTTTTCTTTTTCCAGCCGTGTTTGCTTGGTTTGTCTAATCATATTCTTCCGAGGTTTTCTATCCGGGTCACTGAGCATTTTTCCCTGCTATTATCCTAGACTGAATTTACCGGAAAACAGACGAAACTAGGTCTGCAGCACTATTCCCACTAGAATGGGTTTTGCTAATATAATCGCACTTTTTGGAGGTTCTCGTGCCGGAGTCTCGTAAGCGCAAGGGCGCTCAGCCTCACCGCTCCCAGCAACCCGAAGAGTTAAATAAATCTTGGGCTGCTGACATGAAGCCCTCTCCTCGCTGGTGGGCACCCCTTTCAGTTACGCTAATGCTGATTGGATTGGTGTTAGTAGTGATCTACTATATTTCTTCTGGCGCCTACCCTATCCCTAGTGCCGGCAACTGGAACTTGGGTTTGGGGTTGGGTGTGGCCTTCGGGGGCTTCTTGATGCTGCTGCGTTGGAAGTGACGTCTACGGCCATTTCCAGCGCTTTCTTACTTTGAAGAGAACGCACTTTCTCTTTGTATCGAGAGTAATAGTAACCGGCGTTACCGAAACATTTCGGGTTAAGTGTTTACATTCCTGACTCGTTCCTCTATTGTTATTAATGTAAGGACAAAGGAATGGGAGCCTATTACTCCCCTACAGAGAACAGAGTTGTTTTATGTTGAGATTTGGATTATTGGGTGCCGGACGGATTGGCCATGTTCATGCTAAAACCCTAGCGGCTAACCCAGATGCTTCTCTAGAAGTAGTTTTTGATATTCGTCAAGATGCTGCCGACGCCTTGGCTAAACAATACGGCGGTCGCGGAGTCACCGATGAAAAAGAAATCTGGGATAACCCCGATATCGATGCGGTAATCATTGGTTCTCCGACACCTTTGCACGTTCCGCACATCATCGCGGCCGCTAAATCCGGTAAAGCTGCACTTTGCGAAAAACCGGTAGCCATGGAAACTGCAAAAGTTGAAGAACTACGGGAAGCCCTTAAAGGGCTAGATCCCACGGTGATGCTGGGATTCAACCGTCGCTTTGATCCCTCATTTGCACGCGTAAAAGAACTAATGGATCAGGGAGAAATCGGCAAAGTTGAACAGGTAACCATCATTTCTCGTGACCCGGCTGCCCCGCCCGCCGACTACATTAAAGTTTCGGGTGGAATCTTCAAAGATATGACCATCCACGATTTCGATATGGCACGCTTCCTGTTGGGCGATATTGACACCGTAACCACTATTCCTCAAAACCTGGATCCGGAAATTGCCGCTTGCAACGACTTTGACGCTGCGGTGATTGTACTAACTGCTAAGTCGGGTGCAGTAGCCACCATTATTAACAACCGCCACTGCGCAACCGGTTATGACCAGCGCCTGGAAGTTACCGGACACGAGGGGCAACTTAATGCCGATAATATGCGTCCCACCACGGTGGCGCTGTCCAAAGATAGCTATTCGCTTTCCCGCGAGCCCTATCTGGACTTCTTCCTAACTCGCTACGCGGATGCCTACGCAGCTGAACTTAACCAGTTCATCGCGATCGTTAAAGAGGGCGGCAAACCCACTCCTTCTATCGAAGACGGAGCGCAGGCATTACTGCTGGCAGAAGCGGCTGAAAAGTCCGCCCGCGAGCAGCGTCCGGTTAAAGTTGGCGAATAGATTTCGAGCACCGATCTCGGCTTCGCTTTTAAACGAGGCAAGACATTAAGGTCCGCTAGGACACAAATATTAACCAATACAAAAAATAAAAAATATCAGGTCGCGTAAAAGACGTTTCACCTGGAAACCAATAATGGAGGAAAATATGAAGATTGCGGGAGCTCCGATTTCTTGGGGCGTATGCGAGGTACCAGGTTGGGGATACCAGATGACCCCACAGCGGGTCCTGACCGAGATGAAGGAAATCGGCTTAACTGCCACCGAATTCGGCCCTCAGGGTTGGCTGCCAATTGAGGCTGCCGCGCGTGCGGAAGAAGTTGGGAAATATGACCTGAAACCGGTCGGAGCTTTCTTCCTGGCAATCATGCACGATCCCCAGGTTGATCCGATTCCAGCAGTAAAGAAAGAACTGGAAGCATTCCGAGTAGCTGGCGGCGAGTACCTAATTCTAGCCGCTGATTCTGGCCGTGATGGCTATGATGATCGCCCAGTGCTAGACGACGAGGGTTGGAAGACTCTGTTCGGTAACTTGGATCGGATCAGCGACGTCTGCGCCGAGGCAGGAGTGAAAGCCTGCGTTCACCCGCACTGGGGAACCATGATTCAAAATGACTGCGAGATTCGCAAGATGCTGGATGAATCCAAGGTGGCGCTCTGCCTGGACACCGGACACATGGTCTGTGGTGGCTGCGATCCGGAAGCAATTGTTAAGGAATACCCCGGTCGCACCGTGATTGTTCACGCCAAGGATGTACATAGGGAAATGACCGACAAGCTGCTTCCGGGTGAAATTACCTGGTCGCAGGGAGTTAAGGCCGGCATGTTTGCTCCTATCGGCGAAGGCGATATTGATTTCGGCACCATTGTGGCAGAACTCGATAAAGCTGGCTTCGACGGATACTACGTACTGGAGCAAGACATCATGATTGACGAGGAGCCCCCGGCTGGTGGCGGTCCGAAAGTTAATGCAGAAAAGTCCCTGAAGGCGCTGCAAAAACTCGCTGGCTAAATAAAATGCTACTAACTAGTTAGTGAAAAATAAATAAAAGGTTGGGGGTTGCAACTTACGTTGCAACCCCCAACCTTTTGTTATTTCTTAGCCTTAACTATTAGCGTTTAGGCTTATGTCTTCTTTTTTAAAGTTTTAGAGAGCGGTACCTAGTCGCAAAGAAATCAGGTATTCCAGCTTATAAAACTCGGCTGTCTCTGGCAGCATCCCAACCGAAAGCTACCGCCCGCTACCGTAATTCGAACCTTAGCGAGTTTCTTTATGCAGCGTAGACTTGCGGCAGCGCGGGCAGTACTTGTTCAGTTCCAAGCGATCCGGGTTATTCCGACGATTCTTCTTGGTGATGTAGTTACGCTCTTTACACTCGCTGCACGCCAAGGTGATCTTAGGGCGAACATCGGACGACTTGCTGGCCATTCTTATTTACCTCTATGTCTCGGGCCGCCCGATCAGCGGCATTTCCTATTTCAATCTAAATTGAAAAGTAGCGAGGGCGGGGTTCGAACCCGCGACCTCACGATTATGAGTCGTGCGCTCTCACCAACTGAGCTACCCCGCCGCTTGAGGATCTGTTAGACAAATCCTGGAGCCCCGACAGGGATTTGAACCCTGGACCTTCTCCTTACCATGGAGACGCTCTGCCTACTGAGCTATCGGGGCAACAGCAAACAAACCCACTGGCTAAACGGTTCTTATTCCGTTCTGCCTGTTAGCAGTTTGCCGTGTGTTACCAAGTCCGAAGACTTAGCACCGTGGCGGGTGAGGGATTCGAACCCCCGAAGGCTACGCCGGCTGATTTACAGTCAGATCCCTTTGGCCGCTTGGGTAACCCGCCTTGTACACTCAGGCACCCCAAAAGACTATCAAACCGTGTTGAACATACAAAAACCCTAGCAAGGAAAGTTACCCACTTCACCGAATTTTTCGATTCTTACTCTTTATGTACCTAGTGACTGGGGACTGAATCGGGCTTTACTTCCTCAGCACTTAGAATCAGCATCGCGTTAATTGACGGTAGGGTAAATAATCCGGCACAAACTAAAATCAAAGCACCAGAGTCATTTGTTAACGCTGCAAGCAGGGAAGTTAATATTACCCCTTGCGCAAATCGGTATGCGCCCGGAACTGGTTTTAGGGAACGAGAAATAGAAATAGCTAGGATTCTACGCTTCGCAGGAGCATACCCGGTTAGGCCACGGAAAGCCTTCAAGAGGATGACCGTGAATACCAGGATTATTACCACCGCGAATCCTACCGGTCCTCCAAAAGTGTTAATCATTGCCTGAGCCTTGCGGGCAACAATAATTCCCCCGCCCCCGCTGGATACTTCAGAGATAAAACGCCCAAAATGTGTCCGAGAAGTGGGAATAGCTAATTTGTCCACCAGCACGAATACGCTTGAAGATAGCAGTGCCGCCACAATCAGCATAGTCACTTTCCCTGCTCCCACTTTTTTATCAAGAGCCCAATTTAAGGTGATACCCACTCCCAGAATCATGGCTAGTGGCCCCCCGACATCCGCCCCCAGCCAAGGGAAACCATCTAGAATTACCGCCACCGCAAGTAGACTAAATCCATATATAAAGTAGCGACGACGACGCGTAGGGAACCTCGCTGTTAACGGCACGAAGCCCAAACACTCTAAAGCCAGAACGGCAGAGAACAAGAACGAATATTTATTGTTGTTGAGCCCGTAAAAACGGGTAGCAGCCGTAGCAGCAGAGGAAAACATCGCGGAGATTTGATCTGGAGATCCACTAAGTAGACTCACTAAAATCCATGCCAGCACCAAAACGGCAGCGACTATTATCGGCGCCGAGTGACGCAGATACTCCCACTTCCGGGCGATAAGCTCACCGCCAGCCAAGCAGAGAGCGGAAAATACTCCCGCAATTAACAGTACTAACACCAGGAATTGAGCAGTGAGGATGGGGGCAGACATTTTCAGAGCATTAGGGGTAAAGTTACCGTCGGCACCACCCCATACTTTCGCCGGCACATATGCCGCCAAGGTGCTTGCCGGCCCCAGCAGAGCGGCAGTTAAACAGATTCCGGCAAAAAATTTGCGACAGCGGGAGGAAATGCGCAATTTTTTGCGCCACAATAAAAAGAGTAAAAGCACAGTAGACAGCAGCAATATTATCCCGGTTAGGACAATAAAACGTGCCTGCACAATAGTCGCCTGGTCTGCGCGCAAAGCCTGATTACGGAGCCAATCAAGATTTCCTACCAGCCCGAAGTCCCGTTGAGACCGGAAGCTTCCTCCCACTAGGTAATCAGGGCCATTAGCTCCGCTGACATCTAGGATTTGTTTCGTGAAATCGACAGTGGCAAGCAGTCCAAGTTGTCGGGTAGAGGATGAACTCAATATCCCCGTTTTGCTGTCAGGGTTCCGTACAAAAGCCATCCCCAAGTGAGGTGTGGCAGAATGATCAGCCACATCCAAACCAAAGATCCGGTCATTCTTTCCTGCTCCGCGTAGGGCGGCGGTAAGCGCCTTTAATACCTGGTCACCACGGGGTTTACTCGCCCTATCTACACGGGGTAAGCCATCGGCGGGAGTAGCGTTTAGAGAAGTAGGGGAAACTTTAATCTCTGTATTGGAACTAACCGCACCCACATCTACGATCGTTACATCACTTTCTTGCAGCGCTGCTTTTACCTGAGAAGAAAGCCTGGAGGTTTCTGCCCGCGGGCTATACTTGGCGATCTTTCCAGCGCTATCCATAGCCGCAATGGCTGCTCCCTCACCGATAGCTCGCACCCTAGTGCCGTTTGCTGCCAAGCTCTGCCCTAAAGTTCCGGGAACGGCTTGTTCATTTTGTCGAGAGGCATCTTGCCTCCATGAGGCTATGTAGCTGGCAGGAACCTTGCCGCTAGAGAGCCCAGGAATATTCGGACAATGCCCACTGGCTCTCCCTTGGGTAGCGGTCACGCGCATGCCAGTTGAAAGAGTGAGATACCCATCCAGCGGGCAGGTGGTTTTTGCGGCGTTATGACGAGTCAGGTTAGCGAGACTGGCTGAACCGAGAGCCTCCATAAACTCTCTTCCACTCTTTTCTTGAAGATTGATATCCGACCAGGAAAGACCAGAGGTAACCAGTACCAGCACCCGGGGGCGCTCGCGCGCCTGAACTTGCAGAGGAAAAAGTAGCGCTATCACCAAGGCAAAAAGCAAAAGAGTAATAGCGCGCCGCGACCTGCGGGAGCAGCGTTTGTTCACCTCCCTAGCATATCGGTCTTTTGTTTCCCAAAGCGCTTACGCAGGTACTCGCCCTAAAAAACCTCAGTTTTCCCTAAATATAAATAGAATTTTATACCCAAGAATGAACCCAAAAGAGATAACCGCCACAAACACCCCGTTCGGGTTTGTATAATTATTCGTATCGTTGCATACTTTCTACATACCTACTGATTGGAGATATCATGAAACGCAAACTCGCGGCACTAGCCGCCATTTCCCTAACCTCCTTTGGCTTAGCTGCCTGCAGCTCCGGCAGCGGAAGTGCCGCCGATCCCGCAACTGATCCGGGAGAAAAAGGCTTCGATGTATCGACTATTAAAGCCGATCCCGCAGTCGCAAAACTGGTGCCGGCAGATATCAAAAAAGCCGGAGTCCTTAAAAATGGAGCTTCGGTAGACTATGCACCCGCCGAATACATGAAATCCGATAACAAGACCCCTACCGGTTATGACGTAGATATGGTCAAAGCGGTGGCTAAGGTTATGGGGCTAAAGGACGGCACCACCACTCACGGCGAGTTTGATTCTCTAATTCCGCAAATCGGAACTAAATACGACATCGGGGTTTCCGGTTTCAGCATTACCAAAGAGCGCGAAGCCGAAACCCAGATGGTTTCCTATGCGGAACTAGGATTCTCTTACGGAGTAGCCAAAGGCAACCCCAAGAAGTTCGATCCCAAGAATCCCTGTGGCAAGACCGTTGGAGTGCAAACCGGAACCGCCCAGCAGGACACCATTAAAGAACTTTCTAAACAGTGCGAGTCTGAGGGTAAGCCTGCCATCACCGTAAAAGAACACAAGATGCAGACCGAAATCGTCCCCAAGGTCACCGGCGGACAGTACGACGCTGTACTAGCCGACTCCCCAGTAGTTGGCTACGCGGTAAAGATGAGCGGCGGAGAACTGGAACTTATCGGTAATGCTTTCGAAACCGCCAAGCATGGGATTGTAGTCAATAAGGATAATGAACAGCTGGCAAAAGCGGTACAGGCGGCACTGCAGAAACTGATGGATGACGGAACTTTGAAGAAGATTTTCGCGCTTTACGGTTCAGATAACTTCATCCTAAATAAAGCCGAAATCAATCCCGAAGTTTCCGAGTAAAACCTCAGGACATAAGCTTTAACTATGAATAGCCAAAAAATTAAAGATGGCGCCGCACTGACCAGGCCGCGTCCGGTATTTTCGCCGGGACGTCTGGTCAGTGCGGTTATAGTGCTGATTCTAGCCGCGATGCTGGTACATGGTCTGGTAGCCAACGAAAAGTTTCGTTGGGATCAAGTAGCCATCTACCTCTTCCACCCCACGGTGCTACGCGGCATCATGTGGACGCTGATTCTAACGATAGTTTCCATGCTGATCGGGGTAATCCTGGCGGTAACCATGGCGATTATGCGCCAGTCCCCTAACCCGATCATGAAAGGGGTTTCCTGGACCTATATTTGGTTTTTCCGCGGAACCCCTATCTACACCCAGCTATTGTTTTGGGGAATGCTACCCACCCTTTATTCCACCCTCTCGCTAGGAGTTCCCTTTGGTCCAGAACTACTGACTTTTGACACCAACACGGTGATTAGTCCGGCGGTTGCCGCCATTTTAGGACTGGGCCTTAACGAAGGTGCCTACCTGGCAGAAATTGTGCGTTCTGGTCTTAACGCTGTGGATTCGGGACAAGAAGAAGCTGCGCGCGCCCTAGGGATGAGACGCAGCCAAATTTTGCGGCGGATTATTCTCCCCCAAGCCATGCGAGTAATTATTCCTCCCACCGGCAACGAAACTATTTCGATGCTGAAAACTACTTCTCTAGTTTTGGCAGTGCCATTTACTTTGGAGATTACATTCGCCACCCAAACTATCGGGCAACGCTTATTCCTGCCAATCCCATTATTACTGGTGGCAGCAATTTGGTATTTGTCGATTACTTCGATTTTGATGGTGATCCAAAGCCATATCGAAAGCTACTTCGGCCGCGGTTTCGACGAGCGCACCGGAAAGCAAAGGAAACCCACCGGTTCGCGTAAACAACGCGCGATGGCCGAATCTGGTACCACTAAAGACGATCCTTTCTTGGAGTACACCCCATGACCTCACAACCAGAAAATCAACCCTTAATGGTAGACTTACAGCACGTCCACAAGTTTTTTGGGGATCTCCACGTGCTGCGGGACGTAAGTTTACAAGTTGGCGCGGGGGAAGTATGCGTCCTCCTCGGCCCTTCTGGATCCGGGAAATCTACCCTACTGCGCTGTGTGAACGAGCTAGAACAGGTTTCCGGAGGGCGTGTTTACCTCAACGGGGAACTATTGGGGATGGAAGAGTGCGCGCCCTCGAAAAATCCACTACGTGCCTATTTGGATCGCCGCCGCGGTTCGCTCACCGAGCAGGGAACAGTGCTACGTCGCTTAACCGATCAGGAAATCGCGCGCCAGCGCTCTCAAGTAGGCATGGTGTTTCAGCGTTTCAACCTATTCCCCCACAAAACTGCACTGGAAAACGTGATGGAAGCACCTACCCAGGTGAAAGGAATTGGTAAAGACGAGGCACGAACTAAGGCTCTGGAGCTGCTAGAGCGGGTAGGGCTGGCGGAGCGTGCCGATCATTACCCGGCTCAGCTTTCAGGTGGACAGCAACAGCGGGTAGCTATTGCCCGCGCCCTCGCCATGGAGCCCGAGCTAATGCTCTTTGACGAGCCTACTTCTGCCCTCGATCCCGAGTTGGTAGGGGAAGTCCTATCGGTCATGCAAGACCTGGCACGCGGAGGGATGACCATGATCGTGGTAACCCACGAGATTGGTTTCGCCCGGGAGGTCGCCGACCATGTAGTGTTTATGGACGAAGGTAAAATCCTGGAGCAGGGCACCCCTGACCAGGTGATTAACCATCCACAAAACCCGCGCACCCAAGACTTCTTCTCTAAGGTGCTTTAGGGCGAGAAATCCCCTAGCTAGCGCGCTTTCTAGCTTAGAACTACTAGACTCACACATCTTCACTACCAGCATTTATATTCCATACTGATGAAATTGGCGCGATTTCACTGGTAGATTTGGCGTCATTTCGCTGATGGATTTGGCGAAATACGATTATTGAAGACCGGCACCCCTCAACGCGCAGCAACACAAAGACACAGACGAAAATAAGGGATGCAGGGGGGAGATTTTATCCGAACAGGCGCGGTGGGCATAAAGTCTGAAAAAATACGGCAGTATTTTCTCAGACTTTGGGCAGGAGGAAAAATCTCCCCCCTGCAATACACTTAGGCATCAATGTCACCTTTGGTGAACTGCGCGTTGTAGAGGCGGGCGTACGCGCCTTCCACGGCCAGTAACTCTTCGTGCGTCCCGTGCTCGACAATATCGCCATGTTCCATCACGAATATCACGTCACTGTCACGAATTGTCGACAGGCGATGGGCAATCACGAACGAGGTACGGCCCGCAGTAGCTTTGGCTACTGCTCGTTGAATCAGCTGCTCTGTGCGGGTATCGACCGAGGAAGTCGCCTCATCAAGAATCAAAAGCGGCTTATCGGCAACCATCGCGCGGGCAATAGTCACCAACTGGCGCTGCCCGCTTGAAAGGGCAGAATCCTCGCGGATCTCAGTATCGAGGCCGTGGGGCAGTTGCGCAACCAAATCACTTAGTCCGACTGCCTTAATCACCTGTTCAAGGCGTTCCTCGGATACTTCCTGCTGAGAATAAATAATGTTTTCCCGCAGGGTTCCTTGGAACATCCAGCTGTCCTGGAGCACCATCGCGAACTGTGAATCCACGTCCTCGCGCCGCATCACAGAAAGCGGGGTACCGTCCAGGAGAATCTCCCCGGAGTCCAGTTCGTAAAAGCGCATTAATAGGTTTACTAGGGTGGTTTTTCCGGCTCCAGTCGGACCTACGATGGCCACGTTTTGTCCCGGATGTACCCGGGCAGAAAATCCGTGAATAATTTCTTTGCCCGGTTGGTAGGAGAAGTGGATGTTCCGGAACTCCACCTCTCCCCGGGTTACCTCGCTGCTCAGCGCCGGTTTTTCTGATTCCTCGGGCAGTTCGTCCTCTTCTAGGATCTCAAAAACGCGCCCTCCAGCAGCTGCCGCAGATTGGAAGGAGGCCGCCGCGGAAGCTAGGTTCGATAAGGGCTGGGTGAAAACCCGGATATAGAGCATGAATGCGGCGATTACTCCGATGGTGAGGTTACCTTTCACCACCAGGACTGCACCTAGCACACATACCACTACGTAACCCAGATTTCCCACGAACCCCATTACCGGCATCATCAATTGGGAGAGGAAATCAGCGCGCCAAGTGGCACTATAAAGACGCTGGTTACGGCGATTAAACTCAGCAGTGGTGGCAGCTGCCGCATTGTAAATATTGATGATTCCCTGCCCGGATAACGATTCTTCGATATGCCCGTTTAGACTGCCCAGATAGGATTGCCGGCGAATAAAGAACCGCTGAGAGAACACCATAATCACCGCGTTGAGGACGAACCCCAGAAGCGTTACTCCCATACCGGCTAACGCCATCCGCCACTCGGTGTACAGCATCATAAACGCGGCACCTACCAGGGTTACTACTCCAGTAATGATGGTGGTGATTGCCGAATGCAGGGTTTGCACCAGGGTGTCGATATCGTTGGTTACCCGGCTCATGGTGTCGCCGTGACTGGTGTTGTCGAAGAAGGACAGCGGCAGGCGATCGATTTTTCGGTCAATAGCGGAGCGCATCCGTTGCCCGGTGCGTTGGGTAACCACCACCATGATCAGCGATTGCCCCAGGTTAAAGCAGAATCCCAGAACGAGGACGAGGGTTGCTATCCGCAACAAATGAAAGATCTTGTCCATATCGATACTGCTGCGCAGCCCGGAGGCGATCACATCGGTTATCAGCCCTAAAAACATCGGCATTATCGCAGTCAGCAGCGATCCAGCAACCGCCAAAATTACCGCGAACAGGATCGCTATCCGGTAGCGTCCCAGAAACTGGGCAAGGCCGCGGACCGATTGGGCGAACTTTCCCTTTTGGGCCTTCTCATAGACGTTTTCGCCGCGGCTTCCTCCCGGGCGCACCGGGGACATCTTTTTGACGACTGGTTCAAGACCGCGCCGCGCCGACTCGACTCGCTGCTCCCACCTGCTCTTTTCTGTCTCTGTCATGCCAACTCCTCCTCAGAGAGTTGGGACAGCGCAATTTCGCGATAGATCTTCGAGGACGCCATCAGGGATTCGTGCGTTCCTCGCTCCACAATCTTGCCGTGATCGATGACTAAAATCTGGTCGGCCTCTCTAACGGTCGCGATCCGCTGCGCCACAATAATCTGGGTTTTCCCGCGGGCTTTTTCTGCCAGTTCCCCGCGAATATCCCGGTCGGTGGCATAGTCGAGGGCGCTAAAAGTGTCATCGAAAATCAGGATTTGGGCATCTCTAGCCACTGTCCGGGCAATCGAAATCCGCTGTTTTTGTCCGCCGGAAAAATTACTGCCTCCTTGAGCTACTTCCGCTGCAAACTCGCCCTCTTTATCAGCGATAAAGTCGCAGGCAGCAGTATCTCCGGCCTTTACGACATTTGTGGGGGTTATGTCTTTCGGACCTTCTCCCAAGGCAATATTGGAAGCGATAGTACCGGTAAACAGGGTGATTTTTTGGGGTGAATATGCGATTTGGTTACGCAGGTCGTGCAAGCGCCATTCCCTCACGTCCTGGCCGTTAACCAAAACCTGGCCTTCGCGAGGATCGTAGACTCGGGCAATCAGGTTCACCAGTGAAGTTTTTCCGCTGCCGGTGGCTCCAATTAGGGCAACGGTCTGCCCGCGCGGAATTTTTAGATTTATCTGGTGGAGAGCGTCATTTTCAGCTCGGGGATAGCGGAATGAAACATCCCTAAACTCAATCGCCGGTTCCTGCAGATCTTGGCGGATTTCTTTTCCGAGGGAGGATGGGGGCTGGTCTGCAGAAACTACCGGATCGACCAGGGAGGGTTCACAATCAAGCACTTCCCTAATGCGGCGATTAGCCACAATCGCGCGGGGAGCAAATACGAACACCATGGCCATCATTAGGAAACCACTGATCGCTTGGGTAGCGTACCCGGAAAATACGATCATCTGTGAAAACAGGGTTACTTTCGCGGGAGCGGCGGCGGCATAAATCATGAAAGCACCCAGCACATAGATCGCCAGGATAAGCCCGGAAATCACCGTGTTCATCATGGGCATCATGAAGGAAAAAGTGCCGGAGACCATCAGGTGAGTGTGGGTTAGCTCAGTGTTGGTGGCTTCAAAACGCTGCTGGTGAAAATCCTGGGAACCGTAGGCGCGGATCACCCGCACCCCTTCCATATGCTCGCGGGATACCCGGTTTAAGTCATCAGTTATCCGCTGCATCCGCATCATCCGTGGCATCACGATCCGCCAAATAACGAAGATCATCACCAGTAAAATCAAAGCCGCAACCCCGGTAGCGGCAGTCCAAGTCAAGTTCTTACCTGCAATTTTGATAAGAGCCCAGACGGTGAGAATGGGGGCTTTTACTATCAGCTGACACCCCATCACCACAAACATTTGTACCTGGGTCACATCGTTAGTGGAACGAGTAATTAGCGAGGGTGCGCCGAAATATTCAAAGTCTGTTTCCGGGAGCGAAATCGCTTTAGTGAACACCGCTTGACGCAGGTTACGGGCGACAGTGGCACCAATCATGGCCATGCAATAGCCAGTAATTACGGCTACTGCCAGGGATCCAGCGGCGCAGCCCAACATTTTTGCACCTTCGGCGAGTACCCCGCCGACCGTAGCACCTGGCTTCACAATCATTTCGGTGATGGTTTGCATGTAGTCGATCAGGCGCAAATCCAAGAAGACCTGGCAAATGATGGTGATGATTGCCAGCGCGCTGAGCAGCCATTCTCTGTTACCTAGGTGCCGCAGTACGGTCATGGAATCCCCTCGGTTCTTGGATAAGTATTGGCGCCGCAACTGTTTGCATCCTAGCTTGCACAATCATGCTTGTCGGGTGATTTACCCGGATTTGCGCCCTCCGCGAAGATATCTACATCTCCCAGAGTTAAATAAAAGCAAAATTAACCAGCATTACCAGAAAAAATAATGAAATAAAGGCATGCGAGATGGGCATTAACCCGAATGTTACTTGGTCTAAGCATTCTAGACGGTCGGGCGAATGCAAAAGCTGTGCGGGGAAGATTTTCCCCGCACAGCTTTTTTAAAAGTAAAAGACTAACTAGCCTTACTTAAGGGTAACAGTGGCGCCCGCGCCTTCCAGATCAGCCTTGGCCTTTTCGGCGTCTTCCTTGGAAGCACCCTCCAGAACGGTGGTGGGAGCGGAGTCAACCTTTTCCTTGGCTTCTTTCAGGGCCAGTCCGGGCTGCAGCGCGCGCAGAGCCTTGATTACGGCGATCTTCTTGTCGCCAGCGGCTTCGAGCACTACGTCGAACTCGGTCTTTTCTTCGGCTGCATCTTCGCCACCGGCGGCACCGGGGGCAGCAACGGCGACAGCGGCAGGAGCCGCGGCCTCTACGTCGAAGACGTCCTCGAATTCTTTAACGAACTCGGACAGTTCCAACAGAGTCATTTCTTTGAAAGCATCAATTAGCTCTTCTTTGCTGAGCTTAGCCATATTGGCATTCCTTCCTATTTTTGCCCACGCGAGGCAGATTTTTTCTTGTCGATCTATGCGGCCTTACTAAGCCGCTTTTTCCTGCTTTTCGCGCAGGGCGTCCACGGTGCGAACCGCCTTGGAGGCGGGCGCCTTGAACATAAAGGCAGCCTGTACCAGTTTGCCTTGCATTGCACCAGCCAGTTTGGCCAGCGTAGTTTCGCGATTATCCAGTTCAGCGAGTTTCTTGACTTCATCTGCAGACAAGAACTTACCGTCGAGGACACCGCCTCTAATAACCAACTGCTCGTTTTCCTTGGCGAAGTCGCGCAGCACTTTAGCCGCATCCACGGCCTCTCCGGTTACGAACGCGATTGCGGTCGGACCGGTTAGCTCCTCGTCCAGGAAGTCAATTCCCTGGTTCTTGGCGGCAATCCTAGCCAGCGTGTTCTTCGTGACGGAATAAGTAGCCGTTCCTGCCAGGCTCTTGCGCAGCTCAGTCATCTGAGCCACGGTCAACCCGCGGTATTCGGTGAGCAGCAGGGCCGATGCCGAGCTGATTTTTTCTTCCAGCTGAGCGATCATGGCTTGCTTATCAGCTTTCGCCATTAGGCCCTCCTTCCATTTATCCGTGCCGGGGGCCAGAACAAGAAAACCCCGTGCAGATTGCACGGGGCGAAAATAAACCTATCGATCTTAGCTGCTGTCTTCCCCAGGGGAAGGACATCCTCTTTTGCGAGGACTCGCAACCATTTTCGATACGTTACGCATCGTTCAACCTACACAGGCTTCCGATCTGGAACTTAAACCCACTGGTGTGGGCACCGGCGATCTTGGGCAATAGCCAATTTAACAGCCCGTTTATCTACTGGTCAAAGCAGAAGGGCAGGATAGGCCTCTTTTGTGGGTTATTTAATAAAAGCGGGGTGCCGTTCGGGATCATCCCGAACGGCACCCCACCTATCATTTGTTAGCGCCTATTGACTAGCGATTCTCTATTTTTCAAATCGCTAGCGCCTAGTCTGCACTGTTCTCGGAATCTCTCCCCACTAGCACGTCCTCACAACGCTACCTACCGCCTAGACAATAGCGACGAGGACATAGACCAACACAAAAGCGGTCTGGGAAAAGTGCAAACCAGAAAACTGCAGAACACTCAGCTTGACTCGCAACTGTTGAGGGTTGAGTTCAGAGTTCATTTGAATATTTCCAGTATTGCACCCTCAGCACCACCCACCCCGGATTCCCGTCCGGCCACACCCCGATCACTACCACCCTCAGCTACATGCCAGAACGGTTAC
Source organism: Varibaculum vaginae (assembly GCF_900604285.1). Taxonomy (GTDB): domain Bacteria; phylum Actinomycetota; class Actinomycetes; order Actinomycetales; family Actinomycetaceae; genus Varibaculum; species Varibaculum vaginae. The sequence continues at coordinate 142,661 of NZ_UWNY01000001.1, forward strand.
CTCACCCCCTTACCTAAGAACTGTGCCCTACATCACAACCAGCCTTCCACGGCCTAGGATAAAAGACCTATGGCTAAAATATGGGCTAAACCAAATTTTTTCTCTTGCATCAAGACTTTAGTGGTTGTAGCCTACTTTCACACTTCGCTGGGAAGATAAAATTTTATTTTCCCCCTAGTTATTTAGTCCCACGTTCTAGCAAAATGATCCAAAGCAGGAGTTCCGCTATGACTATACTCAAACGCAAAAAGAACAAAGATACAGAAGTTAGGGAATCTAGTCTCGAGGTTACTGAGTTAACTGCAAGCACACCTTACGTACCGGAAAGTAAAAAGCCCAAGAAAGATAACACTCACTGGCTCTATATCGCCGTCATCATCGCGGTAGTCGCCGGGATCATTTTCGGAATAGCCGCCCCCGATGTGGCCAAGGAATTCAAGGTCGTCGGAACCACCTTCGTCCGGCTCATCACCATGATGATCGTACCGGTCATTTTTTGTACGATCGTGCTCGGGATTGGCTCGGTTCGCGCCGCTGCCTCGGTAGGTAAAGCCGGCGGAATCGCCCTCGCCTACTTCATGACAATGTCAACTTTTGCTTTAGGTATCGGTTTGGTCGTGGGAAATCTAATCCAGCCTGGCAGCGACCTAAACATTGAGGCTACCAAGGGGGCAGCCGCCCAGTTTACTTCCGGTAACAAGCAGGAAGCAGACGGTATCGTTGGCTTTATCCAATCCATTATCCCCGACACTTTTTTCTCCTCCCTAACCTCCGGCTCGGTGCTCCAAACCCTGTTTATCGCCCTATTGGTAGGATTCGCGGTACAAAGCCTCGGTAAAACCGGGGATGGGATCCTGCGTGCTGTCGCTGCCATCCAAAAACTGGTGTTCAAGGTACTCTACATGGTTCTTTGGCTGGCTCCCATCGGCGCATTTGGCGCCATGGCGGGAGTGGTTGGCTCAACCGGCGCCAAAGCTGTGGGGCAAATGTTGCTTTTGATGGTAGCTTTCTATATCACCTGTATATTGTTCATCTGCGTGGTACTCGGTTCCATATTGGCAATATTTACTCGCTTCAACATCTTCAAACTTATGAAGTACCTCGCGAAAGAATACCTACTGATAGTAGCTACTTCTTCTTCGGAATCGGCTTTACCAAACCTAATGCGCAAAATGGAGCACTTGGGGATTCACAAGATCACGGTAGGGATCGTGGTTCCTACCGGCTACTCCTTCAACCTAGACGGAACCGCGATCTATCTGACCATGTCAGCTATCTTTATCTCCGATGCCATGAACAAGCCCATGGGATTGGGCGAGCAAATCGGTTTGCTGATCTTCATGATGATTGCTTCAAAGGGCGCCGCCGGCGTTTCTGGAGCAGGGATCGCTACTTTAGCTGCCGGCTTACAGTCACACCGTCCGGAATTACTAGACGGAGTAGGAGTGATTGTCGGCATCGACCGCTTCATGTCAGAGGCCCGAGCTCTAACTAACTTCACCGGGAACGCAGGTGCCACCCTGCTGGTTGGCACCTGGACACATACTATTGATCGTCAGCGCGTTTACGATGTGCTAAACGGGAAACTGCCCTACAACCCCCAGGAGGATGACGTTGATATCGACCTCCGTAACCCCTCGGTAGAGGTCAGGGATCAGTTCCCGCATACCCCGCAACCCGATGTGGAGGCAATCGAGAATCTGACCCGAGAAGAACACGCTACAGCCAGTAAAGAATAATAAAAGTCAAGAATCAGGGTTCACCGCCACTGCTGCAGCAGAAGTTTCCCCGGCTGCAAGTCATCTTTTAAGCGGTGAGATCCCCTATAGCTCTCAGCTAGGCACTTAAGAGTAAACTCTTTTAAGTTTCAGCTTAGGTGCCTAGCTGAGAGTTTATTATTTAGAAAAATACGCAATTATGGATATAAACCCTGGTAAAACCGAAGATATCAACCGCGTTACTGCCCGAAATCCTAGATCAGCTAGTCTTCTGAATCCGGGATAGCTTCAGTAACAGCACTCAATATTCCCGTAATAATTGCTATCCATATTGCTTGCTTGGTGTGCGCATAACGGCGACCTGCCTGGCGTCTTTTCTCTCCCCTAGAAAAGATCAGCTTTCCCACGAGGGACATTAGTGAAAGCATGAAGGAAACAAAAGTAAAGGCGACTGGTGCCGAGATGGTGTTGCCCCTATCTTCCTCTTCGATTTCAGTAATATTTTCCGAGTTGCAACCTCCACAGAGATTTTCCTCCTCTGAAAACTCCCCCTGCTGACTATTTTCAGATTTGCCTGCTGCGGTATCCTGATGACACTCGCAAGCACCCCGGCGCCCCGCGCAACCCTCACTATCTGTATCCTGAAAATTGCTTTGTAAATAGGGAATAACGTCCGTAATCAATCCCCAAGTTACTTCTCCGGCAAACAACAGTACTTTTATGCCACTGCGCGATTTACGCGAGTGCAGGTAATCAGGCAACGCATACCAGGAAAACGTGCTCAAAGTATTAAACGTCCCGCTCCACAAAGCGCGTTTTACAGTTGATTGTTCCCGGTAACCCTGTTGTAATTTTGCAAGCACTGATTTGCTCACCGCAGCCCCTTTACATCCTTTTACCCGTACGTATGCTGATAATTTACCAAAATAGAATAATGATTAGAGGTGAGACCCACTAACTAAAAGCTAGGGACAGATGGCGCAGGCCGCAGTATCACCAATATCGGCAACCGAGCGAGCCTGCCCAGGCAACGCTTGGGCAAGCCAACGGTGAATGCCGAACCACACTTCTTGGCGCACATCCGGGAAAGACAAGAATAGGTCATGTTTTCCTGGATAACGTTCCATAGTTACCCGCCGGGAAAGCCGCCAAGCATTCGCACACATAGTTTGCACGTTCAGCACCGAATCAGTAAACATCATTTCCCGCTTGCGTTTCCCGGTGGATGAAGCGGTAGAAGTCAGAAAGTAGGTGGGAACCTGGGTGGGCTCCCCCGCCAAAAGATTCTTTTGCGCAATTGTTATCGCGCGTACCCAGCCAAAACGCACCAGCGCATCCGGGGAACCTTTCCACTGAGAAACCAGGGGCCAACCCTGCAATGAAGGATCTCGTACCCAGGGTTCCAGGCGTTTAGGCAAAGTGCCATCAATCGTGGGATCCCAACCCATCAGAGAATCCACATAAGCGGAATCCGCCGACTGCAACGGTATCTCTTTCTTAGCTGCGCGCCGTGAAAAAATTTCCGCGAGGGCGCGGACTCCAAAACGCTGAGAAGTCCCCCCCGCCATTTCAATCCAGGGAGAATCAAGCAGCAGTCCCCCCACCCGTTCTGGGTGACGATTAGCCCAATAGGCGGCAGTTAGCCCGCCGGTAGAATGCCCGGCCAATACCAGCGGCAAACCGGGATGTTCTGCACCAATAATCTCTAGAGCAGCAAAAATATCCAGGTCATAAGAAAGGAGATCATCAGTCCAGCCAAGAGTCTGCCATTTTCGCAGCGAACGCCCGTATTTACAGAGGTCAATTGCATAAAAGGCACCACCGGCTAGGGAAATATGACGCGCCAGTTCCCGTTGGAAGAAATAATCATTCCATCCATGAATGAACAGGCAGGTGAAAGTAGTTTCATCGGGGGTGCCAGAAATTGCCCAAGGATCTTCAGAAGGCAGGTGTCGTATCAAAGTGGCGCACAGTTCTCCCTCTTCATCGCGTGGTAACTCCACGGTGCGCGTCTGAAATCCTTTGCCAAGAATATCCGGTACCCACCGCCCTACCGGCGCTGGTGTGGCTGGTGGCTGCGTTGGCAAAGAGGCAGCCGACGATCTTCCTTTCCCCATTTTCTTTCCTCTATTGACCGTGTTTTCCCTGGCGCATCCCGTTATTGCGTTCAATTTCGGCATTTACTTCCGCAATAGCTTCTGCTAAAGTCGGCCCCTCCAGATTCCCAATCCGGAAGGCTTCCCAACCATCAACCTGGCTATTGCCCCCCACCTGTTCGAATGCAACTTGCACCTGATCGGTGAACTGCCCGTCACCGGGGTCAATCACGCCCTCCTGTTTGAGCAGCGCTTCGCAGATTCGCCCCCGCTCGTCTGACCACAGCAGCACTGCGTCTTGCCCGACCAGGGTAGAAATAGATCGCAGCCCCTCGGGATTTTTTTGCAGCAGTTGCGGGATAGCTACTGACTCCGAATCCTCAGCCGTAGCAGCGCCTTTACCGGGGGCTTCTTCGCTTTCAGCTTCACCCTCGCTCAAAGCGGCTTCCCCTTCTGATATCGCTTCGCCCTCGAGGCTTTCTCCCTGATTTTCATTATCCTCTTCCCCTGTCGGGAGCGGGGATTCTTCCTCTTGAGCTGCCGCTACTGCCTCGCTTTCTGCGGATGACCCCTCTGGATACTCGGGCGGAGTGGGAGGAGTGGGAGGAACCAGCGCAATCTCAGGTTCTTCCGAGGAGGAAACTTCCTCGTCAACATGCCAAGAAATCTGGGGAGTCGGGGCGCGATGCCCCCCAATCTGCGGACGCACACAGCTCATCGAGGTGGAGCTGAGCTGGGCAACCTCCAGGAAGCGGCGCCCATTAGACATCTGGCGTGAAGAAACTTGGTGAATCTCCAGGCCAGAAGCAAACAACACTCCCAGAGCGGAATAGCAGGACTGATCAATTTCCCCCACTACCAGAATTAACCGGGGACCAGGTTGAGTGGTAGGCGGCATCGCCTCTCGGAACTCTGCCCAACCAGTTTGGAAAGCTTGTACTCCGCCCGGGTATTGCGCGGCTAAATCCATCCATCCTTGCCCAGAGACTTGCCCCAAGCGAGACATCGCGGCCACTAGGCTGACCGGATCCAGACGGGAAAGAACCTCCACCGAAACCACCTGGCCAGAAGCATCTAACGCAGTCAAAGAGTGCGGACCGGCAGTGGTTTCTTCCTGCTCAACAGTGCCTGCCCAAGCAACGGGGAAGAGAGGCCGGTCAATAACCTCTAGCACCTGTGAGCGAATTGACTCCAGCACATCTGTTTCCAGGCCATGCCCCACCGGGGTCCCAAATTGTGCCGGTATGAGACGACCAGATTCCAGTTCAAAAAGTGCCATCGATTCACCGTTCCCTGTTTTTTAAAGATTCTTCTCCTATTGTGTCACGGATAACCCCAAAGACACCGGTTTTAGTGCCAGTGGCGATTTAAAGAATTATTTTTATGCAGGTATATCTGCCCCAGCCAGCAATTCCGCTAAATGCACGCCTTGGCGTCCCGCCAAAGTTTCTGCCTGAGTGCGGCAAGAAAACCCATCCGCCAGGAAAATTGCCTCGGGATTATCTTTTAAAGCAGGGAGGAGGGCGCGTTCTGCTACCGCCAGCGACATTTGACGGTGGGCTGCCTCCATTCCAAAATTGCCAGCCATCCCACAGCACCCCTGCAGTTCCACCAGCTTAGCTCCAGTTTTTTCTAGTAGGGCACGATCCGCTTCCCATCCCATCACCGAATAATGGTGACAGTGAGGCTGCGCCACTACACTCACACCACTTAAATCAGGAAGTGGCAGGTCTGAGCAATTAGCGTTAATGAACTCCGCAAGCGTAAAAGTAGATTCGCTAACCATCAGAGCACGCGGATCTGATGGGAATAGTTCTAACAGATCATCGCGAAGTACCGCGGTACAAGAGGGTTCAATCCCCACTATCGGAATTCCGTTAGCAGCCGGGGGTGCCAGGCGCGCAAGCAATTTCTCTAGATGCTGACGTGCCCCTTTTAGCTGCCCGGTAGTTATCCAAGTCAACCCACAACAAGTATCTGGGGGCGCTAAAAACACCTGCCATCCTGCATCAGCGAGCAATTTAATTGCGGCTTTCACTCCCCGTTGGTCTAATCCTCGGGAAAAAGAATCGGCCCAGATAACCACGGATTTCAACGCAGCATGTGCCACTTGACTGCTTTGCTTTTCCCTTTTACCGACAGCTTCTTTAGTAGACATCAATCCCGGCTTTACGCAATAACCTTGCCCCCAGGAGAGAATCTCTGATTCTTTTGGCCACAACAGACGGTTCGGATATTGCTTCTCTAAAGAGCGGGTGGCGAAACGAGGAAGCGTACGAGCAGTATCCAAATGGAGCAGTTTAAGCATCGCCTGGGTGAGCGGACGGATCTGAGTAGCCAGATTCGCCAACTGCGCGGATCCCGGTAGCTTCGCCATTACCCGCAACCAACGCGGTAACCAGCCAAGTGCATAATGCGACAGAGGACGAAGTCGACCCCGATAGCGTCGAAACAAAGTTTCACTTCGCCACTTCGCCATATCCACCCCGGCAGGACAGTCAGCAGAACAGGCCTTACATGCCAGACATAAATCCAGCACCCGCCATATCTCAGGGTCAGATAAATCACGAATCAAACCGCCATTGGTGGCTTCCTGCAGGATACGCGCCCTTCCGCGAGTAGCGTCCTGTTCACGTCCAGTTGCTAGGAATGACGGACACATAAATCCGCCGGCAGAACTGTTATCGGCGCGACATTTGCCGACCCCGGTGCAACGATGAAACGCGTCGGTTAGGCTGCCCGTGTCCTCGGAAAAAGCAAAACCGTTCGGTTGCGCATTAAGGGTACAGACCTGAGCGCGACGCACATTTTCTTCCACCCTATCGGGGCCTGCCGGGCCAGTCAGCACCCCGGGATTCATCAAATTGTCAGGATCAAATAACGCTTTTACCTGTGCAAATAAATCCACAGCTTCCGCGGAATACATTTTGGGCAGCAGCTCAGATCGGGCACGCCCATCCCCGTGCTCCCCGGAAATCGAACCGCCATAATTTCCAACTAGCTGGGCAGCGGCGAATAGGAAGTCCCGCGATTTCCCTAGTCCCGCTGCGCTTCCTAGCGGCATATTTAGCCGCACATGCACGCATCCGTCCCCGAAATGTCCGTACAACAACCCATCCAAACCAAATTGTTCGAGGAGTTTTTGGAAATCCCGCAGATAGGCCGCCAAATTTTCGGGTGGCACTGCCGCGTCCTCCCAACCTGGCCAGGCTTGATCCCCTTGGGGGGTACGTCCCCCAAGTCCCGCACCATCGGCACGAATCCTCCAGATAGCGGCAGCATCATCACCAGGCGGATAAATCATGACTGCATCTCCACTAGCCCCCGAGGCTGCCGCTAACTCCCGTGCCCGTTGCAAGGTTGCTTCTTCGTCGAGCCCCTCTCCGCCAACCTCGCATAGAAGCCAACCACTACCTTGAGGTAAATCCGGTACTGCGCCCGGGCCTTTATGTTGGCGTACCACTTCCACCAGCCGGGCATCCATCCCTTCAACTGCCAGAGGTTTTAACGGAAGGATACGGGGAACGGCAGCAGCAGCGGCAATCATATCCGGGAAACCCAGCGCCACCAGAACTGGAGCTTCAGGAAGGGGAACCAGTCGGACGGTTACCTGGGTAATTACTCCCAAAGTACCTTCGGTGCCGGAAAAGAAAGGAGCCAGGGCGGAGCCATTTTCAGGTAGCAAATGTTCTAAGGAATAACCAGAAACTTGTCGTCCAAAGCGACCAAACTCGGTGCGGATAGTAGCTAGATTGGCAGCTACCAGGGATTTCAGCCCCGGTATTTGCTGGATTTGCTCAGCTGCCACAGACTCATCTTGTGTGATTTCTGCTGAGTCTTTCGGGGTCTGCCCGGCAATAATCTCGCGTCCTATCCCGTCGATTAACCGCAACTCTAAAACATTATCTGAAGTGCGCCCATAGGCGGTAGCGTGCGGACCGCAAGCATTATTGCCAACCATACCCCCGATGGTGCAGCGAGAAGAGGTGGAAGGATCTGGCCCGAAACGCAATCCATAGGGAGCCACCGCCTGTTGTAACTGGGCTTGTACCACCCCCGGTTCAACAATTGCATAGCGTTTTTCGGGATCAATTTTGATGATCTGATTAAGGTGACGAGAGTAATCGATTACCAGTCCGGGGCCAATAGAATTTCCCGCACACGAAGTACCCGCCCCGCGCGCTGTCACCGGCACCCGACATTCCCGGGCAGCCTGCAGCAATATCCGCAGATCATCCCGGTCTTTAGGGCAAGCAATAATCTTTGGAGGGATCCGGTAGTTCGAAGAATCGGTAGCATAGACGGCACGGTCGGCACGAGAATCTAGTAGTTCACCCCGAAATTTTTCGCGCAAGCGCGAGCGAAAGGTGCGGTAATCACCTGCCCCGATAGCCATAACTCGCCTTTCCTTATTTCTACGCTCAATCCTATCTGTTCCCTGCAGCCCCCATAAACCCCACCAGTATCAGAATTATTTATTTCTGACACTTTAAGGAACCGCTGCCGACAGATACGACATATACGCCAGTACAATAAATCTCTATTTGGCAGATTTCATAACCGCTGCATCAGCTAGGGAGAGAACAGATTTAAGTAAAAGAGCCGATTAACCGCTAACCAAGCTCCAAATTAACCCGAACCAACAGAAAAAATAACTAAACCAAGACATACATGACCGATTTATTTCGCATGCCTCTAACTGGTAGACACAATAAATGGGAGCCGGCAGGATATTCCTGCCGGCTCCCAGGGGTGTTATGAAAATAGACTAGGGTGCGACTGCTAAGCTCTCTTAGCCGCAAGGATAAGAGGGGCATCACCACCATTTCAGGATAACAGTGATTAGCTAGGGTAAACATCGATTTACCCAGCAAATAGCCACCCAGGACGCCCAACCACCCATTTTTAAAAAGCGGGCATCCCCCTCTAACGCCCGCTAGGCGGTAGCGTCCTCTCCCGATCCCTGAATACTCTCCAAGGCCACCACACGACCTGCCTCAAGACGAGCCACTGCCACCCGGAAAGGAGAACAAGACACGTAATCTAAACCGGTCTTATGGAAGAAGTGAATCGACTCCGGATCACCACCATGCTCACCACAAATACCCAGCTTAATCCCGGGATTAGTCGAGCGACCGCGAGTTACCCCCTCCTTGACGAGGCGACCCACACCGTGAGTGTCGATGGTTTCAAACGGGGAGGTACCAAACACGCCCTCTTCAATATATTCAGGGAAGAACACTCCCTCGCAATCATCACGCGAGAAGCCCCAAGTAGTTTGGGTTAAATCGTTAGTACCAAAGCTGAAGAAGTCTGCCTCTTTCGCCAAAGACTCGGCAGTAATCGCTGCCCGCGGCAACTCGATCATGCAACCAATCGGAATGTCTAAGGCCACTTCGGCATCCCCACAAACCTCGGCGATAACTTTTTCAGCACGGTCACGAATCAGACCGAGCTCCGTAATCGAACCGACCAGCGGAACCATAATTTCTGGCCGCGGGTTCATCCCCTGCTTCTTCAGGGCAGCTGCCGCACTTACTAGGGCGCGAATCTGCATCTCAAAAAGGCCAGGCATCCAGATCCCCAAACGCACCCCGCGCAGACCCAGCATTGGGTTGGCCTCATGCATTCTGCGCACTGCCGTCAGCATCCGCTGATCATCAGGGTTAACCTCACCTTGGGCTTTCTGCAGTGCAACCTTTACTTCCAGACCGGTCAGGTCAGGCAAGAACTCGTGCAGCGGCGGATCAATCAACCGCACCGTCATCGGTTTGCCATCCATAGCCCGCAGCATTTCTGCAAAGTCTTGTTTTTGCAGTTCACCTAGTTTATCCAGAGCGTCTTCGCGATCAGCTGATCCCTCGTCAGATAAAATCGCATGCTCAACCAGCGGACGACGATCCCCTAGGAACATATGCTCGGTGCGACACAATCCAATGCCGGTAGCTCCAAACTCTACCGCCAACTGCGCATCCTGTGGATTATCTGCATTGGCACGAACTTGCAGTCTTGCCCGCGCATCCGCCAGCTTCATCATCCGGTCAACACAGTGCACCAGATCTTTCAAATCCTCATCGCTATCGCAAGCCTCCAGACCTGCTTCTAGCCCCCGCTCCAGGTAAGTGGTTACCGGCGAATCTTGAACCGGAACATCACCCTCAAAAACCTCGCCAGTAGCGCCATCAATCGCGATTACGTCACCCTCACGGAAGGTTTTGCCGTTCACGGTTAAAGTCCCGACTTCCGGATCAATCTCTAGGGCTTCCGCTCCACAAACACAGGTCTTTCCCATACCGCGAGCAACCACTGCTGCGTGAGATGTCTTGCCGCCACGCGCGGTCAACACACCCTCAGCAGCAACCATACCTGCCAAGTCATCTGGGTTAGTCTCCCGACGAACCAAAATGCAGGTTTTACCAGCTTGCACCGCAGCTTCTGCCTGATCATTGTTAAAAGCAATCCCACCAACAGCAGCCCCCGGAGAAGCTGCCATACCGGTCGTTAGCCGTACCCGATCAGATCCAATATCGAACTGTGGGAACATCAACTGGGTTAGCTGTTCACCGGTGACTCGTTCCAGCATTTGATCTTTAGTAATCAGCCGTTCCTCATTAAGTTGGACAGCAATCCGGAAAGCGGCAGCAGCCGTTCGCTTACCCACGCGGGTTTGCAGCATCCACAGCTTGCCTTTCTCAATGGTGTATTCGATATCGCACATGTCCTGGTAATGAGTTTCCAGACGGCGCATAATCTTAATCAGCTCGTTGTAAACCGGCTCATTAACCGTCTTGAGGTGCGACAATGGTTCGGTATTGCGGATACCCGCCACCACATCCTCGCCCTGGGCGTTCATCAGGAAATCACCATAAACCCCGGATTTACCGGTAGAGGGGTCGCGAGTGAAGGCCACCCCAGTACCGGAATCATCGCCCATATTCCCGAACACCATAGTGCAGATATTTACTGCGGTACCCAGAGAGTTTGGAATCCGTTCCCGGCGACGATAAATTGCTGCCCGCTCAGTGTTCCAAGACCGGAAAACTGCCTCAATCGCCATATCCATCTGGGTGCGGGGATCTTGCGGGAAATCATTACCGGTCTGTTCTTTAACAATCTGCTTGAACTGCACGGTTAGATCCTGCAAATTTTCGGCAGTCAAATCCACATCAGCGGTTACGCCAACTTTGTTTTTCATTTCATCTAACGCATCAGCAAACAGGTCACCGTCAATATCCAAAACGGTCTTCCCAAACATTTGCACTAGGCGACGATAGGAATCCCAGGCGAAACGCTCTGATCCCGACATTTTAGCCAGACCAGCTACCGAACGATCATTTAGACCTACGTTAAGAACGGTTTCCATCATTCCTGGCATCGAGAACTTAGCCCCCGACCGCACTGATACTAACAGCGGCTCGTCCTCATCCCCGAGGGTACGCCCTATCTGATCTTCAACCCCGCGCAATGCCTTGGTCACTTCCGGAACCAAACTTTCCGGAACCTCGTTATGTTTGAGGTACGCCCGACAAGCATCGGTAGTGATTGTAAACCCGGGGGGAACGGGCAAACCCAAATTAGTCATTTCCGCTAGGTTGGCACCCTTGCCGCCCAGCAGATCTTTCATATCCTTGTTGCCCTCGGCGAACATATAGACATACTTTGCCATAAGTAGATGGCCTCCATTTATTGTTCAATTGCGCTAAAAGCGGCTCTTCCGTCTTCAAGCCTACCAGGTAAAAGTCGAAATCTAGGTCTTGAGTCCCGAAAGACAAATCGTTGCCTCATTTTCGGATTTTATTAATGCACGCGAAGCTGGCATCTATTATTTCCGACTTACCCTGTTGTAGTTATTCGCTGAAAAATGCCGGTTAAACCATCGGATGGTCAGGTAGGGTGCGCCAATCGCTTACACTGGAACTGTGTCAGTGTATCCGCCCAGGAGGCAGCGCCTACATTCGCGCGTTAGCCGTATAAGTTCGCGATCGGACTGGAATCTACTTGTCCGTGCCTCCGCCCTCGCCATTGCGCTGGCTTTAACTTTTGTTTTGATTCTCTCGGTAACCCCCCGCGCTACCACAAGCTCCCCCACTGCTTCTCAAACTGCTCCCGCTTTACACTGGACAGCGATTCCACACCACAGCGTGAAACCACACGGGAAAAATGCAGAAGTTACATTAGAGGTTAAGGGGGACTTACTAGGAGGAGAAACTTCCAGTAAGGTTCCCCAATCTGCCTCGGGTAACACTTCGGTGGTACCGGGCACCTGGCGAGGACGTGATACCGGGAAGGTCTACCTTTATCGCGTCGAAGTTGAAAACGGACTTCCGATTGATGGAGAAACTGCCGCGCGGAGTATCCATGCAATACTTAATGACCCCCGTGGGTGGGGCGGAAAACAGGGAGAAATCTCTTTTACCCGTACCGATGGCGAAGCAGATTTCCGAATAGTAATTGCCAGTCCGAACCTAACAGATCAGCTTTGCGCACCCCTGACCACCGAAGGGAAAACCAACTGTCGAAACGGTGACAACGTGGTACTCAACGCTAAACGCTGGGTTGGGGGAGCCAAACTGTGGTTTAACAAAGGGAAAACCATCACTGATTACCGGATTTACGAAGTCTCTCACGAAACCGGACACTGGCTAGGACACGGCCATATGTTTTGTCCGCAGCCTGGGGGGCTAGCCCCAGTTATGCAACAGCAAAGTGATGATGGTGGAGACAATCTAGGGTGTATTCCCAACGGCTGGCCTAATCCCTAAATTTATCTTCATCATCAGCGCCAGATGATTTTTGGAAGCTTTCAGGCATGCTTCAGGACTACATGAAAGAATCTCTCTATGAGTATTCTTGTGACACTTGGCTTTCTACTATGCACAGCTGGTCTAATATTCCTGGTTACCCGCAGTGTGCAAGTGTTGAATGCACGGGACCACGCCCGAAAATCTCACTTTGAACAAGAAATCGGTAGCGTAGAAAATTTACTGGCTTCCTCACAGGCTGACCGAGACAAGCTGCGCCAGATGCGCGATCAGGGACGCTTACAACGCTGGGATGCGATTAGGGATGTAATGCGGGAAGAGTCCGTACCCGAAGATATCGCCACCGAGTTTATTGACCGTCTCTAAGCGATACGATCAACCAAGGTGTCAGCAAATTTTTCTAGCGCGACCTTCACTTCATTATCGTCCAGTAAAGAAATCGCGGCTTTCGCCTCCTCGCACCAAGAAAAGGCTAACTGCCGAGTACGTTCCAGCACCGAATGCGCCCGCAGCATCTGTACCACTCGCTCTAGCGCCGCATCCTCGCTGATCAAGGTACCCCGACTGAGCTCTGCCAGAATCTTTTGGCCATTTTCATCAAGAACGCCTCGCGCTGCATCTTGTCGCAGCAGCAAAATTGGCATGGTGTCGACGCCCTCACGTAAATCTGTTCCCGGAGTTTTTCCAGAATCAGCACTATCAGAAGACAAATCAATCACATCGTCAGCTAGCTGGAAAGCTACCCCGATTTTTTCCCCAAACTGCACGACCGCCTTAGTCACGGCCTCGGGAGCCCCGGAAAGCTCTGCCCCAAAGCGAGCAGATTGTGCCACCAAAGAACCCGTCTTATCGGCCAGTACTTGGATATAAAACTGTACCGCGTCCTGTCCCTGTTCTGGCCCAAAGGTTTCATTCAGCTGTCCGCGACACAAACGATCGAAAGTTAACGCATGTTGTAAAACTGCCTGAGGTCCCAAAGTAGCTACCACTTGTGAGGCGCGGGCAAAGACTAAATCCCCTGCCAACACCGCGCGGTTATTACCCCAGACTCGTTGCACTGCGTTTACACCGCGTCTAGTAGGCGCCGAATCCATAACGTCATCGTGGTACAGCGTTGCCAAATGGGTCAGCTCTACCACCACGCAGGCACGCAGCACTTCCTCCGAAAAAGGACGCGAGCCAAGGTTGGAGCACAGCAATACCAAACCTGGACGCATCCTCTTGCCACCGGCTTTCGCCAGGTGCCCGATAATATCGTCAAGCACCCCACGATCGTCCGATAATACTGAATCCAGCCGATTCTCTACCTCTAGTAGACCGTCAGAAATTCGATCTTCGAGCTCATCTAGATGCTGCTGCGACAAGTTACTCACGGAATAACAATAGCGGTGTTTTGCAAAATATCTAGAACTGATCCCGGGAAAATCCCCAGAAGCAGAGTTAAGAGGGCACAAATCCCAATCGCTACATAGGTAATCTCGGCATGCGAAGCTACCGTGGTATTTTCTGCCACTGGATCTAAAAACATGATCTTGCCCAGCCGGAAATAATAGAAGGCAGTAATCGCAGAAGCAATCACCGCGCAAATAACCAAGGCGGTTGCCCCTCCTTGCAGACCGGCACTAAAAGCCAAGAATTTACCCATGAACCCAGCAGTCAACGGGATACCTGCGAAAGATAGCAAGAATAGCATCATGCAGCCGGCCAGTACCGGATGAGTTTTTCCAAAACCTGCCCAGGCTGGCATCGAATGTTGTTCGGCAGTAGCTACCCCGTCCTCGTTAGTGACCCGCACCAGATAGATAATCGCAAATGCCCCGATAGTAGCTACCCCGTAGGTTAGCAGGTAGAACAAGACTGCCCCGTTAGCGTTAAGCGCGCCCTTGGTGAAAGCTATCAAAATGAAACCAGCGTGGGCAATCGAAGAATAAGCCAACATCCGTTTGATGTTGTCTTGTACCAGACCAAAGAAGGTGCCAACTGCCATCGTCAAGACAGCCACTGTCCACAAGAACGGTTTGAAATTGGCTTCGAACTGCACAACGACAGTAGAGAAGAAACGCAACATGGCTAGGAAGGCCGCGGCTTTAACCCCTGCGGCCATAAAACCGGTAACCGGGGTGGGAGCCCCTTGATAAACATCTGGTGTCCAGGCATGGAAGGGAGCTGCACCAATCTTGAACAGCATACCAACCATCATCAATGCCGCCCCGGTCATCAAAAGTACCGGAGAAGCTACCCGATAGGGAACCGCCAAGGCCAGTTGATCTAGCAGTAGCGACCCGGAATATCCGTATAGCAACGAAATGCCCATCAGCATGAATCCGGAAGCAAACGCCCCAAGCACAAAATACTTAAGGGCGGCCTCTTGGCTAAGCAGACGGCGATAACGTGCCATAGCGGTCATTGCATACAGGGGTAGAGAAATAATCTCTAACGCTACGAACAAGGTCAACATAGAGTTCGCCATGGGGAACAGCATCATCCCGCCCAGAGAAAATAGGCTAAGTGGCAATACCTCACTGCGTTGATAACCGCGCCTCTCCGTTTGTTCTTCCTGGAAAGATCCAGGGATATCCGCCGGCTGACCGGCAAAAGCGGAAACCTGACTGCCGGTACGATCGACCATCGGCAACAGTGCTAGCAATCCCACGATTAACATTAGCATCTGCGAGAACATCGAGAATCCATCAACGATTAGTTCTCCGCGTACTAGTCGCTGACCACTTTGTAAATCGAAGGCACCAAAAGAGGGTGCAAAGGCCAAAAGCGCAATTGCTACCACGGCAATCGACCAGGTACATTGCACGCTCCAACGATGTTTAGCGGAAATGAACGCTTCGAGCAGAATTCCGACAATCGCTCCGAACAGTACTACCAGTACCGGAGCCATAAGCGCCCAATTGAAACCTAGTTCACTGAAGTCATTTATCACGGTAGCGTTAGTTAAACTCACTTCCCGCTCCCTTCTACTTGAAAAGTCACATCCTGGGTGACAACCACCTGTTTGGCTACTTGCGACATGGGCTCAACTAACGGCTGCGGATGCAAACCAATCACCAGCATTAACAAAATCAATGGTGCAGCCACTCCCCAGCGTTCCCGCTGATTCAAATCGTTAATCGATTTGCGGTGTTCAGGAGCCTTACCAGTGAAAATCTTTTGGTAGGGCAACAGTACGTAAACAGCGCCTGCGACTACTCCCACCAAGCAAAGCACCGATGCCCACTGGTAAATCCGGAAGGTACCAATCAGCACCATCAATTCCGGAACAAAACCAGACAGACCCGGAAGCGCAATTGCCGCCAAACCGGAAATTAGGAAGGTACCCGCGATTAGTGGGGTAACCCGCTGCATACCTCCGTAGGCGGCAATTTCTTGGCTTCGACCGCGCTCAGTGAGAAACCCACCAAAGAGGAACATTCCCGCAATCGACAATCCGTGAGCCACCATGTAAACCATGGCACCAGCTAAAGCCACCGTGTTGCCGACATAAATCCCCATCACCATCAGGCCAAAGTGAGCCACTGAAGTGAAGGAAATTAGACGCATGAGATCCTTTTGCGCCAAGGCCGCCAGCGAACCCCAAACTACCGAAATCACTGCCAGAATAACGACAGCTAAAGCGGCACGTCGAGATGCATGCGGGAAAATCGGTAAACACAGGGTGATCATTCCGAAAGTACCAATCTTGTCCAAGATTCCCACCAGGAGAGCGGAGGTTCCCGGACGAGCGTTTTCGGCGGTGTCTGCCAACCAGGTATGAACCGGCACCATCGGCGCTTTGACCGCGAAAGCGATAAAGAAACTGACCATCAGCGCCATTTCTATTGTTGGGCTAGCTTTCAGCTGTCCCGCCAAGTTTTCTAATAGGAACAAACTGGCATGTTTTTCGCTAGCTGCAGCAGCATTGGGGGAATAGACATAAATCCCCACGATACCGATCAACATCACAAGACCACCTGCCAACGAATACAGCAAGAACTTCATTGCGGCCGCCTTGCGTTTCGCTCCATTCCCACAGCGCCCAATCAGGAAGTACATAGGCACCAGCATCGCTTCAAATGCTAAGTAAAATACGAACACGTCACGAGCAGCAAAAATCAGCATCATGAATGCCAAAGCGGCTAAAGTAAGCCCCACGTAGCCGGCATCATCATAAGGTTTGTGCTCGCCCTCGAGATTGTGAGCTGAAGCAATCAGCACAATCAAAGTTAACAGCGCAGAAAGCAGCAGCATCGCGAGGCCGAGGCCATTTACCCCCAGCGCCCAAGAAACTCCCAGAGCACGAATCCAGCTGTGGGTTTCCGCAAACTGGTAGGCAGCAGCCTTACTGTAGTCAAAGTGCAGAGCCAGGTAAATGGTTCCTAGCAAGACCAGCGCAGATACCGCTAGTCCAATCTGACGCGCAGCAATCCGGGTAGGTTTAATCAGCAACAGTGCCAGTGCCGCCAACGCCGGTAACGCTACCAAAAGCGTTAACAGCGGGAAAGTTGAGTTCAGGACTGTAATTTCCATTTATCTTTTCCTCCTGCCCTAAACCAATTGGCTTCCGACTACTAAAATCAGGGCTAAAAGCACCCCGCCAAGAATGTAACTGGCGTATGCACGGATGTAGCCATTTTGCACGTGACTGACCGCGCGCCCGATGGCTCCAGCGCACCAGGAGATACCGCGGATAATGCCATCGAGGACTCTGCGGTCAGCGCCCCCCACCCCGATTGTGAGCAACTGCGCCGGGAGCATGGCCACCGACTCATTAACGGTGTCTTGATAAAGGTCGAGGCGAGCTGCCTCCACCAAAACATTAGAGGCCGGAGCCACTTTCGGTACCGGTTTACGCACATACATTAGGAAAGCTAATGCCAGACCGCAAAGTACCAATACCAAGGTGATGGCAGAAATGGCTGTATGTGACAGCACTACGGCATCTTTGGTGGCTTCCAGAGTCCCGGTAACTGGCTCAAGCCACTGGTTAAACCGTTCAGTAAAGCCCAACACCAGCCCCATAGCCACTGAGAACACTGATAAAACGACTATTGGCCCGTTCATTAACCAAGAAGCCTCATGCGGATGTACATCGCTCCCCCCATCGAACTGGGTAGTCCAACGTTGTTCTCCATGGAAAATCATGAAGAACAGCCGCGACATATAGAAGGAGGTGATTCCCGCGCCAATCATGGCGACTAGACCAAAGATCCACGCTCCTGCAGTTCCAAATGCCTGAGCATTAAAGGCGGCAGCGATAATCGGTTCTTTGGAGAAGAATCCCGAGAAGGGGGGAATCCCCAAGATCGCCAGCCAGGCTATACCGAAGCAAATCCAAGAGACTTTCATTACTTGCCGCAAGGCACCGAAGCGCCGCATATTTACCTGCTCGTTCATACCGTGCATTACCGAGCCGGCTCCCAGGAACAACTGGGCTTTGAAGAATCCATGCACAAACAGGTGGAAGATAGCCAAGGTCCAGCCGATGGGACCCAGACCAGCACCCAACATCATGTAGCCAATCTGAGACATCGTGGAAGCAGCCAGCACCTTCTTCATATCATCCTTGGCACAACCTACAATCGCCCCAAACAGGAGGGTAATCGCGCCCACGATTGCCACACACAGTCTTGCAGTCGGAGAGGCCACAAAGATAGCCCCGGATCGCACAATCAAGTAGACACCGGCAGTAACCATGGTAGCCGCGTGGATTAAGGCCGAAACCGGGGTAGGGCCGGCCATGGCGTCTCCCAGCCAGGCTTGCAGTGGGAACTGCGCAGACTTGCCGCAGGCCGCCAGCAGTAAGAATAGGCCGATTGCAGTAGCCCAACCCGCGCTCATATCTCCGGAGCGCGAAGCTCCTAACACGTCCACAAACTTCATAGAGTTGAATTCGGCGTACATAGACATCATGGCGAGCAGCAATCCCAAGTCGCCAACACGGTTCATCACGAAGGCTTTCTTGGCAGCTACTGCATTGGGTAATTCGTGGTTCCAGAAACCAATCAAGAGGTAGGACGCCAAACCGACGCCCTCCCAGCCAAAGAACAATGCCACGTAGGAATCCGAGAGTATCAGGGTAAGCATCGAGGCCACGAAAAAGTTCAGGTAGGCGAAGAAACGCCGCCGATTAGGATCATGCTCCATGTATGCCACGGAGTAAACGTGAATCAGGGAACCAACGAAAGTAACTAGTAGAACAAAGGTCATCGAGAGCGGATCGAGCAAGATATTCCAAGAAAGCGAAATTTGCTCGTTACCACTGCCGGCCTTAAACCAAGTAAATACCGGAGCTAAAATAGATCTTTCTGCTGGTGCCTGCGCAATCATTTGGCAGAAAATCAAGAATCCAATCAGGAAGGAACTCCAGGAGGCAGCGACTGCCAACCAGTGACCCCATTTGTCGGTTACGCGTCCACATACCAATAGCAGACCTGATACCAACAGTGGTATTACCACCATCAGCCACGCATACTCTGCAAGTCCCGTAGCTGACACATTTGCCATTTGCTGTTGCTCAGCGCCTAGCAAGAATGAGTTCATTTTTCTATACCCTCCTAGCGTCCCATCAGGCGCAATTCATCGACTGAGGTCGAACGCCGCGTCCTAAATATCGAAACGATGATTGCTAGGCCTACCACCACTTCTGCGGCGGCTACCACCATGACGAAGAAAGCCATCACTTGCCCCTCAATGTTTTGGTGCATATTTGAGAAAGTCACCAACATTAGGTTGCAGGAATTCAACATCAACTCCACCCCCATCAGGGCGATTACCGCCGAGTGACGGGTTAAAACGATTACCGCGCCAATGAAGAATAGAATGGCTGCCAATACAAGATATGAAGTCAAAGACATTATTCACTGACCTCCGTTTCTTTGGCATCTAAGTTAGCTGGTTCCGAGGAATCGCTGGAAGGAGCTTCCTCGATTTTGGGTGTTACTACTCGGGTCTTGGGCATTTGCAAACCATTAGGTGCATCCTCGCCAGGCATTCCCCAGGCTCCGGATCGAGTCACCGATCGAGAGGCCGCTATCGAGTGCACACCTTGGGACGCATCTCCACCTTGATCAGCACGAATCCTCTCTACTAAGTGAGGAGCAGCTTCACCCAGTGAGCGGTCAGCATTGCGAGCACGCAACGCAGAAGACACCGAATTGACGATCGGACGTTGATCTTCGCCAGAAATGTTAGGAGTGTCAGTCGCGTTGGTAGTTCGGTAAACACCAGCTATAGGCTGCTGACCCGGATGGGTTCCCCGCTTAGCGTAGTCTTCCATCCGTGCCCGTGCCGTTTCTGGTTGCTTAAACAACTTGTGCAGGCGGTCTCCATGAGTCAGCGACACCGCCGCTACTACCGCGATAATCAGCAGGCAGCCAATGACTTCCATGGTGTAAATATGGTCAGTAAATAGGCTCATCGCTATTTTCACGGGATTAGAATCTGTACTGCCTTGGGCAGCGGCGGTTGGCATATCTGGAACTTGCCCGAACTTGGGCAAATAGGATTTAACCAACACCACCGCAACCAAGAGCGCCCCGAAACCGCCGGCACAAAAAGCGCTCCAGCGTAGAAAGCGGCGAGTGCGCAGGTAGTTGTCAGAGGCAGCCACCCCGACCATCATGATGATAAAGAGGATTAGAGTCATGACTGCGCCGGTATATACTACGACCTGCACGACCCCAATAAAATAGGCTCCTTGCGAGGCATACATCATTGCTAGGAGGAGCATTACCCCCACCATGCAGACTGCAGAGTGAACCGCAGTCCGGCAAAATAGTATCCCCAGCGCCAGCGCTACCATACATACCGCGGCCACCCAGAAAAACACGGTTTGTCCCGCAGTAAAATCTGTGGCTACAGCTGTGGCTTGGGCTAGCAATCTCATTGCTGAACCTCCTTAACCCCCGACTGTGTGAGAGTCGGGTCATCTGGACGGTGTTCGCTAACCCAATCGCGTTGCGCCTGGGTCACGCCAGTCACCTTTCCTCGGTAATAGTCAACATCGGCGGTGCCCTCAACCATAGGATGAGGCGCCGCTAACATCCCATCCTCGAGAGGAGCGAGAATCTGATCTTTTTCGTAGATCATGGTTTCGCGGTGGTAATCTGCCATCTCAAAATCATTGCTCATGGTCAGTGCACGCGTAGGACAGGCTTCCATGCACAATCCACAGAAAATACAACGTAAATAATTAATTTGGTAGACCCGGCCGTAACGTTCCCCCGGAGAATATTGTGCCTGCGGGGTATTGGCCGCAGCCTCTACATAGATGGCATCTGCCGGACATGCCCAGGCACATAATTCGCATCCGATACATTTTTCCAGGCCATCCGGATAATGATTGAGCTGATGGCGGCCATGGAAGCGTGGCTGCACATGGGGTGCCTCATAAGGGTACTGTTCGGTAACCGTAGGACGGAAAAACGACCGAAAAGTTACCCCGAAGCCCGCGACCGGGGCGAAGAACTCGCCCACCGGACCTTTTTTATCCGGCTCAAAACTCATATCTTCCCTGGTGGGATTACGTTTACTCATCTGATTCCCCTTCTTTGGCTACCAGGTGGTCTTCCCCGGCACCCGCCCGCACTATCGCGCGCGGACTGGGAGGTAATACTTGTCCCGGCATGGGTGGCACCGGATAACCGTCTTTGAACGCATCAAAGGGCTCACTGGCAGCGGCTTCCTTTTCTGCCTGTCTGATTTGTTCTTTCTGATCAGCTTTGCCCCCGGTTATCCAGATAATAATCAGAGCCACTACAAACACCGCAGCAATCGCGATCATCCTTTGTGAAATAGTGCCAATGCTGTAGACGCTAACTACCCGCATCACCACCACGATTACCATCCAGGCGATTGAAACCGGCAACAACACTTTCCATCCCAGCATCATCAACTGGTCATAGCGAACACGCAGTAAGGTACCACGTACCCAAATCATGAACCACATTACTGCCCAGACTTTGATTCCGAACCACAGGAACGGCCACAGCCCACTGTTGAGTGCGCCTCCGAAAATGGCTTCCCCACCCGGGAAACGCCAGCCTCCCAGGAACAGAGTTACGCAAATCCCGGATACGTTGAACATGTTGATATATTCCGCTAGGTAAAACCAAGCGAACTTCATCGAAGAGTATTCGGTCATGTGGCCAGCGACAATCTCGCCTTCACATTCTGGTAAATCGAAAGGTAACCGGTTAACTTCGCCCATCATCGAAATTACGTAGATTACGAAAGCCGGGAACAGGGCTACACACCACCACAGGGGACTTTGCGCCGCCACAATCTCCGAGGTTTTCATCGAACCAGAAACTACGAACACACTTACCAGGGACATTCCCATCGCTAGTTCATAACTAATCACTTGAGCGGCAGAGCGGGTAGCGCCATATAACGGCAGATGCCCGTTGGATGCCCAGCCCCCCAGGATAATACCGTAAATGCCCAAGCCCGCAACCGCCAGCATATATAGCACCGCCACATTGGAGTCAGTCAGCTGCAAGGGAGTGGAAAAACTACCAATATGCAGACTGGGGCCAAATGGAATAACCGCATAGACACAGAAGGCGCAGGCAGCGGTGATAATCGGCGCCAGCAGATAAAGCACCTTATCGACGTGCCGTTTGAAAATATCCTCTTTAGTCAGGAGCTTAATGGCGTCGGCCAAGGCCTGGAACAACCCCAACGGCCCATGGACATTCGGTCCGGGTCGGGTCTGAAGCCGCGCGAGGCCGCGCCTCTCCACCCAGAGGGCCATAATCACGCTAATAATCAGCCAGGCAACAATAAATACCGCCTTTATCAGGGTTATCCACCAAGTGTCATTACTGAAATCAGCGGCGCCGGTAGTACCGGCAGTACCGGCACTATTCGCGCTTAGCAGGATTGAGGTATTCACTGCTGCACCTCCGCATTAGGCTCTAACTCGACTAAGGCGCCACTGGTGACGCCTAAAGATTCATGTACGTGAGAACGGGTTGAGCATTCGGGAACCCAGACCACGCGCTGTGGCATATCGGTTAGCACTACGGGGAGCTGAATACTTCCCTGAGTAGTTTTCAGCTTTACGGTGCTACCGGCAGCGATACCAAACTCCTTCGCAGTTTCCGGGCTGATGCGCGCAAAAGAGGCACGTCCGGCCGCTTGCATGTCCGGGGCTCCCACCTGCAAAAGACCCTCATCAATCAGAGTCTTATGGCAGCTAAGCACCACTTGGTCACTTCCTGGAGCCAAAAGTGCAGCTGGTTCAGCTGGTTCGAACGTCAGGCGTTTCCCATCCCAATCCAGGAGCTCATTAGCTTCGGCATAAAGCGCCTTCAGAGAATTAATTCCCAGTTCGCACCCCATTACTTCTGCAAGTTTGTTCAGCACTTCCCAATCGGGCATATCTTGCGAAACCAAGACCTGTCCGAAAGGACGCAGACGACCCTCCCAGTTAACAAAGGTGCCAGGCTTCTCTGAGACCGGCGCTACTGGGAATACCACGTCGGCTGCCTGCGCAGCCGGCGTCAGGTTGACCTCTAGGGAGATGACGAAGGTGGCCGCATCTAGGGCTTTACGGGTTAGCTCTTGGTCTGGCAAGTCACGCAAATCAAGACCCCCAAGAACCAGAGCAGAAAGTTCCCCGGAGCAGGCGCCCTCCAGAATCTTTTGCGTGTTACGTCCAGGCGCATCTGGCAGTTGCACATTCCAAGCAGCGGCGAGGTCGCTGCGAGCTTCCCCGTCCCGAGCATCGCGCCCAAAAGGCAATATCCCCGGCAATAAACCGGCCTCTATTCCTCCGCGTTCTCCGCTGCGACGAGGAATCCATGCCAAGCGGGCGCCAGTACGCACCGCTAAATCATTAACCGCAGTTAGCAAGCCCGGGATAGTACCTGCGCGTTCCCCGACAACGATTACCGCGCTATCGCCTTTAAGCCCGGCATAGACCGCTCCGAAATCCCCGTCAGATTCAGCCTTTACATTTGCAACTACTTCGGGTTCGGTTCCAGGTGCGGCGGTCAATACAGTTGCCGCTGTCTTTAGAGAAGAAGGCGAAGCGAAGGGAGCCACTGTGGCCACTTTTACGGTTCCAGAACGTACCCCTTTACGCAGCCGCAGGAACACAGCCCCGCATTCGTCCTCGGGTTCGAAACCAACCAAGAGCACTTGACCGGCTTTTTCAAGGTCAGAGTAGGTTACCGGCATCCCAGCACCAGCGAAATAGGCACCTAAGAAAGTTTCTTCTTCGCGACCAGCCGCGCGAGTGCGCTGGTCGATATCGTTAGTTCCGCATACTACCCGGGCAAACTTCGACCAAGTGTAAGCATCCTCGAAAGTAAGCCTGCCACCAGGCAAGAAACCAACTTTGCCTTTACCTGCTGCCGCCAGCCCCTTGGCAGCGCGATCAAAAGCGTCCGACCAGGAGGTAGGAACCAATTTGCCATCTTCGCGCACCAATGGTGTCTTAATCCGTGAAGGTTGGAACTGCCATTGATAACCGAAACGATCTTTATCGGTGATCCATTCTTCGTTTACCTCTAAATCTTTTTGCGCCATCCGCCGAGTAACTACTCCGCGGCGGATATCGGTGCGTAAAGCGGAACCAGAGGCATCCTGTTCGGTGACCCCACGGGTAGAGACCAGATCGAAAGGACGCGCCCGGAAACGATAGCGCTTAGAAGTCAGCGCCCCCACCGGACAAATCTGGATGACATTACCTGAGAAGTAAGAGCTAAACAGCCTACCAGCCTGGTCTTTCTCGTCTGCGCCAGCACCAACGGCGGCCGCGGAAGACAACGGTGCCGGTTTACCATGGGAATCGGAAAGCGCCGGGGCATCGGGATCAAGGCGAAGGGTTGGGATGGAGCCATCAGAATCCGAAATTCCCAGGATTTCCTGGTCAAATGCGCCAATGTTTTCACCCATGAAATCATGATCGTCACACGGAGAAGAACCGCCACCGCGTCCTTGTAACGCGATGAAGGAGTCGCCGGCAACCTGGTTGGCAAAACGAACGCAACGCTGACACAGGACACAGCGCTCCCGGTCAATTAAAATCTGGCTGGTCAGTTCTACTGGTTTAGGCCAAAGTCGCTTTTCATCGCGGAAACGAGTGTGCAAAGTACCATGACTCATGGCTTGATTTTGCAGCGGGCACTCGCCACCCTTATCACAAATCGGACAATCCAGCGGATGGTTGATAAGCAAAAACTCGGTAATCCCGTGTTGAGCTTTTTCCGCGATTTCAGAAGTGGCCGCAGTTTTAATTTCCATCCCCGCCATCGCGGTCATAGTGCAGGCCGGTTGAGGCTTCGGCATGGGGCGAACCACGCCGTCACGACCCGGCATAGCTACCTCTACTAGACACTGACGGCAAGCGCCCGCGGGATCCAGCAGCGGGTGGTCACAGAACCGCGGAATATGGATTCCTAGTTTCTCGGCTGCACGGATTAACAGCGTACCCTTGGCGACCTCGATATCTTGGCCGTCAATACTGATTTGGACTTGCTCACTCACAGGGCGCCTCCTTTATTAAAAACCTCCGAGGCAGCGGGAGGAAACGCCTCCCACCAGGGTATATGATATCCAGCCTCGAACTCTTCACGGAACTTTTCAATCCCGCTACGAACCGGGGTAGCCGCCGCATCGCCTAGAGCGCAGAAGCTACGTCCGGCGATATTTCCGGCAATATCGCAAAGCAAATCCACATCGCCTTCTTGCCCTTTGCCGGCCTCTAAACGGTGCATTATCTGCTTCATCCAGTAGGTGCCCTCCCGACAGGGGGTGCATTTACCGCAAGACTCGTGTTGGTAGAAGTCGATCCAACGGCTAATAACCCGCACTACGGAAGTAGTTTCATCAAAAACCTGCAGGGCACGAGTGGCCAGCATAGAACCGGCGGCTGCTACATCCTCGTAAGTTAGAGGAACATCCAGGTTTTCAGAGGTAAATAGCGGAGTTGAAGAGCCTCCAGGGGTATAGAACTTCAGCGTGTGCCCCTCGCGGATCCCGCCCGAATATTCCAACAGTTCCCGCATAGTAATCCCGAAGGGAGCCTCGTAAAGACCGGGGTGTTTAACGTGACCCGACAGGTTAAACATCCCATATCCTAGGGATTTATCCTTACCCATCGAGGCATACCATTCAACCGAGTTGCGGAACACTGTGGATACTTGAGCAATGGTTTCAGCATTGTTAATCACGGTTGGCCGAGCATAGAGTCCCTTAACTGCCGGAAAAGGCGGTTTTAGACGAGGATGTCCGCGCTTGCCTTCCAAGGAATCCAATAGGGCAGTTTCTTCACCGCATATATAGGCACCGGCACCGGCGTGAGCAATCAGCTTTAAATCTCCCAGCAACCCGGCGTCCTCAGCCTCTTTAATAGCTACTAGCAGTCGATTATAGGCGTGAACGACTTCGCCACGAATATAGATAAAAGCATGATCGCAACCGATAGCTAAGCAGGTGATTGCCACCCCTTCTATAACCGCGTGGGGATTAGCCATAATCATCGGGATATCTTTACAGGTTCCCGGCTCTGACTCATCACAGTTAACAGTTAAATAACGCGGACCGCCATCGGCGGGTGGCAGGAACGACCATTTCAGACCGGTACCGAAACCGGCACCGCCGCGTCCTCGTACTCCCGCCTGCTTGACTGCATCGAGAATCTGCGCTGGCTCCATCTGCTTGGCTTTTTCTAACCCCGCATAGCCTCCAGTTTTCTGGTAGGCCTTTAGCGTCCAGCTCTCGGGTTCCCGATACTGTTTAGTGACGATCGGGGTCAGCGGAACCCGGCGGATCTCAGACTTTTCGTTTTCGCTCACTTGTCTGTCTCCTTGTGGTCAGCAGAGGAGTGCTCCTTGCCTACCGGATCTTTCCCGGCCTGATTAGCAGCTGCACCCGAAGCGGTGTCATTGGCCTGGGCAGCCTCGGATTTTTCATAATGCTGCGGATCCGGGGCTTCCATGCCTTTTTCTTCAGCCACTTTCAGTCCCCATAAACTGGCTGGCCCCGCTGCTACCCCTTGATTTGCGGTTTCAGGGTTGGGGAATCCAGCCAAAATCCGGCTGGCTTCTTTAAAGGTAGGAGCGTTCTCAGGTCCCCTTGTCGGATGCACCGGCTTACCAGCCTTAATATCACGTACCAGTTGCACGGCGGATTCAGGGGTTTGGTTATCAAAGAACTCCCAGTTAAGCATAACTACCGGTGCATAGTCGCAGCCCGCATTGCATTCCAATGCCTCCAACGTAATTTTGCCGTCAGCGGTAGTTTCGTCATTTCCCACTTCTAGTTCTTTTTCTAGGGTTTCCATGATGTTGTCTCCACCTAGAACCGCACAGAGGGCATTGGTACAAACCCCTACGGTATATTCACCGTTAGGATGGCGTTTGAACTGGGTGTAGAAAGTGGCAACCGCGCTAACCTCTGCACGCTGGCAGTTAAGGATGTCGGCGATTAGGCCGATTCCGTTGGCGGTAACATACCCATCTATGCTCTGTACCAGGTGCAGCAGTGGAATCATGGCGCTGCGTTCATGTCCTTGCGGATAGCGGGCAATAATTTCCGCTGCGTCTTCGCGGAATTTTTGCTCGACCTCGGGATCGTAAAAACTCATTAGCGATCGACACCTCCCAAGACGGGATCCACGCTGGCCAGCGCCACGATCAAGTCAGAGATCGTACCGCCCTGAGCCATCAGGGATAAGGATTGCAGGTTAGCGAAGCTGGGGTCACGGAAGTGTGCCCGATAGGGACGAGTACCGCCATCAGATACTACGTGTACCCCCATGACTCCTTTAGCATGTTCCACCAGTTGCGTAGCCTGGCCTACTGGTGCCCTAAATCCCTCGGTTACCAGCTTGAAGTGCTGGATTAGGGATTCCATAGAGCTGCCCATGATTTCTTTGATGTGCTCAGGAGAGTTCCCCTGACCATCGGTACCCACACTCAGCTGTGCCGGCCACTTTATTTGTGGATCGGAAATCATTACCGGTTCCCCTTCGGTTTCATCCAGGCGTTCTAGTACCTGGTAGATGATCTTGAGGGACTCGTAGCATTCGTCAAAACGAACCACCGTACGGTTATAGGCATCGGACTGGTCAGCTACCGGAACATCGAATTCAAAGTTTTCATACCCACAGTATGGTTGCAGCTTCCGCATATCCAGGGGATAGCCACCCGCGCGAACCGATGGGCCAGTAAGCGACATAGCCATAATGGCAGACATGGGCATAACTGCCGCATCGCAAAAACGAGCCTTGAAAATCGGGTTCTGTAAGGTCAGATCCTGCAGCTCATTAATATCGCGACGAGTTTTGGGGAGTAGATCACGAATGTAGTCCGTACACCCCGGAGGTAAATCCTGTGCCACCCCGCCAGGGCGAATATAGGCATGGTTCATTCGCAGACCGGTAATCTGCTCAAAAATCCGCAGGATTTCTTCACGCCCTCTAAACCCGATGGTCATCATGGTGGTGGCGCCCAGCTCATTACCACCGGTAGCAATCGCGACTATATGCGAGGCTATCCGGTTAAGCTCCATCATTAGGATGCGAATCAGGTTTGCTCGCTCCGGAATTTCAGCAGTTTTCTTTAAGACTTTTTCTACTGCCAGGCAATAGGCAACTTCCTGGAAGAAGGGCGCAACGTAGTCCATCCGGGTACAGTAGGTAACTCCCTGTGTCCAGGTGCGATACTCCATGTTCTTTTCAATCCCGGTATGTAAATATCCGGTTCCTACCCGCACGTCACGAACATATTCGCCATCGAGTTCAACTATCAGGCGCAGCACCCCGTGAGTTGAGGGGTGGACTGGTCCGATATTCATAACAATCCGCTCGTTAGCGAGTTTTTCAACTTCGGAAGCCATTTCTTCCCAGTCGCCACCATGCAAATCATATTGCGGGGTGTCCTCGGTAATTAGATTGTCGAGGGCGGAACCGGCAGCCCTTACCAGCGGGCTGTTTTTTTCATCTGTGTACTTCATTTAGCTGTATGACCTCCGCGAATCGGCGGGCGGAACTGTCGCACCCTTGAATTGCACCGGAATACCGCCCAACGGATAGTCTTTCCGCTGCGGGTGTCCTACCCAGTCATCGGGGAGAGCAGTGCGGGTCAGACCAGGATGGCCGGTAAAGATAATCCCCATTAAATCCCAGGTTTCCCGCTCCCACCAGTCATTTCCCGGGTAGGTAGCTACCACCGAGGGAATCCGAGGATCGGACTCTGGGCAGGTGACTTCTAGGCGCAGCTGACGGTTGTGGGTTGCTGAAAAGAGCATATAAACAGCGTGTAGTTCCCGTCCGGTGTCATGTGGATAGTGCACCCCGTTAACTCCGAAGCATATTTCAAAACGCAAATCTTGATCATCTCGCAGCCAGCGGGCCACCTGGGGTAAGTGCTCGCGGGTAATGAAAATAGTAAGTTCGTCATTGTCGACCACTACCCGCTCGATTACCTGCGCTATTTCCAGATCAGCATTTTGAATCAGCTCTTCCAAGATATCCACGACTTCGTCGTACCATGAACCGTAGGGACGGGAACTTTCCGAAGGCATTTGCCGATCTAACTTGATTTCAGTGAATCCAGTTGTGTCACCGTCATCATGCACCCCGAAAAGGCCGTGACGGGTACCCATATCTGAGCCAGCCGTGAAACCGCGCGGGGCGGTTACTTCGACTGCTACCGGCCCATCCTCTACATCGGAATGGAGGACTACCGTTTTGTCGTCTTCGCTCACGCCAACAGTCCTTTCATCTGGGAGGTAGGAGTTGCTTCCAAAGCCGCTTTTTCGGCTTTACGAGCGATTTCTAACCGCTGCTTTTGAGTAAGAGGAGTGCGGTAATGGATTTGATCCCACAAAACCATAATCGCGTGAATCAAAGCTTCTGGACGCGGGGGGCATCCGGGCAAATATACATCTACCGGAACCACGTGGTCGCAGCCCTGCACAACTGCATAGTTATTGAATATGCCGCCAGAGGAAGCACATGCCCCCATAGAAATAACCCACTTAGGATCTGGCATGGAGTCGTACGCGTTACGGATAATCGGCGCCATCTTCCAGGAAACCCGTCCGGATACAATCATCAGATCTGCATGCCGTGGGGAGGCACGGAACACTTCCATCCCAAAACGTGCAATATCGAAACGCGGGGTTCCGGTAGCCATCATTTCGATAGCACAGCAGGCTAAACCCATAGTAACCGGCCAGACACTAGCTTTACGGTTTAGTCCCATAAACTTGTCTAGGCTGGTGAGAGCGACTCCTGCCGGCAGCTCATTATCAAAAGACATGCTGTACCTCTCTCTTAATAGTCCAGTCCGCCGCGGCGCCACTCATAGATATAGGGCACCAGCACTAACACGATAAACAGTAGAATGTCGATCAATACCGGAATGGCCATAACCCGTCCAAAATGTCCGATCGAAACCGCAAACGGATATAAGAACACCATCTCTACATCGAAAACGATGAAGGTCATGGCGATCAAGTAATACTTAATCGGAAAACGTCCACGTGCGTCCTCGTGAGCGTTGGGAGCGAGCCCGCATTCATAAGTAGCCATTTTGGTGCGAGTCTTTCGACCCGGGCCTAGCAAAGCAGACATCGCCAGACCGCCTACGGCTAGCGCAACGGCTACCGCACCCATGATTAACAGTGATGCCGATGGACTCATTTGGCCTCCACATCCTTCTTGGTTGTCCCGCCATCACTGGCGCAGCAACTGCTGTAGTTTCCGGTTTTCTTCCGGCTCAGTTGTTCTTTCTGAGCGATATTCCTCATGATGGTATTACCACCTTAGTCAGAATTTGTAGCACCCTGTCGGAGGCTACTCCTTTGCGGCGTTCGTAACCATCCGAAAGTAGTTTGTGAACAAACCGCATCAAGGCAGGTTTGTTTAGCCCGTACTTGGTGCAGGCATGCATAATTTTTGGATTTTCAATCAGCCGCACAAAAACGCGACCTAAACTGTAGTAGCCACCATATTGATCTTGCAGGTCACGGGGATATTCCCGAAGCGCAAGTTCAGATTGCGCACGCGAAGTACGCCCCAGAGCCTGCACTAAAGCAGCTGCCGCTCGCCGCCCCGCGAACATTGCGGGAGCGATTCCTTCACCATTAAATGGCGAAATCATTCCAGCGGCGTCTCCGACTAAAAGTAAGCCATTTTCGTAAGCCGGTTTGCGATTAAATGCCATCGGCAGAGGAGCGGAGCGCAGGGAGCCGAGCATATTTTCTTCCCGTAAGCCCCATTCTTCCGGTAGGTTAGCTATCCAACGGTGGAATATTTCCTTATAGGGCAACTTAGTGGATTGCGCTCCCGAAGATACTGATCCTAGTCCTACGTTTACAATCCCATCTCCCATTGGGAACAGCCAGCCGTAACCAGGTAAAAGATTAGATTTACCGGGTTTTCCATCCCATAGCTCCAGGTGTGATTCCATCATGGTTTCATTGCCACGAGGGGAACGGAAATAGGCTCGCGCCGCTACGGCCAGCGGACGATTCTTTAGGGGAGTTCTCCCTTGCCGAGAAGCTAGGCGGGCATTCGCCCCGGTGCAGTCCACTACATATTGCGCTCGGAAGGTAAGCTCGCGCTTTTGCCGACTTTCGCGGTCACGTTGAATAGCGCACGCCCCCCGGGCATAGCCGCTCCCATCGGTGAGCAAGTCTTGCACCACGGTATTTTCTTCCAGACGAGCCCCCGCGGCTACCGCCTGCTGGATTAAACGCTGATCAAGTTTTGTACGTTGGCAAGTAAGTCCATAGGACGGCAGGGAACCAGATTCCGGCCAAGGTAAAGCAATCCGATGCCCACCTCCGATTACGCTCAACCCGTAATTGGGCTGCCAACCTTCGTCCAGGGGATTGATCCCCATAGCTAAGATTTCTTTTACCGCTCCCGGAGTTAAACCGTCACCGCAAATTTTATCACGGGGGAAGATTCCTTTTTCAAGTACGAGGACGTCAACACCGGCTTTAGCCAAGTGATAAGCCGTTGCGGCACCCGCAGGGCCGGCACCTACAACCAGCACTTGGCACTGGCTATCTGCTAGCTGATCCGCCATGCCTTAACGTCCCTCCCTTGTAATCGCTAGTTCTTGCCACAGCGGTTACCGCGGCAATAACAACGAGAATTTAGGCATAATCCTCGCACCGTTACTAGGCTAACCTGCTTTTTTTATTTGCTTAAAGTTATATCGGTTTCTGCTGGCTAGCTGAACACCCTCAGGTTAGAGTCCTCTTAATTTTTTTATCGATTAAGCAAGGGTTTTCTTACTTAATTCGCAAAGACTTAAGAAAAACTCTAATATTTTCTGACCATAACGATCTACTCTGCAGGGGTTTTACTCTTAATCATCCTCTTTAAATGCACGATGAATTGCCACAACCCCCAAGGTTAGATTGCGATAGGAGACCTCTCCCCAACCATTTTCCTGGATTAGGTGTCCCAATGTTTCTTGGTCTGGCCAATCCACAATGGAATCGAACAGATAGTTATAGGCATCCGAATCTGAGGAAACGAGGCGCCCAGCCGTAGGTAACACGTTACGCATATAAAGCTGGTAACAGCGGGCAATCAGGGGTGAGGGCGGAGTAGAGAATTCCATAATCGCCAACTTGCCCCCCGGTTTGGTTACCCGGGCGAACTCTCGCAGCGCCCTTGCCGGATCATGCATATTCCTAAACCCGAAAGAACAGGTGACTGTATCAAAACACTGATCAGCGAAAGGTAAATCGTGGGCATCACCGACAACGAAATTTAGCTCACTATGGCGTTTCCGTCCCTCCGCAACCATTCCCGGCGAAAAATCACAACAGGTAACCTCGGCTCCCGCACGATAAAAACCAAGCGAAGAAGTGCCGGTACCAGCGGCAATATCAAGGATTTTTTGTCCGGGATGAGGAGCTACCACTCGCCGGAGGCAACGCCGCCAAATCCGATGCTGCCCAAAAGTCATCACATCATTAGTCAAGTCATAACGGGCTGCTACCTGATCAAACATCCCAGAAACTTCTTCTGGTTGCTTATCTAAACCAGCAGCTGCAGGTGGATTATTTTCGCTCAAAATAGCTCCTTCCCAGTAGGCACCTGCCAGGTTACTCAGAAATGCTTCCCCAATCCAACTAGATTAAATCCGCGTCTCCTGGCCTTAGCTTTTTGCAGAACTTTTCTAATCGGTGAGCGACGCCGAAAATCTATAACCGGCCATCCTCGTTGCAAGGCACGTACCCGTAACCAAATGTCCGGATTGATAGCCGAGGGCTTCCCCACCAGGGTTAACAGCGGCATGTCGTTATCCGAATCTGAATACGCAAAGCAGGATGCCAGGTCATATCCTCGTTCCTGCGCCAGCGCTACTACCCGATCCCGTTTACCCTGGGCATGCATAAGTTCCGAAGCTAAGCGAGCCTCGTAAATCCCATCTTTCACCGCAACTTCAGTGCCGATGCCCCCGGTTAACCCCAAGCGCTGCGCTAACATTTGCGGAAGTTCCGAGGGAGCGGCAGAAATCAACCAAATATCATGTCCCGCCGCTCGGTGCCGTTTGATCAAACCCTGCGCCTGGGGGAACAATTTTTTCTCTAAAAGGTCGCACACTTCCTGGGAAATCGCCATGATTTCCTGGCGGGAATGCCCCGCCATTACCTGCAAAGCTCGGTTTTTTACCTTTTCAACGCGTTCTTGATCTTCTCCTAGCACCACGTAGAGAAACGCCTGCCGCGCCGCGAAGGTCAGGTCGCGGACACCGAAAAATCCCTGACGAAAAAGTTCGCGAGTGAGCACCCAGGAGCTAGCGCCTCGAATTACGGTTTCGTCAAGATCAAAGAAGGCTGCTACCTTCGGTTCCGCACTCACGTTTCTAGCCTAGCGGTCTATCTACCGTTTTCGCACGCCGGTCAGTAAAAACGGTTTGCTAGGGTGGAGAGTATGCAGAATCTAACCACTATTCACCTCATGCGACACGGGGAAGTAGATAATCCGGATGGCGTCTTATATGGACGCTTACCCGGATATCACCTAACAGAACTCGGCAGGCAGATGACACGGATGAGCGCGGAATACCTCTTCGAAAAGGGCGCCTATCTGGATGCCATCATTTCTTCTCCCCTAGAACGCGCGGTAGAGTCTGCTACTCCGGCATCCGAGCGGTTCGATCTACCTATTCGTACTGACAAGCGTCTTTTAGAGTCTATCAATATGTTCGAGGGTGAAGTGGTTAATGGTAACCGCGCAGCTCTGCTACACCCGCATAACTGGCCGCGGTACCGCAATGTATTCCGTCCTTCATGGTGCGAACCATACGCAGTGCAGGCGAGTCGGGTCACAGAGGCGGTACGCTCAGCTTTGCATCTTCCGGTTCAAAGCCCTTCCCGTCTGGGACGCTCCGCTGATGGTTCCCAAATTCGCGAAATTTTGCTGGTTTCTCACCAACTGCCAATCTGGTCGTTCCGTTTATTTGTCGAAGGCCGTCCGTTGGCACATGTCCCTACTCGCCGGCAATGCGCTCTAGCTTCCCTAACTTCCCTTACGTTCTTGGGTAACACCCTGATTAGTCTGGATTATTGTGAACCGGCAGCGCCACTCCTAGCTCAGGCTTGCGATATGGTGCCGGGGACTTCGGCCGCTAGCTTAAATCAAGGGCAATAACAGCGCATTTAGCGGCAAACTAGCGCAGTTTTCGCTCTAAAATGTCTTATAGAGCGCTTGTTCCAATCTGGGGAATCTGGAAGATTTTAGACCTAAGAGGAAGGTTTTTCCGGAGGGTTCGCATCCGGATTCGCTTCGCCCTCGCCGGTATCCGCAGCGGAATTACCCTGACCTTCACCGGCTGTCTCTTCCCCACTAGCAGCATTTTTCTGCTTCTTTTCCGCTCGTTTCCTAACTTCTTCCTCTGCTTCACGTGCCATTCGCTCCCGGCGCATCTTGGCCTCTAAAGAGAACAAAAAATCCGGATTATCATCTGGAGCCTGTGGTATCTGTGGTTCTTGCGGCTGGGAACTCTGGCTACCCCCTCGGAAAATATCCAGGGGATTGCGGGGAATCTCTATACGACCATCAGGACTTTCAGCCCGACTTGCCCAGGAAATAACTATCCAGGCCAAAGGGCCAAAAACCGGCAAGATAATAATGATTAGGAGCCAAAATACGCGTGGCAGACGTCCAGGTAAATCCGATTTATCCGTGCGCAAGCAGTCCACTAGCGCATATACAGCTAGCAGAATCTGTACAAGGGTAATAACTACCGCAGCCATGTTTCCACCCTAGCAACAATCAATATTTTGGCCTCCCTACAACCCTTGGAAAGCCCACCCAACTGCGATAGCGATCCCATAACCCAGGGTGATTTGCCCCACCTGCTTCAAAGTTTGTATCAGGACTTTACCGCGCGCCCCCTGCAACACCTTCAACATCGGAAAACACACCCAAATCGCCATGGCCAGTCCGAACACTAATGCCACCCAGCGAACCTTAAAAGAAAGTATCCCCAGAACCAAGGCCGCATACAAATAGAAAACAAATAGGTAGCGCGAACCTTTATCCCCCAACTTCACCGCTAGCGTATTTTTTCCACTCTGCTGATCCCCGGGAATATCGCGTAAGTTATTGACCAGTAATAGGGCGCAGGAAAGTAACCCTATCCCGCTGGATGCTATCCAGGTGCGCCCAGGTAGTGTATGTGCTTGCACCCAAATAGTTCCCTGCACTGCCAAAAGGCCAAAAAAAGCAAATACCATCACTTCAGCTACCCCTGGTAGGTAACCGTACGGGTGTTTGCCCCCGGTGTAGAACCAGGCTGCGAGAGCCGCGAGAACCCCTAAACCAATCAGAACGTAGCTTCCTGCCCAGACGCAAAGGGCAATCCCGCAGATGCCAGCAAACGCATAGCAACTGAGGGCGGCCGCTAGCACCGTGCGAGGAGCCGCCAACCCTGCGCCTGTAAGACGTTGCGGACCTACCCGTTTCTCTTTGGCGTCGGTGCCCCGAATCCCATCGGAATAATCGTTAGAAAAATTTACTCCTATCTGGAAAAATAAGGCAACTAAAAGCGCCAAGGCCGACTTTCCTACCGATGCAGACCCCAGGCCAAGCGCCCCTCCAATCCCCATGATTACCGGCGCCAGGGACGCGGGTAAAGTTTTGGGACGAGCGGCTTGCATCCACTGTGAACCAGTTGCCATTACGACGCCCATCCCTTTCTGCCTGTGTCTTTTATATTGATTCGTTTACGGAGTTTGGCCGGTAGCCCCATTTTGCACACTGCCTTACCTAATCCAGGCTTCCCCCGCAGCTATTCGGCGTGATGCCAGGTCCCGACACGCCGCTCTATCAAGATTACCCTGCAGATCCGTAGGGATTTTATCTACCAGCACGAGGGCGCGGGGGGCATGAGCACGATCGAGCTGCCCGGTAACTAGGGAGCGCACCAACATTGCCAAATCTGTAGCCGGCTCGGACTCATCTTCGGTAGGAACAGTAGCACTATGGGGGCGATCTCCCCCAGTGGGGCGTTTGCCTCTCCCCAACATCTCAGTTGCCGCAATTTCCATTTGCTCTAGATCTCCATCCAAATCCTCGGGCAAACATACCGGCTCCGCCGCTGGGTTCTCAACAGCTGGAAAGACTATTCCGCCCTCCTCGGTGGGATTAGCGGTCCCGCGCGCAACCTCATAAATTCCCGCCGGTAGTTCTCCAGTTTCCGCAGCGGCGACCACATCCACCTTGGCGCCTCGAATCTTAGCGGCCATCGCTGCCATCGCGGCTTCTAAAGGAGTTAGCTTGGAGCCTTCATCATCGCTATCTGCAGATAACCCAGCAAGTTCCCGCACCCTTTCTGAATCAACTTTAACCGGTTCTACCTGGGGGAATTGCGGCTTATCTTCAGCTTTTACTCCCAGGTTATGTCGGGGGTTTAGCAGCTGCTCGGCAACATCGGGTGCCGGTTTTATTACCGCACTAACCAGGGAACCCCATTTGGGATCAGGAACTCCCACCACCACTACTTGTTCTACTTGCGGCAGATCTCGAATTACTCGTTCTACCAGGGAAGCCTGAATCCGCACTCCGGCAGTGGCAATCACATCCCGCCCCCGCCCGTCCACTACCAGCCGGGGTCCGCGCATGTGACCGGCATCTTTAGTACGTAGCCAGCGCCTGCGTCCTCGCGAAACCGAATCAACTTCTCCCGGATTCCCCAAGTAGCCGGCCATCATACAGATTCCAGACAGCCAAATCCGATCTCCGATAGTGGCCGCATGCACACCCGCTACTGGCTTTCCGTCTATCACGCACAGCCCACTGGATTCGGCAATGCCATACCCCTGCACAATATTTATTCCCGCTTCCTGCGCGGCGCTCGCCAAAAGATCCCGACTGGTCAACCCGGTAACTATCAGCTTTGAGGCCGCAGCCAACTCTTTGCGTTGAGCGGGGGGAATTTCCAGCAACTTCCCCAGTTGCACCTTAGAAATCTGCAGGTAAATAGGGGTTTTATCTTTCTCGGATCGATCTTTCGCCCTTTGGACAGCTCGAATTATTTCCAGGGCGTTGGCAGGCTGGGTCTTCGCTGCTATTACCGGAGGAATGTTGACCGCAATTGCCCGCGCTAAGGTCATTATCCCGTCAATATCAGTTACTGGCGCAGTCAGAATCCAACGTCCCGGCCTACCAACTGCAGAGTTAACCGCCTCTGCCATACCTTTAATAGTCAGCTGGGAATAGCAAATTATCGCTCCCCCTGCCGGAGCCGGCAATGCTAAGGCGGCAGATGCAGGCACTTTCCGACGAAGAGTCTCATACTCTGAAAGTTCTTGAGGGAATCCGCTGGTTTCCAGGAAAGGAAAGAGGATCTGTTTTCCCCTTAAACGCGGGTTACGGAGGTTTTTCGGAGAGTCTTCCGAGCTTCCCATATATTTAGCCAGAGTCGACAGCAACGTCGAGACATCAGCCGAGGAATCACCTATCGGCAGGTAATGAAAAGGAGAAAGAATTTCCATTGCGACTTCCTGAAAGTAAAGTAGTGTCGAATGCTATTCTAGCCTCTCATTAGCTTAGAGATCTTAAAGCAACGTAACCAAAAATGCCGATAAAACTGCAGTGAGTGACAAAATGTTACCTGTGCCATACAAAAAAAGATTAGGTTTCTTCCATTTTTTAGGTATACTGATTGCGGCCGGTAGCTCCGGCTACTTAGGGGAACGTGTGTCAAGATAACCCCTAAACGATAACCTAAAGCCGGTTTCGCAAAAGCGCAGGAGGGAGCGCGCGAAACCGGCTTTAGGCATTAAAACCATTTCCCTCCTCTACTCTAGGCTGCAGACTTTCGCCTCGAGTAAGCGAGGTGAAGTTAGAAAATATCCCCAGGCAACCAGCCTGTACAACTCCCATTAGCAGTAAACTCACCGCTTCATCGCGAATCAGATTATCCCCAATTCTTGAAACCTTAATCCAGCAAAATCTCTGCTATATCGGTCAACACCTGTGAAGAACCACCGGAAACCCGCACATCCGCTAATGAATCAGCAGCCGTAGAGCCGCGATTAATTACTGCTACTTTGGCACCGGTACCCCAGGCTTCCCGCAGCACCCAAAGTCCAGTCAGTACCGCCAGGGAAGTTCCCACCGCCAACACCAAGTCTGCTTCTCGCGCCGCCGCAAAGGAACGATCCATCGCCTCACCAGGTAGCGCTTCTCCAAAAAACACGATTCCCGGTTTAATAATCCCGCCACAACGTGGGCATGATAATAGATTGAACTGGCACGCGCGTGCTGCTACCTCATCTGCCGCCGCTAGGACTGCCACGTTTTTGGGATCAGGGTCGTCACGAACATCGGGATTTAACTTGCGCAGTTTCTGGTCAATACTTTGCCGCGAAAACACAGCCCCGCAGCCCAGGCATTGAACTTCTTCAAAAGTTCCGTGCAGTAATTGCACATTCTTACAGCCCGCCTTGCGATCCAAACCGTCTACGTTTTGGGTAGCGATACAGTTAATCAAACCCGCATCCTCTAGGCGCACTAAAGCATAATGCCCCGGTGTAGGCTGCAGTTTCGCTACAGTCCTCCAGGTCTCTTGATTGCGGCGCCATACCCATTTTCGCCAATATAGTTCTCCCAGGAACTGATCTATATCTACCGTAGGCATTCCCGAGGAACCGGTGCCGCGATAATCGGGAATCCCCGCGTCGGTAGACATCCCCGCCCCCGCGACCACAATAGTCTTTTTCCCCGTCATTAAATCCGCTATAGCCCGAGCTCCTGCCTTTTCTTCCGCAATAATCTCACTCACATTGCCTCCCCTTTCAGATTACCCGGTTTAGAGGAGGCTTACCGAGAATGCTGCCTACTACGCCGCGATTGCCAGTTTTAATAGCCCCAAAATCAATAAGTTGAGCCTACAAGTTTTAGCTATTCTCAACAGTAGTAGCTATTTGTCGTTTATCCCCGCTACAATTGGGGAAGGCAATTTTCGATGCCATCTAAAGAAAGGAAGGGCAGTATGCTGCGACCGGTACATCTTCTGATTCTGCTCCTGGTGTTAATCATTATTTTTGGAGCCTCAAAACTGCCCGATATCGCCCGTAACATAGGTAAATCAGCGAAAGTCCTCAAATCTGAGCTCTCTGATCTCAGCGAAGATGATACTAACAAGCCAATAACAGCAGGAAGCCCAAATCCACAA
Organism: Varibaculum vaginae; assembly: GCF_900604285.1. Lineage (GTDB taxonomy): Bacteria > Actinomycetota > Actinomycetes > Actinomycetales > Actinomycetaceae > Varibaculum > Varibaculum vaginae. The sequence goes on from NZ_UWNY01000001.1 coordinate 181,897, forward strand.
ATTCCCGCTACTCCCTCTTCGCCGGCGCCGGCACAGGGTAACATCCAGGCTTCATCGCCAGATGTAGCTAGCGGGGAATCGAATCTGACTGATCCGCCTGAAAATAAATAATCACCCTTTCCCCCTATGCCGGGACTAAAAAAGACTAACCCGCAAGCTCGCATGCGGGTAACCGAGCATCTGCTAGAACTGCGAAAACGTTTACTATTGGCTCTGGCCGGTATTTTTGTAGCCGCGATTGGCGGCTGGTTTTTGGCCACCCCCACCCTAAACTGGATGCAAAAACCGCTGCAAGAGGTGAGCGGACAAGCCCCGCAGCTGAACTTTCAGACGATTGGAGCTGCCTTTGACATGCGGATTCAAGTATCCCTGTGGCTAGGGGTACTGATTTCCGCCCCCTGGTGGATTTTCCAAATTGGGGCTTTTATCGCCCCAGGTTTAAAGCGTAAAGAAAAAATCTATATTGCCAGCTTTGGCTTAGTAGGAATCTTACTGTTTAGCGGCGGCGCACTATCCGGAATGTGGGTAATCCCGAAAGCGGTTTCGATTCTAAATTCTTTCACCCCAACTGGCGCGGTCATGCTACTACGGGCAGATTCCTATATCACCTTCTTTATGCGCATGGTATTGGCGTTCGGACTATCCTGCTTAGCTCCCGAAATCCTGGTGGCACTGAACTTTGCGGGAGTGATGAAAGCTAAAACTATGTTAAAGGGTTGGCGTTGGGCAGTAGTGATTGCCGCAGTGTTCTCGGCAGTCGCGAATCCTCTACCCACCGCTTGGCCGATGATTGTGCAGATGCTAGCATTAATCGGACTTTACCTCTTGGCGGTCGCAATTTCCGCTATCAACGACTGGATTAGAGCCGGCGGTAACTTGCGCGAGCGTTTGCGAAAGATCTTGCGAAAGCGGAAACGTAATAGTGTTATTTCCGCTTCTAAGCAATAAAAAACGCTGGATTTCCGAGCCTATTTTGAGCCTGTATCCTCGGGGAAACCTCAGGTCCAAAAAACCCATCTTCCCTGATATTGTTAGGATTTGGGGTTTAGAAACAATCTCAAATCGGCCGCAGAAATTAAAAGGGGAATTGGATGTCCGGACATAATAAGAAAGACGATCCAGAAAAGATGGAGCAAATGCATCGCTGGTTGGAAGCGGTACGGTCTGAACTACAATTAACGGATAACCCGCTGGAACCAGTGGAATCAGATTTGCTGTCGCTGATTGGCACGGTGGCGCACGGCCCATCCCGTCCGGGAGCCCCACTTACCGCATTTCTTGCTGGTTACGTCTGCGGTAAAGGAGCTGATGCCCAAAAAATTATTACGCAGTTGCAGGAATTGGCGAAAAACCAGCAAGACTAGAGCTTCGCGAAAATGAAAAGCGCAGGAGAGCTAATGCGCGCTCGATCCGAGGATCCAGTATCCTCACACCAGCTGCTTGATCGTTGGGGTAGATCAGCAGCCGACCTGCGTCTATCGGTTACCGATCGCTGCAATTTGCGCTGCAGTTACTGTCTACCCGAGGATGCCACTACTTGGATACCCCGCCAGGATTTATTAACTCCCCGCGAGTTAGGGCGCCTTACCCAAATAGCCTTGTCTCTAGGGATTCGTAAGGTTCGTTTAACCGGGGGAGAACCGCTTTTACGTCCCGACTTGGCGGAAATTATCCGCCAGATTAACCAGGCGTTTTCCGAAGCTAACTTACCGGCTGATATCGCGCTGACTACTAATGCTATTGGTTTATCCTCCCAATTAAAATCTCTGATAGAAGCAGGTTTAAGCCGGATCAACATTTCCTTGGATACTTTAAATCCCCACCGCTATTACGCGCTCGCTAAACGCGACCGTTTCCCCGAGGTCTCGGCAGCCCTTAACAAATTACCTGATAGCGGCCTATCTCCAATAAAACTTAACTCAGTAATCTTGGATCAACAGTCCTTAGAGGAAATACCTGACCTGGTTCGTTTTTCCCTGCGGCGCGGCTTCCAATGGCGGGCAATCGAATTTATGCCGATTGGCCCCCTGGGGGATTCCGCTGCAAGTCGTCCCCATGCCCGCGATATCCTCGACCGTCTACGAGAATATTTTTCGCTCACTCCCATAGAAACTGATCCGGCAGCTCCGGCGCGGCGCTGGAACGTTGCGGCCAACAGCGACCATCCCGCCGGGATTATTGGGGTTATTGCCTCCGAGTCTGCTCCGTTCTGCGCTACCTGTGACCGCACGCGCCTGTCTGCTGATGGAAAAGTCTATTCTTGCCTATTTTCATTATCTTTTGTCGATTTACTTGCTCCATTGCGCCAGGGCGCTTCCAATGAAGAACTTGCTAAACTTTGGCTCGATGCCCAGGCGGCTAAACCAGCTGGTCACACTGAAATAGCAGTGGGGCGTAGAACTTATTCCCTTTCTCAGATAGGAGGATAACGCGTGGTCACTGTACGTTTTTTTGCTGGCGCTGCCCAGGCAGCAGGAGTCGATAGCGCACAGGTTAAGGCAGCTGCCGACCAGACTTTGCGGGAAATCGCCCAAGCCGCCAGCCACAATGACCTGGCACCAATCCTGGAGGTTAGTTCCTTCCTTGTCGATGGCGCCCTCGCCGATGGCGACACCCCCCTAGGCGAATCCGCCGATGGACGCCAAGTGGATGTACTCCCTCCCTTTGCAGGCGGTTAGGAGTAGCACCCAATTGGTGCGCGTGGGGAATAAGTTTTTCCTCCCGCCCGGATGCTCACAAGAACCAGATTTTAATCTGCGGAGACTTTAGGGACAGTTTGACCAGTGGTTACTACCATCGGAGAAGTATTGATCCTTCCAGATCGGCACCTGCGCCTTGATCTGGTCAACGATTTCGGCGCTCACTTTGAAGGCGGCGGCGCGATGCGGGGCATCAACTATCACTAGCAGCGCGGTTTCTCCGATCTCTAAACGTCCTATCCGATGGCGTACGAAAACCGCATCCAAACTTTTATCGCTATCATCGGTACCCTCCAGGGAAACCGCAGCCTCGCCCTCGGAAAGAGCTATCCCAATCGCGTCCCTAATAGCTTTAATCAAAAATTTTTCTGCTTCCGGATGCGCAGAATAAATCAGGCGGGTTACCCCTTGACCGCCGTCATGGTTACGAACGCAACCGTTGAACACTACTCGCGCACCAGAAGTGTTGGGAACAGCCGGTAATTCTGCCAAGGAACTGGATTCTACCAGTGGTTCTTCTGTCAGCTTTACGTCAAATAACATCTATCGCCCTCCCGATTGCGCTCTCCCGGTAGAGTATAAGGCAGTAGCTAGGGAAAGGACGCGGATGGTTTCTGAACGGGATCGCCTCACCGCGACCGTTGACGGAATTGGTGAACAAGGGATTGATTCTTTGCAGGCCGCGCGAGTTTTGGTAGTGGGCGCGGGTGGTTTAGGCTCTCCTGCTCTAGCCTATTTGAGCGCCGCGGGGGTCGGTACCTTGGGCATATCTGATCCTGACCGGGTAGAACAATCTAATCTACAACGCCAAGTAATCCATCCCGCTTCTAGCTTAGGACAGGTGAAATCGGTCTCAGCAGCCGCTACCATCCATTCTTTGAATCCCAATGTGCGAGTACAACTAGAACCGAAGATTACTACCGATAATGCTTGCAGCATTATCGGCGCCTATGACTTGGTGATCGATGCCACCGATAATTTTTACGCTAAATATTTACTTTCGGATACTTGCACGAAGGTGTCACGCCCGCACCTGTGGGGGACTTTGGTGGCGATGAATTTTCAGATCTCGGTGTTCGCCAGGGGACTTACTTTACGTGACCTGTACCCGGCACCTCCACCAGCTGGAACTACCCCCACCTCTCGGGTAAACGGCGTGTTGGGAGCAGTTTGCGGTCAAGCGGGTTCAATTCTGGCAACTGAAGCTATCAAGATGATCGTGGGAGTAGGCGAACCGCTAATCGGGAAACTGTTAATCGTAGATGCGAGCAGCGGAAAATGGAACGTGGTGCATTTTGGGAACGCAAACCAAAAGCGTACACCGGTATCCGGAAAGGATAAGCAATTATGAAACCGGTAGATGAATACCTAAAGCAGGTGTTAACACAGGTAAAACCGCTTCCTCCCACCGTAATGCCGGTGGCAGAAGCATTGGGGACTACCCTGGCAGAGGACATTTTCGCCCGTTTCCCGGTTCCGCCCTTTACTAACTCCGCTATGGATGGGTTCGCGGTACGTGCTTGCGACTTGCCTAACATCCTTGAAAATAATAGAAATCCAGGGTTCCATGGGGAAATAAACTACCCCGAGGAGAACTTCTCAGCTTCGGTCAGAAGTAACGACTTACCCAGCGCACCCGGGGATGATGGAGCACAAAAAACTTTGCCTTTAAATTTGCCCGTGGAAGCCGATATAGCTGCTGGTGATAACGAGGATTATCAACTCACTCCCGGGCACGCTATCCGGATTATGACTGGAGCGCGGATGCCGAATGGCGCCGATACCGTGATTAAAGTAGAGGACACTACCCTGCCGGCTGGCCCACTTGACGTGCCTAAAGAGGTCACGATTGTGCGTTGCCCCCGTGCGGGAGCCAATGTCCGCAAGGCAGGCGAGGACGCTGCCGTGGGCGACCTGGTGTTGGAGGCCGGAACGGAACTCACTCCCGCGGCACTTTCTTCGGCGGTTTCGATTGGTTATTCAGAGTTACCGGTGTATCGCCGTCCGCGAGTAGCAGTGATCTCTACCGGGTTGGAGCTGCGTCCCGCGGGAGCGAGCCTAAAAGGAGCACAAATTCCAGATTCAAATTCGGTACTACTAGAGGCGTTGCTGCGCCGCCAAGACGTAGTCGTGTCCGGGGTTTATTGCTCTGATGATGAACCCGGAGTATTTGCGAAAACTCTAGAGCAGGCCGCGCAGGGCGCGGATTTGATTGTCACCACGGGTGGGGTGAGCGCTGGCGCCTATGACGTGGTCAAACAGGTTGGTTTATCGGGTGGGTTAGCCTTTACAAAAGTTGCGATGCAGCCGGGTAAACCGCAGGGGTTTGGCACTATTGCTGCCCCTGACGGAGCCGATGTTTACGTGGCAACTCTACCGGGTAACCCGGTAAGTGTGTTTGTGTCTTTCCACGTATTTGTGCGCCCGATTCTGGCCGCTTTGGCTGGTAAATCAGGTCGCGCAGCGCTGCAGACTCGTGCCGCCACTACTACAGTGGCTTGGAAGTCTCCTGCTGGTAAACGCCAATTTGTACCGGTACATTTAACCGAGGCAGAGCGGGTAGGAGATACCCCCACGGTTACTCCGACTCACCGCTTGGGATCACGTTCGCACTTTGTGGCTTCGCTACATCAAGCAAATGCACTGGCAATCGTGCCGGAGGAAATTACCCAAGTGGAGCAATGGAGTCTGGTAGACGTGTTGCCCTGCTAGAGAACGCCTCACCCCGCATAACATCGCGAGCTATCATTAACGGACAAGGAGCACTAATGAAAACCGAGGACGCGAAACCTTTACCCCACTTAAATGCAGCCGGGCAGGCACATATGGTGGATATTACCGGTAAGCAACCCACGGTGCGTGAGGCGCGGGCACGCGCTTTTGTGCAGTGCTCACCGCAGATCATGACGGCTTTGCGAGCCGGGGAAGTCCCTAAGGGAGATGCTTTAGCGGTGGCAAGGATTGGGGGAATCGCGGCCTCCAAACGTACCCCTTTGCTGCTGCCCTTGGCACACCCGATTGGGGTGCATTATTGCGCGGTGGATATCGAACTGGCTGAAGAAGGGGTAGAAATTCTCGCTACCTGTCGCACTGCTGACCGCACCGGAATCGAGATGGAAGCACTTACCGCCGCCTCGGTTGCCGCCCTAAACCTGATTGACATGGTGAAAGGGGTGGACAAAATGGTTTCTATCCGCGAATGTTACGTCCTGGAAAAACGCGGAGGACGCTCGGGAACTTGGGTGCGTCCGGGATGTGATCAGGAAGCTGCGGGTCAGGAAGTTGATCATGGCTAGTTCCCCGCAGTACCTAAATGGAGTGATTGTGCTGGCGGGTGGAACCGGGAAACGCTTGGGCGGATGTAGTAAGCCTGATCTGCTAATTGCCGGGGATCGCCTGATTAGCTGGACGCTGTCTTTCTTACCAGAGGTTCCCACCGCGGTGGTAGCCCCCAATAATGTTGAAGTTCCCGAGAAAGTTTTCCTCACTATGGAGGAACCTCCCGGCTCCGGCCCTGCCGCCGCTATTGTCGCTGGCTGGCGTAAGCTAGCTAACTCTTTCGTATTTTCTCCCTCCGACATTATCGGGGTTTGCCCGGTGGACGCTCCCCTAGCAGGCCTGGCTTTACGTCAGCTTGGTCGAGAACTTATGGAAAATAATGAGGAAGCAGACGAAAAAGAAAAAATACTCTTAGGCCAGGTTGGGGAAGTTACCCAATATATTCTCGGGGCGTTTACCGCACGGGCGTTAATGGAGATGGCACGAGCAAATCCCTTAAATCGGTCAGTGCGTGGAGTGCTAGCTGAGATCGGGTTTGCCACCCGCGACATTTCCCCAGATTATGCCCATGACGTGGACACGCCGGCAGATATCGCCCCGGTAACAGAGTTACTACGCATCTCCCGCTAGCGGCGCGAGGATACCGGGTCACGTCGAGCGAGGGTTGAGCGGGGGAGCAGATGCCCCTCCTGCCCAAGAATTCGGAAAACGTAGCGTCATTTTCCGAATTCTTGGGAAGGAGAAAAAAGTTTTGCCCGCTCCATTCTTAGATTTTTCTATGCATTTTGGTGTTTGAAAGAACTACTAGTCTAGGGGGAAGGCTACCGGATCTAGCTGCTCTAAAAGGTGGGGCAAGAGCGGGCCGAGGACGCTCAGGGTGTCGCGAACTCCTCCTCGCGAACCGGGCGCATTGGCCACGATGGCACCCGCGGCACCGCGAGCGGTGATTCCCACCAGGGCGCGGGAAAGTGAAGCGAGCGGAGTGGCTTTTAAACCCTGCTGACAGATTTGCCAAGCAATCGCATCTAGGCGTGCCTCTAACAGTGGAGCGGTGGCCTCCGGTGTCAGATCCCGTTCGGTAATCCCGGTGCCTCCGGTAGTGATTACTACCCGCGCGCCCTCGGCAATAGCGGCGCGAATTTCATTTTGGACGGATTCGATTCCATCGCTTACTACCCGCACTCGATCTACATCGATTCCATATTGCGCCAGCAGTTCTTGCGCCAGCGGCCCCGACCTATCTGGACGTTCTCCGTTTTTACAACGGTCTGAAACGGTTATCACCGCACCTGCGGCGCGACCGCGTAATTTTTGTAGTTTTTTCTCTTTTAAATGCGCGTGCGGGTCCGTTGACAAGGCGAAATCCTCCTACCAATTACGCAAACCAAAACTTGCGATTACCTGGATATTTTCCCTAAGACCGGGCTATTACAACCGATAAAAATACCGCTTTAACCTGCAGATATTATCCAAAAACATCATAACACGTAAAAGTTAGAAAAAATCTGACAAGCTACAAGTGTTACCCAGCATCAAAGGAAGTTTTTCGCTATGGAAGCTACAAAGAAGTCTAAGTATGTACTAACTGACTGGGAACCCAACAACCCGGATAAATGGAACTCTGGTCTTGCCTGGCGCACCCTGGCGATTTCCACCTATTCCCTAATCTTGGCGTTCACCGTATGGTTCTTGGTCTCCGCAATCGCCCCCAAACTTAACGAGATCGGATTCGACCTCACCAAGGCGCAGCTTTATTGGCTGACCTCCATGCCTGGTTTATCCTGTGGGTTCTTGCGTTTGATTTACACCTTCTTGCCACCCATCGTGGGTACCCGCAAACTGGTGGGCTGGTCCTCAATCCTGTACATCATCCCCATGCTGGGCTGGTTCTTCGCGGTGCAAAACCCGAACACCCCCTATTGGTGGCTACTGGCTTTGGCCTTCATGTGCGGGATCGGGGGCGGTTCCTTCTCTGGCTACATGCCCTCTACCGGCTATTTCTTCCCCAAGCGTCTTTCGGGGACTGCTTTGGGATTGCAAGCGGGGATCGGCAACCTGGGGATGTCTATTATTCAGCTGGTCGGACCGATGCTAATGGGATTCTCGTTATTTGGCCTCACCTGGATGAGCCCTCAGCAGACCGCGGACGGGGCAAGTATTTGGGTATCTAACGCCGCGATTTTCTTCGTGCCTTGGTGTATCGTGGCCGCCATCTTGTCGTTCACCCTGCTACGTGACGTACCGATTAAAGCCAATATTCGCCAGCAGCTCGACATCTTCGGCAACGCCAACACCTGGTACATGACAGTGCTCTACGTGATGACCTTCGGACTATTTTCGGGGCTGTCGGCAGTGTTCGGTCTGCTCATTAACGATAACTATGGTGCCGAATCTCCCCTGAAACTAGCGGTCGCCGGCGCCTCCTTCGCCTTCCTCGGGCCGCTGATTGGTTCGGTTGTCCGCATGGCCTGGGGGCCTTTCTGCGACAAAATGGGCGGAGCGATCTGGACATTTATTTCCGGAGTGGGCATGGCAGCTACCCTGGCCATCGCCGGCTTCTATCTCAGCAACCCCCGCGGCATGAGTGACTTTTACGGTTTCCTGATTGCCATGCTGGTGATGTTCTTCTTCTCTGGGCTAGGCAATGCCGGCACCTTCAAACAGATGCCGATGATCATGCCGGCTCGCCAAGCAGGGGGCGCCATCGGGTTCACTGCCGCGGTAGCCTCCTTCGGTCCCTTCGTGGTGTCGGTAGCCCTCACCATGATTTCTCCGACGGCCTTCTTTTATGGCTGCACCGTTTTTTGCATTATCGGATCGGCACTTTGCTGGTGGCAGTACGCCCGCAAGAACGCACCCTTCCCCGGATAACCAATTATTCCCGAGGGCGCAGCGTCGTCCTCAGGATCAAAACTCAGTAAGCACAAAACTCAAAGGAAAATAAAATGGCTGGTTCTTCGTTATTAAAACTAGGTGCGAAGCTTAGGCGCGGGCAGGTAAGCCAGGATGCTCGCCAAATGTTCCTGGTCGGAGGGCGCGAAGCGGATGCGTTCTACCGGCAACGTTTCAGCCATGACAAAGTGGTGCGCTCTACGCATGGGGTGAACTGCACCGGTTCTTGCTCTTGGCGGGTATTCGTAAAAGATGGGCTGATCACCTGGGAGGCGCAGGCGGTCGATTATCCTTCTACCGGCCCTGACATGCCCGACTATGAGCCTCGCGGCTGCCCGCGCGGCGCCGCCTTCTCCTGGTACGAATATTCCCCCACCCGCATTCGTCACCCCTATGTACGTTCAGTGCTGCTAGATGCCTACCGCAAAGCGAAACAAACCCATCCTGACCCGGTAGATGCCTTCCGGGCAGTCACCTCCGATCCGGTAGCATCCGCCGCCTATAAATCAGCGCGCGGCAAGGGCGGCATGGTGCGTACCAGCTGGGAGGAAGCGCTGGAGATCGTAGCCGCCGCGAACGTAGCCACCATCAAAGACTATGGCCCAGATCGGGTCGCCGGATTCTCGGTTCTCCCCGCCATGTCGATGGTTTCTTTCGGGGCAGGTGCCCGTTACTTGCAATTGATCGGCGGGGTAAACCTATCTTTCTATGACTGGTATGCCGATCTTCCGGTCGCCAGCCCCCAGGTGTTTGGAGATCAAACCGATGTTCCCGAAGCTGGCGACTGGTTTAACTCTTCCTATCTACTAGTTTGGGGTTCAAACCTGCCGCTCACCCGTACCCCGGATGCGCACTTTATGACCGAGGCGCGTTACCACGGGCAAAAGATGGTGTCGATTAACCCCGACTATTCCGATAACACCAAGTTTGCGGATGAATGGTTGCGGGTTAATCCCGGTACCGACGGGGCGCTAGCTACCGCGATGGGGCACGTGATTCTAAACGAGTTCCACGTGGGCAAACAGTCTCCCTATTTCTTGGACTATATGCGTAGCTATACTGACTCCCCCTTCCTAGTAAAGCTAGAAGAAACCCCCGAAGGGCTGGTGCCGGGCAAATTCTTAAGCGCCGCTGATGTGTCTAGCCTGCCGGCAGAAGTTAAAGAAAAACCAAAGCCGGAATTCCGTTTCCTGGTAATGGATGCCGACGGCAGCGTGAAGGACCCGGGCGGCACCTTGGCTGACCGTTTCACTCCGGAAGGTAAAGGTCATTGGAACCTAAAGATGGAGGGGGTAAACGCCCAGCTCAGCCTGTATCAAGAGGGCGGGGAAAGCGCTGAAATCACCCTGCCCCGCTTTGACCTGGTGGCCGGGGAAAGTAAAGGTAGCTCCGTGGGTGCTGGCACGATTAAACGGGGGGTGCCAGTCCGCAAGGTTGACGGTCATCTGGTAGCCACGGTTTACGATATTTTGCTGGCTCAGTACGGGGTCAAACGTGCCGGTCTTCCGGGCATTTGGGGTGAGGATTACCAGGATTCCTCCAACCCGGGGACTCCCGCATGGGCGGAAGAAATCACCGGAGTGCCAGCTAATGCCACCATCCGGATTGCCCGCGAGTTCGCGCAAAACGCCCTCGATTCCAAAGGACGCAGCCAGATTATTCTAGGCGCGGGCACTAACCACTATTTCCACTCTGACCAGATTTACCGAACTATCCTGGCGCTGACTTCGATGTGCGGCACCCAGGGGGTTAACGGTGGCGGCTGGGCGCACTACGTGGGTCAGGAAAAGGTACGCCCGATTACCGGCTGGACCCAATATTCATTTGCCCTGGACTGGCAGCGTCCCGCCCGGCAAATGATCTCCACCGGTTTCTGGTATTTAACCACTGACCAGTGGCGTTACGATTCGCTGACCACCGACCGCTTGACTTCGCCCGCGAGCGTGGCGAAGGTTCCCACGCAAAATATTGCGGATTCTTTATTGGAAGCCACTGAACGCGGCTGGATGCCCGCATACCCACAGTTCAACCGGTCTTCTCTGGAGCTGGGGCGGCAAGCGCAAGAATCCGGGCAGAAACCAGCCGACTATGTGGCCGCACAGCTAGCTGCCGGAAAGCTAGAGTTCGCGGCGAAAGATCCGGATAACCCGGCTAACTATCCGCGCGTCCTCTTTAGTTGGCGTACCAACCTGTTGGGATCCTCTGCCAAGGGTACCGAGTTCTTCTTGCGCCACATGATTGGCGCCGATAATGACGTTCAGGCCGAGGAAGTTCCGGAAGATCAGCGTCCTCGTAACGTTCGTTGGCGCGAGCAGGCCGCGAAAGGCAAATTGGATTTGGTCGTAACTGCGGATTTCCGCAACACTTCTACCACTTTGCATTCTGACGTGGTGCTCCCTGCCGCCACCTGGTATGAGAAACATGACTTGTCCAGTACCGATATGCACCCCTATGTGCATACTTTTAACGCGGCGATCTTGCCGCCTTGGCAAGCCCGCACTGATTTCCAGTTGTTCCAAGATTTAGCGCAGCTGGTCTCCAAGATGGCGAGCAATCACCTGGGTACCCAATTGGATCTCCTGGCGGCTCCTTTGAACCACGACAGCCCGGATGAGCTGGCTAATCCCGCCGGGGTAGTGATTCCGCGCGAGGAATGTGGTTGGGTGCCGGGAGTCAATATGCCGAAGATTATCCCCATCGAGCGTGATTACACCAAGATCGGGGAGAAATTTAACTCCCTGGGGCCGGTGATTGAAAAAATGGGGATGGGTACCAAAGGCGTGCCTTTCACCCCCGATAAAGAACTGCGGGAAATGCGCGAACAGTTTGGAGAAATCGAGACTGCGATCGGGCCACGTCCGCGCCTAGACACCGACCAGATTGCTGCCGAGTTCATTTTGAAGTTCTCGGGCACCACCAATGGACGCCTCGCCACCCAGGGCTTTAAGACCCTAACCGAAAAGGTGGGCGCCGCTGGGGATATGACCGAAATGTCACGCGGGCACGCTGATTACCAGATCACTTTGACCGATGTGCAACAGGCCCCTAAGACAGTGGTTACGTCCCCCGAATGGTCAGGCAGTGAACATGGAGGCCGGCGTTACACTGCGTTTAGCCAAAACGTAGAGTACCTCAAACCGTGGCACACCCTGACCGGCCGGATGCATTACTATCTGGATCACGACTGGATGTGTGCCTACGGGGAATCCCTGCCCACCTATCGTCCTCCACTGGATTTGCATCACCTCTTTGGGGAACCCGCGCCGGGCATGGTGCGTGGGGATGGCACTCCCAGCGCCGAGGTCGCGGTCCGCTACCTCACTCCCCACAACAAATGGGCGATTCACTCCCAGTATTTCGACAACCTCTATATGTTGACCCTGGGTCGCGGCGGACAAACCGTGTGGATGTCTCCGCAGGATGCCGCCAAGATTGGGGTGCGCGATAACGAATGGATTGAAGCCCATAACCGTAACGGGGTGGTTAGCGCCCGCGCGATTGTCTCCCACCGCATCCCGGAAGGCACCGTGTTTATGCATCACGCACAAGAACGGATCACCCACACTCCGCTTAACCAGTCAACCGGTAAACGGGGTGGTACCCATAACTCTCTGACCCGCATCTTTATCAAACCAACTCACCTGTTGGGCGGCTATGGGCAGTTCTCGTACGCCTTCAACTACACCGGTCCTACCGGTAACCAACGCGACGAAGTCACCTATATTCGCCGCCGCAGCCAGGAGGTTGAGTTCTAAATGTCAGTGGCAGTTTGCATTTTCTCTAAAGGAGACCAGTCATGAAAGTAATGAGCCAAGTGGTCATGGTTATGAACCTGGACAAGTGCATTGGTTGCCACACCTGCTCGGTGACCTGTAAGCAGGCCTGGACTAACCGTACCGGCACTGAATATATGTGGTTCAACAATGTGGAGACTCGCCCCGGGCTCGGCTATCCGCGCACCTGGGAGGATCAAAAAAAGTGGAAGGGCGGTTGGCGGCGCACCGCCTCCGGCAAGTTAGTTCCGCGTTCTGGGGGCAAGCTCGCGCAGCTGGCAAAGATTTTTGCCAACCCCAATATGCCGCAGATAGACGACTATTACGAGCCCTGGACTTATGACTATGACAAGTTGTTGTCCGCTCCGGCAGGTTCTAAAGCACTACCGGTGGCGCAGGCGCGCTCCCAGATGAGCGGCAAGCCCCTAAAGAACATTGAGTGGGGGCCGAATTGGGATGACAATTTGGCCGGCTCTACCGAGACCATGCAGGATGATCCCATCCTTAAAAAGATGAATCAGCAGGTAAAGACGGATATTGAAAATTCGTTTATGTTCTATCTGCCGCGGATTTGTAACCACTGTTTGAACCCCACCTGTGTGGCCGCCTGCCCCTCGGGAGCGATGTATAAGCGTACCGAGGATGGGATTGTCCTGGTTGACCAGGATGCTTGTCGCGGTTGGCGGATGTGTGTTTCGGGTTGTCCCTATAAGAAGGTTTATTTCAACCACAAGAGCGGCAAGGCTGAAAAATGCACCCTCTGTTACCCCCGGATCGAGGCTGGTGACCCCACGGTTTGCTCCGAAACCTGCGTAGGCAGACTGCGTTACCTGGGGGTTATCCTCTATGACGCGGATCGGGTCAGCCAGGCGGCGGCAGTCAAGGAGGAAACGGATCTCTACCAGGCGCAGCGCGATGTAATGTTGGACCCCACAGATCCGGAGGTGATTGCGGCTGCGCGGCACAGCGGGATTCCGGAATCTTTCATCGAGGCGGCACAAAAGTCTCCAGTCTATAAGTTGATCGTGGAATACTCTCTGGCGTTGCCCCTGCACCCCGAGTTCCGCACCCTGCCGATGGTTTGGTACATTCCCCCGTTATCGCCGGTAGTAGAGGCAGTAACCGCTTCGGGAGCCGATGGGGAGAACCACCAGGTGCTGCTGACCGCCCTCGCCACTATGCGTATTCCTCTGGAGTATTTAGCAGACCTATTTGCTGCCGGGGATCCGCGGCCAGTAGAACTTTCTTTGCGACGCTTGGCGGCTATGCGCTCCTATATGCGCGATATTAATCTGGGTGACCAACCGAATCCGGAAATCCCGGCTGCGGTAGGCATGAACGAAGAACAAGTAAAAGCCATGTACCGCCTGCTATCAATCGCTAAATATAAAGATCGCTACGTTATTCCCACCACTCATCCCGAAACCGCCCGTACCCCCAGTGAATATATTTGTCCGGTGGGTCAGGGCGCGTCCTCGGGTAAAGTCCCGGTGGAAATCGGGAGGGCACCGCGGTGAGCGCTAAGGTTTCCTTTATTCCGAGCCGGCAGGAGGCACCCCCGGTAAACGCGGTGGCACTCGCGGCGGAGCAGCGCTCGGCTGCCCTTATGGCGTGCGCGCTACTCTTGGATTACCCCGGCGATAACCTAGAGGAAATCCTTTCCCAGGTAAAAGCGGAAGCTGAACTACTGCCTCAGGAGATCGGCCGGGAACTTGGGGAGTTTTGTTCCTGGGCACGCCTGCGTGGGGTACGCGGGGTGCAAGAGGACTACGTGGAGACTTTTGACCGCAAACGTCGCTGCGCCCTGGAGCTGACCTATTACGCCACTGGAGATACCCGGCAACGCGGGATCGCGCTGACGGTGTTTTCGGATTTATTTAGCGCCGTAGGTTTCGAACCTCCCCACCGCGAATCGCTACCTGACTATCTACCGCGGGTTTTGGAGTTAGCTGCCCGCTGTGAGGGCGAAGATTTAGCCCTAGTCTTAAGCGCAATCACGGCTAGCCGTGAAGGAATAGAAGTGCTGCACGCTGCGCTGTGCTCACTAGATTCTCCCTGGCAGAAAGTGGTCGCTGCCCTACGCATGATATTGGGCGAAGCCGATAGGGAAACCACCGAGCGCATGGAGCGCCTCATCCGTCAAGGTCCGCCTACCGAATTGGTGGGCTTGGATGACAGTAATAACTTACCGTGGCCGCAGTTAGCCCCGGTTCGATCAGACACCGCGAGCGAAGGGTGAAGTAATGGACGTGTTGTTTTGGGGAGTATTTCCCTATATTTGCATTACGCTGCTAGTTGCCGGTTTGATTTGGCGTTATCGCTCTGACCAGTATGGATGGACTTCCCAGTCCTCGCAGTTACGGGAAGCTAAAATCCTACGAATAGCTTCTCCGCTATTCCATTTCGGAATCCTGTTCGTACTGTTGGGACACTTTATGGGGCTGATTATCCCCGACTGGATGACGGAAGCCATGGGGGTCTCCCAGCATCAATATCACCTGCTAGCCACCGTTGGGGGTACCGTCGCGGGGATTGCGGCGCTAGTGGGTTTTATAGGTTTGCTGTGGCGGCGTTTCGTCAACCATTCGGTGCGGTTCGCTACTACCGGTCGGGATCTGGTTGCCTACATTTTCTTGGCTATCCCCCTGGCACTGGGGGCGATAGCTACTGCTGCCAACCAGCTCTTTGGGGCTGATGGCGGTTACAACTATCGCAAAACGATTTCGGTGTGGCTGCGATCCCTGTTTATGCTGCAGCCGCGAGTAGATTTAATGGCGAATGTGCCACTCAGTTTCAAACTGCATATTATTGCCGGTTTACTGCTGTTGGCGGTGTGGCCCTTCACCCGCCTAGTGCACGTGCTCTCGGCTCCGGTGGGTTACGTTACCCGTCCTCCGATCGTTTACCGCTCGCGGCGCCCCGCGACTGCCGCTAGCCCGGAAAAGCCGGGTTGGACTCCGGTGCGGGCAACTGTCGCCGGCGGTGAGGACGCTGGCAGGGCGCCTGCACAAGGGGCTTAAAACAGACCATTTTTCCGAGGACGCCGGTTTGCTTTTTGAGCGAGCCGGCATCCTTGAGGTGTCTTATCTTTAAAGAATTTCGCGTCCGCCAGCCGGTTTTACTAAATCTTTAATACTTGAATCTATTTTTTCTATTAGCAATTTTATTCGAACTATTTCCGCACTACCTTAATTTCTCAGATATTTTTTTCGTTTTTGCGATAACCTGGTTTTATGCCTAATTATCGGATATCTACTATTGCCAACCTGCTGGGGGTCAGTGATGACACCATCCGCCGTTGGCTCGATGAAAACCTAATCGAAGCTGTTGCTGGATCCGGTCCAAAGCGGGTAGACGGAGCCTCGGTAGCTCGTTTCCTACAGGAGCGGCCGGCTGCCACCCGCCTGGGGGAAGAACCGAATGAATCCATCCGTAACCACTTCCAAGGACTAGTGGTAGCTCTGAAAAAAGGCCAGGTGATGAGCCAGGTAGACCTGCAATGCGGACCCTACCGGGTAGTATCCCTAGTCTCTACCGAAGCAGTCGAAGAACTGAACTTGGAAATAGGTTCAGTAGCCACTGCCCAGGTCAAAGCCACTAACGTTTCAGTGCAACTTCCGGAAGGAGGCAAACTGTGAAAAAAATTCGTTTTGTTGCTTTAGCAGCCGGGCTCGCCCTGGCTCTGGGTGCTTGCTCCCCCTCTGGCGGTACTAAGGCTACGCAGAGCAAAGCTCCGGCAGAAAAAACCCAGCTGACAGTGTTTGCAGCCGCCTCCCTAAACAAGGCTTTCCCCGAAATTGTCGAGAAAGTACTAAAGAAGTCAGATCCCAATATCGAAGTAAAATTCTCTTTCGAGGGTTCATCTACCCTGGTAGATCAGCTAAAGAACGGTGCGGCAGCCGACGTGTTTGCTTCTGCAGATGAAAAGAACATGACCAAGGCAACCGATGCAGATTTAGTTACCGACGTCAAGCCTTTCGCCTCTAACACTTTGGAACTAATAGTTCCCAAGGGGAATCCCGCCAAGGTCACTGGGCTCGATGCTTCTTTGGAGGGTAAGAAACTAGTCGTGTGCGCCGAGGGAGTGCCCTGCGGTAACGCTACGAAGGAACTACAGGAAAAGCTGGGGGTCACCCTCAAACCCGCCTCTGAAGAACAGAAAGTTACCGACGTACGCGGCAAAGTAGAAAGCGGAGAAGCCGATGCGGGACTCGTTTACCGTACTGACGCTCTCGCTGCTGGCGACAAAGTGGAAATTATCAAGGTTGACGGCATCGATCAGGTGATTAATGCCTACCCGATTTCATTGGTGAAAGCTTCCAAGAACCAGGAAGCCGCGAAGAAATTCATTGCTGCCGTCCTGTCTGAAAAGGGGCTAAAGATCCTAGAAAACTACGGTTTCTCTGCTCCCCGGTCAAAAGATAAGAACTAAAGCTACCCTTGCGTAAATCTTTCGGAGCTAATCAGGCGGCAGGATCTCCAGCGTGGCTGTGGGGTCCCGCCGCCTTAGCGTTACTTTTCCTCCTGATACCTTTCGGCGCTTTGGTTATGCGCGTACATTGGGGACAGATTCCCCAATTGCTGGTTACTGCCGAAAGCCAAGACGCCCTCTGGTTATCTTTAAAAACCTGTCTGATATCTACCGGCCTGTGCATCATTTTCGGGGTACCTCTGGCGCTATGGCTTTCTCAGGCGCAAAACGGTTTCTTTCCCCGCCTAGTACGCACCTTCGTCACTCTCCCCATGGTGTTACCCCCGGTAGTTGCCGGTTTGGTACTGCTGATCACCTGGGGACGTATGGGAATTCTCGGTTCAAAACTGGATCTTTTGGGAATTCAGATTGGATTCACCACCCTAGCGGTAGTTATCGCCCAAACTTTCGTGGCGATGCCCTTCCTGATTACTTCTTTGGAGGGAGCGCTACGTACTCGCGGTTTCCAATACGAGGCCGCGGCTAGGGGCTTAGGGGCTTCCCGTACCCGCACTCTGCTACAAGTAACTTTGCCTTTATCAGCACCGGCGATTGTTTCTGCAACCGCCTTGGCGTTTTCCCGTTGCCTAGGAGAGTTCGGGGCAACTATTACTTTTGCCGGTTCTTTGCAGGCTATCTCGCGCACCTTGCCCCTAGAGGTTTATTTGCAAAGAGAAACTGATACTGACCTGGCACTTTCTTTATCATTAGTGATTATCGCCCTAGCTATAGTGATGGTGGGTGGCACCCAGGTACTTTCCGACTATTGGTATTCGCACCTAATGGGCAGGCATAAACAAGGAGAAATTCCCGGGACAGCTCATACGGTCAGCGGGTTTTCAAAGCAAGCACCCCGTGAAAAGCGGACAGGCCCCGGGGTACACCTGGAGGCAAAAATAGGGGTTCGTAATCTGGATGTTGATTTGGATATTAACCCTGGTTCTTCCACTGCTTTGCTTGGTCCCAACGGAGCCGGGAAATCTACGATTATCTCCCTACTGGCGGGTACGCTGATACCAGATTCTGGTTCTATTAAATGGAGCGTAGACCAGCCTCGAATCGTATTACTCGCCCAAGATCCCGCGTTATTTCCGCACATGTCCGTGCTAAGCAACGTGGTTTTCGGTTTGCGTTGCCTGGGAATTGATAAGCAGCACGCCCAACAGTCGGCACGCACCCAACTGGCGGCTGTGGGAATGCAATCCTTGGAACGACGCCGCCCCAACCAGCTTTCGGGAGGTCAAAAGCAACGCGCCGCCATTGCCCGTGCTATGGCAATCGAACCGGATGTAGTGTTACTGGATGAACCGATGTCCGCATTGGACGTAGAAGTAGCCGATCAATTGCGGCTGTTACTAAGAGAACGCATTGGGGGAGCCACCACTATCCAAGTCACCCACGACTTAACCGATGTGATTGCCCTAGATTGCCAGGTGGTGGTATTAAAACATGGAAAAATTACCCAGCGCGGTTATTGGCGGGATCTTTTCGAGGAAACTGAAGATCGTTTCTTGCAGCAACTAACTCGGAAAGCCCAGTTAGATAACGCCATCAAATAACTTCGCCAGCAATCTAGCCGAAACAAAGAGACCAATAATAGGGGTATAGGTGCTTGCGTGCTGCAGGTAAGCTAACAGCTATGAGAATCCCGCACCCCACAAAAAGCGAGCAGACTACTCCCCCCTCTCCCTCTCAGCCTCTATTTAAGGTCGTTCCAACCCCAATTACGGCAGAAGATCGCCTGATTGCTGATTTTAGCCGCGATTTACACACTCACCCTCGAGTATTGGTGGGAACCGGGGACGATTGTGCGGTTTTATCTCACCCTGATTCCCGTTCCGTCATCTCCACAGACGTGTTGGTAGAAGGAGTACATTTTCGCCGCGACTGGATGAGCCTCGAGCAGATCGGTCAGCGTGCCGCAGCACAAAATGCTGCCGATATTGCGGCTATGGGGGCGAGCGCCCACAGCGCGGTAGCGGCGGTAACTATTCCTAAAAATATGGATAAATTCGAGATTAGCTCCCTCGCTACCGGGCTAGCAAAAGGATTAGAAAGCTACGGATATGCACTGGTAGGTGGGGATCTGTCTTCCGGATCTTGCCTACAGTTAGCGGTTACGGTTATCGGGGACTTACAAGGGCGCCCTCCCCTGATGCGTAGTGGGGCAGAACCAGGTGATCTGGTATATTTCGCAGGTAACTTGGGGGATTCAGCCGCCGGTTTAGCACTGCTAGAACGCTTTGAGAGCCCCGAAGCAGCGATAAATAATCCTACTCTCCCGGAAGCGTTACGCGACCTCGCTAAAGAGGTGGTTTCCCGCTATCAAGTACCGCAAGTTCCCGCTGATCTTGCGTCTCAATTAGCGGGGGCAGGAGCTCACGCCTTGATGGACGTTTCCGATGGACTAACCCGGGATGGGACAAAAATAGCTGTCGCTTCCGGAGTGGTGATTGATTTACGACGCGAACTACTGGAAAAATACACGAAACGTCTATCGGGGCTTGCTAATATCCTGGGGATTAGAGTCTGGGATTGGGTTCTCGGCGGCGGGGAAGACCACGGACTCCTGTGTACTGCTCCCGCAGGATTTTCGGTTCCCGGATTTTCCCCCATCGGACAAGTAATAGCAGCTAATTCCTCTAGGAATTTAACGGGCTGCACAACCAGTAATGAGGATGTAAGTAGTGCCGATTCTTCTACCTGTGCGAATAAAACTATAGAAGCACAGTTATCGATAGATGGGAAACCACATTCCCAGCAAGGTTGGGATCATTTCGCTGGTTAACAGCAAGAAAATAAATAACTACAAATATTAAAAGTAACGATGGTGGCTCCGACCGGCATCGATCCGGTGACCTTTCGATTTTCAGTCGAACGCTCTCCCAACTGAGCTACAGAGCCTAGGGGTCTAATAAGACCTGCGACCCAGACGGGACTCGAACCCGCGACCTCCGCCGTGACAGGGCGGCGCGCTAACCAACTGCGCCACTGGGCCATATTCATTTGTGTTCCACCTTTTGGCGGATCGTACCCCCAACGGGATTCGAACCCGTGCCGTCGCCGTGAAAGGGCGGTGTCCTAGGCCTCTAGACGATGGGGGCCTTGCGGCCTGGCCCAAAGGCCTCGGCTCAGACTTGAATAAGCTTACCGGGCAAAGGCGACTAAAGGCAAAGCAATCACCTATGAAG
Organism: Varibaculum vaginae; assembly: GCF_900604285.1. GTDB lineage: Bacteria > Actinomycetota > Actinomycetes > Actinomycetales > Actinomycetaceae > Varibaculum > Varibaculum vaginae. Next base: position 202,202 of record NZ_UWNY01000001.1, read on the forward strand.
CCTCTCACAACTAAGGTTTACCCAGTAATTTAGCAGTTCAATAACTGCATTTTTTTCCGGTGAAACGTAGTCTAGGAATATGCAGCTGCAACCTTGGGAAACCTCCGCATCCGATCAAACTGTCGAAAAAGTATTCGACTGGCTAACTAGTCTCGCCGGCATGGGCGTGGGGGTAGCCTCCGGGATAGTGCTGGCATTGGTGGCTACCACGATTGTGAAACTGGTAGCCAGGCGGGAACCTCTCACCAAATTAATCCTGAAACGTGCCACCCGCGCTTTCTTCCTAACTATGGTAATTTTGGGAGCCTACCTGGGATGGAAATACACCACCTCTGGCCTAGAGATTGAAAGTTCTACCGGCATTGGGCGCTTCAGTCACGGGCTACTTATCGCTGTCATTTTGGTGTTTACTTTCTTTACCACCCGTATTTGCTACCTGATTGAGGACGTTGCGGTTAAAGCCAATCAAGACAAGCCTTCCCGTAATCGCTCCAAAATGCTTACCCAAGCACAAGTAATTAGGCGCGTGCTTCAAGCCGTGGTTGTGGTGGTAGGTATCGCCAGCGCGATTCTAACTTTCCCTTCTGCCCAGGTGGCGATGGGTTCTATGTTGGCTTCAGCTGGAGTGGCGTCGATTGTGGCAACTTTGGCAGCCCAATCGACTTTAGCTAACGTGTTCGCCGGGATGCAGATTGCGCTCTCTGATGCGTTACGGGTAGGCGATAAAGTGCAGGTACCCGGCCTAGAAAATGCGAAAGAACTGGGAACAGTAGAGGAAATCACCCTCACTTACGTGGTACTAAATCTCTACGATGAACGTCGCATGATTGTGCCTTCCACCCATTTCACTCAGCAAAAATTCGAGAACTGGACACGTAAACATACCCAGCAGGTGGGAATGGTCGAACTTTATCTCGATTATTCTGCACCTATAGATTCCATCCGCGCGCAAGTGGACTTACTACTATCGGGTACTGAGCTGTGGGATGGACGCAGCGCCAGCGTAGATGTCTCCGACATGAACGCCGATTGTCAGACCGTGCGTATCGCGGTTTCCGCAGCCGACAGTTCAGATTTATGGACGCTCCGATGCTATCTGCGAGAACAGTTAATTCAATGGCTGGTGAAAGAGGTTCCGTGGGCGCTGGTTTCCCGGCGAATTCAGCCGCAAGAAGTCCGCTATTTTAATCGTGACCGTTCCGACGAGGAAGTTCATCGACTAGCACGCGAATTAGTCGGTGAAAATCAGCCACAGAAAGGATAAAACATGAGTGAGTTTGATCCCCACACGGCTGGCGAGCCCGAGTGGCGGGCGCGACTAGATGCAAAGGAATATTACGTTTTGCGTGAGGCGGGCACTGAGCGCCCGGGTACTGGAGAATATCTTTACGAAAATCGGCAGGGGATTTACCGTTGTCGAGGCTGCGGCGCCGAGCTATTCCGCTCGGATACCAAATTTGATTCCCACTGCGGGTGGCCAGCCTTTTTCCAACCCGAAGACGCCGCTGTCAGCTACCATCGCGACTCCTCACACGGGATGGTCAGAACCGAGGTTCGTTGCGCTAACTGTGGCTGCCATTTAGGACATGTTTTCGAGGACGCACCGGATATGCCAACTGGGCAACGCTACTGTATTAATTCGATCTGCCTGGATTTTCAGGCCGAATAATATGCGGATTATCAGCGCAAATCTTCAACACGGTACTACGGCTGAGGACATAGGTTCATCTAGGGATTGCTGGCAGGAGTTAGCCCGACTGTTTGCCGCTTACCACCCTGATGCGATCTGCTTACAAGAAGTTGACTATCACCAAATGCGATCAGGATTCCAAGACCAATCCCGTGTCCTCGTCGCTGCTTTAAAAGAGGCTACCGGACAGGAATGGCAACACAAATTTTTAAGCTTTTTCACCGGTCAAGTAACATTTGGGGTCAGATTTCCAGCGGTGTTAACTGCCAGTTCCCTGGCTATTCATCATCGCCTGTTTCAGGCTAATCGCCCCCTGCTGGGCGGGTATGGAGTGGCGATATTAACCCCGCATCCGGTACGCCGTTGGGTGAGTGCCAAGCTGGGGGCGGCTCCTCCACGGATTAAAATTTCCGGCTGGAATCCACTTACCTGGAGATTCTATGGCGGGCAAACCCGAAGCCTACTAGGGGCAGAAATTGTTACTGCACAGGGACGGTTTTTACTAGGAAACACCCACCTAGAGCTGGGAGTAGCTACCGCTAAAAGACAGCTAGTTCGCTCCTGGGAAGGGCTCTCTTTACGGGCAGGAAAGGCAACGCCGCTGTTGGTGGGGGATTTTAATCTACGCGAGGAGGCCACTCGCGCCCTCTATCCCTATTTAACTTTAGCGACTGCACCTACCTTTCCAGCCAGTGAGCCCACCTTCCAGATTGATCAGTTATTCGCACCCCCGAATTGCCAGGTTTTGGCAATAGACACTATCCAAATGCCGATATCTGATCACCGCGCATTATTCGTGGAATTGCAGTCATAACTGTAGGAGGGGTAACTATGGGGAACATGCGGAAATTTTCTGATCGAATTCCCGCGCCTCTGATTTTTGTAGGCTCCGGTTTGTCGCAATATTCGGGGGCGGCAATCGCGACTGTCTGGTTGTTTAACCTGATGAGTCCGACTACGGTGGCGTGGTGGCGAATAACCATAGCCGCCGTGATCTTAGTGCTGATTCGCCGGCCTTTTCATCGTAATCTGACTTGGCGCCAGGTAGCAGCCGCAACGGTTCTGGGGATCTTCATTGCCACTATGAACATGACGTTTTACCAGGCTATTTCCCGGATTCCCTTAGGTACTTGTGTCTCAATCGAGTTTGTAGGGCCGGTAGTGGTGGCACTTTTTAGAGGACGCGGCTGGGGTACTCGGATAGCGGCAATCCTCGCGGGGGTCGGGGTGGCATCTATTTCTGGAATTGGCCTGGATATTTCCACTTCTGCGGCGCGAATTGGGTTAGCTTTTTCTATTGCGGCCGGTTTTTGCTGGGCAGGCTATATCGTAGTGGGGCAAAAACTCGCCGCCGCCGGCCACGGGCAAGATGCTTTAGCAATGGGTTTGTTTATAGCAGCAATCCTGACCGTCCCCTTGGTGGGGTTGTCGGAAATCGCTAAGGGTTGGCAAAGCGGCTGGATTCTGTTTTGCTGTATTGCGGTAGGAGTGCTCTGTACTGCTCTGCCGTTTCCTTTGGAACAAGTGGCGCTTCGCCGCCTAGGCCCAGATATCTTTTCGCTCTTAGCTTGTTTAATGCCGGCAATTAGTGAGCTGGTAACGATGATAGCCCTTCGCCACCTGCCAAATGTAGGAGAAATCGTGGGATTGCTATGCATTTCTCTGGCGGTTGCTTTTGCACAATACCGTCCCGGGATGTTACACAGAGAGAGTACGCCTAACAACTAGAGAAGATATAACGGAGAAGAAAATGGGATTAATTGGTTCGATTATTGGTGGCGGCATCATTGGAGCTCTAGCTCGGTTCTTTATGAAGGGCAAGCAGAACATAGGCATGGTTATCACCATAATCATCGGGATGGTATCTGCGGCTCTGGCTGATTGGCTTTTGTTAAAGGTGGGAGTTACGAACGGATTCTTGCAGTTCCTAGGAGCTATCGTAGTAGCTGTGGTTCTGATCAGCGCCTACCTAGGTATCACTAACAAGAAAGAAAAGTAGCCCCGGCTACCGAAGAGTTTAAATACTTTCGACTCTTAGATTTACAAACTTTTAGTTGCTGCCCGGCATGTTGTTTGTCGGGCAGCAACTTTTTCTTATTGGCACTATTTGATACTTGAAATGTCTTTAACCCCTTAAATAGTGACTAGAGGGTGTAAGCCTGAGGGCGCGAGAGAGAATTCTTCCACAGAGTATCCAGGTAAATGGGGTTGAAAACCTTTACATTGCCGCCAAACTTCACAAATTATTAGCATAGTTTTCCGCAGGTTATCCCCAGGGAACCAGCAAACTTTAGTGCTCTGACTGGTCAAAGCCTCAATACTGTTACTACCAGCTCAAACCCCTAATACCCTCAAGGTTTACCTGAGAGTAATCGCCAAAAATTTGACTTTTCCAACTTTAAGGGTGTCACGAAAATAGTTATCCACAGAAATTATCCACAGGGTTGTTAACAGCTTCAAAAGCGCAGCAAAAGCTGTGGATGAAAGCTGTTAATAATTTACAAGCTATTCGTTTAGAGTGCGGCCGGTGAGGGTTTCATAAATTTCCTTATAGCGATCGGATGTTTGCTTCACCACATCTACGGGAATCTCCGGTGGATCTTCTAATTTGTAGGGTCGCCAATGGCATGCATCAGAGTCCACCCAGTCCCGCAAAATTTGGGTATCTAGCTGCGGGTTTCGCTTACCCGGTTCATAGCTATCTGCATTCCAGAAACGTGAAGAATCCGGGGTCAGTACCTCGTCACCCAAGACTATGGCCTCACCCCCATAGGGAAGAGCTGATCCGAATTCGAATTTGGTGGATCCTAAAATAACCCCACGTTCTAGAGCGATCTTGGCGGCTCGCGCATACAAATCCAGCGAATATTCGATAATCTGATCCACTCGACCGCTGCCAACTAGCGACCGTAAGGCCTCCCAGGAAACATTGCTATCGTGGCGACCCATCTGAGTATTGGCTATTGGATTGAAAACTGGCTTCTCTAGCTTTTGATCCTGCTGCAGACCCTCGGGCATCCGTGCTCCACCAATAGTGCCTTTGGCCTGATATTCTCGCCAGGCCGCCCCAGCTAGGTACCCGGAAACATGGCACTCCAGAGGGTACATATCAAGGCGACGGCAAATCATGGCTCGTCCAGCTACCATCTCGGGCACCGAGGAGGTAGATAGGAAATGGTTGGGAACCGATTCCCCCAATTGTTCCAACCACCAGGTAGTCAATTGAGTGAGGGCGATACCCTTACCGGGAATTTCTGTGGGAAAAACTTGACCGTAGGCGCTGAAACGATCAGTAGCTACAATCAGAACCGTATCTGAGTCATGCGCTGACTGCCCCGCAGGATAGTAAATCTCTCGTTCTTTACCCGAAAATAAATGGCGCCATCCACGCAACGCCGGAGTATCACTTGACGACATGTTTATCATTCTTACATTTTTTATTTAGATATGTGACAGCTGCGTATAAATATATATAACTTCCTATGGTTAAAATAGGAAACACCATAGAAATTTAGGTATAGCTAAGTTGGAGGTGTCCAGGCCTTGCATCAGCATGCTCCCGCTGCCGACTCTACCCGCAATCGGCTACTGATTGCTGCCGGGATAACATTGGCGATTCTGGTTGCTCAGCTCACCGGATCCATCTTGTCCGGTTCTCTTGCTTTAGCTGCCGACACCGGTCATGTTGCCATTGATTCTATCGGGTTATTCTTAGCAGCGTTCACTGCCACATTATTAACCCGTCCCGCGACTGGTGCCATGACCTATGGTTACGCGCGCCTAGAGGCTATCGCTGGCGGTCTACAAGCGGGGATGATCATTATAATCTGCGCGGTTATTGGCTATCACGGGATTATTCGCCTTATCACCCCGGTTCCGGTTGACGGTACCCAAATGGCCATCTGGGCGTTAGCCGGCCTAATCGGTAATTTAGTTTCTATGGTAGTGATGCTAGGGCGTCACCACGATAACCTGAACATTCGTGCTGCATTCTTAGAGGTAGCAGTCGATGCGATTTCTTCAGTTGGGGTAATAGTGGGGGGACTAATTACTCGTATAACCGGTATTACCCGTGTTGATGCAATAATTTCTCTGCTGATTGCAGCGGCAATGTTACCACGGGGCTACAAGTTATTAAAAGAGGCAGGGGCAATTCTACTTGACCGTGCTCCCAGTGAACTGAATGTAGAGCATATCCGGGAACACATCTTAGAGGTAGAACATGTGACCGGTATCCATGATCTGCACGTATGGCCGTTAAATTCTCAAACTGTGCTGCTATCGGCACATATTATTATCGCCGAGGAGTGCTACCGTGATGGGCACGCCCTAGAAGTATTACACCAGGTAGAAGAGTGCATGAAAGCCCATTTCCCCCGCAGAATCGAACACTGCACCCTGCAGATTGAGCCCGAAGGCCACGCCGCCCACGAGACCCTGGAACACTAGCTGATAGCTATTACTATTATTTTCCATTACTTGTTGCGATTACCCCAGTAACAGTATGAGTAAAAAATTCCGGGAACGATCAATATAAATGATCGTTCCCGGAATTTGCGAAAGCTCGTATTACCTCGGATCTTGAACCAAGCGTTTTAACAAGTTGGAATGCACATGCGGACAATAAGTAAGCGGCCGGAAACTTTCGCTTCCGGCCGCCCCTCTTATATCTCACAAAGAAAAGAGGTAACTCCTACAAGGAGGTTACTTCAGCGCCTGCAAACGCTCACGCAGTTTTGTGAGCTCATCAGCAATCGCCTTAGGTAGTTTGTCACCGAACTGCGAGAAGTACTTCTCGGTGTCTTCGGTTTCAGCCAACCAGGCATCGGGATCGATGGCGAACATCTTGTCCCATTCTGCCCGACCCAAACCGGTGCCTTCCAGGTTGAAGTCCTCGAACTTGGGGTAGTAGCCAGTCGGGCCTTCGATGGCGTCAACTTTGCCAGAAGCGCGGCGCACAATCCAGTCTAGAACGCGAGCGTTGTCACCATAGCCCGGCCACAAGAAGCTGCCGTCCTCGTTCTTACGGAACCAGTTAACCTGGTAAATACGCGGGAACTTCTCGCCCAATTTCTCTTGCATTTCCAGCCAGTGACCCCAGTAGTCAGCCATGTTGTAACCACAGAAGGGCAACATCGCGAAGGGATCGTGGCGCAGAGAACCAACCGCGCCCTCTGCGGCAGCGGTCTGCTCGGAGGCAACGGAAGCACCAATGAACACGCCGTGTGCCGGGGAGTACTGCTCAGCCACCAACGGAACGTTAGTAGCGCGACGTCCACCGAACAGGATGGCAGTAACCGGAACGCCCTCGGGAGCTTCCCAGTCGGGGCAAACAATCGGGCACTGCGCAGCCGGAGTGGTGAAACGGGAGTTCGGGTGAGCGGCCTTTTCGCCAGATTCCGGAGTCCAGTCTTTACCATGCCAATCGATCAGGTGATCGGGGGTTTCTCCGTCGATGCCTTCCCACCAGACATCGCCATCATCAGTCAAGGCTACGTTAGTGAAGATGGAGTTTTCCTTCATGGTCTCCATAGCCATCGGGTTGGTCTTGTAAGAGGTGCCCGGGGCAACTCCGAAGAAACCGGCCTCGGGGTTAATGGCGCGCAAGGTGCCGTCTTCGCCCGGACGCATCCAGGCAATGTCGTCACCAACGGTTTCAACTTTGTATCCGGGGATGGTGGGCTGCAGCATCGCCAAGTTGGTCTTGCCACATGCAGACGGGAAAGCCGCAGTTACATGGAACTGTTCACCGGTCTTCTCGTCGGTCAGACGCAGAATCAGCATGTGCTCTGCCATCCAGCCATCACGGCGAGCCATGGTAGAAGCAATACGCAGGGCGTAGCACTTCTTGCCCAGTAGGGCGTTCCCGCCGTAACCGGAACCGAAGGACCAAATCTCATTGGTTTCCGGGAAGTGAGTGATGTATTTTTCGTCATTGCAGGGCCAGGCTTCGTCAGTCTCGCCCTCTGCGAGAGGCTTACCTACGGAGTGAACCGCCGGAACCCAGGGACGTCCCTCGTTGATGAGATCCATAGCCTTGGCACCCATGCGGGTCATGATCCGCATATTGCAAACCACGTAGGGAGAGTCGCTCAGTTCAATACCCAGCTGGGAAATCGGGCCACCCAGCGGCCCCATGGAGAAGGGGATCACGTACATGGTGCGGCCAGCCATCGCGCCGTCAAACTTTCCATGCAGGGTCTCACGCATCTGCTTGGGATCTGCCCAGTTGTTGGTGGGGCCAGCATCCTCTTCCTTCTCGCAGCAAATGAAGGTACGGGACTCCACCCGCGCCACATCGGAGGGCAACGAGCGTGCCAAGAAGGAGTTAGGACGTTTTTCCGGATTTAAACGGGTGAACATCCCGGTCTCAACCATGAGATCGGTTAGACGAGTCCATTCCTCTTCGGAACCATCGCAAAACTCAATCGCTTTCGGTTTCGCCAGTTCTGCAACTTTGATTACCCAATCAACGACCTCTTTGGGCGCGTTCTTCGGGGCGGCAGCTAGCACATCTTTCTCAGTCACTGTCATTTATCTCTTGCCTCCTGCGGCACTCGACACGGCAACACATGGTTGCTCTTACCCCTCTATTGTCCTTCATCGCCGTCACATTCTCTACTGCGGAAGTCTAAAACTTACCCAAACATCTATGACCTGGCTCATATTAGACAGAACTTTAGGCCATAGGACACCTTCTAAGACAGTTTTCATAGGGAGCTAAAACTATATCTCCGGTATCAGCAGTTCCTTACAGTATGATGGCTATTAAGTGAAAGAGAGGCAGCGGGTGTTTATACCGGCACTCAAGGAGGCAGCGAAGTGAAACGCAAACGACTTTTAGCGTTGGCACTACTGCCCTTGGCGTTGCTGCTATCAGGCTGCGAAGCTAGTACTCAGATGCAGATTTACGAGAACGACACCTACTCGTTTAGCACTCATTTAACTCAGCCACGTACCGCACAAAACATCAAATGCAAAGACCAAATCCCAGGAATTGAGAACTACCTTAAAACTGCGCAAGTTGCGATAAAGGATAAATCTACCGAGAAGGTTTCTGACTGCACCATTACGGTAAAAGCACAGCATATTTCCCAGGCTAAGAAACCCTTCGTGACCATTAAACATATCGGTGATAGTTACCTGGTGAAACTGGAACCAGTACAGAGCCTAGATTTCTTGGATGCCCAAACCGATCAGTTCCGTTTGACGATTACTTTCCCCGGCCCCGTATTAAGAACTGACGCCATTTCAGGAGCACAAGTAAAGGACAATACCGTCACCTGGACTACCCCGCAAGCCCTGGTAAAAGGGTTTGAAGTGCGCGGACAAGATCACCCAGGGATAACTATGAACCAAAAGTGGGGAATCGCATTCCTGGTGATTCTGGTAGTCGCAATAACCACCCTGGTAGCCCTCCGTAAGCATCCGCGCATTGTCCCCATCTGGAACCAGATAATGCAAGCTCTGGGGATTTTCACTGCTTCCTGTCGCAAGCTGTTCTTGCGAGCTTTAAGCTACCTGGATTTAGGCGGCTCTTCGAGCGGGCGACGGACAAAGCATTCCCGGCGTCGAGGACGCAAATAGGTTATTCCTGCGCACCATCTCTACCCTAAAGCCGTAATAAATGGGGGTTCTGATGTACGTCCCCTAATATTTTTAATGCTTCCGGGTTAGCTTGCTCCCTCATCGCCTTTTCTGGTGTTTTTCTCCGAAAATATCCTGTCCCCAGGGGGTAGTAAGCTTGTATTTTCCTGCGAGCGTCCCAGCAGGTTTGCTCTTGACATCACCCTGGTTCCAGCCTGAGGTTACTCGCATAGCCTCATCCGAAAGGAGCCAGTGGTGTCAAAAGTTTCACCTACATGTCGCGGGAGTATCTCCAGCGCCATCCGCTACGACCCTACCTGTCTAATCTGGGGTTTTAATCGCGCGGAAATATATTTTCTATCCCAGACGTTCACTCTCGCCGGTTTTCATTTCACTACTTCACTTTCTCCCACTACCCCCGCCTTGCGAGTGGTTGTCACCGCCCAAAACATTTTCCCAAAGGGTTTCCCGCATGATCTGGCAATAATTAAAGCCAGCTTTTCCGGGGAAACCCCGCCACTAAAAGACAATCCTCCACCCTCTGATCTGCCGCAAAGATACGCGGCAGTCCACGGAATCAACGTACCGAAGAAAACCTGGAATCAAACTGGTATTTTCCAGCTACCTCGTCAGATATCTCCTTTATTAACGAAGTTAGATCAGTACTGCTATCCCCCACGGGCACGGGTGATTAACATTTTTGGAATAAAGCCAGGAATTGGCACCTCGACGACCGCTTTTGGCTTAGCAAACAGTGCCAAAGATTCGGTCTATGTGGATGCCACCAAGCAGTCCACTTCCGCTCAGTCTCCCAAATATGCGAAGGGGCCAGGTAAGTTGGGTTTTCCATCTGTTCCCCACTTTTCTTCTCTAAATATTGCCGATGATCTGTTAGCTTCGCGTTTACGGATGGTTTTACCTCGTTTAGATAAAACTCATTTCCTACAGCTCGACAGCTTCCATCTTCCCCATATTTCTCATGTATTTTCATTACTTGTCCGCTCATTTTCCCTGATAGTCGTGGATTGGGGTCATATGTACTCTTCCGGAATTCCGCTTGAGTTACCGGGACAAACCTTAGTAGTTAGCGATTATCAAACTTCAGCACAAAACCCACAGATCTTACTCCAGCTTCACCGCCGCGGAATACGGCTGGTGAACAATCGCGCTCCCAACACGCTTTCTACAAGCGGGCAAAAAACCTTATCTTTACCTCATTGCCGCGAATTAAAGCGTCTCCAAGTCCAAAGTCTAGGTTCTCTCTGGCCACCTAGTTTCAAAACGCACCTAGCCCGGCTTTTGCAAGAAATTTTAGAGGACAGACAATGAATCGCTTTCAAGCAAGACTGCATCACGTAATAAACACCCTGACTGCGCGACCAGAATACGCTGCTTCCATCGCGGATCCACGTTTGCAAGTCGCAGCCGGTAATAGCCCTGCCGAGGTGGTACGAAAAGAAAGCCCCGCCGGTGCGGGAACAGGGCAACTCCTAGCGGATCTAGCAAAGATAAATTCTGAGCTTACAGGATTTGGCCCGCAACTTGCGCCCCTATTGCAAGATCCCTTGGTGACCGATGTGTTGATTAATGGCCCCCAGCAAGTTTGGGTGGATAACGGTCGCGGCCTCTGCAAAGTTGAAATTAATTTCGGTTCCGAAGCAGATTTACGGGCTTTAGCCGTGAGGTTAGCCGGAGTAGCCGGGAAACGCCTGGACGATGCGTCACCGATTGCTGACGGTACTCTCCCTGGTGGGATTCGCCTGCACGCAGTACTACCTCCCCTGGCAGTTCCCTCTCCCGTTATCTCCCTGCGCTGCCCCCGTGCCCGCGGGCTAAACTTCGCTGAGCTGATTAAATCTGGAACGGTAGCCCCGGCGTTAGCACCCGTACTTGCTGCTTTAGTCCACCAGCGCGCCTCCTGCTTCATAGCGGGAGCCACCGGCAGCGGAAAAACAACTTTGCTGTCTGCCCTCCTTGAAATGGTTCCCCCTAATCAACGGATTGTGTGTATCGAGGAAGTTTCCGAACTTTTTCCCGTTCACCCTCACCTGGTTCACCTGCAAGAACGTTCCGCCAATGTGCAAGGTGCGGGGGCAGTTCCCATGTCAGATTTGGTACGTGCGGCAATGCGCATGCGCCCAGATCGCCTCGTACTGGGAGAATGCCGGGGCGCAGAAGTGCGCGAAGTACTCTCTGCTATGAACACCGGTCACGAAGGTACTTGGGCAACCGTTCACGCTAACGCAGTCACTGATATTCCTGCTCGCCTGGTAGCACTGGGATCCCTAGCGCTCATGCCGGAAGCTACTATCGGAGCGCAAGTAGTTGCCGGCGTTGATGCCTTCGTTCAGATTTGCCGAGTAACTGAGCGCGGGCGAACTCTCCGCTATATTTCTGAGGTGGGGATTCCAGTTTGGACTGATTCTCGTTTGTCAGCGCAGTTAGCTCTAAGAGTTACCCCTACGGGTCAGCTGCTGCGCGCGCCGGGGTGGCGTGCATTATCGAAGCTGCTCAATATAGATTTAACTCAATTTGCGGAGGCAGTATGAACTGGGGATCCACCATTTTACTAGCGCTTTTACTGCTGGCCGCGGGGCTCCCTTGGCATTTACCGGATGCGTTAGTCTCAAAGAAGAAGAATCTGCCTCTGCCAGGACTTTCCGCATTTTACGGGCGTGCCACCACTTTCTTTCGACGCCACTTGGAGGCAAAACCGCACCTGGCATCGGCAGTAATCGAAGTTGCTAGCCGCTTAAACGCGGGAGCTGACCCCACCTCTGCCTGGATCAAGACCTTGCCCCGACACGGATTTGCTCGCCCCAAAACTGCCAGTACGACAGATCTGCAGATTGCTATCGAACCCTATTTAACCACTTGGGAACAGGCGGCACTTACCGGTTTACTCGCTGCTCTGCGCTTTTCTGAGGCAGTAGGCGCTCCTTTGTCCGAGGTATTAAGTGGTTGCGCCGACTCTCTTACCGAGGCTTCACGGGCAGCTCAGGCTCGCAAACTAGCCCTGACCGCCCCGAAAGCCTCCGCAACCATCTTGGGTTTTTTGCCCGTGGGAGGAATCGCCTTGGGAACACTTCTCGGAGCTAATCCTTTGAGGAGTATCTTTGCTGGGGGACTGGCTAGTATCAGCGCGCTTGCCGGTCTGATTTGTCTTTGCGCCGGGATGTTATGGATGTTTCGCCTTGTTGCCCAAGCCGAAAAAGCGTAACCATGTTTTACCTAGCTATCTGGATTTTCCTGGGCGCCCTACCCTGGTTCCTACCTCAGCGTTCCTGCTCCGAATCTACTATCAATTCTAAGCGCGAGCCCCCAATTGATCCGGCAATAATCCTCGACTTAGCAAATGCCGGGCTAGCTGCCGGGTCTTCGATTCCGCGGGTACTTTCCGCCCTGGCTACTGCCTGTCGGGAACCCCGTTTATCCCAGGTTTCTAGCGCCCTGATTTTCGGGGTTAACTGGAAAGCGGCGTGGAGCTTGTTAACGCAAAGCAACCAGAGTCCCGAATGGGCAAGATACCTATCTCAGGCACTAGAGCCAGCCTGGAAAGATGGGGTAGCACCAGAAGCGTTGTTAAAGGGAGCCGGAATCAGGGTACGCGCCAGTAAAGACCAACGTGCCCGCCAGGCTGCCCAAAAACTAGCGGTACGCCTGGTGGTTCCCTTAGGAATATGCCAGCTACCGGCATTTATATTCTTGGGAATAGTACCGATAATTTTGGCGGGACTAGAAGAACTCTAGCTGTCCGAATCAGACTTTTCTTCCCTACTCCCCTTGGGATTATCGGATCCGTCGAGCTCATCCTCGTTAAGAGCCAATCCGGCGCTCACCAGAGCCTGGTTACGTTCACGAGCCACCGCGTCATAATCGTAATTCTGTTTCATTCGACCTTGCGCAATATCGATAACCAGCCCCAGAGCCAGCATTATGAAGGAGGGGATTAGCCACCCCAACCCTAGCGAAGCCAGCGGAATCGTACCGTCAATCCACTTCTCCAACACTCCGGCTGCTTTCAAACCATCGAAAAGACCGAAAATGCCCGCTACCCACACTGATAAGCGGTAAGCCCAGAACATATGGCCAGGGATAAAGATGTCCAGGATGCAGGTGACAGTAAGCATGATGGTGATGGGGTAACAGAACATCATTACTGGAACAATCACGTTTACCAGTAACTCTAGCCCGAGGTTGGCGATCGCCAAGGAAATCACCACGTGCAAAATTACCCATACGGGACGGGAAACCTGGGGGAACAATCCTCTAAAGAACTGAGTCGAAGCCTCAACTAGCCCGATGGCGGTAGTTAAACAAGCCAAAACGGCAATGGCCCCCAAAATTACGCTACCAGTGGAGCCAAATAGGTGTTTAGCTGCAAAAGCCAGTCCTTCTCCACCGTCTTTAACGTTGGGGTTTAACCTACCCACACGCGATCCCACCATCGATAATCCAAAATAGACCAGACCGAGGAAGAAGGCTGCGATTACCCCCGCAAGTGCAGTAACCCCAAAAAGCTGCCGACCCGGTTTGAAGCCTTTTTGCCGCAAAGCTCGAATAATTACCACCCCGAACACGAAGGAAGCGATAGCGTCCAAAGTGTTGTAGCCGTCAAAGATCCCTTTCAAAGTGGGGGTGGCAGCATACTTTTCAATCGGGGCCGCCTCCGAAGGGGACATGGTGAACACCGCAGCAATAATCGTTACTGCCAGCAGAATCAACAATGCCGGGGTTAGCAGACCTCCGATGCGATCCAAAACATTTCGAGGATTCAGGCATAGGTACCCAGCAATTCCGAAATAGATAAGAGTGTATACAAATAACCACAGATGAGAGTCACCTGCAGTAGCCTGGAATGACATCGAATAGGAGGCGGCGGCAGTACGTGGAATCGCATACAGCATCCCGGTAGACAGGAAGATTAACCAGCAAAAAACCAGGCCGGGATAGTGAGCAATCCGTTCAATAATCCCCAACACCCCGGAGGAGGAAGTAGCGGCGGCAATCATACCGGCCATGGGTAGCAGCACTCCCGTAAGCATAAAACCGATGGTGGCAGGCACCTGTTCTACACCTGACTGTACCCCAATCATTACCGGGAAAATCAGGTTACCGGCACCGAAGAACATGGCGAACAACGCCAACCCGGTAACTACCACATTGCGCATACTTGGCTTACTATTCATGCTGTAAAATCTCCACTCTCATCTTTTCAACCGTTCTAGTGTTGCAAACACCAGCTTTGATTCAAAATAATCTTCCATACTGGAATACTGGGTTACCATAATTTTGAAAAGTTGTTTACAATTGCGCCGACTTAGCGCATTTTTTAACGGGTGAGGTGAGATGTTTGCAGACAGAGGCACAGCTTTCCCCCCTTGATGAGTATTTCCAGCAGTTGTCGGCTCTGCTGTCACTTGCCCCGATTCTGCGTCGTAATCAGATAATCCGAGCCGTCCGTCTTGCAACCCGACAGATGGAGGAAACTGCTGCCTTACCCACGCCCTATACCAGGGAGCAACTCCATGCTTATTTAGGTACTCCCGAACAGGTTGTAGCCATAGCGGATGCAGATTTAACCGTGATTAAAGCCGGTAACGGCGAGCAGGTTATCCAAGCGGCAGAAGCTGCCAAAGACGCGGGAGCCCCTTGGGGTAAGGCTGCGGCTTTGGTTCGCTCAGAGGATGCGCGGCGGTTGAGAAAGTATGGTCAACTCGTCGGTTGGGGAGAAACCGTACCAGCCGTGCCCGTGCAATCGGACTTGCTAGACAGCAAAATTGAGTCGCTGGTTAATTCGGAACGTGCACGGCATAACTTCTTCGCTTATTTTTTACCCCTTGCTTTCGGTGTTGCCTGCACCGCCACAGCTCTTTTGATACCGCTAGGGTTCTTCCTGGGAATCTTCGCCCTGGTGTTACTGTTTTACCTATGGCGTAAGCGGATTACTCCCATGTGGCCGCGTATCTTCTGTGCCCTAGCCACCCTGTTCGCGATTGTCTGCACCGTGGTCGCTACCATGCGTCTACTCGGATATAATCCTTAAATTTCTGCCGCCTTTTCTCGGCGTACCTCTGCCACTTCGAATAAGGCAATCCCCGTGGCTACCGCGGCATTTAGGGATTCCACATTGGAGGAAATCTCAATCCGGGTGAGTACATCACAGTTTTCTTTTACTAAGCGAGAGATGCCATCTCCCTCAGCTCCGGTTACTAGTGCCAGAGGACGATCTGCCAGCCCTGACTCTCGCACCGAGGCGGTGCCGCCGCCATCTAGCCCCAACACGAAACAGCCTTGTTCCTTACACTGCTTGATCGCATTTACTAGGTTGGACACTCGAGCAATTGGCAAGCGCGCGGCGGCTCCCGCAGATGCTTTCCAGGCAGTCACGTTCATCGAGGCACTGCGCCTGCCGGGAATCACTACCCCGCTGGCACCAAACGCGGCCGCGCTGCGCACGATCGCCCCCAGGTTATGCGGATCAGTAACCCCATCTAGCAGTACAATCAACGGATTAGAATGATTTTTTTCGGCATTTTGAAATAGCTCACCTAAATCGGTGTACTCAAATTCCGGAACCTCGAGGGCAACTCCCTGGTGGACTGCGCCCTCAGTGGCTAAATCCAGATCCGAGCGCGGAACTTCCACAATGGGAGCTCCTTGCGCGCTAGCTTCACTAAGCAGCAGGGATAGTTTCTTGTTAGCTGCCAGATTACCGGCTACAAACACGCGGGTCACGGGAATATCAGATTGCAAAGCCTCCAACACCGGGTTGCGTCCCGCAACCAGTTGATGTCCGCGTCGCACCTGAATCAGGGACCGTTTTGCGCGTGCCTTGCGTTGAGCTGCTTGCGTTTCTTCGCGCCGTTCTTTTTGGATACGGGCGCGATAGGCCGCGTGGTAAGGGCGGTTTTCCGCTTTCGGCGTGGGGCCTTTTGCCCGCAAGCCGCGTTTATTTCCGCCGCTGCCTTTAGGTGCACCCTTTTTATCTGTACGTTTCAACCTGCCGTGGTGATCTCCGCGAACTGCCATGTCAACCTCTAACCTAAATGCCAAGTGGAGCCATTGGCTCCATCCTCAATAATTATCCCGGCCGCGCTTAAACGATCGCGAATCCCATCCGCACGTGCCCAATCCTTTTCTTTACGCGCCTGAATACGCTGCTCCAGCTGTTCATTTACCAGCTTTTCTAAGGCAGCAGTGGCGGTAGAATCGTTACCACTGTCGCGTTCGCGCCATTGGGGGGAAAGTGGATCGAGCCCCAAGACTTCTAGCATGGCGCGAATCTGGATGGCGATCTTTGCGCCCTCGTCAGTTTTCCCACCTTCAAAAGCCGTATTAGCCTGCTTGATTTTCTCGTGTATTACCGCTTGAGCGGCCGCGATATTTAGGTCATCGTCCATAGCTTCACCAAAAGCCTCCGGGAGGGAAATAATAGCCAAATCTTTAGCAGTTACTTTAGCGACCTCGGGAGCAGCCTGCGCAAAACGCGCTAGGGACGAGGCAAACTTATTCCAAGTTTCGCCGGCCTGTTCCAAGGTTTCCGGGGAATATTCCACGGTCGAACGGTAATGGGTAGTCCCCAAAGCGAGCCGGAGCACGGCCGCGGGAGTGGTCTTTAAAATCTCTGAAACCACCAGGGAGTTCCCCAGAGATTTCGACATTTTTTCTCCCTTAATAGTTACCCAGGCGTTATGCATCCAATATTTAGCGAAAGGCCAGCCGGCACCATGCGATTGCGCTTGCTCATTTTCATGATGCGGGAAACGCAGGTCAATCCCGCCACCGTGAATATCGAAAGCTTCACCCAGATAGCGCCGCGACATAGCCGAACACTCCAAATGCCAGCCGGGACGTCCTTTGCCCCAGGGCGAATCCCACTTGGCGGTTTCCGGTTCGGTGGGTTTAGCGGCTTTCCAGAGGGCGAAGTCGCGCGGATCGCGTTTACCCGCCTCGGTTTGAGTGTCGATTTGGTTCTCGTCCTCGGTAGTGCGCATATCCGAAAGCTTTTGCCGGGTCAGCGAGCCATAATCCTTGAGAGATTTAACATCGAAATAGACATTTCCATTCCCATCACTATAGGCGTGACCCGCATCAATAAGACGCTGGGTGAGGGCGATTTGTTCAGGAATCTGCCCGGTGGCGCGGGGTTCGTAGGTCGGGGGCAGCACCCCCAGGGCACGATAGGCGGCCGCGAACTCTTGCTCGAAGCGATAAGCCCACGCCCACCAATCCCAGCCGGCCTCCGCGGATTTATTCAAGATCTTGTCGTCAATATCGGTCACGTTACGCACATAAGTAACTTGATATCCGCTGCGACGTAACCACCGAATCAGCACATCAAAGGCAATCGCCGAACGCACATGGCCAATATGGGGCGACCCCTGGACAGTAGCCCCACACAGGTATATCCCTACGTGTCCGGCTTTCACCGGCTCAAAGTCCACGATGCGGTGACGGGCAGAATCATAAATACGAAGGCTCATGCCCCCATGGTATCGGCAAGCACCCCCTTGCCCGAATATTTCCTTGGTTTTCAGCCAATGCGTCCTCCTTTTGGGTGCGTCCAAATAGTTCCGGAAAACTGCACAGCTACCAACTAGAGCGCAAGACGGATAAACTCAGATGGTAAGAGTGCATACGCTGAACGGAAAATCACCGACAGCCTTGCCAAAATCCTTATTCGAGAGGAATATTCATGCCCGCACTGATTGTTGTCGGAGCCCAATGGGGAGACGAAGGAAAGGGTAAGGTCACCGACCTGGTTGGTCAGAACGTTGACTGGGTGGTGAAGTTTAATGGTGGAAATAACGCTGGTCACACCATTGTAGTCGGGGATCAAAAGTTTGGTTTACACCTGATTCCCGCTGGCATCCTCTCGTCCACGGTTACCCCGGTAATAGGTAACGGGGTGGTAGTTGATCTGGAAGTATTGTTTGCTGAAATCAAGATGCTGGAAGAGGCCGGGGTTGACTGTTCACGACTAAAAGTCTCCCTCAATGCCCATATTATTCCGCCCTATAACAAGGTAATGGATGGACTGGCTGAGCGGTCTTTGGGTGAACGCAAAATTGGAACTACCGGACGTGGGATTGGCCCAACTTATGCGGATAAGATGAACCGAATTGGGCTGCGCATCCAGGATTTATTTGATGAATCAATCTTGCGACAGAAAGTTCGCTCAGCCCTCAGCGGAAAGAACTTCGTTATTGAAAAACAGTTCGCGGAAGCACCTATTGACCCTGAAACTATTTCGGAACAGCTTCTTTCCTATGCAGAAAAAGTACGACCCATGGTTTTTGACTGCACTAAAGAACTCAACCTGGCTCTAGACCGCGGGGAAACCATCCTCTTAGAGGGCGGTCAGGCCACTATGCTGGACATTGATCACGGCACCTACCCCTTCGTAACCTCCTCATCTTGTACCGCAGGCGGTGCCTGCTCCGGATCGGGAATCGGGCCAACTCGTATCAATCGGGTTATCGGGATTGCCAAGGCCTACACCACTCGCGTGGGAGAAGGACCATTCCCCACGGAACTATTTGGTAAAGAAGGCGAGGAACTGCGGCAATCCGGGGGAGAATTTGGGGTAACTACCGGACGTCCTCGCCGTACCGGCTGGTTCGATTCCGTAGTTGCTCGCTACGCCGCTCGAGTCAACGGCCTTACCGACTTGGTGATCACCAAGCTAGACGTGCTCTCTAGATATGACGAAATCCCAGTTTGCGTAGCTTATGACGTTGATGGCCAGCGTTTTGACGATTTACCTGCTGACCAGACTGCTTTCCATCACGCCCAGCCTATTTACGAAATGCTGCCGGGTTGGCACGAAGACATCAGCACCTGTAAAACCTTCGCAGATTTGCCGGTTAAGGCTCAGGAATACATTCAACGCTTAGAGGAACTTTCAGGATGTCGCATTAGCGTAGTCGGAGTTGGACCCGACCGCGAAGAAACTATCGTGCGTCATCAATTGCTGGATTAATTTTCCACCGGCACTAAGTTACTCATCTGACACGGCTATTTCTAGGTAGCGCGGCGCGGTTTGCACCGAAAGCCACGCCTATAATCTATCGTGGCTTTTGTATAGACTACGCGATTTCGTTGGAGGTCAGATGAGTAAGAATGAGCCGGATAACGACTTCACAACCCGCACCTGGTTCGTGGGGGAAGAAGGCGATGAGGAGCAGGCTCCCGAAGATACTTTGATCCCCGGCACACATCCCGGCACTACTACCTCCGGGAACGACTCTTTAATCGCTGGCGATGGGCTGAGCGCAGCTCCCCCTTCCTTAAGCGAAGATGAGCTACCGGCTGACCAGCTAGATCATACCGATAGCGTAATTGCTGGTGTCAATGAAGAGCCCGAAGAATCAACTCCCGAGCTATCCGAAAAGCTAATCCCTCAGGACCTCGATGCTGCTGGGGATAGCGCAGACAAGAATCCCTCTCCTCAGCCGCTAGAACGTAAGTCGCTTAGCGAACGTGCTGTTGAGCTCGAGGAGGATTCCTCCGATAATCTCCGACCGGTATCGGAAGCCACGAATGAGGTCGAAAGTACTGCCGACCGGCGCTATTCCTTGCTAAACAGCTCAGAAAATATTCCAGATTCAGGTGAAGAACCTCCTCACTGGGATTCAGTTGAGGAGACTGAACCGGAGGAAGTGCTGACCACTGCAGAGCGGGAAAAGAGCTATGAGGATACGATTTTTGAGGGCGCAACAGTTAAGCCCACGGTGCCTTCCCGGGCAGCAGCCCACATCTGGTCGCTTCTAATCTTCTTAGTGCTAGTGCCGCTTAGTTGGTATCTAATATTTGATGTTGCTACCCGTTTGAGTAACCGCAGTGAAGATACGTTGCCGGCATCAGCATTGAATGCTGGCCAATGGGTAGAGTTGGTTTCCGCAGTAATAGTGGTGTTCTTACTGATTGTGGTGGCCAGATTCTCGTCCCTGGGTGCTTTCATTACTGGTCTGGCGCTTACTGTGGGTGGCTGCTTCTTCCTGGCAAATCCAGCAGGCACTGCTCATTCCCTAAAACCACTGCTCACAGCCTTAGATAATGCGGGACAGCAAGGACATTTCTACCAGGCACTACCTTCCAATATCGCCCACCATTTGGCTTGGTCAGGTGGATCTGGAATGCTGCTGTTTACAGGACTTGCCCTGCTGGGGATAGCTTTGCTTTCTCATAGCGCACGCCGTGCCGGTCGTAAAGACTACTTGGTTGAACGAAAGGTAAAAACCGCAGAAAAAAGCGATACCTCTAAGGAAAACTAACAGGTAACCAGCATTTTTGAACGCGTTCCGTCTGGCAGGTAACACCTGGTTCTAAGTGCGGGTGCAGTTAGTTATCCCGAAAGCGATTAAAGCAGCATTCACGAAAATGTTCTAGTAAATTTTTTTTTGGGGGGCGGCAACCATACTGGTTGCCGCCCCCCAAAAACATTATTTAGCGTCAGGTTCTTAGTATCTTTCCCAAATTTTAACGGGCACGCCGCGCCAAGCGGTCAACGTCCATCAAAGTGACTGCCCGCCCCTCGAGCCGAATCCATCCGCGGGACACAAACTCGGCCAAGGACTTGTTTACGGTTTCACGCGATGCCCCCACCAGCTGAGCTAGTTCTTCCTGAGTGAGATCGTGCGGTACATGAATTCCGTCCTCGGTGCGAATCCCGAAACGATCAGCCAAATCCAGTAAGGCTTTAGCTACCCTGCCTGGCACATCCGAGAAAACCAAATCTGCGAGAGTACCATTTGTGCGCCGCAAGCGTTTAGCCAGGGCTTTCAACATGTGCTTTGCCAAAGAAGGGTTATCTTCCAGGAATGCCATTAGATCTGAGTGGTTCAAGAAAACCAAGCGAGCCGGTGAAACCGCAGTGGCGGTAGTAGAACGCTGTCCAGGATCAAACAGAGTAAGCTCTCCTAGAATTTCTCCAGGTCCTAACACTGCCAGTAGGTTTTCGCGACCATCTGCGGACTGATGGGAAAGCTTTATTTTCCCCTCGGCCACGATATACAAGCGGTCTCCATCATCGCCCTCTTCAAATAGGTTTTCCCCACGTCGTAACGTGGTTTGCCCCATCATGGTGAACAGACGCATCTGCGCTTCCTGGTCAAGCCCCTCAAACAGGGGAATTCTAGCTATAAAGGACGAATCCAAGCCAATCACTCCTTAGACAAAACTTTTGATACCGATAAAACAGTACATACCGTCTTAACACTACCCGCTTGCTGTGACATGTGCCACCCAAGAAATGGTGTACCGAGAAAAAAATCTTTTTTTCCCAAAGATACTTGCCACGCCTGGGACTTCAATCCTTAAAGCCAGACCGAATAGGCGGGAAAACCAATTTCTAACTTGATCCAAAAACCAGTTTACTTGGCGGTAGTCTGCCGCTGCACCCACTCCACTAATTCCATACGTTTTCCGGTATAGAAGGGAGTGTCCTGGCGTACATGCAAACGAGCCTCACAATCACGCTGTTGCCGTAGCACGCCCATAACTCGGGTAATATCGTCTGACTCCAAGGTCACTGACCATTCATAGTCATTAAGCGCGAAAGTTGCCAAAGTGGAAACCGCAACATCCAGGTAGCCGGCACCATTGCGACCATGCTCGGCCAGCATGGCACTACGTTTGGCCTTAGGCAGGTAATACCATTCGAGGGAACGCACAAAGGGGTAAACCGCGGCATAGGCACGCGGTGCCCAACCGCCGAAACAGGCCGGCAAATGCGGTTTATTGAACTCTGCAGTCATATGCGCGCTCATAATCGACCAAACCGGAACCAAGTGGGCTCCTAGCCGGGAATTCAATACCGCATGATAGGCAGCCTGCAGCTTGTCATTAGACTCATCCAGGAACCAGAACATCAGGTCAGCGTCGGCACGGTATCCGGCAACGTCATACCAGCCTCGCACAGTTACCCCCAACTTAGCGATTGTTTCCTCGAGTTCGCGCACCATTGCTGTCCGCTCTTCCTCCTGGGCGGGCAAGGGCAAAGCCAGCTCGAAAACCGCGTGCATGGAAAAATTGTTGCGCGCATTCACTTCGTCAGGATCCACTTTATGATCGCGAGGATCGGGGGACACGTCATTGGGCATCGGATGAGCCATATTTTTCTCCTTTGGATTTCTACTTTTGCTTAATTTCAAACTCTACGGGCAGGTCAGCTCCATACTCGCTGACTCGGGAATCCCCTGGCGGAGCCCAAGCCGGCCACCGGGGCTCCAGGGCATCCGGAGCGTAAACAACTTCTCCACCTGCTTTCTCCTGGGCGCGCTCGCTCACTAAGTCCGCGAGCGCCCCTATAAAGTTGGGATCTGTACCCACCGTGGGTACCCGATAATAGTTAAGTCCTAGCCGCTTCGCAGTTGCTTGCGCTTCTGTGTCCAGGTCATACACCACTTCCATATGGTCACAGATAAACCCAATAGGCACGCAAACCACATCGGTGATTCCATCTGCTTTAAGCTGCGACAGCCGGTCATTAATATCAGGCTCTAACCAGGGCATTTGGGGCGGACCTGAACGAGAGCAGAAGGACAAATCCCACGGTAATTCTTGTCCCAGTTCTTTACTGGCTCGTGCCGCTACCTCGGCACAAACCTGTTGATGCTGCCTTTGATAGTCAGGACGAGAATGATCGACAGGTCCAGAGCACTCCTGCATGGCACGAGGAATCGAGTGCGTAACGAATGCCACATATGGGACAGATCCGCTAGTTTTCTCCCGCGCCCTTACCGCCTCTACCAGCAGTTTCGTATACGCTTCCACGAATCCTTCCGTAGTGTAGTAGGGGCGAACTTTATCCAGTTCCAGAGATACTCCCTGTGCTTGCAGCTGAGCACGTGCTGCCGCTAAGTCTTCCCGGTACTGCCGACATCCTGAGTAACAAACATAGGCGGAAGTGAAAATACACAATACCCGCTTAAGACCACGCATCCCCAAGTCACACAAGGTGTCGTGAATAAAGGGATGCCAGTTGCGGTTACCAATTACGACTTCAATTTCATTCCCGCGCCTACTGAGCTCTAACTCTAGGGCGCGCCGAATTTCTAGGTTACGGGCATTGATGGGACTGATTCCATGGAAACGTCCATAGTGGGTGGAAACCTGTTTTAACCGTTCATCGGGAACTCCCCGCCCAGAAGTAGCGTTACGCATAAACGGCAACACGTCCTCCATTTGTCGCGGACCGCCATAACTGACCAGCATCACCGCATCGTATTGGGAAAGAACCTGACTCACTGCCCCTCCTCGCTGGAGATTTCCTGTTTCAAATCATCAACTTTCAATCCGGTCATCGGACAAACCTGCGTTTCCTCTTGCTGCCCTAGCGGCATATCTAGATCTAATCCCCACACCTGCTGAAGAGCGTTTACATATTCACTGCCCGTCCCCTCACGTCCAGCTCTATGAGCGTTGATAGTAGGAATATGGGCAAGACGGGCAGCTAGATGTCGCAGCGCATACTCAACTTCTTCGCGGGGAATAACATCCCCTTTCGGCAGGCGGGCGACTTCATCGGCCAATACCTCACGGAAAGTATCGCGTAGCGCCACCACTACCGAATCCATCTTCCTATCCGCAAGTAGAGCTTCGGCTTCATCTACCCCCTCGGCCACGATTTCTTCCGCCCTCTTTACCTGAACCTTTCCTGCTTCAGGTACATGGGCGCTGATTTCTTCTAGGTCGATTACCTGCACCCGCTCTAAATCAGCGACCCCGTCCTCAATATCGGTTTGCAAGGCCAAATCGAGAATGGTTTTTTCGCCACTAGAGAGCGCTAAAGCCCGTTGAACTTCCTCTTTAGTGAGAACCGGCGATCCTAAACCGCGGCAGGTAACAATCAAAGTAGCTGCTTCTAAAGCGGAAACTAACTGGTCTTTAGCTACCGGTTGTAGGTCATGGCCATAAGCGAAGCGTTCGGCACGGCCAGAAGTAGAATACACCGAGATATCTTGCACCCCGCGGGCACGCAATGCCGCCACTGCCGCTCCCGCATAGGAGCCGGTTCCAATCAATAGCGTAGGAGTGCCCGCTATCGGGTCAATGCGCCTAGCGGCCATATCCAGGGCGCAGGCTACTACTGAGCGTCCCTGGGAAGCGATTCCGGTCAACTGGGCAACCCGACGGGAAGTACTGAGTGCTCCTTGACAGGCACGGGTAATAGTTGCCGAGGATACGCGTTGCTGAGTTGCTACCTTGAGAGCACGACGCAACTGTCCGGAGATTTCACGTTCCCCTACCACCATGGAGTCCAGCCCACAGGCCACCCGAAAGAGATGTTCCAGCACTTGACGGTCACGGCGGATTTCACAGACAGTGCCGAGCCGAGATTGGATATACCGATCTACGCCCGCCCGTTGTTCACCAGAGAGCACCGGAGCGGTTTCGATGATGACTTCCACACGGTTACAGGTCGAAAGGGACAGCACTCCCAGTACCTCGGGAAGGCGCTGGAGCAAATCTTGCGCAAGCCCCTCGGTGGTACTAGAAGCTGCCGCCACGGCGTTAAGCCCGTGCCGGAGATGATGTACCGAATAGGATGAAAGACCCACCGCCTCATTAGACCATTTTTTTATTTTTTGAAAAGGGGGCGAAGACATTCAAGGATTCGTGTCTATTATTTTTTATATATTTGCAGGTCTATTCGTTATCTCAGAAAAATAATCTGCCAGCATGTCACTAAGAATCCAGGTATTAGACAACAGACAGATGCGGAAAATATGTCAGAAAAATATTTTCTATAGTGGTTTCCCTGGCTATGAGACGCCCTTCCGCTAATAGGTAGATTTGCTTGCGCCAGCCGAAAATGCCGGCGATGATGGAAATATGTCTGAGCAAAATTCTTTCCTAAAAGCAGTCCGCGGTCTGCGCCCCGATAAAACTCCGGTTTGGTTTATGCGCCAAGCGGGACGTTCCCTCCCGGAGTATCGCCGTCTACGTACTGATAACGATATGCTCACCGCCTGCACTACCCCCGATTTGGCTGCCGAAATCACCTTACAACCGGTGCGTCGCTACGGGGTGGACGCCGCGATTTTCTTTTCCGACATTGTCACCCCCCTTTACCTGGCGGGCTTAGAGGTGGAGATCGTTCCCGGTAAAGGCCCAGTTTTCTCGGACCCCGTCCTCGATCCAAAGGACGTTGATCGTCTTACCAGCCATAAGGGTTTTGACCCGGATTG
The DNA here is from genome assembly GCF_900604285.1 of Varibaculum vaginae. Lineage (GTDB taxonomy): Bacteria > Actinomycetota > Actinomycetes > Actinomycetales > Actinomycetaceae > Varibaculum > Varibaculum vaginae. Next base: position 227,675 of record NZ_UWNY01000001.1, read on the forward strand.
CATTACCCAAGCTGCCCAGATCGCCTGCGCCGAGCTGGACGAAACTCCCCTGATAGCTTTTGCAGCTGCGCCTTTCACCTTGGCGTCCTATCTGATTGGGAAAACTCGCTCCAAGAATCACCTGGAGGCACGAGCTTTCATGCACTCCTATCCGGATGCTTGGAACCGGCTTGCCCGCTGGTGCGCGGATATGTCGGCAGCTTTCCTGGCTGCTCAGATTGCGGGTGGGGCGCGCACTGCTCAAGTTTTTGATTCTTGGGTAGGAGATCTATCTCGCGCCGACTATCAAAAGTACTGTTCTGAGCATTCGCGAGTGGTGATTGACTCCGCTCATGCCCACGGAGTACCGGTAATTCATTTCGGGGTGGGCGCCGCCTCCCTACTGGATTTAATGCGCGACGTGGGCGCGGAATGTATTGGGGTTGATTGGCGCATCCCTCTAGGTGAGGCCGTAAAATTAATCGAACACGGCCCGGGAGACCGCTTTGCGGTGCAAGGAAATATTGATCCCGCAATTTTGTTCGCTTCCCAACAAGTGCGCCATGAGCACATAGTCCAGGTTTTAGCCGAGGGGGAAAAGGCTGCAGCCCATATCGTCAACTTGGGGCACGGGATACCACCAAACGCCGACCCGGCGATTTTACAAGAAATCGTCGACCAGGTACATGAATCGCGTTAAGCGCTAGCAACTATGCTGAAGGATCACTCAGGCATTATGCCTCGAACACCACTTGTGGCAAGGAGATGCAATGCACGACCTAGCTAAATTAGCCGATTATGATGTTTTGGTTATCGGAGGAGGACTAGCCGGATTAACCAGCGCCTACACTCTGCAAAAACAAGGTGCACGGGTAGCAGTAGTTGAGGAACGAGGACGCCCTGGCGGGTTGATCTGCTCGGGACGCTTCGGGGATTTCACTTTCGATATCGGCGCTGAGGCATTCGCGGCCGGGGCTACCGAAGTCAAAGATTTATGCCGGGAGCTAGGTTTACCACTGATTGCTCCCCAGGGTAAATCTTGGATTTTCCATCACGAGCGCGCAGGTCATCCCGAGGGCGCCCTTCCAATTCCTCACGGAATGTTAGGGATTCCCGCCAGCCTGGATGATCCCGGGATCGTGCAGGCGCTTAGCAAAGCAGAAATGGAGCGCGCCCGCCAGGACTTAACTATGGGACCGGAGGTGGGAACGGAAGAGACCACCGTCTCCGGTCTGGTAACTGCCCGCTTAGGTCAGGCGGTTTTAGAGAAAGTAGTCGCGCCCGTAGCCGGGGGGATTCACTCCGCCAGCACCGACCGCCTTAACGCTGATACCGTATTGCGCGGCTTGCGCCCGGCACTAAAGGAACATGGATCTCTGGTGCAAGCAGTGGCATCTTTGCGGGGACTTAAGCCGGGTAAACCGGCAGTGCTCGCCCCCGAAGGGGGAATGTTCCGTCTGGTAGAAGCCTTAGCGCAACGCATTGAAGAGGGCGGAGGACTAATTTTGTCCCATGTGCGCGCTCTCGACCTGGAACCGGTTGAAAATGAATCAAACACTGCTGCCGGCGCCGCTGCAGGCTCGAATCGGTCCGGCTTGGCAGGCTGGAAGGTAACGGTTTCAAACACCAAATCGGGGCCCACCCCGGGGGCAAGCCCGATTAATATTGGCGAGACAGTCACGGTCACCGTACCGCAGGTAGTAGTGGCTTTACCAGGGAAAATAGCAGCATCTATGCTACGCAAAGTACCGGGGATTGAAATCGGTCAGCTCCCGCAGGGTGGGCCAATCGCCCACGTATCCTTATTTGTAGACTGCCCGGCCTTAGATGCCCATCCGCGCGGTTCCGGAATGTTGGTACAGCGCCCCAGCAGTGAAGATATCGAAAACGACTGCGTGAGAGCCAAAGCCATCACTCACTACACTTCCAAGTGGCCATGGGCGGAGGAATCCGCTGGTAAAGGTCGCCACCTGCTGCGAGTATCTTATGGCTGGGCAAATGAGACGCAGATTCCGGTATCGGTCGAGGGGGCATTGAAGGACGCTTCCCGGCTGCTGGGGGTGCAGATTTCCCCGGATCAGCTACTGGGCTCCATGATTATTCACTGGGATGGTTCCTTGCCACCCTTCACCCCCAAGCATCGGGAAATGACCGCTAAACTGCTGGAAGATGTGCGTTCATATCCCGGTCTGGAACTGGCGGGCTCTTGGGTTGCCGGTTCCGGGATTGCGGCAGTAGTCCGTCAGGCGCAGACTATTAGATTGCGCGGTACCGGCTGGATTAGCGAGGCGGATCCGGATGCCTTGATTTTAGGAACTCGCGCCTCTCGCCTGGCAGTTACCCAATCCGAAACCGTAGCTAACGTTTTACGTGATCAAGGGCTAAAAGTGCAGTTGCGGCAGGTGCGCACCGCCGGAGATATTTCCCGTGCCTCTTTACAAAAACTGGGAGGAGTGGGTGTGTTTGCCGCACAATTACGCTTGGCACTCCTGGAAGGAAACTGCCATTTAGCAGTGCATTCTTTTAAAGATTTACCCACCCGGCCAGTAGCCGGTCTAAAAGTTGCTGCTATCCCTAAACGCGCTGATGCCCGGGATGCACTATGCGCGGCTCCTGGTTTAACTTTAGAAACTTTGCGTCGGGGGGCCAAAGTGGGGACCGGCTCTCCACGCCGCGCCGCCCAGATCCTGGCTTTACGCCCTGACCTAGAGATAGTGGATATTCGGGGAAACGTTCCCACCCGTCTGGGCAGAGTGAAAGGTATTAGCGCTCCTAAGGCCGACTTTACTGATGGCCGGGAAACACGGGAAAAAATCTCGCAGGGCGCGCATGACTTGGATGCGGTAATTTTGGCGGCCGCCGGTTTAGACCGCATCGGGCTAGGAACTTACGCCAGCGAGCGTTTCGATCCCGGGCAGCTGCTACCGGCGCCAGCTCAAGGAGCGCTGGCAGTAGAGGCGTCGGAGGAAGCGCTTAAAGCCCACCCCGATTTAGCGGCTACCCTGGAAGAGCTTAACGACCTAGCAACTGCGCTTACCTCTACAGCGGAACGGGCAGTGTTAGCGGAACTAAAAGCCGGGTGTGCTGCACCTGTAGGGGCGTTTGCCCAGATAGAGAGGGGGATACTCACCCTGACTGCCGCGATTATTTCCCTGGATGGCACCCGTAAAGTACGTATCAGTGATTCCTTGCAGGCCAATCCGGAAAAAACTTTTACCGAAATGCTAGATCAGGCTCGCGAACTCGGTGAAAACGTGGCTCGCGCCCTCTTGGAGGCAGGTGGCGGTGATATCGCTGACCTGAGCGCGTCTAAGGTGCGCAGCTAAGCACCGGCAGGGGAAACTATTTCGGAGGACGACGATGACTTTTACAGTGGCAATTACCGCAGCGGAAACTCGTCCACTGACTAAAATGCTACAGGCGAAGCTACCGCAGTACCGCGTAATTGGCGCCCCAGTTACCCATTCGCGCCCGGTTTCATCTGCGAAACTTCCCGTCTGCCTGCAACGTTTACAGCACGAGGAATATGACTGGGCAATTGTTACTTCTGCCCGGACTGTCAAATACTTGCAGCAAATTTTAGCGGGTAATCCGTCTTTAAATACGTTTCCACAGGTAGCTGCAGTAGGGAAGGCCAGTGCTACAGCTGCGAGTAATGCGGGTTGGCGCGTCACCTTGCAGGGGGAGGGTAACGCCACAGATTTGGCGCGGCAGTTTGCGAATATTTCCCCCGGTGGTCAGGTATTTTTACCGGGATCTTCCCTGAGTAAACCCGACTTAGCTAAAGCGTTAAGCGAAATGGGTTACCAGGTCGACACTTGTCCCCTCTACACCATGGCTCCGGTTTCCGCATGTCCGGAGGAATATTTTCACGCCGATGCAGTGGCGGTTACCGCTGGCTCTAATCTGCGTGCCCTCACTGATTTCGGGATATTTCCCCGCCGCAAAGACCCTGCCCGCTCCCTCCCCTACCTGGTTTGTATCGGAGAGCCTTCTGCCCAGGTAGCACATAATCTAGGGTTGAAAGTTGATGCGCTAGCCCCAACCCCGGATGCCGCAGGTCTGGCGGAGGCTTTACGTACCTGCCTAAAATTTTAGAAAAATAGGAAAATGACGCAGTCAGCGGCGAATGTACGATGAGCTTCTTGAATATTGGGCAACAGCAGCACAAAACGCGTTTTCGGAGAGCCTAAGTTATTAAGGCCTTGTTAGCATGAAGTATGACTTATGAAGCTCAGCCTGCTGAAGAAGAGGTTTTTCTCGAAAATAACCCCGATTCGAAGCATAAGAAATCCGGATTGATTGTTACCATCGCGATTGGGGCACTGGTGATACTCGCCCTGGTGGGGGTATTTATTGCTAATACCCTGGTAGCCAAGGCAGAACAAAGTAATCTGAAAGCCAATTTCACTAATGCTGGTTTTTCAAAGGTACAGACAGAGATTAACTCGAGCCCCATGCTGCTCAGCTACCTCAAAGGCTATTATCGGCACGCCAAGGTTACCGCTGCGGCAGGAACTCTTAGCCGCACAACTGTGGATGATAAAAAAGATCAGTCTCTAAAAATCAAAGATATGGTACTCGATGTCTACGGCCTTTCTAGAGGGGACAACCCTAGTATTGAAAAGGGAAGCGCGAGTTTCACGGTTCCGGGAGCAGAGTTCGATAAGCAGCTCAGCAATAGCAGTCATAATTCTGGCTTAAATATCAAGCGAAATGGAAACCAGATTACTGCCGAAAGTAACCAGGACGGACTGAAACTACTGGTTACCATGACTTTACATTTCAAACCGGCAGAAAAAGGTAAATCCGGAAAACTAATGATGACTACGGAAAAAATCAGCGTTAATGGCAGTGACGAACTTCTAGGACAAAAACTAACTCCCGCGGACATAGGGATGAAGCCAGAAGAAGAAATCCCCTTAGGATTTGCAGAGGGGACATTCCTAAAGAATATTGAGTTTTCGGGCAACGACATCAAATATGTCCTTGCCTTCAATAATCTAACCCTGAGTGACCTGACCTAGAAGTTTATTTACAGGAATAGGGAGAGTGCATCCTCGGGAATATCTGCGACACTGTTCACGGTTTTGAGCGTGAATCCCGCTCGAAGGCTAGGGCGCGGTATGCTTTTTCTAGTTTTCTTATCCGCAAGCCATATGGCTAAGCCAAGGAGGAACGATTGTTTAACTCCCACGAAGAAGCCCTCAAATTTGTTGCTGACCAGGGTATCGAACTGATTGATATCCGCTTTTGCGACCTGATTGGTACCAGTCAGCATTTCACTATCCCCGCCGACCAGTTTGCAGATGCTCTGGAAAGCGGACTGATGTTCGATGGTTCCTCTATTCGCGGTTTCACCTCGATAGAGAAATCAGATATGAAGCTAATAACTGATGTGTCTGATGCCTATGTGGATCCGTTCCGAGCTTGCCCCACTTTGGCCGTGAACTGTTCCATCGTGGATCCTTTCACCGATGCACCTTTCCCGCGTGATCCTCGCCAGGTCGCCTCTAAAGCAGAAGCCTATCTGCGTTCTACTGGAATCGCCGATACCTGTTTTATTGGTGCTGAAGCCGAATTTTACCTTTTTGACTCGGTGCGTTACCAAACCCAGCCTTATGACACTTTCGTAAAACTGGATTCGGTTGAAGGCTACTGGAACACAGGCCGGGACGAAGAGGGCGGAAATCTCGCCTATAAGACCCCTTTGAAGGGCGGATACTTTCCGGTAGCTCCCTCCGATAAGTTCTGCGACCTGCGCGATTATATGGTTAAACTGCTCAGCGACGCGGGATTAAAAGTGGAACGCGCTCACCACGAAGTCGGCTCCGGGGGGCAACACGAAATTAACTATCGTTTCAACTCGCTGCGGGCAGCGGGTGACGACATGATGAAGTTCAAGTATCTGATTAAAAATGCTGCACAAGAGGCGGGAGTTACCGCTACTTTCATGCCGAAACCAATGGCAGGCGATAACGGATCGGGGATGCACTCCCATTTTTCACTTTGGAAAGAGGGCGAGCCGCTGTTCTACGACGAAACCGGTTACGGTTCCCTCTCTGACCTGGCTCGTTACTTTATCGGGGGCTTGCTGCAGCACGCACCGGCGCTGCTGGCGTTCACTAACCCTTCGGTTAACTCTTACCGGCGTCTGGTTCCCGGTTTTGAGGCTCCCATTAACCTGGTGTATTCGGCGCGTAACCGTTCGGCTTGTATCCGGATTCCAGTGACCGGCACTTCCCCGAAGGCTAAACGGGTGGAATACCGGGTTCCTGATCCCAGTGCGAATCCTTATCTGTCTTTCGCGGCTTGCCTGATGGCGGGGATTGACGGGATTCAAAACCGGTTAGAGCCGCCAGCTCCGGTAGATAAAGACCTCTATGAACTACCACCTGCCGAATATCACGACATTCCGAAACTGCCGTATTCTTTGGATGCAGCTTTAGAGGCACTCCGAGCTGACCAGGACTTCTTGACTGAAGGCGAGGTATTCACCCCAGATTTGATTGAAACTTGGGTCAACTACAAGGAACAAAATGAGGTCGCTCCGCTGCGGCAGGTAGTTCATCCCTACGAATTCCAGCTTTACTACGATATTTAGGTCTGTTTGCTAAATAAATCCCGCCCCCGCGGCCTCGGAAAAATAATGGCTTTACCCAAAGGATTTCCGAGGCCGCGGGGGCGGATTTTTAGTACTAGAGCTATTACTTTCGGTCGCGATTAGTTTTAGTGATTTCCACTCCCCACAATACGCAGCCGATCACCCCGAAAACTAGGGCGGCCATCACCATAATTCCCGCTCCAAAGGGGAAACTACTGTCAGTGTCGGTCACATAAATAATCAGCGCCCCTACAGCTACCAACACTGCACCCAGGAGAGTGAATATCCAGGCAAAAACTTTTAACATTCTGTTTCTCCCTTCCGAACGGCTGGCAGTTAACCGTACTAACATACACCTAGCATCATGAGTGGGTTAAAATCATTGCAGATACCTAGGAGAAAAAATGACTGATGACTTCATGCTGAAACCAACTATTCGTCCTCGCCGCCTGCGCTCTTTTCCCGCGATGCGCAACCTGATCGCCGAAACCCGGGTCAGTCCCGCCCAGTTGATGCTGCCCGCGTTTGTGCGCGACGGGATTGAGGAAGCGGTAGAGATTCCCTCTCTACCGGGGGTTTTCCAGCATACCGTCGAGTCGATCCGCGAACTTGCCGCCGAGTGTGTGCAAGCTGGAGTAGGCGGAATCATGCTATTTGGGATTCCCAATACCGCCGATAAGGACGCGCAGGGCAGCACCGCCTGGGATCCGAACGGAATCTTAAATCGCGGCATCCGTGCGGTGCGCGAAGAAGTAGGAAATGACCTGGTTGTGGGGGCAGATACTTGCCTGGATGAGTTCACTAGCCACGGACATTGCGGGATAGTCACCGCCGACGGGCAAGTCGATAATGACGCCACCTTACCGCTATATGCGAAAATGGCGCTCAGCCAAGCCCGCGCCGGAGCCCATATGGTGGCACCTTCCGGGATGATGGACGGCCAAATCGCGGTGATTCGCCAAGCGCTTGACGAGGCCGGATTTACCGATACCGTGATATTGGCTTACTCCGCCAAATATGCCTCCGCTTTCTTTGGTCCTTTCCGGGATGCAGTGGCCTGCTCCTTAGAGGGCGATCGCCGCTCTTACCAGCAAGATCCCCGTAACCGCCGGGAAGGCGTATTTGAAACCCAGCTAGATTTGACTGAGGGTGCCGATATGGTGATGGTCAAACCTGCCGGTTACTATCTGGATGTGCTGACCGATGTAGCGGAAATGTCGCCGGTTCCGGTCGCGGCCTACCAGGTCAGCGGGGAATATGCCATGTTAGAGGCGGCAGCCGCTAACGGCTGGATTGACCGCGAACGCGCCATTGACGAATCTTTGCACGCGATTGTACGCGCCGGAGCTGATATGGTGCTGACCTACTGGGCACTAGAATACGCACAGCGAGACAACTAGCCCAGTCAATGCCTAATTCCTCCCGTCTACTTGCAGTCTCCGAGATAGCACACGCTGCTAACTGTCAGTGGCGGCTGTGGTGCTACCTCACCGGTAATACCGAGCTGAAATCTACCGATGTTTTTCACCGTTATATCGGGAATTTAACTGGCGCAGAGGAGGAAAAAATTGCAACAAGATACCGGGCAGCCGGGAGGATCTTTCAAACTAACCGCGAGTTTACTAGCGCAGATCTTAGCGGAAACCTGCCGTTCCTGGTTTACCAGGACGATTCGTGGGTGCTGCAATTGGCACGCTTTTCCGCCCATGCCCGCCAAGACTCGGTGAACCTCCTTGCCGGATATGCGCATCTAGCTAGGGCTAATCAGGAGTTATTAAACGCAGATTTTCCCGCTTTAGCGGCAAAACTTGCCCCTTATGCACAGATATTGCTCGCCGACGGCAAAACCGTAGATTTTTCCCTGGCTGAATTGGATGAAATCTGGGAACCCATTGCGGAGCAGGCGCACGCTTTAACCACCGACCAGAGTTTACTGTCTGCTACCCCCGAGGAGGCTTGGCGCGCCCTCGACACAGTGTGTGGAAGCTGTTCACACTGCGCTTGGGCACTGGCACGTTATGATGACCCCCTCTTGATCAGCGGGGTAGGTCCCGGACTGCGCCGGGAGCTGCGAGCCGAGAATATCTTCACTGCCAGTGGTTTTGCTGCCCATCCCCCTAGCGGTTACAGCCCGGAGCTAATCCGGCAAGCCCAGCTGCAGGTGGCGCAGCGCCCTGGAGAGTTGCTGCTAGAAACTAATCCCCTGTCTCCGGCGCTGATGGCGCTTCCCGAGCCTCATCCGGGAGATGTGTATTTGGATTTTGAAAATGACTCTCTTTGGGGTTGGACGAAAAAAGATCACACCGGGTTAATTTACTTGGGCGGCATGGTCTGCTGTGATGAAAATTCTTGGGGCGAACAAAAATCTTTAACCCCAGCGCTCTCGGTTCGCGGGCAAGAATCGCTACCAGCAACACAAAGCACAAACGTGGCAGAGGAAGTGGGGAAACTATCAACCCGTATCGGCGGAAAATACCAGAGCTTTTGGGCGCATAATCGCACTCAGGAACGCCAAATGTTGATAGATCTACTCGATTTCTTGCGCCAACGTTTCCACCGGTTCCCGCAGATGCATATCTACCATTACTCCCCGCAAGAACGCCTCTACCTGCAACGTTTATCGGCTCGGCATAGATTATTACAGGGCCAGGTGCGCGACTTACTGGCCAGCGATGGGCCGATGCGGGATCTGCAACAAGTCGTGCAATCAGCCATTCGCACCGGTCAAGGCGGATATTCCCTTAAAGAGATGGAACCGTTCTATATGGGCTCTTGGATGCGCTCTAGCGACCTGGATAACGGCGCAGACTCGGTAATTGTTTATGACACCTTGGCGCGAGCAGGCGCCCTCGATCCGGGAGCTGAGCTTAGCGCGGAGGATACCGAACAGCTGCGACTCCTCGCCCTTTATAACGAGTATGACTGCTGTTCAACCGCGCTTTTGCATCACTGGTTAATCGCTCAACGCCGCCGCCCGCGCCAAAGACTCAACTCGACTCCTGCTGATTTTGCTGCCAAGCAAACTGCGCACCAACCCTTATAGCTGTGCTCTTGTCTGCGCTTTTCGCTGCAGAAAAATTATTGCTAGCTCTACTGTCCCTGCCCCCAACCCCATGGGAAAATAAAGATATGACTGAGAATCAACTACCATCGAGCAACTTAAACAGTTCTGAGTCCTTTAACGGGCAGCAGGAAACCTCTAACCCGAGTTTTCCCCAATTCGCCCCGCAAAGTGGCACTGACAACTATTCTCCGCAGGGTTTTAACCCCGCCGCTAACAACGGCGTCGCCGCAGATGAACGGACCGTGGCGATTCTGGCTCATTTAGCAGCACTCATCGCCATGGTGGTTTCGGCCGGCTGGCTCACCTTTGTCGGCCCCCTCGTCGTTTGGTTTATTTATAAAGATAAAAGCAGATTTGTGCGTAACGCCGCCGCAGGTGCCTTTAACTTTAACCTGGCAATGACTGTCACTACTGTGGTGGCTTGGATACTCTGCTTCACCATCATTTTGATCCCGGTGTCCATCATTGCGTTCATTGTGGTTTTCGTGATGACTTTAGTGTGCTCGATTAAAGGCGCTTTGAAAGCCTCCGATAACAGGCTTTACCGCTACCCCTTAGGGATTAACCTGCTCGACTAGGTTTTCTGAGGCGCTAAACAAATTTGTGACTTAACGCACCAATTGTACCATTTCCCTGGTAAGCGGATTTTTTGCCTTCCATTTTTTGCCTTTCCAGATTTTTACTGTCCTAGACCCAGGTTTCTTCCAGCCCCGCCCGAAAAGCTAATAATTGTTTATTTGGGTTACCTAAGTTGCACTTGGGTTATTTTGAAAGGATCTGGACTTGTCCTTCGCGGGAAGAGCTTGGCGTTACGTCGTCAGAAAACCAGTTAGAACTATTGTCATCTTCGCGGTGCTCACTTTGGTAGCCACCGTTTTAATGTCAGCGGACGCTATCGAGAGGGCGAGTGCGCGGGAGGGCGCGAAGGTAGAAGCCAAGGCAGGTGCCGGCTTCGTCCTCGGAAATAATCCCCAGTTCAACCAGGGAACCCCACGAGGAGCCGGAACTGTTAAACCCGCAGATATCACCCAAATCGCAAAGCTACCTGAGATCAAAAGCTACGTGGCTCGGCAAAACGTGACTGCTGATTTAGTTGGAGCCCAGACCCAAAAACTGGGAACCAATGACTATGACGAAAAGAAGGAAGCGCAGTTTGGTAATGCGGTGAACGTGTGGGGAGTCAACCGCACCGATATCGACAATAATTTTCGATCCGGAGCATTGACCCTGGCAGCGGGGCGACATTTACGACCCGGAGATCACCATAAGGCGATTATCCATGAAGATTTAGCGAAAGCTAATGGTCTGAAGATCGGCAGCAAGTTAAAGCTTAAAGGCAACCCCTATGACGTGGATAATATGCGGCAGTCTACTGCGGAAACCGAAATGGAAATCGTGGGGCTGGTGCGAGGTTCCAATACCCGGCAGGCGGCTCAACGCAGCGAACTGTTTGCAAATACTGTTTACACGGATTTGGACACCACCCGCGCCCTCTACCAGATGAATAAAGACAACGAGATTTACCAGGACGCTAACTTCTTCGTGGCTTCCGAAAAAGACTTAGAGCAGGTAGAAAAGAAGGCCGGCTCCCTAAAGATTGATTGGCGCAACTACCAACTATCGCCCGCCACCCAGTATTTAGCGGGGATCACCGGAGCCCTGAGTGGAATAAATTCCCTGATGAGCACCACTAAAATGGTTGCCTTCGGGTTTGCGCTGCTGATTTTAACCTTGGTGTTGTTCCTGTGGATGAATGAACGCAAGAAGGAAACCGGGGTGCTACTTTCCGTTGGTACCTCCAAGGCCAGTATTTTCGCGCAATACCTGTGTGAATTAGTGATGACCGCGATCCCTGCGTTTGTGCTGGCGTTCTTTATTTCTGGAGCAGTCGCGCAGTGGCTCGGTAATTCCGCACTGGCCTCCGTGAATAGTTCGCTAATGCAAGAACTGGCTCAGGCCGGGCAGGCAGGCGCTGATATGGAATCTTCAGCCGCTACTAAGACCCTAGACGCGTTAGCAGTGTCCCTGTCTACCCCCTCAGTGATAACCGCTGTGTTACTAACTTTGCTGGTAGGTTTGCTTTGCGTATTAGCAGCATCATTCCCAATGCTGCGTCGCCCCCCGCGCGCTCTTTTGGTGGATATCAAATGAAATCTCTTAGCATTTGGCGGCGCTCCTGGTATTCGCTGATCCGCCGCCCGCGACGCGCCTTGCTGCTCACGCTACTAATGGCGGTGGTGTTTACCGCGCTGATTTCCCAGTCAGGAGTGCGCGCGCAGGTGGCCGGGATTTCCGAGGCAATCAACTCCGGAGTGAACGCGGGATTTACCGCCCGCAACGCCGGCGGTGCGCTCACTTTAAAGCAAGCAGAAAAGCTGAGCCACTTGCCGCAGGTAAAACGCTCGGCTTTGGAAAAAGAAACTTTAGCTAAGCCCGAGGGGGTTCGACTGGTAACTACCGCTTCCGGAGTGCAACTTGACGCCGAGTTTGCCGGCGATGCCGGGATTATCGGGACTACTAATAGCCAGTTGCATCCGTCTTTTATGGGGAGGCTGTATCGGCTAGAGGACGGCAAACACCTGGCTCCAAGAGGGCAGGGCGCGCTGATTCACCGCGAGTTTGCCCAGCGCAATGGATTACGTGTTGGTAGCCAGCTGCACCTAAGCGCGAACGGCAATGCAACAACGGTACCGGTAGTGGGGATTTTCAGCGGAAAAACCGAAAATCCGGGAGGACTACCTGCCGGGGCTTCGGAGAATCAGATTTTCACTGACCTGGCTAGCAGTCAGCGCCTGGGCGGAAAAGAACTGACCACCGCAAGGTACTTTACCGAGGACGCGAACTCCCTACCTGCCGCGTTACGAGCGGCAAAACAGGCGGATTCGCAGCTCAGTTTCGAATCTAATGCCGCCCAATTTGCGGGAGTACTGGCAACCCTGTCGGGGGTAAATAAACTGCTCACCGCGCTGGCCGTGGGGGTTAGTGCAGCCGGGCTAGCCGCCCTCGTCCTCATCATGATCTTTTGGATCCGCGGACGCACCCGTGAAATCGGAGTGCTGTTGGCGGTAGGAAAAACTAAGGTCAATATTTTGGGGCAACTCGCCCTGGAGTCGGCTTTCTTGGCGCTAGTCGGTAGCGTTATCGGTGCCACTTTGGGTTACTTGCTATCAGGTAAGGTATCTTCCCTGGTATTTGCCAAGTCCGCCAGTCCCTCCCTATCCGCCCTGTCTGCGAGCGGGAGCATCGGGAGTATCCTGGCCGCCCTCGTCCTCGGATATGTGATTACTTTCGCGGCGCTACTGTTAGCGACCGCTCCCCTGCTTCGTCAAACCCCGCGAGCTATCCTCGCCAAAATAAGTTAGGAAACATTATGAGTATTTTGCAATTAGACCACCTGGAATATGTGTACCCGGGAACCAGCACCCAGATTCTATCGGACGTGTGCACCGACTTCGAGATTGGGAAATTTTATGCGATTGTAGGTGCTTCGGGAGCCGGCAAATCCACCTTGTTGAACCTGCTGGCCGGATTAGATAAACCCACCTCCGGGGCGGTGCGTTTTGATGGCACCGATATTGCGGAGACTGGTTATGCTCAGCACCGCAAAAAACAGATTTCGCTGGTTTTCCAAAACTATAATCTGATTGATTATTTGACGCCGCTAGAGAATCTGCGGCTGGTGAACGGGAAAGCCGGGATCGATACTTTGACCCAGTTGGGACTTTCTGAAAAGGAGGCGCGGCGCAGCGTGATGGCGCTTTCGGGGGGTCAGCAGCAACGGGTAGCGATCGGGAGGGCGCTAGTGTCGGGGGCTCCGATTATTTTAGCCGATGAACCTACCGGGAATCTGGATGAGGATACCGCCCGCGAAGTAATCGAGATTTTGCAGCGAGCCGCGCATGAACAGAACAAATGCGTGATTGTGGTGACCCATTCGCGCCAACTCGCCCGCAGCGCCGACGTTACTTTGCGCCTAAATCGCCGCAAGCTAGTGGTGGCGTGAACTGCCATTAGCCAAGTGTTTGCATGCTGAATAATGTAGAGGAATGCTCACACTAGTACCTTGCTGCAAAATATAGGCATACCTTGATAAATGCAAACTATCAGATCGCCTATTTTCTGATTTATGTGGTAGCTAAGCAATTTGTTGCCCTAAAAGCGTTCTATAAATTGGGTGATCTTTAAGCTCCTGATGAGTCCCTTCCGCAACCACGCGCCCACCATCAAGAACTACGATATGGTCCGCGATACGAATAGAAGCCAGCCGATGGGCAATGACGATAGTAGTACGGTCAGCCCTCGCGTTACGAATATTCTTCGCAATGGAGGCTTCAAGGAACGGGTCAATATTAGCTAGCGGCTCATCGAGGATAAGCATGTCGGGACGCCGAAGAAAAGCACGAGCAATCCCGATACGTTGACGTTCCCCACCCGAGAGCGTGGTTCCCCGATCCCCGACTTTCGCGTCTAATCCCCCTAAAGAAGTAATCAGCTCACTGATATCAGCTTCGGCAAGAGCTGCCCAAATATCATCATCACAGGCTTGCGGATTAGCTAAAACAAGATTGTCTCGTACGGTTCCGGCAAAAATATGGCAGTCCTGGGGAACAAGAGCCAGTCTTTCGCGATATTGGTTAGGTTGATAGGAGCGAAGATTTTTCCCATCAAAACGCAGTTCGCCTTCCTGAGGATCAAGATAACGCATAGCCAGATTGGCTAGGGTAGTTTTCCCCGCCCCTGATTTTCCAACAATGGCGATTGAGCGTTTAGGAGTTGCGGTTAAGTTAACTTGGTTAATAACTGGCTTACCGGCCTGATAGGAAAAAACCGTATTGTCGCTAACTAAATGGTTGGTTTCTGCCTCGTATTCGGCATGATTGGTTTCCGGGATGGAGGGGATGGGATCCTTAGCGTTAAGAATGGTATTAATCCGGTGTGCGCATGCCCCAATTTCTCCGACTCTCCCCAGCATACCGACTAGTGTTGTCGCGGGGGTGGGTACTAGACCCGCTAGCACCACCGCAACTGGTAACAAAGCTGAATCTAAATGTCCGGTCAACACCCATCCAGTTAGGATGACTAGCAAAATCGTGGATCCGACTGTGGTTGCAATCGTAGAAAAAGCTGATTCCCAGGCTTTTCTTATCGTTTGCGAATTCTTAGTTACCTGCACTTTTCGTGTTAAATCCAAGATCTGCGCATTTTGTTTATCCACCATCCCCAATGACCGCAATTCCCTTTGCCCTTGAATAGAATCCAAAACTGCAATACGCAATTGGGCTAGTTGATAACGTAATTCTTTACCTTGCCGGCGTTGTATGGACATAAGGGCGAAAGGAAATGCAATCATAGCTGCGGTTGGTATCAGCATTATCAGTCCCATCGGACCAATAAAACTCACCAGCACCCCGGTGAATAAAGTTGGAGTAAGAATGGCACAGATGGCAGTAGAGGCCGTGTGCGCATAAAACCATTCCAGCTGTTCCGCATCATTCATGGCTGCCGATGCCACATCACCGGTGCGTTTTCCTTGCAACCCTAAGGGTGCGATTCGCTCGATAGCGTTATATATGTGCACCCGCAAGGTATGTAGAATCCGGTAAGCAACTTCATGTGACCACCAAACCTCAAAGAGGGTACTCACGGCATGCACGACCACCAGGGTAAACATCATAATGAACAGCAGGGTCAGATTGTTCGTACGGTTTAATATGAATTGCGTAGATATCCATACTGAACTGACCGCAACCCCAACAACGGTAATTTGGGCAAGTGCAGTCACAATGGTGGCGGCTACGAACAGGGGAACACATTCGCGTAGCCGCTTCATCAGTGCAAGGAAATTACTGAAAACTAAGGTCATAGTCGACTAGGCTCCTATCTGTGCACTAATCAATTTTGACCAGGCATTATCTTCCTGGCTTAACGTACAGGGATTCCCGCTACAAAGCACTTTCCCATGTCCCATTACCACTACATGATCTGTTTGCTCAGCAGCGTCAATACGGTGGGTAACCAGCAATAAAGTGAGATTTGGGTACGCCTTGCGAATATTAGCTAGAACCGTTGTTTCTGTTTGGGTGTCCAAACCAGAAGTAGATTCGTCGAGTACGAGGAGAGGACATTTGCGAACCAAAGCCCGAGCGATTGCCAGTCGCTGTTTTTGTCCTCCCGAAAGGTTCTGAGCATGTTCTTCAATTTCTAAATCAAGAATATTGTTACCAGAATCAGGATTGTTATCAGGATGCAGGTTTGTGGCACAAGCTAGCTTTAGAGCCGTCATCATCTCCGCTTCCTCCGCTTTGGGATTAGCTTCGGCCAAAATTGACCTTACTGTTCCTGGAAAAATAATCGGGTCTTGCGGAACCAGCGTGACGGTACGCGCGATATCTAAACTGTCAGCTGAAACCCCTCCAACTGTGATACTTCCACTATCGGGATGGTCAAAACCCATTAATAACCCGAGCGCGGTGGATTTTCCGGAACCCGACAACCCTACCAAGGCGGTTGTTTTACCTGTAGGTACTACGAAAGTGGCTTGCTCAAGAGCCGGCTTAGCAGCTCCCGGATAAGTATAAGAAACTCTCGCAAAGGAAACTTCGTTACTGTGAGGCAAGTTTTGCGAAGATTTGCGGGTAGCGGCAGAAGTTTGCTCCTGTTCAAATAACTCGCTCATCGCTGGCAGCGCGGAAATACCAAAGAATGCTTCATGCCAACATGACGATAAGGCAGTAAACGGGCGAAAAAGTTCGATAGCTAACAAGGTAACCACAAACAACGAGCTGATTGACATCGCCTCGGAAGTAATCAAAGAAATTGCGATCACTAGGCCGAGAGCAGGACCGAGCACTTTCATCATTCCTGATAGTCCCGTTTCTCCCAATGAAAGCCGCAGCTGCCCCATAGTAGTTTTCAGCAGCTGGCTAGACTGTTTTTCTAATTGGGTTCCATGATTTTTAGCCGCCCCAAAAGATTTCAAAGTGGACATCCCCATCATAGAATCCACGAAATCGGCATTGAGATTTTCGTACGCTACCCAATGCGATTGTCCGCGCTCAGCCAGAGCTCTATCCCATAATCGGGGAATAGCAACAATCGCGACTCCGCAGGCTAAAAGAACTCCCGCAATCAGGGGCGAGATACTGGCAATAGCAATTGTTAAACCAATTGCTGTTAGAGCGGTGACCGCAAGTTGGGTGAAATACTTGATGAAATAGGGTTCGATCGCCTCGACCCCATCGGTGAGAACCGACTGTATTTGTCCAGAACGCCCCATTCCACCTCGCATGGGTCCACGTGCATCTAGTTGTTCCAGCAATGCCTGCCGTAGGCGGCTTTTTACCACTAATCCCGCTCGATTTTGTAGAAGCTGTCCACTTACCTCAAGTAATGGACGGATTAAAAGCAAACAGGCGATAGCAATGATTAGTCCCACCACCGTGGAGACCCGGCGAGTACCTAACAACTCGTTGAAAAGCATGGCGTTGCACACCGCGGTCGCGATATATAAGCAAGATACCAAGACCCCCAGCATCATGGCGGGAGCCAGCAGCCACACGGAGACTCCGGCGGCGCGCATAACTAAACGCTGCTTTGCAAACACAATGGCCTATCCTTTCTCCACAACGGTATCGGTTCTACGCGTGCGGCATTGGGAAGGGATTCATGCTACCTTCAGGCTTTGGCGAATCCACCCATCCTAACCGTACTGCTTCTTCTGCCACCATATTGCGACCCAGGTAGGGAAATGCCGCAGGAGTGTTACCGATTGTGCCAGGAATTAATGTGCGGAGCACATGCAACCCGCAAGAAGCAACATCGCGAGAGGTGATATCAACGGTTATTACCCGCATCCCCCGGGCATGGATACGCTCTATATAGCTGGCTAATAGACTATCTTTCAGCTGCGGCACGGATGAAATACTGCGGGTTGCTGGTATGTCCAACAGTGGTTTCACCCTGTCTACCGCCCGAGGATCTAGAAAGACCTCTTGTTGAATTAGGAGGTCGTCTACATCCTTGAGATCCGCTCGGAAATCATCCAGATACCGGCGGTCACGGCGCCATTTCTTATATGAACGTCCAGGAAGTAGACCTTTGCGGATTGCTGTCCAATGCGCCCCTTCGGGGTTGGCGAGGTCATGAGCTCCCTCTTGCAAGGTGAGCGCCTCACTCCAGGCTTTTAAGGCACCTTGTTCAACGCTAGAGCGGCATGAAAAACCAACGTGTACCAGTTTAGAGACATCATTGTGAACTACCCCGGCTAGCACCGGGATATTGAAAGTGTTGTCTAGATTGATCAAAGCGGGACGGAGCGGCTCTTTCGTCCCACTAAAAAGATCCAAATATTTCTGCGATAATTTCAGATGAGGAAGCGGCTGGTTATTTAACCACCACACCATGGTGGCATGCCGCTCAATGATTTCACTGATACCCGATAATATTGCCTGTTCACGACTAGTTCCTGCAGCTACTCCAGCAAACGCCGGAAAATTTACTTTCGGTTCTTGCCGATACTGGTTGGTATACCAGTTGACATACACCAAGGAGGCGGGAACGAAAACTGGCGCTTCATCCTCATAATAGCTACCTTCCACCCACCCTACGGGCAGGTCAGGCGTCAAAGGCACAAAAGGAAATCCGGGTTGCCGATACTGGTTGGGTGAGAATAGTACCAGTTTTTCTGGATGCAGAAGTGGGTATCCTTTTCTTGCTAATTCTCGATAAGAACCATGCAATACCGGTTTGAGATCAATTAGGTTTGAGCAATAACGCTCAACTGACTCACCAATTGCCGCTAATTCCGTGT
This sequence comes from Varibaculum vaginae, assembly GCF_900604285.1. Lineage (GTDB taxonomy): Bacteria > Actinomycetota > Actinomycetes > Actinomycetales > Actinomycetaceae > Varibaculum > Varibaculum vaginae. The sequence goes on from NZ_UWNY01000001.1 coordinate 246,131, forward strand.
CGTGGATCTGCGCCTGCTTTTCTTCTTCTCCAACTTCATTGGGAATTAACGTTGATCCTTGGCAAAAAACGGTGTTTATATAGGTTGCTGTTCTGCGTAAGTCACATGTTCGCGCCTGAGTGGTATACAGCGTAGGCGGCATATAGGGACTGTGATGGACCCGGGTGAGCTCTTTTACAATTCCGTAGCATTTATCCACTACAAAAGTGGGAGGATGAATTGGGGGCTTAGACTGGGGGCCCATCATAAAATTCGTGGGCAGTACCGCATGAACTTCTAGCTCTCCATCCAGGGAAATTGCCCAAACAGTGTCGAGGGGAGTTGATTTCTGGCTATCGATGTCATTGAAAGTAATGGATTTAATCAGCTCGGCAGCTTTCTGCCCCATATTGGTGGCTGCCCCTAAGCGCGGTAAGAAACTTCCCCACGCAGGACTACCCATTTTTGCTTGAAATACCTCACTATTAACTGCATTTCCGGCGAGACGAGCCAGACTGTCGCTATAGGTTGCACCTTGCCCTTTAAGTACCGCAGGTCCAACTAATAGCTGGTTGGGGGTGTGATCAACCGCGATTAATGAAATATTTAGCCCCAAATTATCTTCAATAGTTTGGGCAAATACGGGAGCGGACTCCTCGCCGCGACACACCACAAGGGTGCCGCGATTGAAGACTTGGTAAGCACATTCGCGAACCGACTGGGAGGACAGGCGCGCTGTGACATCAATCTTTTGAAGCTCTGCAGTAATTAAGCGCGCAATTGTGGGATTCCCACAGACTATTACTTCTGGGTCACCTACAGATTGAGGATCAGGGGTCGTGGAGATTAGGTCATGCGTGTTGATAAAACAGCTGTGTTTTTCTAATGCTTTTCTCAACGGAGTGCCCAAAGGGTGAGTGGACTGGACATCTTGCGCCGCATCTAAAACACGCATGATGCTATTAGCATCCATTGAGAGCACTAGATCACGACCATCGGCACAGGTAAGAACGCATCTATTTACATCTAAAGGCCTTACTTGCACACAAATCTGCCACATAACCCCTGACCCTCTTGTCTATATGAATATTGGGTAAAGTGCGTCTTAGCTATCTTTAACCCGTTGCCTATCTACTTTTACCTCCATGCAAAACTCTGCTGGGTAGCGCCGTGATGGCAATGAGGAACAGTGATTTGATCGGTGTTAACTTCCTCAATCTCCACGATTTCGAGTGTATCCATCTCCCCTCCTTTCCAACGACAAAAGCTCTAGAGGCTAGCCTTTAACCTTATACTTAGGTTATGCTAACCTAAGCACAGTTTACATGGTTTCCTTTTTCACACAAGAGGGAATCAAAACTACGAAATAGCCGAAGGAGATTAGGTGAGCCCGACATTGCTGCGACCCTTACCTAAATACGAAAGCATCGTAAAAGTGCGAGGTGAAATCCTATTACCCGACGGCAGCACCTTCTACCCACAGTGGAAAACCTCTGGTTCTACCCCTATCTATGGCGGTTACCAAGATGCTTGTGAAGCACTGGTTTACAGCCCCCAAAAAGTTGAGGTCATCACTCACAAATCTGGAAATTCCTTCCCCTTAGGCCAACACGTTAAACCGATAAAAGTGCTCGACCATGAGCTATATATACAAACCTCCTCCTTTATCAACGCTCCCCGCCTTTACCGCCTCGACCGTAAGACCGGAGAACTAACTTGCGCTAAGAACAACACCTCCCAATACAACAACGCCTTTACTTGCCAACAGATTTGGGCTACTAGCGAGGACGGTACCCAAATCCCTATAGACTGCTTTGGAAAACTAACGGGAAAACAGCCGACTATTGTATTCATTTACGGGGGATTCGGAAGATCCAATCATAGTTTTTACAGTCCCGACATTTATTCAAAATGGTTAACCCACGGTTACAGCATTGCGGTTATTCACTCCCGAGGGGGTGCTGAATACGGGAAGAGCTGGCATCAAGCCGGGGTTAAAGCAGGAAGACGCCAAGTCAGGGCGGATATAGCCTCATCTATTCGCGAATTGCATCGTCAAAATATTTGCACCCCCGAGACTACTTTTATACACGGCATGTCTCACGGAGCATTGCTAGCAGCGATTACCGCCATTCACCACCCAGAACTCGTATCTCAAGTGGTATGCCGCGTCCCAATCAGCAGCACAAAGCACCTATCAAAAACGACCTTAGGTCGTCAATGGCTAGCCGAGTATGGGAATCCTCAAACCACAGATTGGGATAACTTTATGAAACAAGAAGATCCCTTGGCCTGTAATGTCAACCCCGAGAGTCTAAGCGGAACATCTTGGCTCATTATTGGCTACTGCCGCGACGAAGTAACCACCATTTCTCATGCAGATTCCCTAGTTGAACGGGTAAAAAATTTACGAGGAACAGCAACTTACTGGCGTTATTCCAGCAAAGGCGGACATGAAGGGGCGGTGGATCCCAACGAACGAATAACCCATGAACGCAGGCTGTGGAGCTATCTAAGCCAAAAAGCAGCTGATTTAAAAATGAAAGCATCGTATTCACCATGTTAACGACTCGAAAGCAACGCCTGATACTCGGAATGGTTTTAACGCTAGCGCTAGCTTGCTCACTAATAGTGGCTGTCATTGTCGGAGCCACTGATATTTCGTTATCGGCAGCACTTGAGGGCATAAATGCCACACTTAGAAGAACTGCTGAAACTGACGTGGACACACAGATTATTGGACAGGTGAGATTTCCCCGCGCTGTTTTGGGAGCAATCGTTGGTGCCGGCCTAGGCATATGCGGTCTGATAACTCAGTCTTTACTGCGCAACCCCTTGGGAGATCCCTACATTCTAGGTATTTCCTCTGGGGCTTCCACTGGCGCAGCAGCAGTAATTGTTTTGGGAACAACCAGTAATATCTTATCTGCCCTGGGGGTCACTTTCGGGGCTTTCCTAGGGGCTGTAATCTCCATCCTGCTTGTTACTCTTTTGGCTTCCGCCGGCGGAAAAATCACTCCGACACGCATCATTTTTGCAGGTATGGCGGTAACTTACTTTTTCTCCGCAGTCACCAGCCTGATAACTCTCATGGCTAAAAATGCTGCTGGAACCAAATCCGTAATGTTCTGGATGCTGGGATCAATATCTAATGCCACCTGGCATGACACCTTCATTGCCGGCAGCGTGGTAACTATTGCATTAATCTGCTTCAGCATCTGGGGAAGAAGGGTGGATATCCTGAACTTGGGAGACGATGCGGCAATCTCACTGGGCACCAGCCCCCGCCTCTATCGAAATCTCTTATTTCTCATAGTGGCACTAACTATAGCGGTGCTTGTCTCCCTTACTGGCGCCATCGGATTCGTGGGTCTAGTCGTTCCTCATGCTGCGAAACAACTAGTAGGTTCCACCACCCGAGCTGCGTTACCTATCTCTGCCCTGGGAGGCGCACTCCTCGTCGTCATTGCCGACACCTGCACCCGCGTGGCTATCAGACCAGCGGAACTACCTATCGGAATACTAACAGCACTGGTAGGAACCCCTATGCTAATGGCTCTCATCAAGAAATATTCCAAATAGAAAGGAAGAAAAGAATGATAAAGAAACGAATTGTGGCTGGTGTACTGGGAGCAAGCCTGGTGGCCGCCGCCCTCACTGGCTGCTCCGGCACAAAGGAATCGTCCAGCACTGCTGCTGACCAACCTATTACGGTTAAAAACTGTGGGGTAGAAACGAAATTTACTACTCACCCTAAGAAAGTCGTGTCGATGGGAGTCACCGGTCTGGCATACCTCTTTGCTGCCGGAGCAGAAAAATCCATTGTTGGCCGCGCTAACGAATGGGGCGAAGAACCACCCTCCTGGATAGGTAAAAAAGCAGACGGCATCAAGGTATTATCAACAGAATCCATATCTATGGAAGCCCTCATGAAACTCAAGCCTGATCTTGCTTATGGTGGTGGATTCAGTTCCGAAACCACCGCTCCAAAAGCGGTAGCAGAAAAAGGAATCCCTGCCGTTGTGGATGCTACCGAGTGCAACTACTTCTATCCAGATCAAAAATCGGATGAATCATTCAACAACACTTTTGCGGAGATTACTCAGCTAGGTAAAATCATGGGCACCTCCGAAAAAGCGGATGCCACGGTAAAGGAGCTAAAAGAGAAAATCGCGCAAGTTAGCAAAGAGAAAATCGGTAAAGAACGCAAAGTTTCCTACGCCTACTACTACGGAGAAGATCCTGAACTGTTTAGTTACGGAAACAAAGGGGTCATGGGAGAAATAAATAAGACCCTTAACCTCGTTACTGCTATTGATCCGAACTATCACCCACATCAGGGTCCCATTGCGCCGGAAGCATTTGTTAAATCAGACCCCGATGTAATCATCTTGCTCACCGGGATGGGGGGCGCCACCAAAGAAAGTTCAATGCAGCGGCTTGAAAAGATTCCCGGCTTCAAAGACATGAAAGCGGTTAAAAACGGCAACATTATCTACGCAGAATCCGCAGTAGCCTACGCCTCTCCCACCGCAATTTATGGAACGTTTGAACTGGCTGATCAACTCAAGAAACTAGGGAAGTAAACGGATGATTGATTCTCCCCTCACGATAGAAAAAGCTAGCGTCTATTTCGGTGACACCAAAGTTCTTGACGAGATCTCTTTCGAGGTACCGCAAGGAAAAATTTTAGGTATTGCCGGCCCTAATGGTTCTGGGAAAACTACCCTCATGAGAGCCATGTTCGCAGCTCAAAAGCTATCGGAGGGGAGGATCCTCCTCAACGGGCAACCTTTAGACGAAATGCGCCCCGGACAGGTTGCTCGGCGCATTGCAGTCGTTTCCCAATTTGAGCATGACATGGAAAGAACCCGTGTGCTCGACATTGTTCTCTTGGGGAGATCTCCGCACCGTAAAGATCTCCAAGGATATAACGCAACCGATCGAAAAATCTGCAATGAGGCTCTAGGCGCTGTTGGAATGAGCTATGCACAAGATCGATACGTAGATACGCTTTCCGGTGGGGAACGCCAACGAGTTCTAATTGCCCGTTCCCTCGCCCAACAATGTAAATGTATCCTGCTAGATGAACCCACGAATCATCTGGACATAAAATACCAACACCAGATTCTTAGCATAATCAGAAAAGTTAGTGACACTGCTGTCATAATCTTACATGATCTTAATCTGGTAACCCGCTACTGCGACCAGGCAATTATTCTTAAAAATGGACGCGTGCATACCCAAGGTATCCCGAACAAAGTCCTCACCGCTGAACTCATCCACGATGTTTATGGGATGAGTGCCAAAGAAGTCCAAGACGGAAACGTGAAACAGTTTATTTTCAAACCACTGTAAGCCAAAACCTGATAGTAGAGCATGAGGGTCAGGTTTTCTTCTCCACCTAAGATTTCGGAAGACGGCGCTACGTTTTCCAAATTCTTACACCCACCGTGCCATTCGGATAAAGCCTAGCCCACACACCTAACGCCCCGTGTAAATAACCACAGGATCCGCGTTCGCTACCTCCCCGCGCCAGCCCTCACGGGTTCGAGTCCCTAAGCTTAAAACACTGATGCCCCGGCACAAGGCCGGGGCATCTAGTTAGTGCCAGTAATCCCTGACGGGATTACGCACGATTTCGTCATCCTCACTAATAAAAAAGCCCGGACGGTTTTCGTACCGTTCGGGTTCACCGTGCTAGCAACACTTCGTGTTGCGCCAACGAAGTGGAGCTAGCGGGACTCGAACCCGCGACCCTCTGCTTGCAAAGCAGATGCGCTACCAGCTGCGCCATAGCCCCTTTAGAGCCAGAAAACCTACTACAGGTACTTCCAAACTCCGGAATCATTGCGTAAGTCATTTGCTGCATTCAAACACCAGGTAAAAAAGACGCCGATAAAAAGCAACTTTAAAATCTTTTTCAAATCTACCTACCTGGTTGATTGCTGAAACAAACTTCCCTCGCAGTGGGCCTAGCTGGGCTCGAACCAGCGACCTCAGTCTTATCAGGACTGCGCTCTAACCAACTGAGCTATAGGCCCATCGTGTCCATCACGAACACCATTGCAGATTACAACATTACTAACCCGGCTTTCAAACCCTTTTTAGGTGCGTTCCGTCACGCCATCGATCAGCGCCTGCAGCCAGCTCGAAATGCTGTAATACTACTCGTCAGTAAGCGCCAACTTAATCCCGCCAACCAGCGAAGTTGCCAAGTTATAGATAAGTGCCCCTACCGTACAGAACGCGGTCATCAAAATCACGTTGGAAACCGCGATGATCGTGCTCATTGCCATCATCCGCGGCAAACGCAGATAATCAATCATTGAAGCAATCGATCCCGTGGGATCAATATCATTAATAAAGTTCTCTACCGAACTAAATACATTCATTGAGTTCAAAAGCAACCAAACCAGCAGACCTGCCAGCACCATCGCAATACCCAACGCAACCGACAGTAAGAACGAAACTTTCATCACCGTCCAGGGATCAATCCGGGAAACCACCAACGAGATTTGACGGGGCTGATATTCGCCCATACTTGCAGAGGAGGGCGAAACTTTATCTGCCTGCCCGACTTTACCGCCAGCAGCTGAACCAGATTTGACCTTTGGAATCGTTATATTCTTGCTGTTTTTAGAACCCGGTTTCTCTGAGGATTTTTTCCCCATCAGTTTGGAAGATTTTCCATCCTTACTCACTGAACTTTCCCCCGATTTTTCGTGACCACCATGCCCGGAAATATTTGAATCCTGCCTGGTCTTCTCGTCCGTGTGCTCTTTAGCATCAGCCGGCGTTGCCACCTTATCGTGCAACGCGTTATGCATGCTACTTTCCTTCTCCGCAACTGACTCCTCCGCAGCGCTGTTTACAGGTACCGCGTCCTCTCCCTGTCCAACAGGAGCTTTACCTTGATCTTTACCATCAGTTGTCATTGGTTAACCCCTCGTTAAAGCTCGGTTGTTTCAGTTTCTAATGCTGCCACTTCTTGATCGAGATCCTCGTTAGTGGCCTCATCGTTTTCGTTATCGTCTGCCTTCTCATTATTTAACGCTACGGCCAAAACTGCATCCCCTGGAGCCGGGCGAGTAAAAATTACTCCCTGCGTGTTACGCCCCGTGCGCGGAACCTCGTCAACCCGAGAACGCTGCACTTTCCCAGACTGCATAATCACCATAACTTCATCATCGGTGTTAACGATTAAGGCTCCTACCAGTCCGCCACGCTCGGCAACCAGGTTAGCTACCTTAATCCCGAGACCACCGCGGCCTTGTACCCGATATTCCTCTACCGATGTCCGTTTCGCATATCCACCCTCAGTCACGACCAACAGGTCGCTATCGGGACGGATTACCGTCATCGCCAACAGATGATCCCCCTCACGGAACTTCATTCCCCGCACCCCAGAGGTTGCACGACCGGTAGGACGCAAAGCCTCGTCAGTCGCTAAGAATCGCAACGACTGTCCCTGGTGGGAAACCAATAGCAACTCATCATCGCCATTTACCAGTTCCGCAGATACCACTTCATCAGCGGTTCCATCCGGCATTTCTCGCAGGTTAATCGCAATTAGACCGCCGGTACGATTGGAATCGTATTCGGTAAAGCGAGTTTTTTTAACCAGACCCGAGCGGGTGGCCAACGCCAAATATTCGGCATCATCATAGGAACTGAACGCCAAAACTTGGGCGATTTTTTCTTCCGGCTGGAAGGCCAACAGGTTTGCTACGTGCTGCCCCTTAGAATCACGTCCTCCCTCGGGTAGTTCATAGGCTTTTGCCCGGTAAACTCGACCCTTGTTGGTAAAGAACGCCAACCAGTGATGGGTGGTGGTGGTAAAGAAATGATCCACCACGTCATCCTCGCGTAGCTGCGCACCCTTGATCCCTTTGCCACCACGCTTTTGACTGCGGTACTGATCTAGGCGGGTACGTTTCACATACCCCGAACGAGTAATGGTAACCACCACGTCCTGTTCTTCAATCAGATCCTCCATCGACATTTCCCCGGCAAAGGGCACAATCTTTGTACGCCGCTCATCGCCATATTTATCGACAATTTCGGCCAGCTCAGTGGAAATAATTCCCCGCTGCCGTTCAGGACGAGCCAAAATATCTTGTAAATCTTTTACTCGTGCCTCTAATTCGGTGTGTTCATCGAGAATCTTTTGCCGCTCGAGGGCGGCTAGGCGGCGCAGCTGCAAAGCAAGAATCGCATCCGCCTGGACTTCATCTACCCCCAGCAGCTCCATCAGTGCGCTACGCGCCTCATCTACCGTTGGCGACTTGCGGATAGTGGCAATTACCGCATCCAAAGCATCCAGCGCCATCAGATAGCCTTGCAAAATATGTAGGCGATCTTGCGCCCGCTTCAGGCGGAAATTAGTTCGGCGCACGATTACTTCTAGTTGATGATTAATCCAGTTCGAAATAAATCCATCAATAGATAGCGTTCGCGGAACCCCATCTACCAACGCCAACATATTGGCAGGGAAAGAATCCTGCAACTGGGTACGCTTATAAAGGTTATTCAAAACCACCTTGGGAACCGCGTCTCGTTTCAGCACGATTACCAGGCGCTGACCGGAGCGATCTGAGGATTCGTCACGTATATCCGCAATCCCCTCGATTTGCCCATCTTTAACCAGTCCGGCAATTTTTGCCGCTAGATTATCCGGATTGACCTGATAAGGAAGTTCGGTAACCACCAGACATACCCGGGAATTAATTTCCTCCACGTTAACTATGGCGCGCTGCACAATCGAGCCGCGGCCGGTGCGATAAGCACTTTCTATCCCTTTACGTCCCAAAATAGTGGCGCCCGTGGGGAAATCCGGTCCTTTAATCCGCTCGATCAGAGCTTCCATTAACTCTTCGCGCGAAGCCTCGGGATGCGCTAAGGCCCACTGCACCCCGTCAGCAACTTCTCGCATATTATGGGGAGGAATCCGGGTAGCCATCCCCACTGCGATCCCCTCTGACCCATTCAGTAGCAGGTAGGGCAGGCGGGCAGGCAAAACTGTGGGTTCTTGAGTGCGCCCATCATAGTTGTCCATAAAATCGACAGTGTCTTCATCAATGTCGCGCACCATTTCCATCGACAAAGGTGCCATTTTACATTCCGTATACCGCGGAGCTGCCGGCCCTAGGTTACCTGGGGAACCAAAGTTACCTTGACCTGCCACCATCGGGTAACGCATTGACCAGGGCTGCACTAAACGCGCCAGGGCGTCATAAACTGCGGCGTCACCGTGGGGATGGAAATGCCCCATCACGTCCCCTACTACGCGCATACATTTAGAGAATCCGGCATTAGGACGGTAACCACCGTCATACATGGCGTACAGAATCCGCCGGTGTACCGGCTTTAAACCGTCTCGTACCTCGGGGAGGGCACGCCCTACAATCACGCTCATCGCATAATCCAGGTAAGACCGCTGCATCTCGGTTTCTAAGTCAACCTGGTTGATATGCCCTTTTGCCTGGAAAAGACCGGAATTATTTTCGAGGGCGCCTGGTGAGGAAACATCCCCTCCCCCGAAAGCTGCCTCAGAATGCTGGGAATCTTCCGGGGATTCTGCTTGCTGATTTTGATCCTGGTTGTCTATTTCGCTCATTTTCCCGTCCCTTAAATATCCAAGAATCGTACGTCAGTGGCATTGCGTTGAATGAAAGCCCGCCGCGACTCCACGTCCTCACCCATTAGCATGGAGAAAACTTCATCCGCGCTGGCCGCCTCGGATAAGGTCACTTGTTTGAGCATCCGCTCTTCGGGATTCATAGTGGTTTCCCACAGTTCCTGAGGATTCATTTCCCCAAGCCCCTTGTAACGCTGCACCCCGCCCTCTTTCGGTAGGCGTTTACCATCGGTTTTACCGTCCTCTAAATATTCATCGCGTTGGCGATCCGAGAACACGAACTGGTGGGGCGCATTCGACCATTTCAGTCGGTAAAGCGGGGGGCAGGCAATAAATACATGCCCTTTTTCAATCAGGGGACGCATATAGCGGAACAGCAAAGTCAGCAACAATGTGGCGATATGTTGACCGTCTACATCGGCGTCCGCCATAATCACGATGGCGTTATAACGGAGCTTGGAAATGTCGAAATCTTCGCCAATTCCGGTGCCAAAGGCGGTAATCAACGACTGAATTTCTTGACTAGAGAGGGCGCGATCTAGGCGTGCTTTCTCTACGTTTAGGATTTTGCCGCGGATTGGCAGGATGGCCTGGTGAGCCGGGTCGCGCCCCTGTACAGCCGAGCCACCTGCCGAGTCACCCTCTACAATGTAGATTTCACATTGCGAGGCATCGCGGGAAGAGCAATCCCGCAGCTTCCCGGGCATAGATACTGATTCGAGTGCGGATTTGCGTCGGGTAGCTTCCCGGGCTTTGCGAGCAGCGACTCGCGCGGTTGCCGCCTGCTGTGCCTTTACCAGAATCGCTTTCGCATCCATAGGGTGGGCATCTAACCAGTCACCTAGCTTGGAGTAAACCTGCTGTTGAACAAAGGTACGTGCCTCCGTGTTGCCCAGCTTGGTTTTAGTTTGCCCCTCGAATTGTGGCTCGGTAAGTTTAACCGAAATAACTGCGGTTAGACCTTCGCGAATATCGTCACCGGTGAGATTATGATCCTTATCTTTGAGAATGCCTTTATCGCGGGCGTATTTATTCATCAAAGAGGTCAAAGCCGAGCGGAAACCTTCCTCGTGGGTTCCGCCCTCGGTAGTGTTAATAGTATTCGCGTAGGTATGCACCGACTCCGAATAAGCAGTGGTCCACTGCAACGCGATTTCTAGGCTGATCGATGCGTCTTCGTTAATTGCCTCAAAATCAATTATCTCGGGATTGATGACCTCGGATTTCTTGGAGTGGTTAATGAACTCTACATAGTCACGCAAACCATTTTCATACATGAAAGAAACACGGCGGAAACCGGGAACCGGATCATCAGCGGTACCTTGCGCATCGCCAGTGACTAGATCGCCAGCATCGGTAGCCTCGGGGCGTTCATCGGTTAGGGTGATACGCAGTCCTTTGTTCAGGAAGGCCATCTGCTGGAAACGCTGCCGCAAAATCTCGAAACTAAAGGTAGTGGTTTCAAAGATTTCCGGATCTGGATAAAAGGTCTGCTGAGTACCGGTTTCTTCAGTTTCTTCCCCGCGTTCCAACTCAGTGAGGGGGTGCCCCCCGTTACCGAAGGACTGCCTCCAGACATATCCTTGCCGTTTAACCACGGTATCCATGCGCAGCGAAAGGGCGTTTACGACCGAAACCCCCACCCCGTGCAAACCACCAGAAACCGCGTAACCGCCGGATCCAAACTTTCCACCCGCATGCAAGATGGTCATAACTACTTCAACCGTGGGGCGTTTTTCGGTGGGATGAATATCGACTGGGATTCCGCGACCGTTATCACTGACCCGCAAACCCCCATCCGCCTGAATGGCGACTTCAATATGGTCACAGTAGCCGGCGAGAGCCTCGTCAACAGAGTTGTCAACTACCTCATATACCAGGTGATGTAAACCGCGCTCCCCGGTAGAACCGATATACATACCGGGACGTTTGCGTACTGCCTCAAGTCCCTCTAAAACTGTAATGTCGCCCGCACCGTATTCGTGCTGGACTTGTTGGTCACCCAGATCAGCCACCTGCTGGATCTCCTTGGTCTAGTTCGTTGACCCCGAGCCGGATATTTCCAGCCGTTGGGCACCGTCTGCCCCAGGGCATTCACGCCGAAAACCCGGCGCTCACTGGCTCTATTCTACCGTGAAAGCCTCAAAAACCCACATTTTACGGCTTAACCCTACTTTTCGGGGGAAAGTCACTTTTTTACTTTTGGGGCGTTAGAGGCAAATTTTTTCCGAGGACGCAACCGAGATCAAAAAAGACGGGGACAGCATCAAAAATACCTGGGTATCGCTTTGAGACAGCAGGGGGCGTGCTGGGCAGATGCCAGCGATGCGACATTTTAGAGAAATAGCGAGTGCTACTTAGGATCCATGATCCGGTAACCCAGCCCCCGCACAGTCACGATAATCTTTGGCGAGTGCGGATCGTCCTCAATCTTGGAACGTAGCCGTTTGACGTGCACATCCAAGGTCTTGGGGTCACCGAACCAATTTTCTCCCCACACTCGATCCATAACCTGTCCGCGAGTAAGCACCCGTTCCGGGTTACGCAAAAAATACTCCAACAGTTCGAACTCACGCAACGGCAGCTCTTTAAGCTCTCCGTTTACCCGTACTTCATGACGGTCAACATCCATGGTGACTGGTCCAACCTTCAGCAGGTTTCCTACTTCCGGAAGATCCTGAGTGCGGCGCAACACTGCGGTGATTCGCGCCAAAAGTTCACGGAAACGATAGGGCTTGGTCACATAGTCATCGGCTCCCAGCTCCAGACCAATTACCACGTCAACCACGTCATCTTTCGCCGTAACCATAATGATGGGAGTATCGTAGCTTTCACGTACTTGCCGACAAACCTCGGTACCGGGGATCCCGGGAAGCATCAGATCCAGCAAAATCAGGTCAATATGGTTACTTTTAACCACTGAAAGCGCCCGGTCACCGTCGGCTGCCCCGATTACTTCGTAACCTTCGCGTTTAAGGGAATACTCCAGAGGTTTACGATAAGCTTCCTCATCCTCAACTACTAATATGGTGGTCATTCCTGTTCCTTTGTCAGCGCTATCTGCTTAGCCTCTGGTTGCTGTGGGGTGTGTCGAGGCAAAGTAATGATGAAAGTGGCTCCTTCCCCCGGTTTCGAGTTCACGTGGATAGAGCCGTTAAGATCTGAAACCACGTGTTTAACGATGGAGAGCCCTAAGCCAGTTCCTCCGGTGGAGCGGGAACGCGCTGGGTCTACGCGGTAAAAGCGTTCAAAAATTCTGCCTTGGTCTTCTTCAGAAATTCCGATACCGTCATCAGCTATTTCCATCACTACATTGTCATTTTCCCGCAAGGTGACATACACGTGACCTCCAGGATTAGAATAGCGAATCGCGTTTTCCAGCAGGTTTTGCAGGGCGGAAGTCAGCAGTTCCAAATCGGCGTGCACCAAAATATCTTCCCCTTGCGGAAAATCGGTCTTTAAAGTGATATTCGCGTCTTCGGCGGCTGTACGCACCTGATCGAGAGCATCGTTGATGGCTTCGATTGCCAACATAGGGCGCGGCTTGACTGGCAGACGCCCATCTTGCAGACGCGCTAAAGAGATAATTTCGTAAACCAACTTGGTTAGCCGTCGTGATTCTTTTACTAGCTGGGTGGAAAAGGTTTCGACCGCCTGCACATCATCGGCATTATCATGAATCGTTTCTGCCAGCAAGGAAATCGCTCCTACCGGGGTTTTCAACTCGTGAGAGGCGTTAACCACGAATTCGCGGCGGGTAGCATCAGCTTGGAGGACGCGAGTGCGATCTTCTAACAAAACCAAGGTATGTCGGGGTGAGATTGGAGCCACCCGCACCCGTACTGACCAGGGGACGGCCGCATCGGGATGCACCAATTCATAGTCTTCCTCTACGATCCGCCCTGCGCTGCGTGCTTTTTCAATCTGTGTTAACAGCTGCGAGTATTCAATTTTCCCTTTATGGAACAAGGGTACTAGCCGCGCCAACTGCGAAATGTAAGCGAAAGAGTTGTCGGGATTGAGCACTACCGAAGCCTCAGGCAGGGCGTCAAGAATCGTAGATAGATCCTCGACTTTCCAGCCGGAGCCATCCCAATGTAACCGGCCGCTTTGGCTCTCCATACTTATCATCTTAGGGGCGTCAATCTCTCAGAAACTAATTGTAGGGACTTTGTTAACCAAACGTTCACCCTGGGTAACAGTTTTTTGTTAGGCTCTGGTGGCTATAAATCTCACCCGATTACCACTGCACGAACACCCTAGCCGAAACGCCCTGCAATATAGTTTGCAGTCACTTTTTCGCAGGGGGTGAGGAATACGGATTCGGTAGGCCCAATCTCCACTAGTTTCCCGGGTTGGCGCGGCCCGGAAATGTTGAAGAATGCGGTCTGGTCGGAAATTCGCGCCGCTTGCTGCATATTGTGGGTAACAATCACAATTGTGTAAGTCCGTTTCAACTGGTCAATTAGGTCTTCAATCGCCAAGGTGGAGATGGGATCCAACGCCGAGCAGGGTTCATCCATCAGCAGCACCTCAGGCTTTACCGCAATTGCCCGGGCTATACATAAGCGTTGCTGCTGTCCTCCGGATAGGGAAGCACCCGGTTTATCTAGCCGGTCTTTAACTTCCTCCCATAGGTTCGCGCCCTTAAGGGATTCTTCTACGATCTGATCGCCCTCGGATTTGCTAATTTTTACCCGATTTAGATGCAAGCCGGCTAGCACATTGTTCTTAATCGACATAGTGGGGAAAGGGTTAGGACGCTGGAACACCATCCCGATCATCCGTCGTACCTCCACCGGGTCGACGTCTTTGCCGTAGAGATTATCCCCGTTGAGTAGGACTTCACCCTCAATACGTCCTCCGGGAGTAACTTCATGCATCCGGTTCAAAGTCCGTAGCACGGTAGATTTACCACACCCAGACGGCCCAATCAGGGAAGTTACCGTTTGGGTTTCTATCGCCATATTTACGTCCGCTACGGCTTTGAAATCCCCGTAGTAAACGTCTAAATGTTTAGTCTCTAAACAGATTGCCATTTTCTTTTCCTATCTGCTTTTCTTCGTGAAACCCTGCCCCGGCGAGGCTGGGCTAGCTATTTACCAATCGAGAGTTTTTTGGCAAGGAACCTGGCTCCCAGATTCAAAACCAAAACTGCAAATACCAGTACTAAAGCGGCACCCCAGGCGCGATCCACATTGATAGTGGGGTTACAGTTCACCGCATGGGCAGCACAAGAAACCGTGGAGGTGTATTGCTGATAGATGTACACCGGCAGAGTTTCCATGCGGCCGGAAAACACATTGTTATTAATGGCGTCAAACATGCCCGCAGTAATCAGCAAAGGCGCAGTTTCGCCCACTATGCGCGCAATCGCCACTACCACTGAAGTAACCAAACCTGCCGCCGAGGTGCGCAGCACAACCGAGATCACGGTGCGCCATTTGGGAACCCCTAAAGCATAGGACGCTTCTCGTAAATCGTTAGGCACCAGCCTTAACATTTCGGCTGATGAGCGCACTACCAGGGGAATCATTAATACCGAAAGGGCTACTGCCCCCATCAGTCCGGACCGGTATGCAGGACCGATCACCATGGTGAACAAGGCAGCCGCGAATAGACCAGCTACTATGGAGGGAATGCCGGTCATTACATCAACCAAAGTGGTGGTTAGCTTGGCAAACTTAGTATTACCCGCGTATTCAGTCAGGTAGATGGCTACCAACAGTCCTAGGGGAACGGAAATAGCCGCTGCTACCAGGGTAATCAGCAGAGTACCCATCATCGCATGATAGATACCGCCGGCCTCCATTCCTCCGTAGACACCTTTCATAGAAACACTCAAGAAATAGGGGGAAATAATCCCGATACCTCGGCGGATAAGTTCGTATCCAATAGAAGCCAAGATGACCAGCACCAACAGGCCGCACATCCACATGGAACTCGCAATCGCGTTATTGGTGAATCTGCGGCGGATGGTTAATGCTTTATCTCCGCCCAGCCGGGCGCGCTTTATCTCAGTTTTCAGCTGCGCGCCTTCTAGTTTTTCCTGGTACTTTAGTTTTTTCTCTAGGATTACTGCCTGCAGAGCGGAAGTGTTATCTGAAGCAGCTAAACCTGCCAGTTTAGCGTTTGTTCCTCGACTAACTCCCCCGCTGTTAACAGGAGTTTGCCCGGCACCTAAGAATTTTTGTTTTATTTTTAGGTCGCCCTGATTCTGTTTTTCTATACTCATTTATTTCCCCAAACTTTCCTTACGGGATACCATCCACCGTGCTCCCGAGTTGACCAACAGCGTCAAAACAAACAACACCAGACCGGTGAATATTAGGGCAGCCGCCATATTAGAATCAGCCTCCGGGAACTGCAGAGCGATATTAGAGGCGATTGTAGAGTGCGCTCCTGCTTTAAACAGTGACCAAACGTAGGACGCTCCGGGAGAAAGTACCATCGCCACTGCCATGGTTTCTCCCAATGCCCGTCCTAGCCCGATCATCGCTGCCGAAACCGTACCTGACCGCCCAAAGGGCAGAACCACGGTTTTTATCATTTCCCACTTTGTTGCTCCCAGGGCTAGCGCCGCTTCCATTTCCAGAGGGGGAGTACGGGCATAGACCTCGCGGCACAGCGCGGTAATAATCGGAATCACCATAATCGCCAAGACCACCGCGGCCGAGAAAATCACTCGCCCAATCGGGGAAACTGGCCCTGAAAACAACGGAAACCAGCCGAAATAGGTGGCAAGAACCTCCATGATTGGCTGCAATATAGGCAGCAAAATCAGTCCACCCCACAGACCATAAACCACGGAGGGAATCGCAACCATTACGTCAATCAATCCGGCGATAACTGCCGAGGTTTTCTGGGGAGCATAAAAGTTTATAAACACTGCCAGCGCCATAGAGAACGGCACCGCAATCACTAAGGCGACTACCGCTGCCAGAACCGTTCCAAAAAGCTGGGGCGCCACGTATTCCCAGATGCTAACCATTTCGGTACGCCCGCGCATCCGGAGTCGCAAGTCAGGATTAGAGATCGCCGGCCAGGCTTGCAAAGTTAGAAACATCGCTACCAGGGCTAGCACCGCGGCAATGACTATCGCTGAACCCTTGGTTGCTAGATAAAATAATCCTTCCCAGTTAAAAATATTTTTCCGGGAGGAAACCTGCCAGGATTCTCTTTTGTCGAGCAACGTTTTGGTACTCATGTTTTCTCCAGGGGATTACGGCCAGGAGTACCGGTTTTCCCGATACTCCTGGTAACCAGAACCTAAACTTGGGGGATTATTACTTGATTTCGTCAAGCGCGGCAGTGATCTTCTTGGTGATTTCCACACCTAAGGGAGCAGATCCGGCTGCCTCGGCAGCTTTCTTCTGTCCGTCAGCGGATACCACATAGTTAACCCAAGCTTTCACCAACTTTGCCGTGTTGGCATCTTTATATTGCGGGCAAACCGCATAGTAAGAGACCAATACCAGCGGGTAGGCTTCGGGATCATCCGGGGTGCGGTTCAGATTCAACGCCAAGTCGTTCTTTTCCCGCCCATCCTCAACTTCGGTGCTTTCGACGACTTTGGCAGCTGCCTCGGCCGAGTATTTAACGAAACCATCGCCAGCTTTGAGCGCAACTGTTCCGAAGTCACCGGCCTGGGAGGCATCAATATAGCCGATTGCACCTACAGTTTTCTTCAGGTTATCCACCACCCCTGCGGTTTTATCTCCAGATTCCCCACCAGCTACCGGCCAATCTTTCGATGGCTTATCCGGCCAGGCGTCCGGAGCCGCCGCATGCAGATAATCGGTGAAATTCTCGGTAGTACCTGACTGGTCAGCGCGGTGTACCGCCACGATCTTAGCGTCGGGCAGTTTGGCATCCGCATTATCCGCAGCGATAGCCGGATCGTTCCACTTGGTGATTTCTCCACGGAAGATCTTAGCGATGGTTTCCGGTTTCATATTAAGCGTCTTTATTCCCTCCAGGTTGAAGGCAACCGCCACCGGGGATACGTAAACCGGTAGGTTAATGGCTTTGGAGTCTTTACAAACCGCGGCTGATTTGTCGATTTCTTCCTTAGAGAGTGCCTGGTCTGTTCCGGCGAAGGCCACTCCACCTTGGAGGAAGGTGGTCACCCCTGCCCCGGAACCAGTGGGATCATAGGTTACTTCCACATTTTGCGCGACCTCGGAAAATCCAGCTTTCCAGGCGTCAACCGCATCTTTTTGTGAGGATGCACCCGCGCCCGCCAACTTGCCGGAAATATCGACAGTTTTCACTTTCTTTGAGTTATCTACACTTCCAGTGGCATTATCGGAGCCACAGGCGGCCAGGCTAGTTGCTGTCAAGGCAAGACCAGCGATAACCGCTAAAGATTTAATGCTCTTACGCATGTCTTTCCTTCGATTCTTTGAGATTTTCATTGACACTTGCAAAATAAGACAAGAAGTTAACGCCACCCTGACGATTGCGTTAATTCTTAGTGAACAATGCTCGAGACAGATAGAAACAAATCGGAAAAACTATTTTAACTGCGAAAATACTAATAACTAACTAATTTTTGAAGCGATCCACACCAGGGTGTAATAAGGCAAAGTAACAGTTTGTTTGGGGTTTAAAGCCAAATCACCCCACAAATAAGATTGCAGGTTTGCTTGCATATGCTGTTTTCCTCGCTCACTCGCTTTTAAATAGGAAGAGCGCGTCTTAGCCAAGGCGAAGAGGGCGGCTACCGGTAAAGATATTCCCCATTGGAAAAGTTTTAGCTGCGGGGGAGCGAACTGTTTTCCCACTTGCGGTACCCGATCCGGGTGGTGTACATCCCCGGAACGCATCACCCTTGAAAGTCGTTTCACCCAGGGGAAAGACACGTTCATCTGGTTATAAATAATCACTATTCGTCCGCCAGGTTTCAACACATTGGCTGCGGCACCGCACCCCGCCTCCTTATCGACCCAATGCCAACATTGTGCAAAGCAGAGCGCATCGAAGGTTTCAGGCGCAAACAGATCCGCCACATCCTCAGCTTTCCCCTTATAAAGGGGGATTTGAGGGAGAGATTCGCGGAACATTTTCTGCATGGCTACCGCGGGCTCGAGGGCACTAACCGTTATTCCACGCGCCACTAACGCCCGGGTAAATTTGCCGCTACCAGCACCTACATCTAATACTTGGGGATTTTGTAATCCGGATAGCGCCGCGGTTACGGCTTCAGGTAGATAGGTGGGGCGATAACGTTCGTAATCCGTCCCGGCCAAAGTGTAGGGGTTTCCCCCGGTCGCAGCCCCGCCTACCTGCTGCTTATCGGTAATCGTTCCGGGCGGCGGACCTAGATTAACCATAGGTATCGCGCGGGCCACGCCCTTTAACCGAGCGTGGCCCATGTTTCCAGGAGGGTGCCTGTGGCCCTAACACAATCAATCTTTTTATTACTACTGAACCAGCATGATCTTCGATGAGCCCCATTAATTGCGGAGTCAGATTCCGCAGTTCGCTGGCCCAACGGGTAGAGTCACAGCGCACCACTACGTCCCCATCTTTGATGGACTCTATTTCCGCGTGTTGTGCTACTTGACTGCCAACTATCTGTTCCCAATCGGCTTTCAGTTTGCCCACATCTAGCATTTTTCCGAGGCCAAAATTATTGACGTATCGTTTCCACACCGCATCTAACCTGCGCGGCTCCCTACGTGACCATCGGCCGCCATGGCCCCCTCCCGCCAGTCCCGGCGAGGGCTGCAACTGGGCTAATCCCGGAACCTGGTCGCGAGCATAGCTGTCGTTTATTCCCTCAATCTGACCCAGGGAGATTTCTTTTGACTCTAGGAAACCATCATCCTTGGATGCGGTGGCGGCAAGCCCGTCCCAGTTGCGCCGCCCGCGGTGGCGCCGCAGGTCGCTGGCTGACATTCTGATTAGCCCTTTAGAGAAAGCGTGCTCTTGGGCAGCACGCAATACCCTTTGAGTGTAGGTGAGGTTCCCCTCTGGCTGCTCAGTCATCAGGTATCCTGCCTGCTATCTTTGAGACTATTTTCTGTGCTGACCTCACTTGATAGAGCCATGGGGGTAATAACGGTTCCCTGCGCAGCGCGCAATACCGCAAAAAAATACCCTTCGATTTCGGCGGGTAAATCTTTGCGGCTGGTGGCGGTAATCAGTACCTGGTCAGCGCGGTTCATGAATTCGAGGAGAGCGGAACGGCGGGAGGGATCCAGTTCCGCAAACACGTCATCCAAAATCAGGATAGGAGTTTCCCCCACCTGACGTAACAGTTCAAACTGTCCCAGACGTAAAGCCAAGGCAGCGCTCCAGGTTTCCCCATGAGAAGCGAAACCTTTCACCGGTAGAGCATCTAGCATCACCGCCAGATCATCACGGTGCGCACCCGCCAGATTGACCCCACGAATCAGTTCTTCCTCACGGCGAGCCGCAAAAGTTTCCTGGAGTGCCCCGGCTACCGCCTGCGGGTCAGCCAAATCAGCGGGAGCATTAAAGGAAGGAACATATGACAATCCCAAAGTTTTAGAGGAGTTCGCCAGGTGCTCATCTCCTAAAACCAGAAGGTAAGACTGCGCAGCATGAGGAGTAAGTGCCTGCAAAGCCCGGACTCTACCTGCAATCAAACGCGCTCCTACCTGGGCTAGCTGATTATTCCAAACATCAAGGGTAGACAGCTCTAAAGACAAATCTGCCCCGCGACGCTTCTTTTTTGCCGCCTGCTTCAACAGGGCGCCGCGCTGCCGCAAAATCTTTTGATGCTGACTGATAGTGCCAGCCTCAACCGGCCATAGTTGCACTAACAAATCATCCAGAAAACGGCGGCGAACCGCCGGATCACCCTGCAAAATATCTAAATCTTCTGGAGCGAACAGGGTAGTGGCCACCAATCCGCGCACCTGTTTTAGAGGTACTGGGGAGCGGCCTAAACGGGCACGATTAGCCTTCCCGGAACCTATTTCCAGGTCTACCAGCATTTCGCGATCCTGACAGTGAGCCTTCACCCGAATAACCGCCGCCCCAGGAACGGTGCCCTCAGTACTGCTATCTGCCTGTCCGTCCCCGGTTTCCAGACCTGCTCGCGCTACTGCCCCCGCATGAGCAGCCAACGCCGCTGATTGCGGGGCAAAACGTACCAGCGCACTGTCGACGCTAGCGCGATGGGAGTGAAAGTTTGTTAAATATCCGATTGCCTCTACAAAATTGGTTTTACCTTGACCATTAGGGCCAACCAGGACATTTACCCCCGGCGATAGATGCACTACGCAGTGGTGAAAACTGCGGTAATCGTCGAGGGCAATATCGGAAATATACATGACCTTGGGTGGTCCCCCAGCTGACTAGGAAGAATAGCGAATCGGCATCAGCAGATACCTAAATTCTGAAGAATCGTCCCCATCTAGTTCTTCCTGTCCAGTAATCACTGCCGGCTTCGTGGGGTGAGTAAACGACATCCGTACATAATCGGAATCCAAAGCCGCCAAACCATCCAGAAGATACTGGGAGTCAAACACGATCATCATCGGCTCATCTGCAATAAAGGTGCAGGTCATTTCTTCATGTGCCTGCGCATCATTGCCCTGCCCGGCCTCTAAAGTAAGCATTCCGTCTGCGAAATTCATGCGGATCTGGGCACTGCGATCAGTCACCAAAGAAACTCGTTTGATTGCCTGCTCAAGTTCTTCACGGCGAACAACTGCTTTAATCGGCGCTTCCTTGGGGAACAAGCTGGTTACCGGCGGATAATCACCTTCAGTGAGCTGGGAGGTAATCTTGCGCCCTCCGGCTTCTAGGGCGATAATCGCCCCACCCTCGGAAGAGTTTTCCAAACCCAAATGAATCTCCCCCGCACCCGAAAGCGCTTTCGCCATTTCTGAAAGAATCCGCGATTTTACCAGGGCATCTGCGGAAAAATCGGTTTCTTTCGGTTGCCAATCCATTACCCGAACTGCCAGGCGATACCGGTCGGTAGCCATTAGGTTCAGATGAGAATCCGACAGCTCCATCCGCACGGTAGCCAGGAGGGGCAAGGCTTCATCGGAGGAGGCAGCACGAGAAACTTGAGCCACTGCCCGTGCGAACTCTACCGAGTCAAGTTCTCCAATTGCCTCGGGAACTTGTGGCAAAGCAGGATAATCATCCAGGGGCATTACTGCCAACTGGAAACTGGAGGCGCCACAGGAAATACTAACTTTTCCCCCCTCCATCTGCACAGTTACTGGCTTCTTGGGGAGCTGCTTGCAGATATTAGCCACCATTTTCCCAGAGACTAGGACTTCTCCCTCTGATTCCACGTCGGCCTCAAATTGATTCCGGGAGGAAACTTCATAGTCGAAGCTTGACAAGGTGACAATACCGGCCTTGGCGCTCATCCAGACTCCGCCCAATACCGCCACTGCTGGACGTGCCGGCAAAGTGCGGGCGGTCCAGCTGATTGCGTCCTCGAAAATATCCCGCTCGACTACGAACTTCATGCGCTGCCCCTTTTATCTTCTTGACCATGGTTTATGGCGCGAAATTTGCAAAATCCAACCGGCGAAACCCGAACTGGATAATTTGTTCCAGTCTCCCATTATAGGGTTTAGTATCCCGATTAGCACTAAAGCGCTAAAAACTGGGGATAACGCGCCGATTCTTGCCTGAAGGGACAGTTTATTCCCAGGTATAACCGGTTTTGAGGGTTAACTTCTCAGCTTCAACTGGGGCACGGCCACGATTAGTTCGCGAGTATAGTCTTGCTGCGGGTGTAAAAACACCTGTTCAACTGAGCCTTCCTCTACTATTTTTCCCTCTCTCATCACTATTACTCTCTGGCAAAGGTGCCTCACCACCGCCAAGTCATGGCTGACAAACAGTAAAGTCAAGTCATCTCGCTGAGCGACTTGCATAATCAGATTTAATACCTGCGCTCTTACCGAAACGTCTAGGGCGGAAACCGCTTCATCAGCTATTAGCACGTCAGGACGCGCAGCTAGGGCGCGGGCTAGAGCAATTCGTTGTCGTTGGCCTCCCGAAAACTGGTGAGGATATTTATCGGCGTCCTCGCTACTTAAACCAACTTCCGCGAGCACTTCTTCTAGGCGCGCCGGGATATCGTTAGGTACTCCTTCCCGTCCACGTACCCAAGGGGAACGTAACGGTTCAGTAATAATTTTACCCACCCGCATCCGTGGATCCAGAGAACTCAGCGGATCTTGAAACACCATTTGTACCCGGGAACGCAAATTGCCTAACTGTTTTTCTTTTAATCCAGTAATAGTTTGTCCAGCGAAGCTAATTTCCCCGCTAGTAGGACGAGAAAGCGCACACAACATGCGGATCAGGGTAGATTTTCCCGACCCAGATTCCCCTACGATTCCTAGACGCTCCCCGGCACTAACTTCCAGGCTTACTCCAGCTACCGCATGTACCTGTCCAGTAGAGCGCGGATAAATTTTCACTAAATCTTTGGCGAGGAAAATCGGTTGCTCACTCATCGTTCCCCCTAAAGAAATCACTCAGGACGGGCAGGCGCGCTCCCGGTTTTACCGCCGCAATATCGGCGGTCGCCAGCAGACCGCGAGTATAGGGGTGTTTAGGCTGTGCCAGCACTTGCCGCAGGGGGCCGCGTTCCACAATTTGCCCCTGATGCATCACCAGCAGGTAGTCACAAATCTGGTTGACTACCGCTAAATCGTGGCTGATAAACAGGCAGGCAGAAGCGGTTTCTGTCAGCTCTTTATCTAAAAGCCGGAGCACTTTTGCCTGCACAGTAACATCCAAAGCGGTGGTGGGTTCATCACAAATCAGCAGTTGGGGGGCATTTATCAGCGCCATCGCCATCATCACCCGTTGGCGTTGCCCTCCAGACAGCTGGTGAGGGAAGGCATTGGCGTTTTGCTCCGGATCGGGAAGACCCACCCTGCCCAGCATTTTTATTACTTCCTGACGTTTTCCACGCCGCCCACGTTGGTGCAACGTTAAAACCTCCGCCACCTGTTTACCTACCCGCATGGTGGGATCGAGGGCGGTCATCGGTTCTTGAAAAATCATTCCGATTTTAGAGCCTCGCAACTGTGCCATCTGTCTATCTGGCAGTGATAATAGCTCCTTACCATCCAGGGACACCGAACCGGTAGTTTTTACGCCCTCCCCAAGCAACCCCATTAGCGACAGTGCCGTAACCGATTTACCCGAACCTGATTCGCCAATCAGCCCCACCCGCGCGCCAGCAGGAATTTCAAAACTGATTCCTTTGATTACCTGGCGTTCCCCCAAAAAAACCTGTAAATCCTTTACTTTAAGTCCCTTCATGAGTGCTCCCTAAGTTGCGGATCTAGCACCTCACGCAACCCATCACCTAATAGGTTGAACCCGAGAACAGTCAGGGCAATTCCCAATGCTGGCCACAGCGCCAATTGTGGGCTAACCAGTAGCGATTTTTGGGCTTCAAAGAGCATTAAACCCCAGGTGGGAGTATCCGGGCGAGTACCCAATCCCAGATAAGATAAAGCCGCCTCCGCCAAAATTGCAAGAGCGAAACTCACCGAGGATTGCACAATAATCGTGGGAGCGATATTGGGTAACACGTGGGTAACGGTGGCGCGATAGCGGGGAGTACCTGCTGCCCTTGCCGCCACCATATAGTCCTGCGACATTACCCCCAAAGTGGCTGCCCGGATATTACGGGCAAATGCGGGAATAGAGGCAATCCCAATCGCTAGCATCGCCGTCCAGGTAGAACCGGATCCGCCTGCCGCCGCCAGTAAAATCGCCAGCAGTAAAGCGGGGAAAGCATAAAGAATATCGAGAGCGCGCTCAATGATTCTTGCCGGCCACCCTCCACGCTGAGCAGCATAAACACCCAGCGGAACCCCAAGTATGGCACCGATGCTGACGGATACTATCCCCACCAACAGACAGATTCCAGCTCCTGAGAGAATCCGGGAAAACACGTCGCGTCCAAAATCATCGGTACCGAAAATATGGGAGGCCGAGGGGGGACTTAAACGCTGCTCACTAACTTCCGTAGGGTCAAACGGCAAGTAGAAGAAAGACCATATTCCCATCAGTACTATTAGGCTCACGAGCACAATCCCCATCCACAGGCTGGGCTGGCGGCGCAGCGAAATTTCCCGGCTGATAGTCATCGCTCCACCCCTTGCCGGATTCTAGGATCCAGTAGCTGGTAAACCACATCTATCAGCGCGTTAATTACCAGCACCACCGCAACCAGAATCATCACTACCGCTTGTACTACGGTTAAATCTCGCTGGCCAACCGCAGCAATCAGGTAGGTACCCAAACCAGGAATTGCAAACACTTGCTCGACTACAATCGCCCCGACCAGTAAGGTCGAAAGTTGCAGCCCCAAAACGGTAATTACCTGTAAGGCGGCATTTCTCACTCCGTGACGTAATAGTGCCCCGGGAAAACTCCAGCCAATCGCCCTTGCCGTGCGAAAATAATCCTGCTTGATTACTTCGATAAAAGCCGAGCGGGTGTAGCGGGTAAGTACTGCTCCTTGCACTACGGCTATCGAAAGTGCCGGCAGAAACAGGTAGCGTGCCCATTCCAGCGGATCCTCTTGAAAGGAAACATACCCGTTTGCTGGCAGCAGTTGCAGTTTCACCGCGAAAACTATGGTTAGCAGCATTCCAGCTAAAAATGCGGGGATCGCCATTCCTAACTGGCTGAGAACCGATACCACGATTCCGATTTTGCGGTTACGGCGTAGCGCCCCGAACATCCCCAGGGGAATTGCCAGCACTAAGGCCAGGATCATCCCCGCAAAAACCAATGAAAATGTGGCTTCTAACCGGTGGGGTAACTGTTCGGCAATCGCTTGTCCGGTGAAAATTGAGGTACCGGGATCCAGACATAACATTCCACCAAGCCAAGTTACATAGCGCAACATTAGGGGTTGATCCAGTCCCATAGCGATCCGTAGTTGCGCCACCGAAGTCGGGTCGGCATTCGCCCCTAAAATCACCCCAGTAACATCTCCAGGAAGCAGATTTATTAGCAAGAACACCACCAGGGAAGCCGCTATTAGACTGACTAATAGGGTGGCTACTCGCTTTAGGATGGCCTTCGCCGGCGCTTTCATGTCAACCCTGGTAATTAATAGATGATAAATCGAAGGATAGTCCAGTTACATTCGCGGCCAGCCCGCTAATATCTGCCTTAGTCACAATCAGATTCGGCAATAGCCACAAGAATCCGGCAGCGGCATCATCCGAAAGCACCTTCGCCGCTTGCTTCATGTATTTTACCTGTTCTTCTGGGGTACCCTCATCGGCTTTTTGATACAAATCCCGGAACTGTTGTGAATCGTAATGCCAATAGTAATCGGAGTTAGTAAAGCGGGAAATATCGCGCGGCTCCATGTGGGCAACAATGGTGAGGTCGTAGTTAGATTTCACCATTACTTCATCAATCCAGCGCGCCGGAAACTCTAACTGTTCAATCTCCAAGGTAATTCCAACTTTAGAAAGCTGGCTCTTAATGTGAGTAGCGGCTCCCGAAGCATAAGGCAAGGTAGGGATTCTCATTTTCAGGGTTAGCCCCTCGCCATAACCGGATTCCTGCAGTAATTTCTGGGCTTTTTCCCGATCTAAGGGATAGGCAGTAGATAAATCTTCGTACCAAGGATCAGTTGGCGGTACCATCGATCCAATCAACAGACCTTTACCTGCCCAAACTGCATCCCTAACCGCTTTGCGGTCAAGAGCATAGTTAATCGCTTGGCGTACTCGTTTATCTTTGAGGGCGGGGCGCTGTTGATTCATCCCCATCACCACTTCGCCGTTGGTATTACCTTCCAACACTTTAAACCGGGAATCATCACTGAACTTATCGAGTGCCTGCGGGGCAGCCAAGTTGGAAATAATATCGAGCGAGCCAGAAAGCATCGCAGTATTCATGGCATTAGGGTCGGAAAAATACCGGAAAGTCGCCCCCTTAACCTTGGGTTTTTCACCCCAATATTTTTGGTTAGTCACCAATTGAATCTCTTCACCCTGTCTCCACTCTTTGAGAGTATAAGGTCCGGAACCAGCCGGTTTGGTAGCTAAATTCCCCTTATCTAATGCCTGCGGGTCATAAATGATTCCCGCAGTAGAACTCAGGTAATACAGCCAGGCGTTCGAGGGGTGGGACAGTTCAAACTGAACTTTCTTTCCTCCCAAATCTTTCACCGCTTTTAGAGCTTCCATCTCTTGCTTGCGGGTTGGGCTCACGGTCTTATCGTTGAGGAGGTAGTTAAAAGATTTTGCGACTGCTGCCCCATCCACCGGTGCACCTGAAGCGAACTTAGCATCCTTCAAGGTGAAAGTGTAAGTCTTGCGATCAGCAGAAACTTGGTATTCTTTCGCCAGCAGCGGCACGATTTTGCCTTTACCGTCCACCCGCAACAATGTTTCATACACGTTATAGAGCAGCGCGTAGGTAATAGCAGCAGCATCATTATGCGAGGGATCTAAAGTCGAGGGCGTGGCATGTACCCCGATCGTCAACACCCGCTGAGATTTAGCACCTGAAGAATTAGCACTAGAACAGCCAGCTAACACCAAACCGGCGACTGTCAACATGGCCAAAAGACGCTTACGCAAGGATCTCCCCTTTATTGGTAATGGGTCATGATTGTTTCAATCATAGTCGTTTGCCCGCCTCACCCGAATTTACCGCCCACTTCCCGCAAGGGTCGCGGCCGGTAAAAGATACGAGAGGGGCTTGACCGGCGAAGCCGGTCACGGGGTCCCCGGAGTGCTTTTACCGAGCCAGACCCGCAGCGCACGTTAAAGCAAAATGTGGATAACTGAGGGGATTACGCCAGTGTTAGTAATCCCTGATGAGATCCTCGTTGTGTCAGTAATCCCATTCGGGATTACACACAACTTCCTCCTCTTCACTGATGAAGAAACAAGTTTCTTCACCGTTCATCGTCGTCGTTGTACGCCCGCAGGGGATCGAACCCTGGACCCACGGATTAAAAGTCCGTTGCTCTACCAACTGAGCTACAGGCGCCTGCCTTAAAGGCACGTTTTATTCTACAAGGGCATCGGCTATTTCCCAACTTAGATTTTGGTTGCTTCCATCACTAAATAGCCCTTAAAGTAGTATTCAAATCCTTCCATAGCAGGCTGAAATTAGAATTAGGAAAAGAATTTTATGTTAACGCCAACTACTTTTGGAACCCCCAGGTCGCAATCTGCTTTGCGAGTATTACTTCTCGGTTCCGGAGAGTTAGGTAAAGAACTGGCGATCGCATTCACTCGCCTCGGGGTGGAAGTTCACGCCGCAGATCGCTACCAAAATGCGCCGGCACAGCAGGTCGCACACTATTCCTACACCCTAGATATGACCGATGGCCAACAGGTCGATTTATTAGTGAAAAAGGTACGTCCTCATTTTGTTATCCCCGAAATTGAGGCCATAGCTACCGACACTTTGGAAAAGATTGCAGCTTCCAGCCAGGTAACCGTAATCCCCACCGCTCACGCTACTCGGCTAACTATGGATCGGGAAGGTATTCGCCGCCTGGCTGCGGAAGAACTTGGTATCCCCACTTCCCCTTACCTTTTTGCTTCCGGAGAGGAGGAAATGCGTCAGGCGGTAGAAAAAATTGGGTTGCCCTGTATCGTAAAACCGGTGATGTCTTCCTCTGGCAAAGGACAGTCTCTGCTAAGAACCCATGAGGATATCGCATCTGCCTGGCATTACGCTCTTGAAGGAGGGCGCGGATCCAGCCAGGGACGAGTCATTGTAGAAGGGCTAGTGAAGTTTGACTATGAAATAACCCTGCTAACAGTGCGCTCCCTCGATAATAAAACGGGGAAAATAGTCACCAATT
The DNA here is from genome assembly GCF_900604285.1 of Varibaculum vaginae. Lineage (GTDB taxonomy): Bacteria > Actinomycetota > Actinomycetes > Actinomycetales > Actinomycetaceae > Varibaculum > Varibaculum vaginae. The sequence goes on from NZ_UWNY01000001.1 coordinate 274,573, forward strand.
TTTGCGAACCAATTGGTCATCTACAAGTTGATGGCGACTATCACGAATCTTGGCAGCCAGTACCTATGGACAGTACGGTGCTAGAAAAGGCGCAAGCTATCGCCGAGAAAGTTACCCACGCCCTGGGGGGACGCGGCCTTTTCGGGGTGGAACTATTTATTTGTGGAGACGAAGTCCTATTTTCCGAGGTATCGCCACGTCCTCATGACACCGGTATGGTTACTATGGCTTCCGGATACCTATCTGAGTTTGAGCTACACGCACGCGCTATTTTAGGGTTACCAGTTGACACCCGCCTACGCACCCCCGCAGCTTCAGCGGTGATTTGTGCGCCTCTTGCAACCGCCGCTCCAGTTTATCGTGGGTTAGCGTCGGCTCTTTCTCTTCCCGAAGTGGATTTAAGGTTATTTGGAAAACCAGATTCTCGTCCCGGCAGGCGGATGGGAGTGGCCTTGGCGCGCGGAAAGAATATTGCCCAGGCGAGGGAGCGCGCAAAACAAGCTGCCGAATTAATCACGATACAAGATGCCTGATAACTGGAGAATAATAGTTTTTACTTTCGCCTAAAAACCTATTTTCTGTTTTCTATCAAAAATATTAATTTTATTTACCGAAAGATATCTGCGATCTTTTATTTAACTTTTCTTCATTACCGCTTTTTCTGATACTTTTTAACTGGAAATAGAAATACGTTATTGCTGGCATTAGCATAAGAGCAAATGTAACTCGCAAAACGGAAAGGTAAAAGTATGGCGAGGAAAACCCGAATTGTTCTAATTGATGATATTAACGGTGAACTTGGGGATGAAACAGTTAAATTCGGCCTGGACGGTGTTGATTACGAAATTGATTTAACTACCGAAAATGCTGCGAAGTTACGTGAAGTTTTGGAACCATGGATTCAAGGAGGACGCCGGGTAGGAGGACGCCGAGTGGCCGGCACTGATACTCGCGCTACCTCAGATGCTGCCAAAATTCGCACCTGGGCACAGGAACAAAACATGCAGGTTTCCGAAAAAGGACGCATTTCCGCGAAAGTGCGTACTGCCTACTATCGCACTCATTTGAAATAATTTCGGGACTTATACCCCGTGCAATCTCACCGTCAAAGTGAAAGACTGAAGATATGACTTACAAATTGATACTGCTCCGTCACGGGCAAAGCGAATGGAATGCAAAAAATCTTTTCACCGGCTGGGTAGATGTTCCCCTATCCGATCAGGGTCGCCAAGAAGCCACCCACGGGGGTGAACTAATGAAGCAAGAGAACATCTTGCCGGATATTGTGTTCACTTCCCTGCTGCGCCGGGCAATTATGACCGCCAATCTTTCTTTGGATGCCGCTGATCGGCATTGGATTCCGGTTAAGCGCAGCTGGCGGCTAAATGAGCGCCACTATGGTGCCTTGCAGGGCAAAGATAAGAAAGCTATCCGTGACGAGTTCGGTGATGAACAGTTTATGTTGTGGCGCCGCTCTTACAGTACGCCTCCGCCAGAAATCGAACTGGGTTCAGAGTTCTCTCAGGATGCTGATCCCCGCTACGCGGGAGAGCCGATTCCGCGCACTGAATGCCTCGAACAGGTACTAGAACGTCTGTTACCCTACTGGGAACAGGAAATCGTTCCTGAGCTTAAGAGCGGCAAAACGGTTATGGTGGCAGCGCATGGTAACTCGCTGCGAGCGATTGTTAAGCACCTTGATCAGATCAGTGATGACGATATTTCTGGTTTGAATATTCCGACCGGCGTTCCCCTATATTACGAGCTGGATGAAAATCTTCAGCCAGTTAAGAAGGGCGGAACCTACCTGGATCCGGATGCCGAAGCCAAGATTGCGGCGGTAGCTAACCAGGGTAAATAGTTTCTTTTCTCTGACAGTCCCCAAGGGTAACCTTGGGGACTTCGTCATGTCTGCTTTCTATTACCCGAATCTTCGGGGCTACCTCAGACACTCTCTTGGGAAGTGTAACTATTAGGTTTGGGGTCTAAGGAGACAAATGAAGGTTAAAAAGTAAAAAATAGCGAAACTTTGTCAAATATAACTACCACTATGCCGATAAATATGGCAGACTGGTTGCAGGCGCAACCAGCGCCCGTGTCGCAGGTGACACGTGGGGATTGTATTCCTCGCAGTTACAAAAAGACACTCCACTCGGATCGTCGGGCACGTACCTGCCCGTGGAGGAGATATATAAATATGGGAAAAGTTGTATTTGATTCGGTAACCCGAATTTATCCGGGCTCAGATCACCCGGCTGTTGATAAGTTGAATCTGGAAATCGAAGACGGAGAGTTCCTAGTTTTGGTGGGTCCTTCAGGCTGCGGTAAAACCACTTCGCTGCGGATGTTGGCGGGCTTAGAGGACATTAACTCCGGCAAAATTTACATTGGGAATAAAGACGTGACCAATGTACAGCCCAAAGACCGTGATATCGCCATGGTTTTCCAAAACTATGCGCTTTACCCACACATGACGGTACGTCAGAACATGGGCTTCGCCCTCAAAATCGCCAAGGTTCCACAAGAGGAAATCGATAAGCGAGTTGAGCAGGCTGCCGAAACTTTGGATTTGACCGAGTATCTAGATCGTAAACCGAAGGCTCTGTCTGGTGGTCAGCGTCAGCGGGTGGCGATGGGACGCGCGATTGTGCGTAAACCCCAGGTGTTCTTGATGGACGAGCCGCTTTCTAACTTGGATGCGAAGCTGCGGGTTCAGACCCGTACCCAGATTGCCCAGTTGCAGCGTACTTTGGGGGTCACAACTTTGTATGTGACCCACGACCAAACGGAAGCGCTAACCATGGGTGATCGCATTGCGGTGATTGCGGGCGGCATTTTGCAGCAGGTGGGCACCCCGCGTGAACTATATGATCGCCCCGCGAATGCTTTCGTGGCCGCTTTCATTGGCTCACCCGCCATGAACATCGGTACCTTCAAGGTTCAGGATGGTTCCGCAGTGCTGGGCGGAGCGAAGATTCCGTTGGCAAAGTCAACAGTGGACGCGATTAAGCCCGAGGATAACGGGGAAGTCATTATTGGTTTCCGTCCCGAGGCTCTCGAGGTTCAAGACGGCACAGCGGATCCGGAACACACCATTCCGATTAAGGTAACCCACGTGGAAGAACTAGGCTCTGATGCCTACGTTTACGGTACTTTGGATGGTCATGACGCCAAGGAGCATCGCAGCGATGATCGTCCTTGTTTGAACCAGGTAACTATCCGGGTGGCTCCGCATTCTGCGCCGCCAGCGGGATCAGTTATGCCGGTGCGGATTAAAGAGGGCGGGCGACACATTTTCTCGGCCTCTACCCAAGAGCGGCTACCGGAATAATCTAGTCAAATAGCAACCACGCTATTGGGGGGCAGGCGAAACGTCTGCCCCCCAATAGCGTAAAAATAATCTGGCTCCTAGACTGGGAACGTCCTAGGAGCCAGATTTTTTCTTTTCAGTTATTGAAGCCAATCAGCCAGGTAACGACTGGATTCTTTTATTTTTGAGGAGTCGCGTCCTCATCCCTAAGGACGCGACCCTCTTTGGGACCGTTAGGCTTAGAAAACGCAAGTTACCCAACGGAGTATGCGGGCAGCTTCAGCTCATAGAGAGAAGCTGACATGAACGAGGTGAGCCAGAACTGGACGGTAGGACGAATTTGCTTGCCCTTCATATCGGCGGTAAGAGTCAAGGTATCACCGGTTCCCACCTGCTTACCGTTTTCATCTTTCCAGATCACATCAGTGTAGCGATCAACCGAATCAGAATTACCCTGCAAGGTAACCTTCGCGATTAGTTTGTCGCCCTGGCGAACTACCTGATCCTGATCGAATCCGTAGTATTCCAGTTTCATCGGCTCAGAGATTGAAGTACCCACCGGATTGGTGACCTTCAAGCGGAAGCGCAAGGATTCGGCCTCGGCGCGGCTGGCAATCGGAGCCGAACGCAGCAGACCCCATTTGTCTTCGGTGCGAGCACCGGGAGCATAGTCCAAATCATTTGCAGTTCCGTAGAAGCGGTGATCAGCCGGAATCCGGAACTTATCTTTCACATCCTCCCAAGTCTTACCGGCATCCCGGGAACGCTGCCACTGGTACTTCATTCCGGTGGAACCCTGGACGGTAAGTTTAGCCGGTTCCGCATACCCACCCTGGGCTACGCGAGGAGCGGCGTTCACCTTGATCTGGGGAGCCATCTGGCTAGAGGAAATCATAGGGTCGAATAGTTTCACGGTGTAGGTGTAGGAGGAGCGAGCAGCTCCCTTAATCCCGGAAACGCTAACCGTGTAGTCACGAGAGCCATCGGCACCCACCGGCAGATCCTTAATCTTCGGCATCTTGATTAGCAAGGTGTTGTAGTAGTTCCAGGTTCCTGGCCCCTGCCCATCACGACCGTTATTTAAAACTGTCGTGGGAACTTCCGCGCCTTTCGGATCGGTTACCCGCACCTGCGCTCCAGAGAGGTCAGGACGCTGTGACTTGCTTTCACCGCGGAAGGAAATGCTCCAGCGTTCTACATCGTCACGGTCATCTCGGTTGGTGGTCAGCAGCTGGTACGGGAAGTACCCGGCGGACGGCCAGGTCATGACTTCCGGCTTGTAAGCGCTGTCATCAACCAGCTGTTTGTTGTTGAAATCAGCAGTGTTAACCAGGTGATCTCCAGTTACCACAATGGCGTTATAACCATTCACATTCCCGTAAGAGGAAGTAGCCAAAGTAGGATCCATCAGGGCAATACGGTGACCCAGGCGGTCATTAGAACCAACCTTTGTCATTGTAGAAGCACCCAAGTTCGAAGGATCAATGAAGTACCACAGAATCTGTTCGGCTGGAGTTTGCCCAGAACCATCAGAAAGGTTAGAGATAGCAGCTCCCTGCTGTGCTTTCCGGGAGAAACACTTGGAGTTTTCTTGGATCGAGTGAGAGAGGCGACCGTTGGCTGCCATATTAAGAGCGGCCTGCTGCGCGTAATCTTGCAACCCGGAAGTCATATCCATTTTGACCGCCTCGGCACCGTTGAGGCCGCGGAAGAAATTAAGAGCCCGGGCTACCGAATTAGCAGTGGTGGGGTTGGCTACGCCCGCACGGCATTTTTTATGATCCGCACCGTTGTTGGGGCTTTCGGGGTAGTCGGTGTCAGCTATATCGCTAAGGTAACGGGTGCGTACCGCCTCACGGTTGTTAGTGTCAATGGCATTAGCGGTGACCGCAGTAGAACCTGCGTCGGAGGTATTGGTGAAAAAGGTAGCTGCATCAGCCAGGTTGACACCTGCCGCAACCACACCGGCGACCAGAACACCAGCGACTAGAGTCTTGGCGTGTTCTTTCCACGTTTTCATCGTAGTTCCCGTTTCCTTGCGTTTTCTTCTTGTGGAAACCAAATCCTTTGACTTCCGCGAACCTTGCGTTCCTTCGCTCCGTTCATTAACTATTATCCAGTAAAACGAACATGATTGAAAGCGAAAATGTTGGAAAATGAAAGTTTTACACCTGGTAGGGAGAATTTGCGAATACTTACCAACCATAAAGTAGTCCTGGCCTGCAATATTAGGCTATTTTTAGATTTTTACTCCGTTAGTAGCAATCAGAAGCTAAACTGTGTTTTACGCCGCCGGCAATTTTGACCATGTGAATGATTTAATGTTGAGTTTAATCCAAAAGAAGCTACGGCCTGCTATTACGGGTGGAAAGTAGTTGGTTTCTCATCAAAAGTTTAAAAAATGGAAATCTACAAATCGACATCGCTTTGGGGATTGAGCTTTCACTCATGCTGAGAATCCAACAGAAAATCAGCCAAAACATTTAACTATCCTCATTTTCAATGATTTTTATGAGAACATCCCCATCTTTACGTCATTCTTAAGCTGCCGTCAAAGAATAACTTCCCCCCTGGGGTAAACCGGTTCGAGCCTAGAAAATAACCGTAACTTAAAACCCGATTTGGATACGCCAGAATTTTGCGAGATATATATAAGGTATAAAGGTCAATCGTTACCCCCGAGAAGAGGCAGTTTTGAGCGCTAAGAAACTGGTAATAGTAGAATCCCCCGCCAAGGCCCGCACAATCAGCGGATACCTGGGTGCTGACTACCAGGTGGAGGCGTCGGTGGGGCATATCCGCGACCTGCCCCAACCTTCCGCGCTACCCGAGAAACTAAAACATTCGGCGTACAAAAAGTTCGCGGTGAACGTAGATGATGGTTTCCAGCCCTACTACGTGGTTAACCCCGATAAGAAAAAAACGGTAGCAGGATTACGTAAAGATCTTGCTCAGGCCGATGAACTCTACCTCGCCACTGATGAGGATCGTGAAGGTGAGGCAATCGCTTGGCATCTCTTAGAGGTATTAAAACCCAAGGTTCCAGTCAAACGAATGGTGTTTCATGAAATCACCAAAGAAGCGATTGCCCGCGCCCTGGAAAACACTCGGGATATTGACACTGCCCTGGTTCAGGCTCAGGAAACTCGAAGGATATTAGATCGTCTCTACGGATATGAGGTTTCCCCGATTCTGTGGCGTAAAGTTGCCCGTCATCTTTCTGCCGGGCGAGTCCAGTCAGTAGCCACTCGCCTCGTGGTAGAACGGGAACGCGAACGCATTGCCTTCGTACCTGCCAGCTATTTTGATCTTAACGCCATCTTCAGCGTCGAGGGACAGGACTTTAATGCTCGTGCCCTAGAAATGGACGGAGTGCGTTTCGCTGTGGGGCGTGACTTTGATGATCGCGGACAACTAAAACGCAATGCCACGGTTATGGATCAACAGCTATGGGAGAAACTGGCACAGGCGCTGACCGAAAAGCCTACTTGCCAAGTAACTTCGGTAGAATCCAAGCCCTACACACGCCGCCCCGCCCCTCCCTTCACCACCTCCACCCTGCAACAAGAAGCCGGGCGGAAACTGCGCATGTCTTCACGCCAAACCATGGCGGTAGCCCAATACCTGTACGAAAACGGCTATATCACCTATATGCGAACTGACTCGACCGCGCTTTCCAGTCAGGCGGTTTCAGCGGCGCGGCGCCAGGCAAAAGATCTGTACGGCGCGGACTCTATCCCCGAAAAGCCCCGCATTTATGCCAAAAAAGCTAAAGGAGCGCAAGAGGCACACGAAGCTATCCGCCCTGCGGGAGATAACTTCCGCACCCCCTCTCAAGTCAAAGAAGCGCTTAGTGATCAGCAGGCGGCGCTTTACGAACTGATTTGGAAACGCACCCTGGCATCACAGATGAATGATGCACGCGGAACTACCGATACCGTGCGGGTAAACGTTCAACTGGTTTTAGAGGGCGAGACACGTGAGGTGGTGTTTACCGCCTCTGGAACCGTAATCACTTTCCGCGGCTTCCTGGCTGCCTATGAAGAAGGAAAAGATAAATCCCGTTACGCCAATGCTGATAGTTCTACGGCACTGCCAAAACTTAGCGAAGGACAAACACTGGCAGTAACCAGCGTAGATAGAGAAAAAGCCGAGCACGTTACCAGCCCGCCCCCTCGCTATACCGAGGCCTCCTTAGTGAAAACCCTAGAAGAAAAGGGAGTGGGGCGCCCCTCTACCTATGCTTCTACTATCGGGGTAATTATTGAGCGCGGCTACGTGCGCCGCGCCGGGCAAGCCCTGGTGCCTTCCTGGCAGGCATTTTCTGTGGTCAGGCTACTAGAAGAAAAACTCGCTTCCCTGGTGGATTACGATTTTACCGCCACCATGGAAGGCGACCTCGACCAGATAGCTGCCGGTGAGCGCGATGGGAAAGAATTACTCACCCACTTTTATTTCGGAGGCGGCTCCAACGGGGACTTCTGGGAGCGGGGCTTGAAAGATACCGTGGAAGGCCTAGGCGAGATTGACGCTCGCGCCCTCAACTCCATCGAGGTACAGCCGGGAGTAAATGTGCGGATAGGGCGTTATGGACCTTATCTTGAGGACGCGGAAGGCAAGCGGGCATCAGTACCCGAAGATTTGGCACCCGACGAGTTAAACGCTGAGAAAGTTAAAGAACTGTTCACAATTTCAGCTGATACTGGGCGGGAACTTGGTAAAGACCCCGAAAATGGCAACCTGATTTTAGTAAAGAATGGGCGCTACGGACCTTACTTTACCGAAGTGCTGCCCGAGGACGCCCCCAAGAGCACCAAACCTCGCACTGCCTCTTTATTTAAAAATATGTCTATCGAAAGTGTTGATCTGGGGGATGCCCTGAAACTACTTTCGTTACCCCGAGTAGTGGGCAAGGATCCAGAGTCAAACACCGAGATTACCGCACAAAACGGTCGCTACGGGCCCTATTTAAAGAAAGGGTCAGATTCTCGCTCCCTGGAAAATGAAGACCAGATTTTTTCAATCACTTTGGAGCAGGCCTTAGCGATTTACGCTCAGCCCAAGACCCGGCGGGGACGCACCGCGAAGCCCCCCTTAAAGGAATTGGGAACCGATCCTAACTCCGGCAAACCGGTGGTGATTAAAGATGGGCGCTTTGGCCCCTACATAACCGATGGCACCACCAATGTTACGGTTCCGCGCGCTAGCACCGTGGAAGAGATAGAAGCCGATCAAGCCTATACTTTACTGGCGGAAAAGCGGGCGAAAGGACCGGTTAAAAAACGAGGGACGCGCAAAACTACCAAGAAGACCACAGCCAAGAAAAGCACCAAGAAACGCACCAGCGCCAAGAAAACTACCGCTAAGACTACAAAGAAAACTGCGACGAAAAAGTAGTTAGGCGTGACAAGGTTGACGCAATAACCTAGCGTTGTCGCTGACACTAGCGCCCAGAGTTAGACCTGTTTTAGTCCAGGCTAGTAAGTTCTGCCGTCTTGTCCCCACTGACGCTGATAAATCTCGTAAGATAACGTGCCACTATCCTTCACATGACCTATGTTTTGGGTTTGCGCGTAAAAATCATGTCTTCATAACCCACGTTTAGGGGTATCGATTTTCCACTTTGGGTGAACGTCGGGGCAGTAGGAGTTACGCTAGGTATCACCGCGACCACCTTTGTACTTGCAGTGGCGGAAGTAAAAGCGCTAGCACCTGCTTTACCGCTACGTGAAGACACAATCCAAGTAACTACTACGGTAAACGAGATTAAAGCCAGTACTAACAGCACCGTCAAGATAATAATTCCCCAGTTGTGCCCAGGTTTTTTCCGCTGAGGAACATTAACTACCGGTGGGTTTCCATAGTAAGCGGCATAGGGCGAATACGGTGGGTAATTAGCAGGCGGAGTTATCACAGGCTGCTGCTGGGGCAACAAATAGCTGGGAGCTTCTTGTTGCGTTGGCAATGAAACCGTAGCTGCCAGCCGAGTGGCCCCCTCATCAATTGAGGGAATCTCTGTTTGTAGGTTTTCCATAGGGATACTGCCCAGGTGGGTAGCATCCTCATCGCCCTCTGCTTCACTCCCTTCCTCTGCCTGAAACTCGCTGTCCAGCTGGCTTTCAATAGAACTTTCCGTTAGCTTTTCTTCCTCCGATTCCGCGGGTTTTCTTCCCTGTTCTGAATCCTCCGCTTTCATATCTTCTTGAGAACTCATATTTTCCGTTACCTGTGCAGTTTCGACTGGGCTTTCTGCCTCTTCTCTCGCAGCGTCAGCTACTGGAACTGCAAAGTCTTCCTCTTGCCGGGGAGCAAACGGACTATATGGAGACGGAGATTGCTTTTGGGGAATTTCTTGTTTGGATTCTTCCTGGTTTTCCGCGCTTAACTGCTGCATTTGTGGAGCAGATAAATTCGGCGTCGTACAGGAGGCAGAGGATACGAATTGGGCTTGTGTAAGAGCGGCTCGCCCCATAAGTCCGCCTCTGCGCGCAAGCACCACGGCCCTTACCCGCTCATCGCCCACTTGTTCCAGCCAATTAAGAAGATCCGGATAGGCATTCGGATTAGCAGCTACCTCAGCAAATACCTCGGGATGTTGGGCTGCGATTTCAAATAGTTGATTCGCATCTGTTTCGGACGCTAGTGCCCGTTCGCGTAGCTTTTCCAGGTCGTGATTATCAGTCATGGCTCGCCTTTGGGTAGATAAAATACTGCCCTTATTCTAGCGGGCAAGGCGAGCCAATGGCTAAGAGTTCTAAATATCCCCGGCTGAAAATCCTGCTCTCAAAGATTCTTACTAACTTCAACACGGGTGAGGCATACTAAAGCTGCCGCCTCCTCAAGCGGGACGGAAAGAAAAGTTTGCAAACCCCAGCTCCTTGATTTCTTTAGCCCAGGTCTTAACCTGGCTATCCCAGCCGGCGGCTTGCGCCGTAAACTCTGGGGAAGCTCCCAACTTGCGTGCCTGCTGCAGGGCAAAGTTTTTTACCCCCCGCGTAGCCAAATCCCGCGCCAATTCCACCACTTTCCCCGGATGTCCTGGGTATATGGTTAACCGCACCTCATAGTTAACGCCGCTAGCCAACAGCGTCTCCAGGCAAGCAAAAGCTTTAGCTGCTCCCGCTACCCCGGTAACCTTGCGGTAGTCAGTGGGCATGGCTTTAATATCTAGACCCACCCAATCAAGCAGATCGGCAGTTAACATTTCTTGCAGGCGCGAAGGATACGCGCCGGCCGCATGCAGTCCCACCTGGAAACCCTGACCCTTAACCCAACTAGCCGCCGGGATTAGGGCCGCCTGTGCTAGCGCCTCCCCGCCGGAGAAAACTACCCCATCCAGCAGTTTTTTTCGACGTCCTAACAAGTCCTCTAGCTCCGCAAACGGCACTGCTCCGGGCACTTTGAAATCTAAGATTTCATAGTTCTGGCAGTAGGTGCAGCGCCAAGGGCAGCCCTGGCAAAAGACACTCGCCACAATTTTCCCCGGCCAGTCGACCGTGGAAAACGGCACTAAACCCGCGATATTGAGTCGGCGTGCCTGACCCAGCAAACTGGGCTGGGGAGGCAACGAAGAATCAGACACCAGCTAACTCTTGTGAAAAAGTGGTGCGCTCGGCGTACTCACTCTTCTTGCCGGTATTGAAAGAAGTCACCGGACGGAAGTATCCCATAACCCGCGTCCACACCTCACAGGGCTGCTCGTGGTTGCCTTCCTGAGCGCACTTGGGGCAATCAAAATGTTCACCCGACAAATACCCGTGTACCGGGCAGATGGAGAAGGTGGGAGTAATCGTAATATAGGGTAGCTTGAAGTTAGCTAGCGCCCGATGTACCAAAGTCTTGCAGGACTCCGCGGAGTTCATCGCTTCGCCCATATACAGGTGCAACACAGTGCCACCTGTATATTTACCTTGCAGTTCTACCTGTTCTTCTAGTGCTTGGAAAGCGTCTTGGGTGTAACCCACTGGCAACTGCGAAGAGTTGGTGTAGTAGGGAGCATCCTTAGTTCCAGCCTGAATAATGCCGGGGAAACGTTTGGCGTCCTCTTTCGCAAAACGGTATGTGGTCCCTTCAGCGGGGGTAGCTTCTAAGTTGTAGAGGTGACCGGTTGCTTCCTGCAACTGTACCATCCGCTCTCGGATATGATCGAGCAGGTCAGCACACATTTTATGTCCCATCTCGCCGGTAATGTCATCTGCATCATCGGTAAAGTTACGAACCATCTCGTTCATACCATTTACCCCAATAGTGGAGAAATGGTTATCGAGAGTACCCAGATAACGACGAGTATAGGGGAAGAGACCGGAATCCATATGCCAGGAAATTATTTCTCGTTTCTTCTCTAGGGACTGGCTGGCCAGGTCAATCAGGTAATCGAGGCGCTGAGTAAGCCCTTCCAAATCGCCCTTATAAAGGTAACCGAGACGCGCCATATTAATGGTTACTACTCCTAGGGAGCCGGTTTGCTCCGCCGAACCAAACAGCCCGTTACCTCGTTTTAAGAGTTCCCGTAGATCTAGCTGCAAGCGACAGCACATCGAACGAATCATGTGGGGATCCAGATCCGAGTTCAGGAAGTTCTGGAAGTAGGGCAGACCGTATTTGGCGGTCATCGCAAACAGCCGCTCGGTGTTGGGGGAATCCCAATCAAAGTCGGGAGTGATGTTATAGGTGGGGATGGGGAAGGTAAATACCCGCCCATCGGCATCTCCGGCGGTCATCACTTCAATGAACGCCCGGTTGATCATCTCCATTTCTTCAGATAGATCCCCGTAGGTGAAGTCCATCAGTTCATCCCCAATCAAGGGGTGTTCATCTACCAGATCGTCCGGGCAAGTCCAGTCGAACGTCAGGTTAGTGAAGGGGCATTGGCTGCCCCAACGGCTAGGCACATTTAGGTTATAAATCAGTTCCTGCATGCACTGGTGAACCTGCTCGTAATCCAGGTTGTCTTTGCGGATAAACGGCGCCATATAGGTGTCGAAACTAGAGAAAGCCTGGGCACCTGCCCACTCATTCTGCAAAGTTCCCAAAAAGTTTACGATTTGCCCGCACGCAGAGGAAAAATGGCGCGGAGCATTGGAAGCAATCGCACCGGACACCCCGTTAAAACCTTCCTGTAGCAACTGTTTTAGGGACCAGCCTGCGCAGTAGCCTGCGAACATATCCAGGTCGTGAATATGATAGTCACCCTCGCGGTGCGCCTGCCCAATTTCGGGAGTGTAGATTTCATTTAACCAATAGTTGGCAATCAACTTACCTGAAGAGTTAAGAATCATCCCCCCCAGCGAATAACCCTGGTTCGCATTGGCGTTTACCCGCCAATCAGCTTTCGATAGATACTCATTTACCGTCTGAGCAGGATCAACCAAATGTTTCGATTTTATCTGGGGTTCCATCTTCTTCCTCTTCTATGTATTTGCATCTCCGGCTTTTTAGCCACCGCTACCGACTATAGGTAAAACTGTCCACAAAGACTAATAGACACACGAGATATAGTAGGTTTCCCAAATATAAACCACTAGATATTGTGTTTTTCCCGATTTTTCTCATATTTGCTGGCGAGAGCGAAGATAGTTACTTTATTCGCGAGTGCGTACCCATTCGACCTGCCCAAATACTTTGGGTCTTAAGCCCTAGCGAATGAGAGAGGAAGATTTTTGCGGCCGCATCCCCGCGCGGGCAACCTCAAAAACAAAAATCCAACAGACTCCCCCCAAGGAAAGAACCGTTCCCCCCGCCAACATAAGGGCGAGGGGGTGACGAATTTTAGCTAGCTGGCTGAGATCTGCGGTAGCACTACCGACCATAAAATAGTTGCCCCCCTTAGCTAACTGGTAGTAACAGTAGGCAACCATAACTACTCCTACCAGCGCAATGGCTGCCGCAAAGGGAGTGAAAATACGTCCTCGTCGCAACGCTCGCTTTCCACGCTCTCCGCCCAGCTCCAGGGGAGAAAGCAATAAAGCGAACACTGCAACTACACCGATGGCAGCAAATACATCCGATGGCCGATGCCAACGCGCTACAACCACCGCTAGAGCCACCATCCAGAGCACCAGAGCCGAGAGATAGGTAGCCACTTCCCGCCAGCGATCAGCCGCCACCATCACTAACGCAACAGCTGCCGCTCCTGCCGCCGTAGTGTGACCCGAGGGGAAAGAGTTGGTCATATAGTAGGTGATCCCCAAAGCGGGTCTGGACAGCACCAGATGTTTTAACACCTGAGTAGTGACGGTGGCGGCCACCACCATAACTAACATGCGCGCACCCAACGCAAAACGTCGTCTCACCAGCGCCACGATCACCGCCACAGCGATTAAGGGAAGCAAAATAAACAGGTACCATTCCCGTAGCAACACCTGATCCCAAGGCGCAAACGAACGGTTGAGATCAGATAGCGCAAACATGGCGAGCGTATCAGTTGCTTGTCCTGCGCGGGTACGCACAAAAAGCAAATAGCAGGCCACCAATAGTAGTGCAGCAAGGAAGGCTGCCGAAAAACGGCGCACATAACCAGCGGTTAAACTACTTCTCACCCCACTACTCATGCTTTAACCTTATTTTGTCACCCCCCTGGTTTCCACAATCGCCGGGAATTTAGCTGCGTGTTGTAACTAAACATTGTCGCTAAGGAAAGGAGTAACTAATGAGGATGGATAATCTACTGGCAGGATTACGATCCCTGAGCAGTGATCAGTTGCTTTACGAAAAAGTGCTTCCAGCTCGCCACGCTAGTTTTGCTCCTTGGCCCAGTTGGGTTGGAAAAAATTTACGGACGGGACTTACCTCCGCCGGAATAGACAAACTATGGGAACATCAAGCTAACTGTGCAAATGCACTTTACAATGGCCAGAATGTGATTCTAACTACCGGTACTGGTTCGGGAAAATCTTTGGCCGCATGGCTTGGGTTCCTAGCCCAAAACACCCAAGCAAAGAACGCCGTTACTCACCTTAAAGGGATACGACCCACCGCCCTTTACTTGGCACCGACTAAGGCACTGGCTCGCGACCAGGCGGCGGCTTTGAATCGTTGGTCTGAGCTTGCCAATCTAGATTTGCAGGTGGCTCCGGTAGACGGCGATAGCTCCGAAGAAGTTAAAAAGTGGGCTCGAGCAAGCGCGGATATCGTGCTAACCAACCCGGATTTCTTACATTTCGCTATTTTGCGCGGACACAAGCTTTGGCGACCATTCCTGCGCAGCCTTTCGTTGGTGGTCATAGATGAGGCACATTATTACCGCGGAGTGTTGGGAGCAAATGTGGCCTTAATTTTACGCCGACTACACCGCCTTAGTCGCCATTATCAAGCCCAACCAGTCTTTGCTCTACTGTCAGCCACTACTGCTAATCCGGCAGCTCATGCCACTAATCTTTTGGGTGAAACCCGCAACCTTAAAGTTATCGACCACGATAGTTCCGGCGCTGGAACCCATACAGTACTGATCTGGCGCCCACCGGTAATTGAAGCGAGCGATCCTGCCTGTTGGGATAGCCAAAATTTCGGAGAAGAAAGTAAGCAAACCCCAGGACAATCAGAAGCTTTCGTCTTAGAAAACCAGAAACTTTCCGGTACCAATGAAACCGCCCATCCTGCAGGTAAACAAGATGAAAAACCACGTTATCCCGCCATTTGGGAAGGTGGGCGGCTACTGGCTCAGCTAGTAAATAACGGAGGGCGAGTGCTGGCCTTCGCATCCTCCCGACAAGGGGTGGAAACAATCGCCCAGGTTGCCCGAGATCAGCTCAGTACCCGCAATCCATCGTTAATGTCTCAGGTGGCTGCCTATCGTGGTGGCTACCTGCCAGAGGAGCGGCGAAAGTTAGAAAAAGACCTGCGCGAAGGCGTCTTACAAGGCCTATCGGCAACTTCCGCCCTGGAATTGGGAATCGATATTTCCGGGCTGGACGCTACCATTACCTGTTCGTGGCCGGGAACTCGCGCCAGTTTCTTTCAACAAATAGGGAGATCTGGGCGCGGGGGGCAAGAAGGAGTCGGCATCCTGGTGGTTTCCGATAATCCTTTAGATGATTTTTTAGCAAACCACCCAGAAGAAATTTTCCACCCCGTTGAAGCCATAGTCTTCGACACCGAAAACCCATTCGTTTCAGCTCCCCAACTGCTCTGTGCCGCCGCCGAACTCCCTTTGACCCGTAAAGATATTTCCTTATTTGGGGAGAGGAGCGCCCAGATTATGTCGGAGCTTCAGCGGCAGGGTTTGCTGGTAGAAAGGCCGGCAGGACTTTGTTTCGATATCACCAAACCCTTCTCGCCTTGGGAAGAGGTAAAAATTCGCGGCGATCTCGGTCAGATACAGATCATTGAGGCCGAAAGTGCGCAAGTAGTGGGTACTGTTGATAGCTCCCGTGCTGATAGCGTGTTACATCCCGATGCTATCTATGTGCATCAAGGCCACGTCTGGCAAGTTTGCGCTCGCGATGAGGATACCGCACAAGTAGTTCCTGGCCCCCAAATGCTACGTACCCGTGCGAACATAGATACCAGTATTTCGATTCTGTCGGAAGAAGTAACTCCGCTAACCCATCCGCTAGGAGTCAACTGGCATTATGGCAGAATCGAGGTACAAAATACGGTTACTTCTTTTGATTTACTACGCCTACCTGGTCACGATTATCAAGCTACTTTTCAGCTGGATTGCCCCACCCGAACCCTGCAAACCACCGGCAGCTGGTTCACGCTCGAAGAAAAGATAATTAATCAGTTACAGCTAAACGAAGAACAGCTTTTGGGAGGGGGATTGCATGCCACTGAACACGCCCTCATCGGAATGCTTCCTCTAGTGGCTACTTGTGACCGCTGGGATCTGGGAGGACTATCTTTGACGCAGCATTTGGAAACTGGGTTACCAACGGTGTTTATCTACGATGGAAATGCCGGAGGCGCCGGTTTTGCGCGGCATGGATTTCGCCAGCTTTCAACCTGGCTAGATTTAACTTATAGGCAGGTAAATGAGTGCTCCTGTAAAGAGGGATGCCCCCGCTGTATTCACTCCCCCAAATGTGGGAACGGAAACAAAATGCTATCGAAATCCGCAGGACGTGATCTTTTGGAATTTTTGCACTCCATCTTTCAGGGCGAATAAACTACTGGCGTTTAATCCTTACTTAGGGCAGGTCCGGCTCGCGAATGAGCTTTAACTTCCCAGTTAGAAAGGGTTTTTACGTTAACTTCAACTCTCACCTCAGAAGTATGCAAGCTACAAGTAACTAGGGAAACCTGGTTTTCGAGAGCAACTTTCTCAGCTGCGGAGCAAGGAGTATTTGTACCGCCGAAAAAATGGGTTTGGGCGGCGGCTAAAGCTGCAAAATCGGCTCCACTTTGTGCTCGCACCTTCGCGACAAAAATCCCATTTAACAGCCCAATTCCCACCGCCAGTGCCGTCAACAGACAAATGAATCCCACCGCCCAAATCGTGGCGGAGCCTGCTTCTAGCTCTGCGGAATTTAGTTTTCTTCGCCCCCAACAAGGATTCACCGCTCTAACCCCATCATTAACTCAGTTTCTTTAAGTGCACTGGCCTGGCAGGTAACAACTGGTAATACCGGCCCCACCAATCTTTTGCTGGCAATAGCATTAACCCATTGCCCGCCAGAGTTTATCTTCACCGCCACCCCGGTTGCGCCTCGCCAGGGCACACCTATACTTGCCCCGCGGGCGGCAGTCCTAGCTGCATCACAAACTTGCACTTTGGCAGCCCCCGCCACGCCGGCTCCCAAGCCCAAAGCTGCTACCGCCACTAGCGCGGGCAAAGCCAAGGCGGTCTCAACGGTGGCGTAGCCGCCCTGACTTTCCCGCCGCATTTGCCACAGTCGGCGCAGCCACTGCCAAAACTGCGCCGACCGCGGATGATGCCTGAACATTTTTCTCACTTTAAATCGCGAGCGCCTGTTGAATAATTGCAGTTAAGGCACTTTTTATCCCTCCTCCCTTAATCACTGCCATCAATAAGCCGGCAAACGCTGCTGCCGCTAAAGTGCCGATCGCATATTCAGCGGTAGTCATCCCGTCCTCCTCGGTTTTCAAGCGGCCAATCGCCTGCCGGGTTTGTACCCACACCAGTGTTCGTAACGCCAAATTCTTCATCCCTTCCCCTTTCCTTATCCCCAGACCCGCTTCGGCCTGTGGTGATACCAGGATTCCGTGGGGGAGAGACCCCTAACAATGTCCGCATAAATCGGTCTGCAAACACTGCGATTATCACTCCTTGGGGACTTGTGGGCGATAATGGGCGCATGAGCGAGCAAGCAAACCAATCCGATAAAGAACTATTCGCCCAGGCACGCAAAGCAATCCCTGGAGGCGTTAACTCTCCGGTACGCGCCTACGGAAGCGTGGGCGGCACGCCGCACTTCATCAAAGAGGCCTTCGGCGCCTACGTACGTGATGAAGAAGACAACACTTTTGTGGATTTGGTCTGTTCCTGGGGACCGGCACTGCTAGGACACTCCTGTCCCCCGGTGGTGCGGGCAGTGCAAGAAGCCGCTGCCAAAGGCCTCTCTTTTGGTGCCCCTACGGTAAGTGAAACCAAGCTGGCACAGGCAATTACCGCCAGGATGCCTTCCTGTGAACAAGTCCGCATGGTTTCTACCGGTACCGAAGCCACTATGACCGCTATCCGTCTGGCGCGGGGAGTTACCGGACGTGACTTAATCATCAAGTTTGCCGGCTGCTATCACGGGCACTCCGATGGTCTTTTGGCCGCAGCTGGTTCCGGGGTGGCCACCCAGGGACTGCCTGGCTCTGCCGGGGTGACCGCAGCGGTTGCGGCCGAAACCATCGTCCTCCCCTATAACGACTTTGACGTCCTTACCGAAACCTTTGAGCGTAAAGGGGAACAAGTCGCGGCGGTTATTTGTGAATCCTGCCCTGCCAATATGGGAGTGGTGCCACCACTGCCTGGCTTCAATCAACATATTCGTACACTCACCAGCAAGTACGGGGCGTTAATGATTACCGACGAAGTGCTAACTGGTTTCCGGGTAGGTCCCTCGGGGTATTGGGGTTTACAAAATGATTATTGGATTGATTTACCTGCTAGGCTTCCTGATTTTTCCAACGAGGACGAGCTGGCTAGCTGGCGGGAAAGCCAGTTAGAAAAAATGGAGTTCGTGCCGGACATCTTCACTTTCGGAAAAGTCATCGGCGGGGGCATGCCGCTGGCCGCTTTAGGTGGATCTCGGGAAATTATGGAGCAGCTGTCTCCCCTGGGACCGGTTTACCAGGCCGGAACCCTTTCGGGTAACCCATTGGCCACCGCGGCCGGTCTGAAAACTTTGGAGTTAGCCGACCACGCGGTCTATGCCCGCACTACTGCGGTTGCTGACGCTCTCATCGGGGCGATTGAGCACGAGGCCGCGGAAGCGGAGGTAGCGTTGAAAGTCAACCGGGCAGGCAGTTTGTTCTCGGTGTTCTTCGGGGAAGGTCCAGCAGAAAATGGAGTAACTAATTTCGAGCAGGCCAATGCGCAGGAAACTTTCCGTTACCGCGCGTTCTTCCACGCGATGGAGGAAGAAAATATCGCTTTACCACCCTCCGGGTTTGAGGCTTGGTTCGTGTCTTCTGCTCACGATGACCGGGCAGTGGGACACATTCTTGAGGCGCTTCCCTCTGCGATGCGGGCTGCTGCCGAAGCTAAGGAAGATAATTAAGTTAAAGCTATTTCGACACCCTTTCTAATTGAACGCTCATTACCCCAGGAATTTGCGTTAACTTCGATTAAAACTCTATCGCTAAACTTTAATGTTGTGATACACTTGTGTTGATAATACTAATTGGGTTGGAAAGTTTCGATTAGCTATGAGCATTCTGCGCAAGATCAGCAGTTTTGCTGCCACAACTCTAGTGGCAGCGGCGCCGCTGTACATTGGCTTCTGCTCTGCTCCTTCCGCCTTTGCCACTACTCTCGACACGCCGCCGACCAGTAATTCCTCAGCAACACCAGCGTCTGGAACCCAAAATTTGAATGACTGGGCAAAGGCTAATTGCCCTGGTGGATCCGGATTTGTTAACGACACCGCTGTAAACACCCCGATTTACTTGGGGTACGCAAATGGAAACACCTATCTGGGGTATACCAATACCACCTGGAAGTCCGGGGTTGACTCTAGTAATCAGTTCACTGACACCCGCACCCTTAAAACCATAAATGAGCGGGGCGAAGAAACCACGACCTACAAACCCAAATTCGGCACCTGCGTGCGGGTAGCTTCCGATCAAAGTGGACAGATAGTCGCGCGAGTCTATTACGGAACCCTGTTTAGTGCAGATAAATCGGCCTTATCCGCCTCCGGTTTCAGCGATAAAACTCAGACAGTTTTCCAAGTTACCAAAGTAAAAGCTTGGAATCCGGAAACGAAAATAGAATCACGGTCAGAACAATCTGGTGGCACCTACCAAGAAATGCCTCATTCCCTGGCTCAAAACAGTTCCGATAGCGGCTTCAAAAATACCCTAGTAAGCAGAGAAGACGTTATTAACCTGCGCTTTAGCCAATCTGGGTTTTATACCATCAACCTGAAGGCGATTACCGAAGACCCCGGACAGCCTGGAAAAATTTACCAGGCTGAAATGGCCTACACCTTTATCGTTGGTAAAGAAGCCGCAATCCCTCAAGATCTGCAGGATATCGTTGATGGAAACTCTGGGGAAGGATCAGAGATTCCTCCCACTCCCGACCCGGGAGAAAATACTCCTGAAACACCGACGCCAAGCCACGGAGATAATGAGGAAAACCCCCAGCCAGGACCTGTCCCCACCCCCAATCCCGAAGACACCACCCCCGTTAATCCCACGCCAGGTCACGGAGATACTGGCGAAAATTCCCAGTCAGGAAATGATTCCACCCTCGATCCTGGGTTAAATCCTCATCCTTGGATACCCTCGGAGGGAGTCGGGAACGAAAATTCTCATACTCGACCTAATTCCGACCGCAAGCCTACAGGTACCTCCACTAATGCTCAGAGCTATTCTTCTCCCCACTTACATGCGAGTTCGCGGCTTGACAGTGCTAACACTGCCAGGACTGGCAACTCCCTAGGTCACGCGCAACTACCCCAACCGCTGGCAGGTGCATTCCTCACCCTTCCCGCCCCGACAACAATCTCTGCAGATGCTGGGAAATCATCTGGAAATCAGGCTGACTCTGCGGCCCCTAAGCATTACTCTGCCAATACAAATGGTTCCGATTCCAATACCTATACCGATAGCGGAAGTTCCTTAAAGTTCCAGGCGGATAGCACTTCTACCAAGCAAGCTGCTCAAGAATGGGTTCGTTCCTCCTCTCTCGCGGTATTTGCTTTCGGTCTGGCAGCTTCCGGTATTTCCGGTATCGGGTTACTTGCTTTTTCGCGGATGCATCCGTAGATGAAAAAACCATGGCGTACCCGGTTTCGTAACTTCCGTCTAAAACGCGAAAAAGATCAACCTCTTGATGAAGCTATCTATATGTCGGCTGCTACTGGTCGACTCGAACCTTTGCTTCGTGCCCTCGCAATTTATCCGGTTTATAGCAGTGGGCAAGTCACGCATAGCGATGATTCCCATTTTTTACTCACCTATTCCACTCGTCTGCGAGCAACCGATACCTCCCCGATAAAAGCTGCGCTTTTAACTGAGCATGTGGAGGAAATCAGCACAAAATTTGCTCCTTTGGGAGCCATTTTAAATCCGGGCGGAAAGTTTGAGATCACCCTAGAGGCGCATAATCTTCCACGTCTGCACACTCTGGTTGCCGGTCTTCCTAGCGAAGATGCACTCACCCCGATTGCCTCTGAATCCCTAGCAGTCACTCCAGCCACTGACAATCATAACCAACTGCTAAACGTACTAACGCAGCGTTTAAGGGTGCCCGCCGGGCAAATGCTACGTGTTCTCACTGCAGAGTTTCACGGTTTTAAACCAGACGCATGGCCAGTACTGTTCTTAGTTAATCCTGACGGCGTACCTCAAGAGATTCCCGCCTTCCTTAGTGAGCAGCTTAATCGCGATTTTCCCCAGGTGATAGTGGTAAACCCCGCGATCGCTGATTGGCGGCGTGACCTATTTTGGCACTACCGCGAGCTGCTGCTATAAAAGTTTGCTAGCTAACTTCCCGGCTCCACAAAATAGGGATCTAACTGGGTTTTATATCCCTCATTACCATCAAGAACTGATCATTTTCTGTGCGGCTACCGATAGTTACCCTCAGCCCTTCAGGAAAACCGCGGGTTTGTATCCCCTGGGAAAGCATAGCTGCCTGAATTTCCGCGCCTATTTGCCCGTTAAACCAAATAAAATTACCGCCTGCCTGCGGAATATTCCAACCATTGTCGCGCAGTATATTCAATACCCGCTCTCGTTCTTGAGTAATCTCGCCTACTTGCTGACGCACGGTTTCCTCCGCCGCTAACGCCGCCAGCGCGCATGCTTCTGCCACATTTGACAGTCCAAAGGGGGTTGCCACTTTGCGGATTGCCGCCGCCACCTGGGGACTGGTTAAACCATAGCCGCAACGCAGCCCCGCCATCCCATAGGCTTTTGAAAAAGTTCGTAGCACCAGTAAGTTAGGAAAATCTGCAAGTAAATCCGTACCATCAACATGCCCGGGAGAGGTATCGAACTCGAAATAGGCTTCATCCAGAACTGCCAGCACCGTATGGGGTAAAACCTTTAAAAATTCGCGAACCTGCTCTGCCGATAGGGATGAACCGGTGGGGTTATTGGGACTGCAGAGAATAACTGCTGAGGTATCTGCATCTACTGCCTCTAAAATGGCCTTTAAATCATGACTACCCTGTTCGGTGAGCGGAATCTTCCGGGAAGAGGCACCGGTGATTCCCACCAAAATCGGGTATGCCTCAAAAGAACGCCAAGGGTAAATTACGTTATTGTTCGCCTGTGCTACGGCAGTAATTGCATTAGCGAGCACTTGAATGGAGCCGGGACCTACCACCACTTGGTTTTGCTCCAGACCAAAGCGGGCAGCTAGTTTTTCTACTAGGGCGCTACCAATCGCACTCGGATAGCGGTTAGCCGATGATAAAGCATTTACACCTGCCTGGATAACCGATGAGTCAGGCGGGAACGGAAGCTCGTTACTGGAGAGTTTAACTACTTTTCCCGCCTCGCCTTTGCCGGCGACATAGGTGGGAAGAGTAGCAAGTGCCTGCCGAAATCTAACTTGGGTCATAACTTAAGTTTGCTCCCTTATGGCAGATACTGCTCGCCCGTTTCAAAAAATACGGCTGGTGGGGATGTTCACCACTCACCCCTGATCTGTCAGCTCCCCCAAGTACGCACTACGACTGACCCCTATTGACCGTGTCATAATAGGAGTCATGCAAACCCTGCTTGATAACTGTTTTGATTTCGCCCACACCGATACTGCTTTAGGCCCCTTAGATGGACGTTACCGCTCCCACGTAGCTGCGCTAACTAACTACCTGTCCGAACCGGCTCTTAACCGTGCCCGGCTTTTAGTGGAGGTAGAGTGGCTGATTTTCCTGGCTGACAACCGAGTATTAAAAGGGGTACCTCCTTTTTCTGAGGAGGACAAACGCTACCTACGCTCCCTGATAGAGAGTTTCGGCGAGACCGAGGTAGCGGAGCTGAAACAAATCGAAGCGGAAACCAAGCACGATGTGAAGGCGGTCGAGTATTTCTTACAAGAACGTCTGCGTCGCGCGGCAGATGTTTTAGCGGAAACCGATTTACCCCACTACTTGGCTGCCGTACATATTTTCTGCACTTCTGAAGATATTAATAATCTGGCCTACGGGATCGGGATTAAAGGTGCTGTAGAAAAAGTGTGGCTCCCGCAAGCCAAGAAGCTTGTAAAACAACTTGATGAACTTGCCTGTAAAGCCGCTGAAGTACCTATGCTGGCACACACTCATGGTCAACCAGCTACCCCGGTGACTCTCGGTAAAGAAATGGCAGTGTTCGCTTACCGTCTAAAACGACAGATTAGCCGGATTGAAAATGCCGAGTATTTAGGCAAAATAAACGGTGCGACTGGTACCTGGGCCGCACATAAAGTGGCTGTGCCCAGTGCTAACTGGCCGCAGCTGGCGAAGTCATTCGTGGAACATCTAGGGCTAACCTGGAATCCTCTTACCACCCAGATTGAGTCCCATGACTGGCAAAGCGAGCTGTATAGCGACCTGGCTAGGGTCAACCGGATTATGCACAATCTGGCGACAGACTGCTGGACCTACATCTCGATGGCCTACTTCCACCAAAACTTGGCAGCGCAAGGCTCGACAGGTTCTTCTACTATGCCCCATAAGGTCAATCCCATCCGCTTTGAAAACGCAGAAGCCAATCTGGAGATTTCGTGTGCGCTACTGGAAACCTTGGCACAAACCCTGGTTACCTCCAGATTGCAACGTGACCTTACAGATTCTTCCACCCAACGCAATATCGGAGTGGCAATCGGGCATTCCCTGCTCGCCCTCTATAATCTTTCGGGTGGTCTCAATGGACTTGATATAGCCGATCAAGTGATGGCGCGTGACCTTGATCGAAACTGGGAGGTTCTTGGAGAGGCAGTGCAGCAGGTGATGCGGGTCGAAGGCTTAGCCGGTACTCCCGGGATGGATAACCCGTATGAGCGTCTAAAAAAGCTCACCCGCGATAGCAAAGTTGATCAAGCAGCTATGAGAGACTTTGTACTATCTTTAGGCCTGTCTGAGGATGCACAGGCACGGCTAGCAGCGCTCACCCCCCAAACCTATATCGGTTATGCCCCCGAGCTGGCTAACGGAGAACTACCCCAAAATTAATACTTACCGACTGGTAAGTATTAAAAATAAAAAGTTTACAGCGGGATTACAGAAAAATTACGAGCATCCTCTGGATATTTATCAAGGTTAAAGCCTTATGTGAGCTATCTTACCTAGATTAGATAATTTTCAGCTGGCAATTTAGTGACCACGCGGTAAGATTATGAGTGGTACCAAATGAATGGAGTGTTCCCAAAACGGCTCCACAATAGATGAGGGATTTAATCATGAGACTTAAGAATTTCGCCCAGACCCTAGTGTCTGGGGTTTGCGCAACGGCCTTGATTCCTGCCGGTCTCTTAGCAGTAGCTGCAGCCGGAAACCTCCAAGGTGAATCGCCAGCTGGCGAGATAAACGTAACCACCTCAGTAGCAAACACCCCCAAGTTTTTAAGTGGTTGTATCGGTTCGGATCAGCTGGGTTCCGAAAATGTGGAGATTCGTAACCTCCCAGCCGGCAAAGACTGGTTCCTTACTGTTTCTGATTCTGATCAAAGTCCTTTCCCCAGCCGCGACAGCTACCGCAATCCCAATGGCGGCGGCTATATGTACATTTTTAACTCTGACGCTGATGCTAACTACCGCCATATAAAAGAGGCAGTTAAAGACAGCGGTTTTGGTTTAGCTGCAAGCTACAGTTTCAAATCGTCAGTCAAACACACTTACGCCTGGGTTTTTGTCCAACTAGAGGATGAACTATACGGAGCTTTGAAAGTGAATGCGGGGTGTGATTACGACTTCAGCTCGGTATTGGACAACAATCTTTTTGACAAATATTTACAAATTAAGAAGATGCTGGTTAACCCCCAGGCTGTAAGGCAAGATGTTAATCCTCATCTAGAGCTACACCAGTTTAGGGCTCCGGCTGCTGGCGACTTTAAGGTACTAGATGCTGCTCCGGAACCTCTGCCCGAAACTGATCCAAACACTGAGCCTTCCCATCCCGACGTTCCCGAGGTTCCGGAATCTCCCGCAGCTCCCACGGTGGAGCGCCAAGCTCCAACGCTTGATGCTTCCGCCAAGAAACCCGCTCCACATGCTGCAACACAAACCAGCCCCAGAACTGGTCAGGCCGACACTACCAGCCAAGCTAAACCACAACCGACTCCGGTACGCACCGTAGTTGAGTATCGAGAAAGCACCCGTACAGTAACTGTTCCCGGTCCGATTCGTTTCCGGGAAGCTCCAAACAATGCTTCATCCTCCAATAACGCAAGTGGAACGGATATTCCTTCTACTACCGCGAACAACTCCGCTAAACCGGCTCAAGAGGGGTCAAATAGCGCGAAGGAGAGCACTGGCAATGGGACCGCCAGTCAAGTTCAGGGAGTAGAAAAACCCAAGGCAGCCCCCTCGGCACCCGCTGCGGCTCGTGCTGTAAGCAACCCCAGTGTGGTTGATCGCATGGGTGGGCTCGGCACGATTGTCGCAATCGCGGTTCTTGGGTTGATTGGCGCAGGTGGCGCCATTGCCCTAACCAGGTCGTTAATAAACGGTTAAGGCCACTGGGAACTGGCCTTAGCAGTTTGCTGGTTAGGTACGGGGCAGGAGATTCCCTCAATCTCCTGCCCCGTCTGAAATTTCTGTGGGTTTCATAAACAGCTGAACCCGTTGCAAACCGCCAACGAGAGATTAGAATTCAGGCAGAACGCATCAAAATACAAGAAGAGGAAATTATGTGGTTCTTCCCAGCTAAACGTCCAGGACAAAAGGCTACTGATCGCACAATCAATATTTTGGTCACTGGAATGACCTGTAATAAATGTGTAGAGCATGTAAGTGAAGCTTTAGAACATCTGGATAAGGTTAAACGGGTATCGGTGTTGCTTCGCACCGATGAACCCAGCCAGGTGACCATCCTTAGTGACTACGAGATCGAGGATCAGGTTCTCCGTGACACCATTAAAGATGCCGGATACCAAGTCGTCGGCATCGAACGTGACCAGTAAAAGCGAAAATTTCCCTTCCTTTTAGCAGGTCACACAGGCAAAGAAACGCTGGCTATTAGCAAGCTTCCACTCGCCTATTTTCCGGCAGCTTTTCTCTGAGAACGCGCCTTGAAATAGCTGAACACCATCGGTAGTACCGAGATTGCCACGATGGCAAGGGCGATTACCTCTACGTTATTGGCTATTGCCGGAATATCCCCTAGCAGTATCCCTGCGAGCATAAAAACCCCAATCCAGAGCGCGGCACCTAGCATATTCCAGATCAAAAAAGTCCGGTAATGTTGCTTGCCAATCCCGGCAATGATCGGCACAAAAGTGCGGACGAAGGGAACGAATCGTGCCAACAATAAGGCCACTCCACCGTAACGGCGGAAAAACTCCTCAGATTTATGCATATTTTCGGTTGATAAATAGCGGGCATCATCTTTAAATAGCCGTCGCCCGTATTTACGCCCCAGCCAATAACCCACCAGGTTTCCCCCGATAGCGGCAATAAAGAGCACAAGAAAAGTCAACCATTCCGGCACTCCTGGAATCCGGTTATGTAAAATTCCCAAGGCAAAAATCATGGAGTCCCCCGGAAGTACCGGGAACAGCACACCGGATTCGATAAACACGATGAGAGCGACTGCAGCCACCATCCAGCCACCAAGTTGCGTCAGGAGGGTGTTGAGCAGAAGATTGGGATCAGTAAGGTAATCCATCGCTCCGGTGGTAGGTATAAGCCCCAACATTAGCCCTCCTAAATAGATTTATGAACTTCTTTCATCCTAGACGAGGGCGCTAAACCCCTAGCAAGCAAAAATCTACCCTGGGCGCAAGGTCACATCCGGGTTAATCGCATAGAATCAAGACATGGGTATTTCGGGAGATACTGCCAGCCCCCAGCGCAATCAGCACGTTACCGAAATAGTTGATGCCAAAAACTCGCGTTTGCGTCGCATAGATGACCTGGCACGTGCCGGGCTTTACTTGGCAACCATCATCCTGGTGGTATTACTGGCTATCTACGCCCACACGACCACTCAAGCGGTCGCTCAAGATTTAACTAAAGTTTTTATTAACACGACTTTAGCGCAGATTCTACTGCTTCCCCTCTCCATGCTCCAAAATCTATTTATCCTGCTATCCCCAGTGTCATTGTTGATTATGCTAGCGCTGCGTGGGCAATGGTTACGAACCTTCCAAGCTGCTTTTACCGCGATAGTGGGGGGAGTGGTCGCATTCGGAGCTTCCGTCTTATTTTCGGCGCTACCCTACGTTTTTTCTAACGCGTTAAAAGTTTGGGCAGTGGGTGGTTCTATCGTCGCCATCTCCATTCCCTTTACTGCGGTAGTAGCAATGATGACTATGGCGGGGGAACGCCGACGAGACCAACTAGTACGATTGCTATGGGCAATAACTTGGGCAATCTTAGCTCTGGCAGTACTGCAAGGCCGAATGACTTTACCTTCGGCACTAATCACTGTGCTATTAGGTACTTTCACCGGATGTATAGGACGCTACCTGTGGGGAGTGCGGAACTATCGCCCCACCGGAACTGCCCTGATTCGAGCTTTAACCCGAGTGGGGATTATTCCCCGACGAATCTTGCGTCTAGATCCTCCCACTGAAGGAGATTTACTTTGCGTTGAACAAGTGACTTTCACTACCGAAGCTGACTCCCTACTGCCGGTGGGGAAAATGAAATCAGCAAGTCTGCCCCTAGATCCAGTTTCAGAGCTAGCTACCTTCGCCGGTCAGGATCTGAAATCCCAAGGGGAAACAGCTGGCTTGTCCGACCGAGTCTATTGCGTCATCTCTGAGAATTCTCGCCGCTACCGGGTGGTGGCTACCGATGGCGACTCCCGCCTCTCCACTTGGATTACAGGAATCTGGAATAACCTACGGTTACGCTCTTTCTCAAAGTCAACTGCCGCTACCGTGAGGCAAAACGGGGAATACACCGCATTAATGGGGGCGATGACCACGCGTACACAGGTGAATACGCGTCCCTATCACGGTCTTGCCCACTCGGGAACCACTATGCTCAACATTTTCGAGGACGATATTGCTCTCAGACCTTTTAGTTCCCTAGACTCTGCGGATATTTTAGATGAACAACTTATATCCGCCTGGAAACAGTTGCTCCACGCCCATCAAGGGGGGCTCGCCCACCGAAATATCAATGCCCAGAATCTTTGTTTAGGATCCGATGGATCCCCCTATTTTCTCAACTGGTCACAGGGAGAAGTTGCGGCCTCCAAAATGTCTATTCTAATCGACCAGGTACAACTGTTAGTACTAACCAGCCTGGTAGTGGGGGAAGATCAGGCTGTCAAAGCCATGGGACAGGTACTTCCCGCTTCTCAAATAGAGGCAATGGTGCCCGTATTGCAAACCTTGGCACTGCCAGATTCCACCAGACGACAGGTACGAAAAACTTCTCTACTTCCCAACTTGCGCCAACGACTATTAAGTATCAGTCAAACCGATCCCGCAACTATTCCGCGAGCTCAGTTGCGCAGCTTCTCTTGGTCTTCGCTTATTTTCACGGCGTTGGGGGTAGCGGCAGTTTTAGTCATCTTAGGTTCGCTGAACTTCAAAGAAATCTACGCCACGATTATTACTGCAAACGGTTGGTGGATTGGGGGCGGAATATTTTTCGCCATCGTTATGAGCTGCGGGCAAGCATTATCCCTGCAGGCAGTCACCCCTAATCCTCTAGGTTACCTAGAACTATTTTTACTGCAAATGGCGGGTTCGGTTACCTCACTAGTAGTTCCCGCAGGTTTGGGAGTTGGAGCGCTAAACCTGAGGTACTTGACTAAGAAAAATATGACTAGCGCCTTGGCGCTAGCAACCGTTTCCTTAATGCAGCTTTTCCAATTTGTGATCACCGTGGCGCTGCTGGCGGTAATGGTAATGTTCACCGGGACATCGATGAACGTACGACTACCGTCCTCGACTATGGTGGCCGCTGTTTTAGTTATTGTCGCTGCACTAGTAACCGCGTTTGCCCTCCCCAAAGTGCGTAAATGGATTTGGGGGAAAATTGAACCCTCCTTCTATCAGGTCTGGCCGCGTCTAATCTGGATTACCTCCAGTCCCCGGCGAATGTTCCTAACCGCGTTGGGTTGCCTGTTGCAAACCGGTCTGCAACTCAGCGCCTTCTATTGTGCAGTGGCAGCTTTTGGCTACCACTTGCCGATTGCCACCATTACCGTAACTTTCCTAGTCTCCAACACTCTAGGCTCCCTCATTCCCACCCCGGGAGGGCTAGGTCCGGTCGAGGCCGCCCTCACCGCTGGCCTGCAGGTAGCCGGGGTTCCAGGTGCGATTGCCCTCTCTGGAGCGTTGCTGTACCGATTGTTAACTTTCTGGATGCGAGCACCCCTGGGCTGGTTAGCAATGCGCTACCTGCAACGGCACGACGTGCTTTAACTAACTGGCTCCAACCTGCTTTTCTCCCTTAGGCTAGAAGCAAAGAGAGGAATAGGTAATGAGTGAATCCCCTGCCTTAGAGCGACCCAAGAAAAAGCCGGCGGCCATTATTGTCTTAGTGCTACTGGCAATTTCCTTCTTAGTGCTGGTATTTTTTATCGCCTATTATCTAGGTTCGAGTAAATCCGATAGTACTAATACCAACGCAACTGATTCGTCATCGCTAAGCACCCAAGGTACACAAAATGACCAACAGTTACCTCAAGGGGTGAACCTAATCAGCGACGAACAGGGTAAAAAGCTTATCAAGTCTTTTTATCGCTCCAATAGGAACGATGCCCGGGCGATTGGCAGCCCGAAGGCACCCGTGACTATGGTTCAGTTTTCTGATTTTTCTTGCCCGATGTGTTATCAATATGAATCCACTGTGTTTCCCCAGTTGAAACCATATATCGATAATGGTACTTTGCGGATCGAATTTAACAACTTGACGATTTTCGCTCGAGAGTACCATTCGGATCTCGCGGCGGCGGCTTCGATTGCAGCCGCGAAACAAGGCAAGTTCTGGGAATTCTTAGTTTCAGCCACCAACTTAGCTGGTGAGGAAGGGAGTGGTCACATCACCTGGGATCAACAGTTGGTCACTGAAGTGGCTAAATCCGCTGGAGTTGGTGACCTCGAACGATTCACTCAAGATCTTAACTCTTCGGAAACTGCAAAAATTGTGCGGCAAGAAAGCAGGCATGCCAGTTCAGCAGGTCTTAGTGGCACCCCGGCGTTTTTCATCAATAACTATTACATTACCGGAGCTCTACCTGCGGAAAGCTTCCTACAAACAATTGAAATTGCGTTGAAAGACACGAAGTAATCTCCCATGACCATTAACTTTACGATTGCTTACTTGGGAGGCCTGGTTACCTTCCTAGCTCCCTGCGGAGCTTTCTTACTACCGGCATTTTTCGCCTGCGCTTTTGAGGAGCGCGGCCGCCTCCTGCAGCGAATCCTTGTGTTTCTGGTTGGGCTAGTCGTTGCCTTGGTACCCCTAGGCTTTGCCGCCGGAGGACTCGGAAGCTGGCTACTTTCCCATTCTCACCTAGTTACCCTAATCGCCGGGGGGGTTATTATAGCCCTGGGTCTCACCCGAGTATTAGCCCTCCCCTTACCTAAACTGCCTTTACCTCGAGCATTAGGAGGGGTAACTCGTCCCAGTATCGCCGGGATTTTTTTGTTCGGAGTCTCTTATGGGCTCGCTGGCTCCGGGTGTACCGGCCCAATCTTAGGAGCAGTCCTTTCCGCTGCTACCCTCACTGGTTCTAGTGTCCGCGGCGGCATCCTAATGTTTTGGTATGCACTTGGTATGTTCACTCCTGTAGCTGGACTTTCCCTCATCTGGGGTTCCCTTACTGCCCGCCAACAACGGCTATTACATCCGCGGCCACTTCGATTCTTAGGGCGTCAGAACACCTGGGGTTCACTACTGACCGGCCTTATATTTGTGGCGGTAGGAGGATTCCTATTGGTTTCCGGTGGTGCCAACTCTAATTCTTTACTTAACCCCTCCCAGCAGGTGTCGTTAGAAACCCGCATCACCAGTATGGCCAGTGTCCTCCCGGATTTTCTTTTACCACTATTGCTAGTGGTTTTACTGGCATTTATTGCCACACTCACCTGGTATTTACGCAGTCAAAAGCAACAATTTTCCAAGGATAATCCCCCAGAATGACCGTTAGGTAAATCCGTATTACTCCACTTTTGACCACTTTGTGACTTTGGCTTTGGCTGGGTTGGTTCTTCGTGCGAAAATGGCAATTAAGCTAGCAAAGGAGAGCTAAATGAGTGTGCGAGAAAAAGGAACCCATCTAGATTTATGGCAAGGCTCCTATGCAGCGCGAGCTCATAACTTGCGTGAATCCGAGATTCGCGCCCTATTCTCTGTAGTTTCCCGTCCAGAAGTGGTGTCTTTGGCAGGCGGGATGCCCAATATTCATGATCTTCCACTGGCAAAACTAGCTATTAGCGCCCAGCAATTAGTACTTGAACACGGCGAACAGGCAATGCAATATGGTGGCGGCCAGGGCTGGGGTCCACTACGTGAGGCTATTACCGAGGTCATGGCAGAAGAGGGCATTCACGCCAATCCCGATAACGTAGTCGTAACCACCGGCTCTCAACAGGCATTAGACCTGGTTACACAGCTTTTTATTGAACCGGGAGATGTGATTTTAGCTGAATCACCCTCCTATGTAGGAGCACTCGGAGTTTTTAACGCTTATCAGGCGGATGTACGTCATATAGCTGTCGATGAGCAAGGAATAATTCCCGCGGATTTCGTTCGCACAGTAAAGCAGGCGCGTTCCGAAGGTAAACGTATTAAGTACCTGTACACAATTCCTAATTTTCATAATCCCGCCGGGGTTTCGATGTCGATTCCGCGACGCCAGGAACTGGTGGAACTCTGCCGAAAATATCGGGTACTTATCTTGGAAGATAACCCTTACGGTCTTTTAGGTTTTGAGGGACAAACTATGACTCCCTTGGTTGAGCTCGCTCCCGACCTGGTAGTTTATCTTGGTTCTTTTTCTAAGATTTTCGCTCCGGGATTCCGCATTGGTTGGGCATACGCACCTCCAGCGGTGCGGGACAAGTTGGTAGTGGCGTCGGAATCAGCAATTCTTTCGCCGTCTATGGTGGGGCAAATGGCTATTCAGGCATATCTACGGGACTACGATTGGCGCGGGCAAATTGACTCTTATCGACAAATGTATCGAGGTCGCCGCGACGCTATGTTAGAAGCTTTAGCTGACTATCTGCCGGAATGTCGCTGGACAATTCCCGAGGGCGGTTTTTACACTTGGCTTACTCTCCCCGAGGGGCTGGATTCTAAAGATATGCTTACCCGGGCGGTTAGCGAACTGGTTGCTTATACTCCCGGCACCGCTTTTTATGCTTCGGATAATGGGCACCAAAATATCCGACTAGCGTTTTGTTATCCTCCGGAAGATGAGATTCGCGAGGGGGTGCGCCGCCTAGCAAAGGTCGTGCATCGGGAAATGGAACTAGTTAAGTTATTCGCGTTCCAGCAGAAAGGCCACGCCCATGACTAATAGTAAAAGCCTGAAGGTTGCGATTGTTACTGGGGGACAGCTCCACGAGCGGGATGTTTCGTTGCACTCCGCTAATCGGGTAGCCACTGAACTACGCAAATACGGTCATCAACTGCAATTTTTAGAGCTGGATCGAGATTTACTGGATGGGTTATCAGACTTTTCTCCTGATGTTGTTTGGCCAATAATTCACGGACGCGAAGGCGAGGATGGCTCGCTACAGGATTTGCTGGAGCTTAGCGGTCTACCATATGTGGGTACCGGGCCAAAGGGTTGCCGTATTTCTATTTCGAAACCGGTAGCTAAATCGGTGGTGGAAAAGAATGGTCTACCTACCCCGCGTTCTGTAGCCCTCCCTCAAATGCTATTCCGCCAGGTAGGAGCAGATACTTTGCTAACTGAGGTCTCCAGACGCCTGGGTTATCCTCTAATGGTTAAGCCTTCACGTGGTGGATCAGCGATGGGAGTCACCTACGTAGAGAACGAGCGTGCACTACGCACTGCGATGGTAAACGCCTTTTCCTATGACGACGAAGTTTTAATCGAGCGCTTTGTTCCTGGGCGGGAAATCTCGGTTTCTATTGTTCAAGAAGCTACTACCCCTCGGGCTCTACCTCCTGTAGAAATTCGCACCGACATCGGGCGATATGATTTTGATGCACGTTATTTGACCGGACGCACCGAGTTTTTTTCTCCAGCTCCTTTAAACGCGGAGCTTGATACGCGTATTCGTGCCCTGGCGCTAGACTGTCACCGAGTTCTAGAGCTAGAAGGTTTTTCCCGTATTGATATGATTATCGATACAGCAGGTAATCCCTGGTTTATTGATGCAAATGTGGTTCCCGGAATGACCGATACTTCACTTTGGCCTTTAGCCGCCCAAGCCGACCTAGGTTTCGGTAAACTAATCAACGCAA
Source organism: Varibaculum vaginae (assembly GCF_900604285.1). Taxonomy (GTDB): domain Bacteria; phylum Actinomycetota; class Actinomycetes; order Actinomycetales; family Actinomycetaceae; genus Varibaculum; species Varibaculum vaginae. The sequence continues at coordinate 308,058 of NZ_UWNY01000001.1, forward strand.
TTACTAGTGAAGCCGCAGTTCGCGGTGCCCGCGCTTAGTTAACTTTGGCTACTAGCGTTTTCTAATAGTAGGGTAATCCGAGCTAGATCCTCTTCATCTGCGTATTCAATCACCAATTTGCTAGTTCTTTTACCGGGTTTAATAACTACCCGAGTATCGAGAATGTCCATCCATCGCGACTGCGCGGCTTGCTGGCTGGCAGAAAGATTTGGTTTTATCCGGCGAGATCCGGATTTGTGGTGCGTTGCGCCCCGAACATTTCCAAGTGCCACGATTTCTTCAGTGGTACGTACCGACAGGCCTTCAGCGATTATTCGTTCTGCTAGGTATTCTTGATCTTCGGGATTAGTTACCGCAAGCAAGGCACGGGCATGCCCAGCAGAAAGCACGCCCGCCGCCACCTTAGGTTGTACGCTAGCTGCCAAACGTAACAATCGGAGAGCGTTGGTGATTGCCGGTCGCGATTTAGAAACCCGTTTGGAAAGTTCTTGCTGAGTACACCCAAAATCCTCCATTAACTGTTGATAGGCAGCAGCTTCCTCTAACGGATTCAGTTGCACTCGATGCAGGTTCTCAATTAACGCATCTAAGAGCATCTTATTATCGCTAGTTTCGCGAACAATAGCAGGAATTCGAGTAACTTTCGCCAGCTGGCACGCCCGCAACCTACGTTCACCCATTATTAATTCATAGGTGTTCTTATCATTGGGATCCGTGCGCACCACTATTGGCTGCAACAGTCCAACTTCCTTAATTGAGGCCGCTAGCTCAGCAATCTCGTCCTCATCAAAAGTCTGACGGGGTTGTGAGCGATTCGGAATTATATTCTTAACTGCTATCAACTCGAGTCTCGCGCCCGGAACAGGCACCAAAGATGTTTCACGTGAAACATCTTTACTTGAGGTACTTAGTTTTGTATTAGAAAAGTGCCGAGCCTTCTTTTGTTCATTGCGCTCCCGAGTGGTACGTGATGTTTCACGTGAAACAATTTTACGGGGTTCCAAAAGTTCTTTAGCCGAACCACCTTTTGGAGCGTGCCCGTGGCCACCAAAAAAAATATCTGCTGGTCGAGAGGCTTGATCTTTGCCTACCTCAGCAACTTTAGATTCCACCGGATCGGTAGGAATCAACGCTGATAATCCGCGTCCTAGATGTTTCTTTCGCGCCATTACGGTTTCTCCTCGCGATTAACTAACTCGTATGCAGCATCTAAATAACATTTTGCACCTTTAGAAGCAGGCTGGTACGTCAAAATAGATTCCTCATGCGAAGGTGCCTCTGCTAAAGCAACATTACGAGGAATAACTGTTTCCATCACGATGTCGCCATAGTAAGCACGTACCTCTTCTAACACCCCTTTACCGAGTAAAGTATTACTCGTAACCATGGTGGGTAAAATCCCAGTAAACCGCAAGTGCGGATTAAGGCGAATAACCAGCATATCTATGGTTTTGGTGAGCTGGGTAAGTCCCTCTAAGGCCAAATATTCTGCTTGTAAAGGTACTAGTACTTCTTGCGCAGCTACCAAAGCATTGACCGTCATAATTCCCAGAGAGGGAGGAGAGTCAATAAAAATATAGTCAAAATGCGCGCCGCTACTTAATAACTGCTGTACCGCTTCCCCTAGAATCTGTTGAAAATTCGTCCGCTCATTGAGCTCAAGTTCAATCCCGGCCATATTCATGGAGGCTGGGACTAACCATAGATTCGGTATTTTTGCATTCTGCAACAAAGCATCACGCAACGCCGCGCCCTCAGTCATAACTTCATAAAGAGAGAGCTGGTTATCTGCCAGGTTCCGAAAACCAAGGGAAGAAGAAGCGTTTCCCTGTTGATCGGCATCAATGACCAGAACTTTCAGTCCTCTAAGGGCAAGTGCTGCCGCCAGGTTGACTACCGTGGTAGTTTTACCGACGCCTCCCTTTTGATTCGCCACCGCAATCACTCGAGTTTTTTTTGGGGCAGGTAAAGTAGCAAAAGTGCGTATATTAACCGCCCGACTAGATGCGCCATTATCGGTTCCGCTATCTGCTTGTTCCACCATATCTACATCTGTTAGCCGATGCTTGCTCATCCTGCCTCCAAGAGAGTTGTGAAAAAATTTCCCAGCTACTGGCGTTTAATTGCCATTATGACTCGGGTTACGGAATCATCCATTACTGAGGGTACTTCTTCAATATGTGCTTCTTCCAACCGAGCCGCCACCAATTCCTCCTGAGCTGCGGCTAATTCTAGGGGAGCACGCTCACCCTTAATAGCTAGCATCCTTCCCCCAGGAGCAACCAATCTCCCCGAAATCCGCACTAACTTCTGGAGATTAGCTACTGCTCGAGATGTAACCGCCGTGAACTTTTGATTCGGGGGCAAATCCTGGCTACGAGAACGTAAAACTTCTACATTTTTCAGTTTTAATTCTTGCTGCACTTCCTCGAGCCATTTACTACGCCGAGCCAGAGGTTCAATTAAATAGAACGGCAGGTCAGGGCGCATTATTGCCAAAACTACACCCGGTAGTCCTGCCCCAGAACCAACATCCGCAACGGTAACATTCCTCCCCAGTGGTAAGAATTTTTCCGCTGCCGCACAGTTGAGTAAATGTCGTGACCATAACCGAGGAAGCTCTCGCGGTCCCAATAGTCCCCGCAATTCTCCCTGCTCAACCAACATCTCTGCATAGCGACTCATAGTCGCAAAAGACGAGCCAAAAAAATCCTTTACGTTTTCGCCTGGTACCGTTACCTCGGAATCTACGACTGCTGACATAGCTAAACCCAATTCAGTAACGCGAACCAGCTAGCGGCTAGCTGCGCCGATTCGCTGACCTATTCGTCTTCTGATTCCGGACCTACTTCAGTAGGGTAAATAACTACTGCCCGGTTCGGGGCCTGACCTTGCGAACCAGAATATACACCTTCTCTGGCCGCTACATCATGACATACTTTACGTTCAAACGGATTCATAGGCTCTAGACGTACCGGTTCTCCGTTGGTTTTTGCCTTAGTGATTGCCTCTTCCGCAATAGCCCGCAACTCTTGTTTGCGCTCCTCGCGATAACCCACGATATCCAACATTAAACGAGAATGTTCTCCGGTCTTTTGCGAAACTGCCAAGCGGGTTAAATCCTGGAGCGCTTCTAAAATCTCGCCCTCTTTACCTACTAAACGCTTCAGGTCGGGAACATCCTGTGAATCCGCGACCACATCTACACTGGCACGATCGTGTTCCACATCAATTTCTAAATCCCCGCCTAAATCGGCAATATCGAGTAATTCTTCCAAATAATCGGCGGCGATATCGCCTTCTTCTTCCAAAGCCGATACCCGGTCTGGGGATTCCTCTTCGCTCATTATTTTTATTCCTCTCTTAACTACCTGCAATAATCCTATCGGTTATTCCGCCGATTTCTACCGGTATTATTCTTCCTACGCGCCTGGCGGCGTTTCGCTTTTTCTTGTTCACTAAGCCCGCCACTCTGACGACGCCGTTTAGCTTGGGCGTCCCGCTGCGCCCGGGTAAGTCGTTTAGGTTGTGCCTGGGCGTTGCGTACCCCGGGTTTCATCCCTTCCTGTTGTTCTGCAGCCTTTTTTTGTAAAGCCGTCATCATTCGGGACTGTTTTACCGGTTTCCTAGGTTTTTCTTCTAGCTCTAGATCTTGAGCTTTCTTATGTAACCGATCCTGAGTCTTTTTATGGAGCTCAACACCTTCACGCAGTACCTCGCCATTTTCCAGCTCTGCGAAGGGATCATCATTACCTTGGCGATTAGCTTTAACCTCTTGCCGCAAACCCTTAGCTACATCCTCACCAGTTAGCCCCATTTGGGAAAGCTTCCGATTATATTCTGCTAAAGTTTCCGCCTTAAATTTATCGTATTGAACCTGATGACGGCGCATTTGGGCATCATGTGCGGGAGAACCGGGCGTCGGCAAATAATGCATGACAAATAGCTGTTGAATAAAGCTAACCACCATGGTTACTACCAGGTAAACGAGTACCCCAATCTGCACAATGAAACCGAACCAGGCGGTCATCAAGGGCATTACATAAACCATCATCTTCATCATCCGCATTTGCTGCGGATTGGAAGTATTCATATTGCGCCGCATATTGATGAACTGTTGGAAGAACATCAAGCCGCCGTATAGAAGCACCGAGATGATAATCAGAACTTTAGTAGCTGCGGGATTAGAGGCAGTGTTAGTAAAAGTATCAGAAAGATAAACCCCAAACACTGTGGATTTATCCATCTCTGCGGCAAGAGTGGAATCAAACCCTCCAATATGAGCTTCCGGGTGCTTAGCTATCAAGGGCATTTGCCAAAGAACCCGGTACAAAGCCGCCAAAATTGGTAATTGAATTAGCAGCGGGAAACAAGATGCCATGGGATTGACACCATACTCTTTGTATAAAGCCATGGTTTCCTGACTCATCTGCTGCTTGGAAACCTGATCGTTACGACCTTTATATTTCTCTTGAATCGCTTTTATCTGGGGCTGAATAGCACTCATTCCCCGCGTGGACTTAATCTGTTTGATGAAAAGGGGAATAATCAGTAATCGCACAAAAATCGTGAGTACCACGATCGATAGCACCCAAGTCGCACCAGGTCCTTCCGGCAAACCGAGCAACGTTAGTCCCTTGTGGATTCCTACCAGTACCCAGGCAGTCACCCACTTAAAGGGGTATAAAACACTGTCATACCAACCGCCCGAAGTCGGCTGGGTAGATGCCGCTAACATCTGCGCACTTAGCAACATGGATTTGCTCCTTTACTGTTTTACCCGGTTAAGCAAGTCTAGATCATCAATCTTTGCCCAATGTTCTTCGAGTTCCCTTAGGGTCATCTGGTGATAGGGGGCACTCTTCCACTTTCCTGCTTCTGGGGGATAATCTACCCCTCCATCTGAAAGCGGATTACAGCGTAGAATCCGCCAAGTAGCAAGCAAACCTCCTTTGAAGGCACCGTGAATTTGTAGTGCCGAGAGGGCATAGCTACTGCAGCTGGGATAATACTTGCAGCGGGGCGGAAATAGGGGAGAAATACGGCGCCGATAAAAACCTATTAGAGATATCAACGCTACCTGCGCGATATTTCCTCTCACGATTTCCCCTTTTTTTGCGCCTTAGCTAAAGCCTGATCAAAAGCCGTCCCCAATTGCAGGTAGGAAGCAGATCTAGCTTTTCCTAAAACACGCACCACAGTTACGCTTCCACTACCTAACTTTTCAAGACGACTAGCACTAAGTGCTCGTAAACGCCGTTTAACTCGATTACGATCAACCGCCCGAGGCAAGAACCTTTTAGGCACAATGAAACCGACCAGCGGCGCCGCAGTGCCAAACTGGTCGGAAAGGTGGTGCACCACCATCAGCTGGTTTCCGGCGCGCGTTCCCCGCCGAAAAACTAAAGAAAAATCGGCTGATTTTTTCAGGCGATTGGCCTGGGGCAACATGCTTTAAGCTGAAAGTTCCTTGCGTCCTTTGTTCCGCCGATTAGCAATAATGGCACGACCAGCGCGCGTGCGCATCCTTGCCCTAAATCCATGTTTCTTGGCTCGGCGACGGTTATTCGGCTGAAAAGTCCGCTTTGTCACTTTACTTCTCCTAAATGTTTTTCACTTACCGGAATAAAATTTTCCAGTACCTCAGGTTCCAGGTTTGTTTTCCCGGAAATAGACAACATAAGCAAGCCTACGCATAGCACTTAGCCAGGTCAAATAGTTATTCAGTGGTTATAACCACTATTTTTTATTCCCTTTGTGAAGCCTGTGGAACTTTAAAAAACTACAAAGATGTAAGATGTTAATTTTCTATTTTAAAATTTTTCTCTTTATCAAGAGTTTTCGCACCCTACAACCCTTTACGCCCTTAAACTACAACCGCGTAAGTTATCCACAATCTTTTCCCCAGATTGGGGATAACCTGTTTTTATCCTAAAATCATCATTAACCCCCAAAGTTGGGGAAATTCCTCACAATGGTTTAAGAAATTTTGGAGAAATCGATGTCTAGTTCGCTGCAGACAATCTGGCAAGACGCGATCGAAAAGTTGAAACAAAATCCCCAAGTTGGCCAGGCAGATTTGGCGTTTGCTCGCATGTCTAAACCCTTGACTACCTACGAAAACACCATTGTAATCGCCACTCCTAACAGTTATTCAAAATCTATTCTCGAAACCCGTTTAGATCCGTTCCTACGCAAATACCTATCCGAAGCTACTTCTCGGGAAGTTATTTTGGCAGTCTCCGTAGACCCCTCCCTAGATACCGGTGAAACCGTAAATCCCAATAAAAAACAGGTAGTTGCACCTGCACCGAAAACTCCGCAAAATACCTCTTCAAAAAAAACCGCTGTATCTCAACCCAATAAATCTTTCGACTCGCGCCTTAACTCTAAATACACATTTGAGTCCTTCGTTATCGGAGCCTCTAACCGTTTTGCTCACGCTGCGGCAATTGCGGTTGCCGAGGCTCCGGCTAAGGCTTATAACCCACTGTTTGTTTATGGCGGCTCCGGGCTTGGAAAAACTCATCTCCTCCACGCCATTGGAAATTACGCTCTGAAACTGTATCCCCACATCAAGGTACGCTACGTAAACTCCGAAGAGTTCACTAATGATTTTATTAACTCCGTATCGGAAGGTAACGCCCACGAGTTCCAACGCCGCTATCGTAATATCGATATTTTAATGATCGACGATATTCAGTTCTTACAGGGTAAAGAACAAACTATTGAAGAATTTTTCCATACTTTCAATTCTTTGCATAACGACAATAAGCAGGTAGTTATCACTTCCGATGTCCCTCCCAAAAAACTTGAGGGATTCGAGGAAAGGTTGCGTTCTCGATTTGAATGGGGTTTATTAACCGATGTTCAGCCTCCTGATTTAGAAACTCGCATAGCAATTTTGCGTAATAAGATCCGCCAAGAAGGCGTAGGAGCACCTCCGGAAGTTCTTTCCTATATTGCTTCGCGCTTTACTATCAATATTCGCGAACTAGAGGGGGCCTTACTTCGAGTTACTGCCTTCGCATCTCTTACTAAACAGCCTCTAACCTTACAGCTAGCTGAAATGGTTCTAAAAGATATTGTTTCTGATCCCAATGATCAAGAGATTACCCCCGCGTTAATTAAGGCTCAGACTGCCGGATATTTCGAAACTACCGTTAACGACTTGTGCTCACCATCGCGTTCAAGATCCCTTACAGAGGCTCGCCAAATCGCCATGTATTTATGCCGAGAATTAACTGAGCTCTCCCTACCTCAAATCGGAAAAGAGTTCGGAGGGCGCGACCACACTACGGTAATGCACGCAAATAAAAAAATTACCCAATTGATGAAGTCTAAGCCCCAGGTTTTCGATCACGTCAACGAATTAACTAATCAAATTCGCCAAGCAGCGCGACATGCAAAATAACTTAACCAATATAGCTTTCTACTCAGCACTAATCTTATAGAAACCTTGGGAATTTCTTTAACAATATTTTCCATTCCCTCCACCAGTAGAACTACAAAAATGTAGTTCTCATGAACACAGGTTAAGTAGGGTTTCTCCACACCTGTGAATAAACCTGTGAATAATTGGGGATTTTTTCAGAATTTTTGTGCATAGATTCTTAAATAATTCACTGCTCACGATTTCATCCCCACACAATCCCCAATGAATCCCCTACAAATTAACAGTATCGATTTCCATGATTACCTGTAGTTATAGCTAATAATCCCAAATATTCTAGGAAGTGATGATGGTGAGAAGAAGAAAATTAAAAGTTTAAAAAATTACTAACAATCTCCCGTCAAACAGAATTAGAAAATCTGTCATTAGCTATTAAATCAATACGGAACTTAAGGCTTGCTAGGTTAACCTGTATCTATGACTGAAAAGCACTCCGCAACTAGCGCCGGGTTAGGCGACCATGATTTTCCTTCCCGTAAGGAGCGCCGCAGACATGAAAGAGAACAGATACAGGCGCGAGCACAAGCAAATACCACCCGTTCGGTAGCACCAATAAATCCGGCTCGCTATGGCAGCGCCCCCCAAAGGACTATACCTAGTGCTTCGAATGTTTCTCGGTTGGGAAAAAATAATAATATATCTCCATCTTTGTCCTCCAAAAAACTAAAATCTGCAGGTAAACCTGCAAAGATAGTTAAGAAAAATACTGGTGAGGTTACTAAAAAGAGTCCCGCGATAAAAAATAATTCTAGGGGGAAAAAAATTCTTCGACCCACTAGTTCGAAACCAAGTAGTTCTCGTTTGAGGAGCGGGAAAAAAGCAAACGTTACTCGACCGGGAAAAAATTCTAAAAGAGCTGGGATATGGATAAAAAGAATTCTAGGGGTTATTAGTGGACTGATTCTAGTAGGGATTATTGCCGGATGTATTACCTTCTTGATTGCTTACTACCGTCTGGAAGTACCGGAAGCTCAAAAGTTTGCCAGTGCCCAAGTAACCACGATTTATTGGGGCGATAACGAAACTATGATGGGTAAGTTTGCAGAACGGAACCGAACCATTGTAGATACTAAATCTTTCAAAAATTCTTACATTCGGGACGCGGTAGTAGCTAGTGAAGACCGTACCTTTTATGAAAATAGTGGGATTGATATCAAAGGTATTGTGCGTGCCTTCTGGAATAATGTGAGGGGGCGACCTACTCAGGGTGCCTCTACCCTTACCCAACAATATGTAGAAAACTATTATACCGGGAGAAATACTGGGTACACCGGGAAATTTAAAGAAACCATTTTGGCTTTGAAAATTAATCGGCAGGTACCGAAAGAAAAAATTATTAACGATTATTTAAATACTATCTATTTTGGTAGGGGAACCTATGGGATAGAAGCTGCAGCTAATGCCTATTTTGGTAAGAGTGCGAAGGATCTAAATCTTTCAGAGTCTGCGCTACTGGCCGGGATTATTCCTGCTCCTAATGCCTGGGATCCGCTAGTTAGTCCCGAACAAGCTAAGTCACGGTGGAAGCGGGTATTAAATCTGATGGTTAGCGACAAAATGATTAAACCAGAAGATAGAAAAGCCGCGACGTTTCCGAAGGTTAAAGAAAAAAAGCAAGAAGCTACCTATTTTAAGGGAACTACTGGGTATTTATTACAACATGTACGGCAAGAGTTGATAACTGAAATTGGATATAACGAAGATGAAATAGATCGCGCAGGGATTAAGATTTACACCACTATTGATCCTGAAAAACAAAAGATGCTAGAGGATGCGGTCAATATTCTACCTGATGATAAACCCGAAGGACTTAGGATTGCGGCAAGTTCAATAGATACCGCTACTGGGGCGGTTATTGCAGAGTATGGGGGAGCGGATTATCAAAAAATTCAGCGAAACGCAGTTACCCAAGATGTAGCACAAGCTGGTTCTACCTTTAAGCCATTTGCCCTGTTAGCCGCATTAGAACACGGGCATAAAATTAATGAAATGGTAGATGCCTCTGGACCGATGAAAGTCGGGGATGCCACGGTTGGTAACTATGGAGGAGCATCTTATGGGCAAATAGATTTTGTACAAGCTACGAAGATTTCAAGTAATACCGCCTATGTGAGACTTACTCAAGAAATTGGGATTGATGCTGCCCGTCAAGTAGCGATTGCAGCCGGTTATCCGAAAAATACTATGGGATTAGATAATTCTTCGGTACTGGGAGTATTGGGTACCAGTTCTCCCCATAATCTCAATATTGCAGATGCCTATACTACTTTTGCCACCGGAGGGATCCGGCGACCGGCACATATTATTGACAAAATTACTGATTCTTCTGGGAATGTACTTTATGAGGCTGATACCGCCGGAACCAGACAGTTTGCAGAAAAAGATATTTCTGAATTAACTAAAGCTTTAGCAGCGGTAATGCAAAGTGGAGGTACCGGTATTAATGGTGCTCTTCCTGGACGTCCCTCAGCAGGAAAAACTGGTACCTCTAATGATAATCGTTCTGCGCAATTCGTAGCTTATGTACCCCAAATGGTAACCGCAGTTTCTATGTATCAAGTGGGTAAAGATGGCTCTGAAGAATCGATTACCCCCTTCGGGGGAGTTACAGATGTAGGAAGTAGTACCTGGCCAGCAAGGATATGGCAGCGCTATATGATGAATGCGGTTAAAGATTTACCGGTTAAACCACTTTTCTCGGTAAAAGGAAGCGTTGAAAATATCGGTCCGAGCGAAAAAAATACGCCCTACCAAACTGCGGAAGTACCTTCCCCTCCGCCACCGCCTACAACCGCAAAAACTCTTACGGTTACTAGCCGACCATCAGAGAGTCCTTCTCCCGAAGAAAGCGAGCAGCCTGAGCCCTAGAGGAAAATTGTTAAAATATCAGGGAAATCTAAACAGTGTATTGGTATTACCTAAATCAGTAATCACATCATTGTGGATGAGATCCTAGAAAAGAGTAGTTCATAACAATGTTGGGAATGGGCTAGAAATAGCACTTCTAACTGGGTTATTCTGAAATGCGACCTTCGGGTCGAATGCATATACCCTCCTGCCACGGAAGGACCGTGGCCGTTAGACCAAAGGAGGTGGGTTAAATGCGTAAATACGAGATGATGGTGATCCTGAATCCCGAAATTGATGAACGCACAGTAGCCCCGGCGTTAGAAAAGCTACTCAATGTAGTTTCTGCTAACGGGGGAAGCGTGGATGCGACCGATATTTGGGGCAAGCGTCGCCTTGCATATCAGATTGAAAAATATTCTGAGGGGATCTATGCGGTTATAGATATGACCACTACTCCGCAGATTGCTGAAGAACTAACTCGGCAACTATCGCTAAACGAAACAGTTTTGCGTACCAAGTTGCTGCGTCGTGATTAAGTTCGCGGAGAGGAACAAGAATGGCTGGAGACACCCTAATAACGGTTGTTGGGAATCTGACTGCAGATCCCGAATTGCGCTATACCGCGCAGTCGGTGCCAGTGGCCTCGTTTACCGTGGCCTCCACTCCCAGAACCTATAACCGCGCATCCGGACAGTGGGAAGATGGTACCGCCATGTTCCTACGTTGTTCTGCCTGGCGGGAAATGGCTGAAAATATCGCCGAATCGTTAACCAAAGGAATGCGAGTGATTGTTCGCGGTCGCTTGCAACAACGTAATTGGGAGCGGGACGGACAAACTCGTTCATCGTTAGAGATTCAGGTTGATGAAATTGGCCCCTCTTTGCGCTATGCGCAGGCCCAAGTCACTCGGATTCCGCGTGCGGGAGCAAACGGATTTAACCAGGGTGGACAGGGCGGATTCTCCGCGGGCGCTCCAGCTGGCAATTTCAATCAAGGTGCAGGATTTAACCAAGATAACGCTGTAAACCTGGGAACAGGTTCGATGAGTGTGGCGCAACCAGACTCGGATGATAATCCTTGGGCAGCTCCTGTCACCAGTGATAACGACGACAATAATGCACCGCCGTTTTAAAATTTCAGGATAAGACCCCTAGGGTCACACCATTAAGGAGTAAATATGGCGAAGAAAGTTCTTCGCGCGAAGCCAATAAAGAAAAAGGCTAATCCGCTACGGAATATGCCGGTTGAAAAAATCGACTATAAAGACACCCCATTTTTGCGGAAGTTTATTTCCGATCGCGGAAAGATTCGTTCGCGCCGGGTTACCGGAGTTAGCGTACAGCAACAGCGCGCCATCGCTAAAGCAGTTAAGAACGCCCGCGAAATGGCGTTGCTTCCTTACACAAGTTCTGGTCGCTGATAGGAGGGTCTAGTCATGGCAACAGCCAAAATTATTTTGAACATGGATGTACCGGGGCTGGGTTCCTCTGGTGACGTAGTAACCGTAGCTCGCGGCTATGCCCGCAACTACCTAGTACCGCGGAAAATGGCGCACCCTTGGAGTAAGGGAGCCCAAAAGCAGATCGACGAAATGATTCGTGCGCGTCGGCGCCGGGAAATCTCTAACGTAGAAGATGCTCGGGCAGTGCGGGACGCTATCGAAGCTCACGATACCGTGGTGGTTTCCAAGCGGGCTGGCCATTCCGGTCGCCTTTTTGGGGCAGTATCCACCCAGGATGTAGTGGCAGCGGTTAAAGAGCAGATCGGGCAGACCGTTGATCGACGCAAAGTCATTATCGAAAAGCCGATTAAAGCGGTTGGCAAGTATCAGATTCAAATTAATTTGCATGAAGATATTAGCGCCAAACTGTTTGTAAACGTTGAGGGTGGCAAGTAGTAGCAAGCTATTTTATTAGCAGCTTTCAGCAGATAAAAGTCGGACGACCTTTATTTAGGTCGTCCGACTTTTTATTCGTTAACAGGGGAAAACATTAGATAAAGCATAGGTGGCGTTAGCAAACTTCCTGGTTTAGATAAAATAGTTAAGAGTGTTTATAACCAGGTGTCGGTACGGACGCGTAACCACAGTGATCCTGCCCGACCACCCATAAAGACGATTCCGTACATTGCCCAAATTCCTGCTAAAGCAAGGGCACCAGCCGGTAAAAGGTTCACCAATAAAATCGCGGGCAAGTAGATAAGAAAAACTGTTGCCATGGCTGCAGCTAAGTATTTACTATCATCAGCACCAATCAAATAGCCATCGTAAATATAGGCGAGAGCAGCTAAAGGTTGTACTAGACCCACCACTATCAGGCCGGCAGTAGTAACCGAGAGAACCTGAGAATCAGTGGTAAATAGTTGCGGGAAAACCGGAGCACTAGCCGCAAGTACAAGCCCAACTAGGGTTCCACATGCTAGTGCCCAACGGTTTAGCCGTCCAATGAGGATACGAATCTGTTGTTTGTCGCCCTCACCAAGAGCATTAGCAAGCAGAGCTTGGGCAGAGATTGCTAAGGCATCTAACCCGAAAGCCCCTAACACCCAGAGGGTTTTAAGAATCTGATAGCCTGCTAAAGTATTTGCTCCAAAGCTAGCTGCCTGCCAAGTAGTTACCACGATGGAAGCTTGGAGGAAGAGAGAGCGGAAAACTAGGGGTATCCCGTGTAGACCCGACTTTAAAACCAGCTGCGGATGAGGGAAAGCGGATACTCCCTCCAAATTTAGTTTTTTCACTATTACTATCCACAGCCAGATAGCCATGAAAAACTGACTAATCGCGGTACCTGCCCCTGCTCCAGCTACTCCTAAGGAACATCCGAAAATTAAAAATGCAGATAGTGGTACATTCAGGAATGCTCCGATAGTAGTAACTAGTAACGGAGTTCGGGTATCCAGGAGAGCACGTAAAACCCCGGTAGCAGCTAATACAGACAGCATTGCAATTAATCCTGGGGCGGAAGCTACTAGATAGTGACGAGCAAATGTGGCAACCAGTGGTGGCGGAGCGAAGATGCTCACTATTTGAGGGGAAAAAATAATTAAAATTACCGCGAGAACTGCCCCGAGGAGAGTTCCTAGCCACATGCCTTGAATTCCCAGTTGCAGCCCTTCAGCCCGGTTACCTGCCCCGACTGCCCGCCCGGTAACTGCGGTCGTGGTGTAAGCCAAGAATACGCAAATTCCCACGATTAAGGTTAATACCGTTGATCCGATAGCTAGACCGGCCAATTCTAAAGTTCCCAGGTGACCAACTAAGACCGAGTCAGCCATTGTTAGCAAAGGTTCGGCTATTAATGATCCCAAAGCAGGTAGTGCTAAAGAAAAAATCTGGCGATTCAGACTCTGTTTTTCCGGTTTATCCACGAATCCTCGCTCCACTTGTTATGCACAGCCAAAGAAAAACTATGTAAGTAGTTTTCCAGTTTGTTAACCATTTAGAAACTTGCGGTGATCTATTACCCACAGTTCTCCTAAAATGTTCCACAGGTTATCAACAGTATTTGCACTATTTAAAATCGGTTTTTAACAAGTTATTTCTACTTTTATCTCAGGTTTATGGCAGAATTAACCAGTTAACACACACGGCTAGGAGGTAACGATGGCAGATTTTGATCGCACTCCTCCCCAAGATATCGCTGCTGAACAATCAGTTTTAGGAGCGATGATGCTCTCTAAAGATGCAATCGCCGACGTAACTATGACTATCAGAGGCGAGGACTACTACCGCCCAGTTCATCAAACTATTCACGAAGTAATCCTGGATTTATTTGGACGCGGCGAACCAGTGGATGCCGTCACTGTAGCTGGACAGTTAAAACGCAACGGAGATTTAGAACGAATTGGGGGTGCCCCCTACCTTCATGAGTTAATTTTCGGGGTACCCACCGCCGCGAACGCAGGATACTATGCTCGGATTGTGCGCGAGCGGGCGCAGCTACGATCCCTAGTACAGGCAGGAACCCGAGTCGTGCAACTGGGTTATGCCGCCGATGGTGGGGACGTAGATGAACTAATTAACCAGGCACAAAGTGAAATCTATGCCGTCAGTGAACGTGGTGATAGCGAAGACTATCGACCAATCACCGAATTCTTGGATAAAACTGTTCACGAACTGCAAGAACTCGAAAAAAATGGGGGGATGTCTTCGGGGGTTCCCACTGGTTTTTATCAGTTAGATAACCTTACTCATGGTCTTCATCCTGGTCAGCTGATAATTGTTGCTGCTCGCCCTGCCATGGGTAAATCCACTTTGGCCTTAGATTTTTGTCGCAATGCCGCCATCCATCACAAAATGACCTCGGTAATCTTTAGTTTGGAAATGGATGGTACTGAAATTTCTCGACGTATGATTTCTGCGGAATCAGGAGTGTCCATGTCGCGGCTCAGCGCCGGAGATTTAGAGGACGCGGACTGGACTAAAATAGCGCAGGTACTTTCCCGCTGTGATCAAGCTCCGCTCTATATTGATGATTCGCCGAATATGACCATGCCGGAGATACGCTCGAAATGTCGCCGATTAAAGCAGCAAAGTGATTTGAAACTGGTAGTAGTGGACTACTTACAGTTGATGAGTTCGGGAAAACGGGTAGAGTCCCGACAACAAGAAGTCGCCGAATTTTCCCGATCCCTTAAACTATTGGCGAAAGAACTAGAAATCCCAGTAGTGGCAGTTGCGCAGCTAAACCGGGGACCTGAACAGCGAACCGAACACAAACCAATGCTCGCAGACCTCCGTGAATCCGGCTCTTTGGAGCAGGATGCAGACGTGGTAATGCTGCTAAATCGTCCCGAGGTTTATAGTCAGGAAGATCGCCCCGGGGAGGCAGATATTATCGTGGCTAAGCATCGTAATGGGCCAACCGCAACTATTCCCCTAACTTTCCTTGGACGCTTGTCCAAATTTGGAAATCCGGCACGCGAATAGAGAGCACGAAGCCTTATACGGCTTACTCGCGTCCTCCTCTAGTGTCCTGGAAGAGGCAAGCTGGAATGCAAAGATTGTAACCATTTCGGAGCCCACCAATTAGCTTGTCCACAGATAGCCATAATCGCAGGTACTAGCCCCATGCGTACTAAAGTGGCATCAAGAGCAACCGCAACCGCCAATGTAAAGCCAATCTGTTTAATCGCTTGGATACCTCCGGTGGTGAAACCCAAAAATACTACTAACAAAATTAGGGCGGCTGAGGTGATGGTAGAGGCCGAATGAGTTAACCCCTCGCGAACAGATCGTTTATTATCATTGGTTTCGTCCCAGATTTCCTTAACTCGCGAAACTAAAAACATTTCATAATCCATTGACAACCCAAAACCGAAGCAAAATACAATCGCTACCACATAAGATTCCACTGCCCCGAGCGAAGTAAATCCGAGAAGTTTTTCCCCGTGACCATATTGGAAAACCCAAACCGCAATCCCCAGGGATGACATCAAAGACACCATATTTAACACCAGAGCTTGCAGGGGAAGCAGCAAAGCCCCGGTCATTAAGAAGAGCATAAAATAGGTGGTGAGGGCGACAGTAATGAACACGTAGGGGGCATAATGTGCCAAAGTGTCTTGAAAATCCGTTTGCAACGCTGCCTGACCGGTAACCCAGGTTTGGAAGGGGGCAGGTAAATTACGCACCTGCTGCATTTCTTGTTTTACTTGGGCAGCAAAGGCATCTTTTTCGGTAGTGTAAACATCGACAGCAGCATATTGTTTGCCATTGATTTTTAGGTCTTCGGCGGGATGAATTCGCTTTACGTGAGTAAGTGGTTTTATTTCCTTATCAGCCCACTCTTGTAGCTGGTGGGGAGTAGTTTTTGCTACCACCCGAATTTGAGGGTTGGCCGAGTCAGGGAAACGATCCCACATATCCCACAGTGCCCCTATTTGGGGGATAGATCGAGGCATAGATTCTACTGCGGAAGAACGCATTTCCATGTGGTACAAAGGAATCGACATTATCACTAGAATTGATGTGACTACTACTAGGACTGGCCAAGGACGGCGGGTTACAAAAGTAGAAACTTTGCGAAAAACTGGCGAAGGATCGTCCTCGCTACGGTTAGTACGTAGGCGTAAGAGGTTACGACGCACCCAGTTTAGCGAGGTAGCAACGGAAGAGGGCGCAGCCAGGGTCGGTCCAAAAAGCATCATTAATGCTGGTAATAAGGTCATATTGGAGATCATGGCTAAAATAGTTACCCCTACGCCCCCGATTCCCATTAGCCGCAGTAGGGGTAGCGGGAAAATGCAAAGACCTAAAATCGCCATCGACACGATCAGCGCGGAAAAGAATACGGTAGCTCCCGCGGTATTCATGGTTTTATCTAAAGCCTGCAGATACGGCTTGCGGGCGATAAGCAGTTGAGCGCGATAATCTTTACGAGAGAGAATCTGCATTTGAGGATTATTTTCGCGGTGTGACGCTAATATAAGTTGAATGAAACGAGGATAAAAAATAAAGGTATTTTCCTGGCCGTATATACCACGTTTATGCAGTTCAGATCGGTAACGGGATACGATTAATAGCCCGTAATCAATAGATAATCCCAGTCCCAGAAAAGAAACAATATTTACCACGAACGACTCTACGGTAATCAGGTAGGTAAGTAATAAAATCAGTAGCAGGGTAATCCCAATGGCGGCTCCGGCACCGATTAGGGGCATTAGGGCGGCTAACATCCCGCCGAAAACTATTGCCATTATCAGCAGGGAAATCGGGATGGAAATTCCTTCTCCACGCAGCATATCTGCTTTTACCTGCCCATTAGCTGCATCTTGCAAACCGATACTGTCTACCACATTTACTGTGGCGTCAACAGTGGAACCGGCAAAATAATCGGGGACTTCACTTAAAACTGCGGCGACTTGGTTACGTGCAATCGGGTCAACCTGTTCATATCCGTCAGCAGCTAACTGCACATTAATCAGGAAAGTTTTATTATCCGTAGCAATCATCTGTTTTAGCTGACTGGACTGGATAGTGTCCCATAATGGGGGCAGGTGGGTTGCAAACTCTTTTTTTACCTCCTGTTCGGCGCGCTGCTGTGCCTTTTTTACTTGGTTTTGGTTCGCACCTTTAGCTTTCGCGATTTTTTCCGCCTGTTCTCTTCCTTCTTTTAAGGTCTGTTCTAAGGCATTATCAATTGCTACTTGTGCCTTTTTCCCAGCGGGAAGTTGCGGGTCAAAAGCAATAAAAGGATCGGCTATTCCCTTAACTTTTTTTACTTTTAAGAGGTCAGCGTGCAAGGGGATTAGCATTTTAGCGATCTGGTTGGCGTTTTGTTCCAGGTCTTTGACCTTTACCACTGCAGTAACTGGATAGGTATCGCCGTGAGCTCGTTCGTAGATGTCTTTTCCCATTGCCGAGGGCGAGGCGGGACTCGCAGGTTGCGGGGTTATTAAGCGCTCGAATAAAGGTTTTCCTCCGAACCCGGAAAATACAGCCATTATAGAAATCGTGACTGTTAGCAACCAGATACTTACGGTGAAGCCAGGGTGTTTGCCCCACCAAAAGTGCTTCATCCGATTCATAACTTCAATTGTGCTGGTTTCTGGGCGTTAGTGCAGCGGAATCAGGAAGGGATTTGAAATAATATTTTTCCGTCAATAGCTCACCGAAGTAGTCATAGCGTTTTCCAAGGTTATTGTAATTTTAAAAGACTTTTAACGGTAACGATTGCATCGGGAAAGCCTGGAAAATAGAAATATTCTGTACGAACTCCTCCTAGAAACCGGAATCTTCTAGCCATTCCGGAGATGGCATTACAAAGTTCTTTCCTGCCTGCTTTTTGAGTTGCGCTAGTAACTGGTCTGAGTCATGAGATAGTTTTTTTAAGCGAGCGGCAACTTGGTGGTTACCAGAACCTTTGTAGGTAACCTTCCAAGAGTTTTTTCGCATTTTTAAGGCCTTCTGATTGCAGTAAACCAGTAGATCCGCAGCCTTATCTACAGAATAATTCTCTTGTTTTTGCTGCATAGCTTTAGTTATTGTCAAAGCTAAGTTGTATTTAACCTGGCAGCCGGCCAGCACTGCCTGAGGTTCAGTCATTTTCGTTTCCAGCAGGAAAGGAAGTTGTCGCGAGGAACGAGAAAGATAGGTATTGGCTTCCATCAGGTTATCGGTCTTTAAATAGCTGGTGCCTAAGTTATAGTTGACCAGCCAACGATCAGCTACCAGCTGGGAACCGGTTTGCTGTATCCGTAAAGTTTGTGCTTGGGTAACATTTCCTGCCCGGTCAGCGCGCACCGCTTGCTGCTCTAAAAACCAGTTACGAGTTTGCAGCCCGGAAGCAGCTACTAGGGAGACCACCAGTAAAGTAACAGGAATAATCCACAAGCGGGAACGTTTAGGTGATTTTATTACCAGGTCATGTCGGGTGTTTAGGGAACGTTGATGTGCCGATATGCGCATATCAATCTGGTAAAGCGCATCGTGAAAGCCAGAAACTTCATTTAACGGATAGCTGGCGGTAATCGCGTCGGGATGTAGCAGTCCCGAAATTAGGAAAGCCATTTGTGGCCAGTCTGTAGCCAGGAGCTGCTGTGAACGGTAGTTGACCCAACCTGCAGTCCGGTAATACTGTTTCGCCAGATTAACCAGAATTTTTCCCAGGACTACTTGTCGCGAGCAGGAATCTAAACTGTGGTAACGTCGATCAGCTTCTAGGGAAAGCAGATGCTGGCGATAAGCATTTAACAGCCGGAAGAGATTTTCTTGGCGGCGGGCACTGAAAGTAAAAATTGGGGAACGAGCGGCGCTTTGGTAAAAAACCAGTGTCCAGATAACTAGCAGCACCGCTACCACTATCATCGCGGCGGAGCCTGCCAGTGCCATTAAGGAATGCTCCATTAGCGGTTGGACAGGTAAGTTAGTTGATGAGTTTGGGTGCATAAGTCCCATCCTTGGCCTCAGTTATTTTGCGGAGGCTGCGAACCTTGCGGCGGGTTGGGTGGCATAAAGGATTGCTGCTGAGGCGCCTGGAATTGTGAAAACTGCTGTCCGGGTTCGTTTGGTGGCACCAGGGAGAATTGCCCCCCGTAATAAGGCTGCCGCGGGTAACCGGTGGGAGGATATTGCCCCTGCTGGTAATACCCCGAATACGGGTTCGGCTGCGAGTTGTTTCTAAATACTTCGATGAGGTCAGTGACCGGTTGCCGGGAAATGGTCTGGTAGATTGCTAAGATGCAAGCCGCCAGCACTACCAGGGAAAATGCCCAAGTCAATCCCCCGATTATCCAATAAATCCACCCTACATTTTCTAATGGTCCTGAGAAGAACGCACCGTACATGCTTAGCCCAGTATCGTAGTCACCCTTGCCCAGAAAGGCGGAGGCGGTTTTTGAAGCCAGGCCAATAATAAAGCTAACTAGCGCTAAAAGGGCGGTAAGTCCCAGGAGAACAAAGTAGGCAGGTCGCGGCTTAATAACTGAACAAGCGGTCGCCCCTATCAAAAGCAACATTCCCACGGCGTGAATAACGGGAGTGATAGTTGCTGTCAGTAGCAGGAAGAGGCAAATCGGGAGAATCACCCCTGCGGAAACTGGTTCGCTAGGTTTGCCAGAAAGCACTGATCCTGCGATCATTCCCCCGATTAGCATTACTACCGTTAGGGTTAGGAAAATTAGAGCGGTGGTTACGTCGTGTACACCCCAGAGAGAAAACTGTAAAGCTAAGTTTATTATCAGACCAAGCCATCCGCAGGTAATAATAACGGTGGCAACCCAAATTGCTACCTTGGTGAACTTACCTACGTGTTTGCTGCCAGCAAGAATGAAAGCTACTAGCAGGGCGTGTCCGGCGCCAAAGAACAACAAACCGGTGCCCTCTGCCGCAGGTGATTCAAAGTTAATGGCAGCAAAAACTATGTATCCAATCAAAATCAGTAGTAAAGAAATCGGGATGAACCAGACTCGATTTCGCCTGAAATTATTTAGTAGCCAAGACAGGTCAGTGCCTTGCGGAGGCTGAGGCATGACATTGGGGTAGTCCGATCTCGCAGGATACTGTGAGCCAGCGGGGTAGCCTGATCCACCCGGATAACCTGCCGGTAGATAGGGATAGTGGTCATTGAATCCGTTACCGGCTTGCCCAGGGTAAGAACAGGGCGGAGATCCCGAAGGTGGATTTCCTACTGGCGGATTTCCAAGTTGATAGGAATTATCAGGGAACGACATTTCTTCTCCCGGTTAGTTGTGTAACAATCAATTGAGCTCTGTTGATACAAAACCACTGCTCCTCAGTTTAAAGTCGGCGCTAAATCCAAGCAATAATTCTGCAAGTAGCTTCATATTCGGCAACCATAATCTAGAATTGCAAACAGAAAAGAAATACAGGGAGGTATCGCAATGACGCAGGCGGATCGGCCAGTACCTAGCGACCATGAACTGGAAGCTTTATTAGCCGATACGCGGGCGCTGCTAGCCGAAAAAGCCCGGTGGGAAGATGATCAAGTAAATCGGGATCTAGATTTATTATTACGGCGAGTGCGGGGAGTAAAGCGTGGTTCTTATGCCCAAGCGCTACGGAGTCGTGCAAAAAATTTGCAAACAAAATCCCCCAAAAACGCCGTAGACGAGATGAACTGTCTGGAGTTACCTGTCTCTGACCCAGCGTCCGCTCGTTTTGCAGGCGTCGCCGCTACTACCCCCGATCAGCTAGCCGAACAGCTCGCGCGCGCAGAAGCTGAGATCGATAAAGAGCTATTTCGGTCTGCAAAGGAAAGTGAAGTTGCTGAAGATGGGGCATAGCAGCTTCTCACTAAGCTATGGATAATCTCGATTAAAAAATAAGTTTTAACTATGGAGGAAAGCAAGGATGCTAGTACTGACTCGCCGGCGCGGCGAAGAGATTGTAATCGGCGACGAAGTGGTGATTACGGTGGTGGAATCGCATAAAGATAATGCCCGCATCGGAATCAGCGCTCCACGTAATCTCACTATTCGACGAGGAGAACTTCTGGATGAACCAGCCCGGAAGCGTTTAGGTTTACAAGGACCTGGACCAGTTAATAAAACGGACACTGCTAAGCAATAATTTTTTCTATCTGTACCCACACCGGGATAACATCCTATATAGCTAGACTTAGAGTGCGCTCTCATAGGGCACCTAGTACGCTAAAAATAAGTTATCCACTGTTAAAACGGGGATAAAAATGTATTGGCGTTTGAAAAGCCAAACAGTAAGGAGTAACTGTGCGAATTGGAGTTCCTAAAGAGCCCACGCCAGACCAAACTTTGGTCGCTGCCACTCCGGATACGGTAAAGAAGCTCAGCAAACTGGGGTATGAAGTCCTAGTCGAACACGGGGCGGGCGAAAAAGCAGCCTATCTCGATGAGCAGTATTTGGCCGCCGGAGCGCAAATTGTGGACACTGAGGCTGCCTGGCAGGCGGATATTGTCACCGTTCTAGATACACCCCCCACTAACTATCTCGATTTGATTAGACCTGGAGCGCTTTTAATCGCTCGGATGGCGCCTGCTCGACACCCTGAAACCGTAGATACCCTGGTAGAACGAGGTATTACCGGGTTTGCAATGGATACGGTTCCGCGAATCTCTAGGGCGCAATCTATGGATGTGCTCTCCTCTATGTCGAATGTTTCCGGGTATCGTGCGGTTATTGAAGCGGCAGAAAGTTTTGGGCGCCTCTTTACCGGGCAGGTAACTGCTGCTGGGAAAATCCCGCCTGCCAAAGTCTATGTAATTGGGGTGGGAGTAGCCGGACTCGCCGCTATCGGTACCGCCAACTCTATGGGTGCGCAGGTGAGTGCCACTGACGTGCGCAGTGAAACTGCCGAACAAGCCGAATCAGTGGGAGCCACCTTCGTTCCTATCCCGATTGCCCAAGAAAAATCGGATGACGGCTATGCTAAAGAAATGAGTGCGGATCAAGCCGATGCCGCCACCAAACTTTACACGGAACAGGCCGCCTGCCACGATATCGTAATTACCACTGCTAATATTCCCGGAAGGCGCTCCCCCCTGTTAATCACCAAAGAGGCAGTAGCGGGGATGGCTCCCGGTTCCGTGATCGTAGATATGGCAGCAGCAGGCGGCGGTAACTGTGAGTTGACTCGTCCCGGTGAAAAGGTAGTTACCGAAAACGGGGTGACCATTATTGGTTACACCGATTTGGCCGGCCGCCTGCCCGGACAGTCATCGCAGCTGTACGGGCAAAATATCGTAAACCTATTTAAGCTGATTACTCCGGAAAAAGACGGTAAATACGTCCTGGATATGGAGGACGAAGTAGTACGGGGAATTACGATCGCCAAGGACGGGGAAAATATGTTTCCTCCGCCTCCAATCAAGGTACATGCCGCTCCTGCCCCCGAGAAGACCGAGTCAGTTGCCGATGCCGCCGAGATGGCCCGCAAGAAAGCTGAAGCAGCGGCCTCTAATAAGCGCAAACGTCTGCTGTGGGCAGCAGTGGGGATTGTTTTGGGACTGGCACTGATTGCCGCCACCCCCAAACCATTGATTCCCTACTACTTCATATTGATGCTGGCGATTGTGGTGGGCTTCTATGTGATTACCTCAGTTACTCACTCGCTACATACCCCGCTAATGAGTGAAACCAACGCTATTTCCGGAATTATTCTGGTAGGAGCGATATTGCAGGTAGGCAGCGCCAACCCGGTGGTGTCCACGCTCAGCTTCCTAGCAATTTTGGTAGCTTCGATTAATATTTTCGGCGGTTTTTCGGTGACACACCGAATGCTAGCCATGTTCCGGGGGGAGGAGAAATAAGAAATGAGTAATGTTCTATTCACGGTAACTCCTACCCTGGTTGCCAATGCTTCTAAAGGCGAATTTTGGATTAGCAGAGGGCAAAATATTGCCTATCTGATCGCGGCACTGTTGTTTATTTTGGCGCTAGCGGGTCTATCCAAGAACGAAACAGCCTTGCGGGGTAACCGGTTCGGCTCGATTGGAATGCTGGTCGCAGTGGCGGCTACGATTGCGGTCGCACTACATAACGCAGGGAGTCCCGGCTATCAATCTACCCTGGTAACTGCACTTTTAATTGCAGTAGCAATGATTGCGGGAGCGATTATTGGACTGTGGAGAGCCAAAACTATTCCCATGACTGGAATGCCAGAACTCGTGGCGATGCTGCACTCTTTTGTAGGTTTAGCGGCTGTATTGGTTGGCTATAACACCTTTATCCATATGCCTGGAGAGTTTAAGAAACCGGGCGCTGATGCTGCTACCGCGATTGATCCCGCTACCGTAGGTTTCCACCTCGGTGAAGTGGGGGTAGGGATATTTATCGGTGCGGTTACCCTAACTGGTTCAATAGTTGCTTACCTGAAATTATCCGGAAAAATCAAAGGTGCTCCTCTGACTTTACCGGGACGTAATTGGTTGAACGCTATCGCTATTATCGTTTCCATCGTGCTTATCGGGGTGATGGTGCGTGGATCGCAGCTTAGCGCGACCACAATGAGCTTGACCTGGATGCAATGGGTAGCAATTATCCTTATGACCGTCATCGCCTTAGTTCTGGGGTTGCACCTGGTGGCCGCTATTGGCGGTGGCGATATGCCGGTAGTAGTCTCGATGCTTAACTCATATTCTGGTTGGGCAGCCGCGGCAGCGGGCTTCATGTTGGGTAACAATATGCTGATCATCGCGGGCGCCTTGGTGGGTTCCTCAGGTGCGTACTTGTCCTACATTATGTGTAAGGCTATGAACCGGGCATTCGTTTCCGTAATTTTAGGAGGTTTCGGCTCTGATGGGGGACCGGCGAAGGGCGCGGATACCGATTACGGTGACTATACCGAAACCAGTGCTGCCGAGGTGGCGCAAGCGCTAAAGGAATCTTCTAGCGTGATTATTACCCCCGGCTACGGGATGGCGCAGGCGCAAGCCCAGTTCCCGGTAGCGGATTTGACTGCCAAGCTGCGTGCTGCCGGAGTAAATGTACGTTTTGGGATCCACCCGGTAGCCGGACGGATGCCCGGACATATGAATGTACTGTTGGCAGAGGCCAAAGTACCTTACGACGTGGTGCTGGAAATGGATGAGATTAACGATGATTTTCCAGATACCGACATGGTGCTGGTGATTGGGGCGAACGACACCGTTAATCCCGATGCCACTAAACCGGGCAGCCCGATTGCGGGAATGCCGGTGCTAGAAGTGTGGAAAGCACGCCAAGTAGTGGTGTTTAAGCGTTCGATGAATCCTGGCTATGCCGGGGTGCAAAATCCGCTGTTCTTTAACGAGAACACCGAGATGCTTTTCGGTGATGCGAAGGCCTCGGTAGAAGAAATCGTGCGTAACCTCTAAGCCGATTCCCAAAAATGGGTTAATACCGGAAAGCAAGGGGCGGGGTCGAAGTAGCTACATTCTATTTCGACCCCGCCCCTTGTTTTTAAGCTGTGAAAATGGGGGCGGGGTTCAGTCGGGCAGCACCCCCAAACTCCGTTTTTACGAATTAGAATCTTTAGGCATCAAGACATTCTTACCCTCCAGTTCTAATACCAGGTGATCAGCTTTAACCTCGGCATTTTTCAACTGCAAACTGGCGGGAATACCACTAATCGGGATATTTAATGTCGGCAAGAAATCCGGAAGTTGGATTTGGTCAGCTGGCAAGGACAGCAATTGGGTTTTCAGCGCAGTTGGTTTAACTACTAAAGTAGGGGAAACCCCATCTGATCCCCCGTTTAGTTCGATTTGCCCGTCAGCGAGAATCTCTTGTCCCCACTTAGTAGTGGAAAAAGAAAGCTTCCCCTGGCTCAAATGTACTTTCACTTCAGGTGCATTTTGCGCTACCAGCGCAGATAGTGCCTCTCCGCCTAAATCTGCCTGTATTTTTAACCGCCCGATCTTATCGATATTAAGACGAGTAGGACTCAGTTGCAGCCCCTTGAGCTGAGCGGTCACATCAGATACCGGTAGCGCTCCACCCGCGGCCGCAATATCGAAACGGGGAATCGTAACCGCCACCTGATTAATATCTCCGTTGATTAGTGAGGTTAAGAAAGGTAAATCATTCACCTTTACCGTGGGGTTTTCTGCCCCTCGCCTCTCTAAAGCTTGCGTGGCTTCGTTTTGTACCCACCAACAAGTAAGCCGGTCTAAAACCCCCATTAGCAGCGCGAGCACTGCTATTACTATTAAAAATCGCTTTAGATTCCGCACCAGTTAAGTATAAAGCGCTAAAACTATAGCAGCCAGGCAGTCTTGCCTACACCCTGAGGAGAGGAAAATTACTTATCGATTTCCGCCTGCAGCGGGCCTAAGAGTTCCCGCTTGGGGTTGGCTCCTAGAATACCGCGAACGATTTCGCCCTGGTTAAATACCATGAACATAGGAATAGAATTGATTCCGTATTTGGCCGCGAGCTGTGGGTTTTCGTCGATATTCACCTTGGCAACTGTAGCTTTTCCGGCAACCTCGGCGGCTACCTCGTCTACTATCGGACCCATCTGGCGGCAAGGTCCGCACCAAGGTGCCCAAAAATCTACCAATACCGGGATATCAGATTGCAGTACTTCCTGGTCAAAATCTTTTTCGGTAACTTCAATGGGGTTTGACATCTTATGTTTTCCTCTCTAAGTGTTTAACAATAATTCTGCTAGTCGGTTAGGGAACGTTCGGCATCGAGGGCAGCTCGGCACCCGGAACCGGCAGCGGTAATTGCTTGGCGATAGGTATGGTCAACCAAATCCCCGCAGGCAAAAACACCGTAAATATTGGTGGCGGTACCGGGTAGGGCAACCTGCACATATCCGGCAGCATCAAGATCCACTTGACCTTTAACTAGCTGAGAGCGAGGTTCATGACCAATCGCCACAAACACACCAGTAGCGTCCAAAGTGCTTTCTTTGCCGTCCACAGTTGACTGCAAAGTAATAGATTCCACTTTGTCTTCCCCGTTAATCTGGGCAACAGTACTGTTCCAAGCAAAATCAATCTTGGGGTTAGCATGCGCCCGCTCGGCCATAATCTGGGAGGCACGTAGTTGGTCGCGACGGTGAATAACCGTCACTTTCTTGGCGAACTTAGTTAAGAACAGCGCTTCCTCCATTGCGGAGTCACCGCCTCCAACCACTGCTAAGTTTTGATCTTTGAAGAAGAAACCGTCACAGGTAGCACAATAGGAAACCCCCCTGCCAGACAGCTCTATTTCACCGGGTACGTTCAGTTTGCGATATTCCGACCCCATTGCCAAAATGACGCGGCGAGCAAAATACTTCCCCTCGGAAGTGACTACTAGTTTTTCTTCCCCTTCTAGGGAAAGCTCGAGCGCGTCCTCATAGAGAATTTCGCAACCGAAACGTTCAGCTTGAGAAAGCATATTTGCCATTAAATCTGGCCCTTGAATCCCTTCGGGAAAACCAGGAAAGTTTTCTACCTCACTAGTATTCATAAGAGCACCACCTGCGGTTACCTCTCCAGCGATTAGAAGAGGGTTAAGCCCTGCGCGGGCAGTATAGATGGCCGCCGTATAGCCAGCCGGTCCCGATCCGATAATGATAATGTCACGTACCGACATAAAGCCTCCTAGGTGTCGCCTTTCCCGCAGTTACTAAGCCTATTTTCGCAGCTTAAAAGACCGCGCCGCAAGCAGTTAACGCAGTGAGCGAAACCGGAATAATTACTGGTCTAAGAAACCGAAATTTCAGAAATGTTAGCCCGATTGTTACCCACCTTGTCGACCGGTAATTCCGGGAACCATAAAATTAAGGCATGCGCATTAGCTCTGGGTTTCAGTTTGATAGTAACTGTATCTGCGAAACTGCCGGTCGCTAGGATTTTTCCGTCCCGCGGGAGCCCAGATTTAGGTAGCGAACGCACCTCAATCTTGCCGCCGCTAGCATTGGTTTTTAACTTTATCTGCGAGATTTTGGTTTGTGCCTTGAAGGTGACTACCACCCCGAATCCGTTTCGATCTCCAAGTTTAGGATCTGCAAAGTATCGAGATAACCAGTATGTTTCCTCGTTACCATCGATCATTTTGTCCGCAAGTTCAGGATGTTCGGTATCGTTGCCTTCGGCATCAATTGAGGCTACGCCAGCGATTTCGGCTGGAGGGTAAGTATCTTCTGGCTGAGGGGACTTTTCTATGGTCTGAGTTTGGGAAGGAGCTGGTTTCGCCACTGGCGGGGTGTGGTTCGGCCAAAGAATCAATACTAGAACCGAAACCAGCAACAAGATACCCATTCCGGCGAAACTAGAGCGAATCACTAGACGGGTAGCATTCACTGGTTCTAAATCCCGGGGCGAAAGCTCGGTCATTTTTTGTTTGCGTCGCTGGTCACGAAGTTGTTCCCGTTGCCGGCGCTTAGCTGCTCTTTCTGCATCCTTACTTATCTTTTGCGCCAATTTGGCTTTCTGCTTCGCCGCTTTTTCAGGGTTCTTAGAAAATTTCTTCTTCGTCGACCAGCTATCGGGAGCAGTTTTTACTTTTGTGTCAGTGAGTTTATCTAGCGGCTTTGCCCCTGAGGCCCAATCGGGGACAGTAGGAATTTGACCTGCCGAACTCGCAGAATTAGTAGCCAACCTATTCAGGAAGTTCGGAGCAGTCACTCTACCCGCTCGGGCTTGTTCGGCACTCACCGCTTGCGGTACCCAGGCATCCGATCCCGCTTTTTCTTCCTGGGGATCCAGGTTCATTTTTTGCATCTCGGCAAGGGGAATTGCTTGAGTTCTGGCTGCCTCTTCATAAGGGAGATCATTATGACCAGGAATTTTAGCTCCCGGAGGTAATACCGGTTTGATTGGCCGTTGGGAGGGAGAAACTGCCATTGCTAATCGCTTAGCGGCAAGTTTAGATTTTTCCTGTACTTCGTCCTCAATATCGGAAGCCCCAATCGTTTCTTTGGACTCGTTTCCACTTTCTTTCCTGGATTCTGAATCGTCCTTATCGCTATTAGGCCTATGATCAGAATTATTATCAAAAGGTTTATCGATTCCGTCAGAATTTTCGTCACTTGTGGGCTTCTGGGCTCGGCTAAATGCAGAGGAAGTTTCCTTGGAATCAGTAACAGATTTAGAATCCAAACTTTCAGAAGTTTCAGCCATAGACGACTTCTCGCTCAACCATTTCTGGACAACCAAGAGATCAGCTGTTCCCAGTTGCTGTGCGATCGCTTGGCACAGACGTGGGGACGGCATCGCTGCCCCCGCGAGGGCAACCGCATCTAAATCAATATCAATGCCATGGTGGAAACTAGAAGGAGGAAGCAATTTTTCGTCTGTTTTTGCCCGCGCAAACTGGTCGGATTTTCCGGTGCATAGGAAATACAACAGTTCTAATACGTTTTGCCCATCTTTAATTTGTGCCCTCTGCAGTTGGGCAGGCGCGTTTTGATCGGCAACATCCAGGCGAATAATCACCTTTCCCATCGGCGAAACCAAAACATGAGCAGGACTGATAGCGCCATGTGCTAAATCTACTTCATGAACTTGCGCTAAAGCTGCGCTTACCTGCGAAATTAGGGAATGAATAACTTGTGGTGGCATTCCTGAGGAAACGATTTCACTAAGCGGATGTGCCGGTGTTGCCCGCAACAATACTGCTTCAACCGGATTAACACAGCTCCAAATAAACTCTTGTAACCCAATAGCGTTAAGTTGACGTAAGCGCTGATAATATTCGCGAGTTTTTTCCCTTTGGCCTTGGAAAACGAGCAGTTCTGCGTTTTCACCGTTCTCGGCGGTCACTGTCCATGCGTCTTTTTCAGGCAGAAAATCTCCCGCTAAACGTTGTCCCAAAGTTAAAGCTTGAAAACTATCTTGATTGGGGAAACTTAAGGTCGTCCCAGGTTGGAGATTAACGTATCCGTCTGCGTTATAACTGGCGGTGACCACCTGGGATTCGGGGTGCTGACTGGCCACTTGATCCTCATCTTCCTTGCTTAGTTCACCTGCATACGGCGAAAGCGATTCCTCATCTGCCTTAGGGGGTACAGTTTCGACACTGTTTTCATCTTCTGCATGCACCGGGTAAGGGATGTCTTTCCCCGATTTTAGCCCGCCTGCTGCGACCTCGTCATCTACGGTTTGGTTATCTGGGGTAGCTAGTATTTCTTTTTCGTAAGTTAAGAGGCGGGGTAGGGCTTTCCCAGGGCGAATTTTTTTCCAGGTGGGAACCGCTAAAATCGCAAGGGCGGGAGAACGCCAGACCAGTAACAGACCCAAATATATTATCGTCATTAGTGCTGTTACCACTATTAGTCGCGCAAAAGCTCCCGTCATGTGGATTAGTGAGGGATCTTCATCTCCACCTGCGAACGGTCCCCAATAATGTAATAGCAGCCAACCTGCGCATCCGGCTCCTAAAGATGACAACAGAATAGTCCATAATGAACGCCATAACTGGGAAGTAAACTTTAGGGGTAGATGTTTATTGTGTAGATGCCAAAGGGTGAGTCCCGCCCCTACTAGGTAGGAAAGTTGTTCGCCTGCGGCAGCTCCCATTACCCAGTATTTTGCTGGCAAGAAAAGCACGGTTATTCCACAAAAAATTAAAGTGCAGATAGTCATGGGAATTTGCACGAAGAAGAGGCTGCGGGCATCTGCAAAAGCTAATACTAGGCGTTGGGTAAGATCGCAAAATCCTAGGAAGGGAATACCCAAGGCCATCACCGCCAACACCTGTGCAAAGTTACGAACTGAAGCGCTGGGGGTAGTAGGCATAATAAATTGCATAATTGGTAGCGCTAACACCAGCATTAACGCCGCACAAAGAACGGTTATGAGGCTAACCCCCTGCTGGGTAATCAAGAATTGGTTACGCAAGCGCCCAATTTGTCCGACCGCCACCATGGCGCTCATAGAGGTAAATAGAGCGGTGATTACCGAGATAACAATAATGGATTGGGGAATCATGAACACTGTGTAGGCAGTGCTGTAAGCGGTGGTGGTAGCAATAGTAACCCCATGCCGTGCCGCATAACCATTGGCAGCCGCCGCGATGTTTGAGATTGCTAGGAAACCTACCTGGTTTACACACAAAGTGAAAAATGCCCACATTGCGGTGCGGGACACTTCCCCTAAACCGTAACCACGAATTCCCCAGACCAGACGCATTTTAAAACCGGTACGACGTAGGGGAATCAACAAGATTAGGGCTTGCACGATGATTCCCAGGGTGGAAATTCCCGCCAGTAGCATGATTGGTTCCCCGGTCCAGACGCTGGGATCGCCCGCCCAATCCGTTTCAGTTCCGAGCACTCGCCAAAAAACAATGATTCCCGAAATGCCCACTACGTTATTTACCACTGGCGCCCACATATAAGGGCCGAAGGAACCTTTAGCGTTTAGGAACTGTCCCCACAGGGAATATAGCCCATAGAAAAATATCTGCGGCAGCGACCAGTAAGAAAAGGTAATCGCTAGCTGTTTCCAACCGGGATCGAGTTTCGCGGCAAACAGAGTGATAAAAACGGGAGCTAGAGCCACGCAAATGAGAGTTAAGACTAGTAATGCGGTGGTGAACAGGGTTAGCAGTCGGTTAATGAACTCGTCAGAGTTTTTTCGTTGCAGGGCGCGCACAATCTGGGGCACCAGCACTGCTGAAAGAATCGAAGAAGCAAGGAGGTTAAAAATAATATTTGGTAGGTTGTTGGCGGCTTGAAAAGCATCATTAGCTCCGATTGAACCAATCAAAGCAATTAGCAACGCTGCTCGCGCGAAGCCAAGGATGCGCGACACCATTGTGCCCGCCACCATAATTCCCGAGGCACGGGCAACATTAATTTTTTTGATGCCCTTGATCTCCGGGGTGGTCTTTTCGTCCTCGTTGCTCACTTCCTCCTCCTTTACCCTATTGTCGTTTCATCCGGGTGCCGCGGCGGAAATTAATAACCAGACCAACTAGGAAAATCGCCGCGGTGGTGATAGTAAAACCTAGGAAAATGCTATCCTCCCATCCACTGCGAATTCGCAGGTTAATCCGTTGTTGATTGCTAAGGACTAGATTACCTTGTTGTGACAAAATCGCCACGTAAGCGCGCACGTTTCCATTTCTGACTGCAGTAACCGGAATTTTCACAGTTTTTGACCCTTTAGGGGGAAGATTTACCGCTACCGCAGATTTTGCTCGCAGGCGGGAATCGGTAGGACGCAGTTGTAAACGTACGTTTACCTCCAAAGGAAGCCGATTTATTACCTTTATCGGTATTTGGGAATTGGTGGCGATGAGATTGATTCGGGAGGAGGACTGGATTTGTACCGCTCGAGAAATAATTTTTAGCTGTTTCCTGGCATTGGTGATTGCCTGATTTCGCTCTGGCGTGGTCATAACTCTAGAAGTTGCTAACAGTAATTGCTGGTTAAGTGGGATAGTTATTCTTTGTGGTGACTGAGCTATCTGATCCAGTGAGAGAATAATCTGTTGGCGTGCTTGGTTGAGCTCAGTAGTGCTCGCTTGTGTAGAGCTGCCAGCAACTCCCAAAGAATCTGGCAGTGAAGGTGTTAACCGCGCCCTTAGTTGGCTGTTAGTGAGCGCTACAGGGGTGGGATCGGCTGTCAGTGCTTTAGCTAGGGGTAAGGGATTTACCCAAGGATCAGATAAGACCTTTGCTAAACGTTTCTGGGTAGCAGTATTTGCGGCAGTTCCATTAGGTAAAATCGCGTTTATTAGCCTTGGCTGGGCGGGACGCTCGCTGGTTATGGCAGCCAGCAGCGCCCGTGCCAACTGGGTGTTAGTGAAAGCCTCTTGGGGGGAATTATCTGCTAGCAGTCCCGACAAATCCCCGTAATCCGCCAGTAGAACGCGGTTTTTTGCTCCCAGCTGTAACCTGACGAGCAGGTCAGGTTGGTAGTTGTAGCTATTAGTTAAGACCAGGCGGTCTGATCCAGTGAAAAATACGCAACCAGCGGTCAGCTGTGGGGATTTACCCTCACAGAGAGAATCAGTGCGTTTTACCCAACGCGGATCCGCTAAAAATATACTGCTAGGAGACAGTTTTAGATGTTTTCCAATAAGTGCTCCTACTCGGCGGTTCCATTTTGCTGCTCTAGCGAGTCCTTCCTCATCAAGTTGCACTAAATCGGGTGCCCCCCATAAATCAAGGGAAAGGCTAGCCCCTTTGCTTTGTGCAGTTTTCAGGGCGGTTAGCATCGCGGGATCCAGGGTTATAGGCGCAGGTCTCTCTGCTAAAGGAGCAAATCTACCGGTCAATAAAGGGGAGTCAGAATGAATCAGCGCTGGATCTACCACCCAGGTAATTCCAGTAGTAGACACCTCATTGAGGATTTTTAGATTATCTTTAGCGCTCTGCAAAGATTTAAGGGAAGGAATACTTCTCGGATCAGCAGCAGCTGCATTCCGACCGGCTCCTCCTTTTGCCAGCCATTTTGCCATTTCCGAGGAGGAGGCAGAGATAGGAGCAATTATCGATAAGTTAGTTTTTACCTCTTGTTTTGTTGCTGGTGCATACAACAGTAGCGATTTTCCGGAGATGGAATCAATATATTTCACCTTATTTGCACTGGCTAATGCCTGAATTCCTAGGGTACCCAGGTTGGTGGGAGTTGGTTCCGGCAAGGCAGAAACAGGGATTTCAATTTGGAAAGAGCTGACACTACCTGCCTTGATGGTACCGATATTTGTCCTGGCTGCAACATAGAATTGTCCCATACCCACATTTGAATCCCCTTTAGTCCAATTACGGATATTAGTGGCATTGGTTGCTAGGAGCGAACCCACTAAAACCTGGACATTCACGTCCTCGATAGCGGATTTAAAACTATTGCTAACGTGCCCTGTCACCGTAATTCTTTCATCTGCGGCAGCTACGTCCTCTTGGATCGCAAGCGTATCAGGGCTGATATTAGAGATCGAGGTGGTTAATTTTTCTTCCCCACCATTCTCGGTGGCATTAGCCACTGGTAGACGAGCGGATAGAGCAGATAGGAATAATAGGCATATACAGAGGAAAGCAGCCGCTAAATTTCTTGCTTCAGGGCGTGAGGAAGCCAAGCTAATCCTCAATTTCCAATAGCTCGAGGGCAGTGGCCACTACTTTACGTTCATTGGGGTAAACCAGCACTTTGGAAACCATTTCCAGGGGTACCCAAGCAGCGGCTTCGGCTTCTTGATCGGGATCGTTATCGACAGTGATAGTTCCGCCTGTGGCCTCTAACAGGTAGTGATGTACTACTTTATGAATACGTCGACCTGCCCCTGCGAACCAGTAATCAATAGAAATTAGGGGAGCAACTATTTTTCCTTTGATTCCGGTTTCTTCGAAAATTTCTCGTCGAGCCGCCTGCTGTGCAGTTTCGCCCTTCTCCAAGTGGCCTTTAGGTAAGCACCACTCAATTTCTCCATTACGATTTCGACGTGCAATTAGTGCTACGAAAGCTTGGCGGTTTTCGACCTTTAATACCAATCCGCCGGCAGAAGTTTCGTCGACAATTGGTAAAGAACCGGGCCGGCGCGAACCAGCGCGGCGGCGGCGACGATACGAATTGCGAACGGACATATCTTTAATGCTACCTTGCGCCCTTATTAGGGGCTAACAGGTTGCCACTTGGAAGAGTGGTCCAGTTTCTGGCAATCTGGAAACAATGAAGAAAAATCTGAAGTTAGCTACTGATTTGACCGGTTTGTCAGCAAGCCAGGTACAACTGCCAGAAAATGCAGCGGTTGCCCTAAATAATATGCTGAGTGCCCTCGCACATTTACCAGTGCAGATCCGCGAACTTGCTGACTTATTTTCCGTTGAAGGTGAGGAGCTTGCCCTGGTAGGCGGGCCAGTACGTGATGCCATGTGTGGACGAGAGCCCCACGATTGGGATTTAGCAACTTCAGCGCGCCCAGATAAAACCGAACAGATTCTGAAAAACTGGGCGGGTAACGTGTGGACAATGGGTAAAGAATTTGGGACCATCGGCGCCCATAAAGCGGGTTTAACCGTAGAAGTAACCACCTATCGCAGCGATAAATATCAAAAGGACAGCCGCAAACCGGCAGTTCAGTTTGGGGATACTTTAGAGGGAGACCTGACGCGTCGGGATTTTACGGTTAACGCGATGGCGTTGCGTTTGCCGGACTTAACCCTAGTGGATCCCCATCAGGGGATAGCTGATCTAGTCAGTGGGCAGCTGCGTACCCCGGTTTCCCCGGAGCAATCTTTCGATGATGACCCGCTGCGAATGATGCGAGCTGCTCGCTTTGCTTCCCAACTGGACTTAGATGTGACCATGCCGGTGATGGCAGCTATGGAAAATATGGCGAGCCGGATCGAGATTGTTTCCCCCGAGCGCGTACGCTCCGAACTGGAAGCCTTGATGGTAGGGAAAAATCCGCGCAAGGGTCTAGAGCTAATGGTTTATACCGGGCTGGCGGCAATGGTGCTACCGGAAGTGGCGAATCTGCGCGCCACTGTAGATGAACATGGCCGTCACAAGGATGTTTACGAACACACCTTAACCGTTGTCGACCAGGCAATTGCCTTAGAAACCGGTCCCGAGGGAGAGGTACCGGGACCCGATTTTATTTTGCGGTTCGCCGCCCTCATGCATGATGTGGGCAAACCCGCCACCCGACGGTTTGAAAGTAATGGCACAGTTTCTTTTCATCACCATGAAATCGTGGGAGCTAAACTTACCCGGAAACGGATGCGTGCCCTCCATTTCGATAAACAAACCATTAAAGACGTAACTTTGCTGGTTTCCCTACACCTGCGCTTTCATGGCTACGGGGAGCAGGCCTGGAGTGACTCGGCAGTACGGCGCTATGTGGCTGATGCGGGAGATATGCTGACTCGTCTGCATCGCCTAACCCGCGCCGATTGCACTACTCGGAATCGGCGCCGTGCCGCCCGCCTGGAACACGCTTATGATGACCTCGAAGAACGAATCTCTCAGCTGGCAGAAAAAGAGGAATTATCCCGGATTCGTCCCGAACTAGATGGGGAAGAAATTATGCAGATACTGCAGTTAAAACCGGGTCCGCAAGTGGGGAAAGCCTATAAATATATGTTGAATCTGCGGCTAGAAGAGGGTGAAATCGGTAAAGCAGCGGCGCGTGAACGGCTACTTGGATGGTGGGAAAGCCAATCCTAGTTGTAGCCCCTTGGTGAAATGGCTTTTAAAACTGGTTTTACTAACAGGGGAGCGCGCTGCTCCTGTCAAGTTCGGTAAGCTAAACACATGAATGCCGCAGCACCCTACCCGGGTTTCTTCATCTCCTTCGAAGGAGGGGACTATACCGGGAAATCTACCCAGGTCAAACTATTAATGCAGGCCTTGAGGGCGCGGGGAGCGGCGGCAATTGCTACTTTTGAACCGGGCGGTACCCCCTTGGGGCAAAGATTGCGCCGGGAAGTCATGCACGGTGAAGACCTCGACCCCTATACCGAGGCGCTACTTTATGCGGCCGATCGAGCTTGGCATGTGGAAACAGTGATAAAACCACATCTGCTGGCGGGAGAAGTGGTAGTTTCTGACCGATATTTAGATTCTTCTTTGGCCTATCAGGGAATAGGACGAGAACTGGGACTAGAAAAAATTGAAAAAATCTCCCTATGGGCTACTGGAAATCTGCTCCCTGACCTAACAATTTTGCTTGATGGAGATCCGGAAGTGCTAGTAGCGCGGCGCACTGACAGCCCCGACCGGATGGAGGCTGCTGGATCCGAATTTCATCAGGCAGTGAGGCAAGCTTTTTTGCAGATCGCTGAGCGTGATCGGCAGCGGATAAAGGTTATAGATGCTACCTGCGGAGTGGAAGAAATCCACCAGCAGATATTATCACTGGTTACCACAGCTTTTGCGGCGAGGGCGAAAACGGAGGTAGCACAGCAACAAAAACAGGATTGTACGAAAAAAAACTTCGTCTACCTGGCAGAAGCAGCTGAGAACTTACGTAATCACCAGACAGGTTTGCGGCAGCTATGAGTGTTTGGGATCAGATAGTTGGGCAAAAAGCAGCGGTAGCGGTTTTCGAGGCCGCTGCTCGGGCCGCGCGTAGCTTGCGGGAAGCTGGCAGTGATGATGCTGCTTTAGCTCGACAAATGGCGCATGCCTGGCTGATTACCGGCCCTGCCGGTGCAGGACGATCCGTAGCCGCCCTGGCTTTTGCGGCGGCCTTGCAATGCGAAGATCCGCAAACCCCGGGGTGCGGTACCTGCCCCGAGTGTAATCGCGTCCTTAAAAACACCCATCCAGACGTTAAAGTGGTGACCACCGAACGCCTAATTATTAAAATCGATGAAATTGCTTCCCTAGTGACCCTGGCACAGCAGGCACCTGCCGGGGGAAAATGGCGGGTGATTTTGATGGAGGACGCTGATCGGATGGTGGAGCGTAGCTCGAATCTGCTGTTGAAAGCGATTGAAGAACCGCCCCCACGCACCGTGTGGCTATTGTGTACCACCCAACCCGGAGATGTACTGCCTACCATTCGCTCCCGGTGCCGCCACCTCAGCCTGGTCACCCCTAGTGTGGAGGAAGTGGCGCAGTTACTGGTTGAACGGGAAGGGATTGCTCCTGATACTGCCCGACAGGCAGCGGCGATGTCTCAGTCCCATATCGGGGTGGCTAAATCTTTGGCTAGCGATCCAGCAGAACTGGAGCGTCGCCGTAAAATTCTACTTTCTGCCACCACTACTTCCAGTGTGGGTGAGGCTGCGCTGCTAGCACAACAATTGGTAGATGCGGCAAAAGCGGATGCGAGTAAGCGGGCGGAAGAAAAAGACCAGCAGGAACTGACGGAATTACGCCGATCGCTGGGATATGACCAGGAGGGCACGCGCTTACCCCCGACATTAAAAGCCCAGGAAACTGCGTTAAAAGCAGATCAAAAGCGGCGTGCTACCCGTTACCTGCGTGACAGTCTAGATCGAGTGCTACTGAATCTTTTGGGTTTTTACCGTGATGTTTATCTGTTGCAATGTGGAGCTCAGGTGTCGGTGATTAATGTTGATTTAGAGGAAACTATCGTTACTCTGGCGAGAGGATCTTCGGCTGCTCGCACCTTGGCGCGCCTTGATGCAATTCGGAAGGCTAGGCAGCGTCTGGGGGCAAATGTGACTCCGTTACTTACTATGGAAGCCATGATGATGGATTTAAGGCAGTAAACGATGGGCAAACGAAAATTATTCTCACTGGTAGCAACAGTATTTGCGCTTTGCTTGGCCCTCTCGGCGTGTGGGGTGAGGATTAAACCTCACGCCGCAGTACCCCCTGCTGCTTCCTCGAAAACCAATTCTTTAATTGGAGGAGAAGCTGCCATTCCCGCCGGGCTGGAAAGTTATTATCAGCAAAAAGTTTCTTGGGCGCCCTGTGCGGAAGATGATCTTAAAGATTATCAATGCGGACAGGTAAAAGTACCTTTGGATTACACCGACCCTACGAAAGAAGATATTGAGTTGGCGCTGGCGCGTTCTCAGGCCAGCGGAAAAAAATTGGGGAGCCTATTGATTAACCCCGGAGGTCCCGGCGGATCGGGGGTTGACCTGGTAGGAAACTCCGAAGATATGTTTTCTCCCGAAATATTTTCAGCCTTCGACGTGGTGGGGTTTGATCCGCGGGGGGTTTCTCGCTCTCATCCCATAGAGTGCACCACAGATGCCCAAAAGGATGAATCTTTGGCCGAAAGCCTCGATCTGGGTACTACCGCTGGTCGGAAACGTTCAATTGCTGATATGAAAAAGTTCGCTCAGCGTTGTCGGGAAAAAAGCGGTGACTTGGCACGATATTTAGATACGGTTTCAGCGGCACGGGATTTAGATATTTTGCGAGCAGTTCTTGGGGATAAAAAACTATCTTACCTGGGATATTCCTATGGTTCCTTCCTGGGGATAACCTATGCGCAGCTATTTCCGAAGAATGTGGGTCGCCTGGTGCTGGATGGGATCTTGGACGGGTCGTATTCTTTTGGGCAGGTATCCTTGGCGCAGGCTAAAGGTTTTGAGGAGGCGTTCGCCAATTTTGCTTCCTGGTGCGCTCGCGAAGCAAAGAATTGCCCCTGGAACAATAAAGAAGCCGGGTTAAAACGCTTGAAAGAGTTTTTTAAAGATGCTGATGCCTCCCCGATTCCCACCAAAGATTCTTCCCGTCCGTTAAATGGGGCTTTAGCTTTTGGGGCGGCGATTGGGATTCTCTATTACGAAAATCTTTACCCCTCGCTGTTGGAGGGATTGCAAGCAGCATTTAAGGGCGATGGCACCCCCCTGTTGAAGGTATCGGATTTATTTAATGATCGCAGTTCTGACGGAAAATTTAAGGATAATTCGCAGGATGCTTTTATGGCGATTAACGGTGCAGACTATCCGGTGCAAGGGGATAAAAAAGAGTGGAATCGCCGCGGGAAAAAGATTTTAAGAGACTTTCCGATTATGGGGTCTTCGATGGCGTACGGCGAGTATGCGCTTCAGGAGTGGCCGTGGCCATCTACCGCAAAACGGGAGAAAGTAAAGATCGAGGGAATCCAACCTATTTTATTAGTTGGAAATACCGGGGATCCGGCTACTCCCTATGAGATGGCGCAATCCGTGCATAAACAAATCTCTAACTCGCGGCTGCTGACCTGGAAATCCTATTCCCATACCGCTTATGGCCTAGGGTCTCATTGCGTGCAAAACGCCGTAGATAAATACCTGGTAGGCGGGATTTTGCCGGATAGTGATGTTACCTGTGACGATTAAAGGCGGGAATTTTAAGTGATGAGCGTGGAAAATCCAGGATCGAAGCATCCTGCTCATCTGCTTTTTGCCGATGGTATTGCCATTTTTACCGGAGGAATGGCGGGAACTTGGGCACGCTGGGTCCTAGATAGCTGCACCCTGTCGATTTCTAAAAGTTATTTTGGCTGGGTAGCAATCACTTTTGGGGTGATTTTAGCGAATTTGATGGGTGCGTTCCTACTGGGATATTTCAAAACCCGCGCTAATCGCAAAGGTACCCGTCTTCACCGCCTCGGTACACGGATAAAGTTGGGGATTACCACTGGATTCTTAGGTGCTTTCACCACTTTTTCAGCTTTTGGAATC
Organism: Varibaculum vaginae; assembly: GCF_900604285.1. Taxonomy (GTDB): domain Bacteria; phylum Actinomycetota; class Actinomycetes; order Actinomycetales; family Actinomycetaceae; genus Varibaculum; species Varibaculum vaginae. The sequence goes on from NZ_UWNY01000001.1 coordinate 347,319, forward strand.
GCGGCGGTGAGTGGTGACAACACTCCTCTAAACAGCGATTTTTGGGTGTTAAATGGAAAGTTTTACTTCGCGGCAACCCTAGCTTTAATCCTGCTGGTAGTAGGAGTAGTTTGTGCGGGAGTAGGGTATCGATTGGCCATAAAAGACACTCCGGAAGGGAATGCTAAGAGTGGGCGCGGGCAGGTGCGCGCATGAGTGAGATAGGTTTTGTGCTGGCACTGGGAGCCTGCGGTGGGGTGGGGGCGCTTTGCCGCTGGGGAATCGATGTTAGTTGGCTGAAGCTGGTAAAACGCCATCCTGCCGGGGGAATTGCGCTAGTGAACGTGTTGGCATGTCTATTGGGTGGGGTGCTTGTTTCCGCCCTGGTAAGCGGTAATCTTGAAGCAAATTGCCGGGTTTATACGCTTTTAGCTACCGGTTTTCTTGGCGGGTTTTCAACTTTCTCTACTTTCGTACTTGATATTTTTTCGATTGCTGAACGAGGGAATTGGCGTCGTGCCTGGGGAGCGCTACTACTAGTGTGGTGGCTCTCGCTGTTGGCGGCGATAGCAGGTTTTGTTCTCGGCCTCTGGTTTTTTAGTTTTTAAGGATCTCTCGCGATTTTTCTAGTTGTGCGTCCTGGTTTTATGTGAAATCCGCCGGAATCTTGGCAGGTGATTTTTAGAATTAACGAGGGTCTGCCTACAATGTTGGAGTTACACGGGGTGTGGCGCAGCTTGGTAGCGCGCTTCGTTCGGGACGAAGAGGTCGCAGGTTCAAATCCTGTCACCCCGACGAACGAGACCGAGAGGGAGAGAAACGAAAGTTTTTCTCCCTTTTGTGTTGAGTGAGGATGGGGTCGTAGGCGTTGTGCCGAATACCCCGACGAACGAGACCGAGAGGGAGAGAAACGAAAGTTTTTCTCCCTTTTGTGTTGAGTGAGGATGGGGTCGTAGGCGTTGTGCCGAATACCCCGACGAACGAGACCGAGAGGGAGAGAAACGAAAGTTTTTCTCCCTTTTGTGTTGAGTGTTGGTTTTGCTTTTTTATTTTGATCCCAGCAAATCAATAGGATTACGAACCTGGTGTTTTAACCTAGAGATAGAACTAGTCGTCACCTTTAAGGGTGGCGGGCGAAGACAATATGGAACGGACGGTTTCTATGAGCCAATCTGTAGGCGAAACCCCAGTTAATCAGGCAGCACCAATACCGGAAGAAGAGCGGCAAAGCGCGAAAGTAAACTTCCCAGTTTTCCTGGGATCATCCGCGGGTATCCTCGCGATCGCGCTGTGGGCCCTTTGTTCTCCCAACAGCGCCGCCGATGTGTTGGGGGTAGCGGTTACTGCTATCTCCAAATGGTTTGGCTGGTTCTACATTGTATTAGCTGCCATCATCTTGGTTTTCGTGTTTTTCCTAGGATTTTCTCGTTACGGGGAAACCCGGCTAGGCCCGCCCAACTCACGACCCGAATTTTCCACCTTTTCCTGGGCATCTATGCTCTTTGCTGCCGGTATCGGCACCGATATCCTGTTTTTCTCGGTAGCCGGTCCAGTAAGCCAATATATGCAGCCTCCCGTAGGGAAAGGCGAAACCATCCAGGCTGCCCGGGAGGCCACAGTCTGGACTCTTTTTCACTACGGTATTACCGGTTGGGGAATGTATGCCCTAATGGGAATGGCTTTAGGATATTTTGCCTATCGCCGAAAAAAACCACTATCCGTGCGCTCTGCTCTCTACCCGATTTTTGGGGATAAACTTGACGGCCAGCTAGGGCACATTGTTGATGGAGCAGCCATCCTGGGGACGATTTTCGGGGTGGCCACTACCCTAGGGATTGGGGTGGTGCAGCTCAATGTGGGACTTGAAATTTTATTCGGGATTGACCAGGGTATTCCCGCGCAAGTGGGGTTGGTAATTTTAGCGGTAGCCATGGCTACCATCTCGGCCACTACCGGAATCCATAAAGGGATTCGTTTCCTCAGCCAACTCAACGTACTACTAGCCTTATTCCTGGCAGGATGGGTTTTCATCACTGGAAAAACAGATTTTCTACTCAACGCTATCGTGATGAACATTGGTGATTTCGCTTGGTCTTTCCCGCGTCGCGCCCTCGAAACTTTCGCCTACAACGACGTGAGCGCCTGGATGTCCGCCTGGACCCTGTTCTTCTGGGCATGGTGGGTAGCATGGGCATCCTTCGTGGGAATGTTTCTGGCACGGATTTCCCGGGGGCGCACCCTGCGAGAATTCGTAGTGGGAACCATGCTTATCCCTTTCTCCTACGTCCTCATGTGGGTAGCCATCTTTGGTAATGCCGCGATCGACTTAATCCGCAGCGGAGATAAGACCTTCGCGCAGGCCACCTTAAAAACTCCGGAAATGGGCTTTTATCTACTTTTGCAGCAGTGCCCGGCAGCGATATTCATTATGGGACTAGCCACCTTCGTAGGGCTACTCTTCTATGTAACCTCCGCGGATTCGGGCGCCCTCATCATGGCTAACCTGTCCTCATTTTTACCAACGGTACGCTCCGATGCTCCTGGTTGGTTGCGGATTTTTTGGGCGGGGATAACCGGGCTGCTAACTATCGGAATGCTGGTAGTAGGGGGTATTCCGGCGCTACAAAACGCGACCATTATCATGGGGCTTCCTTTCTCGTTAGTAATGATTCTGGTGATGGTTGGTCTGGCCAGAGCTTTAAAACAAGATCGGCGTGCTCGACAGTTGCGTGCCCACTCTGCCCGGAATATTTTGGCGGGAACGGGCTCAATTGCAGGTCGCATAGAGGCCAATTGGCGTGAACGTATCTCACGGACCTTTGGGCAGGTAACTCCCCTAGAGGCCCAGACATACCTGGATAAAGTGGCAGAGCCGGCTCTGCGAGCCTTTGCGCAGCAATTAAATGAATATGGAATTCCTGCCGAAGTTGTTCGCGGTGATAGCGATTCCCTGGAACAAGTAGATTTGCAAACCCGGATTTATGATCGGCTAAAACTAACTGCCTTCAAAGGTCCAGATCAGTTCGTTTACCGAATCTTGGCGGTAGATACCTCCAGTACTATTCATGCAGGCTCTGCCCCCACCACTCCCCGCTCGACTCGTCTGGAAGTACATTTGCCCGATAATGATCAAGATTATGATGTGATGGGTTATTCCCGTAGTGCCATCATTCACGATGCCTTCGATCATTTTGATCGCTACCAGGACTATTGGCGGATTAACGATGTCTAAATAGGGGAGGAAACCCCTAAATCTGCTTGGACGTTCCTTATTGTCTGGCAGATTTTTCGGGTAGGCTGCAGGTACAGACAAGATTTTGGGACGTCCCTTTGGCTGCAGCTGTTGGTAGCGTTTTCAAATCAGGCAATCCATTACCTACTTTTGACGTTGACTGCCGTCAGAATTTTAGAGAGGAAAATAGATGACTATCCCGGTGCCCCTGCATAGATTACCCGAGGCTATGGCCTGTTTTAATTCAGCATCCTTGATTACTTTGCCCTACGGGGCACACGTGAAGGTACATACCGTAGATCCGCTACTAGAGGACGGACGGTTGGTAATTAAGAATGCGCGGGACTCTGCGTTGCGCAACGGAGCTGCAAACCCGAATGTTACTTTGATTTGGCAAAGTCCCTATCCACACGGTTGGAGCCTAATAGTTGACGGTCAGGCGTGGGCAAATGGGCCTGATCTGATGATCGAGTACGAGACGGGGATTCTGCATCGTCCCGGCTATCATAATGACGGCCCCCAGTGGGTTTGGCAAGATGGAGAACGACCTGCCCAGTAGTGTTTAGCTAAGGGATTTCACCGGCTTAAAAGAGCGTAACCGTAAACTATTACCAACTACGAAAGCTGAGGAGCAAGCCATTGCCGCCCCGGCAAGCATTGGGTTAAGTAACCCTAGTGCCGCCAGCGGTATAGCCGCCACGTTATAGGCAAAAGCCCAAAACAGGTTTCCTTTAATGATTTTCAAGGTGCGGCGGGAAAGTCGAATCGCGTCCACTGCCGCCAACAGATCTGGGCGCATTAAAGTAATGTCGGCAGCTTGCATTGCCACATCAGTACCATTGCCCATCGCAATCCCTAAATCTGCTTGCGCGAGAGCTGCTGCGTCATTAACCCCATCGCCAATCATCGCCACAGTGGCTCCGCGCCCCTGCTTGCGGAAAACTGCCACCACTTTATCCTTCGGTTTTACTTCTGCGATTATCTCTTTAATGCCAACTTGCTGACCGACCTGGCGAGCCACATTTTCGGTGTCACCAGTTAGCAGCACCGGAGTTAACCCTAACTCTTTAAATAGGGAGATTGCCTGGGCACTGGTTTCTTTTACTTGGTCGGCAATGCCCAATACTCCTTTTACCTGGTTACCGAGCGCTACCAGTACTATAGTTTCTCCGCGCCTAGTGTATTCAGTGATTACGTCCTCGATAGTGGATGAAATTACGGCGCCTTGCTCGCAAATGAACTTGCGGTTCCCGGCAAGTACCTGCTGTCCATCGCGGGTACCGCTTACTCCGCCTCCCGGGTAACTTTGGAAATCCGCAGGCACTTGGGCACTGGTGAGCATGATACCTTTGGAGGCAGCCGCCTGGGTAACGGCTCGAGCGATGGGATGTTCACTGCCGCTCTCCAAGGAGGCGGCCGCTTTTAACACCCCAAGATCATCTGGGGGAAACACACTGACCAGTTCCATGTTTCCCGTGGTTACAGTACCGGTTTTATCGAGGATAACCGTGTCGATTTTCCGGGTAGATTCCAGTATTTCTGCTCCCTTAATCAAGATTCCCAGATTTGCACCTCGACCGGTTCCCACCAGTAGCGCCGTGGGGGTGGCGAGCCCTAGGGCACAGGGGCAAGCTATGATAAGTACCGCAACTGCGCAGGTAAAGGCGGTAACTGGGGTTCCTATGAATAAGTGGATAACTAAAGTTAGCGCGGAAATGACAATCACGAATGGCACGAAAACTGCGGAAATTCGGTCAGCTAGACGCTGAATAGGGGCTTTTCCTGCCTGGGCTTGCTCCACTAGTCGGGTAATCTGAGCCAGTTGCGTCCGCGAACCCACGCGTGTGGCGCGAACTATTAGGCGACCATAGGTGTTAATAGTTGCACCGGTAACTTGATCACCAGTCCCCACCTCTACTGGTACTGATTCCCCGGTAAGTAGGGAGTTATCGACTGCGCTTATCCCAGAAACCACGACCCCATCAGTAGCGATTTTTTCGCCCGGTAAAGTAATAAATTCTTCACCCTCAACCAATTGCCCAATTGGAATCTGTACTTCCTGGCCTGCTCGCAGCGCGGTTACTTCTTGCACTCCCATTTCGGCGAGGGCGCGCAAAGCGTCCCCAGCTCTAACCTTGGCACGTTTCTCAAAATAGCGTCCACCCAAGATAAAAAGAGTTACCCCAGAACAAACTTCCAGGTAGATATGGCTAGCAGCATCTCCAGGGCGGGCCAGTAGCTGAAAATCATGAGTCATTCCCACTCGGCCGGCATCGCCGAAAAATAGGGCATAAAGCGACCAGATAAAAGCCGCGAGAGTACCCAGAGAAATCAGGGTATCCATGGTGGTAGTGGCGCGGCGGGCATTTAAGAAAGCCGCACGATGGAACGGATAAGCTCCCCATACCACTACTGGAATTGTCAGCACTAGAGACAACCACTGCCAATAGGGGAATTGCAGGGGCGGAATCATCGCCAGGGTGATGACCGGAGCCGCTAAAATCGCGCAAATAATTAGTCGGCGGCGCAACCCGATGAGTTCTCCTATTCCTGTATCCGAGTTTTGCGACCCGTCCTCGCTATCTAAATCGCCGTCAGTAAACGCGCTATAACCCGCCTTTTCTACGGCTTTTATAAAATCTTTTGCACTGAAAGTTCCGCTTTCGGAAATAGTGGCTTTCTCGGTGGCATAGTTAACGGTAGCATTTACCCCCGGCATTTTATTTAGGGCTTTTTCGACATGTGCCGCGCAGGCCGCGCAGCTCATCCCCCCAATTATTAGCTCCAGGCATTCGTGACTTCTGCTGCTACTATCCACTGCTTACCTCCTGTGCCTATCCTAACTGGTTCTTATATGCCTGGTACGGGACTTTTCCTCGGGTGAAAACCATCTATTTCTTAACCAATAACCATTGCCTACGCCAGAAAAATTGATGAAAGGTTACGGGAAAATACGGCAGGTTGAAACGAAATGGAGCCGCTAATCGGACTTGAACCGATGACCTACGCTTTACGAGAGCGTTGCTCTACCAACTGAGCTATAGCGGCATAATGCCCCAGGCACCGTGTCAGTCTATCTAGCTTGGCGCCTGCTTTCCAAACTTTTCGACCAGGTAGAGCGGTTATTTTCGCCACGCTAGAAGTGCAGGCAGGGTGGAAAATAGAAATGAAAGGTTATATCTGGCGGATAGGTTAGTCATCGCAATCATGCTGGCGGGCACGGAAAGTGAATGCACTCTTGTGTGTACCAGTTTGTCTGCCCAGGCTGGATCAGAAGCCATTTCTCCTTAATAGGCAAACCTCAACAGGATCTGTGGGGTCAATGTATTGACTCAAATTTTAGTAGCTTCCGATACTAAGTCCACAGAGCTACAAACGCTCTCTTCAGCGTTTACTCAAAATGAATAACTACCCTAGGTTTTTAGCTATTTCCCATGCTTGTTGCAGCCAATCAAGCACTATCGCCTTTCTCAAATATCAAGGTGCTAATGGCTGATTTATAAGACAAGAACTGTCCGCTGCTTCTCGGAGGATAATCCACCCTGGTTGAGGCTGCCACGGTTTTCGTATACGGGTTGCATACTCGTCCCTAAAATTTTTTGCTCGATCTATTTGCGAAGTTTAAATGGGTTTTTGGGGTTTTATTTGTGGGGATGTTCCGGGGCTTTTAGCGGAATCAGCAGCGCAAACCCTATCCCTAGTAGCAGGGTGATTCCCAAGACTCCGAAATGCTGCGAACTGGCGCCTGCCGGCATGAAAAGTCTTCCGATCCATACGAACAGGGCAAATAAGGTGGGGGAGAGGAAAGATACCGCGCGCCCAGTAGTGGCATAAAGACCAAAAAGTTCACCCTCGCGTCCCTTAGGAATAATCCGAGCCAAGAAGGAGCGGGAGGCTGACTGGACGGGACCGACAAAAATACACAGCAATAACCCGAAGGACCAAAAGATTTTAGCGCCGCCACCGTGGGCAAAGAAGAGAATCAACCCTAGGGTGGTCATACATCCTAAGGAAAAAATCATTACTTTCTTTGGGCCGAAAAAGTCATCTGCAGCGCCACAAGCGATAGTGGCAATTCCTGCTACCACGTTGGCCACGATGGCGAAAATCATGACCTGACCGCCGTTTAGACCGAACACGGTGGATGCCAAGATAGCACCATAGGTAAACACGCCGGCTAGACCGTCCCGGAAAATCGCGGAAGCAATCAGGAAACGTAAAATCTCGGGTGCGGTACGGGCTAGACGTTTAATGGTTTCCCAGAGCTCTCTATAGGCAGCTTTAACCCCTGCTAGTCCCCCGAGTGGTTCTTGATCTTGACTGTCTATTCCCGACATAGTCACTGGATGGAGTTTCCCATCCGCACCCCGCCGGCGTCCCGGTAGCGCCACAATCACCGGAATCGAAAACACCCCGAACCAGATGGTGGCAAAGACCATGGCAATCCGGATATTCAAAAAGTTTTCCCCGGTAACCCCGAACCAGCCTACCTCGGGGGAAATGAAACCGACATAGAGCACTCCCAGTAAAATAATTCCACCCAAATAGCCCATACCCCAGCCAATCCCGGAGACTTTCCCCATGTTTTCTTTAGTGGAAACCCGAGCTAACATGGCGTTATAGTTTACAGAGGCAAACTCAAAGAATATATTTCCGAATGACAGCAACGCCACCCCTAGCCACAGCGCTCCAGTTTTTCCTAGGGGAGAGGTGGGGTAGACCGCGAACATTAGAGACATACAGATGGTAACCAAGGCGGAAAATAGTGCCAACATCCGGGTACCGCGACCTTTGTGATCGGCGCGTTGACCGGATACTGGTGCAACCAGAGCAATAACTAGTCCCGCAAAGGCTAGCCCAATCGATAAATCAGTGGTGGCTTGGTCTCCGGGAGCAAATAAATCTTTGCTGGTCAGGTAGACGGTAAAAACAAAAGTGGTGGCCACGGCGTTGAAGGCAGCGGAACCCCAGTCCCAAAGCGACCAAGCTAGTATCTTGCCCTTGGTGCGATCCTGGTTTTCAGCTAGTAAATCTTGCTGGTTGTCACCGTTGTCAGCCATAATTTTTTCTGCTCTCATTCTCAGTTTGAATTTTGTGCCATCCAGGTGGCTAGCTGTAAATCTAAAGGATAAGTGATTTTCAATGCTCGCCGCGATCCGGCCACGAAGTATTGCTGGTAACCCAGACGCGTCACTAACATAGCATCATCGAGAGCCCCACCCCGAACCTGGTCTGCTTCCTGCTCTTGCTGGTGGGCTGCAAAAATGATGTTTCCTGCAAATCCTTGCGGGGTTTGCACACAGCGCAGGCGGGAACGGTCAGGAGTAGCACCGGCCGGGGTAATCTCTAGCTCTTGGCGGGTAAAGCTCTCGCCCGCGATTTCCCGCACAGTATCGACTAACTCCGTAGCAGGTACTACCGCGGGGCATCCGGATGCGACTGCGGAACAAACCCGTTGGAACTGATCTAGGGGTGTGAGGGCGCGCGCGGCGTCATGAATCAAAACGATAGCGTCGGGATCATCTGGGGCTAACTGACCTTCGTCTTTATCAAAAGTTAAAAGTCCCTGTAAACCCTGATAGACCGAATATTGTCGGGTGGAGCCGCCGGCAACAATTTTACAGGGGTAGGGTAAAGCGGCATTTTGGACAATCTCGGTAAAAGCTTCTAAATAGTCTTGGGGAGCGGTAACTACCACTCCTACCAGGTCTTTCAGAGATTCGAGGGTGTGCAGGGCATGGTGTAACAGCGGACTACCCGCCAAATTTACGAGTGCTTTCGGTCCGGGATTACCTAACCGAGTTCCGGAACCGGCAGCCGTTACGACGCAGTAGATGCTGCGTCCCATAAGCAGTCCTTTAACCCTTACTTACTGTTTACCCGGTCGTGTTCTACCTGGGCTTCTTCCATGATTTTATCGAGGCGATCGGAGGCGGCTTCTTCGTCTTCGTCTTTAGCTAAGGCGAGTTCGGAAATCAGAATTGCCCGTGCCTTGGCTAACATCCGTTTTTCCCCCGCAGACAGCCCGCGCTCGTTATCGCGGAAAGTTAAATCCCGTACCACCTCCGAGACTTTCAAAATGTCTCCGGTAGCAATCTTCTCACCATTGGCCTTGTAGCGACGTGACCAATTGGAGGGCTCTTCAATATGGGGTTCCTGCAGTACGGCAAGCACTGCTTTGAGTCCTTCTTCGTCCACCACGTCGCGGACTCCCACCATATCCACATTTGCTGCCGGCACCTGGATAGTCATATCTCCATTGGTGACCCGGAGCATTAGGTAGGTGGTGTCCTCACCTTTGAGTTTGCGGGTAGTGATGTTTTCGATCACCGCGGCACCGTGATGGGGGTAAACAACGGTCTGGCCGATTTCAAATGTCATAAGTTACAGGCTCCCAAATACAAATTTTCCGGACACTATTCTATCGTAAATCGGTCTTACCTGCTAAAGGGGTTCGTTTCGTGGATCGGGCAGGGATAATCTGCTTGCTGCTGAGATTGTGTGATACGTCCTCACCAGCTTATTTTTAGCTTTTCCTGTTTTCTACCTTTAAAAATCTGGCAGATTTATCCAGCTATTTATTTTCGGAGAAAGCGGAAATAGTGAGGATGGTGGCCTCGGGTGGGCAAGCTAGACGCACCGGCGTGAACTTTGAGGTTCCTAAGCCTCGGGAAATATGTACTGTAGTTTTTCCGGTGGTGGCTGGGTTTAAAATTCCTGCCTGAGCTGTAAGCCTCTGTAAGTCAACCGGGGGATAGGTTCTTCCTAGGCGCACCCGAGGCGCCGGATTTTCAACAGTACCCATTTGCCAGGAACAAATTCCCCCCGAATAGGCAAGTGGTAAATCCGTGTTGTTCACTAGTGCCCCATAGCCCGGCAGGCAAACTTGACCTCCATGGGTATGTCCCGCGAGTACTAGGTCAGCTGCGCAAGCCGCATATTGGTCTAGGACACGGGCGTAAGGGGCGTGGGTGAGAGCGAGGCGTAAATCGGCTTTTCCCCAAGTATTTGGCAACTGCACCGCCTCGTCCCTTCCGATATGCGGATCATCGGTACCAGAAAGCGCTACCAGTACCTGCTGAGCTAGCCGCCCTTGTCGCGCCGGAGAAGTTACCTCTAGGGTAGCCACTTGGTTATTAAGGTCATTCCAGCCTCCCGAGATTAAGAAATTGCGAAATTCGGTGGTAGGAAGGTCGGGTACACGGCGAAGTTTTGGTTTCTTTTCCGGGAAAAAGTAGTGCAGTGGCACCTTGAATTGTCCCGAATAGTAGTCATTGGAACCAAATACAAAGGCGCCGGGAAGCTTTAGTAAAGGGGTAAGGGCGCGCCGCAGCATATCTAATCCTGAGGCATCGCAAAAGTTATCTCCGGTTAAAGCTACAAAATCTATCTCTGTAAACTCGGCCAGGGAAGCCACATATTTAGTTAGCCACTTATTTCCTGACCAAAGATGTAGGTCAGAAAGATGTAATATTCGCAGTTGCCAAGCAAGATTGGTCTGTTGGTTATCTGCTTTAGCAGCAGATTCCTGGCTGCCTGGTGTCTGTTGGGAATGCCCATATTCATTTGAGAAATTCGTTAGGTTTCTGCCTGCAGAAGGATTTTCTTCTAGTTCTAGCCCAGGTATTCCGGGTGTTTTATGCAGTTGATAGCGACGCAATTGGGGGGAGCGTGCCTCCACGAACGGATAGACCGCTGCAGATAAAGCCAATCCCCCTAAGATGCTACGCTTCCTCACAGCCTAATCTTCCTCGTAGATAACTGTCTCGGTAACATTGCTAGGACTGGGGCTAGGGGATTTCTCTTCATCTTGAGAATCCCTTTTCTTAACCGGTCGGCGCGGCCCTTGATTTAGAATCTTGCCTTCCCCAATATTGGCTTTGGGGAAAGTGGTAGCCGGCAGACCCTGTACCGCTTTCGCCATGTATTGTCTAAATCCCTCGGCAGGAATAGTCTGTCCATAAATGGTTCCCCAGTACCTGCCATTAACTGTCATTCCTTGTAACGGACGAATATTTCCTTGGGAGAAGCCCACCCAAACTGCGGTGGCCAGGTTGGGAGTTGCCCCTGCTGTCCAAGCCGCATCCGGCCTATCGGTAGTTCCGGTTTTTGCCAGCAATTCACGCCCAATATTCACCGAGCCTCCATAGGTTCGCGCGGTGGAAACCAGTACTTGAGCGGTTTTGTTAGCCACTTTCTCGTCAATGGTACGTTTACATTTCGCGGAAGGAACTCTAAATTTTTTACCTTCTGAATCCACTACTTTTTCCAGAGCAATCGGAGTGCAACGATTTCCTCCAGAGGCGATAGTTGCGAATGCATTTGCCATATTCAAGGGAGGAACCGAGGAAGCACCGATAACGAAAGAGGGACCAAGATTTTCTTTTACATCTGGATCTCCGTTGACCGCTCCCATTTTTTCGCTCATCTTATAAATGTCACAAAGGTTCAAGTTGGCCGCCATCGCAGCAAAAGTGGTGTTCAAAGACTGCTCGGTTCCCTCTAAAACGGTAGTGGCGTGATCATATCCGCCAAACGCGTTCTTTAAATCCCAATTTCCGGCCTGCACCGGACAGTTACCAGAAATCTTCCAATCCCCGGCGTTGAAGTGGTTCTTCCCGCCTACCATGGAATAGGCAGAGTAGCCATTATCGAACCAGCTAGCCAAAGTAACGACCTTATAGGAGGATCCCGGTTGGAATCCGGCACCCCCGCCATGCGCCTTGTCTACTCCGAAGGAGTTTTCTGTTGCTCGCGGATGTTCCTCATCGGGACTGCCGTAAGTGGTGTTTTGCGCTAAGGCGCGAATTTTTCCAGTCCCCGGTTCCAATGAGGATATCGCGATAGATAATCCAGAGGGATCCTTCTCTGGGATCTGATCCAAAGCGGCGTCGGTGGCGGCCTCTTGCATCTTTGAATCCATAGTGGTGTAAATCTTGAGACCCCCACGTAGCAGCAGCCGAGCACGGTCGTTAACTGACTTTCCGAAAGCGGGATTGTTGTAGATTTCATTAACCGCAAAAGCGCAAAAATAGGAGGCTTTCCCAGCCGCTCCACATCCCTGTTTTTCGGGGGAAATATTCAGCATTTCTGATATTTTACGGCTCTTAGCTTTTTCGTATTGCTTATAGGTAATCATTCGTTCCCGTAACATGGCCTTTAAGACCTGGTCGCGACGATTCTTTCCCGCCTCGGGATGTACCGTGGGATCATATTTTGCCGGGGACTGAGTCATCCCAGCAAGTAACGCACCCTCGCCAATCGATAGATCTTTAGCACCCTTGGAAAAATAGTAACGGCTAGCGGATTCCACTCCGTAAACCGAAGCTCCATAGGGGGCAATATTTAAGTACCCCTCTAAAATCTGGTCTTTGGAAAGTTTCTTTTCGATAGCTAGGGCGTCTTTGGCTTCCCGCAGTTTCCGGGAAATGCTTTGTTCGCGGGCTTTGCGAACCTCGTTTGTATCCCCCGAGCGTAATCCTCTGTCAATCAGGGTGTTCTTGACTAGCTGTTGGGTAAGGGTAGAAGCACCTTGGGTATCGCGACCAGCTAAATTATTGACGATGGCGCGAGCCATTCCTTCCAGATCTACCCCCCGGTGTTCGTAGAAACGGTGATCCTCGATGGCAATCGTCCCTTTTTGTACCCAGGGGGACATATCCTTAAGTTTGACTATGATTCGGTTCTCTGCGTAAAAGCGAGCGATTTCTTTGCCGTCGTGGGAGTAAAGAACGGATTGTTGGGAAGGCGGGGTGGGTTTAAACACACTGGGAATCTCGGTCATTGCGCTCATCCCTACCCGAGCCGTTAGCCCAGCTATGCCCACGACGGGGAGGGAAAGCCCGGCTAACAGTACTGCTGCCAGTGCGATTAGAGCCGCCATTGCCGTCAAGGTACGGCGGAGCTGCTGGCGTGGCAGATAACGATCAGTGCCTTTTTGCATATTCCTACCCTACTTTGCCTGACCTGATTTCGACACCTTCAAGGGCAGTTGGCGCGCAGATTGTGGGCAATCACCATCGGGCGGTCTGGGTAGAATCTTCCTCTCGTTTTCATTTTGTGTTTTTAGCAAAATGTAGGTACGGTCACATATATGGGCAATGTCGCCACAAGAGTTCAAGGAGTGAACAATGAGTTTTAGCCAGGATGAGACGTGGGCTGCGCGGGCTCTGTGTGCTAGCCAAGAACCAGATGCGCTGTTTGTACAGGGTGCGGCGCAAAGACAGGTTCGAACTCGCTGCTTCTCATGTCCGGTACGTCTAGAATGTTTGGCTGATGCTCTGCAATCGGAAGCAAATTATGGGGTTTGGGGCGGCCTTACCGAGCGGGAACGCCGGGCGATGCTGCGCTACTACGATGAGGTCACCGACTGGTGGGAGTGGCTTAATCATTCTTCTGACGAACTCGCAGCCGAGCTGCGCCAGCCTGCCACCCCAAACGTTTTGGCTCGAGTACGCTAAGAATCGCATTATCGTTAGACTTGAGTCATGACTAAATGGGAATATGCGACTATTCCGTTACTGTCGCACAATACGAAAGCAATTCTTGATAACTGGGGCGAGGACGGTTGGGAGCTGGTAAGCGTAATCGCCGGCCCAAATGGTTGGGAAAACCCGGTTGCCTATTTAAAGCGTCCGCGCGGTGAGTAAAATGTCGCAGGTATCAAATCGTCTAGTTGACGCGGGGTTATCTTTACCTCCGGTAGCAACGCCAGTAGCAGCCTATACGCCGGCGATCGCCCTTCAGGGCGAGGGTGGATTAGTGGTGCGAACCTCCGGACAGATTCCAGTAGTAGACGGACAGCTGGTGGCAACCGGTTTGGTGGGGGCAGAAGTTAATCCTCAAGACGCTTATAACGCTGCCCAGGTGTGTGCCCTCAACGCTCTGGCTGCTGCCGCCGAGATAGTGGGTGGGGTGGATCTCCTAGAGAGGGTACTAAAAGTTACTGTTTTCGTGGCATCTGTCCCCGGTTTTACCGGTCAAGCGAGTGTTGCCAATGGAGCTTCGGATACCTTTGGGAAGCTGTTTGACCAGCCTCATATTCGCTCCGCAGTCGGGGTAGCTTCCCTGCCACTAGGGGCGCCTTGCGAGGTAGAGGTAGAGTTCCTAGCTCACGCATAAAGGCAGCGCATACCCGGTTAGCTAGTTTTCTTGGCGCTAACCGTGGCAGCGCACCGCGCCGACCAGTAAACAATGCCGGTAAAAATCACGGTGCCTAATGTGCAAATAAGCTGCATAGACACTGCCATTTCGGCGGTTAGCGCGGCGATGGCGAATCCATTAACTACGCAAATTACTGCACACGCCCCTAGCAGGGGAGCGGCTGCGCGGTGAGCGTTTAGCCACGCATTATCATTAGTAGTTGTAGTGGCATTTACCACCCCCCAACGGGAACCGCGGGGTAGGTGGTCGCGATGAAATAAAATCAACCCCGTCCCTAGGTAGGCTGCCAGCAACAGATAGCAGATACCAATTACCAGCGCAATCATTTATCTCTTCCCTTCCTCCGGTGAGTTCAGTTCAAACTTTAATGGATTTTCCCGGCGTTTCAGGGCGTCGACTAGGGAAAATAAGAAAGCGATGATGATGAAAGCGATTACCGCGCTCATCCCATAGCTAAATGCCCCGGTATAAGCTTCCCGGGCAGGGGTACTTCCGGGAGATGCATCGATGCTTCGCAGCCGTAGGTAAAAAGCTAAAGTGGCTCCCGCCAGCCCGATTGCACCTCCTACCCGTTGGGCGGTTTGGGAAATTCCCCCAGCAGCTCCGGCTCTCCCTGCCGGTACCGAAAGCAGTGAGAGTGCTTGGGCGGGAGAAAAGAAAATTCCCGAGCCTAAACCTGAACCAAACATGGAGATTATTAGCAGGTAGGGAATGGTGTCCGGGGAGGCAATGCGGGTAATTAACACTGTAATAACCAAACAAAGAATAACTAGGGCGCAGGAAATAACTAGAATCCAACGACCCCACTTTAGGGTTAGGCGTGAAGATTGGGCAGAAGCAATCGCCGAACCCAACGCTAAAGGAATCTGTAAAAGCCCAGCTACTAGGGGACTTATTCCTAGGCCTTGCTGTAGATAGAGGGTGTAAATAATAAATAATGCCGTCCAACCTGCGCTAAAGGCGGTTAATACCGTCGTGCCCACCATGTAGGAGGCATCCAGGAGCAGGGAGCGGGGCATGACTACCGGAATCTCGCGTCTTTCACGAGAGTTTTCCAGTGCCCAAAATCCCAGAAAACCTAGAGCTCCTCCCGGTAGTAACAACCAGCGCCAGGTGCCGAATCCGCCACTGGGCATTGTGGCGTCAATAAAGGGATACATCACGGCCAAAAATGCTGCCGCTAGCACCAAGATTCCCGGAAGATCCAGGCGAGTGTCGCTGGTTAATTTGGCAGGGTCGGGGGCAATAGTATGGTAGGTTACGAAAATAATTACTATGCAGATGGGGATATTAATTAAAAATGCGGCTCTCCATCCCAGATTGGTACCTAACATTGCGATCAGCAGCCCGCCCATAGTGGGGCCGATAGCGGTGGCAATTCCGATAATCATTCCGAAGGATCCATAGGCACGGGCACGTTCTTGCCCGTGGAAAAGTATTTGGATCAGACCTAATATTTGGGGACTGATAATAGCTGCACCAACGCCTGCCAACAGGCGCATTAGGATTAAAGTTAGGGGTGTCATGGCGAGTCCAGCTCCTAATGAGGATACTGCGAACACTGCTACCCCGATTACGAAAAGACGGCGATGACCCCAGGTATCCCCCAATCTTCCGGAAGGAATTAGCGCCAAGCCAAAAACCAGGGTATAGCCAGCCATAATCCATTGCACGTCGTTACTGGTTAGCCGTAACGCCTTGGTCATGGAAGGGATTGATACGTTGAGCATTGACACTGCCAGTAAGGTTAAGGCTGCAGCTGAAAGTAAGGTGTAAAGAGCGCGGTAGTGTTGGCGCTGGTCTGGCTGTGGATTGTGCATTGGTTATAGCCTAAGGGGTGGCGAGGTAAAAGCGTTAGTGCATACAGGGTGCAAGCATTGCCACAGTTTTTGGAAACTTGAGGAGGTTGGGGCTTGAGCCGAAAAATTTCTGATGAGGACGGACAGCCGGCTTTAGCAGCTTGGAGGACGCGAAAGGCCAGTCGGGAAGAAATCGGTACTGCGGTGCGTTACAGCTTACAGCTTTTAGCTCAGCGTTATCCTGGGCAGGCGGTTGAGGTGCGGGTACCACCCTTTGGGGCAGTACAGATTGGCACGGGAACTGTACATCGGAGGGGAACTCCTCCAGCGGTGGTCGAGATGAAAACGGATACTTGGCTTGCTTTAGCTATGGGGATTCTTACCTGGGAAAAGGCAGTGGAAAGTCAGGTGATTAGTGCTACCGGGGTGGGTTCAGATTTAACTGCCTATTTGCCGGTATTTTCCCCGCCGCAGTCACTGTCATAGCCCGTAACTAGCTGTTTATATAAAGATCCCATCATCCTCGATTCGCTAATGGGGAAACTAGACCACTGTATAAAAACTGCCCGTAACGTAGAATATGGTTACTTAGAGCAATAGCTCTCCGCAATGGATAGGAGCGATTTAAAAATGTCAGATCCGCAGCAATCCGTGCCTGCCACTCCGGGTTACCATCCCGTACCGGGCACCCCGCCAGCTCATCGGCCGGCTCCGGGAGTCCCGGCTACACCCGGTTATCACTCTAATAAAAATACCGCAGATGAGGGCGCGACTCAGGGTTCTGGGAGTCAGTCAGGAGAAAGCACTGTCGGTTTGGGCGCAGCCAAGGCATCCTCTGGTGCAGATAGCAAGATTTCATCCTATGCTTTCCCTATGGGTGCCGCCTCAGCTGGAGCTGAAAACGACGTGAACAGTCGTGACTCTTCTGGCCTGCAGGGTAAAACTGCCTCGAATCGCCCTAATTTGGGAACCCTGATATCCAAGTTATCTGACCAGATACAGGCGCTGGTAAAGGGTGAAATTGAACTGGCGAAAGTTAAAGCCACCAATATGCTCAAGCGTTCCGGGGTGGGAATCGCCTTGCTGGTAGTGGCAGGGGTGCTCGTCCTCTATATGCTGGGATTTCTGTTTGGAGCAGCTGGGGATGCCCTCTCGCTAGTGGTACCGATTTGGGCAGCAAAACTGATCGTGGCAGGCATTCTTATGGTGCTGGCGGCGATTTTAGCGCTGATAGGTAAGGCTTCATTGAAAAAAGGATTGTCTGATAAACCGGATCCGCAAGCGGGAATAAAAGAAGGTATCGAGGCGGTAAAGAAAGGCTTGGAATAGCATGACACCACGTAGCGAAAGTCAGATTAAGGCAGATCTTGAGGCCGCGCGGGCAGACCTGAGTGACACGGTAGAAGAGCTCTCCGACTATTTTTCCCCAAAAGCCAATGTGGAACGAGCGAAAGCTGATGCCCAACAGAAGGCACGTGCCTTTGCGGATAGGGCTCAAAATACGGTGGAGCAGGCCAGTGCGGGTAAGCCCGAGGCGATTAAGAAAGTCGCAGCTGTAGCTGGGGGCGCGCTCTTGTTGGGGGCACTAATAGTGCGCCGGATATTAAAGTAATTTCCAATCACCAGTTTGCTGAAGCGAAAGATTCTCCCGCAACTTCGTGTGCCGTGGAACTCAACCGTGGATTTGAATGGTCATAGCGCTCGTAATGCGGTATCTTTTTATACAGAACATTTAAGGAAGGTTTTAGGGTGCGTTTAACGTACCCGTGATTATAGTGGAGGGGGTCACGCCATGGGGCGCGGCCGTCAAAAGGCTAAACAGACAAAAGTAGCGCGCAAGCTAAAGTATTACAGTCCCGAGACGGATTACGAGGCACTGCAGCGAGAGCTGCAGGCTAAACAGCGTGATCACGTCGCTGAAGATAGGGACGACGATTACGAAGATTGGCGCGATCATATTCCGTCCGCAACTGATGACGACTGGTTTAACTAACTGTCGGACTATCCGTTTCTACTAGCGGTTGACAGTTAGAGGTGTGGCAGATATATAGCTGTCAGCACCCTAGCTAGGCGATTGTCTGCACGATAAATCAGAGTCACCTATCGGCGATACCCTGACGGAAACTACTGGTTTGCGCACTAATCCGTAGAAGAGATTGCCTGAAGGATTGGCATTTTGCGGGCGCGTCGTGCTGGCAGTAGAGCCGCTAAAGTTCCTACCAGCACCGCTAATAGGCAAATCCAGCCTAGTGAGACCCAGGGAACTTTGATAGTGCTGATTCCTTGTTCAGATAGGTATCGGCAAACAAACACTGCAAGCGACACTCCACCGCCTATCCCTAAAAGCGTGCCTGCCAGGCTAATCAATATAGACTCCACCGTAATTATCAGGGAAAGCCCGAAAGAAGAAATACCCACCGTGCGGATTAAACCCAGTTCTCTGAAGCGTTGCTGCACCGAAAGCGAAAGGGTGTTCATAATCCCTAAAGCTGCGATTATCAGCGATAAGGCAAGCAGTGCGTATAGGATGGCCAGCACTTGATCGACGGTATCAGCCAATTTGTCGGCAAGCTGATCTTGATTTTGCACCACCATAAAAGGATTGTCAGCAATCGTTTTTTCCACTGCGTGTTGCACCTTATCCTGGTCAGCGTCAGGTTTAAGCTCGATGGCTGCGGTAGCGGTGATATCGGCAGCTACCGGGCCTAACTTGGCTGATAATGAATGGGGTAACACCACATCCATAAATAAGAAACCGCTGTCTACGGTGGCGGCAATGCTTACGGTTGTCCGCCCGCGAATTCCAACTACCTCGAAGGTATCTTTGGGGCCAAGTCCTTGAGATTTTGCCCAGGTACGGGAAACTATTGCCTGTGGAGCAGTAGGGGATTGGGCAAAATATTTTTGAACCGAGCCTGAGGTGGCACTAATCCGAGCATAACGTTGGAACTGGGGATGGGTAACTTGCATCATGGTGTCAGCTGGATTCTTGCCTGGAACCAGTACTTGGAAAACTGCCATGCCGGTCATGGGATTCACCCGCTTAACTCCGGGAACTTTGGCCACTTTGTCTATTAAAGTTTTAGAAATAGATACTACTCGAGGCTCGGGAGCAATCATTAAATCAATATTTACCTGCTGCTTTACCATGGATTCGGTAGATGCTTTAGTTGAAGCAGCTAGGGTTGCTCCCACTGCCACCAGGGCAACCCCGATCATTAAAGCAGCTGCGGTGTTACCAGTTTGTCGTAGATTTGCGGTCAATGTGCGCATCGCTAAGCGGGCATGAGGGCGCAACCACCAAAGTAGCCCCGCTAAGGCTCTTACTACCACTGCGGACAAGGGGGTTACCAAAACCAGCAGCGACAGCAAAAACAATGCAGCCCCAATTCCTAACCGAAGCCCGCTATGTCCCCCATCAGATGATGCCCAGGCCAGCAGAACTATCGCTACTGCAAGTAGCAGCGTTCCGATAATCACTCGCGTCCACAAAGGCTTTTGGGTTTGCGTATTTTGCCGCATCGCCTCTACCGGAGGAGTCAGCGCTGCCGAGCGGGCTGGCCATAGGGAACCAATGACCGTAACGGTGATGCCCACGGTTAAAGCCAACAGGGTAATTGACCACGACCAGCTAATATGTAGTATTTCAAATCCAGCTTTTGCCAAGCCCCAGGAAATCAGGCGAGTGAGCAGATAACCGACTCCCACCCCAATTAGGGAACCTAAAATACCGACCAGTAGCCCCTGGAAAGCCACCACGAAAAATACTTGTCCCCCGCCAGCACCGATTGCCCGCAGCATGGCGAACTGTGGTTGCTGGGCGCGTACCATCATTTGGAAAGTATTGGTAATGATAAACGCCCCTACGAATAGGGCAATTACCGCAAACACCAGTAGGAATACGTTCACGAAATCGAGGGAGGAGCTAGCCGCAGTATTGATTTCCTCGTTGTATTCCGCCTGGGTCATTACTTCTGCAGTTTTAGAAAAGTTTTTATTGAGGCTGGCGCGAATACTCTGAGCGGAAACCCCTTTTTCAGCGGTAATGCCAATAGCTCTAGTTTCCGGGGGTATCGGCTTTTGGGACAGCGCTTCAAAGCCCTTCTCAGACGTAAAAACATAGTTGGTAAAAGCTACCGGATCTGGGAAACGGTAAATACCAGAAACTTTGGCGGGTATTCCTTCACTGGAAACATAAACTTTTAGGTTTTTACCCGGAGAGATTCCCAGGCGCTTAGCCGCGGATTCTTCAAGCGCAATCTGATTTTTAGCGCGAGGAGCCTGTCCGTTGATCAGCTGAGGTTGGCTAGTGTGTCCCGGGTAAATCACCTGTAAAATCGAAACCTGTTTGTCTTTGCCCAGGCGCTTACTGTACTGGTCAGTCAGCATAGAAAAATCTGTCAGATAGGGGTCGGCGTATTTGACCCCAGAAACTGTTTCGGCCTGGTGAGCTACTGTTAAAGGTAGATTTGCCCGCACGGGAGCTTCGCCCTGGGTACTGCTGCCTTGAGTTTTCCCCACCAGGTAATACTGATAGGTACTGGTGGTGGAAATTAGCGAATTGTACGAGTCAGCAAGGGTGGCGCGCAGCGCGAAAATCCCGGATAAAAAAGCAACCCCCAGCACTACTGCCAGTAGCGCCATTTGGAAACGCAGCAGGTGATCACAGAGGTTGCGCCAAGCTATTCTAATCATGCTTTATCCCGGGGCTCATGGAATGATGCAATCGCGTCCTGCGAAGAATCCAGCAGTGCTTCGGCCTTCTTAATCATGGCCAGCAGGCGTTGTTTTTCCTGGCTCAAGGTATCTTCCGGAGTGCGCGGTATCGGCCTGCTCTGGTCGCTAGCTTGGTCTTTTTTATTGGTTTTTACAGTCAAATTACCGGTGTCACCAGTGGTTTTGTGACGAGTATTACTGGGGTTGGTGAGTGAGGATGTGGGTTCGTACTTGGTGGCTGCCTCGATATGGCGGGACCAATTCTTCGAAGTTTTTTCCGAATTTTCCGGGTGTTTAGTTGTCGATTTTACCTGTGATTTGGTCGTATCTATGTCATTTTTATTCGCGGGCATATCCTCCCAAAAATCTGAAGTTTCTTTTACGGGATTTGAAAACACTGAATAAAGATCTGACCAGCGTTTACTATCTTCAGGTCTTTGGGAATCTTTTCTTAAGGGGCTCTCTGGTGGATCCAGGGGGAGGTTAGTCGCTACCGCACTGCTGGCGGGTTCAGTAGGTGTCGATTTGAGGCTTTGCTTTGGCAGTGGCAATGCTACCGACCGTTTCTTTACCGGTAAGCTTTTTGTAGTGACGTTAGTATCACCTTTACTGCTCGCGGATTTGAGATTTACTTCTTGCTCTTTCTGAGAGGGGAGAGAGACTGCTGGCTTAACGGTAGTAACTTCATCCTTGCTGGTTTTGGTAGGTTGTTGGCCTGGTTTAGGAGTCCATCCCTGCCAAGTGGTACCTCGCTCATCATGGGTTTTCCAAACGCTACCACTAAGTTGCGGAGTCGCTTTCTTAGGAGCGGTCTTTGGTTTAGCAGGAGAAGTAAGGTTACTGGTAGAGGTGGTGTTTGCTCGGGCAACGGTTCTCTTAGTTGTCTTCGGAGTGAACTTCTCTCTTGCGAGGGCGCGCCGCGCACCCTCTTTCGTAAGTAATTCTGCAGGTACTACTGGTTTAGACGGCCCCATTAAGGCATTGATTGCCCCGGTATCTAGACCCGTTACTGGATTATCTGCCGGGTGAGGAACTGGAGCACTGGTTATCGGGCTAGTTTTAACTTCGATTTTAGCACCCCTAGCTACCTGCAAGTTCGCTAGCTTTTCCTGCATTTTTTCCCGATCTGGCCAAGCCCCAGTTTTATTTCCTGCCGGCAAGAAACCTTTACCTTTTTGCGCAATGGTTTCTGGGCGGCTAAACCGACTCTTGAACCTTTCCAAAGGATATGATTGCACGAACTGCGGCAACTTGGTTTGTGCTGCCAATACCCGTTCTCGTTCGGGATGATCAAGTTCAGCAACGATTTTGCCGTCTAAGAGGAAAAGTACCCGGTCAGCATAGGAGGCAGCCGAGGCCTCGTGAGTAACCATTACTACCGATTGACCAAAGTCATTGACCGCTTCCCGCAGGTAATGCAGAACTTGCTGCGAGGATTCAGAATCCAAGTTTCCGGTAGGTTCATCCGCAAATAGTACTACTGCATCCTGCATTAAGGCACGAGCGCATGCTACCCGTTGCTGCTGTCCCCCCGAGAGTTCCGAGGGACGATGGGATAAGCGATCTTTCAGTCCTAAAGCTGCAATTACCCGTTCAAAACGTTCTTGCGGGACTTTACGGCGGGCAATTTCGAAAGGTAACAGGATGTTCTCTTTCGCGTTCAGCGTGGGTATTAGGTTAAATGCCTGGAAAATAAAACTAATATGATCGCGGCGTAGCCGAGTGAGGCGGCGCTGATTCATACCTACGATTTCCGTGCCATCAATCTTGATGGAGCCGGAAGTAGCAGACTCAAAACCCGCTAAACAGTGCATAAACGTAGATTTTCCAGACCCGGATGGCCCCATAATCGCGGTAAAGTGCCGCCGGGCGATTCCTATGGAAATATGATCAAGGGCACGTACCTTGCCCGCGCCAGAAACGTAATCTTTGGTTAAGTTATTGACCGTAATTACAGGATCAGAAACACTGGAAGGCAATTGGAGTCCAGTCTTGAGGCGGGCATCTGCGGGGTTCACCATGTGTTTTATGTTATCTCATCCCGCGAGAGGTGCAGGTGGTGCCACTCGTACCTTTTGTGCACAAGAGAGAATAATCCCTAGGTTTTCTGGCCTACTTATCGGGTCTTAGAATCCAAATCCTCTTGCTAGCTATGGTGTAAAAAACGAGGTTAAAAGGGGAAAACTATGGTCAGTGACGCAGCAATAGCCGCCGGTATCAGTTCCGATATGTGGCAAGCGGCAAAGCTCGCTGCCTCCAGCGTAGAGCAACTGGGGGGAATGGATCTGCGTCACCGATGGGAATCTAACGCAGCTGATTATGCCCAAAGACAGCTACAAGACAGGAAACAGGAAATGTCCGGGCTTGCCCAGACAGCATCAGCCGCAGCCAGATTGGCAGAGCAATCTATACACTCTCTGCTGGCATTGCAGCAGCTGGGAAAACTGTAAGGAAAGTCTTGTCTAGTAACAATAAACTGCCACCCATTAGCGTAATCGGCGGTCATCAAATGGGTATTGATACCGCGATTATCCGCGCTAGTGCTGACGCTTTAATACAACCGGAAATGAGTGCCGCGCGGGTCAAACAGACTGCTAACGATGCCTTAACCGCTGCCTTGAATCTACCGCGTATCCCGATAGTGGTAGAGCTAATCCAATCCTTGCTAACGTTGCGACAGGTAGCATCCGATACCTGCTCCCATCTTGTTGTTTTAAAACAAAAATTACTGGGGGCAGCAGACCGTTACGATAACAGTGAAGCCCGCTCCCGGAAATATATTTCTTCTTTAGACTCGCTTCCATTTTTTGTTCTTGGCGGAGGTCTCTTTGGTTACTTAGCGTGGAAAGAGTGGGACAAGAAACTGGCAGCTGATCCGCTGCAGATTAAGCAATCTACCTGGTGGAATGATAATCAGTTGCTGGCACTGATAGGGAACGTTAATGAGGAATACCACGGAATGTTCCTAGCTTTTCCTTCTGCTGTTTTAGCTTGGGATATCAAATATTCCCGCGGTCCCAGCCGCCTTAAAGTAGCACCTAAAATTGGCGCTAAACGTACTAAACTCCCAGTTCCCTTAGATGCTTACGGATTGGTGAAACAGTTTAACCAGGCGAAAGCTTATCCAGATCACGGGGAGATTCGGGTAGTTAAATACCGTACGGGGGAAAAGATTGCCTGGCGGGTTGATATTCGCGGCACCCAGGTGTGGAGTGTTCTGGGGCAGAATCCGCAAGATATGCGCACGAACCTGCAAACTAACGCATCCGGATTAGCGGGCAGTTCTGATATGACAAAAGCGGTTACTCGTGCACTTGATCAGGCCGGATATAACCGTGGGCAGCCGGTAGAATTAATCGGACATTCCCAGGGGGGAGCCGTGGCGGCACAGATCGGAGCGAATCCCTATTTGGTGAAAAAGTACAACGTTAAAAGCGTAGTTACTATGGGATCTAATATCGGTAGATTTCGTCCTGCGCCAGGAGTGCATATGGTGGCGCTGGAAAACACCGCCGATGTGGTGCCGCGCTTGGATGGGAGGGCTAATTCCAACGTTCCTAACCTGACTACGGTGCAAACTTATCAGGACAACCAAAGTCTGGGCAGCAATCATTCTAAAGAACTCTATGCGCAGATAGCGAAGGCGTGGCAATGCTCGGGTGATGGCGATTATTACCGCTTTGTCGAGGCACGTAATCGTAATTTAGGAATCAATGCGACCAGCACTGCCAGCGCGCAATCCTTTGTAGTGAAGAGGATAGAATCACCGCAACCAAAAAGTTCGAAAGCTTTTGAAAAATTGCTGCAATCTAGGTCGGGAAGTTAACGCAGAAAATCGGCAGATTGCCATATAAATCAGTTTCCCTGCCGACAAGGAGAGTATACGCTACAGTCTGCGGAAGTTAAACCAGTAGGGTGATTAGTACCAGCAGGGCTACAGCTATCTCGGTAAAACCAACTCTGGAAACCGTCACTAACTGTGGAGAGCGCTTTTGGAGCAGCGGTATTGCCAGCGATCGGGCAAATAGCAGCACCCAAACAAAGAGGTGCCACCAGGTCACCCAGCCTAAAATAAAGAACCCTATAACCATTGCGGTTAGGACCGCATGGCAGGCGACCGAAAACGCTACAAATGACTGGGAGCCGCGTTTACGCACCAGGGAACGCACGTAGGGGACAGTAGACCAATAGTAGGAGGTGACTATGCAGGCCACCACCAGCATCCAACTCCAGCCTTGCAAGTTGCCGGTGGGGGACACCGCCCAGTCAATATTGTTGGTGGCAGTATGCTCCAGCCAGGAAATCGGGGCAAAAGAACGAGCAAATTGGGTTCCAATGTCATAGGCAACTAAGGTCATTACCCCGGTCGCCACAATGGTACTGGTACGTGCCAGCAAGGAACGTTCACGGTGACGTACCGATTCGGTAACCGCGATGATAATCAGCGGGAAAAATACTATCGCCCACTCGAGCAAGGGAGGGGCTAACAATAGACAAATAATCCCTAAAATCAGGGTTATTGCCCCATAGATCTGTAGGGGTTTAAAGTAGCGATCCTTGCGGTGAGAGCGTAGCCAGATGCCCCCGACGTTAAACGCGAAATATCCGCAAATCCACAGTGCAAACACTAACCAGTGGATCCATCGTAGTGAAGATTCGAGTACTCCAATCCAATAGGGCAGCAATGCCATCGCATAGGCGCCTTCTTGCGCTGGTACCCAACCCGCGCGTGCCCACCGTCCCCAATTAAAGTTATTTTTACCGGTGCGTTTTGCCTTTGTAATGCTACTATCTTTGCCTGTCTCCTTGTCTCTAAGGGAGGTATCTTTCCCATTGGAAGGTCGAGCTAGCTGCGAAAATTTGTTAGTGGTTACTCGCCGAAAGCGGGAAGTATGCGCTTTTACTCCCGGTAGATGTATTTTTTCTAGTGCCGGAGGTATTTTTTCCGTTACCGGTGTGGGCTGAGAAGGTACTTCAGGGTTTTCCGTCAGGTTGGCGGAGCCGCTATTACTGGTATCCCCCGGCAGAGGAACGCGCACCTTTTGGAGGTTTCCAGTGTTGGGTACGGCAGTTACCCCTCCAGTGGCGGTAACAGCCGATACGCCCTCGGCGCTAAAACCCTGAGGTTTGCGGGTTAGAAGAGAGCGTCGCTTCGGATGATTCTTGCGATCTGGGAGCGGAATATTGTCGCTGCTAGAAGTAGGTTCACTAGTGATATTTTTTTGGTTAATAGCACCTTGTTGGCTACTTTCTTTACCTGGTTGGAAGTCTACGTCCTCGGAAATAGTGGACGCATTCGAGCTAGGAAAAGCTTTTTGAGCCGGGCGGGTATTTTGGGAGGTATTGGGGATAGTGCTGTGCGCGGATTTCCGTTGAGAGAGGGGATTAACTTGCTTTCCCCTGTCCATACCCGAAAGTTTTTCGGGTTCTTCGGCTCCGTACACATTTGACACATGGGCAACCGTACTATGAAGTCATGAGATTCTGCTTAATGCTGGCTCAAGAAGAGACAACGATTCGGTATCAAATAGATATATAAATCCCGCTTACAATGGTTAATAACACTTTGGTCACAATTTTAACAGGGATAGCAAGCGTGACTTTTCTTATTTAAGATACATGTGTGTCAGGGAATAATTTCTCTGTCATCCAAGTTGTATTTTTTAAAAGCGCAGGTCATTGCAATTTAATGTACTGGTGTCTTTTCCTTGGGACTGCAGTCCTAAGGTGAACATATGACTGAAGTTCGTATTCATGGTAGAGGCGGACAAGGGGTTGTAACCGCTGCTGATCTCATCGCCTTCGCAGCATTTACCGATGGGCATCATGCGCAGGCGTTTCCTTCCTTTGGCTCTGAACGTACCGGTGCACCAGTAGTTTCCTATTGCCGTATTGAAGATAAAGAAATCCGAACCCGCGAACCCGTACAGGAACCAGATTTGATAGTGGTACAAGATGCCACGCTATTAGCGATTATGGATGTATTTTCCGGGCTGAAACCAGACGGTTTTGCCCTAGTAAATTCGGCGAAATCTGCTGTTGAACTGGGGATTGAGGATGTGATTGCCGCTCACCCGGAAGGGCATGTGGTGATGATTCCGGCCACTGAAATCGCGAAAAAGCATCTAGGACGCCCCCTGCCGAACGCGGTGATGCTCGGGGGGGCAGCCGCCCTCACCGGTCTGGTACGTCTATCTAGCGTTACCCAGGCGATTCAAAACCGTTTCCACGGCAAAGTCGGCGAGGGGAATGTGGCGGCCGCGGTTGCTGCCTACGAAATGGTTAGCTCGATGAAAGAAGAGGCCAAGTAACGTGCTAAAACAAATTGAAGGTTCGCAAGCTATTGCGCAATCAGTTGCCGCCTGCAGCCCGGATGTGATCAGCGCCTACCCGATTAGCCCTCAAACCCACATCGTAGAAGCATTATCTGCCCTGGTAAAAGCAGGAAAGATGGGTAGTGCTGAATATATAAACGTTGAATCCGAGTTTGCAGCCATGTCGGCATGCATCGGGGCGTCAGCAGTAGGAGCGCGTACCTATACCGCCACCGCTTCCCAGGGGCTGCTCTATATGGTAGAAGCGGTTTATAATGCTTCTGGCCTGGGGTTACCAATTGTAATGACGGTGGCTAACCGGGCGATCGGCGGACCCATCAACATTTGGAATGACCATTCCGATACGATGAGCCAGCGTGAATCCGGGTGGCTGCAACTATTCGCCGAGAACAACCAAGAAGCCTCGGATCTGCATGTACAGGCCTTTAGGATTGCTGAAGAACTTTCGGTTCCGGTAATGGTATGTATGGATGGCTTTATTTTGACCCACGCGGTGGAGCAGGTCGATGTGCCGGAAAAAGAGCAGGTAGAAAAGTTCCTGCCCCCCTATAATCCTCGTGTCGTCCTAGACCCGGCCGATCCCATTACTATTGGGGCGATGGTTGGTCCGGAGGCCTTCACCGAGGTTAAGTACCTCCAGCATGTTAAACAGTTGCAAGCTCTAGAGCTCATCCCCAAGGTGCAGGCAGAGTTCCAGGAGATTTTTGGGCGAGATTCTGGCGGTCTGGTTCGCCCTTATCGAATCGAGGATGCTGAAACTGTAATCGTGGCGATGGGTTCGGTTCTGGGCACTATTAAAGACGTAGTCGATGAGCGGCGTGAACAGGGAGAAAAATTAGGGGTACTAGGGATATGTTCCTTCCGTCCCTTCCCCTTTGAGCAGGTAGCCAAGTATTTGGGGGACGCGAAACGTTTTATATGTCTCGAGAAAGCTTTCAGCTTAGGAATTGGCGGAATCGTGGCCACCCACTGTCGCTCTGCGCTTTCACGAGCCGGTAAATCGGTTCGGGATTATGAAGTGATAGCTGGTTTGGGCGGGCGCAATATTACGGAGCGTTCTTTGAACCAAATGTTAGATCAGGTAGTAGCTGACCAGCTAGAACACTTAACTTTCCTGGATTTGGATCGGGAACTGGTTGAGGCGGAGCTGAAACGGGAAAAACTCACCCGGCGTTCTGGTCCGATCAGTGAAAACATTCAACGTCACGCCACTCAGCGTGCCAATGCAGCACGCGGAATTTAGGAGGCAGACCATGTCAGCAACTATGAGCGTTCCGCTTCCGGCACCGCAGTTTCGCGAAAGCATTGAAACCGCGATTCCGGCACGGGAAAATGTAAAGTTTTATCAGGTGGGATCGTATGCGGTCGGTAACCGGCTGGCGGAACTGGATTACCGCTCCCTCCAATCCGATCCCAACCGGATTAACTCGTTGACTTCTGGGCACCGCGCCTGTCAGGGTTGCGGGGAAGCTTTGGGGGCACGTTACGCCCTCGACACCGCGATGGAGGCGGCAGGAAAGGATCTGGTGGCGGTGAATGCTACCGGTTGCCTCGAGGTTTTTTCTACCCCTTATCCCGAGACCGCCTGGACGATTCCCTGGGTGCACTCCCTGTTTGGGAATGCTCCAGCAGTTGCCTCGGGTGCGGCGGCGGCTCTGCGAGCCAAAGGCAAGAACACCCGGGTAGTTGCCCAGGGTGGTGATGGCGGCACGGTTGATATCGGCATGGGTTGCCTGTCAGGAATGTTTGAACGTAACGATGATGTCCTCTATATCTGTTATGACAATGGCGCCTATATGAATACCGGGGTGCAGCGAAGCGGTGCTACTCCGCCCGCGGCTCGCACCGCCACCACGCAGCCAGTGGGTGAACGTCCTGGGAATATTTTTGGACAAGGCAAAGATGTGCCGCGAATCGCGATGGCGCATGAAGTTCCCTATGTGGCGACGGCAACGGTTGCGGATCTGCGTGACCTGGAATATAAGGTACGTAAAGCCATGCAGTTCCGAGGCTCTCGCTATATTCATGTGCTGGTGCCATGTCCACTAGGTTGGGGCGCTGCATCCAACCTGACTATTCGCCTGGCACGCCTGGCTACCCAATGCGGGCTGTTCCCAGTTTACGAAGCGGAGAACGGGGAAATAACTTCGGTTACCAAATTGCGTCGTCCGGTGCCGGTTACCGAATATATGCGTCCGCAGCGGCGCTTTGCCCACGTGTTTAAGAAGGGGCAAGAAGAAGTTTTAGCGCGTATGCAGCAAATCGCGGATCGTAATATCCGCCGCTACGGCCTCATCGATCCGGATGAGCTTGACGAGGATGTGCTAGAGCGGATTCTCGCGGCTGGCGAGGATCCAGAAGGTCGCTTCACCAAGCGCATTATCGAAGAGGCCTCGAAAGCCAAACGCACGCGCAGTGATGCATTTTCATCGGATATCCACCCGGATTCGGGAGCAACTTCCGCTTCTGCGATGCGCCATATTGCTGGAAATTCGGCTCCGAAGGGAGAAAATAAATGAGCTCCACACTCTTACCAAATCCGCAGGTTCGCAGCGAAGAGACCGCTCCTTGGGCGGTTACTCTGAATGTGGGCTCTTCTCTGGCAAATGAAACCGGTTCCTGGCGCACCGAACGCCCAGTTTATGTGTCTATGCTACCCCCTTGTAATAAGGCCTGCCCAGCGGGTGAAAACATCCAGGCGTGGCTTTATCACGCGGAAGAGGGCGACTATGAAGCTGCCTGGCGGGAAATCATGGTAAATAATCCGCTACCTGCCACTATGGGGCGAGTTTGCTATCATCCATGCCAAAATGCCTGTAACCGCGGGCAAATGGATGAGGCCGTGGGCATTAACGCGATTGAACGTTTCCTGGGCGATAAAGCCATCAAAGAAGGCTGGAACGTAAGCGTAGATGCGGCTCTCAGTGGTAAACATGTACTGGTCGTGGGAGCAGGTCCATCCGGATTGTCCGCTGCCTATCACCTGCGCCGTTTTGGTCACGAAGTCACTGTAAAAGAGGCTGGTCCAATGGCCGGCGGGATGATGCGTTTTGGGATTCCCAAGTATCGCCTGCCGCGCGAGGTGCTCGATGCCGAGATTAAGCGGATTGAAGACCTAGGGGTACGTTTCGAGTTCAATGCTAAAGTCGATAACGTTGACGATGTTGCCGATGATTTCGATGCCGTATTCCTGGCGGTGGGCGCCCATGTCGGTCGCCACGCGGATATTCCTGCAGGTGCCAGCGCTAAAGTTATGGATGCAGTGGAGATGCTCGCCGAGATGGAAGGCGAAGAAAAGCCGATGGTGGGACGGAAAGTTGTGATTTATGGCGGGGGGAATACCGCTATTGATGCTGCTCGTACCGCCAAGCGTCTGGGTGCGGAAGAAGCAGTGATTGTGTATCGCCGTAATCGCGACCGCATGCCTGCCCACGATTCCGAGGTGCGTGAAGCCGAAGAAGAAGGGGTAATGATGCGTTGGCTATCCACCATTAAACATATTGATGGCGGAAAACTAACGGTGGAGAAGATGGAGCTGGACGAGAATGGTTTTCCTCAACCTACCGGCGAGTTTGAAGAGCTAGGTGCCGATTCGGTGGTGATGGCTTTGGGGCAAGAATCCGATTTGGGTTTGGTCGAGCGTGCCCGTGATATTGAAATTGAAAAAGGAGTTGTGCAGGTTAATTCGCAAATGATGACCGGGCGTCAGGGAGTTTTTGCCGGTGGTGACATGGTGCCTTCCGAACGCACGGTTACGGTAGCGATTGGTCATGGCAAAAAAGCTGCCCGTTATATTGATGCCTTTTTGCACGGGACTGAATACCACAAGCAGCCGGTGACCGGAGATGCCAGCTACGACCGCCTTACTAACTGGTATTACGCGGATGCTCCCCACCGGGTACGGGCCAAGATTGAATCTGCTCGGCGAGCTTCTACCTTTGACGAGGTAGTGCAGGGATTAGATGAAGATTCCGCCCTATTTGAGGCGCGGCGTTGCATGTCATGTGGCAACTGTTTCGGATGTGATAACTGTTTCGGGGTTTGTCCCGATAACGCCATAACCAAGATTAAACCTGGTGAGTACGAGTTTAAGTACGATTATTGCAAAGGCTGCGGAATCTGTTCTGAAGAGTGTCCCTGTGGATCCATCATGATGATTCCGGAGGAAAGTTAAGTAACTCAGGGAAAGTTTCCGCTTTATCGGTTGCTCGTGTACTGGCGTTAGCCCACTTTCTCTGGGGTTATCTACGCAAATTTCCCTGGTTTATTGGGTGTGGTTATGTGATTTCGTGCCTGTAATCGGCAGACGCGCAAGCGTTTCTTTATCCGGTAATTAGGCGCGCCAATGAGTAAATCGGAACTGAAATAAACAGGGTGGGAAGCAGGGCTAACGCCAGTTGCCGCCAGTGGTAATTCCTTCCTGCTGGCACCACAAACAATACGTTAATGCAGGCTACCAAAAGTCCAGATCCGAATCCCATTCCCAGGGTCATGGTCCAGATTGCCAAGGCGGGATTGCGGTAAGCAAAGGGGATCGCCAGGGCTAGATCGGAATATCCGTAAAGCAGAAAATAGGTGAGGATTCCAGCGGCGAAAATTCCACTAGAAACGCAGTACAGCCAGCGGATACTGGCGCTTTTAGCGGGAAGTGCTAGGGATAGAGACGCTAAGCCCATTGCGGGCAAGGCTGCCATGGCCAGCAGATTCATAGTGGGGTAGGCGGTGGCTAGTCCCCACGCTGAGCCAGCTGCTACCAGAGCGCATCCGGTTACAGTGCTGGATAGAGACCAGGTAGTCAAGGGGCGATGTCTTCCGCGGGTCATTTCCGCGATGAACGCTGCCAGTATGCACCAAGAAAGCACTAACGGAACCCAGGTTAGATTAGCGGTAAGGAAGGTGGCTAGCAGACATCCGATTCCGGTTATCGCCACTACGATACCGGTACGTGCGGGGCTGGGAGCCTGCGAGAGACCTCCCCAGGTGATGGCGACCGCGATAGTGACTGCGGCGACGATTAGCACCACCAGGTAGGGGTTCCAATGTAGGAATACCAACATCGCTAAGGGAGGAAGGGCAGCTAGCAGTGCCACCCACCAGCTGCGGGCGGCGATGGGGGATATTGATTTGTTCCCAGGTGAATCTGGCAGTTTAGGTGAATCCATTTGTTTCGCTGGATTTGAGGTTACTTGCGTGGAACTTGCTATGCTTTCGCCTCTAGCTGCCGGTGTTAGCTTAGTGCGTAGGGAGGGCAGACCCGCGCTGCGGGATGCCCCTAAGGAACTAGCTGCCGAATCTTCCATATCCTCGATGTTCTCACGGTTTTGCTCTTCGCCCAATTATGTCTGTTTTCTGGTCTGCTGCTTCCCTACTCTACTAGGCTTAATCTCATGATGGATTTACCTTTAGGCTTGGCAAAAGAATTAATCCCCTTGGCGTGGCTATTAGGTTCGTGGCGGGGTTGGGGAACTGCGCATCTGCCTAAGGATCCGAAAAGTGAAAGCGGCGAGCGCGAGGAATGTTTCATTTGGCAGGAAACTACTTTTCGCGCGGCGGGCACTAGCGTGCAGCAAGTAACTCTTACTTGGTTGGCGGAACCGGAAAGCGATGCTCCAGATATGCAGGCGGATGCGGCCACCGGGATCTCCCAGTTGCGGCGGGGAGCGTTGTTATGGCGAGAAGATACGTCCTGGCAAGTAACCGCTTCGGCAGTAGCTGATAGTGAGCAGGAAGCACGTTCTCGGTGTTGCCTAACTTCTTCCGGCGGCCCCTATACGCAGGAGGTCTCCTGGGAGGCGGTTTCGATGGGGCCGCGAATCATGATTTCTTCTCGCCACGCTCCTGCCCCCTTAGAACAGCTCAGCCGGATGATGGGGCTGGTTTCATCGGAACTTTTTTGGGCGCAAGATTCGGTTTTACCAGGCAAAGATGCAGAATCTGATTTTTCGGCGCGCCTGCTGCGTCTGCCGGAGGGAGAGGGAACTATAGCTGCTCCCGGAGTGACTTCTTTGCCTGCCGGTGAGTGCAAGGAAACTCCCGACGATAAACGGGAAGCAGGAGCCTAGACGTGACTTTTGTAGACAGCCAAGTGGCTTTGCGCTGCGGATATGGGATTGCGGAAACCGGTCTAGAGGTGCTCACCGTGTCTGGCCCTGACGCCTCCTCCTGGCTAACTACCCTATCTTCACAGATAGTAACGGATATGGGGGTGGCGGAGAGTCGGGAAATGCTATTCCTAGACGCTAATGGCCGAGTTAAATTTGCGGCTGGAATTGTTTGGATGGGTGAGGTAGCCTGGCTGTTTACTCCGGACGCTTCGGCTTTGACGCAGTTTCTAGAATCCATGAAATTCATGTCGCGGGTAGAAGTTACCGCCCGTCCCGATCAGCAGGTCTGGGGATTTTTCGCCCCCAGCCTGGCAGAGGAAGTGTTAGCCGGTTTCGGTCCTATTTGGTCTGACCCATGGCCGGGGATTACTCCCGGAGGGACTGCCTATTCTCCCCGCGCTACCTCCCATCCGGGGCAGGATTACTCGGCGCGCCTGGGGGTAGTTCCGGACGTGAATATTGCTAAGGCGTACGCCGAATTACGTAGCCGCTGGGAACAGGTATCCTGGCCACGAGAAACCGAGGACGGATACAGCCTGTCTGCCCCGGTTTTTGCCACCGAGTCCGATTGGAGGGCATTACGGATTGCGGCTTGGCGCCCCTACGGTACTGATATTGATCAACGTACCCTGCCGCATGAACTGGATTGGTTGCGCACCGCCGTGCATCTTAATAAGGGATGTTATTGCGGGCAAGAAACTGTGGCGCGGATAGTTAACCTGGGGCATCCGCCGCGGCGGGCGGTCTTTTTACAACTTGACGGAACTTCCTCTCTACTTCCTCCCGCAGGCGCGGAGCTTTATGCGGGCAGCCGCAAAGTTGGTACCGTGCACACAAGCGCTAATCATTTCGAGGACGGACCGATTGCCTTGGGGTTGGTTAAACGGACTGCTCCTACCGGGGAACTAACTGTCTGCTGGCAAGAGGGGCAGGAAGAGCATTCTTTAGCGGCAGCGGCGACGATAATTGGGGATCTTTCGGGGGTTTCCTGGCAGGGACAGTCCCAAATTGACCGGAAAGCCTTTGCTGACGCTTCGCCGCGTCCAGGTTCCAAATCGTTAAATATCGCCGGTTAGGAGAGTTTTATGCGTACCTTAATTCAAAGAGTGCTTTCTGCTGAGGTAACGGTGGATGGTAAGACTGTTGGTAGGCTAAATCGTCCCGGAATAGTTGCTTTTGTAGGGATTACTCCGGGTGATGGGCAGGCACAGATTGATTGGACAGTACGTCGTCTGCTGAATCAACAAATTTTTGAGGATGGATCTTCAGCTCTGGAGGCGGGCGCACCCCTACTGGTGGTTTCCCAATTCACTCTTTATGGTTCAGTGCGCAAGGGGCGACACCCTTCTTGGACTTACGCTGCAAAAGGTGAGGTAGCGCGACCTATTTTTGAGAAGTTGGTAACGGATTTACGCGCGGAAGGTGCGGAAGTGGAAACCGGGGTTTTCGGGGCGATGATGCAAGTGTCCTTAATTAATGACGGTCCCTTTACGTTGTGGTTGGCAAAAGAACCAGAGGATTTCTCTGGTTAAAACGGTTAGCTTTGGGTATGCTTAGTAGCTTTTTGTATTGTTTGTACAGGTAAACTTGTTACTTTTAATGATTAGCACTAGCAGTTTTCAATAAGGCAATCCATTGCTCATCAAATTCTAATGTTTTTTGGGGGCTTTATCCAGGTCTTTCGACCTGTGAAGCTGTGCACGTTTTTCGCCACAAAGGAGCCGGAAGTAAATTAGAATAAGCTGCTACCAGGGAATACAGTCGTTTATTTATTCGAAAATCCGTACCGAAACCTTGTGGGTTTGTTGCGGGTTTCTATGAAAATCTTGTAAGATGGTAAATGTATTAAAATGCATTAACTGCACTGAGACAAGTTAATAGTGTTCCTGTCGGCATTGACAACAGGCCAGGTCCCTCCAGGCAAGGTCGTTTGGGCGCGACATAACCCGGATGAACGCCTTGTCAGGATCTGTTGGTGGAGATGCCGATCCCTCCTTCTAGTAGACACAGGATAAATGATGATTAACAGTCAAACTGCTAAGTTGTTGCGGCGTTGGATTGTCGCTGGACTAGCTGCCGCATTAGCTCTGGCCTGGACTATCACCACCTTGGTAGCCCCTTCCCAGGCTTCTACCGACCAAACTTATAATATTTCCGAGACTTTCAAAGGAACCAGTTCTCAGCAGCCGGTTTCCTTAAATATGGCAGACGGTTGGAATAATCCGGGTGCGGTAGTCAATATGCGTGTTGATACTCGGGGCGCGCAGCGGCAATGGTACGAACAGTACGCCGCGCAAATTGGGCGTACTCAAGCATTGCGAGAAGCTTTTGGCCGCAATTATCAGGACAACCTAAACGCTGAATCCACTCATGCTAGGTATTTTGAGATTGAGTCTTACCCCGGTGCTGGTCATAGTCCGATTATCGGCGGTGTTTTCTGTGCTGACCCAGAAGTAATCACAGGTGCTGATTACCATTTAGGAAACCCAACGCAACTCCAGGATAAAGCGAATAAGTATCTGGAAATGACCCTCGATCCTACGCGAGCCCGGACTAATCATCTTGGCGCCAGGAATTCTGCTTTTCAGATGGGTTCAGATAAGCAAAAGCAAATGCAGGTACTGGCTTATCTTTACCAGGGGGGAGATCCTCGTCTGGAATATGTAAAAGCTGATCAATCAGTGGCTGCTCAAGAGTTCATAAAGCAAAATCAAGAAATCTTTGACGCCTATGATCAGGCGATGGCGCAGTATGCCGGTAAGACCACTCAACAGAAGAACGGTATGACTCAGGTGATCGCGTGGTATATAACCAAGGGGCAGTGGTGGACACTTGATAACCCCAACCTTAATGCCGCGGCCTGGACTGCATATAACAATATCGTTAAACTTGCTGGTCAACCATTAAAACTATGGGAAGCCTACCAAACTCTAAAGAAGAACCAAGAGATACAGAACAGGAAAGAGTATCAGGCAGCTTTAGCAAAATGGAAAGCAGATACCGCAAAGGCAATAGCAGAACAAGATGCTCTTTATAAAACTAATTCTGAACTACTTAGCTCACTGAAGATAGCGGTTTACCGCGCCAGTGACACGCAGTTCCGGGTGCAGTTAACCGGTTCTTCCCAAGCGGCTGCAATGCTTGAAAAATACGGCAAAGTTACTTTGACCGGTACTAACGTGAAACTTCCTCAAGAAGTTACTATCCCGCAGCTAAGCGAGGGCATTCTGGTAGATGCGGAAGTACCTGCTGGTACTGCTTGTGACAGCAATGTTACTGCTTCTGTGACTGCAGAGTTTAGCGGTGACATGGAAACCTCAGCTATCTATGTGTTCAGTAAGGGAAACACGATTTTCCAACGTCAGGTAATCCTGAACAAGTACAAGATTCACGTATCTGGTAATTCCACCCACAGCTTTGACTTCAAAACCACTTGCCCGGTTGCTCCGGAGCCTGCGATTGGGACGACTTTGGTGGGGTCAGGAGATGCTAAGCAGATAGATACTGCCGGCATGAAAGACGCCGATACCATTACTTTGACCGACAAGGTTGAGTTCAAGAACCTTAGGGGGGGACAGAACTACGTTATCAAGGGCGAATTGGTAGACGGGGACGGCAACAGCGTTGGAGTAACCGGCGTCAGTGACCCCTTTGATCCTGAAGTATCCGGTGGAATCAACAACGGAAAGGGATACTTCTCCGGAACCATTAATATGACCTTCCAGGTTCCGGTAAAGAAGATTCGCGATAACGCGAAACTGGTGGCTTACGAAACGCTCTACAAAGGCACTACACCCCAGGGCGGAAACGAAGTCACTCAGCATAAAGACAAGGGTGATCCCAGCCAAACCGTAACCGAAAAGCCGCGGATTGGCACTACCGCTAAGGTGAATGGGGAATCGCAGAATAATGGCAAGATAGCCCGCCCAGCTGAAGGCGCGGACGTGAAAATCAAGGACATCGTAGAGTGGCATAAGTTGCAGCCTGGCAGCTACACCCTCAGCGGTAAGTTGATGAAGAAAGTTGGTAACCAGGTAAGTGAAGTACCGGGATCAACCACCCAGAAGAACTTTAGTGTTTCTGGTGGTAACACCGGCAAACTTACCATGGATCTGACACTTCCGGCTAAAGAAATTGAACCCGGTGCATCCTACGTGGTCTACGAGAAGGTCTATAAGGGCGCCAATAACACTTCGGGTGATCCCGTGGCCAAACACGAAGACCCGAATGATGGTGGTCAGACTGTGAGCGTCAGTCCCAAGGAACACAAACTGCCTACCATTAAAACCGTGGCCTGGGTACGTGATGACGGCAAGGCTCTAATCAGTAAGGTCGAGGCAGATGGACGTGACTTCAATGTTAAAGACAAGATTATTTATCATGATCTCAAGCCCGGCACCTACACTACTTTTGCCACCCTTGTAAACGCCAGTAACCCGAAGGAAATTATCGCCACCGGAAGCCAGGTATTTACCAACGGAACCGAAAATGGTGACATCACAGTAGAGCTGGCAGTTGACGGCTCTAAAGTCAAAGCCAACGGTAAATATGTGGTGTTTGAACGTATCTACCAAGGAGAGCAGACTAGCGAGCCCAGCGGAGAGCCCTACGCCAAACACCAAGAGAGTAATGATCAGTCGCAAACCATTACGGTAGCGCCCAAGAAGGCGGTACCTGCGGAATTCAAAATTGTGAAGAAGACCGCCGGTGACACCGCAAACACCACGCGGGTATTCGACTTCGATGTAGCCTGCGGGGGATACAAAACCACGGTGGCTGTGGTGGTGCGTAAGGGTCAAACCCAGGGTGAAACCAAGGTTTCTGACCCCGCTCTAACCAGCGGTATGAGCTGCCAGGTAAGCGAGCGAGCAGTACAAGATGACTTGAACACGGTGAAAGTAAAGTTCTCCGGAACTGACACCAACCCTGAAGGTACCCTTGCCAAGTTCGACCTAACCGAAGGTAACGCGAAGACCGTAGTGGTCACCGCGACCAACACCTTCACTCCTAAGCAGGCGAAGTTCACGGTTCGTAAGAATGTAGAAGCACCGGAAGTAACTCACTTCAGCGTGCCGAACTCTTTTAACTTTTCCTACCTGTGTGAAGGTGATGCCCACTGGAAAGATTTGCCCACCCTAGCGGCAGGTCAGACTTCCCAGGCCATATCAGTGAAGCCTGGCGTGCGATGCCAGGTGAAAGAAAACACCGCTACCCCGCAGAATCTGAACCATGCGCTGAAATGGGATGGCGTGGACAGCCAAACGGGCGGAATCGCTACTTTCCGTACCGATGCCAATAGCACCGTGGCACTGGTAGCCACCAACACCTACACCGAGAAGACTGGGCGACTGGAAATCTCCAAGCAGGTAGTGGATCAGACCGCAGGAGCGGGTACTATTCCAGGTACTTTCGAAATGAAATATCTGTGTGCCACCGGCAAGAGCGCGAGGAGTCTGACGGTTCCGCTGAAGTCGGTGAGCGTAAACAAGAACTCCACGGTAACCATCACCGGTATTCCCGTAGGTTCCTGGTGTGCGGTAGCTGAGGACACCACCGGGATTAACGTAGCGAACACCACTTTGACCACCACTTTCGATGGCAAAGCCCCGCAGATGGTAACCATTGGGGGACAGACCCTGCATAACGCGGCACTTTCCAACCCGATTCAGGCTGGGGAAAGCCAAAAGGCCACTATCAAAGTCGAAAACAAATACGTCAATCAAAAGGTTGGCGGATTCGAAGTTAAAAAACTAGTTTCCGGAGTAGTTTCCCCGGAAACCGTCCTCAAAGACGTAGCCTTCGACTTTGGTTACTCCTGCACCATTCCTGGTAGCTCTTACCCGGTAAAGGGTAACTTCAAGCTCAAGCATGGCCAGACGTTCTCCAGCGCCGATCCCACCCGCCCGCAGCTGAATAACCTGCCGGTAGGTACCGAATGTAAAGTTTGGGAGGAAACTCCGAAATCGGTAGAAAACGCCGATTACGCAGGTTCCGGCATGCAGGTAGTTGGAAATGAGGGAGTAAAGGCTACTGCCAGCGAGGACAAGCCGGAAGTAACCATCAAACTCAAGAGCGCAACGGCTAAAGCCAATATCCTGGCGACCAACCAGTACACCCAGGAACTAGGTGCGTTCACCTTGAAGAAGGTTGTTAAAGGAAATGCGGATCAAGCGCAAAATATCAGTGCCTACCGCTTCCAGCTAACCTATAGGGATGGAAACAATACCCACGAACAAGAGGTAACTCTATTCCCGGGTGAATCCAAGTCCTACTGGGGTCTGCCCCTGCACAGCCAAGTTCAGGTGAAAGAACTAGGGGCTATTAATGCTTCTGGTAAGTTCATTCCGGTAAACGAGCTGTCTACCGCCAAGGTGAAGCACGCCATCAGCTGGAATGGTAGCTTGAACGATTCTTCAACCGCAGCCTCCAACACCTTCACCATCGACAAGCCGATGACCAAGGCACAGTGGGAAGCTAACGGCAAACAAGGCAACGTGGTGGTAACCGCCACTAACAGCTACAAGCAGATTGAACAAAAGGGTACCTTCTCGGTACAGAAGACCTCGGTGAAAGTAGCCGGCGAAAGCAAGGATAAAGTAAAGAACCTGCCCACCAGCTACAACTTCACCTACAACTGCACCGATGGTATTCATGGCAATATCTCGAACGTCAAGCCGGGCGGAGAACCGGTATTGGCGTCCGCCCAGTTCCGCGCCGGCACTGTCTGCACCGTAACTGAGCAGCAAGTCTTACCTAAAGGCACCAATGCCCAGACCGTCAGCTGGACAGTTGACGGTAAGGGCGCAGGAGTTGGTCCCGCCTCCGGAACCAGCGTGAACGTAACCGTTGGTTCGGACGCCAAGACTCCGGTTGCCGTGCAGGCTGCCAACGAATACCAGACCCCCGATGAGCCGAAGATTGCCACCGAGCTGAAAGGCGAGGGACGCGACGGCAATATCGACCTGGTTGAGGGCGCAGATCACAAGTACACCCTGACCGATAAGATCAGCTACTGGAACCTGGAGGTAGGCAAGACCTACAAGTTCTCGGGAGAACTTGTGGTGCCTAACGCGGACAAGACCGATGCCACCCGCACCGGAATCACCGCCGAAAAGGAAGTAACCATTACCACCGCCAGTGGGGTAGTGGAATTACCGTTCACCCTTACCCAGGCTGATGTTGCTAAATACTCGACGCTAGTAGCGTTCGAACAGCTAGACCTGAAAGTCGATGGCGGATTCGAGCCGGTTACCAAGCACGAGGATCCCAAGGACGAAAACCAGACCAGGCAGGTTAACCCCTGGATTGCGACGGTACTCACCGACGAGGGCGGCAACAAGCAGATCGACACCACCGGTAAAGCCGATAGCGATCTGGTAACCCTGGTTGACACCGTGAAATACCGCAACCTGGAAGCGGGTAAGACCTACCACCTGACCGGGAAACTGGTTGACGGTTCCGGTAAGGGGATTGGCGTAAGCTCCACCTCCAAGGCGTTCACCGTTCCCGGTACTGCAGGAACCCTGCAGTCCGGCGAAACTACGATGACCTTCCAGGTCACCGTGGGGCAAATCCGCCAGAACCAGAAACTGGTGGCTTACGAATACCTTCACCCGGGGCAGCCGAACACCCCCGGTGACAGAACTGTGATCACCAAGCACGAGGATCCGAATGATGAAAATCAGACGGTAAACGAAGGGCCGCGGGTGGCAACTACTGCTACCAGCTCCACGGGAACCAAAGTATTTGACGCCAAGGCTCCAGCCAAAGTGCTCGACCGCGTGCAGTGGGCGAAACTGCCCGCCGGTAACTACATGCTGGTTGGTACCTTAATGGATAAGTCAACCAAGCAGGTGGTTCCGAACGTTCAGGCGAAACTTGTGAAGTTCTCGGTCGCCAGCGGAGAGCTACAAGGCACCCAAGAAATGACCTTCGAGGTACCTGCAGATCAGGTGAAAGCCAAGTCGCAGTTCGTAGCGTTCGAAAAGATTTACCGCCAAGGCGATGTCGATGAAAATGGCAACGTTAAGGATGGAAAGAATCCGGTCGTTGAACACTCGGATATTAATGACGAAGCACAGACCGTAAGCATTGCCGAAGAACCACAAAGCCCGGTTGAACCTAAACTCACCTTGGAAAAGGTAGTTAAGAGCGAAGGGCTCGAGGTTCCCTCCAGCAAACAATTCGGCTTCAATTTGAAATGCTCCAGCCCGATTGATGGCAAGTCGCGACAAAAGTCCTTCCAGGTAACTGCCGGATCTCCAATCCACCTGCCTTATGTTAAAGGCGCAAATTGTACCCTTACTGAGGATCGGGCAGCAGCCAAAGTTGCGGGGATTGCCCCCTCCCAAGTAGCGTTCAGTGCCGACTCTGACAAGATTGGTCTGACCAGCTCTGAGAATTCGGCATTCTTCAAGATGCCGAAGGAAGAGCTCACGGAAGTGAGAGTGGCATTTACCGCCACCAACACCTATC
The DNA here is from genome assembly GCF_900604285.1 of Varibaculum vaginae. GTDB lineage: Bacteria > Actinomycetota > Actinomycetes > Actinomycetales > Actinomycetaceae > Varibaculum > Varibaculum vaginae. Next base: position 389,122 of record NZ_UWNY01000001.1, read on the forward strand.
CGGAACCGGAAAAGCCGACTGTGGCGACCTCTGCAAAGGATGCGAACGGAACCTCTGGAATATACGGTCAAACCAAGCAAGCCAACCAGGTTTACGCTGGAACCACCGCTAAGATTACGGACGAGGTATCCTGGGCTAACCTGCTGCCTGGTAACTATGTACTAATCGGTAAGCTGATGGACAAGGAGACCGGTGAAGCAGTTACCTCCTACACCTCTGCCCCGGTGCCCTTCACAGTTACCGAGGGTGAAAAGAACGGGACCCTGAATAACGATTTCACTGTCAGTGGTAGCTCTCTGAAATCCGGTAGCCACTACGTGGTTTACGAATACATCTACCACGCAGGTGATGTAAATGGAGTAACCCCAAATAATGGCGCTAAACCGGTGGCAGAACACGCGGTGATTACCGATGCCGACCAAACGGTTGAGGCGATTACTCCGCCGCCTGCCCCTGCCGCCAAGGTTAAAATCCTGAAGAAGGTAGTGGTCTCGGGTATGGATGACGTGTCCGCTAACCGCGCCTACTACTTCACCGTGAGTTGCCATGACAAGGACGGCAAAGCCCAGGGCGATAACACTGTGCTGGTACGTCCGAACGTGGCTACCGAGGTAACCGGTTTACGTAGCGGCTACGTATGCTCCATAAACGAGGATTTGCGTAACGCTATCGAACAGCAGGTGACCCCCTCGGTCTCGCTGACCAGCGGAACCAATGGTTTCACCGTGCAGCAAGACTCCACGGCAGGTGCGGCACACTTCACCGTGCCAGCGGCCACCGACCAGGTGCCCGAAGTGCTCGTGAACGTGACCAACACCTACAACAAGATGGGTAAGCCGGAACTGCAGACCAACGCGGTAACCGATAATGGTAGCTCCCGCGTGCAGGCAGGAACTGCCACCACGGTGACTGATACGGTCACCTGGAAGAACCTTCCGGAAGGAAAGTACCTGCTGACCGGTAAGCTCATGCACATTACTGATAACGATGCTGCTCCGGTAGCAGGAGTTTCCAACGAGCCTGTGGTACTGGAAATCACCAAGGATAATTCCCTGGCGGGCAGCACCACTATGAAGTTCAATGTGCCTGCCGGTGCAATCGGTGAATCCGGAAAGTACGTAGTGTACGAATATCTCTACAACTATGAAGACACTGACGGTACTAACCCCAAACCAAACACCTCCACTGTGGTTTCCCACAACGACCCCAGCGATGATGGGCAGACGGTGACGGTTACCGAGGCGCCCTCGGTCAGCACCACTGCCACCACCAATGGCGCAAATGAAAAAGAAATCCAAAAAGGTGAGGCTGCGGTAGTAACCGATACCGTCAACTGGAAGAACCTATCTGCAGGAAATTACCAGGCGCTCAGCCAACTGGTTGATATGAAAGGCAACTCGGTTGCCGGCGCGACCACCAAGGCCGTTCCTTTCACCGTGAATAATGGCGAAACCGCGGGTAGCCTGACTACCAAGATTCAGGTACCGGCGTCAGCAACCGGAAACGCAGGTGCAAAGTTCGTAGTGTTCGAACGTATCTACCGAGCTAGTGATGTTAACCCTCAGACCGGACAGCCGGTTCAGGGAGCCGAGCCGGTAGTATCCGAACTGGATTTGAATTCCATCAACCAGACGGTAACGGTTGTTGAGAAGCCACAAGGCCCGCCCAAGATCAGCTTCACCAAGGTGACTGAAAAGGTTTTGGACGGACAGATGCCGGATAAGGATCGCAAATTCAAGTTCACGATTAGTTGTGACAAGAACTTTGGAGGAGCGTTTACCTTCGATATGCCTGCAGGTGTTTCTGCCGGCATACCTGCCAAGCATCAGCTGCAAAGCGGCGCGGTATGCACTCTGACCGAGATGCTAACTGAAGACGCAAATCCGGACGGGATCATGCCGAATGCGATTAGCTTCAGCTCCTCTAATCCAGAAGAGATGGTGGTTACACAGATTAACAACCAGACTGCCCGGTTCACAGTGCCGAATGTCGATACGGATGTGATACCAGAAATCCAAGTGACCATCAAAAACATCTACTCGAAGGACTTTCCAGAGTTAGGCACGGTCGCGCGTGACAATGCTGATCAGGACAAGGTATTGAATCTTAACAAGGGCGAAAATGCTCAAGTTCAAGACGCTGCCACCTGGAAGAACCTAGCTCCCGGCAGGTACACCATGATTGGCACTTTGATGGACAAATTGACTGGTAAGCCAGTCTTAGGGGCAAATACCCCGGCGGTTAACTTCGAAGTCAAAAAAGGCGAAAAGACCGGAACAGTCAATGCGCTATTCACCGTGCCGGCAGAGAATATCTCCACCAACTCCAGCTGGGTAGTCTTTGAACAGGTCTACAAGGCCTCCGAGGTAAAAGATGGCAAAGTTGTGGGTAAAGCTACTCCGGTAGTGGATCACTCCAACTTTGAGGATGCCGACCAGACGGTTCAGGTAGTAACCCCGCCGGCCTCACCGGAACAAAAGACTCCGGAGATTGCCACGGTCGCTAAGAATGTCACCACCTTCAACGATAAGACTAAGGATCTAAACTTCGGTAAGAAGATCTTGACCCCAGGTCAAGAGTCTGTAATCGAAGATACGGTCAAGTGGAAGAACTTAGAGCCCGGCGAATACACCATTACCGGAACGTTGATGGATAAAACCACCGATGCCCCGCTCACCTACCTGGATAATGAAGGTAACCAGCAGGATGGAGCGAAAGCTACCGCTGGAACCCTCCGGGTCACGGAAGGACAAACCAGCGGAGAGGCGAAAGTTTACTTTACGGTCAAGGGTGAAGCAATCCAGGCCAACCGCCAATATGTAGTATTCGAGGATCTCTACAAGACCTCGGATATCAAGGATAATCAGCCTGCTCCTGGCGCTAAGAAGGTTGCTTTCCACCGCGATATTAACGATGCGGCTCAGACCGTTAGTGGGGACAACCCCACTCCCGGAACACCGCCCGAAACACCTAAGACTCCGAACACTCCGGGAACCACCCCGCCGCCTCCGGTAACCCCTCCAGGGTTCCCGAACGTGGTGCGTACGATTTTGGCTAAGACCGGCTCCACCACTGGGATTATGGCAATGACCGGTGTGCTAGCAATGGTTGCGGGAATCGGATTAGTGCTAATCCGGCGCTACCAACGCGAAGAACAAGAGGACTAGGAAAAAGACATAACTAAATAACTAGAAGGACCTCGGGGTCGGAAGTAGAACTTCCGACCCCGAGTGCTATGTAGCCGCGCTCCCCTTCGGGTGTTTAAGTCGCTGCGGTGCTTGAACAATTGTTGGTGAGCAATGGGTCTGGCACGGCTCAGGTGGCGTCCGCGTGGGCAAAAGTTTTTCCTCCCGCCCAAGAATTTGGAAAACGTAGCGACGTTTTCCAAATTCTTATGCCCACCGCACCCACTCGGATAAAACTTTTGCCCACGCTCTGGCAGTCGTTCCTTTTTACCGAGCCAGACCCGTGTCGGGGTGTCACGTGGTTTCAGCGGCAAGAATTGCAGAACAATGCCCTCCCTGCTTTTTGCAGGGAGGGCATTTCTATAGGACTTAAGAAAGTGTTAATCTAGTTTTTCTTTGACCGTATCAACGGCTTCATCGGCCTTCTGAGCTGCATTGTGCGCAACCTCTTCGGCCTTGTCCTGAGCTTTTTCCGCAACTTTTTCCGGATCAAGCTCACTGACTTCTACGTCTTCCCAATATTCTTCAGCCCAGGGGTCATCGACCGGCTGGGAACGACGGTAAAGCAGGTATCCGGCGCAGGCGGCGGCCGCCGCTAACACGAGGAACAGTAGCGATTTACGCCCCCGCTTAGGAGTCGGATTACCAAACTTTTCTGTTGATTGTTTCTTCACTTGCTTAGCAGCCTCCTTCAAAGACTCCTCGGAATACTTCTTTACCTCGTGGAACTGGCCGCGCATACTGTCCATTGCGTGTTCCACACTGGGCATCAGGTCGCTGCTAACCTTTTCCTGTAAATCTTGTGCACCCTCAAGAACAATATCCTTGCCTTGATCCGCCAGGGTCCGCGCCTGTTTGAACAGCTTATACGGGCAGCGTGTCTTCATATTAGCTCCTTTAACTTCGGCGTACCGAGGCTCCCCGGCTCCGGCAACGAAAATTAGTACGTTTCCAGTTTAGACGTTCAATCCGAACTTGTGGGCAGAATAGGCTGTAGGATTAGCTAGATTTACAAAGGTGAGTATCAGATTTTTGGTTTTCATGAGAGGATAAAAGCTATGGAAGCAACAATTCACACTTCAAAAGGCGACATTAAGGTTGAACTGTATCCGGAAAAAACTCCGGTGACGGTAAATAATTTCAAGGGTTTGGCTACCGGCGAACGTGAATGGCAGAATCCCGCCACCGGGCTGAAATCCAACGAACCCCTATATGACGGAGTGATCTTCCACCGCGTTATCCAGGGTTTCATGATTCAGACCGGCGATCCCCTGGGTACCGGAACTGGCGGGCCGGGCTACCGTTTTGGCGATGAAATCGTTCCAGAACTAACTTTTGATGAGCCTTACGTATTAGGAATGGCGAATGCTGGCCCGGGAACCAATGGATCCCAGTTCTTTATTACTCAGGTTCCAACTCAGTGGCTTAATGGCAAACACACCGTTTTTGGGAAAGTAACTGACCAGTCCTCTCGAGAGGTTGTTGACGCCATTGCTGCGGTTAGCACCGATGGACGTGACCGTCCACTCGAGGACATAATCATCGAGTCCATTGAAATCAGCGAATAAATTTTTATTTGTCCGCCACTGTAGTGGCGGACAAATTTAAGTTTCAGGAGAAATGATTAAGCCTAAAGATCGCGTCAATGTAATCAATGTCCTCATCATCGCCTGTGGGATTGTCTATGTGGCTTCGTGGCTGGTTCCCGGGCTGGTAGATCAATTCTTGTTCTATCCCAGCTTGGGTTTCACTGAGCCTTGGCGGTTTTTAACTGCAGCATTTTTACATGGTGGAATCGTGCATCTGGCCTCCAATATGGCGTTCTTATACATTTTGGGGAGTCTAGCTATACGGGTGATGAGCAGCTATCAGATCCTCTTAATCTACTTGCTCTCTGCTTGGGGAGGTTCGCTTGGTACCTTGACGTGGGCACTGCTTACCGGCCAGCAGCAGGCAGTAGTGGGTGCTTCGGGAGCGGTGTTAGGTCTATGTGCGGGAATCTTTGTCTATACCCGCAACCTGCACGCCTCCTCCAGTGCTTTAGGAGGCCTACTGCTAATCAATCTGCTGATTGGGTTCGTGATTCCTAATGTGTCATGGCAAGGACACCTAGGGGGTGCCCTGGTCGGAGCCTTTATTGGATGGGCTCTACACCTGGTGGCAGTAATCTCGGGCAGACGGGGACGCCAGCAGCTGGGACAAGCCATCCCGGACGTTGTCGATCGGCAGCGTGCCGTAGCCACCGTGAAACGTACCCAAATCATCGGAAATCTGTTGGTAACTGTACTTTCGGTAGTGTTGCTACTGGCGGCTACTTTAGGGTGCTATATCTAGGTTTAGCCTGGTGCAATTTCTAGGTCGGATTAGGTAAACCAACTTGATCCTCCGTCTGGAAATAATCCCTGTCATAAGGTTTTCGCCTCCTGGCTCTCATCCTGGTAAAAAATTAACCTTAGCCAGTAGTGAAACCGGATGAGCGCGAGAGCAAAAACCTAATAATGTACATAGTGGAGTCAATTCCCTAACCGAAAATCCTCCCTAAAGGTCAAGGAGCAAAATGTTCGAACGCTTTACAGATAGGGCGCGCCGGGTAGTAGTGCTGGCGCAAGACGAGGCACGTAGCCTGGAGCATAACTATATTGGTACCGAACATATTCTGCTGGGGTTGATTCGCGAAGGAGAGGGCGTAGCCGCTAAAGCCTTAGAAATGGCGAATATTTCTCTTAAAGGCGTTCGTGACCAGGTCATTGAGATTATTGGTAAAGGTGAAAACGATTCAAAAGATCACATTCCCTTCACTCCCCGTGCTAAGAAGGTCTTGGAGCTCTCAATGCGGGAGGCTCTGCAACTAGGACATAACTATATTGGTACCGAACATATTCTGCTGGGGTTGATTCGCGAAGGAGAGGGCGTAGCCAACCAGGTGCTCACCAACCTGGGCGCTGACCTGGGAAGCATTCGTCAAAATGTGATTCACCTACTCTCTGGTTATCCGGGATCGGGACAAGATGAGGCGGGTGGAGAAACCGTCGGGGTTGGCACCGGCTCGCAGAAGCCGCAAAAGTCCGGTTCTGCAATCCTGGATCAATTTGGGCGCAACCTGTCGGAGGCGGCGCGAGAGAACAAACTCGATCCGGTGATTGGGCGTATTAACGAGATGGAACGGGTAATGCAGATCCTCTCGCGGCGCACCAAGAACAATCCGGTGTTAATCGGGGAACCCGGGGTGGGTAAAACCGCGGTAGTAGAGGGGCTAGCGCAGGCGATTGTACGCGGAGATGTCCCAGAAACCCTGAAAGACAAGCATATATATTCCCTGGATATGGGCTCGTTGATTGCGGGATCGCGTTACCGAGGTGATTTTGAGGAACGCCTAAAGAAAGTTTTGAAAGAAATCCGCACTCGCGGGGACATTATTCTGTTCATCGATGAGATTCACACCCTGGTAGGGGCGGGTGCTGCCGAGGGTGCAATTGATGCAGCTTCCATCCTCAAGCCTATGTTGGCGCGCGGGGAACTTCAGACTATCGGTGCTACCACCACCGAGGAGTACCGCAAGTATATTGAGAAAGACGCAGCTTTGGAGCGGCGCTTCCAGCCAGTCCAGGTGGAACAACCGAGCGTGGAAGATACCGTGAAAATCCTGACTGGTCTGCGTGACCGTTACGAGGCGCACCATCGGGTAATTATTACCGATGATGCAATTCGGGCGGCTGCTTCTTTATCTGATCGCTATATTTCGGATCGCTACCTGCCCGATAAAGCGATCGATTTGATTGACGAGGCTGGGGCGCGTCTACGCATTCACCGCATGACAGCTCCTCCCGAGATTCGGGAAATGGACGAGAAAATCAATGAGGTGCGCCGAGATAAAGAGGCGGCTATAGATGCCCAGGATTTCGAGAAAGCTGCGCGCTTACGGGATGAAGAAAAACAATTAGGCGAAAAGCGTGCCCAGCTGGAGGCTGACTGGAAGTCCGGAGAGGGAGACCGCATTGGAACTGTTGATGAGGATTCCATCGCCGAAATTCTAGCCATGTCTACCGGCATCCCGGTGTTTAAGCTTACCGAGAAGGAAAGTGCCAAACTGCTACATATGGAAGATGAGCTGCATAAGCGGGTTATCGGCCAGAACGAAGCGGTCAACGCTCTCTCGAAATCTATCCGCAGGACGCGGGCGGGACTCAAAGATCCGAACCGTCCTGGTGGTTCCTTTATTTTTGCCGGTCCTACCGGGGTCGGGAAAACAGAGTTGGCTAAAGCCCTGGCAGAGTTCCTTTTTGGTGACGAGTCAGCGTTAATCCAGTTGGATATGTCGGAGTTTGGAGAGAAACATACTTCTTCACGCCTGTTCGGGGCGCCCCCCGGATATGTTGGCTATGACGAGGGTGGGCAGCTGACCGAAAAAGTACGTCGCAAACCCTTCTCAGTGGTACTTTTTGACGAGATTGAAAAAGCCCATGCCGATATTTTCAATACTCTTTTGCAGGTGTTAGAAGACGGGCGGCTCACCGACTCCCAAGGGAGGATGGTTGATTTCAAGAACACCGTGATTATCATGACCACCAACCTGGGTACTCGCGACATCAACAAAGGGGTGCAGACCGGGTTCCAGGTTGATAACGATCAGGTCGGCTCCTATCAGCGGATGAAGAATCGGGTGCAGGAAGAACTTAAACAGCAGTTCCGTCCCGAGTTCCTCAACCGCGTAGATGAAGTGATCGTATTCCCGCAGTTGGGGATGGAGGAAATCCGCCAGATCGTGGATTTGATGATCGCCAAACTTCAAGAACGTACTAAAGAGCAAGATATGACCTTGAAGCTCACTGATGCGGCGCGCGAGGAACTAGCTACCCGCGGTTTCGATCCGGTGCTGGGGGCGCGTCCTTTGCGACGTACCATCCAGCGCGATATCGAGGACGCCCTCAGCGAAAAGATTCTTTTCGGAGATATCGAGCCTGGTCACGAAATCTTGGTGGATGTTCGAATCGGCGAGGATGGGGAAAAGGAATTTACCTTCAACGGAAAGTAGTTTCCGTGCGGTGACGTCTGTATCCAGATTGCATAAAAATACCAACTGAGTACCTTGGGCAGGTAATTTTTCTCCGCTGCTTATCATCTCGCGATAATGTTGAGTTAGCAGTTTTTAAGGAGGACGGGTGGCTACGGCGAAGGATCTAAAGGGGCAGATGCCAGCTGGGGTGTTGGATGCCGAAGACTGTTCCCGTTTGTCGTTGCCGTTTCCCATTCTATTCTTGGATGTTGATGGTCCTTTGAATCTCTGGGGTCGGGTTGGGAGGCGTATTCTTAATCCGCTGCTTCGCGCGCACCTGGTGCATTTGCAGTCTGACGATTCTTTTAATGTAAATGTGGTGTTTTCGCGGAGGATGGGTGCTCGCCTGCGTGAACTCGGTAAACATTTCCAAGTTCGCTGGGCAACTTCCTGGAATCAGTGGGCTAATCAGTACCTATCTCCGCTGCTGGGTATTTCCGAAGATCTGCCCTGGGTGTATTGCCCCAGCGGGGATCCCCGCTCAAAGTTCCCTGCAGTAATTACTTCTGCAGCAGGTACCAGTTTTGCCTGGGTAGATGATTATTTGACGGAAGAGGTGGCACAGGCGACTCGCAAAAAACTACTACCTTCACAATGCGCCCTCTTGGTTTCGCCGCATATCATGCGTGGTATCGATACTGAAGTTCTCCACCTGCTAAAATGGTTCTCACAGATACAGCGAGGGGATCGGGAACCAGGGCGACGCGAAGCTCGTAAAGCGGTTGCTCTTGTCAGTTCCGGACGGGTTGATTCCTGGTTAGTTACCCCCTCTATGGTGACTTGTTTGAGTCTACGAAAGGGGGCGAAGCGCCTTGGCTAAACTGACGGTTACTCAGGTGGCGCAACGCTGCCTGAAACTAGCTGACCAGCTAAAATCTCAGCTTGCTGATCCGCGCCTGCAGGATTTAAATTCCGGTATCGAGCAAACGCGCCGCACCCTCAGTTATGGGGAATTACCGCGGTGGCAGGTAAAAAGACTGGTAGATACGGTGGCTTTAGCGGCCATGTTAAGCGGCAAAGGTGAACTGGCCGAAACAGTTTTCGGGTTGTGGATGAAATCTGGGCAGTCTATTTCCCAGAATCCAGCCTCTTTGGTTGTACAAGCTATCCCAGATTTGGGAAAGAAGGGGGCCGGTAAGGTAGAGAATTACGCCCTGCCTGTGCCGCAATCGCAGTCAGATTCGGAACCGGATTCCCCTTCCGCGTCCACGCCGCCGCTCACATTAGTATCCCCAGGTAATGAGGGTTCGGTAGCGTCGGTTCTAAGCCCGCAACCGCAAGACTCCCAGGAGGACGAAGAAGGTACCCAAGCGCTGGAGATGAGTTTAGCGGCTATGATTTCAGAGGCATACGCTGACGTTAACCAAGAATCAGCAAATAATGCTGGGGCTGAAGATGAAGAATCCTCGCCGGTAGATGGGCAACATTCCCCGGCTACTCTAGATAGTGCCAATGATTTAGAGCCAGCCGTATCTGCTACTAATTGGCGCGTTCCTAACGGGGAGATTCCCTGGATTCCCATGCAGGACAGCGCCAATAAAACTTTGACAGGGGGTGGCAGTGCCGTTGCTGAGTCAGTAACACCAGTGCATAACCCGTCTACTGCTATTCGTTCTGTTCACAGGTTTCCCTCTCGCCGTTCCCTGCAGGGGGAGCAAGCGACTCCGGAATTGCAACCTGTTAAGAGTAAGGACGGCGGGTCGCGTCCCGCGCCGCCACCACCGCAAGTTGCACCACCGTCACCGGCCTCGCCGCCGCCAGCTGCACCGCAGCCGACATCCTTACCTCCGGTTTCAGCAGCAGTTCCCACTGCTGCCGATAGTGAGTCACCGAGTACCCCTGCCCCCGAGGTTGCTTCGACTCCTCCCGCAATTACTGAGTCTTTTCCCAGCCCGGTAATTTCACCCGCTGCTAGGTCGAGTGTTAGGCCTGTCCCTACCTCCGACGTGGATTTGGCAAGTGCTGCTGGTTGGGAATATTTCCGGTCTCTGGGGTTGGATTCTCAGTTAAACATGAGTTATGAGGAGTTCATTGCTCGCAAGAAACACGTCACTAGCCAGGTGGGGGAGGTGCAAACTGCCCCGGTCTCTAGCACACCCCGCTCAACCTTTGCAGAGGTAGAAGATGATATGCCAGATTCGGAAGCTCTCTACGGAGCGAATCTGCTTAAGGAAGCTTCTTCGCCAACAGATTCAGCTTTGCGGAGGGTGGCACAAAGCCCGCTAATGCCTTCACCGGTACCGCCTGCGGCTCCGATGAAACCTCGGGAAATACTGGCTGAAGCTGACCGCCAACCTTCTACTCGATTAATCGCTATTCGAGTGCGCGGCTATTTCGACTATAAGCCTCGTTTCACCCGACCTAAAGAAAGCTTGGCTGAACCTGCGGTTGCTGGGTCTACAGAATCGTTTGCAAAAAGTATTATCGGTGCCGAAGGGCCGATGCCGCTAGACTTTTTAGCACGCAGGCTGTGCCAAAAATATCGCATTGCCTATAATGAGCACCGTCCAGATGAAGCCGGTCGTTGCTTGGGGCCCAGCCTAAAGCTGGTGCCTGAACCGGGAATGCGTACGGTCTGGCCGGTAAAGATAGATCCGCTAACTTGGAACACTGCCCTGCAATCCCCGATTGGGTTACCCCGCAAATTGGGTTCACTAACTCTGACTGAGGTTGCAAATGCGTTGCGGTGGCAGATTTCGCGTACCAATAGTATTGAGCGTGTAGAAATTGTGCGTGAAGCCTTCCGGCTGCTCTATGGGATTAATTCGGTAACACCACAGGTAACTGCGCTTTGTGATCGCGCGATTTCCTACGGGATTGCGAATAATATGCTGGCAGCGGGAGATGGTACCTTGTGGCTGCCCTGATACGAGAGAAGTTTCTTTCTTTTAAAATTCGCTGTTGATAATAATTTTTTGGCCTCATAGCTTTATTAGTTAATTACCGAGCACTTAGATAGAAGGGCGGGGGTTGGGAAACATTTCCCAACCCCCGCGAGTTATTTTTTAGTTCTTGATCTTAGGTAGCTCCTAGATTTTCACCTGCTCTGAAAGCGGGGTGTGATTACCAAAACGGTGGTTAGTGAAGGCTACCGCCTGTTCACGTACAAATGGAATTATTTCTACGCGTCCACAAGCAGTCACCGGATGCGACCAGACTGCCACGTTAACATTGCCATTGACGGCTTCGTTAACTGCCTTGACATCCCCACCAATGAGACGGATACGGGCATCCAGACCTGCACCGGCGGCCCAGGCGGGTAAACGGTCACGGAATGATTGATCAGACTCCACCTCGTAATCAATGTGCTGTACGCGCAGGTACTGGAGCAGCGCAGAGTCAGGTTCTTGCGGCATCGATACCGAAACCTGAGAACCAGCGGCGCGGCCGGCGGCTGCCAGCATTAGCACTTGCGAGGCGTCCTCGCCCTCGGATAGCCGGATAAGTACTGGCAGCGGACGGTAACGCAACACGTTGCGTTCAACCCGTAGATCAGAAGGGTCGTGCCCGATAGCAAACTCGCAGTCCAGAGCTTGCTGAGAAGAACGCAATGATGCCATCACGAACTCTTTGTTGGAGTCTAAAGAGCGCGCTACTTTCGCGGCTTCAACCAAGGCACGGTTACGCAGCTCCACGCCTTCGTTCTCCGGAATACCATCGGCCTCCCATTCACCTAAACCAAACAGGTAGGACGGACCGCCGGCTTTCGTACCCGCGCCAATCGCGGAGTTCTTCCAGCCGCCGAAGGGTTGACGGCGCACGATAGCACCGGTGATACCGCGGTTGACGTAGAGGTTACCGGCTTGTACCCGATCTAGCCAGAGGTTAATTTCGTCGGCATCCAAGGAGTGTAAACCGGCAGTTAAACCGTAGTCGGTCGCGTTTTGAATCTCGATGGCTTCTTCCAGGGTGTCGCAGCGGATAATGCCCAGAATTGGGCCGAAATATTCGGTCAGATGGTATTCACTTCCTGGCTGCACCCCGGCACGGATACCCGGAGTCCACAGCTTCCCGGAATCATCTAGCTGTTTGGGCTTGAGAGCCCAATGTTCGCCCGGCCCTAAAGTGGTTAGGCCGCGCAGCAGCTTGCCTTTGGCTGGGGTACATAGGGAACCGGTTTGGCTGGAGGGGTTGGAGGGGTAGTCCACGACTAGGGAGCGTACGCCGTCAAGTAACTGACGATGTAATCTTTCGGAATACCCCACCGAACCGACCAGAATTGCCAGCGAGGCGGCGGAGCATTTTTGCCCACAATGACCAAAGGCCGAGTTAATGATGTCTTTTACTGCCAAGTCTAGATCTGCCGAGGGGGTGACAATAATAGCGTTCTTGCCGGAGGTTTCTGCCAGTAGCCCCATATTGTTATCCCAGGAGCGGAACATTTTGGCAGTATCGATCGAACCGGTCAAAATAACCCGGTCTACTCGTTCGTCAGCCATCAGATTCTTCCCCAGATCCCGGTTGCCCAGCTGCACGAACTGCAGAACTTCGCGCGGAACTCCCGCATCCCACATTATTTTGGCCAGTAACGCACCTGTACGAGCAGCTTCTTTAGCTGGCTTGAAGATTACAGCGGATCCGGCAGCTAGTGCCGAAACGGTGGAACCGGTGGGAATCGCAATCGGGAAGTTCCAGGGAGGGGTAGAAACCGTTACCCGTGCGGGCTGGAACTTGGCACCTGCTTGCTGTTCTAGCTCTAGGCATTGCTGGGCGTAGTAGTGGCAGAAGTCGATTGCTTCAGATACCTCAATATCGCCGCCATCTAGGGCTTTGCCACATTCGGCGGCTGCAATTTCCATCAGCTCTGCGCGGTGTCGGCTGAGCCCGATGCCTACGTGGTGAATGATCTCGGAGCGTTCCTTGGCGGGACGCGCTGCCCAAACCTCGGCGGCGGCGGTCGCTCCGGCCAGCATTTGATCTAGCACGTTAGCGTCGGAAACGGTGGCTTCTTCGACCTCTTCAATCCCGATTTGGCAATCGGGAATAGCCCTGACGATCTGGCGCGACCATTCGATATTTTCCGGTAGCGAAGGATCCGAATCCGGGATGTTGGCGAAAGTCCAATCCCCGTCCTTTTGTGTGAAAGACTTAATATCCTCCGCGGTCTCAGTTATACGATTTTGCTGACGTACCGGACCAACCTCGACATCGTAGACCCGATCCAGGGCATGACGGAAACGTTGTTCTTCCTTGTGTAGCACATTCGCGTCATCCAAATCGAAAATATCGGACATGAAGTTTTGATCCAGCGAGTTCTCTTCCAGCCGTCGCACCAGGTAGGCAATCGCTACGTCATATTCTTCGGGGTTAACTACCGGCACGTAGAACAAAAGGTGGCCAGTGTCCTCGGCCACTGCCTTGGACTGAGGAGAAGCCATACCGGTAAGCATCTCGAATTCCACGCCGCCGGTTTCTAACACCCCACGTTCACGTGCCAACTCGTAGGCGAATCCCACGGTAAACAAGTTCATCCCGGCTACCCCAATCTTGATATTCCGGGTGTGCTCTTTAGTTAGGGCGTAGTCCAGTACCTTCATGTAGTTGGAGTCGGTGTCTTGCTTGCTCTTTTGGGTGGTGAGTTTCCAGCCGCGCTCGCGAGCATCCACAGTTTCCATCGAAAGGTTCGCGCCCTTTACCACGCGAACCTTGATACGTCCGCCCCCATTGGCTACGCGCCGCGCTGCCCATTCTTGCAGGTGCTTCATAGCGGGGAGGGCGTCGGGAAGGTAAGCCTGCAAAACAATGCCGGCCTCCAGTTTTTCTAGGCCAGGGGTTTCCAGAATCTTCTTGAACACATCAATGGTCATATGGAGATCTTTGTATTCCTCCATGTCCAGGTTGATGAACTTCTTGGGTTCATAGGAGTTGGCGCGGCGGTATAGCGGAAGAAGCGCGTTTACAGCTCTATCTACCACGTGATCGTAGGCCCAGGGGTTGTGGGGACCAGTGACTGCCGATACTTTCAAAGATACGTATTCTACATCTGGGCGTTCCAGCAAAGCCATGGTGTCAGTGAGCCGTTTATTGGCTTCTTCATCACCCAGAATTGCTTCCCCCAGTAGGTTCATGTTGAGCCGCATTCCGCCTTGTTTTAACCGCTCAATCGCCGGCCCCAGTTTGGCATCGGATACGTCCAGTACCAGATCTCCGACTAGTTTCGCGAACACGCTGCGGGTGAGGGGGATTACCACCTTGGGTAGTGCGGGAGCCAAAGCTCCCCCCACTTTGAAGGGAAAACGCAGGTACCAGGGGAGGAAGCCTACTGAGGAGGAGGCGAGGCGATTCATCTCGTCCGCAGCCACCTGCAAATCTTCGGGGCGAATAACCCCATCTACGAAGGCTACCGTAAAGTCCAGACCAGCTTGATCCTCAAGCACTTGGGATAAGAGTTTAGCTGCTCGATCTTCCGGATATTTCTCGGATTCCCGTACCCATTTTTGAGCACGCGCGACCGCTAAATCCGCCAGGTGGCGGCAGTCGTCAGTTTCCCCGCCGACTTTGGGGGGAGCCACGCTTTCTGACATTTTTTCAGTCCTTTCTTAGGAAACTGTGAATAGGTATCGAGCGCACCTAAAGGTGTAGAGAGTTTTGCTTGGTATCATCGAACCCTCTAGGTACTTATATGTTCAAGGTAACACTAGATGCGCGGGAGTGTACCCCGATTACTGGGACTTTTTTCCTAGTGCATATTTTATTAAGTTTTCGGTCAGGAGATGGCTTGATTATTGCCCTCTATTTTCGCAAATGGGGTGACGGTCACCGGGGTGATTTTACGTCCCTCTAAAGCGGAAGTAATTTCCTCCTGGGAAGCCCCGGCCAGTTTGGTTGCGAGATCGAACTCCTGGTTGATTTCCTGATTTGGCTTGTAAGTGAAGCGAGATACCAGCCAGGAAACCAGTAGGTTTAGCAAGAATCCAGGCAGAATCTCGTACACCTGGAAGAACATTGGGAGGGTGTCGGGAAGATTGCCCCAGATTCCCACGGTGATGGCACCCACGGCCATACCGGCAGCAGCTCCTTGCCAGGTATATTTGCGCCAATAGAGGCTTAGCACTACCACCGGACCGAAAGCAGCTCCGAAACCAGCCCAGGCAAATGCCACTAAACCTAGAATCGAGTCGGTACGGAACCAAGCGAAGATAGCAGCGATAACCGAAATTGCTAACACCACCATCCGGCCTGTATTTATCCCTTTGGCTCCCAAGAGACGCTTCTTCTTAATGCCGCGGTAAATGTCCTCTACTACAGCTGAGGAGGTAACCAGTAGCTGGGAAGAAACGGTAGACATAATCGCCGCTAAAATAGCTGCCAACATGAAACCAGCCAGCACAGCGGGGAAGAGATTTTCTCCCATCACCAGGTAAATGCTTTCTTGTGGGTTTATTTTTACTCGATTCAATGCTTCTTTGATATCGCCAAGATCGTTTTCGACGAGGGCGCGTCCGATGAGGGCAGTTAGCGTAGCCCCCAGTACGCACAGGAACATCCAGCCGATTCCTAGGCGTCGTGCCGCCACTGCTTCCTTGGGGGAGCGTAGTGCCATATAACGCACGATCACATGAGGCATGCCCACGTATCCTAGACCCCAGGCTAGACCGTTAAGCATGGAGAGTTTGCCGACAGCCCCATCGCCCACGATAGAGAACATCTGTCCCTCTAGGCCGTTTAGGGTATGGGTCATTATGCCGAATCCGCCCAGGGCGACCACTCCGAAAACCGGAACCAGTAGCAGCGCGATTAGCATCATGATGCCTTGCACCATATCAGTCCAGGATACGGCTAGAAACCCGCCTACCAGGGTGTAAAGAATAACGACCCCAGCGACGATTACCATGCCTACATGGTAGTTAACATGGAAAATGGATTCGAAGAATACCCCTCCGGAGACCATGCCACTGGCCACATAGATGGTGAAGAAGAAAAGAATGATAATCCCAGCGATGAGTTGGATAACGAATTTATTGTCCTTGAGACGGGCTGACATAAACGAAGGGACGGTAATAGAGTCCCCGGCAATCTGTGAATAGGAGCGAAGCCGGGGAGCCACCCATTTCCAGGAGCACCAGGAACCTATAAGTAGTCCGATTGCAATCCAGGATTCCACGAGACCGGACAGGTAGAGGGCGCCGGGTAGTCCCATCATTAGCCAGCCAGACATATCGGCAGCGCCCGCCGAAAGCGCGGCTACTAAGGGAGGTAGGGAGCGTCCACCCACCATGAAGTCATCCATAGTTTGGGTACGGGTGTATCCGTAGATCCCGATTAAGATCATGGCTACGAAGTAAATAACCATGGCAATGGCGATTCCGCTAGTATTCCCACTACTAATAAAATCTGCCGCACCGACGGTGGGCGTCAGTAATGCTGAGAATGTACTTATCATTTGCTCTCCATTGGGGTAAGTGCCGAAACTTTCGGCTGCGTAACATAATATCTTGCTGTCAAGCAAATCACAATAAGACACGGGACTTTAGGTATATGAGAGGTGGGGGTCTTTTTATCCCGTAAAGGGGTAAAAAGCCAGAAAAATAGGGGTTTAGATAACATGTTTTTTAGGTAGAAATTTCTTAAAAAATATAGGTCTAAAGGCCTGGGTGTCCATGGTTGGGATTGCTCGGCTCAGAAGTTGGGAAGGTGTATCCGGGTTAGATGAAATTGGTATTTCTTACTTAGTTTTTAAAAAGAAGAAATATTATTTACTCTAACTACGCTAAGGCGTTAATGTCTATAAGAGTTTCATGTGGAACAAAGTTTAGCGCTGGGGATATACCAAAGCCGTGGCTATCGCCGCTGCGCCCTCCCCACGTCCGGTGAATCCCAGATTGTCTGAGGTAGTCGCAGAAATCGAAACCGGTGCTCCCACGGCTTCCGAAAGTTCGGCTTGAGCCTGTTGGTAGCGCGGCCCCATTCGCGGTCGATTCGCGATTACCTGAACAGCGGCGTTTCCCAGCTCCCAGCCTGCCTGGTGAATAATCTCCATAGTGGCTGCCAGAAGCTGCTTACCAGAGGCGCCCTGCCATTGCGGACGATTGGTGCCAAAGTGGGAACCCAAGTCGCCTTGGCCGGCAGCCGATAAAATCGCATCGCAAAGCGCGTGAGCGGCCACGTCTGCATCAGAATGTCCCTTTAACGGTATTTCCTCTGGCCAGGATAGTCCCGCCAGCATACAAGGGCGCGAAGTAGCTTCGGGGTCGCTGGGATCCGCGAAAGCATGAATATCGCTGCCAATCCCTACTCGAGGTAGGAAAATAGGTGCGGGGTGCCCGGTGTTAGCAGAAGAAGTTTCCGTCGAATAATCTGGGCGTAGCCCGCCGTGTGAATCGCTCATGTCCTCAGTCTAGCGGGGCTTTCTATCTGAAAGCACAATCCATGGCTTTCGGAGTGTACATCCATCGTTAAGGATCTAGGCGAAATACTTCCAGGTCAACGATCCGGGGTTCCGGATAATCTGCTATATGTGCCAGCAGCATGCCCGCAGTCTTTAAATAGGGGTCCGTTTGGGGCAGTAACCTGCCTAAGTTATTAGGAGTTAGCGGCGCCAGTTCCCCAATAATACCGGGGATAGTGGGACGGTGGACACACATCGCCAGCGGTGCGGCGGGAGCGTCTAACCGACCTTCCATAATTATTTCTCGTACTACTGCGCGCATCTGTGAAGGGTCATTGCGATAGGCATCCTCGGTAAAGGAGGCCTCTGTTTTTAAAGGAATACCCGAAAGCGTAGCGTAGGGTGCTACGGTAGCAACGCAGCGACGCCAGGGAGAAGTGATTATACGATCAATTCCCAAAGCTGAAAGTGCTGGAATCAACCGCAAAACCTGAGAAGATCCTCGGCGGGAAAGCGGCCGAGCCATTTCGGTACCTTCCCACTGGGAACGCTTAGTAGCTTTTGCATGGCGTAGCACTGCCAGGGTGCGGGTACATAAAGTATGATCTGTCAGCCGGGTAAGCAGTTCCTCTAGCAAGCGTCGGTCTCCGCGGCGGGTTAAAATTCGCATTGCCTTGCGCACCCCTACCCACTGGCATTTATCAATTTCTTTAGTCGAAGCTAGGGGAGCGAGTGGGCGTGTACGTAAAGTTTCCGGGGACACATCCGGGAAACCAACCCAGTAGTGAACCTCTTTAGTAACCCGTGCCCCCAGGCGGTATCTTTGCACCGTTAAGGGCGCCCCCAAACGAATGGGGACTCCGGTTTCCTCTTCAACTTCGCGCACTGCCGTTGCCGGTATTGCCTCCCCAGGTTCACGTTTACCTTTTGGCCAAGACCAGTCATCGTAGCGAGGACGATGCACAACTAGCACCTGGATATCTTGAGTTTGGGCGGGGATCAGGGTGCCGGAAATGGGGTTGGCTTCTGGCCGCAGACGCCAAACTAATGCGCCTGCAGATCGTACTATCCGCATATGCGGTGGCTTAGGTCGAGCCGTCATTGTAGCCACTTGCCTTTCTCGTAATCTGTCTCTATTGTCTAACAAATTACTTACAAGGTCATTCTCCCAGGTATGAGGGTTGCCAATTGCTTAAAGGTGAGAAGTCAGCAGGAAAAATCTGCCTCTAGCGTCCTTTCATCCGCGAGTTAGCCTTGTTAATTAGATATTCCTGAATGTCCATAAGTGGAGTACCATCCTTGGCGTTAATGTGACGCCGCCAAGTTCCATCTCGACGCAAATGCCAAGAGGAAACCTCCGGCGAAGCCTCAAGTTTAACCAAATCCATAAGTTCCGCGGTCATCTCGGCATCTTTAATTAAAATCAGTGCCTCCACCCGGCGATCCAGGTTGCGGTGCATCAGGTCAGCAGAACCGATCCACACTTCTGGCTGCCCGGCATTTTCAAAAGCATAAATTCGCGAGTGCTCCAGGAAACGCCCCAAAATAGAGCGAACCCGAATATTTTCCGATAGACCGCGCACCCCGGAGCGAATCGTGCAAATGCCGCGCACTACGATATCGATAGGTACGCCCGCTTGGCTGGCCCGGTAGAGGGCATCAGTTACTGCCTCGTCTACCAGGGAGTTTACTTTAATTCCGATATAAGCGGGCAATCCTTTCTGGTGATTTTCCACCTCGCGTTCGATACGCTCGATAATTCCGGGACGGATGGATCGAGGAGCGACCAACAGACGGTAGAAGGAAGTACGGGGTGCATAGCCAGACAGCTGATTAAATAGGCGAGTAAGGTCTTGGGCTACCTCGCGGTCGCAGGTCAGCAAACCAAGATCCTCGTATCCGCGCGCGGTCTTGGGGTGATAATTTCCAGTTCCCACGTGGCAGTAACGCCGAAGACCATCAGCTTCTTCCCGAACCACCATCGACAGTTTACAGTGGGTCTTCAAACCCACCATGCCATAGACCACGTGCACCCCGGCGCGTTCTAATTTGCGCGCCCAAGAAATATTGGCGTCCTCATCGAAACGAGCTTTAATCTCTACAATCGCCAACACTTGTTTACCGTTCTGTGCCGCCTCAATCAGGGCAGATACGATCGGAGAATCCGAGGAAGTACGATACAAGGTTTGCTTTATGGAACGCACCTGCGGATCTTTAGCGGCATAGGTGACGAAATGTTGTACCGAGGTAGAGAAAGAATCGTAGGGGTGATGCAGTAGCACATCGTGGCTACGAATCATCGCGAAAATATCGGTGGGTCTGGCCGATTCCACTTCGGCTAGCCCGGCCGCGGTGGCCGGAACAAACTTCTTGTACTTTAGTTCTGGCAAATCTAATTCATGTAATTCGTCCAGGCAGCGCAAGTCAATAGGCTCAGGGAGGGAGAAAACGTCTTCCATCCCGATCTCTAGTTTGGCAACCAAGAAGTCTAGTACCGGGCGGGAGATTCCTTCGGCTACCTCGAGGCGGACTGCCGGGCCAAACCGGCGCCGTAGCAGTTCTTGCTCCATAGCGGTAAGCAGGTTTTCGGCATCATCTTCTTCGACTTCCAGATCCTCGTTACGGGTCAAGCGGAACACATGATGCTCTAAAATTTCCATACCTGGGAAGAGATGATCCAGGTGTGGGGCGATAACATCCTCCAAGGTGATGAAAGTAGCTTCCCCCTTGGTGTCTAGCGCATCCTCTGGGGTGACTTGGTCTATTGCCTGTTCCACGCAGATAAGGCGCGGCAGACTCTCTGGGATTTTTACCCGGGCGAAATGTTGTTTTCCAGTCAGCGGGTTACGGAGTACTACCGCCAGGTTTACTGACAGTCCCGAAATATAGGGAAAGGGGTGCGAGGGGTCAACCGCCAAGGGGGTTAGGATGGGGAAAATCTGCCGTCGGAAATAACCGTGCAGAAATTCTTGCTGTTCTAAGGCAAGATCGTTCCAGCGTCGCAGCTTGATTCCTACCTTTTCCAGTTCGCCTAACAAAGTGTGCTGTACGAAACTGGCTTGCCGGGTGCAAAGAACCTGGGCGCGTTCAGTCACCAGGTCGAGTACTTGGCGGGGGGTGAGGCCAGAGGCGGCGGTGCGGGCAATTCCCGCGGCAATCCGACGTTTAAGCCCAGCTACCCGCACCATATAGAACTCATCTAAGTTGGAGGAGAAAATAGTGGTAAACCAAGCGCGCTCCAAGATAGGAAGACGCTCATCCTCTGCCTGTTCTAATACCCGCTGGTTGAATTGCATCCAGGACAGTTCCCGATCCCCGAAGCGTCCCTTGGGGAGAGGCTTGTCTTGACCGAGAGGACCGGCTTGCGCCAATTTGTCAATACCAGGAGCTTCTCGCAAAGTGGAGGGACTGATACTGGAAAGATCTTCTGGACCATCAGTTTGCGCGTGACCCTCGTTCACGGTCAGCTGGTTCCCTTCCTGCTTTTGGTTTGTGGGTATCTGATGATCGCGGTTCGGAGTGGTCTTCTCCCCAGTTTTTTTCGAGTTAGGGGCGGCAGGTTTTACTTTTACGTCAGGAATCTCTTTAGGGTTTTCCGTGTTATCTGTTATTCCATTAGCTTCCCCGGACGGAGAATTACTGTGTTTAGCAGTAGCTTTGGACTTAACACCCTTATTAGGAGTGGGGGTTAAAGTTTTTTCCGGTCGCGGCAAAAGTTCTTCGTCAGTAGCCTTTTTCTTGTCCTCTGCAAATAGAGAAGCCTCCGAAGGGAAGTCGTAGTCGGCATCATCGTAATCAGTACCGGGAAACTGTTCGGGCGAGATCTTTGAAGAAATTAGCTCATCGGCAGTTGCGGTCTCAAAATTAGATTCCGCCGCTACTCGATCGGCTTGGGTAACTACTTCAGTTTGCGGATTTTCCTTATAAACCCGGGCGATATCGGCAGGGGAGGGTACGACGTGCGACTGGCCGGTTGCGTCTTCTTTAATCTTGGCTTTCCCCACTTTGGGTTCTGGCCTGTTGCTAATATTCTGTTTGCTTTCCATGCCAACCCCTTCCAAAATAACGGCAATGTTTCTTCAGGAATATTCTTAATGAATCTGATTTAGTTTAGGCGATTTGCTTTCGCGGCACGGGCGGAAAGTTTCAGCTCATTTGCGGTTTTTAGCAGTGCGTGGGGGCGTAAAGTTACCGGATCCGCCAGTTCGTCTCGAGTATCTTTAATCCATTCAGCGCTTACTCCATTAGCAAGTATCTGCAGGAAATCGGAGATGCTATCGAGCAAAAAAGTCAGCTGGTCTATCGAGGTTTTTGCTTGCCAAAGGGTAGCTAGCTTATCCATAAGAGCGGATACGGATTGTTTGCAGTCTTCCTGAGAGATAACTTCCCTGGTTCTCAGGGCCGCAATCCCCTGCTGGAAACGATGATTTACTAGCTGGGAATCCCGCAAATACCACTGATATACCAGGTAGAGACGCCAAAGCGTGCCGGGTAAAGTTGTGGCTGGAGAGTTCGACCAGAGTTCACTGACTGTATCTATCTCGCCGGATTCCAGCAGTTGGCGTAACCGTTTAACATTTTCATCGTTTTCTTTTTCTATCCCTAGCAAAGTTTGGGCTACAAGGTGGGCGACCTCCGAGGAGATTGCCCCATCCTCGGCGCCGGGAATATTTTCTGCTTGTTCCGCATCCAACATTGCCGGCCTACGCGGAGTTAGCCTGGTGTTCATCTATTTCCTCCTTGACTTCCTTTATTGTCTCTCAACCGGACTCCCTTGCGGGTGACTTTGCCTTGATTGCAGCCGATAAGTTCTAGTCAGCAATCTAGGTTGCTGTTTTGGTCGAGCGCTAGCCCGGGGTTTTATGCAGTTTGGATATCACTATCTTGCTTGCTGCTCCATAGTGTGAGACCGCTCAATAAAATGCAAGATGAAGCTCTTTCGCGGCTACAATAGGGGAGGTTTAAGGTGCTAAAAGTAGGCATCACCAGGTTGATAATGCAAAAGGAAGGGTTTTAGTGTCTGACCGTCCGCTTAGTGTAGCCGTAATTGGAGCCGGCCCTGCCGGAATCTATGCCTCCGATATTTTGTCCAAATCTGGTCTAAATGTAGAAATTGACCTTTTTGAACGCCTGCCTGCTCCCTACGGTTTGGTGCGCTATGGGGTGGCTCCGGATCACCCCCGAATTCGGGCGATTATTACCGCTCTTTACAAGATTTTGCAGCGCGGAGATATTCGTCTGCTCGCCAATGTGAATGTGGGGGGCGAGGACGCCGATATCACTGTTGAGGATCTGCATGCTCACTATGATGCGATTATTTTTGCTACCGGCTCCGATCGGGATAAACCGATTGAGCTGCCCGGTCAAGACCTCCCGGAATGTTACGGCGCCGCGGATTTTGTTTCCTGGTATGACGGTAACCCGGACTACCCGCGTTACTGGCCGCTTGAGGCCAAAGAGGTAGCGGTTATCGGAGTTGGTAACGTCGCCCTCGACATTGCGCGGGTAATGGCGAAACATCCGGCGGATATGCTAAAAACCGAGATCCCCGAGAATGTAGCGAGAGAACTCTATAAATCCCCGATTACCGATGTACATATTTTCGGGCGGCGCGGACCTGCCCAGGTGAAGTTCACCCCCTTAGAGCTGCGTGAACTCGGGCAACAGCCGGGAGTAAAAGTTATTGTTTCCGAGGAAGATTTCGAGTTCGACGAGGGCTCGGAGCAAGCGATTGCTGCTTCCAAGCAAACCAAAATGGTGGTAGATACTTTAATTAACTACGCCATGGACGAGGACGACCAGGAAGCTGATCGCCGAATTCACTTGCATCTATTCTCAGCTCCCAAAGAGATCTTGGCCGATGAGGACGGGCATGTGCGTGCCCTGGTTACCGAACGTACCCAGCTGAACGGGGACGGAACAGTTTCCGGTACCGGCGAGCTGCGGGAAACCCCGGTACAGGCGGTTTATCGCGCGGTGGGGTATTTCTCCTCTCCGATTGCGGGGCTACCTTTCGATGAGCGCCGCGGAGTGATCCCCAATCAGGAAGGACGGGTTACCGATCTGGAAGGAACTCCTTTGACTGGCATTTACGCTACTGGTTGGGTCAAACGTGGCCCGGTAGGGTTGATTGGTTCCACCAAGTCTGATGCGCAGCAAACTATTGCTCACCTGGTAGAAGATGCGGAAGCTGGCAAGTTAGTGGCTACCGGTAAAGCGGTGGGTCACGACGCCATGATTGAGCTACTTGAGCAGCGGGGTGTCCCCTTCTCCACCTGGCATGGCTGGGAGCTATTGGATGAATACGAAAAGCAGCTAGGTGCAGATTTTGGCGAGGTCGAGGGCGGTCGCGGGGCGCGCGAACGCGTCAAAGTAGTTTCTCGTAAAGCTATGAGCGCGATTTCTCGCGGCGAGGATGTACCGGAAGATTTAATCGGTCAGGACGGAGAATAGTCCTATTAGCTTTTTCGCCAGGTGTAGTAGCGGCAACTGCTGGTGCTGCAGCTAGCAATTAACTGCTGAGAATATTGCTATGGACTCAGCCAGGCACGTTGTCTAGCTGCCCGGAGGTATTCCTTTAGCTAGTAGCCCGCCATTTCCTCTAGGCGGCGAATCCGCTGATCCATTGGCGGGTGGGTAGAAAATAGTTGCTGCATGCCCCTTACCCTAAAGGGGTTAGCAATCATCATGAAACCGACTTTCTCAGTCTGTGGGTTTTTCACCAGCGGACGGGCAGTGGTTCCTGCCTCTAGTTTCTTTAAGGCGCTAGCCAGGGCTAAAGGATCGCCGGAAAGCTCCGCTCCGGTTTGATCCGCATCGAACTCGCGGGTACGTGAAATTGCTAATTGGGTCAATGTCGCAGCTAGTGGAGCCAGGAACACCATTAATAACCCCCCGATAGCCCCCAGGGGACCAGAGTTTTCCTCATCGCGGCGTCCTCCTCCGAAAAAGAACATCATCTGAGCGACAGAAGTAATCAAACCGCCGATAGCGGCCGCAATTGAAGAGGTCAAAATATCGCGGTTATATACGTGCATCAGTTCGTGGGAGAGCACTCCGCGCAGTTCCCGTTCATTTAGAATCTGCAAAATTCCCTCAGTACAGCAAACTGCCGCGTGGGAGGGGTTTCTACCGGTGGCAAACGCATTCGGGGTAGCAGTGGGGGCAATATAGAGGCGGGGCATTGGCTGTCCGGCGGTTTGGGACAGTTCGGTTACTATCTTTACAATCTGTGGATATTGCCCCGGATCTAGCGGATAGGCACCCATTGCCTTAATCGCTAACTTGTCTGAATTCCAGTAACTGTAGAAGGTGGAGGCTAGCCCAATCACCGCGAAAATCCATAGGAACGCAGAATTATTAGTGCCGTAAGCAATCAGGTATCCAATACCGAGCAGAATCGCCCACATGATTCCTAGTAGCAGCACGGTCTTTATGCTGTTTCCAAAACGTTTTCCCGCCATATTTCCTCCTTTATACTTAAATCTAACAGCCCAAGCTGAGGGCATCCTGGCAAGGAGCTTGACTTTCTCTATTAGCGTTGTGTTTTTGAGTTTAGTAAGTAACTAGAGCTTGCAGGGATAAACGTGAGTGTTCCGCAGGGGGAAACCGGAGCTAAAACTCGTTGCCGTTGCCGGAATGTAAATTATGTTCGCGCAATAAAGTTTCCTTAAATCTTACTGGTCGGCGGCATTTAGAGCCTCGATGGGACTGGCCTTGGCGGCGCGCCTACCGGGTAGCACCGATGCTAAGAAACAGAAGAGTTCGGTTATCAGTACTACCAGCCCTACCCAGAGCCAAGGAATCTTAAGTTCAATATTCTTTTGGGAGATCAAACCAGCAAAGGGCATACACTGCATCACAAACCAGGAGAAGAGTACCGATAAGGCCATTCCCACTATTAAGGCGCCGAATCCAATCATGGTGCCTTCGGTAATTAGCATCCTCCTAATTTGAGTGCGAGTGGCACCCACTGCCCGCAGCAGCGCATTTTCTTGGGCACGATCAACCACCGACAAACTGAGGGTGTTTGCCACCCCTACGAGAGCGACGATGGCAGAAATTCCCAGCAGACACAGCAAAATCACCATCATTACCCGTAAAACCATAGTGACAATGGAAGAAATCATCGCGGAACTTTCCATACTCGCTGATGGTAACTCCCAAAACTGGTTGGTGAAGTCTTGAATCGTCTGAATAGTGTCGGTGGTGCCCCGCGACAAATCAAATTTCGCCATCACCCCGTAGCTTTTGGCTTTTGCGCCCTTGGAGGTTAACTGCTCAAAGTCTGCCCGGGAAATCACCCCGTAGACCGTGCTGTAATCAGCGGGAAACCCACTGGCGCTAGCAGGTATCTTCTTCGCCTTGACGCCTAACTTTCCCCCTCCCTTGAAACTTAGGTTTACCGGTTGCGATAAGGATTTTTCTACCTCTCCTACCAGCCATATTTCTCCGCGCTGAGGCTCTGTAATCCTTTTTCGAGTTAAAGAATTAACCATGTCAGGCAAAGTGACTACTACCAGTGAGGACACCTGGGGTTTTTTACCGCCCGCGCCCTCGTTAGCGTCAGCAGTCTCGCTACCGCCGGTTTCGACGTTTGTTTCTGGGGTGGCGCTGCTAGTAGATCCGGAAGTTTCGGTTCCCGGTTCCGTATCTGCTGGTTTCGCCTCCCCCGGATTTTCGAGAGCTCTGCCCGTCAGCTGTCCCTCGCTAAGCGGTATGCCCTGCGTATCTGTAATCGCCTGCGTAACTATTCCGGGGATTTCTCCAATAGCGCTAACCCCCTCAACCTGGGCAGCTTTCTTTAGTTCGTTCTTGGGTAAAGGGATGCTCGGGTTGGCTGATATCAGGGAATAGTCAACTGTGAAGCGCCGGTTGATTTCATCATTTACGGTTTTTTGTACCGAGGCAGTGCCAATCAAAATGGTTGCCATCAAAGTAACCCCCAGCACCAGGGCAGTAGCGGTAGCTCCGGTGCGATGAGGATCCCGTTTCACGTTTTCACCAGCAAGTTTAGCGGTAGCGGACTTACGGGCGAAGGGGCGAGTAAATAGGGCGGTAAATGCTGGCAATAGGAAACGACAGATCATCAGGGCGGCGCACATCAGGATTAAGGCACCGGCGATTGCTCCGCCCAACGCTATTAGCTGATTCTCTCCGTCTTCACTGCCATGATTCCTCCAGGCCAAAACCCATAGTCCGCTTCCCAAAATGGTGAAAAGCACGGTTATTATCCAGTGCAAAATATGCCACTTGGGTTTGCCTTTCTTATTGAGTTCCTGGATATTCAGGGCTGCAATCGGACGAATTTTCCCGAGTCCAAAGGTGGGGCGTAAAGCACCAATTAGAGGCACCAGGATCCCAGTGACCAGTGATAATATTGCCGGGAAAATCCCGGTTATCTCTAGGGTTTGCGAAAGGGAACCGATCATGCCACTGCCATAGACCAGGCTGATTGACCCCAGCCAACCAATTAGAGTCCCAATTACTGCGGAAATTATCCCCACCAGCAGGCATTCCAAGAAAGCCGCGCGGCGTACCTGGGCAACGGTGGCGCCTACGCAGCGCAACAGCGCGGTTTCCCGTCGCCTTCTAGCCAATACCACTTCAAAAGTAACCGAAACAATCCCCATACAAACCAGCACCGCTAGTAGTGGGAAGAATAGGACAATCGCCTGGAGCGCGATTTGCTCAGCTTGGCCAGAAGCGGTTTCGCTTTGTTGCTGGGCAACGGTAACCACCGCTAAGTTTTCCGTGAGTAGCTGTTTGTCATTTAGATATTTACCCAGTTTTAGCGCAAGCTCCGCCGGGTCTTGATCAGTATGAACCAAAATCTCATTAATTCCCACTCCGGTGGCTCGCGCTAATTGTTTACCCAGTTCCGGGGAGAGATAAACATCGGGAACTTGACCGATATACATTGAGGAATCGCGCTTAATGATCCCACTAACCGTAGCTTTTAAGGTTGTAGGCTGCGCACCCTCTTTATCGTCAGGGGGAGGAACCTGAATTTCGATACTGTCTCCCACCCAGACGCCGGTTTTCTCTAAATAGCTCGCGGCCAGGGCAATCTGATTTTTGCCGGTAGGTGCTTTCCCTTCACTAAGGGGAGGACGATAGAACTGGGGCGGAAACAGCCCTATCCCTTGCATCTGTATAAATTTCTTCCCGATGTTAGCAGCGACACCGGTCTGATAAACCGGCTGTAATTCCAGGTCGGCCCCATTTGCCTGACGAATCCTCGTGCGATCAGCCAGAATCTTCGCTAGTGGATCGCCTTGATTCGTTTCCATATGGACTTTGCCATTTACGGCTGCTCGCGAATCTTCCTGGAAGCTTCCATCGGTAATCACTACCTGGGTGTTCTTCATCAATTGGGTTTCTCCCGAACCGATAGTCCACCCCATAACGGATCCAAAGGAGCTGGCGATACAAATGAAAATGCAACAAATGATAATAGCGCAGGCAGTAGCAATATATTGCCGCGAGTGGGCTTTCAGATTGGCTTTAGTTAGGAAACGCATTTAAATCACTTGGGAAAGTTGTTGACGAGTGGGATGAGTCAGTTCTTGGGTGATTTTTCCGTCTTTGACGATCAACACCCGATCAGCAACCGCTGCCGCATCCGGATCGTGGGTAACCATCACCACCGATTGACCTAGTTCACTGGCGGCGTTGCGCAGCAGTTTCAGGACTTCCTGCGAAGAGGCCGAATCTAGGTTTCCGGTGGGTTCATCTGCTACCAGCAGCGCAGGCTTGGTAACTAAGGCGCGGGCGACCGCCACGCGTTGCTGCTGTCCTCCAGAGAGTTCGGATGGCTTATGAGTTAGCCGGTCTTTGAGGTTTAGGATTTCAATAATCTGGTTTTCCCAGGTGGGAGAGATCTTTTTGCCCGCTAGTAGTTGGGGAAGCCGGATATTTTCCAAGGCAGTCAGGGTGGGCATCAGATTGAAGGATTGGAAAACAAACCCGATGTGATCCCGCCGGAATTGGGTGAGAGTTTTGTCGTTCATTTTGGCCAGGTCTTTACCGGCGACTCTCACCGTTCCTTTGGTGACACTGTCTAGGCCGGCAAGGCAATGCAAAAGCGTGGATTTCCCCGATCCGGAAGGTCCGACAATCGCGGTAAACTGTCCGAAAAAGATTTGTAGATTAATACCGTCGAGGGCGCGTACCTCAGTTTCACCCTGTCGATAGATTTTATAAACATTATTGAGGTTGACTACCGGCGCCCCCTGTGGCATGTTATCGCTGGTAGTTACAGTATTTTGGGGGCGTGATGTTCCACTAGGCACGGCAGTATGCGGGGAAGCCAATGGTGGTAGTTGCGGGCTAACTGCCGCCGGAATTTGCTGCCCGCTTGCTTGCGACTGGGGGAAAGCGGGGCTTACCGCTTTTGCAGTTTTCGGTATAGCCGGGTTTGCGGCTTCGGGAGTGCCAGTTTCTCTGAGTAGGGGGTTTGCCAATTGTGAGCTAGAGGCTTGCGTGGCAGGGGGGCGTTCGTGAGCTGCGGGGAAATTCGGCTGCGGGTTCGGCTGTACTTTTGGCTGAAGTTGGGGTTTGACTACGGGCATAGCTGGAGGAGGACTGGCAAAAGCCGGCGGCGTTACGTGGCGAGGCTTTTGGTAGCGGTGGAACTCCTCGGGAGTTGCTGGCGGGAAGGGCTGATTATTGTTCACCGGTTTACCTTTCATTTCCTTGCAAAAGATTGGTTGCGATTTCGCTAGAGCTTTCCGAAGTTATTGAAGATTCCGGAAGTAAAACAGTCGGATCGTGCGGGCTTACTCGCTGTCTAGATTGTAAATTGCAGGGTTTAAAATGCGGGAGTATTTCGGTATTGCGCACCCGCGTGAGCGTCATAAATACCAGGGCTTGTAACCCTAAAACCCCAATCATCATCCAGGTGAGGGGGGTTATTGCTGAGGTCACGATTCCC
Source organism: Varibaculum vaginae (assembly GCF_900604285.1). Classification (GTDB taxonomy): domain Bacteria; phylum Actinomycetota; class Actinomycetes; order Actinomycetales; family Actinomycetaceae; genus Varibaculum; species Varibaculum vaginae. The sequence continues at coordinate 418,623 of NZ_UWNY01000001.1, forward strand.
CAAGTGCTAATCGGAGGAGAAACGCGCATCGAGAGAGTAGCGATAAACAATAGGCATGTGCATCCCGCTACTAGTAATAGCCCAAAAGTGTAGACGAGGATTATTTCCCACATACGCGCCCTGAAGATTACTGCGGGTGGACATCCAAGCTTTAAAAGCAGATTGGTTTGCTCTTGTTCGCGACGATTAGAGGCCATCACTGTGGTAGCCAGGGAAAATGCAGTAATTAGCGCCACTATTGTCGCAGTTAAGAGCCAGCCGGTTTTCACGTCTTGTTGCACCAGGTGTAACAGTAAGTAATGCAGCTGCAAAGTTGCTTGAGATTGGCTATCTATACTGTTAGAGCGGGCTTCTAGGCTTAAAGAATCGGTGTAGCTAGCTGCTGCCGCAAGGAAGGAAAGAGATAACAAATAGGTGGCAAACAGGGAAAGTACCGGTGCCAAAGCTATCCAAAAATGTGAAGCATGAGCACGAATAGAGCGGGCTGCTAATAGAATCGCAGGGTGGCGGCTGAGAGTTAACGGCCAAACCGCCAAAGATAACAATTTTGCGGGTAGCCAGAATAGCAGTACCCAAAAGAACGTTAGCATCAGGATTGGCGCCAGAAGTATCGCTGATAATCCCGCGATTACGATCCCAACTAGGCCAATAGGTAGTGCCAGCAGAATTAACCAGAAAAAGGGGGAACTCTGAAACCGAGAAGGAAGAAAAGAGCCAGTAAAGCTGTGTCGAGAGTCCACGGGAACCCCCCGATGCTGGCGTAAAAGTAGATTGATTTTCCAGATTGGTAGTACCAGCAAAATTCCAAGAGACAGGGTCAGAATCCAGCGAGGGGGAAAGAAGTCTTTAGCAGTGGGGTTAATACCGAGAATCTGGATATTTTCAAAAAGCGGTAAAGAGAGCGCATAACTACCAGCTCCCAGTATGAATCCCGCAAAAATATTGCCATAAATCGAGTAGCAACTAAAGAAAAAACGAGTTCCCGTGCTCGCTCCCAGACGGTGTAGGCTAACCAAAGCATCCCCTAGGCGTTGCCCATCTAGTTCCAGGCGGTTCCACCAAAGCGCTAGCAGTGGAAACAAGATGAGGAGGACGGCGAAAAGGAATAGCGAAACATAAACTACAGATATGGCTTCATGCTCGTAGCTGCGAGATTTACTAGGAAGTGCCGCCAAGGCGCGCCCAAAGGTATCGGTACCTGCAGTTAAGCGGGGTAAGCGCTTAAATAGAAAAGCGTTAACCCCCCCTAGTAAGGAAAATAGGCAGTAAAAGGTAATCGCTGCTGAAAGTACTGAGACTGCTTCGGCTTTGCGGTCTTTAAACTTCCGCCCTTGCCACGATAAAATTATTCGGCTCAGAGCCATCTATGCGTCCTCCACCTGAAATCTGGTTTCCGAGGAAGATTCGCGCACACTGTCTTGTGCAATCAACCCGTCACGCAGAGTGATAATTCGCTGACACCAGGAAGCTACCTGTGGATTTACGGTAGAAACTAAGAGGGTAGCACGGGTGCGGGTTGCTGCCAGCGATAAAGCCTGCATTGCTTCTTGCCCAGCAACTGGATCTAACAACGAGGTGGGCTGGTCGGCAACAATCACCTGGGGGCGGGGCGCTAAAGCGCGGGCAATCGCTATCCGTGCCGCCTGCGCCGTACTAACATGTGCGGTTAGGTGATAAGCAATATTTTCCAAACCCAAGCGTTCTAGTTCCTGTCGAGCCCGCTGCTTAGCTTCCGTGCGTCCAAATCCTTGTAACAATAGAGGTAAGGCCACATTTTCTTGAACCTGCAGTTCTGGAAGTAGCTGTTCGGATTGGAAAATAAAACCAAACCGTTCACGTCGTAGTGCCTGAATTTGGCGGCGAGACATTTTTGATAAATCCCGACCATCTAAAATTACTGACCCGGAAGAAGGGCGTAAAATTCCGCTCAACAGGTAAAGCAGGGTGGTCTTGCCTGCCTGAGTAGGCCCGGTAATCGCCACCTGCTCGCCCTCACCAATAGTTAAATCAATATCGGCGAGCACCGTGTGTGAACCATAAATTTTGCTCAGTCCCTGGGTTCTAATCAACATACTCCTATTTTGAGGGGTTGGCTCTTTTGCTGACAGCGGGTAGAAACTAATTTTTAGGTAGAGCTGGCACTACCCAAAAAGTAGCCAGGAGGCGGTGTTCTTATCTGGGCACGCCCTCATAAAATAAAGATATGCAGCGAACCGATCCCTATTTTCGCGGAGTAACCTACCGCCGAGTCCCACTCGTGCGCTCTACTCTCCTACTAGGGATACCTTTCCTAGCAATAGAGCTTTTTTCCCTGGTGGTACACATTGTTGCAATGCTGGTTATGTTCCGCCGTTCACGAGAGGTACTTTTCCACTACACCGCGGTGGTTCGGTACCGTGCCAGCGCGATGCTAGGGCGGCAGGATGCCTCTATCTGGCATTTTTGGAAAATCCCCGGAGAGGAAAGTGTGCTTGACAAACATGCCCAGAGCGCCCCGGAGTACATAAATTTCCGTTCCATCCCGATTTTCCTGTTTTGCCTATTAGCAAATCTGGTTGCTTCCCTGCCGCTACTCAATTTATTGATCCTGATACTTAGGTACCTCCTGGGTATGAGAATCTCCGGTGACCAGCGAGGTTACTTGGCGTTGGTTATGTTATGGCTACTGTTTGCGTTAGCCAGCGGAATCTATGCTCGCTTAGTTTTCGCTATTGCTGCTTCCGGCCCGCTAAGTGCGAAAGAAATTATCCAGCTACACCGTTCCCGCCGCGAGATCGTAGATGCTTTCGAGATCGAACGGCGTCGTATTGAGAGGGATCTGCATGATGGCGCCCAGCAATACCTGGTGGCAGCCTCGATGAAAGTGGGCGAGGCGGAACTAAACCTAGAAACGCTGGCATCCTCGGAAGGGACGGGGGATCGCCCGGAAGGGGACGCTGCGGAAGAATCCCGCACTGTAGAACAGCTGAAACAGATTTTAACTCTTTTACGAGAGGCGCAAGATGCCAATGACCAGGCCTTAGCGGCGCTGCGACGTACGGTTGCCGGGGTGCATCCGAAAGTTCTCTCTGATAAGGGACTGGCCGAGGCGGTACGGGATGTCTGTGCAGAATCTGTACTAGATGTGGATTTACGGATGCCCTTCGAGTTGCCCGAATTGCCGCCGGGAGCCGCCGCTGCAGCCTATTACCTGGTGTGCGAATCTCTCACCAATGTGGCGAAATATGCGCCACAAGCGCAGGTCTCGGTATTGATTGTGGCAGGTTCTTCCCTCGTGCTTTCAATCACTGATAATGGTGCAGGGGGAGCAAGTATTAACCCCGGTCATGGCCTCGCGGGATTGCAAGCGCGCCTGGAAGCCTTCGGGGGAACGCTACGGGTTATTTCCCCGACAGGAGGGCCGACTACGGTGCGTGGAGAAATTCCGATTTTAGTATCCGCGGAGGAGACAGCATGAAAATCATTTTGGCTGATGATGCTACTTTGATTCGCGAAGGGTTAGCCGGGCTACTCGAGCGCCTGGGGCATCAGGTGATTGCACAGGCCGAGGATGCGCCCGGGCTGATTGCCGCCGTGAGACAGGCGGATAAAAATGATCAGCTCCCGGATGTGCTGGTAACCGATGTGCGGATGCCGCCAGGCATGAGTGATGACGGTTTGCGGGCAGCAGTGCAGATTCGCGAAGAGTATCCCGACCTGGGAATCATGGTGCTCAGTCAATACGTGGCACCCGCCTACGCGGCGCAGCTTTTTAGTACTGACCAACTGCCTCCACCGGGACAGCGTGCTGCCGGTACCGGGTATCTGCTAAAAGAACGGGTCTCGCGGGTTGCCGATTTCTTGAACGCTTTGAATACCGTCGCCAGTGGCGGGGTAGTAGTAGATCCGGAAGTAGCCGTGAAACTGGTGCGGGAACGTGGCTCCACTCTCGCTAGCCTTACTGCTCGGGAAAGCGAAGTTTTAGGGCTGATGGCGCAAGGTTTATCCAATGAGGAAATCGCAAAGAAACTGTTCTTATCGGGTGCTTCCGTGGCGAAACATATCGCCAATGTGTTTATGAAACTGGGACTGACTCCCGATGAACCTAACCGTCGGGTGCGCGCCGTACTCGCCTATCTAACCGCCACCGGTTTGCAGTCCTAAAAAGTTCCAGTCATATTTCCCGAAAAATGCTTATTATTACGGGGTAGCAACTAGAAAGTGATTTGAAAATGGATATACCTAATCGGGTTTTTGCGCATCGGGGCTTAAATACTTTGGCTCCCGAAAATACTATGGCAGCTTTCCGGAAAGTGGTCGAGCATGGTCTGAACTGGATTGAAACCGATGTTGATATTTTGGGTGATGGAACCGTAATCATCTGCCATGACACCACTTTAGATCGCACCACCAATAAATCGGGTGGTTACTATGGGCTCACTGCTGCAGATTTGGAATCGATTGATGCCGGCAGTTGGTTTAGTTCCGAGTTTACGGGAGAAAAGCTTCCCACCCTGCATCAACTGGTTGACTTTATGAATGAAACCGGACTAAATGCCAATATCGAAATCAAATCCAACGAAGCGGGAGCAGCTATGACCCGCCAGCTGATTAAAGCAGTAATCAAAGAACTGGGAAGACTTAACGGTCCAGAAGTGATTGTTTCCTGCTTTAATCACGTACTACTATCGGAGTTTCATGCTTTAGCGCCGGAAATACCGCTAGGTTGCCTATATGAAACCTGTGCGCTTTATGATGACTGGCGCTCCGTATTAGAACTGGTGGGAGCCAGCTATATTCACCCCGGAGATAACGGTTTAACCCGTGAAAAGGTGCAATCTTTCCGGGATGCCGGATTCGGAGTCAACGTGTGGACAGTTAACTCGCCTGCTCGTGCCAACGAACTATTTAATTGGGGTGCAACTGGTATTTTCACCGATGTAGCCCATTTGATTTCTCGCCACTAGTTAGCCTCGGCCGCTACCCACACGGGTTCAGGTTCTAAATCCACATTGAACTTGGCTTTTACCTTATCCTGTACCGCGCGCGCCAGTTCCACAATGTCCTTAGAAGTGGCGTTATTGCGGTTGGTGAGCGCGAGTACGTGCTTAGAGGACAGCGCGGCTCGCGGCGCTCCTGCGGCTGGGTTTGAGCTGGGGGTGGCGAATCCCTTTTCCAATCCTGCATGTGAAATCAACCAGGCAGCAGAAGTTTTGACCAGTCCAGATATTTTGGGAGCCTCGCCGGTTACTGCGTTGCGCAGTTGCAGATTAAATACCGGGAAGCGTGGCGCCTGAGGCGGAAGTTCTTTTGCCTCCTCGGAAGAAATTATGGGGTTAGTAAAGAAAGAACCGCAAGAGCGGGTATCGGGATCAGCAAGATCCAGCACCATCCCTTTAGAGCGACGCAGCTCCAAAACTGCCTGTCGCACTGCGCGCATATCTGCGCGTTCACCCAACTTAACCCCTAATTTGTCTGCCAGCTGTTGATATTCGATAGGCGCGGACAGAGAGGCATGTGCTAACTGAAAATCAGCCGAGAGCACCACGTAACGTCCGGTATATCCCCAGCTACGCCCGCCTCCGGCCTGATTGTCGTGTAAAGAACGTTTAATAATCGAAGTGCGGTACCCCAGCTGTAAATCCCCGACTGGCAGTACTCGAATCCCATCTTGTAATCGATCGAAAACTCGCACTGTAGATAGGGTTTCCGCCACTTCATGTCCGTAGGCACCAATATTTTGTACCGGGGCTGCGCCCACCGTTCCTGGGATACCGGACAAAGCCTCTAACCCCATCTGATCTTCATCAATGCAGGCACACACGAACTCGTCCCAGGATTGGCCAGCAGGTGCGCTCACCAGGGCGCCCCCGCAAACAGTATCTTCCGTTACGGTTACTCCCGTGCGTAGATCCTGTACCACCACTAGGTCTGATAGATCTTCTCCACATAACAGATTGGATCCTCCCCCCAGCACCAGTAGTTTGTTGCCGGCACGATCCGCCTCCCGCACCGCCGCTACCAGCTCATCCTCGGAATCTACCTGGTGAAACGCTTTCGGTTTTCCCCCGGTTCCGATAGTGGTCATATCTCTTAAAGCCGGAATTTCGCCGTCCGGAGTTGCAGAACCGGCATCTTCAGCTTTCCGATACCAAGCAGGAACCGGCATTGTAGGTTGGTGATCAGTTCGGGGAGCAATCCACTCGCAAGCGTCGGTGAAATCGGTTTTTACCATATCTCCATTCTAGGGCTTTGCTAATGCCCACACTTTTTCTGCGACCGCTTTGTCACAAACTAAATCGGTGACAACCCCGGCATTTAAGGCTCCTAGTAGGGATTGAGCCTTAGCTTTGCCTGCAACTACACAAAAACGCCTGGGGATGCGTCGTAGCTGTTCCGGGTTAGGTCCGGTGGCTCGTTTGTTTAGGGAAATATCGCTCCAGGAGCCATCGGGTCTGATTAAAACGGTACAAACATCGCCGACTACTTTATCGAGTGCCAGTTTATTTAGTTCACTATGTGTTAGGTAACCCGCTGCATACACATGGGAAGGAATTTCAGCTCGCAGCGCTCCGACACTAAAGACCGCCAAGGTGCATTTTTCTTGCCATTTGAGGACACGTCGCACCGCGCCCTCACGCCACAGAGCTTCTTTCGTGGCGGGATTATCAAAGAAAGTCGGCACCGGGAACTGTACTATATTGGCTTTCCACTGGTATGCCATCTGCGCTAATATTCCTCCCACATGCGCAATCCCTGAGGTGTCGGTAGAGGCGGCGCCGTTTAACTGCACTAAAGTTACACCATCCACGTCCTTTTTCTTGATATGAGCAGCCATTTCGGTGGTAGTGTTCCCCCAAGCTATGCCGACTATTTCCCCATCATTAACCATTTGTCCCAAGATTTGGGCAGCCGTTTTAGTCACGGTTTCGAGGACGCGGTTTTGGGTAGTGTCGGGAGATAGCTCCACGATATCTACATTTACCCCAAAGCGTTCTTGTATCTGGCGTTCGAGGCGGGTGTGCGGCTTATTCGAAGTTTGTACTGAAATAGTAACTATTCCCCGTTTACGGGCATAGGAAAGCAGGCGGGAAACTGTGGAACGGGAAACTCCCATCCGTCGTCTAATCGCCTCCATGGTCTGTCCTTGTACGTAATAGGCGAGTGCGGCGCTGCGTGCCAGCTCATCACGTTCGGTGGAATATTCATTAGGGTCAAGTTCTTGCCGCTGCTGATTATTTGCCAAAAGTTTTACCTCCGCGCCCGCGGCGCACGTTTGCTCCTCCTTGTTGAACAATAGTGCTAGAGGGCGAAAAATGGAAAAGAACCTTAAATGATGAAGATATGACCGAGAAAAAATATGTAATGGCCATCGACCAGGGGACTACTTCTTCCCGTGCAATCTTATTTGATCATGGCGGACAAATTGTGTCTTTGGGGCAAAAGGAACACGAACAAATATTTCCTAAGGCTGGTTGGGTTGAGCATAATCCGATTGAGATCTGGGATAACATCCGCGAATGTGTAGCTGACGCCCTGCAAAAAGCAGAAGTTAATCGGCATGAAATCGCGGCAGTGGGGATTACTAACCAGCGTGAAACCGTGGTGGTTTGGGATAAAAACACGGGAGAACCGATATATAACGCGATTGTTTGGCAAGATACCCGGACTTCGCAGATTATTCGCCAGCTTGCGGGTGAACAGGGGCTGTCCAAGTATCGTGACATTTGTGGGCTTGATTTGTCCACCTACTATTCCGGACCAGAAATCAAGTGGATTTTGGACAATGTCGAAGGCGCGCGTGAAAAGGCAGAAGCCGGTGATCTGTTGTTTGGGAACACCGATTGCTGGGTGCTATGGAATATGTCTGGTGGTGTACAGGGGGGGGTACACAAGACTGATGTCACCAACGCTTCGCGTACCATGTTGATGGATATCCGTACTTTGCAGTGGCGGGAAGACATTTGCAAAGACTTTGGGATTCCGATGTCGATGTTACCGGAGATTTGCTCCTCCTCTGAGGTTTACGGTTATGGCCGTAAGAATGGTCTGCTAATTGACACCCCGATTTCCGGGATCTTGGGCGACCAACAGGCGGCTACTTTCGGACAGGCCTGTTTTAGGCCAGGTATGGCTAAGAATACTTACGGTACTGGCTGCTTCGTCCTGATGAACACCGGGGAGAAACCGGTTTTCTCCAATAACGGTTTACTTACTACCGTGGCCTACAAGATTGGTGATAATCAGCCGGTATATGCCCTGGAGGGCTCGATTGCGGTTGCCGGGTCACTAGTACAGTGGCTGCGCGACAACCTAGGATTGATCCAAAAATCGGATGAGATTGGGAAACTGGCGAATACTGTTGCTGACAATGGTGGCGTGTATTTTGTGCCCGCATTCTCCGGTTTATTCGCCCCCTACTGGAAGGATGACGCTCGGGGCGCTATTGTCGGTCTGACCCGCTATAACAATAAGGGTCATATTGCGCGTGCAGTGCAGGAGTCTACTCCGTACCAAACCCGCGAGGTTTTTGATGCCATGATGGCGGACTCTGGTGTAGAGCTAAAGGAGCTACGGGTAGATGGCGGGATGACCAAGGATGACATGGTTATGCAGTTCCAGGCAGACCAATTGGGGGTGCCGCTAGTGCGGCCGCAGGTTTTGGAAACCACCGCGTTAGGTGCGGCTTACGCTGCTGGCATCGCCGTGGGATTTTGGGATGGCGAGCAGGACGTGATTGATAACTGGGCAGAGGGCAAGCGTTGGCAGCCTGGTGAGGATCGAGAAGAGTACGACCGGAACTATCGGTTGTGGAAAAAAGCGGTTACCCGCACCTTCGATTGGGTAGACACCGATGTAGAGAACGCCTAATCACTGTCGCGAAACAAATTGAATAGCAATATAGGTATTCCGGGAGCCTGGAGGGTATCCAGGCTCCCGGAATACTGCTTATAGATTCAGATGATGCAGGAAGATACAGGTTAAAACCAAAAGAACTACTACATCACTACCAGGCGATACCCCATACCACGTACGGTTACAATGCGTTCTGAACCGATCTTGCGGCGCAGATAACGCACATATACATCCACTACATTAGAACCCGGATCAAAATCGTATCCCCACACCATATCTAGCAATTGGGAACGGGAAAGCACCTGATCAGGATGTTCCATAAAGGCTTGTAACATAGTGAACTCGCGAGCCGATAGCTCTACGGGATCTCCGTTAATGGTGGCGCAGCGTGTACGCAAATCCAGATGTAGACCCCCAACGTTAATTTGCACCATATTGGAGGGATCCTCTGAAGTGGCATTACGCAGGCGCAGGCGAATGCGCGCTAGTAGTTCCTCGAAGCGGAAAGGCTTCGACATATAATCATCGGCACCCTGTTCCAGACCGCTGACAGTGTCCTCTACCGAAGAGCGGGCAGTCAGCACAATAATCGGTAGGGTGGCACCTTGACCGCGAATCTGTTCAAGCACTTCAAAGCCATCCATATCGGGTAGCCCAATATCCAGGACGATTAGTGAGTAATCGCCTCCCAAAGCCCCGGAGATTGCGTCCGTACCCTTGTCGACTACGGTTACGTTATACCCGGCGGAGGTTAGTCCTTTAGCGACGAAAGAGGAAATGCCAGGCTCGTCCTCTACCACCAAGATGCTTGTCATGTTTTATTCTCCTTGTATTTCATCTTTACAATCATCATCTGAAATCGGCAGGCTGATATTAAAGACCGATCCCACCGAAAGCACAGAGCGGACTTGTAGGATTCCGCCATGCGCCTGCGCGATGGCGTTCACGATTGATAACCCCAGCCCAGATCCGGCATAGGAATGGTTGACCCGCATAAAGCGGCCGAAAACCTGTTCTTGATCTTTCGGGTCGATACCTATTCCTTGGTCGCGCACCCACAGGTTGAGACGGTGGGTACCTACTACCGAAGGAACTTGTGGCTGCATCTGGAGGCTAGGAGCGGTGATAGTGGCCGCCTTCAACATGTTTCCCTGCTTGTCTAAGAGGGGTTGTTGATAATCTATTCCCGCTCCCAGGGCAATGACCGTTCCGGGAGTAGCGAATTTAGAAGCATTTTGGGCGAGAGCAAGTAGGGCTTGCTGCAAACGTTGATGATCCGCGGTAGTCTTTACGATAGTTACATTGTCGATTCGCCAATTGAAATCTCCCAGTTGGGTGGCATTTTCAAAGGTATCCATAAGCAGATCCCCGATATCTACCCGTTCGGGACGAATGAAGTCAGGGCGGTCACTCTTGGCTACCGTAATCAGATCTTCGGTAAGACGATGCATTCGAGAGAGTTCTTCTAAGGCTAGTTCTCGAGTGCGAGAGGTGTCTTGGGGATCATTGGGATCCAAAAGTTCGAGGTGTCCGCGAACCACTGTTATCGGGGTGCGTAGCTCGTGACCCACATCGTTCAGCAAATTACGTTGCTCATCAAAAGTGGATTGTAGACGAGAGATCATCGAGTTCATCTGGCGGGTAACATCCGCGAGGTCATCATTGCCTTCTACTGGCAGGCGCTTAGTAAGGTCCTGCTCGCTAGAAATTGAAGCCATCATTTCTCTTAGACGAGCAATAGGTGCCAACAACGATTGCGAGGCACGAACATTTACCAGTCCTACCAGGGCTAATACTAAGAAAGAAATGCCGGAGAATAATAGGAGCTGCGTCTGGGTGGGCGCAATATCGGCAGAATAGTTAGAGACTACCGCCAGTAGGGCGTCATCAGTGCCCGCGGCACTGATTGGTACGATTCCTACTGCATAGGTGGCCTGGTCGGTGCGCAGCATAAACATTTTTGCCGAACCCATATCCGCGTAGCTGGCTAGCTGCTTCAACAGTTGCTTATCCTGATGTGCGGCAGAATCCCGCGCGCACTTATGCGCGGTTAGTTTCCCCTCTGAAAAGCCTAATAAACTGCCGTTATAGGGCGCATCGGCAGCATTTATAAACTTGGTTACTGCATCCTTGGCTGAAGCGAGACCTCCGGTGGATTTGGCGTTCTCGACTGCAGTAAAGTTCCGCACGTCGGCAGTAATTGCTTCGGTTTGGGTGCGCTCCGCATAGGAAATCTGAAACATCCCGCTAATCAGTAAAATGAATCCCACTATGGTCAGGGATAACGCTGAAATTAGTACCGTGTGTATCAGCATGCGGTTGCGCAGATTAGAAATCCGCAGCTTATGGGATTTGCCCTGGGTGGTAACCGTCTTTTCTATTACCCGTCGTGGACGAGCTTGATAGGCTGCGCGTTTAGCAGGCGCTTGTGAAGAGTTTACCTGTGGTTGCAAAGTTTGCGGTGAGGGCGCGGATCCAGTTCCACCGGTACCCTCTAGAATTTGCGGCAGGGTCATTTCCCCAGGTAATTCCACTTCAGAGGTGGGGGTGGTAGCCGGGTTCGAGGGTAATGCTGCCTGAGGCTGAGCAGCGGGAACTGGGGGCGTAAGCGATGAGGAAGCAGACCCGCCGGGAAAACTAGTTTCCGGGTAACTAAGCCTTTCACTCATGATTACTCCATTCCCTCGGGAGACGGAGAAAACGATTCTACCGGCGGTGTCTGTTGAGTGGTTGCCGGTACCCGCGGTTCAAAACTAACCGCGGGGCCTAACTCATGAACCCCGTTGATTAACAGGGCACGCATTCCAATCAGGATGGCCAAGGCGAGCGCGATAATGACTATTGCTACTGATGCAAACTTGCGCACGCCGAGCCCCTTCTTAGTAATCCTAAAATCTTTAAGGACGCGCTTACGCCCTTTCTAATGATTATAGGTTATAGACCGGCAACTAAGGACAACCTATTTTACTTGATTAAGAAAATCGACTATCCGTCCCACGCCTTCCTCAAGGTCGTCATCACTAAGCGCGTAGGAAAGACGGAAGAAACCGGAGGGACCGAATGCCTCGCCGGGCACCACCGCTACCTCCACCTTACGTAGCATTAAATCGGCCAGCTGTGCCGAGGTCTGCGGAGTTTCACCCGCGATTTCTCGGCCTAGAATCCGTTCTACGCTGGGATAACAATAAAAAGCTCCCTGGGGCATAGGAACTTCCAGATCAGGAACCTGGCGCAATAGCTCCACCATCCGCTGGCGGCGGCGGTCAAATACTTTGCGCATTTGCTCAACTTTATCCAACGGTCCATCGACGGCCGCAAGAGCAGCGCGCTGCGCAATATTTGATACGTTTCCGGTGGTGTGGGATTGGAAAGCAGCACAGGATTTGATTACATCTTTAGGTCCAATCATCCAGCCCACACGCCATCCAGTCATGGCATAGGTTTTAGCTACCCCATTCAACACCAGGGTGCGTTCAGCTAGTTCTGGAACCAGGTTCACAATATGTTCAGCGCGAACACCGTCGTAAGTCAGATGCTCGTAGATCTCATCGGTAATCACCCAGATACGATTCTCCACTGCCCACTGCCCGATGGCTTTAAGTTCTTCCGCGTCATAAACCGCTCCGGTGGGGTTAGAGGGGCTAACAATCAGCAGTGCCTTAGTCTTGTCAGTCTTGGCAGCATCCAGCTGTTCCACTGTGACTTTATAGTGTTGATCTGCTCCCGCCATCACCGGAACCGGGACGCCGCCCGCTATTTTGATAACTTCCGGGTAAGTAGTCCAGTACGGGGTGGGCATAATGACTTCGTCGCCCACTTCCACTATTGCAGAAAACGCCTCAAAAACAGCCTGTTTACCACCATTAGTAACAATAATTTCGGTGTTAGGATCAACCTCGTAACCAGAATCCCGCAAAGTCTTTTTAGCGATAGCTTCCCGTAGTTGCGGAAGTCCTTTCCCCAAGCTGTAATGGTGCATTGCGGGGTCAGCGCAGGCCTCTTGCGCAGCTTTCACAATATAATCAGGGGTGGCAAAATCGGGTTCCCCTGCGCCGAATCCGATGACTGGACGCCCCTGAGCTTTAAGTTCTTTTGCGGCGGCATCTACTGCCAAAGTTGCAGAGGGGGAAATCTGGGCTAGACGATTCGAAATTATGTGTTCTTGCGGTTTAGTCATGCTCTCATTTTGCCACGCCCATCTGTTTCTTAACTAACGAGACCAAAATGCAATAACTATTTTGAGCAGTATTACTTGTTAAATTGTTATTTTCGCGGGTGAGAGAAATAAAAGGATGCGTTTTTCCCCACTAAGCGACTATTTTGGTTGGACGCAATCCATAAAACCTCATAAACTTGTTTAGCACCGTATTCGGTCAGCCATTAGGCTGGAAGGGCAGTGGCGCAATTGGTAGCGCAACGGTCTCCAAAACCGTAGGTTGTGGGTTCGAGTCCCGCCTGCCCTGCAAATTTGAAACCTGTGCCGGGCCCGGTACAGGACGAAATAGGGGCTTCGACGGGAGCTCCAAGACAGCAAGTGAGGAAACGATCTTGGCACCTAACGAGGGCGCGGCCTCCGTAGAGGCAGATGCCAAAACGGCAAAAAGTGGTTTTTGGAGCCGCATCGTGCAGTTTGTGCGGCAGGTTATCGCGGAATTAAAGAAGGTTGTCTGGCCAACTCGTGATGAGCTCACCACGTTCTTTGTGGTCGTGATTGTATTTGTACTGGCGATGATGGCCTTTTCAGGGGTTATCGACGTATTGACCGCCTGGGTAGTCAGCAAAGTATTCGGCGGTTAACTTACTTAAGGAACAAGATTTGCAAGTAGGCAATAAGGAGCAGGAAGAAAATACCGTGAGCAACGATCCCGTATTCTCCTCGGAGGAAGGTGCCTCCACTGGCGCGAACTCGCTAGCCGAAGTGGACGTGCAGGTCAGCGCGGAAGCAGCCGCGCCTTCAGAAACAGTAGTAGAGCAGGAAGCTCCCATCTCGGAAGCAGCCGCAGATCAAGAGGCTGCCCCTGCACTTGAGATTACCGACACCGCTCAAGACCAAGAGCTCGCACCTTCAGCCACCGCTGAAGAGCTTTCTCGAGCCGAACAAGACAAACTACGGGAAGAACTAGAGTTCCTTCCGGGGTATTGGTATGTGCTGCACACTTATTCCGGCTATGAGCGACGAGTGAAAGCGAATCTGGAACAGCGAATTGTCACCTTCAATATGGAAGATCAGATCTACCAGATTGAGGTGCCGATGGAAAAAGTCGTCCAGGTAAAGTCCACTGAACGAAAAGTGGTGGATCGGGTACGGATTCCCGGGTATGCCCTGGTACGTATGGAGGCTGTTGAGGATGCCCCTGATGCCTGGCGGGTAGTTAAAGACACCCCCGCGGTAACTGGATTCGTCGGGGATTCGCAGCATCCGATGCCGCTAAGCGAGGACGAGGTAGTGTCCATGTTGGCTCCTACCCCTGCCTCTATTAAGGCTGCAGAGCTGCAGGATGAACGAGCTAGCAAGACTAAGCAACCAGAACAGCCAGTTATTGAGGTTGATTTCGAGGTCGGCGAGAACGTTACCGTTACTGACGGTCCGTTCGCTACCATGCCGGCTACTATCTCAGAGATTATGCCTGACCAGCAGAAACTAAAGGTTCTGGTGGTAATCTTCGATCGGGAAACTCCGGTAGAGCTAGGATTTAACCAGGTAGCAAAGATTTAATTGCTCACAGTGAGCAGTCCTAATTGGTTGTAAGGGTGGTTGCGCCCTTAGAATGGACGACTGTGCTGGCAGTTTTTCCTGCGGGAAAATTGCCAGACAGTAAAGAGTTTCCGGCAACCGTCGGGAAAGTAAAATCAAGAAATTATATTGAGAAGGACCCTATATGCCTGCCAAGAAAAAGAAGGTAATCGGCCTGATCAAATTACAGATCGAGGCCGGTGCTGCAAACCCGGCGCCCCCGGTGGGCCCCGCGCTTTCGCAGCACCAGGTAAATATTATGGAGTTCTGCAAGGCCTACAATGCGGCTACGCAGGATCAACGCGGAAACGTGATTCCGGTAGAAATTAGTGTCTACGAGGATCACTCTTTTGATTTCGTTCTTAAGTCTCCGCCAGCTGCTCAGTTGATTAAGAAAGCTGCTGGTATCGCCAAGGGCTCTGGTACGCCGAACACCAATAAGGTGGCGAAACTGACCCTGGCTCAGGTTAAAGAGATCGCCGAGCAAAAGAAGGATGATCTAAACGCGAACGATATCGATGCGGCAGCAAAGATTATCGCGGGAACAGCTCGTTCTATGGGAGTTGTCGTCGAGGGCTAACCCGGCGAGTACCCAAAGTAAGACTATAAACCGTGGAGGGGAATGTGCGCCCTCACCACAACCTGCAAGGAGAAAAGCAGATGAAAAAGCACTCGAAGGCCTTTAAACAGGCCGCTGAAAAAGTTCATAAGGATCGGCTCTATCAACCGCTAGAGGCTTTCCGCTTGGCGAAAGAGATCGCTTCCACCAAGTTCGATTCCACCGTTGATGCGGTTTTCCGTCTCACGGTTGATCCGCGGAAATCGGATCAGATGATTCGCGGTACCGTTTCTTTGCCCAATGGCACTGGTAAGACCGTTAGGGTCCTGGTTTTTGCCAATAGCCCCAAGGATAAAGAGGCGTTAGCTGCCGGAGCGGATGAGGCTGGCGGCGACGAGCTAATCGAAAAAGTTCAAGGTGGATACCTGGATTTCGATGTAGCGGTAGCTACCCCGGATATGATGGGCAAGGTAGGACGCCTCGGGCGTGTTCTAGGGCCGCGTGGCCTAATGCCTAACCCCCGTACCGGTACCGTCACTATGGATGTAGAAAAGGCGGTTAAAGAGATCAAGGGTGGGCGTATCGACTTCCGGGTTGATAAGCACGCTAATCTACACGTCGTGCTGGGTAAGAGTTCTTTTGATGCCGAGAAGCTGGCAGAGAACTACCAGGCTGTTTTGGATGAAGTTCTACGTTTGCGCCCGGCAGCTCTAAAGGGGCTGTACATTAAGAAGGTTGCGATTTCTACTTCTATGGGGCCATCCATTACGTTGGATAGCTCGCTGACAAAAGAGCTAGCGACTGACGATCCTCGCTAAGGATTGTCGCGCCCGGCTTTGGGCGTGACGAAAATAGCTGAAAACATATAGGGATCCCGCCGGGGGAATTTTTCCCCGGCGGGATCCTTTTTTGCTTTTTGCGGTAATTCTGAATGTTTGCTTCATAGGGGCATGGCCGGTAAAAGATACAAGAGTAACACCACGCTAGCCGGCAGTATCCTGTTTAGTCGTAAACAGAGCTATTTGCCTTTTCTTACAGCTCCCTCTCCTCGCTTAAGTGAGGAGAGGAAGCCCCTAAGTGCTTTTACCTAGCCATTCCCTGGACGCAGGGAGGAGGATAACCACTAAAGAGGCACTCTGTCGGCACCCTAGATCATGATAGCTTCCGCAATCTGGTTGTCGATACTGTACCGGCTGTCTTTAATTACCACGATGCACATTTTACGTTTACGAGAAATAACCGTGATTTCTTGGCCGCTATAGCATCCTAGACGAAACAGGAAACTGTCCATCTCGGGGTCATCAGTGTCTATATCTTTAACGATATAGGTTTGCCCCTCCACGGCTTCCAGAAGATTCATTTTGTCCTTTGTTTCGTCAGTCTGTTTGCCTCACAAGCTAGTGACAGTGACACTTCTGCTCACCAGCTGGATTGGTAATATCTGCAATATCCAGATTGTGATGCTTTCCCGGGTTAGCTGCAAGATTAGGATTCAAGGTGCAGTCCGCGGAAACCGGGCAGCCGATACACTTGGTACCTTTGCGTTTCTCTTTCACGATGTAGGTAAGGGCTCCCCCTACAATCGCTACCAGCGCTAGGCTGGCAATAACGGTACTCAACTTTGATCCTCTTTCTTAAGCAGCCTTTTGTACCTGTTGGTGCAGGTTGTATTTAGCAGCGAAATTCGCGTGGATCCGGTGAGATATCAACGCAATAGCACCAGCCATTACCACTACCGCAATCAGCCCTGGGAAGAATCCCGCAGCTAGGTGGCCGTGAAGAATCAGGGTTCCCACTTGGTTAACTAAGAACGCTACAGTGTACCCGGTGGAGAACTGCAGTCCAATGGCGCTCCACAGCCAGTGACGATCGCGCATCTCGGAGTTCATAGCGCCCATAGCGGCGAAGCAGGGCGGGGTGTATAGGTTAAAGAACAGGTAGGCGAGTGCGCTTACCGAGGTCAAGCCCATAGTAGCCGCTACAGTATTGGCGCCTCCAGTTATTGCTAACTCATCGGTGTCGATAAAGCGGGTAAGCCCATAAACCACGGCCAAGGTACCAACCACGTTCTCTTTGGCAATAAACCCGGTAACCGCGGCAGCTGCCAACTGCCAGGTGCCGAAGCCTAGCGGGATTAATAAAATCGAGAATGGGGTGGCGATGGAGGCCAGGATAGAGGTGTTTTCGGCGCCTTCTTCTACTTCTTGGAAACTCCAATTGAAAGTCTGCATTAGCTGGACAACCAGGTTACATACCAAAATAATGGTGGCGGCTTTAATAATGTAAGCCTTGGCGCGCTCTAGCATCGATAAGGTGGCGTGCCATAGGGAAGGAACTCGGTAGCGGGGAAGTTCCATAATGAAGAAAGATTTGCGGAACTTGTGTCCAGTTACCATCTTCACCAGCAACGCGCCGAGGAAGATCAGGCAAAGACCAAGGAAGTAGCTGACCCAGCTCACCCAGGCAGATCCGGCAAAGAATGCTCCGCAGAACAGTGCGATTACCGGGATTTTTGCCCCGCAGGGAACGAAGGAAGCCAACATAGCGGTGGCTCGGCGTTCGCGTTCATCGCGGATAGTACGGCAGCTCATAATGCCAGGAATGGCGCAACCGGTGCTGATCACGATGGGGATTACGGATTTACCGGATAGACCGACGCGCTTGAAAATGGGGTCGAGCACCGCGCTAACCCGTGCCATATATCCAGATTCTTCCAGCAGTGCAATCAAGAAGTACATCACCATTACGAGTGGAAGGAATCCGATAACTGCGCCGACACCTCCGATGAGCCCATCAGCAATAATGGTGCGTAAAACGGCAGGACTATCGGCCATTTGCTCACTGGTCCAATCCTGGAAGGCTTCAATCCAACCCACTAGCCAATCAGCGATAAGCGGTCCGACATAGGTTTGAGAAATGGCGAATACTGCCCACATGATCGCTGCAAAAATCACTATTCCCGCAAATTTATTGGTTAGTACTGCGTCTAGTGTGTCTTGGCGAGTGTGGGCAGCTACCTTCACGGCCCGTTTTTCTACCGAATCGACTACTGAGTCAACAAATTCGTAGCGACGTCGATCTTCCTTATCGACTGCCTGCTTATCGGTAAGATCAATATCTTTTTGTAGGTAGGGAGCTTTTTGCCCCTTTCCTTCTTGCGCGAATACTTCCTTTAGAACTTGGTCTAGACCGTTGTTTTCCTTTGCAGTAGAAACAGTAGGAACCACCGGGCATCCCAGTTCGCTCTGAAGTTTTTGGGCATCAATCTGGGTGTGTTCCTTTTCGTTAATGTCGCTCTTATTCAGGGCAACCACTACCGGGACGCCCAGTTCAAGGAGCTGGGTAGTGAAGAATAGGGATCGACGTAGATTGGTAGCATCAACGATGTTGACAATCGCGTCCGGGTTAGCATCATGGACGTATTTGCTGGTGATACTCTCCTCCGGAGTGAAAGGGGACCTGGAATAAGCCCCTGGCAAATCTACTGCTATGGCTTCTTTACCTTCACTAAGCTCCTTTTTTAGCTTAGCCTCAGCTTGGCCAACGGTAACCCCACCCCAGTTACCAACTTTGGCCTTTTCCCAGTAAGAGCGTTAAACATAGTGGTCTTACCACTATTAGGGTTACCGGCAAAAGCAATTCTCATGATCCAGTCCTCTCATAGCTTTGCAGAATTGATGTAAAAACTAATGCTCACCTAAGCAATAACCCTAGTCGTTGTAAGGTAAACCTGTCTGGGAAGTAAATCCTGGATATTTACCCGTGAGTTAGGAGGAAATCGCAGGTTAAACCGACCTTTCAGCTATGAATGTTTGTTAGCTGACAGGTCTAGGCAAAAGCAGCTCGCTTATTTTTTGGAATTTTCCAGCGATCTCTTTTGTTCGGGAATAGTCAGAGCCACACAGGTAAGTTTGCGTTCGGCCTTATCCTTCCAACTGGTTTCAGTGGGTGACAGCGGATATAAATCCCATTGAGAATCGCGATAACTGCTTCCCACAAAGTCTTTGAAATCTTGCGCGCACTGCTTAAGCGCTAAATCATAGAGCTGTTTTTGCCCCGGATAGCGGGTATCCGTTAACTCTTTGATCCCAACTACTTGAGAGTTGTGGGAGTGTGAACAATCTACCCGTTCAACTTGCCCGGCGGGCTGTGTTCCGGTTAGCACTTCCTGAGGCATATTAAAACAGTCGCCAACTTCCAGTTCCGAAGTAGCAATTGGTTGCGAGGAACAGCCTGCTAAAAACCCCAGGCTAAGGGGAACAAGGACAGCGGAAAGGGCGAGACGTATCCGCAGGCGGGGGAAAGAAAAAGCACTCATTGTTTCCAGACTAACCCCTAGTAGGGGAAAATCGCATGAACTAGGAAGTAACTGAGCGCTCCAATCAGACCCGCTCCTGGCAAGGTTAAAATCCAAGCGATAGCAATATTGCCAGCTACTCCCCAGCGCACCGCAGATAGCCGCTTGGTGGCGCCTACTCCCATAATCGCAGAGGAAACCGACTGGGTGGTTGAAATCGGAGCATGCCACAGGAAAGCGGTTATGTAGAGGATGGAGGCGGAAGTCGCTTCAGCTACAAAGCCATGAGCAGGGGTAACATCAATAACTTTCGACCCCAGGGTGTGCATGATGCGCCCACCGCCAAAATAGGTTCCTACGGAAATAGCTCCGGCGGCAGCCAGCTTAACCCAGAAAGGAATCTCCATAGAGCCGTCAGCATTAGTTGCATGGTAGCCGGCAGCTAGCAGTGCCATAGTAATAATTCCCATGGTTTTCTGGGCGTCCTGCAGGCCATGTCCAAGTGCCATTGCTGCGGCTGAAAAACGTTGCATAAGACGGAAATTATTCATAGTGCGGTGATAACTCGCCCGCTGTAGAGCAGAAAGCAAAAACCGCATAACGAAATAGGCAGTGAAGAATCCTAGTAGGGGAGAAATCACCATAGGGATTAGCACGTGACTTACAATCCCCATCCATTGCACGCTAATGGCTGCGGCTAATCCCACTCCGGCCATACCGCCAATTAGGGCGTGGGAAGAAGAAGATGGTAAGCCAAAATACCAGGTGATAATGTTCCAGATGATTGCCCCAACTAAGACAGCCAAAATAACCACCAGGCCATGCTGGCGATCCGCCATCGAGGCTGAGTCAGTGAAATGGGAAATGTCGATAATCCCGTTACCGATGGTTTGTGCTACTCCAGTACCCAGCATTGCCCCAATCACATTCATGATAGCTGCCATTAAAAGAGCGGCTTTAGGGCGCATAGAGCGGGTAGAAACGCAGGTGGCGATAGCGTTAGCGGCA
Organism: Varibaculum vaginae; assembly: GCF_900604285.1. Classification (GTDB taxonomy): domain Bacteria; phylum Actinomycetota; class Actinomycetes; order Actinomycetales; family Actinomycetaceae; genus Varibaculum; species Varibaculum vaginae. The sequence continues at coordinate 439,056 of NZ_UWNY01000001.1, forward strand.
TCATGAAAGCCATTGGTGAAATCAAAAATCAGAGCAATGGTGACTACCGCGATCACCAAGGCCAAGGTGGTGTCCACGGGTTACGACTCCTTGATATAGATAGCCTCGACCGCGTTGGCCAGGGTTTCAAAGGAATCGCAAGCGGTCTCTAAGGACTCGATTACGTCCTTAATCTTAATGACGTAAATAGGGTCTGTCTCCGAAGTGAAAACCTCTGCCAGCATCTTCCGGTACTGTTTATCGCCTTTGTTCTCTAGGCTGTTGATATGTACGGTGAAGTCTTTGAGGTCGCGTCCTCCCCGCAGCTTGGGGATAGCTAGCACGGTTTCGTGTGCACACTCGCGTAAAATTTTTGCCTGTTTTTCCAGCCGTCGTGGAATGTCTTGAATTTCGTAGAGGACGATTAAATCCCCGGCTTCGTCAATGCCGTCCATGCAATCATCTAATGCCCCGGTCAGCAGGGAGATATCTTCCCGATCCATGGGGGTTACGAAGGTGGCGTTCAGCATGCTCATGGTGCGGTGCGTAATCACGTCTGAGTCGTGCTCTAAATCGTGGAGTTGGGCACGCAGTTCTTTGCGTTCCTCAAAGGAATCAACCTGGGTGATTTTTAACAACAATTCAGCGGCGGCATCTAGATTCTGTGCCGCTTTGGTGAACAGGTCGAAGAAGTCTTCTGTCTTCCGTTTCTTTTTGAACAGCATCGGTGCCTCCTTGGAGAAGAACTATCCTTTATCAAGGTTATCCAACTTTTCTCTGTAATCTAAAATTCTTTTCCTATTTACTTTGGTAAAGAAAATTTTTTGGCTTATCTGCGATAAAAGATGCTCAAACAATAAAAAGAGTAGGACTTTATAATCATGCCAGAGCGGGCAGTATTGTACTGTAATAACTTTTTTGCCGGGGAAAATGTCAATGAAGTTTGGCTGCTGCTTTTCTAGGGTGGACCATCGACCTAAAACCAGGTGGGTGGATAGTGCTTTTGTTAGCGAAAGCGTTTACAGATTTAGCGGCAATTGTCCCCCGGGAGGAAGTGGGGTCATAAAAATAAACAGGGCTTAGGGGCGAGGTGTGAACGCCGAGCCGAGAAGCGCCAGTCGGCGCTGAGGCCGCTCGTAGCGGCAATTTTTGGAGCCCGGGGCTAAACGGCTCGACGCCCTTACAGTCTAGCGAAAGCCCTCATCCCTTGCATCTGCCACGGTAGGGAAGACGGGCGCAGATCTTTGACAGGAGTGGATGCGCAGCTTCCTTTGCTCTGGAAACGTTAAGATTGCGATAATAGAAAGGTGATTAACACTGCCCGTAAATATCGCTTACGTCGCGTAGCGGCACTGATGCTATTGATAGCATTGCTGGCAGTGATTTCCCTAGTAGCGGCATGGGTTTATGGTTTTGTTAAGGAAGAAAAATCTGCTGTTCCTATTCCCGAACCTATGATGCCTCCGGTCAGCGCAGAAGGATTCAACGCCGAAAATCTAATTAGCGAGACAGAATTTACTCGTTGGGATTCTCTGTCTGCCCGGCAGATTCAGGCGTTTATTAGCGATTGGGGACACGGCTGTCGTCCCGGAAAAGCAAAAAGTATGCCGGAGAATACGGGTATCGCCAAAGAGGATATCGGCAGTGAAAAATCCCTGGTATCAGTGCCTTGTCTTAAAGATTTTCGGGGACGGTTGGCTCCCCGGGATGCTGATCGCTATTGCCCGCAGGCGCTGCAGGGTGGCGGGGATCTTAATGTGGGAGAAATTATTGCCCAGGTGTCCCATAGCTGCCAGATTAACCCGAAAGTCATTTTGGTAACCCTCCAAAAGGAGCAGGGGCTGCTTACTGCCTCCTCTGCACGGCTACGTCCCAGCCGGTATCAAATTGCGATGGGGTACGGCTGTCCCGATCATAAGCTTTGTGACTCGGAATTTTTCGGTTTCGGTACCCAGGTCTACTATGCAGCACGACAATTGCGGCGCTACCAGGTAGATCCGCAGGAGTATCTGGTGCAGGCAGGAAAGTCAGCCACTTTAGGATTTGGCCCAGATTCACGCTGTAACCGCGGAGAAATCGTTGCCCAAAACTGGCCGACGGCCGCCCTCTATAACTACACCCCCTATCTGGCCTCAGAGGATGCGCTCGCGGGGCTCAGTCACGAGTGCGCTCAGGCAGGAAACCTGAATTTCTACAAGTTTTACAAAGCCTGGTTCGGTGATCCCGTAAACGGCAACGGGGAATTACTCACCCGTAAAGCCTTGTCGCGGCGTCAGGAACAGCAAAAAGCAAAATCCGCTAATTAGTGGTGTAATTGGGTAACTATTCAGTATTTATGCAGGAAACTGCTATAATTGGCGCGAGCGTTTGCAAGTTGACGCTCTGGCAGGACAATTTGGGAGGTGTCCTGCTCTCAGGGGAGGATGCCAGGTATTTTCCCCTTACTCGGATCCCTACCGAGCTGTTCTAGGGGCTTTGGGGCTCAGGCAAGATGCCTGAGCCCCAAAGTAATTCCCCGCCCACCCTTGAATGCCTCTTGTCGGCGTGTTTCCCCTTCCTCAACGACCGCTGACTCCCGAGGTAACGCGCGGAGGCTATATTCATCTTCCCGCCCCAAAACTCGAAAAAAGAGCAGGTCTTTTTTCGAGTTTTACGCCCGCCTAGCCTGATCGGACAAATATAGCCTCCGCGCTCACTGGCATCGCACTCAAGGGTCGCGATTTTGTATGCGGGGAAAAGTTATCCGAGTGGGTGCGGTGGGCATAAGAATTCGGAAAACGCCGCTACGTTTTCCGAATTCTTGGGCAGGAGGAAAAACTTTTCCCCGCATGTAACCGCATACACCAGCGAGTAGCAGTACCGATTAGAACCTAGGGAATTCTCACTTTGGTGCAGTTAGTCGGTGGGGTCGGGATTTTTTAGGGCGGATAGGGGAGCGTTTAGAACCAATGCCTGCAGGTAGAAAATGAATCCCGAGCCGAAAAGAGGCATCAAGATAATGCCACTCCAGAAGAGACCGGGGCGCAGGTAAAGGACAACTAGCGGCAGGATTGCGAACAGCAAAGCGCCGAGGGTGCGTGGCAAGCGTCCGATGGCGAGCAACGCCGCATTGCGTAAAGTTTTGGAAAACGAGGCTGAGAACTGAGAGGTGTACGCAAAGAACCAGATGCCTACGGCAGTTATCACTGCCATCCCCAGCATTACTCCCGCACGCATTATTAACAGCCAAGTGGGGGATGCCGGCAGGTACTTGATTAGTTGTAGCTGGTAGGCACCTAATAGCAGCAGGGCGACTAATATAATTCCCCCGCCAAAAGCAGCTCGGAAGTCAGCGCGAAAGCGTCGCCAAAAAGTAAAACCGGGGCGAGCGCCCTCCTCACGAACAATCTGAAATAGCACATAAAAGCCAGCACTTAAAGCCGGACCAATCGTTATTACCGGGATAGAAGCGACGGTAATAAAGGCACTAAGTATAGCCACATCTGCAATTAGGGTTAGTACGGCTGCAAAGGATCCATAGTGAGAAAATAATCGGTTCATGGTAGCTCTAAAGTATCGCTAACTAGGGGTGATGGCTAAACGTGAGGAACATGGCCGGTAGAGTCCCCAACTAGCAGCTTGCCCGGTAATAACACCTGCGGATTTTCTAGAGGATCGTTTTTTATCTTGGCGAATAGCAGGCGACAGGAGTGTTCAGCTAATTGGTGGATAGGTTGTTCAATGGTTGTTAACGCGGGATTGGTGTACCGTGCGAATTGAATCCCATCAAATCCAGTTACCGACACTTGGCGAGGAATTTCCAGTCTCGCGTCTATCAGTGCTTTTTGAGCCCCTAAAGCAATTACGTCACTAATCGCCGCTACAGCGGTAAAAGGTACCTTACGTGCCAATAACCTGCGTGCCAGCTCATAGCCGTAGCTGAATGAATAGGGATCATCGCTTTTAGCGCCCCGCACGATTAAGCGTTCGTCAGCCCTAATCCCGTGGGTTTTTAAGGAGGAGATAAATGCCTTTTCGCGGATAGCGCCTACAGATCGTTCTGCCTGGTCGGGGCCAATAAAAGCGATTTGGCGGTGTCCGAGGCTGGTGAGGTGGGAAACGATTAGAGAAATTCCGTGGGCTTCATCCACACTAACAGCGGCAATGGAGGTGTCCCAGGCGGGTGCAGGGGGGATAGTGCACAGTACGAAGGGTAAGGGAAAGTCGTCGAAAATGGCGGTAGATTCACGAGCCTCGCCGCCTAAGAAAAGAACTCCGGCGGCTCCGGAATCTGGATAGGCGCCGCGGCCAATAGTAACTTCATTCTCTTCATGGGAAATTCGCAGGAGCGACATTTGGTAACCATGAGCGCGGATGGCTTGTTCTATCGGGTCGATTAGGGATAAGAAAAAGGGATTGGACGGGCCCTTCATTACCACAGCAATGTTGTTTAAGTGTTGAGCTCGCAGGGTTTGAGCGTGCCGATTAGGCTGGTAGTGTAGCTCTTTCGCAATTTTGAGGATCCGTGCCCGGGTTTTAGGAGAAATCTCGTTCTGATTGTTCAGAGCCCGTGAAACAGTGGTGATACCTACCTGGGCGGCAGCGGCGACGTCCCTGATGGTGACGGCGGGCGACGGGTGCGGCATGGAAACGGATCCTTGATTCAAATGAGTGGTTTATTGTGGCTGACGATAGCGAGGATTGGGGTGGAAACATTCTTGTTTCCACCCCAATCTCTGAACGTAAGGTTTAACCTTTTACGGCGCCGGCGGCGACACCTTCGATAATGTACTTCTGCATAAAGATGTAGAAGATAACAATCGGGATAATCGCCAATACCAGCATTGCCATTAGGGCTCCCATGTCCCGGTTACCGTTCGATCCCAGCAGGAACTGAACCACAATCGGAATGGTGCGATATTCGCTGCCTGGCCCCAATACCAGATTGGGGAGTAGGAAGTCGTTCCATACCCACATGGTGTTTAGAATAGCCACGGTAATCGCGGTGGGTTTCAACATCGGCAACACTACTCGGAAGTAGGTTTGTACCGGGTTGCATCCATCGATGGTGGCCGCCTCTTCAATGTCGACCGGAATTGATTTTACGAATCCGGCAAACATGAAAACGCTTAGTCCAGCACCGAACCCCAGGTAAAGCACCATCATTCCCAGGGGGTTCCCCAGACCCAGGATGCTAGAAACCTGAACGGTGGGGAACATAACCATCTGGAAGGGAATCACCATCGAGAAAACGAAAATGTAGTACAAAGCGCTGGTCCACCAACGTTTTACCCTGGTGATATAGTAAGCGGTCATCGCGCATAGCATCACGATAATCGCTACCGATCCAATAGTGATTACGAACGACCAAAGGATTGAACTAAAGAAATTAGACAGCTGCAAACCGGTTACGTAGTTTTCAAGCCCTACGAAAGTTTCTCCCATAGGTAAGCCGAAAGGATTGTTCGATAGTTCGAACTTCGACTTGAAGGAGTTCATAACCACGAACAATATTGGCCCAAGGAATACACAGGTCAAGGCCACCAAGATGACATATAAGATGATCTTGCTAATCGGGTTGAATCCGGAATCTTTGGTACCTTTAGCGGGCTTTTGCTTAGCAACAGGCTGCGCGGGGGCAGCGGTAGTAGTGGTGCTCATGCTTCAATCTCCCTTGAACGAGTTGTCCGTAGCTGGAACATGGCGATGGCCACCACGACTACTACGAAGATAACTGCTTTGGCTTGGCCAACGCCTTCCATGCCCACCTGGTTAAACATGGAGTTAACGATGTTGAGGGCGACCATTTCGGTTTTACCCGAGGGTGCGCCGGCAGTTAAAGCCAGGTTCTGGTCGAACATTTTAAAAGTGTTCGACAAGGTTAGGAAGAGGCAGATAGTAATGGAGGGCATCACCATCGGAATGGTGACGTTTCGTAACACCTGCCAGCGGCTCGCTCCATCAATTTCTGCAGCCTCTGTAAGTTCTGGAGGAACGTTTTGTAGACCGGCAATATAGATAATCATCATGTAGCCGATTAGCTGCCAGTTGATCAAGATGATTAACCCTGCGTAGCCGTATTTCCAGTCTGTAACTAGGGTCGCCCCATAGTTCTGCAAAACAGCGTTGATAATAATCTGCCAGGTATAACCCAAGACAATGCCGCCAATTAGGTTAGGCATAAAGAACACGGTTCGGAAAAAATTGGTACCGCGTAGTTTGCGAGTTAGTACCCAGGCGATCGCGAAAGCAAAGAGGTTTACGGTAATGACCGAGACTATTACTACCAATACGGTGAACAAGAACGCAGAGGTGAATGTATCTCGAGAATTAAAAACCTCTACATAGTTCTTAATTCCGACAAAGGTCGCATCGGTGATAGTGGTGAACTCACAAAATGATAGGAAAAAACCAACGACGAACGGTATCAGAAAGGCGATCATAAAGGCTGCCAAGGTGGGCAGCACAAAAAGTGGAAAATAATATTTTAAATTCGACTTCATTATCTATCCATTTCCTTTGACCGGTGGATAAAAGATTTTAGCAAAAACCGGATTTACTGAAGTTAATCTAGCGGACACCGGTTTAATTTGCATGTGTTTGCGCCTTTGAAGGCGGGGAATTTATTGCTGACAAGGGGAGGTGGCAGATAAGAACCGGGCGGTTCCCATCTGCCACCTTGTCCCTTGTAGGGCATTCGCCCTCTTTTATCTAACCGAGGTTATTTCTCAGTTATTTCTTTTCGGCGGCCCAGCCGTCTTGGAAGTTCTTTACTACCTTGTTCCAGTCCAGGTTGCCAATGGCGTACTGTCCCAGATCTTGGCCAAAGTCATCCTTAAACTTCTGTGATGGGTAAGTAGTGAATACCCACGGTACGGTCTTCAACTTGTCGTTGCTGATGGAAGCCGCGATTTCCTTAGCCAACGGGTCATTCGGAACCTCGTCAGCAGAGAAAGACTTGAAGGGAGCAATGAAGCCCAGGTCTTCGACCACGAACTTCTTCCCCTTGGCATCGGTGAAGAGCCAGTTGATGAAATCAATGGTGGCCTTCTGGTCAGCTTCAGAGGCTTTAGCGTTAACTGCCATGAAAGCTTCAGTACCTACTGCCAAGCCTTGATTTTCTTCACCCTTGTGACCGGTGTAGATGGGCATCATCTTAATCTTGTCTTCCTTAACAACGTTGCCCTTCTCCTCGGCGACTTGGCTCCAAGCCCAGTTACCGTTTTGCACCATAGCTGCTTTGCCCTGTGCAAACTCAGCCATGGAGTCGGCTACGTTCTTGTTAGGAGTTAGCTTGCGGTCAACGGTGGAGTTGTCCAAATAAAGGTCGAAGATGTTCTTGAATTCTTTGTTGAATTTGAACTCTGCCTTGGCCTTATCGGTTACCTTATCTGCTTGGTACTCGTAGTACATGGGGATATTGGAAAGGTGGGTCTGCCAGCGCCAATCTTCGCCTTTAGCAAGCGAAGTTGAGGCAAAGACGCCGTCAATCCCCAGGTCGGCCTTGTGAGCTTGCATATCCTCAACAACTTCTTTCAGTTTGGCGAAGTTATTGATTTCATCCATCTTGGTGGCCTTGGCACCCGGCATGGCAAAGTACTTGTCCATGATTTCTTGGTTGTAGACAATGCCGTAACCTTCTACTGCCAGGGGTACCCCATATACTTTGCCGTCTTCGCCTTTGAGCGCCAGGTTGGGGTCGTTTAGATCCTTGGCAAACTTGGTGTCGGTGAGGTCGGCAGTGTATTTTTGCCAGCTCTTCAGGCCTACGGGACCGTTTACGTTGAATAGGGTGGGAGCGTCAGATTTAGCCACTTCGGACTTTAACTGCTGTTCGTAGTTTCCAGAACCTACGGTTTGAATTTTGACTTCTACGCCTTTGTCTTTGCTGTAGGCTTCAGCAATTTTCTTATAGGCTTTTTCCTGCTCGGGTTTCCAGTTCAGCATGTAAACCTTGCCCTTGCCATCGCCAGCATCAGAGCCTGAGGAGCAGGCCGCCAAGCCGGTTAGCGCAAAAGCACTGGCAACAAAGGTTGCCAGAATTCGAGTTTTCCTTGACATTAACGTCCCCCTTTGGACCATCGAATAATAAGTGTGGGTAGAACCGCACACTTCATCGGAAACGTTTCCGATGAACATTTATACCGTATCAGTTAGAAGTCGTTAAGTGAAGTGTGAATCTTAGAATTGTTATCGTCTTGTTAACTTTCGTGGGGTATTTATTAGAGGACGAGCATAAAAAACGGTGACGGCGCGGGGTAAATCCATCCGCGCCGCCACCTGGCATTGCAATTTTCAGTTGTTTATAAAATGTACTTGATTTTCTTAAAGCACCCGAACATATGTAGGACTGCCATATACCCGAGATATTTTCACGCTGTCACCCGGTTGGGGAGCGTGGATCATATACCCGTTGCCCAGATAAATTCCCACGTGGGTATAGTAGTTAACCATGTCTCCGGGTTGAGCCTGTCCCGCCGAAATGTGGCGACCAGCATTAAGTTGTGCCTGGGATACGCGGGGCAGATTGACTCCCACCGCGTTGCGATAGACGTACTGAACTAACCCGGAGCAATCAAAGCCCGAGGGGGTAGTGCCGCCCCAAACATAGGGAACGCCTATAAACCGTTTGGCGTAGGCGATCACCGCTGCCCGGGAGCCACCAGAGTTAGTGGCTGGAGGATTAGGGTTACTTCGGGGAGCAGCCTGAGCCTGCCGCGGTGCAGCTGCAGCCGGTTGGCTCTGGCTGCGAGCGGCAGCAGCCTGTTGTTGCTGTGCCCGTTGTGTGGCAGCGCGTAAAGCAGCTTGCGCCGCAGCCTCCTCACGAGCCTTCTTCTCGGCAGCAATTTGTTCTTGGCGCTCTTTTTCTGCCTGTTCGGTTACGCCTCGCGCTTCTGCCAGTTTCTTAACTAGCTCTTCGCGTTGAGAACTCAGCTGCGCCAACTTGTTCTCCGATTCCGCTTTCAGTTGATCCGCAGCGTCTTTTTGTGCTTTTACGTCCTCGGCGGCCTTTTGCTTCTCGTCTTTGGCGGTGTTAGCACGGTCTTGTAGTACCCCTGCTACCTTCGCTATGGAGTCGAAAGTCCGCATCTGCGCATCAGCCTTAGAACCAAATAGTTCTACGGAGACCTTTTTCATCTCCACAGTCTCTAAACCGTCAGCATTCAGGTATGGAGTAAGTGAAGACAAAGATCCTTGGGTGGTGTAAACCGTCCGCGCCAGTCCCGCTAGCGCCTTGCGTGCCTGTTCAACCTTGCCTTGTGCGTCCTTAGAATCCTGTGCGGTTTTCTCTGCCGCCTGTTTGGCAACAACCAGGTTAGAAATGGCATTGTTGTAGCTGGCTTCCGCTTCAGAGGCGAGATCCCGAGCGTTCTGGGTTTCGGAATTTACCTGAGCAAGTTGCGCCTCAATGGCCGCTACCGAGTTGGCAGCAGAATTCTCCGCATCTTTGGCGATTTTTACTTTGTCATCCGCTGGTGATGCAAACGCCGTCGGCGCAAAAATCGAAGCGGACGCTGCTAGCGCAAAACTGGTCGAGATGACTAGAGCGCGCCTTCCCGCTTTCCTTCCCGCAAATATGTGGGGGTTCATAGATTTCCTCCTAGAGCGACTTTGGGAGTTATAAGTCGGACTAGATGTCACAATACCGCTCTTTCTTACCTCTAACAACAACTTTCACATTGGCAACACATGCAACAGGAGGGTAAAAAATAAGATTTTGGTAATGAAACTAGCTTCAGCGTGGAGAAATGTCGATTCAATAAAGGAAAACACGCGGGAAATACCAAAATGTGAAATAGCCCACTAAAAGGCTTTTTGGTGTTTCCCGCGTGTTTCGAGAAAAGAAAACTACTCGGTTATTTGCCCATCGAAAAAGTCGGCAACCAGACCAAAATACTTTTTGTTGTTCTCTGCTTCCCATTCCTTCATACGTTCTCGGGAGCGGAGAATCTCTGCTTCAGCCTCTTTGCGTCCAACCCAGTGGGCTCCCTCTACCGATTTACCCGGCTCTAAATCTTTATAGACTTCAAAGAAGTGCTGGATTTCCAGACGGTGAAACTCGGAAATATCTTCAATCTCGGTACGCCACGAGGCACGCTGGTCAGCAGCAGGAACACAAAGAACTTTGTCATCACCGCCATTTTCATCGCGCATCCGGAACATTCCCAGCGGACGGCAGCGGATAACGCAACCGGGGAACGTGCTTTCTTCGAGAACCACCAGAGCGTCTAGAGGGTCTCCGTCCTCGCCCAAAGTGCCATCAATAAATCCGTAGTCATCGGGATAGCGAGTCGAGGTAAACAACATTCGATCTAGCCGAATACGGCCAGTTCCATGGTCAACCTCGTACTTATTTCGGTTGCCCTTCGGAATCTCGATAGTAACGTCAAATTCCATTTCCGTTTCCCTTTCCCGCCTTGCCAGGCGAAGTGTGCGACAATCGTAGCGCAGTAAATAGCGCGGAAGTCGTGGCATCTGCTTTATATTTAAGAATACGTGCAAAATCCATCAGCGAGGGAAAGAATGCGAAAATCTGTACTTTTACCGCTGATGCTTCTGTTTGCCTTGCTATTGGGTGGGGTCGGATACGGTATTTTGGACGCTTACAACGTGGTTCCCGGGGTGCTTACTTTAGAAAAACGCTCCGTAAATCTTCCGGATACTGTCCAGTTGCAGCTCAGTGAGAAACAGGTTGCGGATGCTACGGGAATAACTACCAAAGCCCGCCCGATTACAGCTGAACAAGTTAAACCGCTACTAGATAAATTGACGGCCGAGGCAGCTCGCAGCGCTGATGTTAGCAGTCAAACCGAGGATGACGAAGCTACCCCCGCCAATAGCGAAACCCGGGTGGGGGCAGTAGTGATTGATACCGCCAGTGGGAAGATCATTGCCGATTTAAATGGGGAGCAAGCCCTTACCCCGGCCTCCTCCACAAAAGTGATTGCGGCCGCGACCGCACTTCGTACTTTAGGGCCGCAGTACCGTTTCACTACCTCTGCTCATCTAGCAGACAAAAAACTTTACTTAAGAGGCAACGGGGATCAGCTGCTGTCCGCGGGTGCTGGTAATCCTACCGCTATTACCGGTCATGCGGGATTAGGGGATTTAGCCGCGAAAACTGCGCAAAAGCTAAAGAAAAAGAAAATTAATTCTGTGCAACTCTTCCTAGACGAAAGTGTTTTCGGGGAACAAACGTTGTTGCCTAACTGGGTAGAGCAGGGAAACAGCAACTATGAAACCAAACCGGTTCCATTAGCGATTCGCAATGGACTAGCGCATCCCGAGTTGACTTACGGATATGTAGAAGACCCCGCGCTAACAGCCACCCAAGAGTTCGCAACACGACTCAAAGAACAAGGCATTGAGACCGGCGAGGTTGAAAGGGCAGTAACCCCCAAGGAAGCCACGAAAGTGGCTCAGGTGGAAAGTGCCCCTTTGCATGAAGTGATTCACGATACCCTGAAAGAATCAAACAATATGCTGGCAGAGGTACTTTGTAGGGCATCTGCAGTGAAAGCGGGGACAGGAGCAAACTTTCCCGGGGAAATAAAAGTAGCGCAAAAAGTTTTGGGAGACCTGAAACTAGAGGCAAAAGGATTTGAAAATCAGGACTGTTCGGGGCTATCAACTGAAAATAAAATCAAACCGATCCTGTTGGCTTCTGTGACTCAAAAAGCTGCACGAGGTGGCGATCTCAAGTTACGCTCCCTGGTTTCCTCACTCCCGGTTTCCGCACTAGATGGCACTCTTTATAATCGCTACGTGGGATTGCCCTCTGCGGGGAATGTGCGTGCAAAAACTGGATATGTACAGGCAGCGAATACTTTAACCGGTCTGGTAGCAACAAAAACCGGCAGGGTTCTCACTTTTTGCGTGATGATTGATTCCTCGCAGCATCCGATAGCGGGGGGAGCCATCAAAGTTATTGACAACTTTGTAGATGGACTGGCGGAACTGTGATCGGAAAAGTGCTCGGTGCTGGGGGAAGAATAGAAAGAGCTGTTCTGGCGCAGTTAAAACGATTAGAAAACTTTCAACCCGGGGTTACTTTGCTGGTGGCCTGTTCAGGGGGACCAGATTCTCTTGCTTTGGCCGCCGCCTGTGCCCGCCTGGCAGCTTCGCGTACTTTTAAACTAGTAGCTGCCACTGTGGATCATGGGTGGCGCCCAGAATCGGCGGCTCAGGCTCGGCGGGTGCAAGCAATGCTTAACGGATTAGGCTACCGAGAAGTCACCCTCTTGGAACTGTCCCTCCAAGATTCTGGTGGCGGTAAAGAAGCTGCCGCTCGCAAAGGACGTTATCAAGCGCTAGTAAAGGAAGCCAGTCGCTATGGAAAACTAGGTTCACAGGTGTTTATCATGCTGGGGCATACCCGTGATGACCAGGCAGAAACCGTCCTGCTGGGGCTAACTCGCGGGAGTGGAACCCGCTCGATTGCAGGAATGCGTAGCTGGGGAGCTGGTGAAAAAGCTGAAGAAAAGGGTATGCCCGAAAGTAAAAGTAGCTGGCAGACAGGATATTTACGACCGCTTCTGGAACTGCCCCGCCAGGATACGGTTGCTGCCTGCCGAGAATGGGGGTTGCCTTATATAGATGACCCCTCAAATTATCCCGATGGTCCGGTTAAGGCGGCGGACGGATCTGCGTTACGTCGTGCTGCCTTGCGTCACCAGGGGCTACCCGCCCTCGAAGAAGCTTTAGGGATGGATCCGCGACCTGCTCTCGCTCGCACCGCGTCCCTTTTACAGGAAGACTTAGACGCCCTTGACGTTTTAGCTGGAACCTGGTTTACACGGGTTAAACAGGAAGAATCTGAGGGGATTAATTTGGAAACTAGCCAGCTACTTTCACAGCCAGCTGCCATCCGTAAACGGGTATGGCGCCTGGCAGCATTGGCGGCGGGGGCGCGGGCGTCAGATATACGGAAAGTGCAGCTTGATGCGGTGGATTTCTTAGCGACCACTCGTAGAGGGATCGGCCCCATTCAGCTGCCCGGAAGAGTCAACTGCACTCGGGTGTCGGGGAGCTATGAACTCCAATTTCGTGCGCAATAGAGAGGATAGAATGGGAAAATGGACGCAAACGATATGGGCGATGCGCTGGATCGGGTATTAATCAGCGAGCAGCAAATAGCAGACAAACTTCGCGAAATGGCAACCCAAATCGACCAGGACTATCGTGGACGCGAGATATTACTGGTAGGCGTACTCAAAGGCGCCACTATGGTGATGGCCGATTTAGCACGTCTTATTCACACCCCCTTGGAAATTGATTGGATGGCTGTTTCCTCCTACGGGGCTTCCACCAAGTCTTCCGGAGTGGTACGGATTCTAAAAGACCTGGACAGCGACTTAGGCGGTCGGGATGTGTTGATCGTAGAGGATGTGATTGATTCTGGGCTTACCTTGGATTGGCTTACCCGCAACCTGAGTTCCCGGGGCGCGGCCTCGGTAGAAATTGCGGCGCTGTTACGTAAACCTGAGGCGGCTAAAGTTGATGTTGACGTGAAATACGTGGGTTTCGATATTCCCAATGATTTTGTGGTGGGATATGGCCTAGATTATGCGGAAAAGTACCGGAATCTTCCTTTCGTTGGCACTCTTGCTCCGCACGTGTACCAATAGAAGCCTTCTTGACCGTTGTGATGAGGCTGCGCCGAAAGCGTAAAATTTGTCTGAAGGCGCCCAGAATAAGCAATTAGGTACTAAACCGTTTAGGCTTGTCTTTATAAAACAACGCCGCTACGCGGCACCGGCTAATAAGGTATGAAACCGATAAATGGCGAATAAGAAAAAAGAGAATCAGAAGTTGTGGCTCAAATGGGGAATCCCAGCGATCCTGATAGTCGCGGTATTTTGGGCAATTTCCCTAGTCATGGCACCTACTGTAGTTGACACCTCAGAGGGGATTACGCTGCTTAAAGGGAAAACCGTGCAGCGGGCAATAGTAAATGACGGCACCCAGCAGGTAAAGCTAGAGCTATCAAAGAAGTACACTCCTAAAAACTTGGGGAAAGATGCTCAGGTGATTCCACCTAGGGGCTCTAAGGAAGTTACTTTTACTTTCGTGCAGTCTCAGGCGGAGCAGATAAATGACTTGATTCAGGACGGGGATCTTAAAAAAGGCTATAACTCGATCTTCCCCACCGGATCTTGGTGGTCAGCTCTCTTACAGATGATGCTGCCTCTGCTGCTTTTCTTCGCCCTTATCTGGTGGGCAATGTCCCGCATGCAGGGTGGTGGAATGCTGGGATTTGGTAAATCCAAATTCAAAAAGTTTGATGCCAGTGCCCCCAAGATTACTTTCGGCGATGTTGCTGGAGCTGATGAAGCAGTAGAAGAACTGCGAGAGATTCAAGAATTTTTAGGAAACCCCGCGAAATTCCATAATTTGGGAGCTCGTATTCCTAAGGGGGTCTTGCTGTGTGGTCCGCCAGGAACCGGTAAAACCCTGCTGGCAAAGGCAGTAGCCGGGGAAGCTAAAGTTCCTTTCTTCAGTCTTTCCGGTTCCGAGTTCGTAGAAATGTTCGTAGGTGTAGGTGCTTCGCGCGTGCGCGATCTATTCGGACAGGCAAAGGAATCTGCACCCGCCATTGTGTTCGTTGATGAGATTGATGCAGTGGGACGTCACCGCGGCACCGGCATGGGCGGGGGGAACGATGAACGAGAACAAACCCTAAACCAGCTGCTAGTGGAAATGGATGGGTTTGACGAGAACACCAACGTGATCTTGATTGCCGCCACCAACCGCCCTGATGTGCTCGATCCGGCGCTGCTGCGCCCGGGACGATTTGATCGGCAGATAAACGTGGATGCGCCGGATATTAAGGGTCGGAAAGCGATTTTGCAGGTGCACGCGAAGGGCAAGCCGATGACCACCGACGTGGATCTCGAACAGATTGCTAAGCGCACTCCCGGATTTACTGGAGCTGACCTGGAGAATGTACTTAACGAGGCGGCGCTACTCACCGCCCGCTCTAATGCGGATTTGATTGATATGCGGGCAGTCGACGAAGCCATCGACCGGGTGATTGCCGGACCACAAAAACGTACCCGGGTAATGAATGACCATGACAAACTAGTTACTGCCTATCATGAGGGTGGACATGCGCTATGTGCTGCTGCCTTGCGCTATACCGACCCAGTTACCAAGGTTACTATTTTGCCGCGTGGGCGTGCCCTGGGGTACACCATGGTGATGCCCACCGAAGATCGCTATTCCCGAACTCGCAACCAACTACTAGATGAACTGGTTTATTCCATGGGAGGACGGGTAGCTGAAGATCTGGTGTTCTTGGATCCGTCTACCGGTGCGTCCAACGATATTGAAAAAGCTACCGTCACCGCGCGTCGGTTAGTAACCGATTTTGGTATGTCCGATAAGGTGGGGCCGGTAAAGCTGGGAAAGGATGATAGTGAACCCTTCCTAGGTCGTGATGGCTTGTCCAGCAGGAACTATTCCGAGGCGGTGGCAGGCACCATTGATGAAGAGGTACGAAACTTCCTGGATAATGCCAATCGCGAGGCCTGGGAAATTCTTACCCGCAACCGGGAAATTCTCGATGATTTGGCATCCCGGCTCATAGAAAAGGAAACTTTGCTAGAGGATGAGCTCAACGAGATTTTCGCACCGGTGCAAAAGCAGCCTGAAAGGGCTGTTTGGTCCTACGGAAAAGAGGGCGCAGTGCCAGGAGCTGTAATTGGGCATCCGGTTAAACAAACTCAAGCGCCGGCCACCGCTCCGATTCCTGAGCATTTAGAAGTAGAGGGTAAATAGCTGGTGACTTATAACCAAAAAGGGGTAGAACAGGCTATTCGTGACCTTCTGGTAGCTATTGGCGAGGATCCCGAGCGAGAAGGATTGCAAGAAACCCCGGCACGTATGGGGAGAGCCTGGAAAGAAATTATTTCCGGGATGCATTCTGACCCGGCGCTTCCTCTGGAAAAACAGTTCCAGGTTGATGATGGCGAGATGGTGATGGTGCGGGGGATACCTTTCTATTCTTTGTGTGAGCACCATTTGTTACCGTTTTTCGGAGTGGCACACGTGGCCTATATTCCGCGCGATGGCCGGATTACCGGGCTATCGAAACTGGCGCGAGTGGTAGAGGGATTTTCTCATCGATTGCAGGTGCAAGAAAGATTGACTGCGCAGATAGCGGATGCCTTAATGGAAAGACTTAAGCCGCGAGGGGCAGCAGTAGTTATCGAGGGTGAGCATCTTTGTATGTCCATGCGAGGCATTAAGAAGCCGGGAGCAAGCACCACTACCTCGGCTCTACGTGGAGTCATGCGTTCCGATCCCCGCTCCCGGGCGGAAGTACTTTCCTTGATTCGGGGAAACTAACCCCTCTGCGAGTACTTTTCCAGGGGAAAAGAAGATACACGCTATTTTCCGCTGTCTCCAGAACAAAAGAGCGTTTAATGACAGGTAGGCTAGAATCATGAAGATTCTGGAAATTCCTGACCTCTTGACATCCGGCCGTACCAAAGTGATGGGGATTGTTAACGTAACTCCAGATTCTTTTTCTGATGGCGGACAGTGGTTTGAACCCGAAAAAGCGATTTCTCATGCCCTTGAATTAGAAGCGGCTGGCGCTGATATTCTTGATATAGGAGGAGAATCTACCCGTCCTGGAGCCGAGCCCTTAAGTGCGGTGCAAGAACAGGAACGTGTATTGCCGGTGATTCGTGGCTACCTGGATAAATCCTCCAATCCGTGCCCTATTTCTTTAGATACCGTGAACGCGGAAACTGCCCAGGCAGGGATAGCGGCCGGAGTACAAATAGTTAACGATATTTCCGGGGGCACAATGGATCCCCAGATGCTGACGGTGGTGGCGGAAAATGATGCCTACTATATCTGCCAACATATGCGCGGTAATCCCCAAACTATGGATAGCCTGTGTAATTATGGTGGGGATGTAGTCGGTGGGGTTTCTCGGGGATTAACGGAACGCATCCGAGCCTGTGAAAAGGCAGGGGTTAATTTGCGAAGACTTATTTTGGATCCCGGATTAGGGTTCGCTAAAAGCGCGCAGCAGTCCTGGGAATTACTGGGAAACCTCGATAAGCTGGCGAAGCTAGGCTATCCCCTGCTGATTGGGGCTTCCCGCAAGCGTTTCTTAGAGATGGCTGTGCCTGCCCAATGGGATAATCACCTGCCTGCAGGCCTGGAACCGGGAGCTAGACGGCGAGAGGCCGCCACCACTGCGGTGAGTGCGCTTTGTGCGCAGGCAAGCATCTGGGCAGTTAGAGTGCATAACGTTGCGGCTTCAGTTAGCGCGGTAGCAGTCGGGCGTTTATGGAGGGAAATATCATGTCGCTAAACCAAGAAGAAATTAGTCAGCGTCTAAAATATCTCGACCATATTAGCCTGGTGGGGATTCAGGAACATGGTTGGCATGGGGTACTTGACCACGAACGTCAAGACGGACAGCTTTTCTTGGTGGACGCAGATATTTACCTGGATCTACAAGATGCGGGAGCCAGTGACCGGATCGAAGATACGGTGGACTACTCGCGGGTATCTGAGTTGATTAGCCGAATTATTACCGGTCCCCCCTGTGACCTGCTAGAAAAAGTGGCTACTCAGATAGCCGAAGAAACTTTGCAGCTGGCGAAGGTGCAAGCAGTGCGGGTTTGCTTACATAAACCGCAAGCACCGCTAGGGATAGAAAAAGAGGACGTGTCGGTAACTATTTGGCGCGGCCTAGACAATTTGCTGCCTGATCCGGAAGTTTCCCAGATAGAAACTGCTGCTCTGGACTTAAAAGAGATTTACGCACAAGATCCTGCCGGAATTAGCGAAAGCCCGCTAGATGAATCCGAGAATCCCATAGAGCAGACCCCAGATTCTCCTCGACAAGTGGTAATTGCCATGGGTGGAAACCTCGGGGAAGTCAGCGAAACTTTCCGGAAAGCACTCAGTAAGCTATCCCAGGCTAGCGGGGTCGGAGTAGTAGAAGTTTCCCCGTTGGTACGCACAGCAGCCGTATTGGGCGAAGGGCAGGAAGAACAGCCCGATTACTTGAATGCGGTAGTAATCGTTTCGACTGTCCGTTCTCCTCTTAATCTGTTACGCCTGCTGCAAGAGATAGAAAATGAACACGGACGGGAGCGAAACGAACATTGGGGAGCGCGCACCCTCGACCTCGATATTATTGATTACCAGGATGTTGTCAGCAAGGATGAACGGCTAGTGCTACCGCATTCGCGGGCTAGTCAGCGTGCTTTTGTCTTGTTACCTTGGTCTCTGATAGCTCCCAAAGCTGAGCTCGCGGGCGCTGGGGAAGTCGTGGTTTTAGCCGACTATGCCCCGGATCGCGATGGGGTAAAAGAGATCTACCCCGATTGGATAACCGATAGCCATTCGCAAACTGAAGTTGGTACGGGATCTATGCCTTTGCCCCGGTGGTCAGCGGTTTCTAGACCTTCGCTACCTCCACGAGTATTAGATGATGCCCGCGAGTTGCATCCCAGTGGACAAATTCCCCAAATTTCAGAAAAAACAGCAGAGACGACAGGGGGGCAGGAGACATCACAGGCGGCAGCTCCATCACTTCCGATTCCCTACCCCGACGCTTCCAATTCGGTTCGGACTCCAGCTGCTAGTTCCCATCCGTTACCTCGCATATCCACTGAGGAACCTGCAGAAGCAGTGATATTAGATGAGGGGCTACCGTTAGAGGAAATCGAAGAGATTTCAGCGAAGCAACCTCTTGAAGAGGCATCTAGTAAAACTGGCCTCTGGCAGCGGATTAAAGCGTTTTTTACCGGTAAAAAGACCGAACAAGAAACCCCGGTAGACGCGCTGATACCGGCGGTAGAGCCAGATGAAGATGTAGATCTTCCGAGTCCGGAATGGCAACATGTGCCAGATGAAGACAGCGAAATATCAGAAACTGTAGCTGAGTCAGAGGAAGTAGTTATCGAAGATCCAGAACCAGTAGCCGCTACGGAACAAGAGGTGACAAATGCCGAATATGGCAGTGGACGCCATGCCGGGCGTCTGGTTACCGGCTCTATTCCCGAGTTTGAAGAATCTCCGTTGCCACAATCTCTAGAGATTGCCGAGCAACAGCTGAATACAGGCGATGACCTGACCGCTAATGGCGGCGAAGCAAAATCTACGGTGGAGCGGCGTTCTATTTTGCGTCCAACTACCACGGGAGCGGTTCCCATACTTAAACCGGAAGGTGACCGTGCCGATCAACCCACTGCAGCTTTCGATCCGCTACAGGAACTTAAGTAATAACATGCGACCGCTACGGAAATTTATCTTGTCGTTGCTGGCGTTATTTGCTCTGATAGTCGGTTACTTTCTTAGTGATTTAGCGGTAAAAATGGGAGGTAGTCCTCTCCAATTTAGCCCCATACTGACCTTGTTAATATTTTGCGGTGCAATTGTATTAGCAATTTTTGGACAGGCGGTGAAGCGTTTGCGGGATGGGAAAACCTCCTGGGTACAGTTAGCTAAAGCGCCAATGGTGGCGTTGGTAGCCCAGGCTTCAGCCGTGTGGTCATCGCTGTTTATTGGATATTTACTTTCGCAATTAATCCTGATTTACCAGCTACGGCATGCCGGAATGGTCGGTTCCTTTGCCGCTAGCACTATTGCTTTAGCTTTGGCTAGCCTGTTTTTATTGGTGATTGCACTGCTAGTGGAATCTTGGTGCATTATTAACGATGGCGAAGATGGTTCGGCTGGCAGAAAAACACCTCCTGGGGGTGCCAATCCAGCTTCCGCCTAAAGGGCTAGGGTAACCTGGGGACATGAGTCCAGACCACCCCCAGCGCCGTTCCAATCACACGCGTCCCTCGCAGACAACTTTTTGGGTACGCCGGATAGTGGCATTGCTAGTTTTAGCGATATTAATTTCCCTGGTAGTGTTAATCGTTCGTTTTGCCTGGTCATGGATGCAAGCCGCAGATGATAGTCAGCAACGGGCGAAAGTGCAGCAGAATAAAGAACAGCTGGTTACTCAACCCGTCGCTTGCAAAATGACCAATATAGCCTACAAGTTAGAGCCGGAAAAAGCGGAAAATCAGGTGGGGACAGGAGTTAATTTTAAGGTAGCCTTGCGCAACACCAAAGGGAATCAGCCCTGCACCATGAACGGCGCAATAGATAAAGTAGGCGTGAAAGTCGTTACCGGTGAAGACACAGTTTGGGAATCTTGGAAATGTCAGGAAAAGGTTGATCCCCAGCCTTTACTGCTAGGAACCGGCATGGAATACAACACCACTATTACCTGGGATGGGAAGAACGTTAGCAAATGTAAGGCTGGCGATATCGCGCAGGCGGGAACTTATCAGGCGATTCCGGTATTAAATGGTAAAGAAATCACCGAAGGCAAAGAAGTCTTTACTTTGAAGTGATTTACTCTTCAGGTAGGGCAATCATTACTGCTTCCGCCAGGTTGGTTACCGGGTGTAGCGTCATTCCTTTAGGGGCGGAAACCTCGTCGGCTCCCAGGCGAGGAATCAGAGCGTGACGAAAACCTAACCGCGCAGCCTCGGATAGGCGCCTTCCGCACCCCACGGTAGCGCGGATTTCCCCGGTTAGGGAAACTTCCCCAATAGCCACCATTTTTTCTAAAGGGGGACGCGTCTGGGCGGCACTGGTGATTGCCAACGCTACTGCTAGATCAACTGCTGGTTCGCTGGTTTTTGCTCCGCCTACGGTGGAAACGTAAACGTCACAATTAGAAAGTGCTAGTCGTAAGCGGGCTTGCAGTACCGCTAAGGTCATAGCCACCCGCGAATAGTCGAGTCCCGAGGTGGTGCGTCTGGCCGATCCTCCGGACACCAGTGGTGATACTAGAGCCTGTATTTCAGTAGGCATCGGGCGTCGCCCTTCCAGAGTTACGGTTACGCAAGTGCCCGGTACCCGGGAGGAAGTTTGTGACAGGAACAGTCCTGAAGGGTCAGCTAAGCCAACAATTCCCTGCTCTACTAGTTCAAAACAACCAACTTCATCAGTGGCGCCATAGCGGTTCTTTACCGCTCGTAGTAGCCGTAAACGGGTATGGCGATCCCCCTCGAATTGGGTAACTACATCAACCAGGTGTTCCAGGACGCGCGGGCCAGCGATTCCACCAGATTTGGTCACGTGTCCTACTAGTAGAATTGGGATTCCGCGACTTTTGGCGACCTCAATTAAAGCCGAGCAGACGGCGCGTACCTGAGTTACATTCCCGGCTTGCCCACTGACTTGCTGGGAAGCAATAGTTTGTACGGAGTCCACAATCACCAGCGAAGGGGAGCATTGATCGATATGCCCCAGGACGCTTTCTAATTCGGTTTCCGCAGCCAACAATAGATTGTTAGCCAGGGAACCAATCCGCTCGGCTCGTAGGCGTACTTGCGCCGCGGATTCCTCTCCGGTTACATAAAGCACTGACTTGTTTGACTTACCCGAGGCAATTTTTCCGGCAACGGCTAACAGTAGGGTTGATTTGCCTACTCCGGGTTCGCCCGCCAATAAAACCACTGATCCGGCAACCAGGCCGCCTCCGAGTACCCGGTCAAGTTCTCCGATTCCCGTGGGGAGGAATCTAGCGTCAGCAATATCGACTTCATTAATGGATTGGGCTCTTCTCTGGGGGGTTCTACCTGAAATTTTATTGCGGGAAGAAGTTTCCGTAGCTTCTGTAGGTATGGTTTCTTCGAGGGTACCCCATGCCCTGCAGTTACGGCATTGTCCCAACCACTTGCTTGATTGCCACCCGCACTCGGAACATTGATAGCTAGTCTTTACCTTGGCCATGCCTTTACTCTAGCGCGGCATGCCTGCGAAATAATGGGGCACGGTAGGCTGGAAGTAGCAGGCGTGATTATTTATACCCGGGGACAGTAGGAGGACGCAGATGGCGAAGCGGGATTCTGGTGCATCTGGAGTGCTAGTTATCGGTTTGGGGCGTTTCGGTTCGGCAGTGGCCGCCTCTCTAGAGAGTTTAGATCGAGAGGTGTTAGCGGTGGAAAAGTCCCCGCGGATTGTTACCCAATGGCAGTCGCGTCTGCCGGTGGTGCAAGCGGACGCTACCAGTGCCGAAGCCTTGGAACAGCTGGGTGCCACCGATTTTCAGGCAGCTGTAGTAGGGGTGGGAACTGCTTTAGAGGCCTCGGTGCTGATCACTGCAAATCTGGTGGACTTAGGTATCGGATCAATCTGGGCGAAAGCCACTTCTTTAGAACATGGATCAATCTTAAAGCGAATCGGCGCACACCACGTGGTTTACCCTGAATATGATGCCGGGGTGCGCACTGCTCACCTGGTGGGTGGGAAGATGCTGGACTATATCGAGATGGATCGTAAGGGATTCTCGGTAGTGAAAATGCGTCCTCCGAAGGCCTGTCACGGTTTCACTTTGGCAGAATTGGATACTCGCTCCCGGTATGGGGTCACGGTTATCGGGGTGCTTTCTCCTGGTGAACCCTTTGAATATGCCGCTCCCCAAACTCGTGTTGATGCCAATGACATCATTATCGTTTCTGGGGATGCCGAACTTTTGGAGCAGTTTGCGCAGCTGCCGTAGATCTATTTGTTCACCTGGTATTGGTAGCTTTTTTGTTTAGGAAGCGGCACGGATAAATTTCCTCAACTGCGGCAGACCAGGGTGTGCTCGTAACCTGGATAAAACTATCCGATGATAGGGCGTTCTTCGGGCATTCTGATTACTCTGCGACGTTCGCGTAAGGCGAGAGCCGCCGCTACTGTCATAGTTCCAGTCCTGCCCGCGAACATTAACAGTACCAGCGAATATTTTCCTATTATTGGCAAATCTGGCGTGATTCCGGTTGATAAACCAACAGTGGCGAAAGCAGAGATTACTTCGAAGCCGATGACGTCCATCGAATAGTCGGTTACCGAAAGTAAAAAGAAGATAGCGGTCACCACCATGATGGCGCCCAGACCGGTTACGGCTACCGAAAGACGCACTACTGAGGGGGGAATCCGGCGATGGAAGGCCTCCACGTCTCGATCCCCGCGTGCCTCGGCCATAATCGCCAAAATCATTACTGCTAGCGTGGATACCTTGATGCCGCCGGCAGTAGATGCAGATCCACCTCCGATAAACATCAGCACATCCAGCAGGAACCAGGAACCTCTGGTCATTTGTCCCACGTCGATTGTACTGATCCCGGAAGAACGGGAATTCACTCCGAAGAGGATGGAAGTTTGCAGAGATTCTGAGGTACTCATGGAGCCAAAGGTTCCCCGGTTGTTCCATTCTGAGCAGGCGATAACTACCGCGGTAAATACCCAAACAGCAAGATAGGTAGTGATGGTCAGTTTAGAGTGCAAACTGAGTTTATGAGGAGAACGCCAGTTTTCTTTGAGATCTAGCATCACTGGGAACCCCAGAGCCCCCAGGAATGTTCCCAATATTACCGGGGTGATCATCCACCAATCCCCCAGGTGGGCGTCTACCCCCTCCGGTAGGTTAATCAGCCCAGCGTTATTAAAAATGGAGATGGATTGGAACAGGGCGTGCCAGATTGCGGAGCCTATGGATTCGTTCAGGGTTAAGAACCGGGGTAAAAGGGCGATGAAAATAATAGCTTCACAGGTAAAAGAGGTAACGATAACCGTGCGGATTAGGGCACCAACTTTACCGAGGGAGGAGGTTTTTTCGATGGCTGCCAGCATTCTTTGGGTAAGTCCGATGTGACGTGATACTGCCAGTGCCAATATTGAAGCCAAGGTCATTACCCCGAGCCCGCCAATATGTATGCCTAGCATAATCACTATTTGGCCAAATAAAGACCAGTAGGAAGCAGTATTGACTACGGTAAGTCCAGTTACGCAGACTGCCGAGGTAGCAGTAAAAAGTGCATCTATTAGTGGAGCGGGTTTGCCGGTAGTGGTAGCGATTGGTAAACACAGTAGTAAGGTCATCACGAAGATGATGCCAGCGAAAACCATCAACACTAGGCGGGCAGGGGAATTGCGGGCGAGATGGTCGATGGATTCGCGAAGCCTTGCGCGTTTAGAAACGGTTTTTTTGCGTGGCATCATCCCTCCCCCGCTAAAAATAGAAACAATTCCTGCCTAGATAGTAACCCGGGGCCAGTGGTTTTGGTTAGGAGAAGCAGGGGGCTTGATCTTTTGGTCAAGTAGTGTCTCCTCTCTAGCTTCCTGATTAAAGAAAAGGCAAAAAATATCGGGAATATTTTGGGTAGATTTGGGTTAGATGGTTATTTTCCAATAACTTTCCTGTGGCAGTTGTGAAAAGTGGGTTAGATGGGGTAGCTTTAAACGTGGATACGCGAAAGTCTAGATTTTATCTAGGTTTTCCATCTAAGCTATTAGTGACAGCCCCTAACCGGCATGGATTAACTCAGGACGGAACATTATGGCACAGCAGCAAGCTCCGCGCTTCGTAACAGTGGCAGAAGTCGCGGATCTGATGCGTGTGTCGAAAATGACGGTCTACCGCATGATTCATGCTGGCGATATTCCCGCAGTTCGGGTGGGTAAATCATTCAGGGTTCCCGCCGCCGCGGTTGATCAGATGATGGGGCAGGGCTTCGGTAACTGGGAGCAGAGCTCCGGGGTGGCCAATAGTTAACCTCCGCCTAAGTTGTTGTATAGTAGGGCGAGAAAAATACTTCAAGTTGTAAGGGCGCCGCGCGCGCACTAAGAAACAAAAGGAGGGCCTAATGGGCTCGGTTATTAAGAAGCGCCGTAAGCGTATGTCCAAGAAGAAGCATCGTAAACTGTTGCGTAAGACTCGCCATCAGCGTCGTAACAAGAAGTAACAGGCTAACGCTTTAAATGGATCCAGGTTTATCCCCTGGATCCATTTTTATTTTCTCTATTGTGCTTGTGGGAGGGTATCTGATTTAGAAATAAGAGGTATCGAATTTACGTTTATTTCCCAATAGTTTCTTCGCTTGTTCGGGAATCTATTCTTAAAAAGATAGCGAATACTGTGAAGGTGACCTTTGTGGGGTCAAAAAATGAGGAAGTTCGAGAAAAATATTATTTCAGTTTGCTACGTAGCAAATTGTGTATTAGGCTACTTATATGTCGATCAATGAAGATTTACAATTGGATTTTGGGTATCCCCGACCTCAATTACGTCGTAGTGACTGGACTAGTTTGAATGGGTATTGGCAGTTTGCAGAAGATCCTGAGGATGAAGGTCTAAAAGAGAGTTGGTTTAAATCTGCCTCGGTTTTTAACCGGGAAGTACTCATTCCTTTCCCTCCCGGAAGTCAGCTGTCTGAAATTACAGATTTTTCGGATTGTGATGTGGTTTGGTATCGACGAATCTTGAAACATCAAGATTTGCCTCCCAAAGCTGATGGAAATGAATGGTGTCTCAACTTTGAGGCGGTTGATTTCTTTGCTGATGTCTGGGTCAATGGGAATCATTTATGCAAGCACGTCGGGGGTGGCACCTCATTTTCGGTAAAACTTCCAGAAGACGATGAATATGAAGTTGTTGTGCGAGCGGAAGACCGTAGGCTTGATCAGAGTCAACCGCGGGGAAAACAAGATTGGCTCAAACAACCGCATGACATCTGGTACAGACGTTCTACCGGAATTTGGCGAGATGTGTGGGCGGAGTCCGTTCCCTGCCATGCGGTAGAGCAAATTTGGTGGAAATTTGATCTTGATCGAGCAATAGTTACTGCTGAATTTGCCTTTTCAAAATGGATTCCTCAGGGACACATTCGTATTAATTTAAGATTGCGGGGGCAAGAGCTGGCTGCGGTTGAAACCGATATAAAAGGTATGTCTGCAACCGTAATCGTAGAGATTCCGCAGGTGCGCAGTCGAACGGAATGGAATAATCTACTTTGGTTCCCCAGCTCACCTAACTTGATTGATGCTGAAGTTGCGTTAAAAGTTGGTAGCCAAGAAGACAAGGTCCTTTCTTATCTTGGGCTTCGTGCAGTAGATATCAAGAATGGGTATCTGCGAATTAACAGAAAACCTGTATATGTTCGCGGAATCTTAGATCAAGGGTATTGGCGGGAAAGCTTTTTTACAGCGCCTAGTTGCGATGCTCAAATTCGTGATTTAGAGCTAGTTCGGGACATGGGATTCAATACGATTAGAATCCATCAGCGCACTCCAGATAGACGCTATCTTGCTATGGCTGATTATCTGGGAATTATGGTGTGGGCAGAGTTTCCTGCCGCATTTGAGTATTCCCGCCGAGCCATTAATTGGACCTTATCGCAGTGGAATTCAATACTTGACCGAGATGCATCCAGTCCTTCGATTGTGGTATGGGTTCCTTTCAACGAGAGTTGGGGAGTTGACGCAATCTCCACTAATCCCAGCCAACGCCACTTTGTAAACTCGATAGTTGAATTAACTAGAGCGAAGGATCCCACCCGTTTGGTAGTTGCTAACGATGGTTGGGAACAACTCGATACGGATATTGTGAGCACGCATGATTATGCGACCACTGCAAATGAATTGGAAATTGCTTACCTAGAACCTGGAAATGCATGCCAGACTATTCATGGAATCGGGCCGCAAGGAAGACCCATCCTGTTGAATTCTTCAACAGAGTTAGGGGATCGTCCGATGATGGTCACAGAGTTCGGAGGAATTTCTTTACGTGAGGATAAAGAATCTTCCTGGGGATATGAGGTAGTCTCAAACACTAAAGATTTCGAGGAAAGAGTATCGTCACTCTTCAGGGCACTTTACAACTCATCCGTACTAACGGGGTGGTGCTATACCCAGCTCACTGACACTCTTCAAGAGACAAATGGCTTATTGAAAGAAGATCGGACGCCTAAAATTCCTATCTCTCAGATTAAACGGTTTGTCCTGGGTGATAGTTTTCAAAATCAAATTCGTCCTCGAAGGTTTAACCAACCAGCAGGAAGCGAGGAATAATGCGTTTACCGTCAAAGACTAAGTGTAAGGACTGGCTGGTTAATTTCAGCTTTGTCGTTCCGTTCTTGCTTTTCTATCTGGCATTTATTGTCTATCCTGTCATTCAGGCCATATTGATGAGTTTCTACGATTGGCAATTACTGGGCAACGCGCCAGTTTGGTTAGGTCTAGACAACTACTTGAAGATGTTCGGTGGACAAAACATTGAATGGTCTTTGAGCGCGCAATGGTTTGCAAGGCTATTACTGTTGTCTTTTGCTATCTATTGGGCTTGGCGAACGAGGAAAACTCGTAATGCTGGAGATATCGCGTTGATGGTCTCCGTAATCCTTATCGTTCTCCTGATGGGATTCCATCCTGGAGAACATGGGTCATGGAACGATCCTCGATTTTGGAATGCTTTTAAAAATACGGTTATTTTCACGGTTGTTTCCACACCGATTATTGCTGGATTGGGATTAGTGTTCGCATTACTTCTTAATAATCCCAGACGGAAAACTAACGGATTGTATCGGGCTGCGCTATTCCTTCCCTATGTTTTACCGGTATCGGTAGCGACTTTGATTTGGGGATATTTGCTTAATCCTTCACGCGGTTTGGTTGGACGATTGAGTGAGATACTAGGTAGAGAGCCGATTGCATGGCTCTCGGATCCGCGATTTGCTATGGGTGCAATCATAGTTACCACAGTTTGGTGGACTGTTGGGTTCAATATGATTCTGTTTGGGGCAGGCCTTCAGGATATTGACCCCGTATTGTATGAGGCAGCGCAATTAGATGGAGCCAGTAAATGGCAACAGTTCCGCCATATAACGCTGCCGGGTCTGAGCCATGTGTCCTTGCTAATCATGGTTACTCAGATTATTGCATCTTTCCAGATTTTCGGGCAGGTAAATATTATGACGGGCGGAGGCCCAGGTAATACCACAGACGTTGTAGTTAGGTATATCTATCAAACGGGATTCCGGGATATGCAGTTAGGATATGCATCCGCAATGTCACTATTCCTCTTTGTAGTTATGGTTTTGGTTTCCCTTATCCAATTCCTGATGTCTCGCGAAAGGAAAGCGCAATGACGGTGTTACCTCAGCAGCAGGAAAGGCAGTTTGAAGTGGTCAAGGGAAAAAGGTTATTCAGTTCCGCTTCTAGGAGTACTAAGCGTTCGTTTAGTTTGTATCAGCTGGCGATGATTGTTCTTTGCCTGCTGTGGATACTTCCACTAGTTTGGATTTTTTCTTTGTCGTTGACGCCTAACGAGGCGTTGAAGGTGAGTTCGCAGCATATACTTCCTCAGGGTTTGACTTTGAAGAACTACGCTGATGTGTTGAACACCAGTTTAACCATGAAATGGTTTATGAATTCGGCTATCGTAACTGTGATTACTACTGTGCTTACGGTGTTCGTATGTGCAACTGCAGGATATGCTTTTTCTAAACTGCAGTTTCCGGGGCGCTTACTTGTTTATGCCCTTACGCTAGCTGGGATGATGGTTCCCAAAGAAGCCATGTTTATCCCACTGTTCATGATGTTTGCGGATGTGGATATGCATAATACCTACGCCGCGCTAATAATTCCGCGTGTGGCTTTCCCGCTTGGGGTGTTTATTATGACGCAGTTCTTTAGCCAAGTGCCACGCGAGTTGGAGGAGGCCGCGAGAGTAGATGGAGCGTCACAATGGAAAGTATTTTATTCCGTGATGCTGCCGATGGCCGTGCCGTCTATGATTGCTTTGGCAACCTTCACTTTTGTTCAGAGCTGGAATGATTATCTATGGCCCCTTGTTTCAGCTACTAAGCCAGAGATGTTCACCATCACAACTGGATTGGCATCTATGCAGGGAAATTTTGCCCAAGCTACAGAGTTAGGGTCGCTCATGGCTCGGGGTGTCCTAGGATCTCTTCCACTCTTGATAGTGTTTCTGCTTTTGCAAAAATATCTGATTCGGGGAATCTCAATGTCTAGTGGTGGAAAGTAAAACAACAATGGAAAGGAATCAACAATGAGGATGATTAACAAGATAACGGTAGGAGTGGTTGCGTCTGCTCTGCTCCTTACTGGCTGTGGTGCAAGTGGAGGAAGCGCGAGCAAAGGAGCTGCGAACTCCAAAGATATTGCATCCAAGATAAAAGCGGTAACCGATGATCAGCTTAAAGGAACCACGATCAATTTGGCTCGTTTCTTTGGTGACTGCGATGACACAACAAAAAACGTCACAGATATTTCCAAGGCGACCACTGAATGTGAAGCAATTCAGATTCTTACAAATAAGTTTGTAGCAGAAAATAAGTGGGGAATTAAAGTTAAGCGACTAGGTGGGGCTACCTGGCATTCTTTCTATGATGGTTTAAATGCCGCCTTAGCTAGTACAGACCGCCCAAACGTAACGGTAATGCATGGAGCAAATCTTCCCGATTATGCCTCCCGGGGGTTGTTGTTAGAACTGGACAATAGCTTAGGGATCGATCTGGCCGACGCCACAGATGCTGCTAAAGATGCTATTCGGTACGAGGGTAAGAACTATGCGGTACCTTTCGACACGCACGCAATAATCTCTCACCTTAATATGGATATTCTTGAAAAAGCCGGGCTGACTAATCCCGATGGGACATATGACATGCCCACATCCCCCGAGAAATTCCTTGCCGATGCAGAGGCCGTTAAATCAAAGACTGGAAAGAACTTTATCGATATTGCGCTTTCTAAGGATCCTATGGGCGAGCGTCTATGGATGTCTTTGATTTGGCAACAGGGCGAAGAGTTTATTGATGCTAAGACCAAGACTGTTAAAGTAAATTCAGAAGCATCGAAAACTGCTTTGAAGTTCATGAATGAACTAGTCAAAAAAGGGTATACCACTCCAACTCATGATTATGATGCATCGCAGCAGGCTTTCATGAAGGGTGAATCCGCGATTATGTACAACGGGGTTTGGGCTGTGGATCAATATACCAAGGAAGTTCCCTTCCATTATGAGACTACCAATGCTCCCATGCTGTTCTCTAAGAAATTCACTTGGGCAAACTCTCACACCTGGGCTATCCCGGTTCAAGCTAATAATGATCCGGTTAAGTATCGGGCAGCTTTGGAATTTGTTAAATTCCTTTACGGGCACACTGGAGATTGGGCAGTAGCAACCGGGCATATGGCTTCAACAAAGACGGCGCTAACATCTGATGCTTACAAGAATGCGCCTCACCGTGCGCAGTATTTCGATACCGCCACCAAGTATGCTCATATGCAACCGCGCCTCGCAAAATGGCCTGCCATTGGCGATAAAATACAAGAGGGTATAGAAGCAACTTGGCTGAATAACGAGCCAGTAGATTCCGCACTTAACAACCTGCAAACAGATATTGAAGGTATGCTTAAGTAGCAAGGTTTACTAACTAGCGTTGACGATGGGCCAGGCGAGAAAAAGCCTGGCCCATCGCTTTAAATGGGACTCGTTAATCATGCAACCGGAGAGGTTGGTAATTGGTGACTAAAAGAAAAAATCCAAGACCCAATATGATGGATGTAGCCAAGAAGGCAGGAGTTTCGCAACGGACAGTATCGAATGTTGTGCGAAACTATCAACATGTCGCTCCCCAAACACGTGAGCGAGTTTTAAAGACAATCGCAGAAGTTGGGTATCGTCCAAATAAAGCAGCGCGGCAGCTGCGTAGTGGCAGAACTAAATTTATTGCCTTAGCGGTTCCGGACATAACCTGGCCTTATTTTTCAATGCTGGCGCAGGCTATCCAGACGGAGGCTAACCGGCTAGGGCTAACTCTGATAGTCCGAGAAACTAAAGGAAGTGCCAATGTAGAGCGGCAAACATTGGAGAATTTCTATACCGGTTCGGTTGATGGGCTTATTATTTCTCCAATTGAACTTTCTGGACAGGAACTGCGTGAACTGGATCTAGGAATACCGGTAGTTTTACTGGGGGAAAGAATCCACGACGCTGGATTACTACATCTTTCTATCGATAACATTGGTGCTGCTAGGCAGATGATGGGACATATTCTTGACAGAGGCGCAAAGTCTTTCTGGATTGTTGGTGATTCTGACACAATGGCAACCCGTTCGGCGGGAAAACTCAGAAAACAAGGGTTTATAGAGACTGCAAGTTTGCGTGGAGTTAATGAAAATGCATGGATACAGCTTCCTGCTTCACCATGGACACTGGAAAACGGGTACCAGGCGGTCTCAAGTCAACTTGGAAAGAGTACTCCGCCGGATGCCATTATTTGTATGAACGATTTACTCGCTCTGGGCGCACTACGGGCTTGCCAGGAAGCCGGTTTTGTAGTGCCGAGAGACACCATGATTTCGGGGTGGGATGACATCCCCTTCGCCGCTTTCTGCACCCCTCAGATCACTACAATTTCTGCTGATATTGCGACTATAAGTCGTAAAGCAGTTAGCGGTTTACGGATGCTATTTGATGCGCCAGATTCCCAGTTGTCTGACGTTACAGTGGGGTACCAATTGTTAGTTAGAGAATCAACGAGCGCATGATTTTAATGGATTAAGTGGCTCTTTCTGCAATTACACTTCTGCAGCGTCATAGAAATTTTGAAATAAAGCCCTGCATACAGTTTCCCGCATCCTCACTACCTTTATCAGGCGCTACGTCGCTGCGGAACCTGGTGTTTGATGCGAATAAGCTCACGACGTTCTTCCATAGTTAGTCCGCCCCAAATCCCGTAAGGTTCTTGGGCAGCTAGCGCATATTCCCGACATTCAGTTATTACCGGGCACTGGGCGCAGATGGCCTTAGCGGCATCATCACGTCGCTTGCGAGTTCCCCCGCGTTCGCCCTCGGGATGAAAAAACTGTTCGGTATCCAAATCCCTACAGGCTCCCTGGTATTGCCACTCCCATAAATCCGCCACCGGTCCGGGAAGTCGCGAGAAGTTACTCATAGGTGCTCCTTGGTAGTCCCTCAAGTTATGGCTCACTATGAAGAAAGTAGCTTACGGTTTTCTGAAAAAAAGACTATTGTTCAATGAAATCTAGGAAAATAAAAGCTTAAATCGCAGTTCAGAAGAAAAATAAATGTAGTAAGCGCTCAGCGAATTTACTACTTTGCAGCAGAAGTGGGGCTTTAGGGATTACAGGTACTTCCAACTAAAACAGCGTGCTGAGAATAAAAACTAGATACAAGGTAAGACGGGTCACATTCAGGGGTAAAGCTGCTGGAAAATGCGTTAACAAATGAATAAAGGTGGCGTCAACCTGGTGCTTCGGGATAACCTTAAAAAGGTGATTACCGAACACCTGGAAGCCCTAGAAGGGCTAACTTATGACGACGTTCTTTTACTTCCCGAAACCACCGATGTGGTTCCCTCTGCAGTCGATACCTCCAGTAGGTTAACTAAACGAATTACCCTGCATACGCCGGTAATATCTGCGGCCATGGATACCGTCACCGAGGCCAATATGGCGATTGCGATGGCTCGGCAAGGTGGTATTGGAATCGTGCACCGCAATTTGCCGATTGCTGAGCAAGCCGCACAGGTGCGACAGGTTAAACGCTCTGAATCTGGGATGATTACCGATCCGGTTACTATCGGACCGGATGCCACCTTATTGGAGCTGGATAAAGAATGCGGGCATTACCGAGTCTCTGGTTTGCCGGTGGTGGATGATGATCGCAAGCTCAAAGGGATAATCACTAACCGTGACCTAAGGTTTATTCCTGCCGACCAGTGGGCGACGGTTAAGGTTCGCGACGCGATGACTCCGATGCCGCTTACTACTGGACGTAAAGGGATGCCGCGTGAGGAAGCGCGGGCATTGCTGGCGGAAAAGAAAATTGAAAAACTTCCGCTAGTTGACGAGGAAGGTCGCCTTACCGGCCTAATTACGGTAAAAGATTTCGTGAAAACCGAACAATACCCCAATTCCACTAAGGATGAGGAAGGTCGCCTGCGGGTAGGTGCCGCCATCGGGTATTGGGGAGATACCTGGGAACGCGCGGAAGCCTTAGCGGAAGCAGAAGTAGACGTGCTGGTAGTCGATACCGCAAATGGTGGGGCGGAACTCGCCCTAGAGATGATTCGGAAATTGAAAGCCTCCCCAACTTTTGCCGGGATCGAAATTATTGGCGGGAATGTAGCCACTGCCGAGGGTGCGCAAGCGCTGATTGACGCCGGGGTGGATGCAGTGAAAGTCGGGGTGGGTCCCGGGTCTATCTGTACTACCCGAGTAGTTGCCGGAGTTGGGGTACCACAGATTACCGCGATTAACTTGGCGGCTCAGGCATGTTCGAAAGCGGGGGTGCCATTGATTGCCGATGGTGGTTTGCAGTATTCAGGCGATATCGCTAAAGCCATGGTGGCAGGCGCCGATACTGTGATGTTAGGTTCCCTGCTGGCTGGATGTGAAGAATCTCCAGGCGAGCTGGTATTCGTGAATGGTAAACAGTATAAGCATTATCGTGGCATGGGTTCGTTGGGGGCAATGAGTTCGCGTGGACGTAAATCCTATTCCAAGGATCGATATTTCCAGGCGGAAGTAACCAGTGATGCGCAAATAGTTCCCGAGGGTATCGAAGGGCAAGTACCCTTCTCGGGCGCCTTATCGGCGGTGCTTTATCAGCTGATCGGGGGGCTGCGACAATCCATGTTCTATACCGGTTCCTCTGATATAGCCACCTTGAAAGCACGGGGACGTTTCGTGAAAATTACCGGTGCAGGACTGCGAGAATCTCATCCGCACGATGTGCAGATGACCTCAGAAGCCCCCAACTACCACTCGGCAGTTAAATAACCGCGTATTATTTGAAGCGAAAGCGCAGAAAGCGCTGGTGAGGTAAGGAGTAGCGAGTGGGCTGGATTGATGGGCCATTTATGGGTTTCGACACTGAAACCACAGGAGTAAAACCCGCCACTGATCGCATAGTTACCGCTGCCTGCGTGGAATGGCGTCATGGTCAAACCCGAGAACAAACCTGGCTGGCCAATCCTGGTATTCCCATTCCCGAGGCGGCCCAGCAGGTACACGGAATTTCCACCGAGTACGCTCGCGAACATGGACGCCCCTTAGAGCAAGTTGTGACCGAAGTTGCCCAGGTGCTAGAAGCCTGCGGTCAGGCGCAAGTTCCGGTAGTTATCTACAACGCCTCCTTTGATTTACCGCTATTAGATAGTCATTTGGAACGTCTAGGATTACCGACAATGCGTCAGCGGGTAGATTTCTTGCCGGTAATTGACCCGCTAGTGCTAGATCGGGCGCTAGATCGTTATCGGCGTGGGAAACGCACCCTGGAGGCGCTCGCAGAGTTTTACCGGGTGCGCGGAGAGGATAATCTGCATGATGCTCTAGTGGACGTGCGACAAACTATTGCGGTCTTACGGGCAATTTGCGCCACCTATCCTCAATTGGGGCAGATGGATTTGCGGCAATTGCAAGACTATCAGCGGGATCAACATCGTGAGTGGGCGCAGCATTTTAACCAGTTCCTGCTGTCTAAAGGGCGCAGCGCCGATGTAAACGAGGAGTGGCTAGCGTGAGTGAACAGCCGGGTTATGGTGCTCGCGGCGCGGGCGAGCCGCAGATGAATTCGCCGACTTCCCCCGCGGGGCAAGGACGCTATTTTCCTCCCCGTAACCCCAATCAGCGTCCACGGTCAGCTAGTCTTCCTCAGTCGCAGGGGTCGGGAATCCCGCAAGTTTCGAATAGCCCGGGAGTAGTTCCGCATAATCTTGGTGAGCAACCTCTTCAACATGCAGCAGCCCCGCGCCCAGCACGGCCTCTTCGTAAAAACAGTGGATATTCCTCCGAGACTGCGCAGCTAGCTGCGAGTTATCCACAAGCTCATTCGGATCCGTTGTCAGCTGCAAGCAGACAACGCCCTTCCACGGCTAGCTCCCAGAAAGCCACCGTAGAATCTGCCTCGACGCCACCATCTGCAGGTGGCTACGATGCTCCCGCCTCTGTGTATGGAGCTTTGCCTACTAGCGGGGTGACTCCCATTCGGAACTTTGCCGCATCATCAGCTGGAGCAGTGACCGG
Source organism: Varibaculum vaginae (assembly GCF_900604285.1). Lineage (GTDB taxonomy): Bacteria > Actinomycetota > Actinomycetes > Actinomycetales > Actinomycetaceae > Varibaculum > Varibaculum vaginae. Next base: position 473,892 of record NZ_UWNY01000001.1, read on the forward strand.
TCAACCGTCGCCCCTAATGCCAGGTGTTTCTTCTGCAGAAGATCAGCAGGTTAAATCTCCTCGGCGCTCTCCGCTATGGCTGTTATATGGACTGGTAGTCTTGCTTCTTATTGCTTTAGTGAGTTGGCAAATCGTGCGGCTCAGCACCGGGAAAGTTCCTTCGGCGATTCCTCTGGGTGTACAGCCGAATGCTACCGAAACCGTAGCGGCTCCGGAACCTAAACCGATTGCTACCGCTCAAAGTGAACAAGTTAAAAAGGTGTTAGCCGCGCAGCCGGTAAGTCCCGCGCAGTTAGGAGGGGACAAGAAGCGAGTAACTTTCCGTTCCCAGTCCGGGATTGTGGTTTGTACGATTGCACAGAAACTCGAGGATGGGGTGCCACCGTTAGTTCCCTTGGCGGCTGATGCTTCGGGTGTGCTGGCTAGCGGCAGCGGCGTGATTTGTGCGACTGCCAGTAACTTTGATGCTGCTGAGAATGTGGGGAAATGTAACGAAGGCGACTTGCGGCTGTCGGTGTTGGGGATGTGGGATGCTTCCTCGGGTATTGGAGGGTGTGTGAATGGTACTACCCCCCTCTATCAGGATGTAGTCGCTGGTCAAACCGACAATAGCGGTAAACGTTTTGACCTGCAATCGCTAGGGCCTGGGCAATATACTCAACTCGGTAAATATGCTTGCACTTTTGGCGGCAGTGATGTTACCTGCTTAAATGTTTCTACCGGTAAAGGCTTTAGCTTCGTTGACCTGGGAGGATATAAGTTCTTCTAATATTCAGGCGGGGTCGAGACCGTGGAAGCGTGCAAACGTTGTAGCCACCCCTCCGCTTTAACCGAGAGAACAATCCAGTCCTTGATTTCGCTTAGCTTTTTGCCCCAGCCGCTAGGGTGATTCCCATATCTGCCTCTCGCACCAGTTCAAAGTCGTTTGCGGAATCCCTAATCGCGATTGCTTGGGTCGGGGAAGACCCAAAATGCTGCAGAACTTCACGCATGGCGGTGCCTTTATTGACGCCTTATACTCCTAGTTCCACGATTTCCCTACATAATCCAGGGATTACAGACTTCCATAAATATAATCCACTGATGCATCCGGGCTATTTTAAATGCAAACTAAGTCGCAGATAGGGACAGTTATTAGCAGATGGGTAGACGGTTTTACAGAAAAGCATTTAGTGCCCCGAACAGGATTCGAACCTGCGGCCTTTCGCTCCGGAGGCGAACGCTCTATCCACTGAGCTATCGGGGCTGGACTCCAACGATTCTACACATTTACCCCGGAGCGTACTAAATCAGGGCTCTCTAATTAGACGCTGATTACACTTATGGACGCGGAAGCTGGCGAGTCTGAGTGCAATAATATGAGCATGACTTTTTCTAGCCCTTATGACCATGGCTTCGCCCGGGTTGCTGCCATTACTATTCCCAGCCATCCTGGTCAGCCGGATCGGAATGTTCCTGAAATCGCGGAGGCAGCTAGAAAAGCTGCCCGCCAGGGTGCCTGTGTAGCGGTGTTCCCAGAGATGAGCATCTCTGGCTACACTCTTGATGACCTGGTGTTTTCTGAGCGGCTACTGGCAAGCGTGGAAAAAGGGATAGAACTACTGGCTAAAGAGACTTCGGATTGCGCGCAGCTAATCGTAGTGGGAGCCCCGCTGCGGATAGCGGGTCAAATCTATAATTGCGCAGTATTTCTGGCACGTGGAAGAGTAGTTGCTCTGACTCCGAAAGTTTTTCTTTCCAGTGCGGCTTATGAAAAACGCTACTTTACTTCCGGATCTCACCTAGCTGCAGATGCATGCTGGGATGCAACCCAAATTCCGGGAGCCAGCGAAGCTCCTATAGGGAATGGGACAATCACTGTCGAGGACGTACCAGGTTTAGCGGTGGGAGCAGAAGTCGGTTGCGAGGGGGCTGCAGCGTATTCCCTGGCGCTGCCACTTGCTCTGCAGGGGGCGAGCATAATCGTGAATCCAGCTGCCTACCCAGCTACTTTAGAGGGGGGAGAACAGCAGAAACTGCTGGCGGAAGCTACTTCTCGACGTGGGATTTGTGCCTATTTACATGCAGGAGCCGGGAACGGTGAGTCTTCCTCAGATGCTGCTTGGGAAGGACGAACCTTTATTTTCCAGAATGGCTCTAAACTGGCGGAAACGGAGCCTTTCCCCAGTGAAACTCAGATTGCGCTGGCCGATATTGATTTAGCTCTCCTCGCCAATCGGAGGCGGCGCGAAAGTGGTTTCACGGAGGCTAAGGCTAGGCAATCCGGGAAGACCTGGGAGGTAAGGATCCGCCTGGGAGTGGGAGTTGCGGGTGCGGCTACCGCCTTTGATCCCTGGGAGAATTATTTACACTCTGGTCAGGTCGAAGGCGAAGAGGGGGGAGTGGAACTGATTCCTAGGCCGGTCAGATTCCCGTTCCTGCCCACCGACCAGGAGGGTATCGACCGTGCCTGTCGGCAAGCGTTCCAGATTCAGGTTTACGGCCTGCAAAAACGTTTACAGGCCGTAGGTAACCCCAAGATGGTATTGGGAGTATCTGGGGGACTAGATTCCACCCAGGCGATTTTGGTTTGTACTCAGGTGGCAGCCCGCCTCGGTCTCGAAAAATCCCAGATCTTGGCCTATACCTTGCCCGGTTTCGCTACCTCGGCAGGCACTAAATCTCACGCCTTTAGGTTATGTGAATCCCTGGGGATTAAATGCGAGGAAATCGATATTCGGCCGGCTGCCCGGCAAATGCTTGCCGATATGGATCATCCCTTCGCCCAAGGGGCTGCCCAATATGATGTGGCCTTTGAAAATGTGCAGGCGGGGCTGCGTGCTGATTACCTGTTTCGGATTGCCAATCATCAGGGTGGATTGGTGATTGGAACCGGGGATTTATCCGAGGCTGCATTGGGCTGGTGCACTTATGGGGTCGGCGATCACATGTCGCACTATTCGGTTAATCCCGGAATCCCCAAAACCATGCTGCAATACATGATTCGCTGGGTGTGCCGACAAAACCTATTTGGTGAAGCCTGCACGCAAGTGTTGCAAGAAATTTTGGCGCAAGAAATTTCTCCGGAACTGATCCCGGGCGGCGGGGAAAAACTGCAATCCACCCAGGACACTATCGGCCCTTACGAACTGCATGAGTTCTTTCTCTTCCACCTGCTTTCAGGACGCGACCCCCGTGATATTGCCTATTTGGCGTATCAGGCGTGGGCAGATAAACAAAAAGGAATGTGGCCGGCAGACCTGCCCGAATCAGATCGTCACGAATACGATTTGAAAACTATTTTGCGCTGGTTGCGTGAATTTTTGCATCGCTTCTTCACTTCCCAATTCAAACGGACTTGTGTTCCTGGCGGACCGGGAATAACTGACGGATTTGGCCTTAGTCCGCGCGGTGACTTCCGGATGCCGTCCGATATTTCTGGACGAATCTGGATTCATCAGGTAGATGAACTAATTTCGGCCTTGCAGGACGAAAAATAAGCTATTAAACGTATTCCTGGCAGTGACCGCATTTGCCGAGGGGATGCTTTCGTATGTCTTCATTGCGCCCTTGCCTCCTCCCTACGAATATTTTTATATACGCAGGAATCAGTGAGGCTGGCGAAGAGAGGTAGAGCACCCCAAATTAACTCTGCGGGGACGATGGGATATTTTGGAAGCAAGCAAGAAAACGGTGAAACGGTGGTGCTAACCCCAGTCCTCAGTTGCTACCCAGGATAGTTTTGCCCATGAAAATGGCGGCATGCCGCCCCAAGTATAGGAGGAACAGTGAGCAAACGTGAAGCTACACTAACCCCGGAAGTATTGTCTGAACTGCGTAAAGACTTTTCTTCGGATCCTCGCGGTCAGCTAATGCAAAACGCGGTGACTAACTCAGATATTGACCAGGTGGCGCAAAATCACCAAGTGGTGGCTTTCGCGGATCGTTCCATGTCGCACAAACTAGATGCGTGGCCGGTGGCTAACCAAAAGAAATCGGGGCGCTGCTGGCTGTTTGCCGGTTTGAATCTGCTACGTTCTTCAATGATTAAGCGCCTAAATGTCGAAAACTTTGAGTTCTCTCAGGCGTACCTGTTTTATTGGGACAAACTGGAAAAAGCAAACTATTTCTTTGAGTCTCAGATTGAGCTGGCCGATCGCGATATTGATGACCGTACGGTGGCTCACCTGCTATCTGATCCGATTGGGGATGGTGGCCAGTGGAATATGTTTGTGGCGTTAGTCGATAAATACGGGGTGGTTCCTAAGTGGGCAATGCCAGAGACTGAATCTTCTTCTAACTCGAGAAAAATGGATAGGATTCTGGAGCGTTACCTGCGAGAAGGGGCACTTACGCTGCGGAAAGCTGTGCAAAAAAATCCCGAAACCATAGGGCAAGTAAAAGCGCGCTTGCTGGGTGGGGTACACCGGATCCTGAATATCCATCTGGGAACTCCGCCGGAAAAATTCGTCTGGCAATACAACGATAAAGACAATAAGTTTGAGCGGCTAGGAGAGGTGACTCCTCAACAGTTCGCGGATAAATATATTGTTAATGACCTGCGTAACTATGTTTGCCTAGTTAACGATCCCCGCGAAGCTAACCCCTACGGGAAGACTTACACCGTGGATCGGTTGGGTAATGTGTTGGGGGCAGCGCCGGTGCGATATCTAAATGTGCCGATACAGGTAATGAAGGACTGTGCGGCTACCGTGTTGCAGGCCGGGAAGCCGGTTTGGTTTGGTTGTGACACCGAGCAGCAGGCGGATCGAGTGTTGTCGCTTTGGGACAAGAATCTCTACGACTATGGCGGGGTCTATGGGGTACATTTCGGGATGGATAAGCAAGAACGCCTGCTTTCCCACGAATCCTTAATGACGCACGCCATGCTGTTCGTGGGGGTAGATATGTTGGATGGCGCCCCTCGCCGTTGGCGGGTTGAAAACTCTTGGGGCTGCGAAGAACGTGCTGACCGGGGGTTTTACACTATGAACGATTCCTGGTTTGATGAGTACGTTTTCGAAATCGCGGTACATCGGGATCGGCTTCCTGCAGAATATCGGGAGGTTATTGATTCCGAGGATGCGCCGATAGTTTTGCCGGCTTGGGACCCGATGGGCTCGCTGGCCTAGACTTAGGCGGTAGATTCTGGGTAGTTTTCCCTAGATTCCGGTAGGCATAATCATGCCACCGTAGGGAGCCAGAATAAACAGCATTATCGACAGGGCGAAAAGGGCGAGGCAGTCAAGCCACCAGGAACGCACCGCACACCAGGCGTTTGGGGAGCGGTCAAATAGCCGATAAACCCCCAGTAGCAGTAGCATTAGAGAAAACATACGGCTGGCAAACACCGGATGTCCGCTGAACCCTAAGGTAACTATGCCGATAATTCCTATCAGTAGCGCCGCGGTACAGCTGCGACGCCAGAGACGATTATTCGACAGATTCATGCCCCCAGTTTAACTGGGGCGAGATAGAGAGTAGCTAAAACAGTAGGCTGGAGTTGTGTTTAAGACCTATCGAGAGATTTTCGCCTATCCGGGTGCGCTCAGTTTTTCTATCGCCGGGGCGATAGCGCGCTTTCCTATGGCGATGGCAGGGCTTTCTACCCTGCTAATGATTTCTACTCTATACGGGGAATATTCCCTGGCGGGGCAGGTGAACGCGGTAGTGGTAATCGCTATGGCGGCGGCTTCACCAATCCAGGCGCAGCTAGTGGATCGGCATGGGCAGGCTAAAATTCTGCGTCCCCTAGTAGCTGCTTCGCTGGTGCTATTGGCTGCTTTAACCGCAGCGACCCTCTATCACGCGCCACGCTGGACGCTCTATGTAATTGCTGCCCTATCTGGGGCTACTACCGGATCTTTTGGGGCTTTTGTGAGGGCGCGCTGGACTCATCTTTTAGCCGGTTCCCGCAAGCTAAATACGGCCTATGCTTTTGAAGCTGCTCTCGACGAAGTTATTTTTATTTTCGGCCCGATTATTGCCACTGTCCTGGCCACGGTAGTACACCCGGCGGCGGGGATTGTGGCCTGCCTGCTAACTTCGGGAATTGGGGGTTTCTGGTTTCTGGCGCAGCGGCAAACGGAACCTACTCCGCGTGGGAAGGCTGATTTTTCTCCCGAGGAGGCCAAACCGCTACTTAAATCAGCGGCGATGGTGGTACTGGGGACCATCTTTATGCTCTGTGGCCTAACTTTCGGCGCCTTAGATTTATCCGTAGTGGCCTATTGTCGGGAAATCGGTATGCCACAAATAGCGGGCATCCTGCTAGCCATGTTCGGGGTTACTTCCTTTTCGGCGGCAATAATCTATGGTGCCAAGGAATGGGGAATCTCGGCTTTGCGCCTGTTCGTAGGGGGAATTATCCTGATGGCAATGGGGTTTTCCACGTTTTTCTTCGCTTCCAATGCCTGGATTTTAGGGCTTTGCCTGGCGCTTACTGGCGCCACCTATGCACCTACCATGACCAATGCGACCAATATTTTGGCGAATCTGGTTCCCCCTTCCCGTTTCACCGAAGGTATGGCCTGGCTAAACACTTTCTTTACCTTGGGAATCTCTGCGGGTGCCTGGATTGGGGGCAACGTGGTGGACGCGGGCGGGGCTCGGGCTGGCCTGTGGGTCGTCATTGCTACTGCCTGGGCGATTCTCGCGGTTGTCTTGGCAGGTTCTCTGCCCTTGCGTAACTCGCTGCGCCGCGCCTACAAACGTCGCCTAGTGGCGGTAGATCTGCACCTGGCAAAGCCGGATTCGCCCTCCAAAGATAACTAGGCGAGGATGCTCACGCTGGTTTCTACTCCTGGGATTAGCAAAATTCTCGGCTTGCTCTAGGCGTCTTGGAGATGAAAATCCGTGAGTTCGTGCCAGTTAATTTTTTGTTTTAGCGAGTGTCCCCAACCGAAATCACCGGTACTGTGTTGCGCTTGCCCAAGGATGATACTGGGCGCTACTCCTATTTTCCCAGCCATTTCCTTGACTAACTTAAGATCGCGTTTTTTAGGTAAGGATTTCCGATAGGGCTCCGGAATCAAAGTTCGAGCCGCAAAAGCATCAGCTTCTTCCTCTGCCTGAGAATCATCATCACTGATAAATAGCTGTGTATCACTGTGAAGCAGCACGTGACCGATTTCGTGAAAAAGAGTGAACCAAATCTGGTCATCGGTTTTATACAGTGTTGATAGCTGTATGACTGGGGAACCATTGACCCAGCGGGTAACTCCATGTATCCCCAAGCCGGTAATGGCAGGAATAATACAAAGCGCCACTCCCACTTCTTCTAAGTAGCGCCGCGCTTGTGGCAGGGCTTCTTCATTCCGTCTGCAAGTTAGCTCACGAAGCTGGGGTAGTAGAGCTTTAAGCGCAGCCTTGTCTAATGGAGGAAGATTATCCGGAATCTGTTTTTCCCCCAGGAGTAGCCAAGATGCGAGAGAGGGAAGATCTGTTTCACGGGAGGCTGCCCGGCGGCGATACGCCATACTACTTTTTGTCCAGCTGGCGGAAAATGCGCTAAAACTGGCGACTCCTAAAAAGGATAGTAGTTGCGAAACAGTTGCAGCCTTATCTCTGGCATTTGCAGTAATTACCCCGACTTCTCTGAGGTAGGTTAACGGGAAACTTTTTGCTACCGCGTAGGAGCTTTCTGCCTGGTTGCGCTGTTGTTCACGAAGTAAAGCATCCTGGTAACCGGCCTCGTAGCGGTTCCATATCCGGGCGGGAACCCCGGTTACCCGCTCTAAAGCAATTGCGATTGCCGGAGTTAAGGCCGCTTTCCCCTGCAGTAGCTGGCTGACATGCTTACGGGAAACTCCCAGGCGCCGCGCTAGTTCAGCCTGGTTAATCTGGGTTTCGTCCATCCACTCTTGGATAAACTCTCCCGGAGCGGCAATAAAATTGTATTCGTTATTCATCTCGCTCCCTCCTTTTCTTTAGTGGTAGTCCTGTATGTCTACCACTTCGACTACTACTTCGATTTGCCTTGTCGTGTTTTCTGGTCGCACAATCAGTCGCCAATTTCCGCTAAGGCGAGCTGACCAGTGACCGGCAAAATTACCGGTTAATCTTTCCCATTTTCCAGTTCCCTGCAATAGGTCGTTCATATTTTCTGCGTACTGTAACTCAGCTAAGCGAAGCCTGAGAGTATTGGCTATCTGACTACCGTATGCGCGTTTTCGATTTGCCTGAGTGCTGCAGGATTTCTGCAACTTGGTTGAGGAAAATCGAATCAACATGAATTAATGTTACCAAATAGGTAACATTTAGGCAAGGGTGTATGTGCTCTTTTTCCTGCTGGTTGTTGTGTTGGGTAGCTGTAGCGGGGTAGTGACCGGACGTGAACCGAAGAAAACTGGGGGATTGCGGGTAGGCTGGCAAGGTAACCAAAGCGAGGTAGCGTGACTGGTGACGGTAACGTTAGGCCATAAAGGAAAACGTGGTGAGTGAAGTAGGCGGCCGGCGGCGGGCGGCGGAGCATTTCGTGCAACAGTGGACAGGTCATGGCTACGAAAAAGGCGAAACCCACAGCTTTTGGCTCTCCCTGCTGCAAGATGTGTTGGGGATGCGTGAAGTTTCCACCAAGTGTCGTTTTGAGCAGCGCACCCGGACTCGCGGATTTATTGACGTGGTGATTCCATCTGCGCGCACTATCGTGGAGCAAAAATCTTCTGGCGTGAACCTTGATGCGGGTGAGCTGCGCCAGGGACAAATAGTTACCCCTTTTGAACAGGCTAAACGTTATGCCGATGCGCTACCGAATCGCCAGCGCCCAGATTTTATTATTGTTTGTAACTTCGAGCGTTTCCGGATTCATGACCTCAATAAAGAAGATCCGGCCGGCGATTTTATTGAATTTTCTTTAGCGGAACTGCCCGAACAGTCTTATCTGCTGGATTTTTTAATTGACCCGGCATATTCGCGCACGGAAAAGGAACGCCAAGTCTCTATCTGCGCCGGGGAACTGATCGGCAAGCTACATCGCGGCCTGCTGGAGCAATATCAAGACCCCGATTCTGCCTGGTCGCAGCACTGCCTGAACGTGCTGTGTGTGCGTTTGGTGTTCTGTCTTTTTGCCGAGGACGCGGGGCTTTTTGGCAAGGACGCGCTGCTGCGTTACCTGCGAGGATTTACCGCTTCTCAAACCCGGGTGGCGCTGCAACGCCTGTTCCAAGTCCTAGACACCCCACTTGAGCAGCGAGACCCCTATCTGGAGGAAGAGCTCGCGGTTTTCCCCTATGTGAATGGGGGACTGTTCCGGGACTCCGCTGCCGGCGCTCCGAACTTAACGGATGCGGGGGAAAGTTCGGGTGAGGAAGCTACTCAGGCCGTATTTCCCTCTTCGTTTGCGGGGGAGCCGGGACGAAGTTTAGAGATTCCGAACTTTACCGAGGAGCTGCGTGACTTGCTGCTTAATGAGGTATCGCAGGGAACTGACTGGTCACAGATTTCTCCTACCGTGTTTGGGGGCGTTTTTGAGTCGACTTTGAATCCGGAAACTCGCCGCAGTGGAGGAATGCACTATACCAGTCCGGAAAATATCCACCGGGTGATTGATCCGCTTTTCCTTGACGGTTTAAAGAATGAACTAGAAGGGATCCTGTCTGATCCGGGGATTTCCGATAGGTCGCGGCGGGCGAAACTGCGGGCTTTCCAAAACCGTTTAGCTAGTTTGACCTGGATGGATAGTGCCTGCGGATCCGGGAACTTCTTAACCGAAACCTATATTGAGGTGCGGCGCTTGGAAAACCAGGTGATTGCGGAGCTAGAGCGCGGGCAACAGGCTTGGGAATTCGAGCAGGAGGGCGCGGCGAAGAACCAGATTAAAGTGAATCTGGGACAGTTCTACGGGATAGAGATTAATGATTTCGCGGTCGCGGTGGCGTGTACCGCGCTGTGGATTGCCGAGCTGCAGGCTAATGGGGAAACGGCGGCAATTTTGCAGCGGGAAGTAGCGGATTTACCGCTCCGCGATGACTCTAACATTGTGCTCGCGAACGCGGTCCGCCTAGACTGGGAGCAGCTGCTACCTGCAGAAAAGTGTTCATATTTAATTAGCAACCCTCCCTTTATTGGCTACTCCAATCACACCCCGGAGCAAAAACAGGATCGGTCAGACCTATTTGGCAAGCGGGGGGGGGGACTGGATTATGTAGCCTGCTGGTATCAGAAAGCCGCCAACTATATGCAAGGCACCGAGATCCGGGCAGCCTTTGTATCTACCAACAGTATTTGCCAAGGACAGCAAGTTACCCCGCTGTGGCGACCGCTATTTGAGCAAGGGGTTCGCATTAACTTCGCCCATCGCAGTTTCGTCTGGGACAATGAAGCCGAAAATCAAGCCCATGTACACGTAGTAATCATCGGATTTTCTTATCAGGATGATCATCCGAAATATCTTTTCGAGCACCCGAAAGAAGGGGAATCTCGCCGCCAGCAGGTAGGACATATAAATGGTTATCTAACAGATGCCCTGGATGTGTTTGTGGACAGACGGGCTAAACCGCTGTGTGAAGTTGTTCCGATGGTTGCGGGTGGTAAACCCACTGAGGGTGGAAACTTGCTGCTGTGGCAGGAAGAAAAGGACGAGTTAGTAGCTCAAGAGCCAGCTGCGGAAAAGTGGATTCGTCCCTTCTCCATGGGAGCTGAGTTCATTAATGGTAAGCCGCGTTATTGCTTGTGGCTGGTTGATTGCTCGCCGCAAGAGTTAGCTCACCTGCCGCTGGTGTTGGAACGGGTGCGCCGGGTAAAAGAGATGCGCCAATCCTCAGCCAAGGCGGCGACCCGCAAGAAGGCGGATACTCCCTGGTTATTCGATGAAATCCGCCCCCCGCAAGGAGATAAGTATATTGCGGTGCCTAAAGTTTCCTCTGAGCGGCGTGGATATATTCCCATAGGTTTCTTAGATACTGCGCATATTCCTGGAGATAAACTATTTTTCGTTTCAAACGCAGGACTATACGAGTTCGGCGTCCTCACTTCCCAGTTCCATAACGCCTGGATGCGGGTGGTCGCCGGCAGGCTGAAAAGCGATTATAGCTACGGGAATACCACCGTCTACAACACGTTTATTTGGCCAGACCCCACCCCGCAGCAAAAGCAAGTGATTGAAGAGGCCGCCGCCCTCGTCCTCGAGAAAAGGAAAGTCTATGCCCCGGCTACCTTGGCGGAGCTATATGACCCGGACAATGATTTCCTCTATCCCGATCTAACCCGGGCGCATGCCCAGCTAGATCGGGTAGTAGAAGCCGCCTACGGGGTGGACTTTGCCGGTGACGAAACCAAAATCACCTCCCACCTGTTCACCCTCTACCAAGCCGCCACCACTCCCTAACCCGCAGTAAAATCCCAGTTCCGGTGGGGAAATCCTCTAAGAACCGTGAACCCCGATACGCTAATAACCTCACTCGCGATTCTTCGGGAAGTGGAGTGTTTTGCCTCTGGTTAGATATGCACGCGGCATAGCTTCTACGCAGTAGCGGCAGGGACGCTGCACCCCGAATAAAAACGGCAACGATCGTACCAGCTCAAATAATTGGCGTAACAATTTTGCTAATCCGCTTGACCGAAACGATTTTGTTCGCTATCGTGGCATTTACCGAACCGATTCGGTAAAGTATTGGCAAGCTTCTAGCAGGCAAGAAAAATGGCTAAAACCAGGACTTGCAGTCAAAAACCGGCGGGGTAGCCGGGGGAAAGTTAGAGAAAGGAAACTGCGATGGCGCAGAGCAAAGCAATAAATACCAAGGATCCCAAATATTCCAAGTTATCAATCGGGGTGTGCCCTGACCAGTGGGGAGTATGGTTCCCTAAGGATGAAAAACAAATGGATCCTCGGCAAGCCTGGGAGGAAATGGCGGAAGCTGGATTCGAAATCATCGAAACCGGACCGTTCGGTTATTTCCCGACTGATCCCAAAGAACTACAAAAGTGGTGTGATGAATTTGGGATGAAGGTAGTAGCCGGCACTGGTTGGGGGATTCTCCACAAAGCCGAAGCCTGGCCGGAAACTTTGAAAACTTTCCGTGCGATTGCTGAAACTCACGCGGCAGTAGGCGCGGAATACATCGTGCATCTACCTCCGCTTTACCGAGATGATAAGACTTGGGAATGGACAGATGACCGCGTCCTGTCCGATGATGCCTGGAAGCTTTATGTAGAGCACGCCAACGCCCTAGGGCAAATGTTGCTGGACGAATATGGATTGAAGATGGTGCTGCACCCTCACGGAGATTCCCATATTGAAACCCCCGAGGAAATCGCCCGCATTTTTGACGCCACCGATCCCAAGTACGTTAACCTCTGCCTGGATTCTGGTCACGTAGTCTACGGTGGCGGCGACCCGGTCGAACTGATTAAGAAATACCCAGAGCGGATTACCTATGTGCATATCAAGGCATTCGATGAAGCCATCACCAAAGAGGCACACGAAAAAGATTGGCCCTTTGGTGAGGCCGTGGCTAAAGGTGCTTCGGTATGTCCCCCTGCTGGGCTGCCGGAAATGCATGAGTTTGTTGATGCGCTTGCAGGACTAGATCGCGAGATCTACTGCATTTGCGAACAGGACTGCTACCCGTGCGAACCCTCATTCCCGAAGCAGAACGCCATCAATATGCGTGAATACCTGGCCAGCTGCGGGCTGGGATTGAAGTAACCATTTCTAACTTTATCGATACCTGCGGGAGCGGGATATTTGTTCCCCCTCCCGCAGGTATCACCACTAAGTAGCTTTATAGCTGCGACCGGCTGCGGCGAGGCAACCGGGAAAACCACAGACTCATAGGGGAGAAAAATGACATTAAATATTGGTTTAATCGGTGCCGGCGGTATGGGACGTGCCCACGTAGAGCGAATCGAAAACGAATTGACCGGCGGCAAGATTGTAGCGGTCGCCGACCTCAACTTAGAGGCTGCTAAAGAAGTAGCGGAAAAAGTTGGCGGCAAAGCCTACGGCTCAGGCGAAGAACTAATCGCAGATCCGAACGTAGATGCCGTCCTGATTGCTACCTTCGGTCGGGTGCACAAGCCCGATGTAATCCGAGCGATTGAAGCCGGAAAATACGTGCTTTGCGAAAAACCGCTGGCAACCACGGCTGAAGATTGCCGCGAAATTATGGAGGCCGAACAAAAGGCTGGGAAGAAACTAGTAACTGTTGGGTTTATGCGTCGTTTCGACCAGTCTTATGGCATCTTGAAAGCCAAGATGGACTCCAAAGAGCTGGGCGAAACCACCATGGTGCACTGTCGTCACCGTAACCCCACTGTTCCAGAAAACTACCTGTCTTCCATGGCGATTGATGACACCGCTATTCACGAAATTGATACTTGCCGCTGGTTAACCGGTGAAGAAATCGTGAAGGTGCGGGTAGATATCCCCCGCTCCACCAGCTATAAGTTTGAACATCTCACCGACCCGATTGTGGTAGTCATGTACACCGAATCCGGGATCCGAATTGATGACGAAGTGAATGTGAACATCGGCTACGGCTATGACATTCAGTGCGAAGCGGTAATGGAACAGGGCACCGCCTACCTGGGAGATCAAGAAAAAGTGTATGTGCGTTCCAGCCAAGAACGTTCCAACGCTATCTGCCAATCCCATATTGACCGTTTCCATGATGCCTTTAACCGTGAGGTACAGCAGTGGATTAACGCTGTTAGCCAGGATCGGCACACCGGTTCGAGCTCTTGGGATGGATACGCGGCAACCTGTGTGGTGGATGCTGCCCTGGAATCATTAGAATCGCGCGAGTCCAAATTGATCTCCGTGGAATTAATTGAACAGCCAGAGTTCTACAAATAACCCGAATCGCTGTTAAAGGAGAAAATAATATGAGCAATGAAGCTTATAAGGAGAAACTAGCAGAACCGCCCTCTCCCGCAAAAGTTAAGGAGATGGTAGCTAAGACCCCGATGTCAGGGCCGCATCGTGGCACCGTTATTTTGGCTGCCACCGCCACTTTCGGGTCGCTACTATTCGGGTATGATACCGGAGTAATCGCCGGTGCATTGCCCTATATGTATATGGACAATATCGCCGGAGGATTAGCGTTAGACGCTCTCCATGAGGGTTGGGTAAATGCGATGCTGGCAATCGGGGCTGCCTTTGGTGCCTTGATTGGCGGGTGGCTAACCGACCGTATAGGGCGCCGTACCAATATTATGGTGCTGGCCGTAATCTTCCTGGTTGGTACCTTGGGTTGTACTTTCAGTCCTAATGTGTGGGTTATCTACCCCTTCCGCTTTATTTTGGGTTGGGCAGTAGGAGGTGCGTCCTCATCGGTTCCCCTGTATCTGGCGGAAACTGCCCCCAAGCGAATCCGTGGTCCGCTGGTAGCTGTAGACCAGTTCATGATCGTGTTTGGACAGTTGGTTGCTTATATCTGCAACGCCGCACTTTCGCAAGCGCATAACGCCCCCGAGGCGACCATCAAAGCTATTACCTCTGGTGTTACTTGCCCCAAGGGTTCTCCAGATGCAGGCAAAGCAGTGCAGGTGGGTGGTACCTACACTTGGGACTGTCTGTCAGGGCTTTCGAATAGCGTCCAGGATACTATTGTTCTTTCCGGTGGCAACGGTAATGCCTGGCGCTGGATGCTGGTAATCGCCACTATCCCCGCCATCTGCCTGTGGGTCGGGATGCGAGTGATGCCGGAATCGCCGCGTTGGTACGCGGCTAACCAGCGCTACTACGAGGCAATTGGTGCTTTGAAACGAGTGCGCTACACCGACGAAGAGGTGGAGTTCGAAACTAATGAAATGATTGAACTGCACCGTAAAGAAGAGGAAGAAGAACAGTGGGGCTTTACTCGGATTTGGCGCACTCCTTGGACTCGTAAAGTGCTGATAATCGGGGTATTCTTGGGAATCTTTGACCAGACCACCGGAATTAACACCGCTATGTGGTACATGCCGAAGATTCTTACTGCTGCCGGTTTTGATACTGGTCAAGGCATTATGCTCAACGTAGTAACCGGTGCTTTCTCCGCGATTGGTTCGGCAGTTGGCTTCCTGCTGATTGCCAAACTTTACCGGCGTACGGTAGGTATTTATCAGGAAACTGGGGTGGCGATTTCCCTGTTGGTACTGGCGGGAGTGTTCTATTGGGGTATTGAGCCGCATATGGATGCTAATGGCAATGTAACCACTACCATCCCCAGCTTCTTGCCCTGGACGGTACTTATCTTGGTGTCGGTGTTCCTATTTATTAAGCAGTCGGGAACTATTCACTGGGTACTGCTTTCGGAAATTTTCCCGGCGAAGATTCGGGGAGTTTCGCAGGGGATTTCGGTTTGTGCCCTCTGGATCTTCAACGCTATCGTAGCGGGAACCTTCCCCTGGATGATTGAAAATCTGGGTGGTTCCGGTACCTACTTGGCCTTCGGGATTATCAATGTGGTTGCCTTGTGCTTCTACATTAAGTTCGTTCCGGAAACCAAGATCTACACCTTGGAAGAGGTGGAACAGAACCTGGAGGCTAAGTACTCCAAGTAATAGGTAGACACCCAGCTGCCGCCCTGGCCTGTCGGTAAACTATTCGTTAGTTTGCTGGCAGGCCAGGCTTTTGTATACCCGAGTTTATTCTCAAATTTGTGAGTATGGGTGCGAGTTTCTTGAGGGTGGGTCTGGGTGCGGTGTGTGTAGCCGGATTAGCTTTTTGTTTGATTGGAAAGGGTCGGCCTCGGGCTCTGAGCTCCCAAAAGTCTTTTAGCGCGGTTTTTTGCAGGTGGTGGCGCGCTGTAGCAGGGAGGGTTGCAGCGCGATTTCTTGTCCCGGGCCACCAGGGGCGGCGTAGCGGGTGGCAACTGCTTTAATTGCTTCTTTGCCCAGCTGGCAGACGTGCTGATCGATAGAAGTGATAGAAAATTCTTCTAGCTTCCCCAAGTAGGTGTCGTCATAAGTGATTAACCCGCAGTCCCTGCCCGGCTCCATTCCAAGGGCACGCAATGCGGTACAAGCCTCAATCGCAATCAGGTTATTGTGCGCAATGAACGCTGGTCGTTTTGCTACCGATCCCTCGAGACACTGGCGAATCTGTTCGCCCGGTTCTAGGTCGGGGAGCAATGCCTGGAAACCGGGGAATTTATTTTTCTTTTTGCGTAAGTTTTCAAAAGCTGTCCGTTGGGCTTTACGGCGAGTAACTACTGCCTGGTCAACGCTTTCCGGACTGGAAAGGGAAAAGATGCGGTCGTATCCGCACTCAGCCAGGTGAGTTATCGCCAGCCGGGCTGCCGCTTCCTCGTCCATATAGATGGAGTCGATTTTTCCCGCCACGTACTTTGAACCCAGTACCGCCAGTGGGAAGTTTTCAGATAGACGTGCCAGGCGTTCTTGGGAAGAGGCAGGAGAGGTGAGGATGACTCCGATGGTTTGCATCTCTTGGTAGCGATTTATTAGGTGCCATTCTTTATCTGGATCCTGACGTGCCGTGGACACTAGGGATAGTAGCTGGTTTTCTTCAGCGGATAGACGCAGCGCGTCCTCTACCTCTTCGAAGAAAGGATTTTGTAGGTCGGGAAGAATTACTCCTATGAGATCGGTTCCGGAGGTTGACAAGAACGCGGCGTTTTGGTTACGTACATATCCCATATCGGAGGCAACGCGCAGAATGTTGGCTTTAGTTTCCGCATTTACCCGTGGGGAGTCAGACAATGCCAAGGAAACTAATCCACGCGACACTCCCGCCTTGCGGGCTACATCTGCTTGGGTAGGACGAAAACTCATAGCTCAAGTATAAGATAACGTGCGCTAACTTTTATCTTGGGATGCGTTTAGGTGAGGAACTTGTGTTACCAGACGGGATGTAACCCCCAAACCAAAATATTGGGAATTGAGTCTTGATTTATGGGGAATCCTCCCTTACTATGGACAGTAGTTAACACGTGTTAACAACGGTTCGTTGTGGCGACCGTCAAAGCGTTTCCGGCACTAACGGAACTCAAAGAGGAGAAAAAATGACTAAAGAAACCCTATCAGTGGCGGTGATTGGCGCGGGTATGGCAGGGCGTACTCACGCAGACGGTTGGCGTCAAGCCAACACGGTATTCGCATCAGAGCTACCCCGGCTACGCCTAGCTACCATCGCGGATGCTTACCTACCCTTTGCAGAGGCCGCTGCTCGCGATTATGGGTACGAAAAAGCCACTGACAACTGGAAAGACATTGTTGATGATCCCGATATTGACATTGTTTCCATTGTGGTGGGCAATAAGTTGCACCGCGAAATGGCGGAAGCGCTAGTTAAAGCGGGCAAGCACGTCCTATGTGAAAAGCCCCTTACCGATAACCTAGAAGATGCCAAAGCCATGGCAGAATTTGGGGCAACGGACAAAGTAGTAACCGGTCTGGGCTACTGCTATCGGCGCAATCCCGGACTGGCAAAAATCGCGGAAATGGTGCAAAGCGGACAGTTGGGTGAAGTCACTCATTTTGACGCGCGTTACTGGTGTGACTATGGCTGTGACCCCAACACTCCGATTGCCTGGCGCTATAAAGGGCCAATGGGTTCCGGTGCCCTGGGGGACGTGGGTAGCCACCTGGTTGACGCTGCCGAGTTCATTTGCGGTCCGTTAAAGTCTGTGGCAGGAGCTCAGCTTTCCACGGTGATTAAGAAACGTCCCCCGGCTCAAGAGGGAGTAGCGGGCGGTCGTGGCACCTCCTCGCAGGCAGAAGCCACTGAAACCGTAGAAAACGATGACGTTGCCACCTGCACCCTGAAATTTGAAAACGGGATCATCGGAACCTTCTCGGTATCGCGGGTAGCGTTCAATTCCCCCAACTCGATGCAAATAACGGTAAACGGCACCAAGGGGATGGTTTCCTTCGATATGGCACGCGCCGGCGAAATTATGGTTGATGACCAAAGCGCTCCTGCCGGACTTGGTGGCCCGCGTCGCGTACTGGTAAACCCCGACTTCCCCTACTTCAAGGGCGGATCCTCTATGGACTTCGGGGGAGTAGGCGTTACTCAAATCCAGCAGTTCGTATACCAGGCACATGCTTTCTTGCAGCAGGTAGCAGGAGTTAAAGATGGGCTGCCCCCCACGCCCGACTTTAACTATGGATACCGCTCCATGCGCATCCTGGACACCATTGCTAAATGCGCAGCCAACGGTGGCGCCGAAATGGAAATCAAATAACCCAAATAACGAAAAGGAGAAAACAATGGCTATGAATCTAGGTGCTTACACCGCTTGTCTACACAACTTCACCCTTTCCGAGGCACTCGATCACTTGAAATCATTCGGGCTGACCGGTGCGGAAGTAAACGTGGGAGGTTTCATTCCTTCCCCGCATTGCCCGGTTGATCTGCTAATCGGTTCAAAAACAGCTCGCGAAGACTACCTGGGGATTTTTGAAGAAAAAGGAATGCGGCTTGCCGGGCTAAACACTTCGGGTAACGTCGCCGACCCGCTGCCTGATGTGGGGCCGCGCCACACCTATGATCTCAAACGAGCCATCGAACTGGCTGGAAAACTCGGAGTCGGGGAAATCGTATGTATGTCCGGGCTTCCGGGTACCGATCCAGACGCCAAATATCCGGCATGGGTGGTCAACCCCTGGAATGGCGAACAACTAGAAGTCCTGGAATACCAGTACGGCGTGCTAGAAAAGTTCTGGAAAGAAATGGATAAACGCGCCCAAGATGCGGGAGTGAAATTAGCGTGGGAGTTACACCCCACCAACACCGTGTTCACCCCTACCCAGTTCCTGGAGTTCAATGAACGGGTCGGCGGCTTTAAGAACATCGGGGTAAATATGGATCCGTCCCACCTGATGTGGCAAGGAATGGACATTATGAAGTCGATTGAGCTACTGGGCGACAAGATCTTCCACGTGCACGCAAAAGACACCAAGATTGAGCCGGGCGTAGCCACTCGCGGAGTGCTTGATCCCTCCTTCGGGCCGGTTCTCGAGGACGAATCTGCACGTACTCCTGTAGGAATGGAGCACTATTGCTCTTCCTGGCCTTCCGACCCTGCATGGCGTTTCGTCGCTATCGGCGAAGGTCACGACGTGCCCTGGTGGAGTGAATTCCTAGCTGCAATCGCAAAGATTGATCCGGAAATGAACATCAACATTGAGCATGAGGATGCCGCCTATGACCAGCTAGAAGGAATCCGCCTAGGGGCTGAAAACCTAATCGCTGCAGACCGCTCCTAAAGAGAAAACTGCTTAGCGACCTACCTGCCGCACCGGGCGAATCGATATCGTTTCCACCATGGCGTTTTCCGGAGAATCAATAGCGAAACGAACCGCTCTGGCGATAGATTCCACAGTCATGTGATCTGCGGGATCATAGTAGTCAGCATCCTCCTGCAAAACGTGTTGCATATCGGTATCGACTCGCCCGGGGTGGATAGAGGTAACTCGGATCTTGCCTCGCTCTTCCTCACGGAGACGATCGGCAAGGGCGCGCAGTCCGAACTTACTAGCTCCATAAATCGCGGAACCTAGGCGGGAATCAAAACCTGCTCCAGAGTTCATGAAAATAACTTGCCCTTTGCTGGCGCGCAGCAAAGGAATGCATAGGCGGGTTAAATCCATGGGAGCTACCAGATTTAGCTCTAGGTCATCACGCCAATCCTGACGGCAAGCGTCAGCCACATCTCCATTGCGGAGCCGCCCGGCATTATTCACCAGCACATCCAGGTGAGTAAGCTGGGCGGCTTTCGCGGCGAGAGCGTCCTCGTCACAAATATCAACTACCCAAGGCTCGGCAGAGGGAAGAGAGGCGGCTACTGCCCTCGCCCCCTCTTCAGTGGTTGCCCCCACCAAAACATGGTGGTCACGAGAAAGCTCCTTACAAATGGCGGCGCCGATTCCGCGTGAACCGCCAGTTACCAGTGCAATTTTGTCCATGCAGCCACCCTAGCGGCTATTTTTTGGAAATCAATTTTCGTGATCGCGATACTTTTTCAGGTCTTCCTCTTTGCCCTCAAGCTTATTTTTCTTGTGGATGCGCACCGCTTCACCCGCGAAATCAGGGACGTATTTGGAAACCGCCACCGAGGGACGTACGTACCCATTAGATTCGGGGCGCGGAGGAAGTGTAATCGGTTCTGCTTGCCGTTCGACCTCCGTATAGGGGATGGAATTCAAGAAGTGGTGAATCATGTTTAGGCGTGCCTGCTTCTTGGAATCAGAGAGCACGTGATGCCAAGGTGCAACTGAAGTGTCAGTATGTACCATCAGGTCATCTTTAGCGCGCGAATAGTCCTCCCAACGGGTAATGGACTCCAAATCCATAGGGGAGAGTTTCCATTGACGCAAGGGGTCGCCAAGTCGGGATTGGAAACGCTTGTATTGTACTTTGTCAGACACGCTGAACCAGTATTTACGCAAATAAATTCCGTCCTCGACCAACATTTGTTCAAAAATAGGGCATTGGCGCATAAAAAGTTGCACCTGTTCAGGGCGGGCAAATCCCATCACTTTTTCTACCCCGGCTCGGTTATACCAAGACCGGTCAAAGAACACAATTTCCCCGGCAGCGGGCAGATGCTCGATATAACGCTGGAAATACCACTGGGTCTCTTGACGCTCAGTAGGTTTGGGGAGAGCCACAATCCGAGCCACCCGCGGGGAGAGATACTCGGTCATCCGTTTAATAGTGCCTCCTTTACCCGCAGCATCGCGCCCCTCGAAAATAACTACAATCCGGGCACCGGTAGCTTTCACCCAAGTCTGCAGTTTGCCTAGTTCTCCCTGTAAACGGTAAAGCTCCGCCTCGTAAATTTTATTAGGGATTTTCTGCACCTTGATCTCGTCAGCTTCGCTAATCCTGTTGTACTTATAGCTCATCTGTTTCTCCCGAATTGGCGTCAATTCATAGGTTAGAACAGCGCAAGGTTGCTCCGGGGCAAAACGAATAGCAGATTCGTCCGCTAATTTATTTCCTGAGATTGATGCGGATAGAGAGGGGGTAGTGCGTTGGTTCTGAGGCGAAGGTGAGTAGGCTATCACGACGTTATCTCTGGGCGGAAGCGCGAAACTTTTGGGGTTTTCGTGCGGAGGAATCGCCAAGGGGTAGCCGCGCAGAGCCAAAACGGGATAATTTGGGGTTATGGAATTTAAAGTCATTGATCATCCCCTGGTTAAACATAAGCTAACCGTTCTGCGCGATAAAGACACCCCTTCGTCGGTGTTTCGGCAACTAGTTGATGAACTGGTTACTCTGCTGGCTTACGAGGCCACTCGGCACGTGCGGGTTAGCCCCAAACAGATAGAAACCCCGATTCAGCCGATGGAAGGCGAAATGCTTTCGGCTCCGCGACCAATCGTGATCCCAATTTTGCGTGCCGGTTTGGGAATGCTATACGGCATGACCTCGCTACTCCCCACGGCAGAAGTTGGTTTCTTAGGGATGAAACGGGACGAAAAAACCCTGGCAATCGAAACCTACGCGAATCGGCTGCCGCAAGATTTAACTGATCGCCAGGTGTTTCTGGTCGATCCGATGCTTGCTACCGGCGGTACTCTGGTGGCTGCCATTGATTACGCCCTGGAGAGAGGTGCGCGTGATGTGACCTGTATCTGCCTGGTGGCAGCGCCTGAAGGAGTTAAGCACGTGGAAGAACATGTCGGTCAGCGGGCAAATGTCACCGTAGTGGTGGCGGCTCTGGATGATGGGCTCACCCCTGAAGCTTATATTCGTCCTGGTCTAGGCGATGCTGGTGATCGTTTGTATGGATTGGTAGACCAATAGCTAGCTGTGGCGGAGTGTCACTGATGCCGTTAGCGTAGGTAATCGACCAGTGTAGTGGCCAGTCAGGTTGCCGCGGGAGTGGTCACATTTCGCATCCAAAGTTTAGTTCTAGCGGCTATATCCGCTAAACTTTTGAAGGTCTGTTAACACAGACACTGGTGGCGGTTCCTCGCTTTTGCCTCAGGTACCTTCGGTGCCTTCGGCCGCGAGTAACCAAACCAACAACTTAATAGAAGTATCTGGTAGCGTGTCCGAGCGGCCGAAGGTGCAGCACTCGAAATGCTGTGTGGGGCAACCCACCGTGGGTTCAAATCCCACCGCTACCGCAAGGAGAAAAATGCCCCGAGCGCTTGCGCTTGAGGGCATTTTTCGACGCGGCGGTATGTAAAACTGCGGAGCGGTTTTACAGATACCGTAAGGTGTTTGGTGTGTTGTGTTGTGTTGGGTGTGTTGCCCCGAGCGCTTGCGCTTGAGGGCATTTTTCGACGCGGCGGTATGTAAAACTGCGGAGCGGTTTTACAGATACCGCAAGGTGTTTGGTGTGTTGTGTTGTGTTGGGTGTGTTGCCCCGAGCGCTTGCGCTTGAGGGCATTTTTCGACGCGGCGGTATGTAAAACTGCGGAGCGGTTTTACAGATACCGCAAGGTGTTTGGTGTGTTGTGTTGGGTGTGTTGCCCCGAGCGCTTGCGCTTGAGGGCATTTTTCGACGCGGCGGTATGTAAAACTGCGGAGCGGTTTTACTTTTGCCGCAAGGTTTTTAGTGGGGTGTGGTGGGCAGACGTAGAAAGCGCAGGCCAGGGGAGCGCCCGCCCGCGCGGCGGGGAATTGACCCGGTGGGGTTTACTTTTAGTGGTGAGGGCTCGTTGAGCCAGCAATTGCAAGCCCAGCTGGAACGCAAATTATCGCTGTCTACCGCTGAGATTGCAGATTTTGTTGCTAAGGCGTTCGCGGCGGGGGATGTGGTTTCCCCCTTGGGGATTGCTCTTCCCTCGGACAGTAAGCTCTTGGCAGGTCAGCGCTACTATCTGCATAGAGTAGCCCAGGATGAGGGTACTGCCTTACCGAAGCTGCAGGTTCTTTGGGAGGGCAAGGGGGCAATCGTAATAAATAAACCCGCCACCCTGGCAACTATTCCCCGCGGATCCTGGGTTGCCCGTTCGGTGCTGGTAGCGGCTCGCCGTCAATTTCGCAATGATCAAATAACTGCCGCGCATCGCCTAGATCGCCTCACTACCGGATGTTTACTGCTGACCCTCGATCCGAAATATCGGGCGCGTTACCAGCAGCTATTTGATTGCCGGCAGGTTAAAAAAACTTACCTGGCGCGCAGCCGGGGAGTTGCTAGTGGAGGAGAGGACGGGGTTCCTCAGGTGGGGGAGTGTTTCGATTTTCAGCTTGCAATGTTTAAGGAAACCGGCTCGTTGACAGTGTCTATTGGGCAGCCCCCGGTAGGACGGAAGGTAGCCCACTGTCAAAGCCGAACTCGAGGCCTCATTCTCAGAGAATTCCTCTTCCCCGAAAAGACAGGGGGAGAGGGAGACTTAAACCCGGGAAGGGAGGCCGCAGCAGGAAAAGAATTGTTATGGCAGTTGGAGCCGGAAACCGGGTTCACTCATCAGTTGCGTGCTACCTTGTCACATTTCGGGTATCCCATTCTGGGAGATCCCCTCTACCCGGTAGTGCAGCCCGCGAATGCCCCAGAAAACATGGAGCCCCAGCTGTGTCTACATGCCCAAGAACTACAGTTTCCTGACCCGGAAAATCCCGGTAACCTCGTAACTGTCACTGCCCCCACTCCTGTCTGGGCTAAGGTGTCTTAAACTAACTAGTTGCACTCGAAAAGTTAAAGAGAATTTCAATTTATTAAGGAATATGCAAAAAACACGTAAAATGTGCGGGCAAAATATCTATACGGCACGTAACAATTACTTAGCTAGTGTAGCTGCAATAATTCCTGTTGTCTGTGCTGGTGCATCCGTTAAATAGAGAATCAGCTCTCAATATCTTCCCTGGCTAAGACAGGGCTGACGATACCGCTTAAGCTATAACCCATGCGAGAAAGGCTGCCGTTTTTATTTATTCAATGCCGTCCCGCGGGAAAAATAGCGCGTGACGAGCTGCAAAGTGTCTCCGAGGTGACTGGACTTGGGGTTGGCCAAGATTTGCAGTCTCACCTGTTGCCTGAAGAAAGCGACCTTGACCTACTACGCGACTTGGATATTGCGAATGCGTATAGCGCAGTTATTATTTCTGGTTCTCCATTTCGAGCACAACTGCCGAACAGCTCCGAAAAATCCATGTCAGGGCAGCTATCTAACCAGCTAATGCCGCTCATACATTATTTGCTAGAACAGGACTTTCCTACTTTGGGAATCTGCTATGGAATGCAAATGTTAGCGTTGGCTTCCGGCATTGCTTTAACTGACCACACCGGGGAAGATCTGCAAGCGGTGCAGGTTAGATTAACCACGGAGGGGCAAGCTGACCCGGTAACTGGGCAGCTGGAGCCAATAATCCGCTCCTACACGGGGCACGGGGATTCTTTAGGAGACCTTCCCGGGGGTGCAACTTTGTTGGGCAGCGGGAAACATTGTCACTACCAACTACTTCGCTTTAAAAATAATCTTTATGGCACCCAGTTTCACCCCGAAATCACCACTGCGGGAATGCAGATTCGTATCGACCAATATGGTAATGCCTATTATGCTGCGGCAGAACGAAAAGCGGTTATTGCTCGCTGTATGAATCAAGACGTTACCAGCTCTCATCGGCTGTTATCAGCCTTTACTGAATATTTTCGTCGCTAGGAGGTACCTGATGAGCATCAAATTTTCACAATCGGAGCGTTCCACCATCGGTATCGAATGGGAACTACAGTTAATTGATAAAGACTCCTATGATCTGCGCCAATGCGCAAGCGCGGTAATAGAGGAAGTTGAGCGTTTACACCCGCAGAACTCCCTAGTGCACCGGGAAATGCTGCTTAATACGGTGGAAGTGATCTCTCGTCCTCGCCGCAACGTGCATGATTGCCTGATGGATTTGCAAGAGGGAATAAACCTGGTGCGTCCAGTCATCTCTGCACTGCGGGTAGAGCTGGCCTCCGCGGGATCCCACCCCTTCGCTAATCCCAGCTACCAGCAGGTCACTGACAGTAAACGCTATGAAGAGCTGGTTAACCGTACCCAGTATTGGGGACGTCAAATGTTACTTTTCGGTACCCATGTGCATGTGGGGGTAGAAGATCGCGACAAAGTTTTGCCGATACAAAACTATTTGATTAGTAAGCTGGGGCATATTCAAGCTTTGTTTGCGGCCTCTCCCTTCTGGGCAGGAGTCGATACTGGGTATTGCGACAACCGTGCGATGGTATTTCAGCAGCTCCCCACTGCTGGCAAGCCCTATCAATTTGAGACCTGGGAACAGCTGGAAGATTTCACTGCGGCGATGTTAAAAACCGGAGTGATTAATTCCTTTGACGAGGTGCGATGGGATATTCGTCCCTCGCCCAAGTTTGGCACTATTGAAGCACGAGTAGCGGATGCCTCCTCAACTTTGAAAGAGGTCGCAGCCTGTGCCGCACTTACGCAAGCCTTGGTAGAGACAGCTTCGCGGCAGCTGGACGCAGGTAAACAGCTCCCGGTACTGCCCGACTGGTTTGTACGGGAAAATCGTTGGCGCGCTGCCCGCTACGGAATAGATGCCGTCTTGATCGAGGACGGGCAGGGGGAAGAATGTCTGCTCACCGAATACCTGCCGTCTTGGCTGGAAGAACTTACTCCCGCCGCCGAAGATCTAGGCTGCGCCGACGAACTCTGGTCGCTGCTCGAGATAGTAAAACTAGGAGTCGGCTACCAGCGGCAACGAGTCATTTATGAGCGCACCCATTCTTACGAGGCGGTAGTAGCTTTCCTGATGGCAGAAATGAAAGCAGGCGAGCCGCTAGACCCAGGACATTTCGTGGATAAGTCCCTGCACCAAAGCGGGGTCAAAGGGTGGAAAGTCCGCGCCCGCTAATCACGCGAATCCACAAGTGTCTTGATTTAAAGAGGGCGCGGGGGAGGGATTCTATCCGAGCAGACAGACTGCACATTACCAGCTGTGATGCTCGGAAACTCGGAGCTAAAATCATAAACTTATACGTCTTAGTGCATAAGAAATCGGGGAGAGACTAGGTCTCTCCCCGATTTCTTGGGCAGGAGGAAAAACTCTTCCCCGCACTTAGTTTTAGGGATGTATCGCGCTTAAGCGCTACTGATTATCTGGAGCTCCGGTTTCGGCGGAAGTGTTCGCAGTAAACATGTCATGGTCAACGTAGTTGCGCACCACCAGCCAGGCCAGCGCCAACACTACCGTCACCGAAGCAAAAGCGATAATCGCGGCCGGTCCGAGTCCTCCCTCGAACCACATTAAAACGATCATCGCGGCTAGCACGGCTAACACTAGATAGTTGGTGTAAGGTGCCCAGGGGACATGGAACTGCGGGCGCTGCAATCCGTTACGGCGGCAGTGCCGCACGAAAAGGATATTTGAAATCATCACCGAACCCCACATGGAACAAATCCCGATACCAGCCATATAGGCGATAACATCAAATGCTTCGGTGGGGTGGATCATATTGATCAGCACCCCCACTAGCCCGACAGTACCGGCAGCAGTGATGGCGGCAAAAGGCACCGCATTACGGTTCATGCCAGCTAAGAAACGCGGAGCTGAACCTGAAACTGCCAGGGAGCGTAATCCGCGCCCACAGGTATAAAGTTCGGCGTTAATCGCACTGGCAGCTGCCAGCATTACCACGATATTCATGATGCTTCCGGCGGCGGGAATACCAATAGCGGTAAAGAAAGTAACGAAAGGAGATTCATTCTTGTCGTAAACGTTATGTGGTAATAGCAAAGTGAAGAGCACGATGCATCCCATGTAGAACAGCAGAATCCGCCACATCATAGAGTTAACTGCTCGCGGCATTTCCTTTTGGGGATCCTCAGCTTCTCCAGCGGCAGCTCCTAAATATTCGCTACCGCCGTAAGCGAAAAGAACCCCTAGTGACATGGTGACCATGGTGAATGCTCCCTTGGGGAAGAGCCCACCGTGATCGGTAATCGAGCCCACTCCCGGTTGGTAAACCTGGCCGCCCACGGTCAGGTTGATACCGAAAATTAAGACTACAATCGCCAAAAGCATGAAGATTACGATGGCCGCGACCTTAATCATCGCGAACCAGAACTCGAACTCCCCGAAAAATTTAACGGAGGCGAGATTAACTATCACCATCAACGCTAGGGCAATGAAAGCCCAGCCCCACTGAGGAATCACCTGGAAAATCTTCCAGTAATGCATATAGTTAGCGATTGCGGTGATATCGGCCATTAGCGCAGAAGAATAGGTGATAAAAGCAAACCAACCGGTGAAATAGGCCCCACGCTCACCCATAAACTCACGAGCATGGGAAATAAATCCGCCCGAGGAGGGACGATACAGGCTAAGTTCGGCGAGGGCACGCAGCATTAAGTAGGCCACCCCGCCGCAGATCGCATAAACAATGGCTACTGAGGGACCGCCCTCAGAGATACGTCCTGAAGCCCCAAAAAACAGGCCGGACCCGATGGCCCCGCCCAGCGCAATCATGCGCATGTGGCGAGACTTTAAAGCCCGGCGGTATCCGACATCGGATTTGTCGCGGTGAGATGCTGTCCCCGCTGCCGACGGTTGAGTTTCGCTCATTAAATTTCTCCTAAGTTTTACCTATTAGTGCTCGATAACAGAGCACATAGGGAGTATAGGTGAGGTGGGTGCCAGACTTTAGAGGCAGTCAGCATTTGGAATCGAGCGTTTAACAACAAACTATTTAGGTAAAAGCGTCCTAGGTCACGGTAGACTAAAGAGGTAACCGTGACTGGCGTAGGTGGGATACCACCGGGGAGCAAGTTGTTAATCAGTCGCTCGCCTGGGCTGATTCAGCACTAACAATAAGGAAGAGTCAATGGGAGATAAACTTCTTATCCGATCCATCTCGCAAGTGGATCCCGAAATCGCAGCAGTTTTGAACCAAGAGTTAGAGCGGCAACGCGGCACCTTGGAAATGATTGCTTCCGAAAACTTTGTACCGCGCGCTGTATTGCAGGCGCAAGGATCTGTCCTCACCAATAAATACGCGGAAGGCTATCCGGGGCGTCGATATTACGGAGGATGCGAGGCGGTAGATGTAGCTGAGAATCTGGCTCGCGATCGAGCTAAAGAAGTATTTTCCGCCGACTTCGCCAATGTGCAACCCCATTCGGGGGCTCAAGCCAATGCGGCTGTTTTATCGGCACTGGCAAAGCCGGGTGACACCATTATGGGGTTGGCGCTAGATCATGGTGGACATCTTACCCACGGTATGAAAATCAATTTTTCCGGCCAGCTTTATAACGCCACCGCTTATCAGGTGGATAAGGAAAGCAGCTGGGTAGATATGGATCAGGTACGTGACGCGGCCTTGAAATACCGTCCGAAAGTAATTATCGCGGGCTGGTCGGCCTATCCTCGCCAGGAAGACTTTAAAGCTTTCCGTGAAGTTGCAGACGAGGTGGGTGCCTATCTGTGGACAGATATGGCTCACTTTGCGGGGCTGGTGGCTGCCGGTTTGCACCCGAACCCGGTGCCGTATTCCGATGTGGTTTCTACGACCGTCCACAAGACTTTGGGGGGGCCGCGTTCCGGGATGATTTTGTCTCGCGATAAAGAGCTTGGTAAGAAAATTAATTCCGCGGTATTCCCCGGTCAGCAGGGTGGCCCCTTAATGCATGTGGTGGCGGCAAAAGCAGTCGCGATGAAGATTGCGGGCAGTGAGGAGTTTAAAGAACGGCAACAGCGCACGCTCGAGGGCGCGAAAATTTTGGCGGAACGACTAACGCAACCGGATGTGGCTGATTGTGGGATTTCTCTTTTGACCGGGGGAACCGACGTGCACCTGGTGATGGTGGATCTTCGCAACTCCCCCCTAGACGGCCAGCAAGGTGAAGATTTGCTACACGAGTCCGGCATTACCATCAATCGCAACACGGTACCTTTCGATCCGCGTCCTCCTCGAGTAGGATCCGGGCTGCGCATTGGTACCCCGGCACTGGCTACTCGTGGTTTCGGAAAGAAAGAGTTCAGTGAAGTATCCGAGATTATCGCCGGAGTTTTGGTGGATGCCTGCAAGGGGAAGGTTGATACTTCTAGCTACCGCGAGCGGGTGAAGGCTCTGATCAAGCGCTTCCCCCTCTACTTGGGGATTAACCAGGTTGTTTAGAGCTAAATAGATAAGTTTTTCGGATGGCGCGGGCAGATTATTACAGTCTGCTCGCGCCCTCAAGCTAAGGAGAGCAGATGCGTAAAGGATGGAGCGGGGACGCGATTTTGCTGGATGGGGCGGCGCGGGCTCAACAGTTGAAAGAACAGATGTGTCACCAGGTAGAGCAGCTGCATCAACGGGGAATTAAACCGGGTTTGGGAACCATTTTGGTGGGTTCCGACCCGGGATCAGTTTCCTATGTAGCAGGAAAGCATCGTGATTGCGCCGAGGTAGGAATCGAGTCGATTCGGGTGGAACTGCCCGATACGGTTTCTACTGACCAGGTTTTGGCAGAAATTGAAAAACTCAACGAAAATCCTGCATGTACCGGCTATATTGTCCAACTTCCGCTGCCACGCCAAGTCGATGTTAATCAGGTACTAGAGGCAATCGATCCCGATAAAGATGCTGACGGTTTGCACCCTATGAACCTGGGAAGGCTAGTGTTGCGAGTTAAAGAGCCGGTAACCTCACCCCTGCCTTGCACCCCGCGCGCCTGTATTGATTTGCTGCAGCAATACCAGGTTCCTTTAGAAGGGGCACAGGTATGCGTAGTAGGTCGCGGCACCACGGTGGGGCGTTCCCTGCCGTTGATGCTCACCCGTAAAGATATTAACGCTACCGTCACTTGCTGCCATACCGGAACTAGGGATCTAGCCGCCTATACACGAGAAGCAGACGTGATTGTAGCCTGCGCGGGATCGGCGGGAATTATTAAGCCGGAAATGGTAAAAAAGGGCGCGGCGGTACTGGATGTAGGAGTATCCCGCGGCGCGGTTAATCCGGAAACCGGGAAAGCTTGCTTAGAGGGCGATGTAGCCGAGGGGGTAGATCAGGTAGCAGGTTGGCTTTCTCCAAACCCGGCAGGCATCGGGCCTATGACTCGGGCGAATCTGCTGCTCAATGTGGTGGAAACCGCTGTCCGGCAGGCAGGTTAGGTGGGAAATAACCCATGCGTTTGCGTAAACTTTCGATTCCTGTAATCCTGCTCGCTACTCTTGCCCTTACTCTGGGGGGATGTGCCTCCTCATCAAAAGTCACTTCCGGTGCGAAACCTACGGGCGGAGCTAAAACAAGTGGAGTGTTCTGTCTGGTTGAGAGAAAGAAGTCTCAAGATATGCGGGCGGCAGCACTCACTAAAGCTATGAAAGAGGCGCTGGCGAAACCAGAAAACAAGAAAAGGTTGCAGGCTGAAAAGATCAGCGTAGAGAAAACCTCGCAGATTAGCAGTCAGCTAAAGAAAAAGAAATGCAAAAATGTGCTTTCCGTAGAGCCGAAATTTGCGCAGGAAATGGTACGGATCGCTAAAGGTAAAACAGAAATAAACTTTGCAATCATGGGGGCGATAGGGCAGGTTAAAGCGTTACCGAATGCTTCCGGAATTGATTTTGATTTGCGACAACCCGCATTCTTAGCCGGATATGCTGCTGCCGGAGTTACTAAAAGCGGCCAGGTGGGGGCAGTTAGTGATTTTCTACGGGAAGATACCGGTACAAACCCGGGTAGAGCCCTCGGAAACGACCCGGCTTCTGCTTGGGCAAGCGCGTTTCGCCTGGGCGTTGAATACTATAACCAGTTCAAAGGCTCGGGGATTAAATTCTTTTCTGGCGAGCAAAGCGGAGGTGGGGCACTGCGGGTAAAAACTGCGCAACTGCATGAACAACTACTGAAACTCGCGGATGAAAAGGTTGATGTTATTTTCGTGGTGGCCAATCCGTCAGAAACCGGGGCAGTAGCGGAGCTGGCGGCTAAAGATGCGGCAGCTATCTGGACTGGGCAAGACCTGGCAGCCAGGACCCCCGATTTGAAAGCAAATGTGCTCACCTCAGTGGTTATTGATGCTTCCGGATGCACGAAAAAGCTGCTAAAACAGTTGCAAACCGACTCGATTGCCGGTAGCGACTACCGGGGGACTCTCAAAAACACCGGAGTTAAACTAGCTGGTTGGGGTGAATATGCTCCCAGATTTTCTGACAGTCTTACTGCGGAACTAGCCGGAATCCGTAGCCAAATCGACAGCGGAAAAATAGATATCGCGAAACTTGAGGCTCATCGCGGCTAGACGAGAAATGCAAGGTAAAGGGGGAAAGTTGCTAAAAGTTGCCACCGTTAATGTGAATGGAATTCGCGCGGCATTTCGGAAAGGGATGGCTGCCTGGCTGGAACGCTCGGAGTCTGATGTGGTGTTGGCTCAAGAGGTACGAGCTAGCCAAGAGATAACCTCGGAACTTTTTGGGGATGACTGGCAGGTGACGGTGAACGCCTCCCAACTTAAAGGGCGCGCCGGGGTGGCGGTAGCAGTACGTAAATCATCGCCCTGGTTCCTAGCATCATCAGAGGCGGACACGGTGCCGGTTGAGGTTCCCTCAGATGGAGGGCGCTGGTTAGAAGCAGTTTTAACCCGCGAAAACGAATCTGGGGAAGTGGATACATGTCTGCGAGTAATCTCGGCCTATTTCCATTCTGGGGAAGTGGGAACTGAAAAACAAGAACATAAAATGGCGCATCTTGAACGGATCGGGGAGCGTCTGAAGCAATTATTACCCGCTGATGATACCGCGGAAAATGGGGAACCCCTAGTGCTGTTAGCTGGGGATTTCAACGTGGTAAATACCGAGCGGGATATCAAGAATTGGAAACCAAACCACAATAAGCGTGCCGGAGTCTTAGACGAGGAAATCGCGTTTTTAAATTGCTGGCGCGAGCAAGGGTGGGTGGACGTGGTCCGCGCCCTTGCCGGTGAGGTGCAAGGTCCCTATTCCTGGTGGTCATGGCGAGGTAAAGCCTTCGATAATGATGCCGGGTGGCGCATCGACTATCAGTTTGCCACCCCGGCGTTGGCAGAGATGGCGCGCACTCAGCAAGTTGACCGCGCACAGGATTATGATCAACGTTTTTCAGATCATGCCCCCGTGGTGGTTACCTACGAAATATAAAGTCGCGCCTGCCAATAACTCTCCTGGCAGGCGCGACCTAAATAGCTACTGCTTACTTACTGGCTTTCGGATGAGTCATATCGGCAACGTTGAGGGCATTATCTAGATCTGCCTCACTTATTTCTCCACGCTCGACAAACCCCAAATCCAGAGCCGATTCCTTTACTGTCATCTTTTCTTTCACCGCGTGTTTAGCGATTTTAGCGGCATTTTCATATCCGATGTAACGGTTAAGGGGAGTTACTATCGAAGCCGAAGATTCTGACAGTTCTAGACAACGCTCTGGGTTAGCTACGATTCCATCTACACAGCGTTCCGCGAGTAAACCAGCAACCGCTCCCAGGCAGTTAATCGACTCGAGCAGGTCAATTGCCATCACCGGCAGCATCACCAACAGGTCGAAGTTGCCTTGTGCGCCCGCGAAAGCGATCGTCTGGTCGTTACCAATAACCTGCGCAGCTACCTGTACGGTTGCCTCCGGCAAAACCGGGTTAATCTTTCCGGGCATAATCGAAGATCCCGGCTGCAAATCTGGCAAAGTGATTTCGCCGAGGCCGCAGCGCGGTCCGGAAGAGGCCCAACGTAGATCATTGGCGATCTTCACGAAGGAAACTGCTACTACCCGCAGCGCCCCCGACATCTCGACGAGGGAATCTTGCGCTGCTTGGGCTTCGAAATGGTTATCTGCTTGACGGAATGGCAAGTCCATATTTTCAGCGATGAGGGCAATAACGCGCTCTGAGAAACCTTCGGGAGTGTTAATTCCGGTACCGACGGCAGTACCCCCTAAAGGTAGCTCTGCTAGGTTCTTTTCCGCATCCTTGACCCGGTCAATCCCCTTGCGTACCTGAGCAGCATAACCGGAGAACTCTTGCCCCAGCATAATCGGGGTGGCGTCCATTAGGTGGGTACGCCCCGCCTTGACGATATTGGCAAACTCTTTGGCTTTCTTTTCTAGGCTGGTAGCCAGCTGATCCAGCTTCGGGAGTAGCGCGTGTTCGACTGCCTCGTAAGCGGCAATATGAATCGAGGAAGGGAAAACGTCATTAGAGGACTGGGAAGCGTTCACATGGTCGTTGGGGTGAACTTTGCTGCCCTTAAAACCGGTGGCCAAGGTAGCTACTACCTCGTTGGTGTTCATGTTTGAGGAAGTGCCGGAACCGGTCTGGAAAATATCAATCGGGAACTGGTCGTCATGCTTGCCAGCAATAACCTCTTCCGCACCTTTGACGATGGCATCGCGGGTTTCAGCATCGATCACCCCTAGTTCGGCGTTAGCAATCGCAGCTGCCCGCTTGATTTGTCCTAAAGCCGCGATGTGATGGCTGGAAAGGGTGCGTCCCGAAATCGGGAAGTTTTCTACCGCCCTTTGGGTTTGGGCTGCGTAGAGAGCATCTTTGGGAACTCGAACTTCCCCCATAGTGTCATGTTCGATGCGATATTCTTCGCTCACGTTTAGCTCCTTTAGTGTTTTTTTAAATACGGTTACTTACCTTCTAGCCTACCGGGGTTAGGTGCGAAGAACGTCCTAAAAATCCGGGGAAATACCTTTAAATTCGGCGCAGGTGTGATTTTGGAGGTGGAAGCACCTTAGACTGGGACTATCGACAGAAAGCAGGAGCAGTATGAGCAACGATGCCTCAGAGGATAAACCTACCGAATACCTGCCCGGTGGGGCAATGGAAAATGCCTATGTCCCCCATGGCCGTCAGGTTAATCGGCGGATTACTCGACGGGTAGCGCAACCGGAACCAGATAGCGCGGAGCAAAGAAAAATAGCGGTACCGAATCCACCTGAGGGTGCGCCCTCAACTACTCCTGCCGCTGTTGCTTTCGAAGGCCAACCGCCGACTGAAGTTATTCCTCCAGTGAACCATTCCCCAGTCGGTGGGGTGAGTGCCATGTCCTATCCGGATGGTAATAGTGGGGCTGTCCATACGCCATCCACCCAGGTTTTTGGAGGTTCTGGGGCACCTAATTCTGCTGCGGGAGCTGCCCCGGTTCGCAGGCAATCGATAGATCCTGCTGCCACCACTCCGCAAGTAGAGTCATACCCGCAGGGAATACCGCCCGCCTATGATCCAAAGTTTGATCCGGAACAGTTGCGGGAAGACCAAGAATACGAGGAAGAACGAGCAGATAAACGCCGTTTGGTAAAAGTAGCAGCGATAGTGACAGCAATTGTAGCCATCCTGGTTGGAGCAGTGGTGATTATTGCGATGACTATCTCCGCTAAAGAAGTGGTGCCGACCGAACAGCAAACTAGTCCGGTAGAGAGCGTTTCCACCAGTTCTTCGGTCCCTGAAGCTACCCGGACAACTACCCACACTCAGCAACCCACAACCAGTAAACCCATGACCAGTAAACCAGAACCTGAGCAACCGAGTGCGACGCAGAATACTCCTGCTGTCCCGTCTTCCCCCACGAAGGCGACACCTACTCCCGCTACTAATTCTCCAGGTACGGAAACCCCCAGTTCGGAACCTAGTGATCCTGCCGGAGACTAAGACATGGCGATGCAGTAAGTATTTGGGGAGCCCACGATTAACTCACTTTCTTTCAGGTCAACTTGTGAGTCTTCGAAGCGCGCATATCTAGCGCAGGACTCGATTTTTGGCAGGTAAAGAAGCACGCCCGGGGTCGGTGACTCCAGGCGTGATCTTGGAAAGTATCCAGGTAAAAGTGGGAAAACTATCCCTGTTTATGTTGGTGGGCAGCCCCGGCAGCCGCTGCCCCCACAATCCCAGCAGTATTCCGCAATTTGGCGGGAATAATTGGGGTGGAGATATCGATTAGGGGCAAGAATTTCTCGTGTTTGCGGGATACGCCGCCACCTACTACGAATAGATCCGGGCTAAAGAGTTTTTCCATTTCTTGGTAATACTTGGTTAGCCGTTTCGCCCATTTTTTCCAACCCAAATTTTCGCGTTTGCGCACCGCGGCGGAGGCGCGGGTTTCCGCATCATAACCGCCGATTTCGATATGTCCCAACTCAGTGTTGGGAAGCATTACCCCATCCACGAAAATCGCGGTTCCAATCCCGGTGCCTAAGGTAGTGAACACGGTGACTCCCGGCTGGTCTTTGAATACTCCGTACTGTTGTTCAGCTAGACCTGCAGCATCAGCGTCATTGAGGGTAGCTACTGGACGGCCAATAGCTCGCGAGAAAACTTCCACCGCGTTCTGTCCTACCCATTCCTGATCCAGGTTTGCCATGAAACGCACATTTCCGCCCGGAAGCGGACCGGGGAAACAAACTCCTACTGGTACGTCCTCGGGAAGCTCAAAATGAGCCAGTACTTCCGCGGCCGTTTTGGATACTGCCTGCGGGGTAGCTGGGTAGGGGGTATCAATCCGGAAACGTCCCTGGGTTAATTCTCCGGTCTCTAAATCGACTGGGGCGCCCTTAACGCCCGATCCCCCGATATCAATACCAAATGCGATAGCCATGAATTACTCCTTGCTAGGCAGAGTCAGAATTTGTGCACCATCTTCGGTTACTACCACAGTGTGTTCAAACTGAGCTGTGCGTGAGCGATCTTTGGTGACCACTGTCCATCCATTATGCCATTGTTCCCACTCGATTGTCCCTAGAGTAAGCATGGGTTCGATAGTAAACACCATTCCTGGCTCCATTACGGTGTCATAGGAAGGAGCACAATCATAATGAGGGACAATCAGACCGGAATGAAAGGCTTCGCCGACGCCGTGACCAGTGAAGTCGCGTACCACTCCGTAACTAAAACGCTTCGCATAGGCATTAATTACCCGGCCAATAATGTTAATTTCACGTCCTGGCTTAACCGCTTTAATTCCACGCATCATGGCGTTATAGGTGCGTTCTATCAGGAGCTGGGATTCTTTATCTACCTGACCAACGCTAAACATGGCGCAAGTATCCCCATGTAC
The DNA here is from genome assembly GCF_900604285.1 of Varibaculum vaginae. Taxonomy (GTDB): domain Bacteria; phylum Actinomycetota; class Actinomycetes; order Actinomycetales; family Actinomycetaceae; genus Varibaculum; species Varibaculum vaginae. Next base: position 509,737 of record NZ_UWNY01000001.1, read on the forward strand.
CCCGTCCTTGTAGGCAGTAATATCCACGTTGATAATATCGCCTTCCTGCAGTGGCTTATCATCGGGTATTCCATGGCAAATTACTTCATTCACCGAGGTACATAGGGATTTAGGGAACCCCATATAGTCTAGGCAAGACGGGTAGGCGCCCTGCGCAACGATATAGTCGTGACCGATTTTATCCAGTTCATCGGTAGTTATCCCCGGGCGAACGGCCTTTCCTACCAGCGCGAGAGCATCGGCCGCAATCCGTCCGGCAGCGCGAATCTTTTCGACAGTTTCCGGGGTTTTAGTGTCAGAGGCGGTGATTCGTTCGGGACCGTCATGAAAAAGGTATTCGGGACGCTCGATTTCTTTGGGAACATCCAACTTGGGGCTAACATTTCCAGCCTCTTGATTTCCGAGTGGGGCGCGTTCAGCTAGTTCTTTCAGGCTAAGTCCTTGGTATTCATTCATGTCTCCATCCTACGCGGGCAGGCAAATGTATCAGACTTAAAACATTCGTCGATGTAAGGATACGTAAAAGGGAAAGCACCGGCAGTTTTAAGGAATCTTAGGACTAACGCGCAAGTTTGAAACAGGCAGAATAGCTGGGTCGGAGCCGGTAAACACTAAAGGGAGTCGCGGGGAATGTACTGCAGCAGTTTCCCACTGGGAGCTTGACCGAGGTTGAGGTCATCGCCCTCGCGCTGCGCAATATGCATCAGCTCTTGGTAGGCGAGCGCCTGAGTATCAACCTTTATGGAAGATATAGGAGGTCGTGATACCTGGCCGGCAGGAGAATCGAAGCCGCCCACAACTGAGCCGTCCTGGGGAACCATCCTGCCGCATTCGCGTAGTCCATGCACAATTGCCATCGCAGTCGTATCGTCAATCGCGCAGAATCCATCCAAACTGGGGTGCTTTTGCGAAGCCCCTAACAGGTAGGAAGCAATGCTAGCGGGATCTTCGGGGAGTGCTAGTTGGATAGGAGCCGCGAGCCCTGTAGCCTGGCACACCATTTGAGCAAAGAAGAAATAGACGGTAGCGGCATTTTCAGGGTATTTACCCTGCCAGTGCACGAAAGCTAGATGGCGACGATTTCGTTTTACTTGGGCATCCACCTGAAGTTTAGCCATCTGGAAGGTAACTAAACTAGCGGGATTTTGCCGATCCTTCCCCTGTAGCAAAGAATCAATAACCGTTGCCCCGCATTTTGTTAGTTCCCCCAAAGTCTTGTCATCCAGCGGGAAAAGCGGCAAAACGGCGGCGTCCGTTCCCCTGATAGTAGAAAGTAAATTATCGGGATGATCTTCTAAGTGAACTGTGCAAACGACGCTAATCCCCGCGCGGGCAAGCATAATTGTCATGTCGCGAAGTAAGCCAGAGTGAACCTCGCCAATATCGACAGAAGGCACAACGATATCGACCTTCGTTTTTCCAGCTAGCGTCGCCAAAGTGCCTCCTCAATTGCAAGTTTGATTTCATTCTACATATTAACGCTGTTAATCGTGCCTATCTTCACTCAATATCTTTATGACATTTACGTCTACGGAAAGTTTGATTTGTGGCCTGAAATTACCCCCGAATTTGCTTGGCAACTAAAGTGTAAGACAAACGAGACAACAAATATTTAAGAAAGGTGAACCTGTGTCTGACGCGACCACACCTATCTCCCCGCTAGATCAAGAGGGAATAGCCCAGGCAGTTGCGGCTGCGGAAGCCGATTTTTCTGCTGCCGGCTCACTAGAAGAATTAAAGAGGGCGCGTGGGGCTCACCTGGGCGATAACGCGCCCATCATCCTGGCTAACCGGGAGATTCGCAACCTTGATAAGGCGGACAAAGCCCAGGCAGGAAAGAACCTGGGTGGGGCTAAAAAACAGTTACATGCCGCCTATGACCAGTGTCTAGCTGCCCTCGAGAAGGAAAAAGAAGCCCAAACCCTGGCGGCGGAGGCACTGGACGTAACCCAGGTAGCGCGGCGTTACCCGCAAGGCGCCCGCCATCCCCTAGAAACCTTGATGGAAGATATTTCTGACTTCTTCGTCTCTATGGGGTGGGAAATCGCGGAAGGTCCGGAAGTTGAACACGAATGGTTCAATTTTGATTCTCTCAATATCGACCCGGATCACCCGGCGCGGCAAGAACAAGACACTCTCTATATTGATGGACGCTCCTTGGGGGGAGAAACCCCAGGTGAGGGCAAACTGGTATTGCGCACCCATACTTCGCCGGTGCAGGCGCGAGTTATGCTTTCACGGGGAGTACCGGTCTATATTGCCTGCCCTGGGAAAGTTTTCCGCGCCGATGAACTTGATGCTACCCACACCCCGGTTTTTCACCAGGTAGAGGGGCTTGCAGTCGATAAAGGTCTGACTATGGCGGATCTTAAAGGCACCCTGGATCATTTCGCGCAATCCATGTTCGGGATGGAAGCCAAAACCCGGTTACGTCCCTCCTTCTTCCCCTTCACTGAGCCCAGCGCAGAAATGGATCTGTGGTTCCCGCAAAAGAAAGGCGGGCCAGGGTGGATTGAATGGGGTGGGTGCGGCATGGTCAACCCGAACGTGCTGGTCGCCTGCGGAATCGACCCGGATGTGTATTCCGGTTTCGCCTTCGGGATGGGGATTGAGCGCACCTTGATGCTGCGACATGGAATCACTGATATGCACGATATTGTCGAGGGCGACGTGCGATTTTCTAAACAGTTCGGTACTACCGGAAGGGGAAACTAGCAATGCCATTTGTAGCGCTTGATTGGCTAAAAGATCACGTCGAGGTAGTGCCGGGCACGGATATCAAACAGCTTTCCTATGACCTGGTAAAGGTAGGTTTGGAAGAGGAAACGATTCATCCGGCCTCGGTAATCGGGCCCTTGGTGGCGGGAAGAGTGTTAACTCTCGATGCCCAGGAACAATCCAATGGGAAAGTTATTAACTATTGCCGAGTAGATGTTGGCGAGTTTAACGATCGTCCCGGTGAAGGTAAAGAGCCCTCTGAGCTACCTAGTCGCGGCATTATTTGCGGCGCCCACAATTTTAAAGTTGGTGATTTGGTAGTGGTTTCGCTGCCGGGAGCGGTTCTGCCGGGTGATTTCCAGATTGCGGCTCGCAAAACCTATGGACATGTTTCTGACGGGATGATTTGTTCTCAGCGGGAATTAGGTATTGGCGATGACCACAACGGGATTATCGTCCTGGAACAGTTGCTACCCGAAAAGGCCGCAGCCGGGGAGCTGCCCGCTCCTGGCGAATCAGTGATTGAATTGTTGGGATTAGGGGAAGAAACCCTAGAAATCAATATCACCCCTGATCGCGGTTACTGTTTCGCAATGCGCGGGGTGGGACGCGAATACGCCCATTCCACGGGAGCTAAATTCACTGACCTGGGGCTGGCAGAAAATCTGCCTTCCGGGGCAGTACCGGCGGCCACCGAGGATGGATTTGCGGTTAAAGTCGCAGACGAGGCGCCGGTTAACGGCAAGGTTGGGTGTGATCGTTTCGTCACCCGCATTGTGACCGGCATTGATGCCCAGGCTGCAACGCCGGATTGGATGGTACGTCGCCTAGAGCAGGCGGGGATGCGTTCTATTTCTTTGGCGGTAGATGCCACCAACTATGTGATGCTGGATTTGGGGCAGCCCCTGCATGCCTACGACCTGGATAAAGTATGCGAGCCGATCGTAGTTCGCCGGGCAAAAGCCAGCGAAAAGCTAACTACCCTCGACGAGGTAGAGCGCAGCCTGGATCCCGAAGATTTACTGATTACCGACTCCCCGGAAGGTGTGGAAGGTTCCCGTGTGCTGGGGCTGGCCGGAGTTATGGGAGGCGCCTCCACCGAAGTGACTGTCGATACCGTGAATGTACTGGTAGAAGCGGCACATTTCCACCCCACTTCGATTGCGCGTACTGCGCGGCGGCATAAACTGCCTTCCGAAGCTTCCAAACGTTTTGAACGTGGCGTGGATTTCGAGCTAGCACCGGTAGCTGCCCAGCGGGTAGTAGATATTCTGGTGGAATACGGTGGAGGCACCGACAGTGGGCGGGTCAGCGACCTCAATAACACTAAGCCGTTTGCGCAAATCGTAATGCCGCTGCACGAACCGGCACGGCTAACCGGGGTGGAATATGATCAGGAAACCATCACTCGCCTGCTAAAAGACGTGGGATGTCAGGTGCAGGTGGAAGACGGCAAGGTGATTGCCCAACCGCCTTCTTGGCGCCCCGATTTAACCGGACCGGCACACCTAGTAGAAGAAATTGCTCGGCTGGCCGGCTATGACACTATTCCTTCGCGCAGGCCGCGCCCGATTGCCGGACGTGGATACACTCCCAAGCAGCGGGCTCGCCGGGATGTGGGGCGGGCACTGGCGCAAGGCGGCCTGGTGCAGGTACTTTCGTATCCCTTTATTTCCGAGGACGTATTTGACGCTGAACTGCTAGGGGAAAAGGATGTGCGCCGCCAAGCGGTGCGGGTAGCAAACCCACTGGCAGACGATCAGCCGTTGCTGCGCACTTCCTTGCTCGATACTTTGCTGGGGGTTGCCCGGCGCAATATTGCCCGCGGCAATGAGCAATGCGCGATATTTGAGACCGGTTTGGTTACTCGAGGGATGGGAACTGAACTCACCGGTTCTTTCGGGGTGGAACAAAAACCGGATCCCGATCAGCAGCGCGCCCTCGAAAAAGGAGTTCCTTACCAGCCTGAACATATCGCCGGTGTTCTAGTGGGACAAGCGGAACTTGCCGGTGCGCTGGGCACTGGACGCCCCTATGATTGGGCGGACGCGTTGGAATTCGTCCATACGGTGGCGCAAACTTTGGCGGTACCGCTGCGCGTGCAAGGCAAAGATGGTCGCCAGCGTTTAGCCAACGATAACGTGATGGGCGAGCCGGGTTCGCCCGAAGCAGTCGCACCCTTCCATCCGGGGCGTTGCGCCCGGATCGTGGTGCGGGGTGCCTGCGTTGGGTTGGCAGGGCAGCTGCACCCGGCAGTTTGCCGCAACTTCGGGTTGCCGGAATCTGCTTGTGCGTTCGAGATCGACTTCGAGAAGTTCACTGCCGCTATGCCGAAGAAAGATTTGCAGGTGAAGCCAGTGTCCTCCTTCCCGCCCGCGAAAGAAGATATCGCGTTGGTGCTGGATGCCGATATTCCCGCAGCTGATGTGCAGCAGGTGATTGAGAAACAGGCGGGAGATTTGCTAGAGGAAGTACGTCTTTTCGATGTTTTCAGTGGCGACCAGCTGGGCGAAGGCAAGAAGTCATTGGCGTTCTCGGTGAAGATCCGCTCTGGGGAAGGCACGCTCAGTGCTAGCGAGATTCAGGCAGTACGCACCCGGATCATCAAGGCTACCGCGAAGAAGTTTAAGGCTACTTTACGCGCCTAACAAAGATAATCCTTGGCGGCGGTGAGGGCGTAAACTCGCCCTCACCGCTAAAAATATCAAAAGTGAACGGCGTGGGGAGCAAGGAATACATGGGTGCCCCGTGCGGGACTTGAACCCGCGACCCACGAATTATGAGTTCGCTGCTACTAACCAACTGAGCTAACGGGGCGAATCTAGCCTACCGGATAGCGGGCGGATTATTTAATTTCGTCTAGGGTGGAGAACGTGATCAACATTTTGCGAAAGTTGCAGAGGCGCAGGATTCCGTATGCGGTTAAAACCGTCCTCACCTCCTCTGATAGGGTTTTTGATTTCTTGGAGGTAGCGGAGGATTGCTTCCTGGTGGTGACCATGCAGGCATTAATAGAAGTGGAATCTGGGCAGGTAAAGTCCCGTTTTGGCTGGGATGAAGTTTCTCACGTCCGTTGGGATAGCGAGGCGGGCACGCTGCGGATTGCTTTTCATGAGGGCGAAGATATGATTCTTTCTCCTGTAGAGGCACCTAAACACAACTTTATGGACATCATTCGGGAAGCGCTCAGCGAGGCGCAGGTCTTCATCACTCCGCTGGAGCTACCTTCTGGTCAGAGAGTTAGCGCACAGATTCTGCGTGACGATAACCGCAATTTACGTTTACAGCCGCCTATATCAAGCTTCGAAAACCTGGGTGACCAGCAGTATTTACGTTCGGTAGTGGCTGAATGGGAACAGAAATTGGGGATTGTTATAGACGTGGAAGATTAGGAATTTTTCGCTCTCTCACGGTAGGCTTATTCAAGTCGATCCCCCATAGCTCAATGGTAGAGCATTCGACTGTTAATCGAAGGGTTACTGGTTCGAGTCCAGTTGGGGGAGCTCAAAACCTCAGTGCTTGCTGGCGCTGAGGATTTTTTATTTTAATGCTGGTGATAGGGGCGGTCGAAGCTAATGTCAGGTGGGCGTTTTCCCTGATAAATAACGCTGCTAAGCAGAATTGCTTGCTCTTTTTTAAATTTGACCTTAGAGTTAAAGAGAACTGAATCTCAGTAAGCTTCGCCTCGTTAGCGAAGTTGAATGCTCAGCCTTTTGGCTATTATTTCCACTCCATCTTTTTGGGGTGGAAGTGTGTTTTCTCCCACTTTCCTATGTTGTTTGCTTATCCTTGTTCTATGAACGACAAGGAAATTTCCCCTAAAGATAAGCGGCGTTATCGGATTGGCATTGATGTAGGGAGGAACTCTACTGGCTTCTGTGCTCTCGAGATTGATGATGACGACAATCCGATTTCCTTTTTGAATCTTTCAGTGCTGCTGCACGATGCCGGGGTTGGTAAAGACGGCGGTAAAACTCAGGAAACTCGGAAGGCTATTTCTGGAAGAACTCGCAGAGCGCGCCGTCTGATTAGGAACAGGCGGAGGCGGCTCGCGGAGTTGGATAAGTTTTTGGCTGATCTCGGTTGGCCGCTACCGGATTTGGAAAAGTATCCCGACCCGCACGAACCGTGGAAAGTCCGTGCCCTGCTGGTTGAGGAATATATAGAGGATGAGCGGCTACGCCAGGAAAAATTGGCGATTGCGATCCGACATATAGCGCGGCATCGAGGCTGGCGCTCGCCTTGGGTGTCGGTTAGCAGTCTGCATGTTTCGCACCCGGAATCCGATGAAGTCGTTGCTTTGCAGTCGCGAGTTGCAGAAAAAACTGGGCGAATTTTGCCTGAGGGTTTAACCCCGGGACAGCTGCTTTACCTGCTTGATCGCGGGGAAAAGATACGCGGGGATGCCGGTATTTTGGCTGGTAAACTCCTACAAAGCGATTACGCCACAGAACTAAAAAAGATCTTTTCCCGTCAGAAAATAAGTGAAGATTTGGGGGATCAGTTAATCGATAGAGTTTTTGCGTCAATATCACCCAAGGGTAGCGCTGCCGAAAAGGTGGGGAAAGATGCTTTGCCAGGGCAGGAACATTTAGATCGCGCGGAAAAGGCACATCCGGCTTTTCAGCGTTATCGAATCGCCACCATTATTGCTAATCTGCGGATTCGCGAGGGTGAGGATGGACAGAAAGAACGTCGCTTGACTGGCGAAGAAATGAGTTCTTTGTTCAAGTTTTTAAGCGACCCAGACCGCAAGAAGGTTCCCACCTGGATAGAGGTGGCTAAAGTTTTAGGGATCGAGCGTCAGGATTTGCTCGGAACAGGGAAATTGACGGCGGATGGAGAGCGAACCGGGAATACTCCGCCGGTTGATGAAACGAATATCCGTTTGACTAAGTGCAGCATCAAGCCAGTCCAACAGTGGTGGCGCGCAGCTAGTTACCAGGAACGATGTGCGTTTATTGAGCAGATTTCTCGCGCATCCTCACCCGGGGAAGCTACCAGCCGCGAAGAACAGATAGCTGCTGATTTTGTTGCCAGTCTGAATGATCAAGACTTAGAGAAATTGGAGTCATCGGTGAGGCTTCCAATCGGCAGGGCGGCCTATTCAGTAAAAAGCTTGGGGCGAATAACCGAACGAATTTTGGCCGATAATGTCGACTTGCAGCAGGCACGGGAAGTAGAGTTCGGGGTTTCCCCGGAGTGGAAGCCTCCCGCAGTTCCGGTGGGTGAACCGGTGGGAAATCCAGTGGTTGATCGGGTTTTGAAGGGCGTTAATCGCTGGTTGCTGCGAGCAGAAGCCGAATGGGGCATACCTCAACAGGTCAATATCGAGCACGTACGGGAAGCGTTCATGTCTAAGGCGAAGGCAAATGAACTGCAACGTTTCCAAACACACCGTTTTAAGAAGAACGAGGAGGCGCGGCAGCAGATAGAGGGGAGCCAGAATCTTTCAGGATTGCCCCGTATCGCTGCGATTCGCAAGCAACAAGCGCTGCAGCGGCAACATTGCGAGTGTCTCTACTGTGGAACCCATATTACTTTTGCCACTGCCGAAATGGATCACATCGTCCCACGGCGAGGGGTGGGATCTACGAATACTCGGGATAATCTGGTGGCGGTTTGTAGGCGATGTAACCAAGAGAAAAGCAATATTCCTTTCGCGGTTTGGGCTGCTCAAACAAATATTCCGGGGGTTAGCCAGAAGGAGGCGATTTCTCGGGTAAAAGGTTGGTTTACCGATACCTCTGTCCAGGATGATAAACGTTTACGGGCGGGGGTGATTGACAGGTTATCGCGCACCAAAGCAGATCCCGAGATTGATAACCGCTCTATGGAAGCAGTCAGTTGGATGGCGCGTGAACTGGCTCATCGAATTGAGCAGCGTTATCGCACCTCGCACGGTCAGTTGGCTACAGGGAATGACACTGGCGGAGGGGAAGAACTGCAGTCTGACAATAAAGTTAAGGTACGAGTGTTTAATGGCTCGATTACTGCTGCTGCCCGTAGAGCTTCAGGTTTTGAAGGACGAGTTAATCTGATTGGTGGACGAGGAAAAACCCGTCTGGACAGGCGCCATCATGCTATGGATGCCGCCACCATCGCGATGATGCGCCCCGCAGTAGCGCAGACTCTGGTGGAGCGAGAAAACCTGCGGCGTGGCCAGATTATGGCTGGTGGTGAGCAAAATTGGAAGAGCTGGAATGGTAGCACTTTTGCTCAGCAAAAGATCTATGCGGTTTGGCTAGAGCAGATGCGTTATCTGACAGAAATCTATAACCAAGCATTGGCTGATGACCAGATTCCAGTGTTCTCCAATTTCCGGTTGCGGCTCGGGGACGGGAAACTGCATGAGGAAGTGAAGAAACTTCATTGTAAACAACTTGGTGATGCCTGGTCGATGTATGATATTGATCGGGCAGAAACCCCCGCTTTGTGGTGTGCTTTGACCCGCTTGCCTGACTTTGTGTGGGCAGAGGGACTGCCGGCTAATCCGGAACGAAAAATAGTGGTTAATGGCAGTCATTTTGCTGCAGATGACAGTGTCGGAATTTTTCCAACTAATGCCCCTATGATGAAGCTGCGCAACGGCTGCGTGGAGGTGGGAACTTCTATCCACCACGCGCGGATTTACCGAATTGTGGGCCGTAAGAAACCGGTATATGCGATGCTCAGGGTATTTACGGTTGATTTACCGAATAAAGCTGGGGTTGATCTATTTCAGGTTGATTTGCCAGAACAAAGTATTTCGGTGCGTAATGCCGAAATGAAGTTACGGGAGGCTTTCCGGGAAGGCAATGCCGAGTATCTGGGTTGGCTAGTAGTCGATGACGAGCTGGAACTGGATTTATCTGCGGAAAGAAAAGGAGCAATTGCAGAGCTACTGTCAGAATATCCCGGAATTCCGCGTTGGTCGGTAGATGGGTTCCCATCTAATGGCAGATTTAGGTTGCGTCCACTTTATTTGGCTGGAGAAGGAATGCCGGAAGATGCCCTGCCAGGTACTCAAGAAATTTTACAAAAACAAGGGTGGAGACCGACAGTCAATAAGCTATTTTCAACCTGCAATTCTAAGGTAATCCGACGTGACGTGCTCGGAAATATCCGCAAGGATTCCTCGCGACTCCCCAGTAGCTGGTCTGTGTAGGAGGGGGAAGCATGGCTGCCTGGCGGATTATTGATTTAACGCAGTTTTCTGGGTCGGTTTCCTCGAAAACAGGAGCTATAGTCTTACATCCAGAAGACAAACCGCAGGTGACTCTACCAGTAGCTGATGTTGCGGTGGTTCTTATCGGGATGGGAGTTCACTTCTCCGGAGCTGTGCTGCATCGCTTAACCGCTGCAGATGTGTGTGTATTGCTCTGCGATTGGCGCTGTATTCCCGAGGCAGGAGCCTTTGCTTGGCGTCCCCATTCCCGAGTAGCTGCGCGACGAGTGGCACAGGCAGGTATGAGCGTTCCTAAACAAAAAACTGCGTGGAAAGCAGTGGTTAGGCGAAAAATAGAAAATCAAGCGAAAACTTTGCTGCTGTGTGGCAAAGGTAAAGACAGCAAAAAATTGTTGGAGTTGGTAAGCCTGGTACGCTCTGGCGATCCGGATAACACCGAAGGCAGAGCGGCCCGCTATTATTGGTCGGCGCTGTTCGGAAAAGGGTTCTCGCGTCAACCAGGGTTGGGCAATGGCATCAATTCTATGCTGGACTATGGTTATACGATAGTGCGCGGTCACGGGGTTAGAGCGGTGCTAGCTGCCGGTTTAGAACCGTCACTGGGGATATTTCATCACAATCGAGCTAATCTGTTTTGTTTGGTTGATGATTTGATGGAAATCTTTAGACCGTTGATTGATTTGGAGGTTTATCGCCTTGAAAAGGCCGGTAAATCTTCCGTGGCTGATTGCAAAGCTGAGCTGGTGGCGGCGGCCAGTAACCAGTATCGCGATGATGGTATCGGTATTCCTGCCGCTTTTGAGGATCTCGCTCAGTTATTTGGCCTTTATATAGAGAGTCAGGTAAGAAGCTTTTCTCCTCCTAAATGGTTTAAGTAGTTTCTATGAGTAAGAAACCCATGTGGTGCCTGGTGATGTTCGATTTGCCGGTGGATACCGCCCGCCATCGGCGCGAAGCAAACGCATACCGGCGAATGCTTTTGGACCTAGGGTTCAGCATGGTGCAGTTCAGTGTCTACGCAAAGTACACTCCGGCAGGTTTAAGTGACGTATCCACCATCGGCCAAGTCCGTGCCGGTATTCCTCCCGAAGGAAACGTTCGTATGATCTTCTTAACGGATAAGCAATGGTCTCGGACGTTTCATTTTTCCAACGGAACCTCTAGCAAAGCAGAGGAAAAACCGGAACAACTATCAATTTTTTAAGGAGAATTTGGGTGCAAAACCCTATATAAGCAGGGATTATTTACCCCTGCTCAAGCATATCAGGGGTAAATAAGAACTGAATCCCAGCTCCGCCAGGCTATCCCGGACGGGATACCCAAGCATATCAGGGGTAAATAAGAACTGAATCCCAGCAGATTAGCGAGGTCGTTGGTACCGCCTAACAAGCATATCAGGGGTAAATAAGAACTGAATCCCAGCCTCGAGAGTTGGCGCAGTATTTACCGTCCAAGCATATCAGGGGTAAATAAGAACTGAATCCCAGCGGAGCATGAGCACATTAACCACACCCTTCAAGCATATCAGGGGTAAATAAGAACTGAATCCCAGCATGAAAGGGGAATATTTTATATTCCTGGCAAGCATATCAGGGGTAAATAAGAACTGAATCCCAGCGTACCTCTGAGTAGTAGCAGGAGACGACAAGCATATCAGGGGTAAATAAGAACTGAATCCCAGCTATCCAGCCTTTACCTACCCAGTCACCACAAGCATATCAGGGGTAAATAAGAACTGAATCCCAGCCTCCGCTGAGTATTCGGCGGCTACATGGCAAGCATATCAGGGGTAAATAAGAACTGAATCCCAACAGAAATCGCGGGGGATTCCGAGTCAGAAATGACAATTACTGATCCCACCTTGATTAAGGTTTATCAGGCGTTATTGACACCGATAGAACGGATAAGTGATTAGACCGAGGGGTAAAAGAGGGTCGTAACCAAGGTTAGATCTGGCAGGCAATCGGTGAGAATATTGATATGAATCGGCAAGATGCAATGAAAAATTTCGCTGCCTAAGTAACTTACTGGCCCGTGATGTGGAGCCGCTAGGAAGGGGAAGTGGGGCGGCGGAGACTCTTGTCGCCTCCGCGGTGCTCGTGCGACTTACGTCCGGTGGGGGACGCTAATCAATCTGATAGAGTTCTAACCGTCTGTTCAGGTGACTCTAATCACCGCTGGCGGACGCTCCATTTTTCAAAGTTGAGGGTTGAGATAGGTCATTGAGGGGTGACCTGAAGGAGAAATAGCGTAATGAAGCAGCATGCCAAAAAACTGACGGCCACCGGATTTGCCTTAGCCTTGGCGGGGGTTCTACCAGCTACAGGGATTGCGCAAGCCGCGCCCGAGCCTACCGAACCCACTAATCCTGCGGATAGTCAGCAACAAAACCAGCAGCCGAATCCGAAACAAAAATCAGCAAAGCAGCTAGAGGAAGCCAAGAAAGCGGCACAGGACAGCGCTGCGACGGCCGCCAAGGCCGATAGGGAAGCAAAGGAAGCCTCACAAGCGGCAGCTACAGCTGCAAAAGAATCCGGGGAAAAGTCTGCTGCCAGTGAAAAAGCGAAGAAAGACGCCCTCAACGCTCTAGTTAAAGCACAGAAAGATAGTGCGGACGCAGTCACGGATGCGAAAGTTCTCCTCAAAAAGGCAAATGAGAATAAAACCGCTGCCGATGTCGCCGCAAAGGCAGCAGGAGAAACCTTGGCTCAAGCTGAGCAAGCTAAAGCTGTGGCCGATAAAGCAGTTGCGGATAATCCTGCTCCCGATGCCGAACAGTTACAGGCCGCTAAAGATAAGGTAGCGAAAGCTGAGAAAGCTAAGCAGGCAGCAGAAGCTAAGCAGGCAGAGGCGCAAAAGGCGCTAGCAGGGGCACAAGAGAAGGCGGAGGCCGCGGAAAAGCAATTACAGGCCGCCAAAGATGCTCAGACGAAAGCCGATACCGCGAAGCAGGCTGCAGAAGCCGATGTTAATGTCAAGCAGCAAAAAGTTGAGCAGCTACAGAAAAAAGTCGCTGACTTGGCCGAGGGTGAGTCAGCGGCGTTGCAAGAACAAATAAAAGCCGCCCAAGAAGCCTTGGATAAAGCCAAGGGCGAGTTGACCGCCGCCAAAGAGTTAGCTGCTCAATGGCAAACTGAGGTAGAGGAAGCTCAGAAAACAGCTACTGCTGCGCAAGGTGAGTTCGAGGCGAAACAAGCTACTGTCGAACAGCTAAAGAAAGATAAGGGTGCGGCGGAACAGGCAGTAAAGGATGCCAGCGAGCAGATAAAACTAGCCCAGGGGGAGCAGGCGCAAGCCGAGGCTTCACTAGCTGCTCGCCGAGGTGAAACAGCGGCAGCTAAGAAGGCTGCAGATGAGGCTAAAACCGCGCAAGCACGGGCAGGAGAGAATCTGGCAAAGGCGCGTGAGGCAAAAGAGCAGGCTGATGCAGCGGTAAAGGCTGCAGAAACAGAAGTAGCAAACGCGAAAAAAGCGGTGGACGAAGCCGCAGAAAAGTTCAACCAAGGTAGCTTCGGGTTCTTTAAAGCCATGGGCTCGCAAGCAGCTATCGACATCCTAAATAACGCTCAGTATGCTAGCTACACCAAAAAAGGCGATCCCAATGACGCCACTTCACTGGAAAATATGAAAGTTACTTTCAAGTGGATTCGGGAAGCAAATCGGTTGAGAGCTTTAGAAGGGCTAGCCCCTTTGAAAGTCACTGATTTGCTGACGGCCATGGCACAATCGAATGCCAACTGGTCTGATACTAATATGGATCATTCTAGGCAGCCTCATAAAGACCCGGATGCCCTGATGATAGGGGAAAATCTATCCTGGGGTGCAGGAGATGGAGCCTATTTTGCGAATCCCTTTGGTGATCAAACCAATTCTGGAAAAGAAATAAAGAAAGATGAAGGCGACGGATTCCAGTATGTGATTTGCTACTTCGATGGTTCATTCTGCACGGCTGATGGCTGGTATTGGGGAGAGAAGCGAAACTACGATTCTCAAAAAGCCGGTGAAACATGGAATGGGAAGAAAAATACGGGAGTAACTGGGCATTACGAAAACCTGATAGAAGATTTCAATGTAACTGGTTATGCTGCAAGTACTGATCCTAATGGTCAATATAAGCCCACGCACAGTCAAGTTTTCGCGAAGCAAGAAACATATACTACCGGTAAAGCGTATACCGTTGATGAATACGAAAAACGGTTCTTGGATTACTACAACTCGGTGACTCCGGAGGGTGCCAAGAAGAACCTAGAGGCTGCGGAAGCGAAGCTGGCAGACTTGCAGGCTAAGGCGAAAACTGCGGACGAAAAAGTTACTAGTGCCGAAAAGGATGCAGCCTCCGCTCAGACAGAAACTGAAGCCAAGGATGCACTATGGCAAACCGCACAGCACCAAGAAGCTGACGCCGCAGCAGCTATCGAAACCGCCCGGCAAAAGGTAACGGAGGCGGAAAACAAGAAGACAGCTGCCGAGGGTGAGGTAAGAGAAAAAGAACAGGCATTGCAGGCTGCTGCTGCCGCCGCTACTGCCGCTGAGGGCGCCCTCACCAATGCGAAAGCCGAAGTAACTGCCGCGCAGCAAGCCCTAGAAGGGGCGCAGCAGGATGTCAAGGAAAAAGAAGCTGCGCAAACGGAAAAACAGCAAGCGCTAGACGGGCTTACGGTTGGTGACGCCTTGGCCGCGGCACAAAAAGAATTAACGCAGGCGCAGCAGGAACTAACCGCTGCGAATGAGAAAGCCCAAGCAGCTGCCACCCAGCTGGGAAAGGCAACACAAGCGCAGCAACAAGCTCAGGAAGCTAAAACGGCAGCAGATGAGGCTCAGGAACAAGCGGCGCGTGAAAACCAGCAGGTAACGGAAACGGTCAGCCAGGCTGAAAATGAGCGTGCTAACGCACAACAGCAATTAAATCCTCTAGCTGAGCAGCAGATAGCCCACGATCAGTTGGTAGCTAAGGCTGCGAAGACAGCCCAAGACTTGCAACAGGCCAAAGCTATTGCCGATAAAGCCAGCGAAGACTTGCGAGTAGTAACCAAAGTTGCCGTCGACCTACAAAATGAGCTGAACGCCAAACAAGCTTTGGCGAAGAAACTGAATGATATTAAGGGGGAGCAGGCTTTGATAGCCGGGCTTACCGCTGGGGATAGCGACCTAGATAATCTGGGATTGCCCGCCCTCTTTAACGCCTATCCAGATACTGTTACTGCCGCTCAGCATGCGCAGCAAGAAGCAAAACGGTTAGCGGAAATAGCTGAGCGTGCGCAGAAACTGCAGCAGAAGACCGCCGAGGAAAATCAGCAGGCTCAAGCCAAACTGGCGGTTGCCCAAACAGAATACGCTCTTTACCATCAGGTTCAAGCTGTCGCTGCCATCAACCAGGCAACTTCTTTCGCACCTGGGGATACAATGCAGGTGCATTTCACGGGATTCAGTCCCGGGAGCATGAACCGGGTAGTCATGCATTCAACTGTGGTTGACCTCGGAGTTCATATGGCGGTAGGGAAAGGTGAATTCATCGTTCCCGTCAGGATCCCAGGTGAACTGGGTGCCCACACCATTACCGCCACCAATGAATGGGGAGAGAGTGCTAGCTTCAAATTTAAAGTAGTCGAAAAACTACCGGAAAAGTCCAGCGGTAAGAAAGTAATCAAATCTGTCGTGATTGAAGACGCTAACACTGGGAAACCGGCTACCGGAGAGCAAATGCCCGTTACCGGGGTATCTGCGAGTTCCTTGGTGGCATTGAACTCCCTAGCGGTAATCACTGGAGTGGGACTGGTAGCTGTTAGCCGCCGTCGTACCCAAGAGGTCTAGGAAGCCAAACCTCCCTAAGCAATTAAAGGTTGTCCCCGGGCTTAATAAGCCCGGGGACAACCTTTACTCAATTAGCTAACCGGAAAATAGGTAGCTAAAAAATGAGAGAAAAAATAGTTTAAATTAAGAACCTATTTGAGTAGCCAGGTAGCCGCGGCTTCTTTATCTATGATGTTTCCAAAGTAGGAAATGCTAGCAGCATCAGGTTTGACCGCAACAAATCCCGTCACTGTTCCGGCGGCTTTTAAGGTTCCACTGCCCAGCGGTTCTTCATCCAGGAAAGGAATTTCTGTATCTTCCATATTTCCGGAATCCGATGTTTGCTTCCAGTCAAACTGGTTGTAATCTATCGGTTCAGAGCCGGTATTTTTGTAGGTAACTGTCACAAGAAGATATTTTTTATCAGCCTGATCAGTCTTTTCCGCTTTGGAATCTACTGATACCTGTAAACCATTGTCCAAAGTAACCGCTTTCCCGATGGCAAGCTTGCTGTTATCTGCCTTCTGATCATCTTTCTTGGAATCACCGGCAGCGGCTTTTTGACTCGTGCTAACAACCTTGGAACCGGAATCCAGGTCTTTCGAAACCTCGTCAAGAGCTTTTGCGAACACCCACTGCGTGAAAAGAACAATTACAATGGCTACAACGTTAATTACTACTGCAGTAATCGTTAAACCTTTTCCGCCCGCTTTACCCTTGCGGATAGACAGGATAGCGATGATTCCTAGGATAAGCCCGATAAGAGCTAATTGGAATGCGAAGTTATTGAGAATCGGAATCCAGGAACCGATTATTGCAATAATTCCAAGCACCAGAGCAACGATTGCTAATCCTGAGGCTTTCGTGGGAACGGGAGAGGGCTGAGTATTTTGCCCTTGAATATCGGGTGGCGTTTGAGGCTGAATATCAGACATGATTACTTACTTTCCATAGATGCGGACACTAAAAGAATCTGCAGGATTCTATGGTTAATCCGAACCCTACAAATCATTACCTGAAAGATGAGAATAACGCGGCTGTATTGCCAAAAACGGGTCAATAATTCTCCGAATTATCTTCACTGTTCATTAAATCTGATTCTAGCGGGGGGGATTCTGTCAAGTTAATAGTCAGATGGATTCTAAAAGATTTCTGGTGACCATAAAGGACTGCTATACCCCCCCCTAAAAGGAAGGTGGCTGCTGGAAGGTGAGGTGGTCCCAAAACGGAATAGGGCGTAAAGGAGGCTCGCCCCTGCCCCTAGAAAATGGGTGTCGCACAGTTGGCGAATGGGGGGTGTTAGTCTTTACTCATGGAACATGAACTCCCCAAACCTAACCCCAAACCTAAGCTGGATTCACCAGAAAAACCGGAGAGGCCCGTACCAGAACCCGCGGGGGTAGTTAATGCGATAGATGCTCAGGACGTGGTGAAACTCTACGGCAATAACCTTGCCTTAGACCATCTTTATCTGCAAATACCGGCTGGCTCATTTTTCGGGCTGGTAGGTCCTAATGGGGCTGGAAAATCCACGTTTCTGTCTATCGCTACCGGTATTTTAGAACCTGATAAAGGCACAGTTTTCATTAATGGCATCAGTATGTGGGATGAACCCGTAGCAGCAAAGGGAGCGTTGGGGGTATTACCTGATGGGATGCATATGTTTGACCGTCTCAGCGGGATTGAACACTTAACATTTGTCGCTCAGCTGCGCGGTCTTGATAAACAGACTGCAATTCAGCGCTCCCGTTCACTTTTGCAAACATTTGAACTGCCGCTAGATAAAAAGAAAACGATAAGCGAATACTCAACCGGTATGCGCAAGAAAATCGGTTTAGCTTTAGCGCTGGTCACCTCCCCGCGCCTAGTGGTTTTGGACGAACCTTTTGAAGCGGTCGATCCGGTTTCGGCAAACACCCTACAACAAGTGTTAAAAGAATATGTGAAGCGAGGGGGAACAGTAGTGTTATCTTCCCACGTGATGGCGACCGTGGAATCATTATGTACCCATGTGGCAGTGATTAATCAGGGTCGTATTCTGGTGTCCGGAACCACCGAAGAAGTCGCGGCAGGGCAAGACCTGAACTCGCGCTTCCTACAGTTGGTAGGGGGACATCAGCAATGCGAAGGAGACCTGTCATGGTTGGGACGCTAATCCGGTTAAACCTGCGTTTGCAAACCAAACAGTTCACTAAACAGTGGTGGCGAATAGTCCTCGGTGTCCTAGCTATCATCTACGTGGCATTTATATTACTTGGGGTGGCAATCGGCTTTTGGCAAGCAGGTCGCGCGGGGCTTACCGCTCCGATTCAAATCTATTACGCGCTGCTTATCGTCCTGATTTGGATGATGATGGTATCGGCATCGGTAGCTGGTGAACAAAGCCTGACCCCCCAGGCGTTAAGCCCCTATATCGGCCCTACCCGGCGCGCAGCTTGCGGATTGCTCGCGGCTAATATCGTCAGTGTTTCCTCTTGTGTAGTTTTCGTTATCTACGAGGTGTCGCTGGCGGGGTGGCTAGCTGCCGGTAGCCTTGGTGCGAGTGTGCTTACCGTTCTAAGTGGGCTGCTAGGGGTATTTTTGATTGCAGCATTCACTCAGATATTGCAAACTCGGCTGGTGTCGCGATTAACTGCCAAGCGCGCTAGCTCTCGCCAGCTTTTTACCGGTATCGGTATGCTGGTGGTAATCGCTTTGGGATACTTGCTGGTGACTATGATTCAGCATTGGTTTGCCGATAGCGGTGGCGCAACCGCGTTTTTCCCGCTGCTGGTGCAAAAACTGACTGGAAGCACGGCGCAGATTTTTTGGTATTTCTTGGCACTTACTCCGCTTGCTCCTTTCCTGCTTGCTCCTTTCGTGATGGCTTACTTTTATTGGGGGCTGGCGCTCTCCCTCGCCTCTACCTGCTTTTATGGAATTCTAATCTTGAGGGCGTGGCCGAAGGTTTTTGCGAATGCTCTAATGGGGCGGGGGCAGGTTTTAGCGGAAGTATCCGCTGCCAAGAACTTAGATGCGTCCTTTAACGAAAATAGTGAGGACGAGTGGAGGATTCCTCTGTTAGCTCGAGTGTTACCCCTGTCGCTGGTAGGACAGATTCATTGGGCAAGAATAAGTTATTACCAGCGAAAAGACCCGCGCCAAATTATTTCCCTATCTTCGATACTGTATTTGGCAGTTATTTTTGGGATTATGTTGTGGGCAAACCATCCCTCGGGAGAAATGGTTTTTTGGGCGTTAAACGGAACTATCTTGCTGGTAGCGGTGACGGCCGCAACTGCGCTGCTGAATATGTGGTCCAATGATTCTTCCGCCTACTGGTATCAGATTATTGCCGGGGTTGCCGGTAAAACTGACAGAACCGTGCGTGTTGGGGTTCTTGCTAGCTATCAACTTCCGGTGATGGTGGCGATTACTTTGATTTTTGGTTTCGCGCTAAAAATGGACACCTCCGCAATTATGAAATCTGCCATTTTAGCCTGCTGCTACCTGTTAGTGGCTTTGGGTGCAAATTCTTTGATTTCTGCAGTGGTTACTATCCCCGGTCCGGCACCGGGACAGTCGGCTCTGCGTAATAATTCGGGCGGAAGCGGAAAATCTATGTTGGCTGCCATGGCATCCTCAATGGCGGCGTTATTGCTGTGTGCTCTCCCTTCGGGATTAATTGTGTTGGTCTGCGTCCTTTTGGATACCTCTTGGGTTTCGCTCTTGATAGCTGCCCTCATCACCGCTGCGGTGCTGGCGGGGGGAATCTACGGCGGCGGAAAACTGTTAGAACGCTTCCAGGTGCGTAATCTACGCCGAGTGATGGCGTGGCCAAAACATATATATAGCGGGGAGTAAACTAATAACGCCCAGATAGGCGTGATTTGCCGCGTATGGGGTGGCGAAATTTGGGTTAGTGCCTAAAAATCTTCGCGTAGTTTTCTGTCACTTTGGCATTAAAACTGGTGAGAAGCGCTAACAACCACCCTAAAAACTGACATAAATAGGGGTTAAAACCTGGTCTGTTGGCGGAGATGGAGGGATTCGAACCCTCGAGGGGCTATCCACCCCAACTCCCTTAGCAGGGGAGCGCACTAGGCCACTATGCGACATCTCCAATGTCAAAGCACCCCCACAGTTTAACGGACAGTCAGGGCGTGACCAAAAACATGATGCGTGCATCTGGTCACTTGCGAGCCGATAAGACCGTTATCGAAGACCACCAAGAAAGTCGGTATTGACGAAAAATAAGCATTTATATCGGATTATCTAGGAGTCTACTCATTCCCAGGGGATAAGACTGTATCCGGGTGAACAAACGGAAATACCTAACATGATGAACATGTGTAGTGACAGTCGGCCGCCTGACGCGCAAGCGCCACAGAAAAAGCCAGCATCCGCGCTGAAACAAGCCGCACGGCTAACTGGCCCGGTGGGTATGGGATACCTGCCACTGGGAATTGCATTCGGAGCATTCGCGGTCACCCAAGGATTCCCCATTTGGATGACCATAGTATCGGCTGTGATTATTTATGCCGGTTCCATGGAATTTACCGCGGTCTCCCTAATTCTAGGCGGTATTGATTTATTTCAAATCGCCCTCACCACCTTGTTCGTTAATTTTCGGCATGTGTTTTACGGTCTAAGTTTCCCGCTACGCAAAATAAAATCAGCCCCCGCCCGCATATATGCGATCCACTCCCTGACCGACGAAGCCTACGCCCTCAATGCTGCCCACTTGGCAGATAAGCGGTTAACCGGTTCGGTCGTCCTCTCAATCAACCTGCTCTGCCACCTGTACTGGGTAGGCGGGGTAACCGGGGGTGCCTTCCTCGGTAAAGCTCTGCCCTTCGATACCGATTTCCTGGGGTTCGCCCTGCCCGCCCTATTCGTAACCCTGGCAATAGATGCCTACCGACAAAGCGACTATCCTCTGCTCGGCCTAGCCGCACTAGCCTGCGGTTTAATCGGCGCAATCTGGTGCGGAAAATATATGCTTATCACTGCGCTCTCACTATTTACCGTAGTAGTTTTGCTGCATTGCACCTGGGTAATGCGCCGGAGTCCTTCTGGGAAAGGGGGCGTATAAAGTGAATCCTGCGACCTATCCCTACGCCCTGGGGGCTATCGCCGTAATCTGGGTAGTGACTTTCATTTTGCGGGCTTTCCCCTTTGTGGCGTTGCGTGGGAAAGAAGAATCACGGCTGGTTCATCTAGTGGCTACCAGCATGCCGCTAGGAGTCATGGTGATCCTGGTTGTATTTTCCTTGATGGGCATGGATTTTCGGGCGCTCAGCTCCTGGCTGCCGGCCATTGTCGGCATTTTGGTGACTGCTGCTATTCACTGGAAATGGACAAATGCAATGCTCTCTATCGTGGCTGGGGTCGCCACCTATTGGGCGTTAGGGATGTTACTTATATGAGGGCGCGTCCGGGTCAAGCAACAAAGTCAGCTCCCTACAGTTCGCCCGGAAATCCGTCCTCGCCGCCGCAGCTATGCTAAAAGCGTGGAAAGCTGCGGCCGGTATCCCAATAGGACTAGGGTGAATAAGCAGGGATATGGATTGCAAGATTTGAGGAGGAAGATTTGTCGCGCACATTTACCTCCTTCAAATACCACAACTATCGGCTCTGGTGGATGTCCAATATTTTCGCCTCCACCGGCGTGTGGATGCAGCGAGTCGCCCAAGACTGGGTGGTGCTAATGGTGCTCACCGAGCAGTCGGGCTTCGCCGTCGGCGTGGTCACCGCCTTACAGTTCCTGCCCCAATTGTTGCTGTCGATACCGGCGGGGATGGTGGCAGACCGCTTCAATCGGCGCAGAATTATCCAAATCTGTCAATGCATAGTTGCCCTGTGTGGGCTGATAACTGGGATTTTACTGCTTACCGGAGTAGCCGCTCTCTGGCAAATCTACATATTTGCCCTGGTAACTGGGGTTGCGGATTGTTTAATCTCTCCCGCGCGGCAAGCTTTCGTTTCTGAGCTGGTCTCCATGGAGGATCTACCGAATGCGGTGGGACTCAACTCGACCGCTTTTAACTCGGCACGTCTGATCGGTCCCGGTCTCGCTGGGTTCATGATCGCCGGAATTGGGCCAGGCTGGGTATTTATCGCCAACTGTGTGCTGTTTATCGTGCCAGTTTTAGGGTTGGCACTTATGGACTCCACCCGACTTTTTGGCCGAGAAAAAACTTCCCGGACTCAGGGAATGATGCGGGAAGGGTTGCGTTACGTGCAAAACCGTACCGATATTAAAGCCATCATCGCGATTCTCACGGTAGTGGGAGCCTTGGGGATGAATTTTCAACTAACCCAAGCTGTAATGGCCACCCGAGTATTCGGTAAAGGTGCAGGCGAATATGGCTTATTGGGGTCGATTATGGCAATCGGTGCCCTAGCGGGCGCCCTGCAAGCTGCTCGGCGTCGCCAGCCGCGAGTTTTTACCGTGGTGGTATCAGCCGTCCTGTTCGGGATTTTAGAGGGTGCACTCGCACTGGCTCCCACCTATGAAATCTTTGCCCTGTTGCTAATTCCCACCGGATTCGTGATGTTGAATCTGCTTACCAGTGCTAACGCCACTATTCAAGTTTCTACCCAGGAAGAAATTAGAGGGCGGGTACTGTCTATCTATTTCCTTTTCTTCCTGGGCACCACCCCGATTGGGGCGCCAATAATCGGTTGGGTGGCTGAACATTGGGGGCCGAGGTGGTCGCTAGGAGTGGGCGCCATTTCTTCGCTGCTGGTAGCAATAATAGTGGGACTTTGGCTGTGGCGGCATTGGAGAGTAGACGTTACTGTCCGTGCCTCGCGCCCCTTCTTACACATTGAAGGACCGCGAGAGCGGGCGATGCGGCGTCGCGCCGAACGCGCCGAACGGCAGCGGATTATGGATAATCAGTCGCGCGATACCGGAAACTAGGTAAATATCTCCGGGGGCTTATGTAGGTTCTAGCTGGTAAAAATAGTTTTAAATATGAGTGGGGGTAAAAATAGTACTGAACAGTGCCCCCGAGACGATTCGAACGTCCGACACCCGCTTTAGGAGAGCGGTGCTCTATCCCCTGAGCTACGAGGGCGCAAGGCGGCCGTCAGCGCCTCAGCCAGTCTAGGATAACACTGGTTAATCAGGCGCAAAACTGAAATGCGATCCACCTTGGGTTTTCTGGGGAGTGATTATTATCGTTTTCGCTCTCTTAGGGCATGGCAACCAGGGGAAACCCTCTACTTCTCGTATGCTGGCATCGTGAGCTATAACCCGGAAACAGAGATGAACTCAAGTGAGAACGCCGATGAGGTCTCGGCTATGGAAAAAGCACCTGCTAGCAGTCGGGAACAGCTAGTGGAGGCGGCGCTGAGTAACTGGAGCGCCGACCTGGAACGCACTATCGCAGAAGAGACCGCTTCGGCCTACTTGGAGCTGTCCGCCGCCCATCCTGGCGGTTTAGCGCAGCTTTACGGAGGGCGTCCCACCCGCTTATCTAACCTGGTAAGGGAACCGCATGCTCTCTCTCATTGTCGGATTCGGGCGCGAGAAGTGCTTTCCGCTTCCCGCGATCGTGAAGCTCGTTACGGTAGTGGGCCAGTCTACCTGGCAATTGGGACTGCCTCTTGGAGGCAGGGAGGAACCCTGGGGGCAGCTTGGGATCGGGCAGCTAGTCAAGCCGCATCGTCGGTAACCAAAATATCGGCGGCCGCTTCCTCGGCTTTAAGCGTAGAAAATACCGATACTAATCGTGAAAATGTGTCTGGGGAAGCGGGTCAAAACAGCGCGGTCTACGATATTGAAAAAATACATGCCACCGAGCCTCGCACTATCACAGGGCCGGCGCTACTTTGTCCAGTGGAATTGTCGCTGACTGCGGATGACGATGTGCTGCTCACCCTAGACAATGTGGTAGAAGTATGGCCGCCGCTAGAAGCAGCATTACGGGAAAAAGGGGAACAGGCAGAAATCGTTTCCATCCTGCAAGGAATGCAAGCAGATGAAGCTTTCAGCCCTACCAACGCTCTGCATGAACTGCGAAGTCTGGGAATGCTTCATCTTTTAGGATTTGACCTCTACGATTCGCTCACCGTAGGGCAATATTTACATCCTCTCTCTAACCTGGTAAAAGACTACGCCCTCAATAAAGAATTGTTAGCGCAATCCCCGGTGACAGCAGCGCTTTGTGGAGATGTGGAGGCCGCCGGGGTGGTGCTATCCCCCCTACCGGAACCGGTTTTAAGTGACCGCGACCCGGTAGCTGAGCACGGGGTAGGCGACCTTGATCCCGCGCAGCATAACATCCTAGATGCGGTGGCATCCGGGGCGAACCTGCTACTAGATGCACCTCCGGAATCTGAAATCACCTCCACAGTTACCGCGATTCTCGCGGATGCTGCCAGTGCCGGGCGTACTATCGCCTATGTGCCGGGGGCGCGGCGTCGCCTACAGCAAGTGCTCTCTTCCTTGGATCACCTGGGATTAGAGGGGCTCACCCTGGATTTATCGAACCGTAGCCGGTGGAACGATATCGTGCCGGCAAAGTTGCTGGAATCCTTGAACTCTCCGATTGAGTCGATTAATGCGGAGGAAGCCGACGCCACCAATAAGATGCGTCATGAGCTGACGCAAGTGCGTTCCCAGCTCGGTGGATATATGGAGCAGCTGCATCGTAAACGCGATCCCTGGCAAGTGTCAGCCTATGATGCATTGCAAGTATTGGCGGATTTAACTTCAATGAAGCCAGGGCCGCGCACTAAAGTACGGTTTGATCTGGAAACTTTACATCGTATCTCCGCAGATGGAGCCAAGCGTGCCCAAGAATTGCTCGCGGCAGCTGAAAAAGAAGGGATTTTTTCGCAGACACGAGCAAGCAACCCTTGGCATTCGGTGGTAGTTTCTTCCCCCGAAATGGTTGACGCCGCTGTCGAGGGAGTCAGTCAACTTTCGGGGCGCACTTTGCCACAGGTGCGGGCAGATATTGATCGCGCGCAAAAGGAAACAGGGCTCCGCCGCGCCGCTACTCTCAACCAGTGGCATGATCAGCTGCGCATGCTAGATGGCCTACGCGAAGCCATGGATGTGTTTAAGCCTCAGATCTTCGAGCGTTCCGCCGCCGATATGGTAATTGCTACTGCCACTAAGAAATGGCGTCAAGAGCGTGCTCTCAATATGAAAAATTCCCAGCGGCGTCGCCTCATTAAACAGGCAAAAGATCTGGTTCGCCCAGGGCGTCGGGTTGAGAATCTACATCGCGAACTAATCCGGGTGCAGCAACAACGTCGCATTTGGCGCGAATATTCTCCCGGTGGGGGCTGGCCAGTTTTGCCCGGGCGTCTGGATCAAATGCAAAAGGCCGAGGAAGCGCTGCGTAGCCATATATCACGGTTGCAGCCGTTCTTCTCTACCGGGTTTGGGGATTTGGCAGAAATGCCGCTCGATGATCTAGCCAGTTTGATGGATAGCCTATCTGCAGATGAAAAGGGGGCAGAGCGACTTCCGCAGCGGGTGTCCTTACTGAAAGAGATCCATGACATAGGAATGGATGAACTGGTAGATGACCTGCGTGAAAGGAGAGTTTCTCCCGAGCTGCTGCGCACTGAATTAGATTTGGCTTGGTGGGCATCGGCCTTGGCAGAAATGCTGCACCTTGATGATCGTCTGGCTCATTTTGACGGGGAACGTTTGAGTGAACTATCTGTGCGGCTGCGCGAACTTGACTCGGAGCAAGTGAAATCTTTATCTGGGCAAGTTTTGCGGCAGGTGCGTCGCCAGATTGCGAAACTGGTGGATTCTCAAAGTGAAACTGTTTCTGACCTGGAGCATGTGTTAAACGAGGCGCGCACAGATCTGCCGGAAATAATTGGGCAGTTCCCGATTGTCGAGCGGATGCGACCGATTCGTATGATTCCTCCGGTATTGGTACCCCAGATTCTCGGAAATGACCATCCCGTGGATTTGTTGGTTCTCGATGGTGTAGAAAACGCTGACTTGGCAGAAGTTATTCCCGCGATTGCTCGGGCGAAACAAGTGGTAGTGGTAGGCGATGTGCGCCGTAGTGAACAGGGAACTATCTCTGATTTTGCGGGGATATTCCCGCAACTAACCGCGCCTCCTACCCGTTCGCGGGTTAATGAATGGGTGGCGGCATTCCTGGCAGATCATGATTATGGCCGGGATGTGATGCCAGTGACCGTACCCCGTCCCTCACGTCCAGTAACTTTAACTGTTGTCGATGGACGGGGAATGCCCGCACCGGGAGCCCAATGTGTGGAAACCTCATCTCAAGAGGTTGATGAGGTAGTGCGGCAAGTTTGCAGGCACGTGGAACTACAACCGAAGGAATCTTTAGGTGTAGTGGCACTAACCGTAAAGCATGCCCAGCGAATCAGTGCCGCGATTATGAGCGAAGTTGCCCGTAACCCCAAGTTAGATAAATTCTTAGGGCATAATCAGGAAGAACCTTTTGTAATCGTAGATGCGGCGGGAGCCGCCGGTTTGCGTCGCGATCACGTAATTTTATCGGTGGGATTTGCGAAAACACCTCATGGACAGGTGTTACATGACTTCGGAGTAATCTCGGCGATGGAAGGTACGGCGTTACTGGTGGACGCGGTTTCGATGGTGCGTAAAGAACTATCGTTGGTTTCTTCGATGGATCCCGATGCTATTGACCGGCAGCGTCTACACACTGCGGGTTCTAAGATGCTCTACGACTTGCTGCAAGCTGCGCGCGCTCAGGCGCAAACCGTGGGGCCAGTAGAGGCAGCGCAGGCGATGGGCGAGGAAGAATCGCAGCCTGATCGCCTCCTACTAGATCTTGCAGAAAGGCTCTACTCGGTGGGATTAACTGTGATTCCCAACCTGGGACCCAAGAACGGGATGCGGATACCGTTAGCGATTGGACACCCCGACTATCCAGATGAACTGCTGGTAGCGGTGTTAACAGATAACCCCGATTATGTGGCCGAAAAATCTTTGCGGCGGCGCGAACGGCATTGGCCTGATCGTCTTAAAGAATATGGATGGGTAGTGAGCGTAGTGTATTCCACCGCGGTATTCATGGATCCCGCCGCGCAGGCACAACGCTTACTTGATCTGGTAGTTGACGTAGTTGAAGAACGCAAAAAAGCGCAGGCAAAACGCGAGGCAGCTACAGTTCCGGCGCCCGCACCTACACCCGAGCCGGTTTCAGTGCTACTTCCAGCGAGTTCACCAGCACCACAGACAGCAATCAGCGAAAACGAGCGTCCCGTACGCCGTCCGCGGCTTTCCCGGGGACTGCCGTTGACCGCCTATGGTGATGATCAGCTAGATGACTTGCTTGCTTGGATCCGTTCTGACGGTAAGACCCGCACTGTAGAAACAGAAGTAGATTTACTTTTCGGTGAATTAGGGCTGCGCCGCAGGGATACCCAGGTAGAAACGATTCTGAAGAATGTAGTAACCCGGAATCATTAACCATGAAACATCCCGCGGCGCGTAGCTACTCGCAGGTGGATCTGCAGCGCATCCGAGAAGGTAAACCCACCTCCTGGCAGGAAAGCGCAGATCCAAGCCTGGAACAACGGAAGCATCAAGAAACTGCTAACCAGCGCCCCGAGGTAGACTACCTATCCGAACTTCCGCCCCATTGGCGCGAACACAATCAATAGCCCTCATTTGGGTTTATCTTCGGTGAAACCGGGGTATGTGGGGGCAGGTTTTCCTCCCCGCAGTCGTCCGCGCTCAGGGGCGGGAGGAAAAACTTCTTCCCAGCGCTGAACCCGGAGTGCTTTTATCGAGCAAGACCCGATGAAGGAGGAAAACCTAGGCTCCGCGCTGTCAAGCAGCTCTGCCAGAGCCCTTACGGGATTAGCTGTTTTGGGCGGAAGATTGTTCGGATTGTAGCAGGTCGCGGATTTCGATTAGCAGTTCAACCTGGGGATCTGCTTCGGGTTTTTCTGCTTCCTCTTCGGCCTTTGCTTTAGCATCGCGTATGCGCATCAGCTTATTCATCGGTACGACAATACAGGTATAAATGGCCAGAGCCACCAACAGGAAGTTTACTAGAGCGGTGATAATTGCTCCTGGTTGCACAGTGGCACTGCCCAGATGGAACTCTAAAACGTTATCGAAGTTGGGTTTGCCTACTAGCCCAGCGATTAGCGGGTTGATAAATTTGTCTACTATGGCAGTGACCACCGCTCCGAAGGCGGCACCAATAACTACCCCGACTGCCAGGTCAATCGCGTTTCCGCGGGAAATAAACTCTTTGAATCCAGCAATGAAACCAGTTGTCTCCGTACTCATTATTCCTCTTTTCGTGGTTTTAACCTGTCCTAGCCAATTGTAGTGGTTCGGTCTTACTGGCTTGCACTAGCAGAGGAGCGTGCTTGGTGTTCACCGCTACCTCTATAGTGGCTGCTTTTTGTCTCCCAGTCAGTGAGCTGCTAGCGGTACTGACCGATAATACTCGCGCCGTGATTTGTGTGGAGAGTCCCTTACTTTCTGGAGCTTTTTGGATTGTTTCCTCGGGAAGGGTTTGGGGATTTTTCGTATCTGAGTTGTTACTGGTGGGAGAATTACTGCCTTGCTGATCTGTCAGGAAGAAAACCACCTCATCGCCGGAGCTGGCCAATCCCTGATCACTTTCGCGCAGCGGCAGCGCTAATATGACTTGCCCTTTATGGGCTTTTCGCGCGAACAGGGAGGAAGAAAATAAGGCTGGAAATAGGGGAGTGCCGGCAGCAATGGGAACCGCCGTTCGCTGCCCGACTACTTGGGAAACCTTTTGATACGTCCGGGGTGGCAAAGCCGCTAGGGGGACTGCTTTCACTGTCACTTTATCGGCGGTTATAACTGTGCCGGGGGCGATGGTGGTGGCAGATACGATCATCGGTTTGCTAACAACTTGGGGTAGCACTAAACGCAATAAGGTGACTATTGCTGCCACCGCAGCAGCTAGGGCGATGGTGCGCCGCCAGCGCCAGAGAAACTCTCGCATAGCTAGATTTTTGTCAGCTTTATGACCGCTAATAAAAGCCTAGATAATCCGCCGGGAATTATTTCGGTTATTACCCCTTGGGGACAGAAAAACGCTGTCGGTAAGAACTGTTAAGTTCCGGGCGATGGCTGGAGAATAAGTGATATCTGGGGAAAGCTTAGCTACAAAGAGCTCCGCTACCACCCTAGCCTCTCAGGGCTAAATATCCCTGCCGATCCTTGTCGATGCCTCTGCTAGCGCCCTAAAACTAGTCGTTTTCTAGTTTTTGCAGACCGCCCTCAGGGGTCAAGACCTGTTCGACTAGCTGGTCGTGCGGCTCCCGGGGTAATGCCCCTGCCTGGAGCATCTCCCAGTCATGTACCATGGCTATTAGCTGCGGATGGGTTGGACAATCCGTTCCGCAATGTAATAGTGCTTGGTCATACCATCCGGCTCCCCGCCCGAGACGCACTCCCGTCCTATCCACCGCCAAGGCAGGTAAGAAAATAATTTTTAGCCCGATTTTCGCTAGGTCTGCGCATTGCATTTCCCTCGAAAGCAAGGGTGGGTGCGGGTTGAAACGGCGGTAAAGAGCCCGTGTGTGCTGTACCGGATCCAGTTCTCCCCAACGTGATTGTTCCAGACCGCAAGGCACCACTAGTTTCAAACCAGTCGCCAGAATGGTTTCGTTGAGTAAGAAAGTAGGAACTTCGGTGTCGAAAGAAAGGTAACTAGCCACCGCCTCACCAGGCTTTAAGGAATCTAAAAGTGGTTTCGCTGCCGCCAAGACTTGCGTTTCTGCCTGGTGGCGTTGTGCGGGTGAAAATGACAGGCGGCGGCGATCTAAAAATTTTTTTCGCAATGCCCGTTTGCTAGTCACTAAATCCATGAATCAATGATAGACGTTCACGCGTTTGGTTCCGTTCGGCTTTTCGCCGCAAAGGCTAAGGCGTGGGCAGGTAACCTGGAAATAGTACTAGACCTCAGGAGGGCGAATGCGCACTGTTGCGGAACATTTGAATACTTGTCTGTCCCTGGTGGCACCGCTAGATCCCCTGGATGTGCTGCTACCAGATGCGGTGGGGTGTGTCCTGGCCGAGGACGTGAGCGCACCTTTCGATTTGCCGGTAACCGACCAGGCAACTTTGGATGGATATGCAGTACGTTCCCGAGATATCGGGGGTGCTGGGAAAATGCGCCAAGTCTACCTGGACGTAATCGCTGAGGTGAAAGCGGGGGATGCGGAGCCTTGTTCCCTAGTGGAAAATAGCGCGGTGCGGATTGCCTCTGGGGCGCCCCTGCCGGTGGGGGCTGATACTGTGGTTCCCCTGGAAGAAACCGATCAAGGCGCTACCCGGGTACAGATTTTGTCTGCTCCGGCAAAGGGTAGGAATATTCTGCGTCGGGGTCAAGATGTAAGCGCAGGTACTGTGATTTTACGTGCGGGATCGCGCGTGGGGTCGCGGCAAGTGGCATTATTGGCGGGGGTAGGGCGGCTGCGGGTTACCGTGCGTCCTCGCCCTCGGGTGGTGATTTTGTCAATCGGTGATGAGCTGATCGAGCCAGGTGAAGCTATCCGTGCGGGGGCAGTGTTTGATGCTAATGGGCATGCGCTTTCCTCGGCGGTGGAGGACGCGAGAGCGGATACTTTTCGGGTGGCGGCGGTTCCTGACGAGCACAGGGCTCTGTCTGAAACTATTGAAGACCAGCTAGTACGAGCAGATATTATTATCACCACTGGCGGCCTTTCCTATGGGAGTGCCGACACTGTTAAAGAGGTACTTGCTCCCCTGGGCACAGCGCGTTTCGATAATGTGGCGATGACTCCTGGCAAACAACTCGGGTACGGCACCGTTGGGGAAGGCACCCCTATCTTTTGCCTTCCCGGAAATCCGGTAGCTGCCCAAATTAGTTACGAGATTTTTGTGCGTCCCTGTTTGCGGCACCTGGCAGGTTGGGAAGAACTGTACCGTCCTTCACTGCGGGCACGAGTAGATCGTGGGTGGCGTTCTCCAGCTGGCAGGCGCCAGTTCGTACCGGTGAAAATTGTGGGTGCGCCTGACAGTGGTTATCGTGCGCGCCTGACTGGGGATCCAGAAGATATGTTGCTTTCCACTATGGCCAGAGCAAATGCGTTAGCGGTTATTCCCGAGGCAGTCACTTCGGTTTCCGAGGGTGACTATTTTCATTGCATGGTGCTAGATTAGGGCGTTGTTTTGATTTCTGAGCGAGCTATTTTTCGCCTGCGTCCGCGTTACCGTGCGCAGCTAGATAATCCAGTAGGACTAGGGCTGATAAAACCGGGGAATCCAACAGTTAGTCAATTGGTGATTCAGGAGATGAATGCTCGGGGTCATCGTTTAGCTGCGCAGGTGCGCGCCGATAATCACTCCTGGTTAGCGCCCTGGGAGGCGGGGGTAGCTCTCGATTATCCCGCGGAAGATATGCATTTGCGGGCGTTTATTAGACGTAGTGCTCGGCTAGTGCGAATTGGACGCTACTATCCTTTCGCCGTTTGGGCTGATGGAAAACTAGTGGGGCAGGTTAGTATTGGTGATATTGCCTTGGGAGCGGCACATTCTGGAAACCTGGGGTATTGGGTGTCCGAGGAATACAGTGGACGGGGAGTGATTACTACCGCGGTGGCGATGGTGCTGGATTTGTGTTTGGGGGCGCCGCGCCTGCATCGGGTAGAAATCAATGTGCGCCCAGAAAACAAGGCTTCGCGGCGGGTAGTTGAAAAGTTAGGGTTGCGTTTCGAGGGGCGAAAACAAAATTTTTACTACATCGCGGGAAAGTGGGCTGACCATATAGGATATGCCGCTACTGCCGAGGAGATTCCCGAGGGTGGCTACTTGGAACAACTTAAGAGGCGGGTGTGCTTTAAAAAGCAAGAGTCTTTAGGGGTGGCTGCTGAGGATGAGGGGTGAGTCTTCCTGTCGTGGAGCGTTATTCGCCCGATAGTAACTCGCGTGAGATTGGTTAAAGAATAGGTTCCTTTCGCGGATAGCTGCGAGCGGAGCTAAAGAAAAATGTGGCTATTGGTGTATTTGTTACAAATGTTGCATTTTGCTAAAAATTTAATAACTTTCCCTGTTCAACACGCCTTTATGGAGAGAGAATCTGGCAGCTAAATATCTTATTTTTAGTATGTGGAGTTTATTGGATTGGCCTTACCAGTTTTGGTATTGATTCTCGGGGGGATATATCTTCCGCTCTTAATCGACACCAAACGCCGGCAAGCTCATTCCCATGGCGATGACCGTTTCAGTGCGAATCTGCGGGTGTTGGACACGCAGTCACACCCAGAACAACGGCAACGTTACCGGGTAAACCCCTCAGTACTAGGAGGAACTATGCAGCGACCAGTAGCACCAACTCAACGTGACCACAGTGAACTGATGGCCGCGAAGATTAATCGGGCTCAACAGATACAGCGGCGCGCGCAGGCGGCACGCCGCCGACTCACCTTGCTAATCGTACAGTTTGCAGTGGGGATGGTGCTGTTAGCGGCGGCTATGGTGTCTTCCCTGTCCTGGTTATGGGTATTGGTTCCGGTTGTCACTGTGGCTGCTACCTTGTCCCTAGGGGCTCGTGCGGCGCAAGCTGGACGGCGAAATGATCAGCGCGCCGTCGAGCGTATCCGCGCACTTGAAATGCGCCCTGCCAAGGGTCATCGTATGAGCGCCGGTGAAAAGAAGTATGCGCAAATCAATGCGAAAGTTAAAGATAACGTAAACTCACAGGTGCACGCGGAAACTGAAACCGAAGATAAGAACGTAAACGCATCTGAAAAATTAGAAAGTACTGAACCGGTTATCGCTAGCGTTGCCGAGGTTGCCACAGAGCAGACAGCACGGGAAGGCTTGGGGAAGCTTGCCCTGGCCGCACTGGCGGCTGCTAGTCGCCGTACTGCGACCTTCCGGGAATACTTCGTGCGTGGTGAAGCCGAAATCGCTGCTAAAGCTCGGGAAGAAAGCACGGAGGTTACCGCGAAAGCCAAGACCATTACTCAAGATCAAACCGAAACCTCAGCAGAAAAAGCAGTGCTGGCAGACAAGGCTATCCAAGAAACTGAGGGGCAAGAATCAAAGCAAAGCGCACAGGCAGAGGTGACTCCGGAAATAGAAGTTTCCGTGGAAACTCCAGATGATAAGACAGATACAGTGGCGGTCAAAAACACTGTTTCCAGCGAAGCCGAAAGTAATCTGACAGATCGAAGCTGGACTCCCGCGCCGATGCCAAAACCGATTTACGCTCTTAAACCGCGATTGGCACGTCGTGATATAGATGCCTCCGAGCTGCTGGCCGAGCATTTGGCAGCGCGAGGTAGCGCTCCCTACCGTCCATCGCGTCCACATCCGCACACCGAGGAATCTTTGACCACCGCCCAGCTAGTGGCGCAGAGCAAACCGGTAGATGTGGAAGCTATTTTGGATACCCGACGGATTGCCAACTAATAACCGGGCAGGTAATATCCCTACCGATAATCTCGGGAGCCGAAAATATCAGTGCCGATACGCACTATAGTTGCCCCCTCGCTGATGGCGATTTCTAAGTCCCCTGACATCCCCATCGATAGCTGGGTTGCGTCCTGAGCGCGCCCTCCGGTAGAAACCGTGCGATCCCGCAGTTCTCGCAAAATCTGGAAGGACTCATGAATCCGCTTTTCGTCGGGGCTAAGCGCCCCGATAGTCATAAATCCGCGCAAGCTCAAGTGCTCCATTTCTAGTACTTGCTGGGTTAAATCCCAGGCAGCCTCGGGGCTGATTCCTTCTTTAGAGGCTTCGCGCGAGCAGTTTACTTCGATAAAGCAGGGGAGGATGCGTCCGGGGTAGTTGGCCACCAGGCGGCGCTCTAGGCGTTGGGCAGTCTTGAGGGAATCCACCGTTTCTACCAGGTCGCATACCTTGAGGGCGGCAGTAATTTTATTACCCTGCAGGCGACCAATAATATGCACTTCCGCATCTGGATTTGCTGCCCGAACCGCCTCATTGGTGGCCTGTGCCTCCTGAATATGGTTATGCCCCAGCACTGCTGGTAGTCCTCGTTTTTTCATTTCCTGGGAGGCAGTAATAATCTGCTCGCTAGTACGGGTTTTTACTGCCAACTCTAAAGTAACTTCGCTGCGCCGCCGTCCCGCTTGCTCACATGCTTTAGTGATTCGCTGGTCAACTTGTTCAATTCCGGTTGCGATATCCATGACTTCCACTCTAGTGCGCTAGGCAAATATCGAAAGTTTTGCGCTTTGAGCCCTAGGTTATATCTCCGTAGGCCACCAGGTATGTTTGTAGCTGCCCGCTCGCATCAGTTCTCGCGATATCTAAGGCAAATAGCATTCGCCATTCCCATAGTCCGCTGCCATCATCCACTTCTTGTAGTAGTGTCCAAACGTTATTGTCAGCTAGCAAATCGCTATCGGCAGGAAGATAACGAGAAAGCAGCTCTTGCGCCTGTTCGCCCTCACTAATTACCGCATGATTGCTGGAACGCGTCCCCTGATCCAAAGGCAGGTCATCATAGCGATCCCAATAGTCATCCAGTAGAGTCTCGCGATCCTCATCCGACCAGGCAGTCCCATCGGGGTGTAAATCTTGACAAGCCGCAAGGCGCGGCAGGCTATCAAAGGCCACCGCCTCCACGCGCTGCCAGGCGGCATTACGGAACTGCCGGCGCAAAGCGAAGGGATTAGCGCTGAGCGGTTGGTTTTCTCCGCTCCCAAAGGCGGGTTCTTCCTCGGTATCCTCCACTGGGCTTTCCCGACGTTTCCCATTAGCCAGTGCCTCCCATTCATCTAGCAGCGAGGAATCCACCCCTTTAACCGTATTACCCAGCCAAATTAATAGCTGGTCGAATTCCTCATTCCGCTTCTCCGGCGGCACGATTTGTCCCAGGGTGCGATAGGCATCGGTTAGATAGCGCAGCACTACCCCCTCGCTGCGTGCTAACTCGAAACGGGAAATGAACTGGGTGAAGGTTAGCGCATTTTCTACCAGGTAACGCACCACCGATTTAGGGGAGGGCTCAGAGCCATAAACCCAAGGGTTAGAGCGCGCAAAAGTCTTAAATGCGCCGGTAATAAGTTCTTTCAGGGGCTGTGGCCAGGTGG
Source organism: Varibaculum vaginae (assembly GCF_900604285.1). Lineage (GTDB taxonomy): Bacteria > Actinomycetota > Actinomycetes > Actinomycetales > Actinomycetaceae > Varibaculum > Varibaculum vaginae. The sequence goes on from NZ_UWNY01000001.1 coordinate 544,457, forward strand.
TTTCCTCCAAGATTTCTTGACGTTGGTTGTACTCCACGCCCTCGGAACGTAGCTTCTGATATACCTGGTCACGCTGGGCCTTCTGTTGGGCAATCAGCACTTGGCGCGGATCCTCTAACACCGATTCCACAATCGAAACTAAATCTAGAGCATAATCGGGGCTATCAGGATCTAATAGATCCAAAGCAGCCAGGGCGAAAGGCGATAGCGGTTGATTAAGTGCAAAATCTTCCGGTAGGTCATGGGTGAGCACTAACCTCCCAAGTTTCCCTGCCTTTTCCGTAGGTAAATGCCGAACCACCTCTGCCTGTTTTAAAGAGGAATAAACCTGCCCTAAGCGGCGTAAATGTGGGTTGGTTTCCTGCGGGTTATCATGGTTATTCCGTGCCAGCCATAGTAAATGTTCCCCGGCGTCCCTTTCTCCAGATAGCACATTAAGTGCCAGGGAGTGGTCAATCCGGAAATGGGAACGCAAGGGTTCCGGCTCCGCGGCTACCAGGCGTTCAAAAGTAGAACGCCCCCAAGAAATTTTCGGCTTTTGGCTATGGGTTGGGGGGACGCCCTTACGCTTTTGCCCTTTCGCTGCTAATCTCTTGGCCTCGATTACCTCGGGCGGCGCCTGCGCCACCACGAACCCCATAGTGTCGAATCCAGCACGCCCCGCTCTGCCGGCAATTTGGTGAAACTCTCGCGCAGAAAGATGACGTTGCCGACGCCCATCGAATTTAACTAGAGAAGTAAACACCACGGTGCGGATAGGAACATTTATTCCCACCCCTAAAGTATCAGTTCCGCAAATCACCGCTAACAGGCCGCGTTGCGCCAGTTGCTCCACCAATAGGCGGTAACGAGGCAACATTCCCGCATGATGTACCCCTACCCCTAGGCGTAAAAGACGGGAGAGTGTCTGTCCGAATCCTTTGGTGAAATGCACACTTTTTAACTGGGCAGCTATTTTTTCACGCTGCTCTCGGTCTAGCAGATTGGCAGAAGCCAGTCCCGCGGCGGTTTTAACTGCCTCATTTTGAGCAAAGTGCACCAGGTAAATCGGCCAACGTCCTGACTTGATTAGGCTTTCTAGCAGGTACTGGGGGTCGTCCTCGCTGTATTCCATTTCCAGAGGTACCGGGCGGGAGGCTCCATCAACTAGTACCACCTCGCGCCCGCTGCGTTCCTTTAAATCCCGGATGAAAAAATCTACGTTCCCCAAAGTAGCCGACATTAGCACGAACTGTATTTGCGGCAGTTCCAGCAGGGGTACCTGCCATGCCCAGCCGCGGTCAGGCTCACCGTAATAGTGGAATTCATCCATGATGACTATTCCAGCGTCCAGTTTGGCACCATCGCGCAGTGCTTGGTTAGCCAAGATTTCCGCGGTGCAACAAATTATCGGTGCTTCCGCATTCAAAGAAATATCTCCGGTAATCATCCCCACATTGCGTGCTCCAAATAGCTCCACCAGGTCGAAGAATTTCTCTGAGACTAGGGCTTTTATCGGAGCGGTGTAATAGGAACGCTGTTCTTTAGCCAGTGCTGCTAAGTGTCCTGCCAGAGCAATCATTGATTTGCCTGAACCGGTAGGAGTCGCTGCGATCACGTGGTGACCGGCAAAAATTTCGGTGGCCGCCTCCTCTTGATGCGGATATAAAGCTCGCCGGGTAGAGGCTGCCCAGTTACTGAACCCTGCGAGGACTTCTAGTGGATCATCTATTTTCCCCGTGTCCTCTAAATCGTCCAGTAGCTGATTTAGGGGAGCAATACTCATGTGGCTATTCTAACTAGCTTCCGCAGTATGGACACGTTTGCGTCAAAACGTCTTTCCCGACTGTTCTATTAGGGGGCGCCCAAAATAGTTTTGGGCGGATGAAAGGACAGAAATAACGTGGATCAAGCCGCTGCAATCGTTAAGGAAATAGCCGATGCTATCGCCCTGTACGCTGAAATCTGGATCTTAATCGGACTGGGAATCTTCTACACAGTAGTTACCCGGGGAGTGCAATTTCGTTTCTTCCGCCACATGTGGAAAGTGGTTTTCGCCTCTCGCCAGGGCTCGCAGGGAGGAATCTCTTCCTTCCAGGCTTTCACTATCTCTCTGGCTGCTCGCGTTGGAGTCGGTAACGTATTCGGGGTGGCGGCTGCGCTGATCATTGGGGGGCCGGGCGCGATTTTTTGGATGTGGATAGTGGCTCTGGTGGGGATGGCCACCTCATTTATGGAATCCACCCTGGCGCAACTTTTCAAGGTCAGGAACGAGGACGGAACTTTCCGAGGAGGGCCGGCCTACTATATGTGGCTGGGTCTGCGTAAACGTTGGTTTGGTTCCATTTTTGCTATTATCGCCATCGTTACCTGTGGTTTCGTCATCACTTCGGTACAGTCCAATGCGATTGCTGGCTCGATTATGGCCACAATGGGTACTACTGAGGCTCAGCAGGGGGCTCATTCGGCGATTATCGCGGTAATCCTGTTCGTGTTTGCGGCTCCGATTATTTTAGGAGGAATTCGTTCGGTAGCGCGAGTAACCGAATGGATGGCTCCCATTATGGCAATGGTTTACGTGATTATTGCATTTATTATCCTGGTCATGAATATTGGTCAGATCCCTGCGATCCTAGCTTTAATCGTAAAAAGTGCTTTCACGGGTGGAGCTTTAGGGGGAGGTGTTGGCGGAGGAATCTTCGCTGCCCTGATAAACGGGGTACAACGCGGTTTGTTTTCTAATGAGGCGGGGCAAGGCACTGCCCCGAACGCGGCAGCTACCGCTACGGTTTCTCATCCGGTGCGCCAGGGGCTTATCCAATCGCTTGGAGTTTTCGTAGATACCATTATCGTTTGCTCCGCGACCGCCATCATTATTTTGAGTGCACCCAAATCAGTGTTGAGTGGCACGGATCCCTCGCAGGCGGCTTCTTTGACTACAGTGGCGGTAGCTTCCCAGCTGGGAGGCTGGTCAACTTACCTAATGCTACTGATCATCTCCGTATTGGCGTTCTCTTCGATTATCGCCGCCTATGTTTACTCTGATGTGAATATGTCCTTTGTTACCACTAAGCCGTGGGCTTCTTGGCTGGTAAGGATAGTTTCGGTGGCTTCGGTGGTCTTGGGAGCGGTGGTTTCCTTGCCTCTGGTTTGGAATGCGGTCGATATCGCCATGGCAGTTATGACTATCACTAACCTGATAGCGATTACCTTACTGTGGAAGTGGGCAGCCGGCGCTTTGAAGGATTACTCGGTATCGCGGCGGCATGACCCGCGGGTGGTGCCGGTATTCATGGCCAAAGACAATCCCTATCTACCCGGGGAATTGCCGACTGATGTCTGGGATAATATTGCTGATCAGACTATTTCCAATGCTGACGCATAGGTGTGCTCGGCTGCGAGAAAATAAGTGACATATTTGTAGGTTTTCGTGTATTCGAAACCTAGGGCAAAATAGAGGTTATGGAACAGACTCCGACAACAGTCCGTACTGATTTCACCCGCCTAGACCAGCTAAAAGCTTGGGGGGTGCATGCTTTTACGGCCTCGGCAGTAATCTGGGCAGGCTGCGCGGTGCTAGCTTTGATGCGCCGCGACTATCTGCAGATGTGGGGCTGGTTGGCGATTAGTTTGATTGTCGATGGCCTCGACGGCACCTTAGCGCGGCATTGTCGGGTAAAAGAGGTAGTTCCCTGGTTTGATGGATCTGCCCTCGACCTGATCGTAGACTATCTAACTTGGACATTTATTCCTGCAATTTTCATGTCTCAAACCTTAGTTTTCGCCCCGGGAACTCCGGGTAAGGGAATGGATTTGCTAGTGACGGAAGTGTTGATGGTCGCTGTCTGCGCCTCCTCCATGTTTTGTTACTGCAATAAGAAAGCCAAGAGCTCCGATAACTATTTTGTGGGGTTCCCGGCCGCCTGGAATATTGTGATTCTCTATCTATATTTGATGGCGCTGCCCTGGTGGTTCAACTTGGCAATCGTGCTGTTATTTATTGTATTAACGCTTTCTCCACTCACCTTCTGTCATCCCTTCCGGGTTGAAAAACTCCGTTGGCTTAATATCGTGTCGGTAGTTATCTGGTTGGCCTGCATTGTGTGGCTTACCGTCTACTTCCCGGAGCGTAACCCGCTTATCTGGTGGGGGTCGTGGATCAGCGGTATTTATTTCATAGGTAACGGGGTGGTACGTACCTTTGTTGGTCCCCAAGCAATGCGTAAGAAAAGCAGCTAACGGAATAGCTATCTGGTGTCATTAACGGGATTTTAACAGGAAGTTAACCAGGTAACGTTCCCGTAAATACTTGGTTCCTTCTACCAGGAAACCGGAAATAATAAACAGGATTACAATCACTATTACATAAGTCGGGTAGTCTTTTCCGGTCATGGCAAAGTATACGTAAGGGGCAGCAAAGGTGATTGCGGTGGTAAAAGTACCTATCATTCGCACCCATCGGCGTTTAGCGGTGAACATGGCCAGTACCCCCCAGGTATAGGGGATGGCAGTAGCGATATCCATCGTCCACAGTACTAGCAGGGATCCATGAAATTCTTTAACCAGGCTTACTGGTAAAACTCGTAGGCTGGAATAAGTGATAACCACTAGATAGGCCAGCACTTTCGGGTCAGTACACCATTTCATCAGCCGAGAGCGGCGGGTTTGGATAATTTCACAAGCTTTGAGCGCTCCCGAAAGTTCTGGAGGTAGGTGGGTGGCGTCGATTTCAAGGAAGGCCTGCCTCACCCGTTGTCTGGTGTTTTCACTGAGGTCTTCCCAGCGGTCAACTATTGCTCCTACCAGGTTGCGTGGCTCTAATATCCAGGGGCGTGCGGGATCCGAGTCCTGCTGAGAAGGAGCAACCGCTCCCACTAGGCGTTTTCTGTATTCCATGCCTCCCGGGTAGTGGGCAGCATCCACTAAAGTGGAGCTTCCTAGCAGGTGAGCGAGGCGTTCGGCTTGCCTCCGGCTGCCTCCTCCTAGCCAAACAGAGAGAGCCTGTTGTAAGTCGCATCGCAGTTCCCGCAGGAAGCGTTCTCCATGCTTAGACGCGATGAATTCATCAAAGTTTTGTTTCGGGAGGGAGAAAAGCCAGGAAACATCCCGGGTGCTGCCTCGTCCCAGTTCGGAAACTCGGTGTAAACCGGTTCCGCGGCACAGAACTACCGGATCTACAGAGAATTTAGATATCACGGAGAGATCGGTGAGCTTTCGCCCTTTATTTGAGGAGGATCCGATCGTCGCCATGGTCTCCAGTCTAGGAGAATTCCGGATTTTCCGGTCTTTCCCTGACAAGAAAGAGAAAAATGGTCATACTAGAAGTATGAAGGTTTTAGTAACGATCGCCTCCAAGCATGGAGCCACGGAAGAAGTCGGCAAAGTTATCGCCGAGGAGCTGGAGAATGCAGGGCTAGAAGTAGACATGGAAAAACCAGAGGAGGTTTACAGCCTAGATGGATACGGGGCGGTAGTTATTGGGTCTGCTGTTTATCTAACTAAGTGGATGGATAATGCCAGAGACTTTTGCCGTCGCTTTGCTTCAGAGCTGCGGCGTACCCCGCTTTGGGCATTTTCGGTGGGACTTTCTGGAGTGCCGCAGGATAAAGTTCAAGATCCCTCCCGGGTGGGGCCGGTGCTTTTGAATATTGAGCCTAAGGAATATATAACCTTCCCCGGCAGGCTCGATCCCACGGAACTGTCCTTGCGGGAACGGACTGTGGCACGTTTAGGGGGAGCGGTTGAGGGTGACTTCCGCGATTATCAGCTGGTTCGCGACTGGGCGAAAAAAATTGTTAAAGAAATAAAGCCCTAATTTTTCTTAAACTTTCTTTACTATCCGCAGGTTAGCTGCTGACCAGTTATCTGGTTTGTCATTAACCTGCGGATAATTGTATTCGCAAAGGTGGGGTGGATTCGACAGTGTCGGTGCTTAGCCCCAAATGGTCTAGTTTAAAAGTATCGCTAGGCACATAGAGTTTCCTTAATTGTATATATATACGATGAATGATATAAATATACATCATGAAGGTTTCAATTATTGGTGCCAGCGGATTTGCTGGAGGAGAAATCCTGCGGATAGTTGCCGCACACCCCAATTTTGAGGTTGACCAGCTATGTGCTTCCTCCTCGGTCGGGAAAAAGCTAGGGGAATTTCACCCCCATCTTCCTCAGTTAGCACAGCGGGAACTACGGGCTGTAGACCCCGCAGCACTAAAAGAAAGCGCTGCTATTTTTCTGGCGCTCCCCCACGGACAGTCCGGAAAAATAGCGAAGCAGCTACGCGAATCTGGGGTGGAAAGTCTACTGGTAGACTGCGGAGCTGACCATCGTCTCACTTCCCAAGCGGACTGGGATCGCTACTATGGCGGGGAATATCATCAGGCTTGGACCTACGGGATGCCGGAACTGCGGGTTGGCGGCGTCTCTCAACGTGAGCAGTTGAAAAAAACTAAGCAGATCGCGGTTCCCGGGTGTAATGTAACTGCCGTTACCCTCGCCTTTCAGCCTTTGCTAGCCAGCGAGTTGATAGATCCGGAAGATATCGTGGCCACTCTGGCGGTTGGGTACTCGGGAGCTGGAAAATCCTTAAAACCACACCTTTTGGCCACTTCTGCCTTGGGAAATGCCCAACCTTATGCGGTAGGGGGCACTCACCGGCATATCCCCGAAATTGCCCAGAACTTTGCAGTCGGCAGCGGAAAAAACGCTAGCGACTACAAAGTTACCCTCACGCCGGTGCTCGTACCCATATCGCGGGGAATCCTGGCAACCGTGACCGCCGAGGCTGCAAAAATAACTTCTACCGACCAGCTGCATGCCCTCTATCAGGATTTTTATCAAGAAGAGAGCCTTATTCAGGTACTTGACGCCGGTATTTGGCCGCAAACCCAAGCGGTAACCGGCAGTGCGAATGTACAGGTACAGGTGGTGCTAGACCAAAGTTCCGACAAGATAATTGCCCTCAGCGCCCTTGACAATTTAGGTAAAGGAACCGCGCAGGCCGCCGTGCAATCAGCGAACCTAGCTCTGGGGCTGGCCGAATATACCGGTATTAACCAGATTGGAGTTGCCCCGTGAAAAACGAAAAAAGTCTCCAGGGAGTGACCAGTGTACCCGGATTCAAAGCCTGCGGGATTGCATCCGGAATGCGCCGCAGCGGGCGCAAAGATTTAGCTCTTGTCCTCAACACCGGCGCAAATCCGGTGGCTGCCGCGGTGTTTACCGCCAACCGTTTCGCTGCTGCCCCCGTGCTTTACTCGCGGGCGATGCTCAGTAAAGGGGGTGACGGCATGCGTTCGGTAGTGCTTAACTCCGGCAGCGCTAATGCCTGTACCGGCGAAAGCGGTCTTAAAGATACGGTGGCCACCGCGAAGGCAGTCGGGAATGCTCTGGAAATCGATCCGCGGAAAGTCTTGGTATGCTCCACCGGGATGATCGGGACGCCCTTGCCGATGGATAAAATGCTCTCTGGGGTTGAAACTGCAGTTCACAGCCTTAGTGAAGAGGGTGGCGCGGATGCCTCCTGGGCGATTCTCACCACCGATAACGAACCGAAAACTGTGTACTATCAGGCAAATGGTTACCAAATCGGGGGGATGGCGAAAGGTGCTGGAATGTTAGCCCCTGCTCTGGCCACCATGCTTTGTGTAATCACCACCGACGCCCTCCTCAATGCCGAAACTGCCCAAAAATCCCTGGAAGTTGCCTGCGCGAAAACCTTCAACCGCCTGGATTCTGATGGGTGTATGTCCACCAACGACACCGTGATATTGCTAGCCTCCGGGGAAAGCGGAAAAGTCCCCAGCGGATTTACGGCGGCGCTGACCGAAGCCTGTGCCCAGTTGGCGCGCAAATTAGCTGATGATGCGGAAGGTGCGCAGCATACGGTAGAGATTGCGGTTACCGAAGCTGAAAGCGAAGCCGGCGCTCTGATTGCGGCCAAAACTATTTCTCGCTCAAACTTGGTAAAAACGGCTATCGCCGGGTGCGACCCCAACTGGGGAAGGATCGTTTCGGAGTTGGGAACCGTACCCGAAAGTGTTTGCCCCTACGATCCTTCTAAAGTATCGGTGCTTTTCAACGGGGTGCAGGTGTGTAAGGACGGTGCTGCCTGGGGTAATCGTGAAGATGTCCCCTTTGACAGCCGTGACGTGCATTTAGAGGTGCGTCTGAGGGCGGGAGATGCCCAGGCCAGCGTGCTTACCAATGACCTTACCCACGAATATATTCATATCAACGCGGACTATTCATCATGAGTGTAAACAATCTATCTGCCGGAGATAAAGCCGGAATTCTGCTAGAAACCTTGCCGTGGCTGCGTGAATACTCCGGATCACGGATTGTTATTAAATACGGCGGCAATGCCATGATCTCTGAAGAACTCAAGGCGGCTTTTGCTCAGGATGTTAGTTTTCTGCACGAATGGGGGATTGAACCGATTGTAGTGCACGGGGGCGGCCCGCAAATTAGCTCAATGCTAAAAACCTTGGGAATTGAGGCTACATTCGTTTCCGGTCTTCGGGTTACCAGCCCGGAAGTAATGAAAGTAGTGCGGATGGTGCTCACCGGGATAGTGCAGCGCGAACTGGTTTCTTTGCTCAATGAAAAATCGATTGCCGCCATCGGGATATCTGGTGAGGACGGAGGGTTTCTTCGGGCAGTGAAAAAAGGAGCCATCATAGGGGAAAAGCGTGTTGACCTGGGGTTGGTGGGGGAAGTGACCGCAGTTGATCCCGGGCCGCTAGAAGATTTACTGCAGTCTGGGCGAATTCCGGTGGTCTCCTCAATTGCAGTAAATCAAGACAACCCTACGCAGGTTTTAAATATCAATGCGGATCTGGCGGCCGCGGCCGTAGCGGGAGCCATTGGAGCCAAAAGACTGATCGTTCTTACCGATGTGGAAGGGCTCTATCGTAAATGGCCAGACCCAAATACTCGGATTTCACAGATAACCGCCAGTGAGGCCGCCGAAATGCTGCCCGCCCTAGAAGCGGGGATGCGCCCCAAAGTACAGGCCTGTATTCAGGCCTGTCAGCAGGGGGTACCTAGAGCAACCATTATTGACGGGCGGGTTCCGCACTCGATGCTGCTAGAAATCTTCACCGACAGCGGATTTGGAACCATGGTGATGGGAGATAGCCATGACTAATATCGAATGGGTAAACGCCTACCAGGAAAATCTATTAGGGGTTTTCGGGCAGCCTCAGACCTGTTTTACCCACGGGAAAGGCGCCCGGGTGTGGGACGTCGATGGCAAAGAATATCTGGATTTACTGGCCGGAATCGCCGTTAACGCCCTCGGATACGCCCATCCCGAAATCGTGAAAACCATCAGTGAGCAAGCCGGTCGCTTTACCCACGTTTCTAACTTTTTCACTACTCCTCAGCAGGTAGAGGCTGCGGCGGCCGTAAAAAAGGTATGTGCTGCCGGATGGGGTAGCGAGGTGCAGGCGGAAATCACCTCCCAGGCACGGGTACTGTTCGTGAACTCAGGCACCGAAGCCAATGAAGCTGCCCTGAAAATGGCGCTAGCTGCCCAGCCGGGAGGGCGAGCGATTGCGTTGAAAGGCGCATTCCATGGCCGCACCCTGGGCTCGCTGTCTTTGACGTATAAAGCTCCCTACCGCGAGCCTTTTGCTCCTTTCGTGGGGCCCACCGAGTTTGTGGAGGCTTCGGTATCAGGAATCCAGGGGGTAGATCCGAAAGGAATCACCGCAATCTTCCTGGAACCCCTGCAAGGGGAGGCAGGTGTAATCCCCCTAGCCCCCGACGTTTTAGCGGCGGCTCGCGGCCTCGCCGACCAAACCGGTGCCCTGCTAATTTTTGACGAAGTGCAAACCGGGATGGGCAGATGCGGAAAATGGCTCGCCCACCAGGGAATCTGCTACCACGGAAAAGAAATAATCCCGGATGTGGTGACCCTGGCGAAAGGCTTGGGCGCCGGAGTGCCGGTAGGGGCTTGCGTGGCCATGAATGAACGCGCCGCCAGCGCCTTAAAACCAGGACGTCATGGTACTACTTTCGGAGGGAATCCGCTGGTAAGTGCAGTAGTGGCGCGGACTATTGCCCTAATGGAGGAGCTGGATTTACCGGCTCACGCTGCCAGAGTTGGGGATGCCTGGATACAGGCGATTGCCGAGGCTAAAATCCCGGGGATCAAGGCTACGCGCGGGCAGGGGCTGCTGCGCGGCCTTATCCTCGAAAAAAATATTGCCCCAGATCTGGCAAAAGCACTGTTTAAGGCGGGGTTTATCGTAAATGCCCCGGCGGCGAACATAATCCGTTTGGCGCCGCCCCTAATTATTGAACTTGCAGAAGCAAAAACCTTGATACCAGCGTTAAAAGAAGCGATAGCGCAGGTAGAACTAGACCTAGGAAAAGGAGAATAACCATGAGTAAAGATCGGGTAGTACTGGCATATTCGGGAGGCTTGGACACTTCGGTAGCCATCGGCTGGATCGGGGAACAAACCGGTAAAGAGGTGATCGCCTGCGCAGTGGACGTAGGGCAAGGCGGGGAAGACCTGGAAGTAATCCGTCAGCGCGCTCTCGATTGTGGGGCGGTCGACGCCTATGTGGCTGACGCTAAGGAGGAGTTCGCCGAAGAATATTGTCTGCCTGCCATCAAAGCTAATGGTCTTTACATGGATAAATATCCGCTGGTGTCGGCGCTTTCTCGGCCGCTGATTTGTAAACACTTGGTTAAAGTGGCGAAAGACTTTGGTGCCGATACCGTGGCTCATGGCTGCACTGGGAAAGGCAATGATCAAGTACGTTTCGAGGTGTCTCTCACCAGCCAAAACCCGGAAATTAAATGTATCTCTCCGGTGCGGGACTTGGCGCTAACCCGGGACGTGGCAATTAAATACGCGGAAGAGCACGAACTCCCGATTGAAACCACCAAACACAACCCCTTTTCCATTGACCAGAACGTGTGGGGACGTGCGGTTGAAACCGGATATCTGGAGGATCTGTGGAATCCGCCCACTAAAGACGTCTATGTTTACACCGATGATCCCGCCTATCCGCCGGTGCCGGATCAGGTAGTTATTAGTTTTAAGCAGGGCATTCCGGTGGCACTGGACGGGCAGGAAATGTCAGCTTTGCAGATTATTCAAGAAATGAACCGCCGGGCAGGTGCCCAGGGGATAGGTCGCTTGGATATGGTGGAAGATCGCCTAGTGGGGATTAAGTCGCGGGAAATCTATGAAGCTCCCGGCGCGGTTGCTCTGATTATTGCCCACCAAAACTTGGAAAACCTGACCTTGGAACGCGAACAAGGACGCTTCAAACGGCAAGTAGAACAGCGCTGGTCAGAACTGGTTTATGAAGGGCAGTGGTATTCTCCCCTCAAAGCCTCGCTTGATGCCTTCGTGGAAGACAGCCAAAAATATGTTACCGGCGATATCCGGATGATTCTGCACGGCGGGCGGGCAGTAGTTGATGGTCGGCGTTCTGAAGTAGGCTTGTACGACTTCAACCTAGCAACCTACGATTCAGGAGACAGCTTTGACCAGTCCCTCTCACGCGGATTCATTGGAATCTATGGGCTGTCAACCCAGTTGGCAGCGGCGCGGGAACAAAAGGAAAGCAAGAAATAACTATGAGCAAACAGGTATCGCTATGGGGAGGACGCTTCTCGGGTGGGCCTTCCCAAGCTTTGGCGGCACTTAGCGTATCCACCCACTTCGATTGGCGCCTGGCGCTCTATGATCTAGCAGGTTCGCGCGCCCATGCCCGGGCGCTCGCGGGAGCTGGTCTGCTAGATGCGGAAGAACTATCGCAGATGCTGGCGGCATTAGGGAGGCTGGAAGCAAAAGTTAAAAGCGGTGTCTTTGCTCCGGATCCCGGCGATGAGGACGTGCATACCGCCTTGGAGAGGGGGCTGTTAGGCGAGGCTGGAGAGCATTTAGGGGGGAAACTGCGTGCTGGACGTAGCCGTAACGACCAGATCGCCACCCTGATTCGGATGTATCTGCGGAACCAGGCGCGCGCCCTCGCTGAGCGCATTATCGAGGTAGTGGAGGCTCTTTTGGGACAGGCGAAAGCTGCCGGGGATACAGTCATGCCTGGGCGTACCCATATGCAGCACGCCCAGCCGGTATTGCTTGCCCACCAGTTACTCGCCCATGTATGGCCCTTACTGCGAAATATCCAGCGTTTTCAGGATTGGGATTACCGTGCTGCCGCCAGTCCCTATGGTTCCGGAGCGCTCGCCGGCAACACTCTGGGGTTAGACCCAGTTCAAGTGGGGGAAGACCTGGCTTTTGACCGGGTAGTGGAAAACTCTATCGACGGAACCGCCACCCGTGACCTGGTCGCCGAGTTTGCGTTCATCTGTGCTCAGGCCGGGATTGATATTTCCTCCCTTGCAGAAGAAATCATTATTTGGAATACCAAAGAATTCGGGTACGTTACCTTGGATGATGCCTTCTCCACTGGGTCATCAATTATGCCGCAAAAGAAGAATCCGGACGTAGCGGAGTTGGCGCGAGGTAAAGCCGGCCGGATGATTGGGGATTTAACCGGTCTACTGACAGTCCTAAAGGGGTTGCCCTTCGCCTATGCGCGTGATCTGCAAGAAGATAAAGAACCAGTTTTTGACCAGATCGACACTTTAGAAGTTTTGCTGCCGGCTGTAAGCGGGATGGTAGCCACTATGAAGATTGATTATCCCCGGCTAGAAGAACTCGCGCCCCAAGGGTTTTCGCTGGCCACCGATATTGCCGAGTGGCTAGTGGCGCAGGGAATGCCCTTCCGGCAGGCACATGAAGTTTCTGGATTCTGCGTGCGTGAATGCGAAGAAAACGGGATTGAGCTAGCAGATTTGAGTGACGAACAATTTGCCGCTATCGACCCGCTGCTAACCTCCGATGTGCGGGAAGTGCTCAGTCCTGCTGGTTCGGTGCGCGCCCGCGCTGGACGCGGAGGTACGGCGCCTGTGCAGGTTGCGCGGCAGATCGAATCTGCCGAAGAACAGATAGCGCGCATTCGCACAGATTTCGCCGGCAAACACCTGGAATTTAAATAATCATTTTTTTGTTTACGCGGGGGCTAGGTTTTTCCTCCTGAGCGAGGGTGACTGTCGAATCAGCACTAGTGGCGGCGGGTCTGGCTCGGTAAAAGCACTCCGGGGACCCCATGACCTGCTACGCAGGTCAAGCCCCTCTCGTATCTTTTACCGGCCGCGACCCTTGCATCGTGTGGCACAAACACGACTGCAATTACTCGGATAAAACCTAGTCCCCGCGCTTGGGCGATTCTTTGACCAAACAACTTCTCCTTTAGGTGTACTTGTAAAAGTACTGCTGCCTAGTCATATCTAGTGCGGGAAGTTTTTACTTTTTAATCCCGTCGTTGTTTTCCGCAAATCGGTTGCTTGCGCGCTGGAGGAATAATTCAGCCTACTAGCTGCATGGACGGTGTTTAGCCGGCTACGTCCCTTGCTGATTCTGATGCAAATGCGTTCGTAAGCGTAAAGGAACGGCGTTATTGTTGTTCGCTCACGCCACTTAGCAAACGCGAGGGCTAGGTTTTATCCGAGTGGGCGCGGTGGGCATAAGAATTCGGAAAATGCCTACGGTCTTTTTCCGAATTCTTGGGCGGGAGGAAAAACCTAGCCCTCGCGTGGAACGGATAGGAGGAAAAACTTCTGCCCCGGGCTTACAAGCGGCTCTTTCGTTTGTTAGGAAGGGCGGAGGATGGCGAAAGGGTCGGTTACCTGCAGGGAATTATTGGTAAAGCGGAAACGACGCGCGGGGCGTCCCCCCTTGGTGCCGGGGGCTTTGCGCTGGCCGGTGGGGGCGAGCTGCCCGCGGCGATTGAGCACCCGCTGCAGATTAGTGGGGGATACTTCATGCCCCAAGGCGGCCTGGTAAAGGCGAGTCAGTTCCGCCATGGTGAAATCTGGGGGAGCCAAGGCGAACGCAATATTGGTATAGGAAAGTTTCGCTCGTAACCGGTCTACGCCTTCGGAAATAATATCGGCATGATCGTAAGCCATCTGTGGCAAATCGTTTACCGGCACCCACTGGGCGTGAGCCGGAATCGTGGTAGTTACGTGGGCAGGCACTAGTCCTAAATAGGCGGTGGCGACGGTGCGTTGGCTGGGGTCGCGGGTGGGGTCAGAGCGGGTGCCAAGCTGTTCCATATAGGAAAGAGCGGCAATATCCATTTTTTCGGAAAGATGGCGAAAAGCGCTGGCTCCCAGGTTTTCTGCTGGTTCTAAAGGACCAGAAGGGAGGGCGGGTAAACCCCGAAAGGGGGAGTGTTCGCGGTGTGCTACCAGTACTGTTAGCTGCGGGGATTCTCCGCGGATTTGCAAGATCACGCTAAGTGCCTCATGCCGGTAGACGGCAACTTCTTCTGCGTCTCGCAATTGTGTTCTCACAAAATCTTATGGTAGCTTAAATTTCGGTTTTCGACTGTTAGACGAAAACCGAAATAGTTACCTCGAGAAGGAAAGTTTCCAAGATGAAACAACGTATAAAAGGCTGGTTATCTCTGTTCTTCATTGATGCGATGACCGGCATGGCACATGGACTGTTCGCCTCGCTGATTATCGGAACGATTATGGTACAAGTGGGCGGTTTTGTTCCGGGAATAGTCGGGCGAGGGCTGGTATTAATCGGTTCGGTGGCCTCGGTGCTTACCGGTGCTGGCATTGGGATGGGGGTGGCGCACCGCCTGAAAGCCTCTACCTTTGTGGTAGTAGGTACCGGCCTAGCGGGGATGATAGGAGCCCATGCCGCTAAAATCTTGAGTGGCGGAATTGTGGACGGTCTATCAATGCAACTAAAAGGGCCAGGGGAGCCCTTGGGGGCGTTTATTGCCTCCTTCGTGGCGGTCGAGTTCGGTCTGCTGGTTTCGGGTAAAACTCCGGTCGATATCTTGGTAACTCCTTTTGTTACTGTCACCTCCGGCGCTGTCGTAGGCCTGGCCATCGGGCCAGGAATCTCGGAGTTAATGACCGCTCTGGGAGCCATCATCAATTGGGGGACTGAGCGTCAACCTTTCCTGATGGGTATCATCGTGTCAGTACTAATGGGGATGATTTTGACTCTCCCGATCTCCTCGGCAGCCCTGGGAATTGTGTTGGGGTTATCCGGGCTGGCGGCCGGAGCTGCCACCGTAGGCTGTAGCGCCCAAATGGTAGGATTTGCAGTAGCCTCCTATAGAGAAAACAAAGTTTCCGGTCTAATCTCGCAGGGTATCGGCACTTCCATGTTGCAAGTCCCCAATATTATGCGGCATCCTCTAATTTGGATTCCCCCCACTTTGGCTTCAGCAATTCTCGGGCCGGTTGCCACTATGGTGTTCAAAATGGAATCCAATGCGGCCGGTTCCGGAATGGGAACTTCCGGCCTAGTAGGGCAAATCATGACCTGGAACGTGATGGGGGCTACTACCTCTTGGCCGGCTCTCTTGGGAATGATACTGCTTTTGCACTTTATTGCCCCCGCCCTTCTGTCTCTATTGTTCGCCGAGTTTATGCGGAAGAAGGGTTGGATCAAGGCCGGGGATATGTTGCTCGAAAAGTAGAAAGTATTCCGGATAGAAATCAAACCACCAGCTACATCTCCCGGTGGGTTAGACTAAGCCCGAGAAGACTATAGCCGTATTCGCCCAGAGGGTGAAGCGTAGGTTTAACCTGCAAGAGAAAGGAATATCGTGGCCGATATTATTGATGAGCTGGAATGGCGGGGCTTACTTGCTCAGCATACGGATCTGGAAAAACTACGCCAGGCACTTGCCAATGGGCCGGTCACCTTCTATTGCGGTTTCGATCCCACCGCTGCTTCTCTGCATCATGGTCATCTGGTGCAAGTACTGATGATGCGCCATTTACAGAAGGCGGGGCATCGTCCTATCGCCCTGGTAGGGGGTGCCACCGGTTTGATTGGGGATCCGCGGATGACTGCGGAGCGCCAGCTACAACCGAAAGAAGTAGTTGCGGGCTGGGTTGAACGCCTGCGGGGGCAAATCAGCCGCTTCCTGGATTTCGAGGGCGATAATCCAGCAATCATGGTTAACAATATGGACTGGATTCAGAACCTGGGAGCAATCGAGCTTCTGCGGGATCTGGGGAAGAATTTCAGGATGGGAACCATGCTGTCGAAAGACGCAGTGGCACGGCGCCTGAAATCCGAAGAAGGTATTTCTTACACCGAGTTCAGTTACCAAATCCTGCAAGCCTACGATTTCCTGCAACTCTACCGCCGCTATGGGTGCACCCTGGAAACTGGAGGAAACGACCAGTGGGGCAACCTGGTGGGTGGCATGGATCTAATTCACAAGGTCGAAGGCAAAGACGTTCATGTGATGACTACTCCCTTGATTACCAAGGCCGATGGCTCCAAGTTTGGTAAATCCGAGGGTGGGGCGATTTGGCTAGATCCAGAGATGCTTTCGCCCTACGAGTTTTACCAGTTCTGGCTAGGTGCCGAAGACGCTGACGTGGTTCGATTCTTAAAGGTATTTACTTTCCTGTCCCGCGAGGAAATCGAGGCGCTAGCAGTAGAGGTGGCCGACCGTCCTCATAAACGGGAAGCTCAAAAGGCTCTTGCCGCAGAGGTTACCCGCTTGGTGCATGGGGAAGAGGCATTGGATCAGGTGCTGGCGGCTACTGAGGCGCTGTGGGGTAGTGGTGATCTCCGTTCCGTGGATGGAAAGACCCTTAAGGGAGCAACTACTCATTTGCCCAGTGCCAAGGTGGAGGTTGGGAAAACTAACCTAGTGGACTTACTGATAGAGGCGGGTTTTGAGAAGGGTCGCGGAGCGGCTATGCGCACGATTAAGAACGGTGGCGCCTATCTGAATAATCAAAAAGTTACCGATCCGGATCGGATTATCACTTCCGAGGACGTATTGCCGGGTTCCTTGGTGCTTTTCCGGAAAGGTAAGCGTAATCTAGCTGCAGCTCACCTGCGCTAATAGCGTTCTATGGGCAGTGTGTGGGAGCTCACCGTCTCTCAGTTTGAAGTTTTCTGAGGTTAGTAGGTAAGTTAATACCTGTTGCTCCGGCAAGGGACTTCGGTTCTAGGCCAGTGGGTAAGATTGTTTGACTTGGTATTTAACAGATAAAAACTGGTTTTATGGCCTGTTTCACTTAGAAACAAGTTGAAAGTCAAAAACCAAATCTGTTAGACTGAGACTCGCGCGTTTTTCGCGCAATAACCTTTACCGGTCGATTTTGGTTGGTTTGTGGTTTGGTTGTTTGTGTTCTCGATAGTGTGTTTTTTTGTTTTGTTTGTGTGGGATTGAACTGGGTTTGCTCTGTTTTGGGGTGGGTTTGGTTTTTTCTGTTTATTTTGTTTTTTTGATGCTGATGATTTTGGAACGTTTTGTTTTTTGATTGTTGGTGTTTGTTTTTGCTGGATTGTTTTCTGGCTTGAACCTTTTTTTGGCCTGCTTTTTTGGTGGGTTGTTTTTGGTTTTTGTTGGAGAGTTTGATCCTGGCTCAGGATGAACGCTGGCGGCGTGCTTAACACATGCAAGTCGAACGGGATCCAAGGGTGCTTGCACTTTTGGTGAGAGTGGCGAACGGGTGAGTAACACGTGAGTAACCTGTCCTTTTCTTTGGGATAAGCTTCCGAAAGGGTGTTTAATACCTTATGTTCTGTCTGCCTCGCATGGGGTGGGTGGGAAAGGCTTTTGGCCGGAATTGGGTGGGCTCGCGGTCTATCAGCTTGTTGGTGGGGTGATGGCTTACCAAGGCTTTGACGGGTAGCCGGCCTGAGAGGGTGGTCGGTCACATTGGGACTGAGATACGGCCCAGACTCCTGCGGGAGGCAGCAGTGGGGGATATTGCACAATGGGCGAAAGCCTGATGCAGCGACGCCGCGTGGGGGATGAAGGCCTTCGGGTTGTAAACTCCTTTTGCTCTGAACAAGGCATGCCAATGGGTGTGTTGAGTGTAGGGGTTGATTAGCGCCGGCTAACTACGTGCCAGCAGCCGCGGTAATACGTAGGGCGCGAGCGTTGTCCGGAATTATTGGGCGTAAAGGGCTTGTAGGTGGCTGGTTGCGTCTGTCGTGAAAGCTCATGGCTTAACTGTGGGTTTGCGGTGGGTACGGGCTGGCTTGAGTGCAGTAGGGGAGACTGGAATTCCTGGTGTAGCGGTGGAATGCGCAGATATCAGGAGGAATACCGGTGGCGAAGGCGGGTCTCTGGGCTGTTACTGACGCTGAGGAGCGAAAGCGTGGGGAGCGAACAGGATTAGATACCCTGGTAGTCCATGCTGTAAACGTTGGGAACTGGGTGTGGGGGGCTTTTTTGTCTTCTGCGTCGTAGCTAACGCGTTAAGTTCCCCGCCTGGGGAGTACGGTCGCAAGGCTAAAACTCAAAGGAATTGACGGGGGCCCGCACAAGCGGCGGAGCATGCGGATTAATTCGATGCAACGCGAAGAACCTTACCAAGGCTTGACATGCACTGGACCGATCCAGAGATGGGTTTTCCTTTTTGGCTGGTGTGCAGGTGGTGCATGGTTGTCGTCAGCTCGTGTCGTGAGATGTTGGGTTAAGTCCCGCAACGAGCGCAACCCTTGTCCTATGTTGCCAGCAAGTTGTGTTGGGGACTCGTGGGAGACTGCCGGGGTTAACTCGGAGGAAGGTGGGGATGACGTCAAATCATCATGCCCCTTATGTCTTGGGCTTCACGCATGCTACATTGGCGTCTACAAAGGGTTGCGATACCGTGAGGTGGTGCGAATCTCTTAAAGGGCGTCTTGGTTCGGATCGGGGTCTGCAACTCGGCCCCGTGAAGGTGGAGTCGCTAGTAATCGCAGATCAGCAACGCTGCGGTGAATACGTTCTCGGGCCTTGTACACACCGCCCGTCACGTCACGAAAGTTGGTAACACTCGAAGCTTGTGGCCTAACTCTTTTTGAGGGGGAGCGGGTGAAGGTGGGGCTAGCGATTGGGACGAAGTCGTAACAAGGTAGCCGTACCGGAAGGTGCGGCTGGATCACCTCCTTTCTAGGGAGTTTTGTTTTTTGCGCAAATGGAATGAGAAAACACTTTCCCCCCGGGGCTTTGCTTGTTTTGGGTTTGGTTTTGGGGGGCTGTCGGGTATAGGGACAATCAGGCCTTGTGGGTTTGTTTGTTTGGCTCATTGACTTTTGAGGCTTTTTTGGTTTTGGGGTTTTTTGGGTTGGTTGTTTGTTTTTTGGAGAGTGGATGTGAGTGTCTTTGTGATGCTTTGAGTGAGAATCTTGTTCGTTGGCCGCCCTTTTTGGGTGGTTGGTGTTTTTGTTTATTGGTTTGTTTTTTGTTTAGAGCGTTTGGTGGATGCCTTGGCATCGTGTGCCGATGAAGGACGTTGTGGCTGGCGATAGCCTCGGGGAGTTAGCGAGCGAGCGTTGATCCGGGGGTTTCCGAATGGGGTAACCTAACCATAGTTGTGTGTGGTTGGACCGTACTGAAGTTTTTGTAGGTATTGGTTTGGTAGGGTGGGAAGTGAAACATCTTAGTACCGCCTTTTGTGAGATAGTCCGTGTGTAGTGGTGAGCGATAGCGGGTGTTGGCTAAACCGTTTGCGTGTGATACTCGGCAGGGGTTGCGCGGGCGGTGTTGTGGGGCAAAGTCGTTGAGAATCTGCCGGTTCTTGGAGCGTTTTTGTGTGTGCGAGGTGAACAGGTTGGGATGCCTGGCCGTAGACCGTGATAGTCGGGTAGCTGGTTGTGCATGTGGGGCGTTGGGTTTTGTTCCCGAGTAGCGCGGGGCTCGTGGAATCTCGTGTGAATCTGCCCAGACCATTGGGTAAGCCTGGACGGGCGCGGTGACCGATAGTGGATTAGTACCGTGAGGGAATGGTGAAAAGTACCCCGGGAGGGGAGTGAAATAGTTCCTGAAACCAAGCGTTTTTAAGCCGTCAGAGCCATGGGGTCTTTCGGGGCTGGTGTGGTGGTGGCGTGCCTATTGAAGAATGAGCCTGCGAGTTATGTTGCGTGGCGAGGTTAACCCGTTGTGGGGTAGTCGTAGGGAAACCGAGTCCTGGGGGCGTTTTAGTTGCGTGGTATAGACCCGAAGCGGGGTGATCTACCCATGGCCAGGATGAAGCGGCGGTAGAACGTCGTGGAGGTCCGCACCCACCAGGGTTGAAAACCTGGGGGATGAGTTGTGGGTAGGGGTGAAAGGCCAATCAAACTCCGTGATAGCTGGTTCTCCCCGAAATATATTTAGGTATAGCGTCCGTTTTTTGCTTGCGTGTGGTAGAGCTACTGGTTGGTTGATGGGCCTTGTTGGTTACTGAGATCTGCTAAACTCCGAATGCGCGTTAAGTAGGGCGGGCAGTCAGACAGCGGGGGATAAGCTTCGTTGTCGAGAGGGAAACAGCCCTGATCATCGGTTAAGGTCCCTAAGTGTGTGCTGAGTGGGAAAGGATGTGTAGTTGCGTTGACAGCCAGGAGGTTGGCTTAGAAGCAGCCACCCTTGAAAGAGTGCGTAATAGCTTACTGGTCGAGTGATTGTGCGCCGATAATGTAGTGGGGCTTAAGCATGCCACCGAAACTGTGACTGCGATGCTTTTGTGTCGCGGGGTAGGGGAGCGTCCTGCACTGTTGAAGCGGTCTGGTAATGGGTCGTGTGTGGTGTGGGAGTGAGAATGCAGGCATGAGTAGCGAGTCCAGCGTGAGAATCGCTGGCGCCGATAAACTAAGGGTTCCAGGGGAAGGTTTATCCGCCCTGGGTTAGTCGGGTCCTAAGGCGAGGCCGTCAGGCGTAGTCGATGGTTGAGCAGTTGATATTCTGCTACCGGGATGGGACCGTTTATAGCGCTTATTCTTTTGAGCTTGACGCCCTTTTTGGTTTTTGTCTTCCTTCGGGTTGGCAGGGATCGTTGGGTTTTGGGTTTTTGGTTTGAGTGTTTTAGCTTCGTGGTGACACAGTGAGATTGCCTGGCGCGGTGGTGGTTTACCGTGTTCAAGCCTGCAGCCTGTCTTCTAGGTCAAATCCGGGAGGCGTTAAGGGTCAGAGGTGATGGTGGGATCCTTTTGGGTCGATAACAGGGTTGGTCTGTGCTGTCGAGAAAAGCTGCGTTGTGAGGTGTTATTCCGCCCGTACCCTAAACCGACTCTGGTAGTTGGGTAGAGAATACTAAGGCGAGCGAGTGAATCGTGGTTAAGGAATTCGGCAAATTGCCTCCGTAACTTCGGGAGAAGGAGGCCCTGCCCCTTGAAACCGCTTTGCGTGGTTAGGGGGTGTGGGGTGCAATAGCAAGATGGAAGCGACTGTTTATCAAAAACATAGGTGCGTGCGAAGCTGTAAGGCGATGTATACGCACTGACGCCTGCCCGGTGCCGGAAGGTTAAGAGGAACTGTTAGCATTTATGCGAAGCGGTGAATTTAAGCCCCGGTAAACGGCGGTGGTAACTATAACCATCCTAAGGTAGCGAAATTCCTTGTCGGGTAAGTTCCGACCTGCACGAATGGCGTAACGACTTCTGTGCTGTCTTGACCGCGAACTCGGCGAAATTGCATTACGAGTAAAGATGCTCGTTACGCGCAGCAGGACGGAAAGACCCCGGGACCTTTACTATAGCTTGGTATTGGTAGCTGGTTGTGTTTGTGTAGGATAGGTGGGAGACGTTGAAGCAGGAACGCTAGTTTTTGTGGAGTCGGCAAGTGAAATACCACTCTGATGTTGCTGGTTATCTGAACCTCGGCCCATTATCTGGGTTAGGGACAGTGCCTGGTGGGTAGTTTAACTGGGGCGGTTGCCTCCTAAATGGTAACGGAGGCGCTCAAAGGTTTCCTCATCCTGGTTGGTAATCAGGGTTCGAGTGTAAGTGCACAAGGAAGCTTGACTGTGACACTGACGGGTGGAGCAGGTACGAAAGTAGGAACTAGTGATCCGGCAATGGCTTATGGAAGCGTTGTCGCTCAACGGATAAAAGGTACCCCGGGGATAACAGGCTGATCTTGCCCAAGAGTCCATATCGACGGCATGGTTTGGCACCTCGATGTCGGCTCGTCGCATCCTGGGGCTGGAGTTGGTCCCAAGGGTTGGGCTGTTCGCCCATTAAAGCGGTACGCGAGCTGGGTTCAGAACGTCGTGAGACAGTTCGGTCCCTATCCGCTGCGCGCGTTAAGACTTGAAGAAGGCCTGTCCCTAGTACGAGAGGACCGGGATGGACGAACCTCTGGTGTGCCAGTTGTACCGCCAGGTGCATGGCTGGTTGGCTATGTTCGGAAAGGATAACCGCTGAAAGCATCTAAGCGGGAAGCCTGCTTTAAGATAAGGTCTTTTAGGTTCCCAGTAGATCACTGGGTTGATAGGCCAGAAGTGTACACGTTGTAAAACGCAAAGCTGACTGGTACTAAATAACCATAAAAAAACAAGCAGTTAAAACACTTTCAGTGTTCAAGGCTTACTTAAACGTCACGAAGACGCTCACACTCACTCTCAAACCGTTAAACAAGACGGAATCCCGGGGAACCTGTTAAAAGGGATAGCAGCAAAACTCAAAAGGTATGAAACACGGGATTAAACAAAAGTCTTGTGGTGGTCATAGCGCCGGGGACACGCCCAGTCCCATCCCGAACCTGGAAGCTAAGCCCGGCAGCGCTGATGGTACTACGCCCCAACGAGCGCGGGAGAGTAAGACACCACCACAACCATTTCAAAAGGAGGCCAAACCCCAAAAAAAGGGGCTTGGCCTCCTTCATATAATAACTGCAGCTAGACGCGGATCGCAGATTCTAAACCACATAAAAGGCAATAACCACTAGCGGGGTCAGAACTCAAGAAATCAAAGACAGGCAGAGTATATGCGTATTGGGATAATTACGGATTGCTACTCGCCTCATATGGGGGGAATAGAAACTCAAACCCATAATTTGGCATTGCAACTCCGGCGGGCGGGTTACGAAGCAGAGGTTATCACTGCTACCCGCGCAGGATCCTTCGTGGGGCGCCGACTCGAAGATCAAATTCCGGTACATCGCTTAGGCATGCCCACCATTGGCTTCACTCCCATGAATCCTTTTGCCGCGTCGCTGTTTCGAGCGATTTTTCCTCACTTTGATTTGTTACACGTACACGTGGGAGTGGTTTCTCCTTTCGCTCACTTGGCATTAGCGGTGGCGGCGGAGGGAAACATCCCTACTTTGGCGACCTTCCATTGCGAGCTTTCCACTTGGGCTCCTCTGATGCGTGCCAGTAGATTTTTTGATCGTCTAGTCGAATCCGGGATAGTTTTTTCTGGAGTCTCTTCCCTAATGAACTCGCAGATAAACCGGATACTAAGTCCTCAAAATCGACGCTGTTGGCCAATAATTCCTAACGGAGTAGATACGCATTTTTGGGCGTCAGGTAGCCGGGGCATTCGTATTAACGGTCAGCCGGGAGTTGCACCAAATAACGTGGGTTATCCTAGTGGATCGTGTAATCCTGGCGGTGTTAAAGACTTCCAGGCTGTGAGCGCTATTCGTTTGATGCCACGCAAACGTCCCCTTGCCCTAATAAAATTTGTTGAAAGTGTAAATAATGTTTTGGGGTCACAAGCCTCTTTTTCTCTAACAATATTTGGAGAGGGCGCGTTACGACCTCTGCTGCGAAGACAGCGGCAAGTTACTAACGGTTCGGTGGTTTTAGCGGGACGCCAGGATGCGCGGGGTCTTTTAAATGCGTACCAGACAGCCGACATGTTCATTACGCTCTGCCTACACGAAAGTTTTGGAATCGCAGCGGCAGAAGCACGAGCAGGCGGGCTACCGGTTATCGTGCGCTCGCAGAGTCCGATTACTGATTTTGTTACGGATGGAATTACCGGTATTACCGCAGTTAATGACGGGGAATTAGCGGAAAAAACTGCTGCATCCCTGTTAAATGGAAGTCTTAGAAAAATACAGGAAAACTGCCGGCAGCAGCCCTGTCCGGTTTCATGGGAGCACTCATTAGAAGCGACTGTTAACGCCTATCGGCTCATTAAATCGCCAGCGGATGATTAAGACTATTTTTCCTCCGACTGGCGCCGCTTCGCGGCCATAATCCCTTCCGCGCGTCGCATAAAATCTGAGAGTCTACTGGCAGCAGCTACGACCGCCGGTCCGTGCACCCTGCCTGGTTGGCGCCCCATACGATCTATTGGACCGGAAACGCTTAGAGCTGCTACCACTTTTCCGGAAGCCAATCGCACCGGAGCCGAAACCGAAGCCAGCCCGGGTTCTCGTTCGCCGATAGATTGTGCCCAGCCTCTCCGGCGCACTACAGAAAGCTGGGTGGCGGTAAAAGATGCTCCCTGCAAGCCGCGATGCAGGCGATCTGGTTCCTCCCAGGCAAGCAAAATCTGCGCCGCAGACCCGGCTTTCATAGAGAGAGCGGAACCGGTAGGAGTTGAATCTCGTAGCCCCAGAGGTGACTCGCAACTGGCAACCACGATTCTTTGTTCTCCCTGACGGCGATACATTTGAGTGGATTCTTGCGTGTGTTCGCAAAGTGCCTTTAAAATCGGGCGCGCTGAAGCTAAGAGCCGATCTTCACCGGCAGCAGAAGCCAGTTCCCCGACTCTTGGGCCCAAAATAAAGCGCCCATTTACATCACGTGCCACGAAGCGGTGATACTCTAACGCGACCGCCAGGCGATGAGCAGTAGGACGCGCCAGACCGGTACTAGTAACTAGCTGAGCCAGGGTTCCCGGCCCTGCCTCTAGCGCACTGAGGACGAGCGCGGCCTTATCTAGAACGCCGACCCCGCTTCCTTCGGTTTGATTGTCCATGTTCTGATATTGCCATCTTAGAGCGTGGAATTCCAACTACACTTTCGGGAGATACGACAAGTCACGGGACATAAATTCTAGGAGGTGCGTATGGCTAAGACCTTGGCGGAAAAAGTTTGGGCTGCTCACGTGGTTAAACCTGGCGAAAATGGGGCACCTGATCTGCTTTATATTGACCTCCATTTATGTCATGAAGTAACCAGTCCCCAGGCCTTCGCCGGACTGCGGATGGCGGGGCGAAAAGTGCGGCGTCCCGACCTGACTATTGCCACCGAGGATCACAATACCCCCACGGTGGATATTGATTTGCCAATCAAAGACCAGACTTCTGCTACTCAGATTCATACCTTGCGGGAAAACGCGGAAGAATTCGGAATCCGTCTACACTCCCTGGGGGATGCCGACCAGGGGATCGTACATGTGGTCGGCCCGCAACTAGGTCTCACCCAGCCAGGAATGACGATCGTATGTGGTGACTCCCACACCTCCACTCATGGAGCTTTCGGAGCATTAGCGTTTGGGATTGGCACCTCCCAGGTTGAGCAGGTACTGGCCACGCAAACACTAGCGCTAAAACCTTTTAAGACCATGGCAGTTAACATCCCTGGGAAACTGCGTCCGGGAGTTTCTGCGAAAGATATTATTTTGGCGATCATTGCCGAAATCGGTACCGGTGGTGGGCAAGGGTACGTAATCGAATACCGTGGGGAAGCTATCGAAAACCTCTCTATGGAGGGGCGGATGACGATTTGTAATATGTCGATTGAGGCCGGTGCGCGGGCAGGGATGATTGCCCCTGACCAGATCACGTTTGACTATATTAAGGGGCGTCCTCATGCCCCTAATGGTGAGCAGTGGGAAAACGCCGTGCGTTACTGGCAAAGTCTGCGCAGTGATCAGGACGCTAAATTTGATCGGGAAGTCACGATTCCCGCCGAAAGTATCGAACCTTTCGTCACCTGGGGTACTAACCCGGGGCAAGGGGTAGCGCTCAGCGGGAAAGTACCCGCCCCAGAACAGATGCGTACCGATAGTGAACAAGATGCCGCTCGGCGCGCCCTCGAATATATGGGGCTAACCCCCGGTACTCCGATGCGTGACATTAAGGTAGACACGGTGTTTATAGGTTCGTGCACCAATGGGCGAATCGAGGATTTACGTACGGTAGCCCAAGTGTGGAAAGGACGTAAAAAAGCGGAGGACGTGCGGGTATTGGTAGTTCCCGGTTCAGCGCGGGTGCGGCTACAGGCTGAGGCCGAGGGGCTGGATAAAATCTTTACTAATTTTGGGGCGCAGTGGCGTAACGCTGGCTGCTCAATGTGTTTGGGGATGAATCCGGACAAACTGGCGGAGAAAGAACGGTCGGCCTCCACTTCGAATCGTAACTTTGAGGGACGGCAAGGAAAGAATTCGCGTACCCACCTGGTATCACCTGCGATTGCCGCTGCCACCGCGGTTACTGGAAAACTAACTAGTCCCTCGGATTTACCATTTGTTGCGATTAGGAAAGAGGTATGAACGATGAAAAAGTTTATTTCTCATACCGGTATAGGGGTGCCGCTACAGCGTTCAAATGTAGATACTGACCAGATTATTCCCGCCGTTTATCTAAAACGGGTTACCAAATCTGGGTTCGAGGATGGACTATTTGCGGCTTGGCGGCAAGATAAAAACTTTATCCTAAATCGCGCCCCCTATAAATACGGATCAATTCTGGTAGCCGGCCCTGATTTTGGTACCGGTTCTAGCCGAGAACACGCAGTTTGGGCATTGCGGGACTATGGATTCAAAGTGGTTTTAGCACCCAAATTTGCCGATATTTTCCGCGGAAATTGCGAAAAAGACGGGATGGTAGCGGGAGTGATTTCCCCCGAGGACTGCCAGACCTTATGGAAAATGTTAGAGGTAGAACCGGGAAGAGAAGTGACTGTTGACTTGGAAAATAAGTTGGTCACTTGCGGTTCCTTTATCTGTAGCTTCCAAATCGATGACTATACTCGCTGGCGTTTGCTGGAGGGGTTAGACGATATAGATTTAACTTTGCGAGATGAGGATGCTATTAGCGCTTTTGAGCAGGCAAGACCAGATTTCATGCCCCGTACTCTGCCGGCTAAGCATCTTCCCCCGGCCGAGGTAGTTTCTGCCCGGGAAGTTCCTCTCGGGATCCCTCAGATCAAGCGGTGATAGATTCGTAAGCTAAATCCTGCTCCTTTCCGGTAGGCTTTTCCGGTGTATAGCCTCGCCACTGCTCGATTTTTCTTGCAAACATCCTTGTTAACACGATATTTTTCCCAGGTTTCTACTTGGAGTTGCGTAGGCAGGTAGACTGGGGACACTGGGAAAAGCGGAAAGGGAAGTAACACGTGGAGCCGGTTCTAGAAGTGCAAGGCGGACACCCGCTGACAGGCCGAATTAAGGTGCGGGGGGCAAAGAATTTTGTGCCCAAAGCCATGGTAGCGGCGCTGTTGGGGAAAACTCCTTCCGTGTTGAAAAATGTGCCCCTGATTCGGGATGTGGATATCGTTTGTGGTCTGCTGGAATTACATGGGGTGGTCACCGAATATGATTCTGCGAGCGGTCAGCTGTATATTGACCCCTCTAATGTCGAGGCGGCTCAGGTGGCCAGTATTGATACCTTGGCAGGTTCTTCGCGAATCCCGATCCTGTTTTGCGGGCCGCTCTTGCACCGGCTAGGAGAAGCGATCATACCTGACCTGGGTGGTTGTGTAATCGGAACTCGACCTATTGATTTTCACCTGTCAATTCTGCGCTCGTTCGGGGCGCAAGTAGACAAGTTGGGATCCGGTATCCATATAGCAGCCCCGCAAGGTTTGCGGGGCGCAGTGATCGAACTGCCTTACCCCTCGGTGGGGGCAACCGAACAGACCTTACTGGCGGGGGTACAAGCCGAGGGAATCACGGAGTTGCGGGGCGCCGCCATTGAACCGGAAATTATGGATTTGATTAATGTACTACAAAAGATGGGTGCCATCATTAGCGTAGACACTGATCGTACGATTCAGATTGAGGGTGTCGAAAACCTAGAAGGTTTCACGCACACCTCCCTCGCAGATCGCATAGAAGCGGCCTCCTGGGGATCAGCCGCCCTAGCCACCCACGGCGATATTTTTGTGGAGGGCGCCTCCCAGCCGGAAATGATTACCTTCCTAAATGTTTTCCGCAAGGTGGGGGGAGCCTTCTCGGTGGAACCAGAGGGGATTCGTTTCTATCACCCTGGTGGGGAATTAAAACCGATTGTGCTAGAAACCAATGTGCACCCCGGTTTCATGACTGATTGGCAACAACCCTTAGTGGTAGCACTCACCCAGGCCAACGGTCTGTCAATCGTGCATGAAACCGTTTACGAACAGCGATTTGGATTTACCACCGCGCTCAATAAAATGGGGGCGCAAATCCAGCTGTATCGGGAATGCCTAACCGGACTGGCTTGCCGATTCGGGCAAAGAAATTACTACCATTCGGCAGCAATTTCGGGGCCGACCCGGTTGCATGGTGCCGATATAACCATCCCTGATTTGCGGGGAGGGTTCTCTCATTTGATAGCGGCGTTATCTGCCGAAGGAAAATCTACCGTGCGGGGAATCGATATGATTAGCCGCGGCTATGAACATTTCCTTACTAAATTGGGAGCATTGGGCGCACAGGTCAAGCTGGAGAAATAAGGGGTAAACATGGCCGGCAAATTTTCTCGCTTCTATAAGTTTTGTGTACGTGTGGCGCGTATACCGGTAGGAGCGGTTACTCGCCGACATTGGGAGGGGCAAGAAAATCTACCCCAAGAGGGTGGGTTTGTGGCGGTAGTTAACCATATTTCCGAGTTTGACTCCATGACCATGATGCATTTTATGACCAGTGCGGGATACCCGGTGCGGATTCTTTGCAAAGAAGAACTTTTCAGAGTTCCGATTTTAGGGTCAATTATGCGATCCTGCGGGCAGATTCCGGTTTACCGAGATTCCAGCCACTCTCGGGATGCGCTAGCGCCGGCAATCGAGGGTTTGCAGGCTGGCGAGTGCATAACCGTTTACGGCGAGGGAACGCTGACTCGTGATCCTGACTTTTGGCCGATGCGGATGAAAACTGGAGCGGCGCGAATGGCCTTGCGTGCACGGGTACCTTTGGTGCCGGTAGTGCAGTGGGGGGCGCAAGATGTGTTGGATCGTTACGTTCGCCGTCCCGACCTGAAGGGCAAAAAAGACGTGTGGGTGCGGGCGTTGCCCGCTGTAGATTTGTCTGATCTATATGATCGGGTTGATGACCCCGAAGTCTGGTATCAGGCCACCCAAAGAATAGAAGCGGCAATCTGTCGGGGGGTCGAAGAAATTCGGGGCGAGAAAATGCCGCACCGTCCTCTCGATCGAAAATCTGTTCAGATACCCTCAAAGAAACAATTAGCGGCAGCGGCGAAGGCTTGGCGAGCAGATCATCCCCAAAAACTGGTTTCTGCACGTTCGCTCGGAGAACTGGATCCCTATCTTAAAGGTGGTTTTACCGGAACTAGCCCTGAGCCCCAGCAAGAGGGGTAGAGGGTTATGGCCGCCTCTTCTGTTCGTAAAGTAGCTGTGCTCGGCGCTGGAGCTTGGGGAACCGTATTTGCGCAGATCCTAGCCGATGCTGGCAATCAGGTGCGAATTTGGGCGCGGCGTGCTGAACTTGCCGAACAGATTAACGCAGGCGAAAATCCGCGCTATGTGCCGGGAATAAAACTTCATGGAATCAGCGCTGCCAGCGACTTGGAGTGGGTATGCGAAGGCGCCGGAATGGTGGTGGTTTCCATTCCCTCAAACGGGGTTCGTGCCTTGCTCGAGCAGGTTTGTGACTTCATACCCCTAAACGCTACCGTAATATCCCTGGTCAAGGGGTTAGAGGCGGGAACCTTGAAAATGATGACGGAAGTTATCTCGGAGGCCGGACGGATACATCCTTCCCGGATAGTCGCGGTCTCGGGGCCAAATCTTTCCGGCGAGATTGCCCGGCATGAACCCACGGGAGCGGCAGTGGCTGGGCAAGACTCATGGCGTGCGGGGTTAGTGGCCTCCCGTATACACACCCACTATTTCCGACCCTATGTGGCCGAAGATGTAGTAGGAGTAGAAATCGGCGGGGTAGTAAAAAACATTATCGCTATGGCAGTGGGGGCTGCTGACGGGTTAGGGCTGGGAGTTAACTCCCGCTCTTTCTTGATTACCCGCGGGTTGGCGGAAATGGTACGCCTCGGGGTGGCGATGGGAGCCAAATCGGATACTTTCCTGGGGTTAGCGGGACTTGGCGATCTGGTGGCAACTTGTTCTTCCCCCTCCTCCCGTAATTTTGCGTTTGGTTATCGCCTGGGACAGGGGATGGATATTTCTCAGGCGCTGGAGGCATCGGCGGGCACGGTCGAGGGGGCGCGCTCCTGTCCGGTAGTACGTGATTTGGCGCATAAGAAAGGCGTGTCGATGCCTATTAATTCCGCTGCCTATCGGGTGATTAGCGGTAAACAGACTTTAGAAGAAGCATTAGTATCTTTGAGTACGGGGCCACGGGTAACTGAGGGTCCTAGCGCGCGAATGGTATAGAGAGGGCAGGTCATGGAGTCGAGTAAAAACGTTAAACCTCGGGTATTAGTTCTATTCGGGGGAGAATCGGGGGAGCATGGGATTTCCTGTGCTACCGCTGCTGGGGTAGTGGAGGCGATAAACCATGACCGTTACGAGGTAGTGACCGTAGGGATCACTCAGCAAGGTCAATGGGTGCCGGTAGATTTCAGTTCCAATCAGTTTCAGATATCGGAAGACGGGGTAGCAGAAGTTCCTTCCGCCAACCGGCAGCTATTCCTATCTCCTGGGGATGGTCACGTGGTGAGCCTGCCAACTCTGCTGGGGTCAGAGTTTTCCCTAAGTGATCTCGGCAGTTTCGATGTGGTTTTTCCCCTGTTGCATGGACCTTTCGGAGAAGATGGGACTGTGCAGGGGCTACTAGAGATGATGCACATGCCCTATGTGGGTTGCGGTGTGCTCGCTTCGGCTGCTGCCATGGATAAACCCACCACCAAAATACTTTTGCATGAGGCTAATCTACCGGCAGGAAGATGGGAAACCGTGACTGCAGGTCAGTGGCGTAAAGATCCCTGCGCGGTATTGGAACGCCTAAACAGCTTGGGGATGCCGGTCTTCGTAAAACCGGCTCGTGCCGGCTCTTCTCTAGGGATTACCAAGGTGAGCTCTACGGCCGATATAGAAGCAGCGATTGTCAAGGCACAGGCCGTTGATCCGCGGGTGATTGTGGAACAAGAACTTACTGGTTTCGAGGTGGAATGCGCAGTGTTGCAGGGAGCAGATGGGGGTATTCGTACCACCGAGCCAGGGCGAATTGCTATGCGTGATGACGTGGAGTTTTACGATTATAAAACTAAATATTTCGGGGAAGATACCGTCAGTTTAGAGATCCCAGCGAAGATACCTGAACGCTTAGCTACGCAGGTACGCGAGATTGCCGCTCAGGCCTTCGAGGCATTGGGATGCGAAGGGCTGGCGCGGGTGGATTTCTTCGTAGACCCAGAAAAAGATTCAGTGGTGATTAACGAGGTTAACACCATGCCGGGGTTTACCCCGTTTTCTATGTATCCCAAGTTGTGGGAACATATGGGTATTGGCTATTCCCAGCTTATGCAGGAATTGATCTCCCAGGCGTTGGCGCGTCCGCTGGGGTTGAGATAGTTAACACCGGACACATACTCATTTCCTAAGCTACAACGGAAAATAAAACACATAAGGTTGGAGATATGGCGAAGAAACGCGTGACCTTAGTAACTTGTGCGCAGTACCCAAACTTATCCGAGGACGAGGATGGGTTAGTTGATGAATTGAATGCTCGCGGTGTAGATGCGCGCATCGCGATCTGGAACGATCCACAGGTGGATTGGGAGGAAGCTGGAGTATGTGTAATTCGTTCGGTGCGCGATTATGCTACTCATCGGGATGAGTTTGTCCAATGGGCTCATCAGGTTCCACGTTTATTAAATCCGGCAGATGTGACCGAGTGGGCTACCGATAAACACTACCTGCTGCAACTGGAACAACGGGGAGTTCCGGTAATTCCGACGACCTGGTTACAACCGGAGCAAAATCTTAATAAGCATCAGGTACATACTCGTTTTCCCGCCTTCGGTGAGTTCGTGGTGAAACCGGCAGTCTCCTCGGGAGGGCGCGAAATGGGACGCTACGATGCCAATAGCGGGACGGCGCGAATGGCAGCAGTGACCCACGCCTACCGCCTGCTGCAAGAGGGAAGAGCTGTTATGGTGCAGCGTTACCTGTCGGAAGTTGATGAGCATGGTGAGTATTCCCTGGTTTATATGAATGGAGTTTTATCGCACTCGGTAGAAAAAGCCGCAATGCTCACCAATCCGAATACCACCGAATTGCAGGCTGAAGAGGAAGTAACCGGTAACCGCCAGCCAAAATCAGAAGAGTGGATTTTCGGGGAAAAAGTACGTTCCGCGATTCACTCGATGATTAAAGATCGCTTGGGTCATGACCAGCATTTGCTATTCTTGCGGGTAGATATGGTTCCTGATGGTAAGGGCTCCTTCTATCTGATGGAGGTCTCTCCAGTAGATGGTTCCCTTTATCTACGTACGCACCCAGAGGGGATTCGTACTTTTGCTGATGCGATTTGTAACCGCGTTTTTTGGTAAATACTCCACATTTACCTGCAGTAATATCAGGTGTGAGCGGATACATAGGCCAGCTTAGTGGCAAAAATTTCACCTGGAGCCTTTGGTTAGATAAAGTGGGTAAGCGTCGCTATGCGATAGATGGTGGCTGTAGTTCAGTTGGTAGAACGCCTGGTTGTGGTCCAGGAGGTCGCGGGTTCGAGCCCCGTCAGCCACCCCATACGGCAAGTGAATTGCAACTTGCCGCGGTGGTAGTTCAAATAATTCCTTGGGCTTGCGGTGGCAGATAACACACTGCTTGGACAGGGAATTTGTTTGATAAACGCCGCTGGTATCGACTAGCCTAGTTAGTCGGTGCTGGTTGTTTGGAAGGCCGGCTGGGTTCGGTATTCCGGATGAAAGAAAATGTACGTGACTAAGGAAATGAGCAGCAAAGTGGTCTACGCGATCGTCAAGGCGGGCGGACGGCAAGAAAAGGTCTCCGTCGGGGATGTAGTCGTCGTCGACAAGCTGGCAGCAGAGGTTGGCGATACTGTCGATTTCAAGCCAGTGATGGTAGTTGACGGTGACAAGGTCACCTCCGACGCCGCTGATCTAGAGAAAATTAAGGTAACGGCAGAAGTTTTGGAACAGACCAAAGGACCGAAGATTCGGATCCTGAAGTTTAAGAATAAGACTGGTTACACTCGCCGTATGGGCCACCGCGCTAAGCTGACCCAGGTAAAGATCACCAAGATCGCCTAACCTCAGGCAAGAAAGGAAAAGAAAATGGCACATAAGAAAGGGCTGGGTTCCTCTTCTAACGGCCGTGACTCTAACCCGCAATACCTGGGAATCAAGCGTTACGGTGGGGAAAGCGTTAACGCCGGAGAAATCCTGGTTCGTCAGCGGGGCAGCAAATACCACCCGGGAACCAACGTGGGAATGGGTAAGGATGATACCCTCTTTGCTTTGGCAGCCGGATCGGTGGAGTTTGGTCGCAAACGCGGTCGTAAAGTCGTAAATGTAGTTTCGGCTTAACACGAAGTTAATAGCTTAGAGGTAGCGGGGTCGCCAAGCGACCCCGCTACACTTATATAGCAGCAGGTGTGCAGCTGATATTGGCTTTAAAGCTGGGGACTAAGGAGTGATTATGGCCAGTTTTGTGGATCGAGTAAAAATCGATGTTACTGCCGGAAACGGAGGTAATGGCTGCGTCAGCGTCCGACGTGAGAAATACAAGCCGCTGGGTGGACCTGACGGGGGAGATGGAGGCCGTGGCGGCAGTGTGTTCCTGGAGGTTGATCCACAGACACACACTCTGCTTGACTATCACCATTTACCGCATCGCAAAGCCACTAATGGGACTCCTGGAATGGGAGACAATCGCGAGGGCGCAAACGGCGAAGATCTGGTGTTACCGGTTCCGCCTGGGACTGTGGTTAAAGCTGAAGATGGTGAAATCCTAGCCGATCTGCAGGGAGCTGGTTCCCGCCTAGAAGTTGCGCGCGGAGGAACCGGCGGGAAAGGTAATGCCGCATTGGCTACCAGAAAACGTAAAGCCCCCGGTTTTGCTCTTTTAGGTGAGGAAGGAGAATCTCGCGTCCTCATCCTGGAGATAAAATCAGTGGCCGATGTGGGGTTAGTTGGATTTCCCTCCTCCGGTAAATCTTCCCTAATTGGAGCGATCTCTGAAGCTAAACCGAAGATTGCGGATTACCCGTTCACGACCTTGGTGCCAAATCTGGGAGTGGTACAAGCCGGCGATGAGCGGTTTACGGTCGCCGATGTGCCGGGGCTGATACCCGGAGCTTCCCAAGGTAAAGGGCTGGGGCTGGATTTTCTCCGCCATATTGAACGGTGCGCGGTGATTGCACACGTGGTGGACTGTGCAAATATGGAAGCTGACCGTAACCCCGTTGACGATATTAAAGCTTTGGAAACCGAGCTGGCAGCCTATGAAAGTGACTTGGATGAAGTCTCTGGTTATATTCCTTTAGCTGATCGTCCCCGGGTAATCATTCTAAATAAGATGGACATTCCTGATGCTTTAGAAATGGCAAAAATACAAGCAAAACAGCTGGCAAAGTTTGGCTGGCCGATGTATGCGGTTTCCGCGGTCAGCGGAAGAGGACTCGAATCCTTGATATTTGCCCTGGCAGAAATGGTTATGAAGCTGCGTGCGCAAGAGCCCGAAACCGAAGCTCAACCCTTGCAGGTACTGCGACCGCCAGCCGTAGGGGAATCTGGTTTTACGGTCACACCCCAAAAAACCGGGCAAGGACTCGTATATCAAGTGCGGGGAGATAAACCGGAACGCTGGGTTAAACAAACTGATTTCTCTAATGATGAGGCGATAGGGTTCCTTGCAGACAGGCTTTACACACTGGGAGTGGAAACCGAATTAATGAAAATCGGTGCAACCACTGGTGATACCGTGGTAATCGGAGAAATGGAAGGCGGAGTAATCTTCGACTTTGAGCCTTTGCAGTCAGCTGGTGCCGAATTATTGGGGGCGCGGGGACAGGATCTACGTCTTTCCGGATCTGGGAGGCGCACTAACCAGGAACGACGCGAGCAATATCATCAGATGATGGATGGGAAAGAGGAAGCTCGTCAGAATCTACGGGCGGAGGCAGCGGCAGGGCTATGGACGGATCCTTCTGCAGACTAGAGGGATCTTTCTAAGTGAGATGTTCTGCGGACAATAGTTTTACTTAAGTCACGAAGTGGGTAGATGGATATTAGGGTTAGCTCGCCTTTGCTAGGATTGTAGCTACCGACCTAGCGGATAAGCTGGTAAGAAGGGAAACTTAATGACGGTAGGCGTCGGCGTCGATGGCAGGCGCATTGGAGTAATGGGGGGAACCTTCGACCCTATTCATAATGGTCACTTGGTGGCTGCTTCCGAGGTGCAGCATCGCTACTGTCTGGATGAAGTAATTTTCGTACCTACTGCGACTCAGCCGTTTAAGAGAGGACGGCGAGTCACCATACCGGAGCATCGCTATTTGATGACTTCTATTGCTACCGCTTCTAACCCGCGTTTTACGGTTTCGCGGGTGGATATTGAAAGAGGGGAAACTACCTACACGGTGGATACTCTGCGTGATTTGAAACGGGAAAGGCCTGGTTGTCACCTGTTTTTTATTACCGGAGCCGATGCGTTGCGTCAAATCATGAATTGGAAAAACGCTGATGAGCTGTTTCGTTTAGCACGATTTGTGGGGGTAACCCGTCCTGGTCACCGTTGGGGGAATACTGATAAGTTACCTACCGAACGCGTGTCGTTGTTGGAGGTACCTGCCATGGCAATTTCTTCTACCGATATTCGTCACCGGGTGGCCTCTGCGGCTCCGATCTGGTACTTAACCCCAGATGGGGTAGTGCAATATATTGCCAAATATGGTCTTTATCGAGAGGATGTTCAGCAATGAGTGAATCAGGCTTACCCTCCCGCTCCCTAGATCAGCAAGCGTATTCACCGATATCCAGATATGGGCAGATTTCTATTTCCCAACAGCTGGCACGTCTCGAAGAGATTCGTACGGGGGGACATCGTCCTAGTTATCGTCCAGCACCTTCCTCTCCAGAGTCTCAATGGGGACAGATTCAAGAGGGGTTTAGCCAGGTCGAGAGCGATTTATCTTGGCAGTTGCGACAGATTTCCTCCGAGGAACCCAGTCATCCCCGCCGCCCCCTCAGTCCCGATCAAGAAGGGCGTAGCTGGGTGCAGGAATATCGCGAGAAGCAGCGGATGCGTAAAGTTGCTCAGGAAGCGCGAGCACAGGCTGAGGCAGATTTGCAGCGACTACTGAAAGAACGCGAGGAAGCGCAGGCGCGGGCTCAGGAGCAGGAACGTTTGGCTGCTGAGGCAGCGGAACGTTTACGCAAGTTAGAGGAGGCTGAGCAAGAGACGTTGCGTGCTGCCGTTAGACAACAGCAACGCCGAGAACAGCAACTATTAAATGACCAGTTGGCGGCAGCAAAAAGTGAAGCCGAAAAGATGGCGGAACTATTGGAATCTTTCAAAAATCCTCCGGCGATCCCGAGTGCTCCTGATGATTCCGATTCCTCCAATCAGGTGACACCAGCAGTACCGGTGGTGCAGATATCTGCTAAAGGCCAGGGAAAGGTAGAACCGGTTGTAGCACCAGACATGCCGCTACCTGTAGCTTCGGAGCAACACTTGGGAGTTGCCCCACAGCTGCAAACGGTTATGGGGGATTCTCTAATGCCTTCCCGGGTCTTTGCTGATAAGCAAAGACTTTCTGGACAGGATGCAACCTCTAAATCTGCTATTAGCAGTGATCGTGCTCAGTCTGATGTAGTGGTCGAGAGCATACCCGATGGGGACGCTACCCAACCGATTAGAGTAAGTCCTATTGATTCTTTAGCTGATGCGGCTGATGATCGCGCTTTGGCAGATCAGCTAGCGTTGGCCTCTGGAAGCCAACCTATTTCTTCGCGGAAATCTACATCCACAGTAACGCCCGCCCTAGCAGTATCTACCAAACCGGTTGTTAGCAATCCATCTGCGCAGTATGCGGTGCACGGAGAGCGGGAATCCTTGCTAAGGGGAAATGATCAGCAATACCCTGCTGGTTTAGTGGATACGGTTAAACCTCCGTTGCAACCAGCTAGTGTAGCCACCAAGGCCAATGCATCTGCGGGAGTGGTGGCTAAAGGAGAAAGCGCAGAAGGTGCCCCCGTAAGCACCGCTGCAGCCCGAGCGGGATCAGCTGTCGAGTTATTCCAGCAGGTTTTGGCGCAAACTCGACAGGGACAGACTAGGGTTAGTGCTCCCGCGGGTACAGCTACAGTTAGTGCCACTAAGAATTCGGCGGTACCGCACGGTGACCAGATTTCTCCTCGTCCAGCTCCTGCGCCTCCGGTTACCAGTGTGCGCCAATCTCCGGGGGCTAGTTTTTCACCTCCCTCCGCGCATACAGCGCCAATAATGCCGCCGCTATCTGCGCAGATTCCAGTTGCTGAGCAGACTGTTTCGTTAACTCAAAACACTTTACTGGCAGATCCTGGCATGGCTGCAACTACGCCCACTAACCGGCAGTTGTCACCCGATCCTACGGGGGTTCCGGTGGTTTCAGTACCTGCGCAGGAAGCCATATCCCCTCGGGTAGCCACCTCTGCACCAGTAAGTCCTACAGCGCCCTCGACGAGCGAGAAAATCGCTCCCCCACCTACTTTAGAGAGGGAAGAATCTTCAGAAAGGGAAAACTCTCGGTGGTGGCAGCGGAAGCGTAAAGCAAAAAAAGCTGAGGCCCCGGAGCAGGAAGACACTCACTACGGGGCGTCACTTGAGTACCGTGAAGACCAGGACGAGGAAGAACCGTTGACATTTATTCAAACGTTCTGGCGTTGGACATTGCGACTGTCAATTTTGCTGATTATCGCTTTGGGAATGGTGTTGACTATGGATCGTCCGGTTATTTCTCAGACAATGGGGCAGGATACGGTGCAACCCGGTATCGTAGATGAGGTAAGAGTTTTACAGATATAGGAGTTATTCTTGGTCGATAAGCCTGACCCGCGCCAATTAGCAGAGATAGCTGCCAAAGCCGCTGCCAGTAAACTGGCGACTGATGTGGTAGCCATTGATGTCCATGCGCAAACCATTATCACTGATATTTTCTTGATCTGTTCTGGGGATAATCCACGGCAGGTGCGGGCGATCATGAATGAGATTGACCATGCCTGCCACGATAACGGTGCCGCCCCGAAGACAATCGAAGGTAATGACGAGTTCCGCTGGGTACTAATGGAATTGCCGGGGGTAATCGTCCATATTTTTCTGGATGAAGAGCGTGAATACTACGGTTTGGAACGCCTGTGGAATGACTGTCCGCGAATCGATTTACCAGATTTGGAGGAGGCTGCACGAGCCGGGAGGGCGCAGGAATATTCTCAGGATGAACTGAAGGACGCGCAGCAAGACGCTGAAAATTTGATTGTCGGTTTAGATTAGGCGAAATATGGCTACCAAGATTATCTTTTGGAGGCACGGTCAAACTGACTATAACCTGCAAGGACGGGTGCAAGGTCAGGTTGATATCCCTCTTAATGAGGCTGGTATTTCCCAGGCCGAGGCAGCGGCGAAAGAACTGGTAAAACTGAGTCCGCAGCGGATTATTTGTTCGGATTTGCGGCGCGCACAATCAACCGCCCGGGCTCTGGCTGATATTTGCAGCCAGGGAGCTGAATTGTTGTCTGATGAACGGTTACGGGAAAGGGCGTTTGGAGATTTTGAGGGACTATCGGCGAAAGAACTGAAAGAGCGCTTCGCACCACGCTACGAGGAATGGCGAGCTACCGGGGAATGCCCGCTGGCAGGAGTAGAGTCACGTGCTGCAGTCGGTTCGCGGGTAGCCACATGTGTGCTTGAACATTTCGAACAGGTAGAGGGGGCTCTGGTGGTTGTTTCCCATGGTTCGGCGCTTACACAGGGTTTGGTGAAGATCCTGGGCTTGGATCCTTTGGCTTGGCAGGGGTTACGGGGTTTAGATAACTGTCACTGGTCTACTCTGATTCCTTATTCGCGTGAGCCTGGGTGGCGTTTGGTTTCGCATAATCTGGGGGTTGCGGGACTTGCCAGTTCGACGTTACCATCCATAGCCTAGATGCTTTTGGAAGGGTTTGTGCTGGCTGAGGGGGGATATGTTGCAATACACAGACTGGAGATTTGAAGTAAAGGTGTCCTGTTAGTTAAAGTTATCTGGTGTCTACCGCGTTGGATTTCTGCGGTAGATAAGCTTGGGGCTATAGCGCAGTTGGTAGCGCGCTTCCATGGCATGGAAGAGGTCGCGGGTTCGATTCCCGCTAGCTCCACCACGAGCACACTGAATTGATACAATTGCGCAAAACTAGGGTTTTGCGCAAAGGTGCGCGCAAAATTTGAAAACGCGCGCAAAATCTAAAAGTCCTGCTCACAGGCATAAAAATAGAGCTGACTACATGAGTGGTGGTCAGCCCTATTTCGCTTTGCGCGGGGTGCTAAAGTTTGTGGCTCCAGTATCCGGTGAGCGCGAATGTGGCGATGAGTTGGAATGCTGCTGCGCTTTGGAGGGCAATGAATGCCGTAATGCTG
This sequence comes from Varibaculum vaginae, assembly GCF_900604285.1. Taxonomy (GTDB): domain Bacteria; phylum Actinomycetota; class Actinomycetes; order Actinomycetales; family Actinomycetaceae; genus Varibaculum; species Varibaculum vaginae. The sequence continues at coordinate 583,916 of NZ_UWNY01000001.1, forward strand.
AATGCGCCCACGATAAGTGACGCGCCAACGAGCACCATGGAGAGCACAGTGGTGACGGGTCTTCCAGATTTCATGCGAATCGCCGCTTCTCGCTCGTCATTTTCACGAATGTAGGCGTCCTGCAATATTTCGTCATTGCGCATTTTTCCAAGATTCACGCCCATGTATCCCACACAGATAAGTTCAAAAATGATTCCGGCGACGGTGATGATGTTGGCGATTGGTGTTCCCGGCACATTTGCGCGCAGGAAGACGTTCCCTAGGGCACTAAAAGCGAGACCGAGAATAACGAAGATCAGTGCCAGGGTCTGACGTTTCTTCAGTTCGTTGCGGTATTGCTCGAGTTCGTTCATTTTGATTCCTCCAGGTTTGTAAAGTCGAAGACGTCCTCAATGGTGTGGCCAAAGTAGTGGGCGATTTTGTACGCCAAGGGTAGAGAAGCCACGTACTTTCCGGTCTCAATCGAGGTGATTGTTTGCCGGGTGACACCAACGGCAGTTCCGAGCTCTTCTTGTGAGAGCTTTCGTTCTTTTCGTAGTTGTGGGATTTTTGTGCGCATTCCGTTCCTTTATGCAAAGCGTCCTTTACATAAAAAGACTAGCTAACTTTGCATTAAATGACAAGCTCGCTTTGCGTTCAGTATTGCAATGGTAATTTCGTACCGTCGGCAAAGATTACGTTCGCCTCGCCTGATGGTGTGATCTGGATGTGTTGGCAAAGAGCATGCAGGGTTGCTCGGTCAAAGTCTTGGCTGAGGGTGGCGTTTTGGATGGTTTTCTTAAACCTAGTGAGTCTGGCTTTGATGCCTGCGCGCCGCTCAATCTCCGCCGTGGTTGCCTGATGTGTAGCAATAGCTTCACGTTGGCGGGTTTTGAGCTGGCTGAAGCGCTCTTGGTAGTCGTCTTGGTTTTGGGAGTGATGAGCGTTGTGGGTGATGGCTTGGTTGATGAGCCATAAACCAAGCAAAACCCGCTGCCTAACACACCTCCAGCAAATGTCAAGCACGCTCACAAAATAAGCCCAAAAAGCTAACCAAACCCCAAATTACGCAATACCACCAGCAAAAACACCAAAATAAAGACAAAAATATGTTACTTAGCCCGAAATTTGCCTAGGGTACCGGTGGATTCGGGGACTCGCGGGAACGGCTACGGCAAGTGCAGGAACCAGTGGCGTTGCCACAGTTACTTTCGGATTTAGGTAAGTTACTAACTGAACTGCTTACCAAAGGTCAATAGCCATGAAAATGATTAACTCCTTGTTTCTTTGTATTTACTTTTTATAGAATTGGGTAGTCAGACTCTTGGGATTCGGTTTGGATGCGCACAGTTAGCGCGATTAGTCGAGAAAGAACTCGCATGAACTATGAAGGAACTGGGGGATTGCTCCGTAACCGCAAGCTAATTGGGGGGATTACTGCGGCAGCTATCGCTTCTTGCAGTCTGCTATTTGGAGGCAACGTTGCTATCGCGGAAACTGGTAGTGGCTCTGGACAGGGTGCCCCTGCTGATAACCAGGTTTTAAATATTCCGATAGATGCAAATGATCCAGATGCACTGGCTAAGATTCTGCGAGAGTTGCCGGATACGATTCAAAATAACATCAATCTTAAAAACAATATGGAGTCCCTGGGGAAAGCTACCGGCGTTAAGGCCGGTCAGGTAAAAGAAATCCAGGGCGATGATTTTGGCGGTTGGGAGCCTGTTGACGGCGGCAAATTTGCTATTGCTCGCAAAACTGATGCTGGCGTTTTCCCAATCGAGACCATTAACGTGACCAGGGATCTGAAAGCGGCCGGCAAGCCTACCACTGCTTGGGTACAAGAAAATTCGTTTGACCGCACCGGTAACTACATGTTGCTGCTGTCAAAAGTAAGAACGCTTGCTAGTAGTACGGAAGAAGCCGTCAATGGTCAACCTTATAAACGCACCGGCGAACCAGGTAATGGGTGGGCTCAAGGCGTTAAAGGATATAACGGCCTGCAAAAGACTTTTAAGGCTTATTCTCCGCAGGTGGGTTCGGGTATAGAACTTAGTTTCAAAATTGGCTACACCGGTGATATTGATGGCCATAAAGCCCAGTACAAGGTAGAGGTTATCACTTCGCAGGGGACAGTTTACGAGACAACGTTTAAACCTGATACAGCAGCAAATGATGACAAGAAAGTAGTGGTTCCTGCTAAAGATGGCGGTAACAGGCAGATATCCGGTACCCCTTATCGCAGCGAGAACGCAGAAGATATACAGGCCGGTAAGCCCTATTCCGAGACTGATGTTGCTTACAACAAGGCTCAACTTGATGCGGCTGTAGCAAAAAATGCTCCCCAGGGTACGGGAGGTACTTTCACCAGCAAGGGTATTAATATCCCTGCTGGGGTGACTGAATATACTGTGCGAATTAGTTCTGCAGATAACCTACATTTGGGTATGAGCTATCAGGCTCCTGTTGCGCAGTATGCGTTGCCATTAACTGGTCTAGATTTCGATATTAAGCAAGACACTAAGGGTGCCGCGAAATATCTTTTGAAGCTGATCTATCAGAAGTTGGAGACCGAAAAAGCTACTGACACCAACAAGAAAACTAAGACAAGTACGAAGGCATATCAGGAAAAGTTGGATGCTATCAAAGCTCTGTTAGATAATGTGCAACTGCAAAATAAGGATACCTATTCTGCGGCTGCGGATGCTGCTTTGAAAGCTCGAGGTGAGTTGGATCCTGCTGATGTGGCTGCTAAGAAAGAGGTAGAGGCTGCTGCAGCAGCAAAGATTGCTGAGATTGAAGGTAACGCCAATCTTTCTGAGTCGGAGAAAACTGCTTTGAAGAAGCAGGTGGAAGATTTGAAGGTGGCAGCCCTGAAAGCTATTGCGGAAGCTCCTGACACTGCTGGCATTGAGAAAGCACAAAAGGATGCGCTTAAGGCAATCAACGGTATTCATCCAGTAGCTCGTGAAAAAGCTAAGCAGGCTATCAAAGATGAGCTGGACGCGAAGAATAAAGAAATTGACGATAATACTTTCCTGAGCGCTGCCGAGAAGGAAAAAGCTAAAGGTCAAGCTTCGACTATCGCTACAACAAATATTAATCTTATCAATGGCCAGCCGGCAGTTGCGGATAGCGCAAATAAAGCTGCTACTGCCCAGTCTGAAGTAGATAAGGCCAAAACTGCTGGTGTCGACGATATCAAGAAGATCAACCCGGTTGGTAAAGAGAACGCTAGAAAGGCTGTCGAGGATGCGCTTGCTAAGAAGAACGCGGAGCTTGATGGCAATACTTCGTTGAGCGTGGCTGATCGCGACAAGGCCAAGGCACAGGCCAAAGCTATCGCTGATGCGAAGTTGCAGGCTATTAACGACCAGCCCGATTCTGCTGATACCGCTGAAGAGGTTGCTGGTGCCCAGGCAAAAGTAGAAGAAGCAAAAACGAGTGGGCTAGCTGAAATCGCCAAGATAGGGCCGATTAACAAGGATGCTGCCAAGAAAGCTATTAGTGACGCGCTTGTGGCTAAGCAGAAAGAGATCGACGCTAATGCGTCGTTGAGTGCTGCTGAAAAGACTGCTGCGAAATCTCAGGCGCAAGCTATTGCTGATGCGCAGCTGAAGATCATTAATGAACAACCAAACATTGCCGATGATTCAGCGGCGGCTGATAGTGTGCGAGCTAAGATCGCGAAAGCCCAGGAAGATGCGTTAGCTGGCATCGCGAAGATCAACCCGGTTGGTAAAGAGCTAGCTAAGAAAGCTATTAGTGATGCGCTTGTGGCTAAGCAGAAAGAGATCGACGCTAATGCGTCGTTGAGTGCTGCTGAAAAGGGCGCTGCTAAAGCACGGGCTAAAGCGATTGCCGATAAGTATTTGGCTGCTATCGAGGCTCAGTCTGATAATGCGGCAACAGCCGAGGCTGCAACTGCTGGTCAGAAGACAGTTAAGAAAGCTAAAGAAACTGCTCTGGCAGGCATTAAGAATGTTCGATTGGGATCGAGCCCAGAAAATACTGCTAATGGTAGTAATAAGCCTGGCGCGACAGCTGGTGCGAATAAACAAGGTTTGCCTAACACTGGTTTGGTCGGTCTTGCGGCTGTTTTGCTTGTGTCCTTAACTGCGGTAGCCGTTGGTGCCGGGGTGCTACTAAATAGACGCAAACAGCATTAATCAATTCAGGTAACGCTGTTCTTTATATCGAGGACAAGGTGGGGGATTCTAGTAATAGGATCCCCCACCTTTTTTCTGTATTTTTTTAAATAAATAACGTTTAAAACGGCGTAACGTTATTACTGCAGATGCGAATCTCTATATCTGCTGAGTTTTAATAACTAACCTGACTTATAGTGGAGGATTACATCTACACGATTGGCTACCAGTAAAACTGTTTTTTAGTCAGCCCCAGATATTGTCGACTTAGGCTTCATCCATAAAAAGAGTATGCATAATTGGCTATGCGAGAGCTGTGAGGGAACCGAGTATCCAATCACGTTTGATACTTTTCACTTGGAGTAGTTTGGTCTCGATGAGCAGGTGAAAATCAGATTTCAGCACGGTGTAACGGAACCGTAAAAAGCCGTTCAGGCTTTTTATTAGTGAGGATGACGAGATCGTGCGCAATCCCGTTAGGGATTGCAGGCAACAACTAAGGGGGCTCGGCTTTTGCCAAGCCCCTAAAGCTACAATCTGAGGGGATTGAACCTGGAAGGGTTGGCGCGGGGAGCTTATGAACGTTAACTCTGCGGTTAGCTACGCAGCCGGTTAGGTACGGAGATTAATTTTTCTACCTGTCCAGAGTCCGGTGGATACCATTGGTATTTACCAGACTCTACGCCCATCGCGCCTACTCGGATAAAACCTAAGTACCGCGTTTTCCCAGCCGGGTCTTAGTCGACTAACAAAAGTACTGTTCCCAGCGATACTGCGGCAATTAATACACTCAGGATTATTCCAAGGACGAGAGCGCGTCCTCCAGACTTTATAACGTTACGCAGGTTTACTCCCGCTCCCATCGCACCCATTGCAACGGTGAGCAACAGGGTAGCAACCGTGCCCCCTAGGGTGTTGAAAATGCTATTTACAGTGGGGATGCTGGCAAACACTGAAGCCAGCACAACCGCAACTAAGAATCCCACAACGAATCCGGGAACCAGTGGTGGGCGCTTGCCGGAGCTGGCTTTTTCTGACTGTTCGTGGCGTACTTCCACTACTCGCCGTTCAATAATCCCGACAACCGCTACTACGATTGCTAGGCAGGCTACGCGTCCCAGTTTGGTGGCGGTGGCTAAATCAGAGATTGCCGGATCATAAATATTAGCAGCTGCTACTACTTGACCAACCTCGTGAATAGAAGCACCCAGCCAGACGGCTGCTTGAGTGGGGGACAGATGCAGTGCGTGGGCAGCCGCCGGCAAAGCAACTAGGGAGAGCGTCCCAAATACGGTAACGCAGGCGATAGCAGTGGCGACAGCATCGTCAGCGTCCTCACGACTGCGGGCAGAAACTACCGGGGAGATACCAGCGACTGCCGAGGCTCCACAAATGGCGGTGCCAGAGGTGGTAAGAATTCCGGTGGCGTGACTGACCCGCATAAAGTAAGTGAGTAGGTAACCTGCCGCCATAGTTGCCGCAACTGCGCAGATGATAGTTACGATGGTTCCGGTTCCTAGCGCGGCAATAGCCGGTAGTGACAGGCGAAAACCAAGCAGCACCACCCCGGCTCGCAGAATGGTTTTTGCTGAAAAAGCAATACCGGGTTCGCAGATAACAGGAATTAGTTTCGTGTTCCGGACTGTTACTCCCAGTAAGATTGCCACCAGCATTGATGACAGCAGGGGGACGAAGAGGTTAATCAGCCAGGCGATAGCGGCAACCACGCACGCGTAGGCTATTCCCGGCAACAAACGTTTAATGTTATTCCAAAAATCCACTTGCCAGGTATACCACATGATTGAGGGGTAGCGGCAAATACCTTTGCCTGGTTGCGTTATTGTCACTAGATTTCCGCAATAAAACCTTAAAGACTGCTCAAGATGAATAGAGCATAGCTGTATTGCCCGTTTTGTTATAACACTAAGGCACGCAGGGGTTTGCAAGCTTTTATTTGCTTGGCGATACTTTAAGAGACGATACCTAGAAACTTGAGAGGTTACCGATGCTCACTTGTCCTGAACCTGCTGCTAATCCGGTACTGTGGCCCTGGGGAACCAAGCGGGAGGAAGATGGGCAACTATCTTTTGCTGGGCATAAAGTAACTGAACTGGCCCAGAGTTTCGGCACCCCGTCTTACCTGTTTGACCTGGATGATTTCGCTGCTCGCGCCGAAACTATTTCCTCTGCGATGGCGGAAGAATTTTGGGAAGGGTACGGATTTTCCGGTGCTAGCGTCTATTACGCGGGCAAAGCCTTTCTCTGCACTGCTTTAGGGAACGCCATCAGCAGGGCGGGGATGGGAATCGATACCGCCAGCTTGGGAGAGCTTACGGTTGCGCTTAATCCCGCAATGGGGGTTGATCCTAAGAAGATCGGGTTGCACGGTAACAACAAATCCGTAGAATGCTTGCGTCTGGCGCTACGCAGCGGGATTGGGCGGATTATTGTAGATTCCCTGGGGGAAATCGACCTCTTGCAGTCTCTATGTGAGAGTGAAAATGCCACCGCTCCGGTGATGGTGCGGGTAACCACCGGAGTGCACGCCGGGGGACACAGTTTTATCGCCACCGCCCACGAGGATCAAAAATTCGGCCTCTCCCTGGCGTCTGGAGCCGCTCTCCAGGCGGTAAAAAAGATTATTTCTGCCAAGAATCTGCAGTTGGTGGGGCTACATTCCCATATTGGTTCCCAAATCAAGGATTTAGCATCCTTCCAGGTGGCGGCAGAAAGAATGCTGGCGTTCCGCGCCCAGGTGCAAAAACTGGGCGAGCCTGTCCCCGAAGTCGACTTGGGTGGGGGATTAGCCATCTCCTATCAGGGGGAGGAAGTGCCCACGGCCAGTGAATATGCGCGTTCCCTGGCGTCCTCGGTAAAGCGAGCATGTCAGCAGGCAGGCAGCGACATTCCCCATATTTCGATTGAACCCGGGCGCTGGCTGGCCGGTCCGGTATGCGTAAGTCTGTACCAGGTGGGGACAGTAAAGGATGTGCAGCTAGAGGACGGTAGTATCCGCAAATACGTAAGCGTAGATGGGGGCATGAGCGATAATATCCGGCCTGCCCTCTATGATGCCGGATATGTGGCCACCTTGGCTTCGCGGGTTTCGGATGCACCTGCGGTCAGCTGCCGGGTAGTGGGAATGCATTGCGAATCCGGAGATATTTTGGTGCCGGAGATTGTCCTCCCTGCTGATGTTAACGCCGGTGATTTACTGGTGATTCCCGCGACCGGAGCCTATGGGCGGGCGATGGCTTCCAACTATAATCTGGTGCCTCGTCCCGGGGTGGTGGGGCTGAGTGGAAAATCATCCCCGCGTTATATAGTCGCGCTAGAAACTGTGGATGACCTGCTGCGAATGGATGTCGGAATTGTGGGTTTGTCTCAGGGGTAAATCCCGGGGGGCGATAGACCATAAATAACCGCTAGAGTAGAAAACCCCGGCGGGTAAAAACTCCCGGCCGAAAATGTTGAAAAGAGGGTGAAGATGAAGCAAGCGGTAAAAATAGCGGTTCTTGGGTGTGGAACTGTAGGTGCCCAAGTCGTGCGCCTACTGCAAGAACGTGCCAGAGATTATCAGGCCAGGTGTGGAGCCAGCCTGAAAATTATTGGTATTTGCGTAAATAATCTGGCTGCCCCCCGCCCTGATTTTATTAGCCGCGATCTGCTTACCGATCAGGCGGAGCCCTTGATTGACCAGGCTGACCTGGTAATTGAACTTATCGGAGGAATCGAGCCGGCACGCACCTACATTACCCGCGCCCTCGAAGCCGGTAAATCCGTGGTAACCGGCAATAAAGCCCTACTGGCGCAATACGGTCCGGAACTTTTTGATCTGTCTCGCCAGCGCGAGGCCGACCTTTATTACGAGGCGGCGGTGGCGGGCGCTATCCCCGTGGTCTATGGCCTGCGTGAATCTCTGGCTGGGGATCGCGTGCAGGTAGTACAAGGAATCGTTAATGGCACCACCAATTACATGCTCGATCAGATGGAGAAGAAAGGCTGGTCATTCGAGCAGGCGCTGTCTACCGCGCAAGAACTGGGGTATGCCGAGGCTGACCCGACTGCCGATATTGACGGGTTAGATGCCGCCGCAAAATGCGCCCTGCTCGCGCAACTAGCTTTCCATACTCGGGTTTCTCTGGAGCAGGTAGCGGTAAAGGGGATTCGCCAGATCACCGCGGACGATATTGCCGATGCTAAAGAATCGGGACGCACCATTAAACTGCTGGCGATTGCACAGGTCGCACAAGATGAACAGGGACGCGAATGCGTGTCCTGCCGGGTGGAGCCGGTATTGGTGAAACCAGATAATCCGCTCGCGAGCATAGCGGGAGCCTTTAACGCGATTGTGATTGATGCCGAGGCCGCGGGCAGATTAATGTTCTATGGTCAAGGTGCCGGTGGGGTGCAGACCGCATCAGCGGTTCTCTCTGATGTGGTGGCAGCGGCGTTCCACCTAGTGTCCGGGGGGAGTGCTCCGCGCGAATCCGCCTATGCCGATTTGCCGCAGATGCCGGCGGGGCAGGTGCGTTCTAAATACAGTATTCGCCTAGAAGTAGAGGATGCGACCGGAGTATTAGCTGAGGTAGCAGGAATCTTTGCTCGCCGGGGAATCTCCATCGAGCAGGTACGTCAAAGCAGCGACAGCGAATCCGGTAAGGCAGTGGTTTCCCTATCAACTGCCTGGGCGCAGGCGGAAGCCATAGACTTAACCGTAAAAGATTTGGCAGCCGCGGATCCGGTGAGCCGAGTAATCCAAGTAATCAGTATGGAGGGCTAGAAAAATGGCGCATCTATGGCAGGGAATAATCAACGAATATCGTGACTGGCTCCCCGTAAGCAATGAAGAAGAAATTGTTACTTTACAAGAGGGTGGCACTCCGCTGGTTTATTCGGAGGATCTGTCTGGCGAGGTAGGGGCGAAAGTCTATATTAAGGTGGAAGGGATGAACCCCACCGGGTCTTTTAAAGACCGGGGGATGACCATGGCGATTACCAAGGTAGTTTCCCAGGGGCAAAAGATGGTAGCTTGTGCCTCTACCGGCAACACCTCTGCTTCTGCCGCTGCCTATTCGGCGAAAGCCGGTCTGGAATGCGCGGTGATCCTGCCCGCAGGAAAGATCGCTGCCGGGAAACTTGCCCAGGCGATTGTGTATGGGTCGCGGCTAGTGGCGGTGGATGGTAACTTTGACCAGTGCCTGACCATTACCCGTCAGCTCACTGAAAAATATCCGGTAGCTCTAGTTAACTCGATTAATCCCTACCGTTTGCAGGGGCAAAAGACCGCGGCGTTCGAGATCGTTGATTTCCTGGGGGATGCTCCGGATATTCACGTGCTGCCCGTAGGGAATGCCGGTAATATCTCCGCCTACTGGATGGGGTATAACGAATATGCTGGTAAGCGCACTGCGCCCTCTTTGGAAAAAGAAACTAAACTCGGTCAGGCGCGTGCCAGCAAGGTGCCGCAAATGTGGGGTATCCAGGCCAAAGGGGCGGCTCCTTTTGTAGCCGGACACCCGATTGAAAACCCGGAAACCGTGGCGACCGCTATCCGGATTGGTAATCCTGCCTCCTGGGATTATGCCTCGGCTGCCCGGGATGATTCCCACGGTTTCATCACCGCCGTAACTGATGAAGCTATTTTGGCTGCGCAGGCTCGGCTGGCGGCCAGCACCGGAATCTTCGTGGAACCTGCCTCTGCAGCCTCGGTAGCTGGGCTTTTGCAAGCAGCCAGCCAAGGTAAAGTCCCTGGGGATGCCACGATTGTGTGTACGGTGACTGGAAATGGTCTGAAAGACACTGCTACCGCTCTGGGGGATCGGGATATTAACCCGCAGGTAATTGAGCCCACTTTGGAGGCTGCCCTTCGCGTCCTCGACCTGAAATAACGGGAACTGAGCGAAATGCGAATCGTTAAGGACGAAACGGAAGTAAAAGTTCCTGCCACCTCGGCTAATCTTGGTCCCGGATATGACTGTATGGGATTGGCGCTGTCCCTCTATGACCGGGTACGTTTTCGTGCTACGGTCGGGAAAACCCAGGTGCATGTGCGGGGGGAAGGCAAAGATCAGTTACCGGAGGATGAAAACCATCTGGTAGTGCGAGCAATTCGCCTCGGTTTAGACGCGGTGGGAGCGTTCCAGGTGGGGGTTTCCCTTTGGCAAGAAAATCAGATTCCCCAATCGCGCGGCCTGGGGTCTTCCGCCTCCGCTATTGTCAGTGGGTTGGCAATCGCGCGCGCCATTATTTCTGAACCACAGGCTTTAGATGCCGACACTATGCTACGTATCGCTACCTACCTGGAAGGGCATCCCGATAACTTGGCGCCGGCGATTTACGGGGGGATTACCCTAGCGGGCATTCATCGTACCTCGAGTGCAGAGGCCGCCACTACCAAAGAAATTAGCTCGCCTTTTTTGCAAATGGGGGAAGAGGAAGAAGTAAAGCGGAATGCTGAATCTGAACAGCATGCTCTCAGTGGGGATTTTCCCAAGACCTGGGCGGTGAGAATCGAGAATCACTACGGTCTGCGTCCTACTGTGTTTATCCCGGATTTTGAGTTAGATACTTCCCGGGCGCGTTCTCTGCTGCCCGAACAGGTACCTCACCAAGATGCGGCCGCGAATGTGGCTAATGCAGCGCTTTTGGTAAGTGCGCTGCAAGACCATCCCGAGTTGTTAATGGCTGCCACCACTGATTACTTGCATCAGAATTATCGCAGAGCGGCCATGCCGGCTTCTTTGGATTTGATGTATTGGTTGCGTGCCCAACAATTGCCGGCGGTGGTATCTGGAGCGGGGCCGTGCGTGTTAGTGCTAGCAAACGTTGGGGATCAGCTAAAATCGCAGGCGGAAAAAGTGGGTTGGAAAGTACGTACCCTGGATTTGGATATTCGCGGGGTGCGGGAACTCTAGGAGGCTATTTCCATTTCGGGCTTTATTGTCAGGCCTAGCCATGGCCAGGTTCACTAAGTGCAAGTTACCGACTGGGCGCAAATCCTGGTAAGCTGAATTCACGAAGGCAAAAGCGCCTGGTGGCTAGACCGCTAGGGACGCTCAGTTCTAGCCTTCAAAATCGAGACCTATTTCTCTCGGTTCTTAATATCCAGACGCATCTGCGTCATATCTACATTTAGAAGGAAAGTTTGTGAGCACAAACGAGAACGCTAATGATCTTCGCACCATGAAGCTGGATGAGCTAAAAGCGCTAGCAATAAAAATGCAGTTGCGAGGGATTTCCCGGCTGCGCAAGAACGAGCTTATCGAAAAAATAACTGAGGCTCGTCGACCCTCTAGTGCAGCTGCTGAAGGGGAGGAAACCCCTCGCGTCCTGCAAGGTGATGCCTCTAAGCGGACAGCGGATGCGCGGGGGCATAAGGGGCGGCGTCACGGCGCGGTGCGTCAGGAATCCAGCAGTAAAGAGGATGCGAAGGAACAGCTGAAGCAAGATTTGGCTGAGCGGGCTGGTAAGAAAGATATCCAAAGTAAGGCGCGGAAAAATAAAGGAGACGTCCCGCATTCGGTTGACGAGATTGCTTTGCCTAATGCGGAAGATGAAGATCGTGGGGAAGGGCGTGGACGCGGACGGCGTAACCGACGTCGGGATCGGAATCGACGTCGCGATGATAATTGGAACGATAATCGCGGTGATCGCGGGCGCGGAAAGTTTGATAACGAAGAGGACTCTAACGAGGAAACTGAGGAAGAACTCTTGCCTATTGCAGGAGTTTTGGATGTACAAAGCAATCATGCTTTCGTTCGTACCTCGGGTTATATAGCTGGCCCTAATGATGTCTATGTCACCCTCGGCCAGGTGCGTCGATGGGGTCTACGCTCCGGAGATGCGGTACAGGGTGCGGTGCGTCCGCCCAAAGAGGGCGACACTAACCGCCGGCAAAAATACAACGCCCTGGTGCGTTTGGACACCGTAAACGGAATGAGTATCGAGGACGCGCGGGCGCGGACTCAGTTTAAAGATTTAGTGCCGCTGTACCCTAATGAGCAGCTGCGCTTGGAGAACACCCCCAAGAACATTACCCAGCGGATAATCGACTTGATTTCTCCGATTGGCAAAGGTCAGCGCGGGTTGATTGTTTCTCCGCCTAAGGCCGGTAAAACCATTATTTTGCAGCAGATTGCCAATGCGATTACTACTAATAACCCGGAATGTCACCTGATGGTGGTACTGGTCGATGAACGTCCTGAAGAGGTCACCGATATGCAGCGCACCGTGAAGGGAGAGGTAATCGCTTCTACTTTCGATCGGCCAGCCTCCGACCATGCTTCAGTGGCTGAATTAGCAATTGAGCGGGCAAAGCGTTTGGTAGAGCTGGGGCAAGACGTGGTGGTTCTGCTGGATTCGATTACCCGTTTGGGACGTGCCTATAACTTGGCGGCTCCGGCTTCAGGTCGGATCCTCTCCGGTGGCGTGGATGCTTCTGCGCTCTATCCCCCGAAGAAGTTCTTTGGGGCAGCTCGTAATGTAGAAAACGGAGGATCTTTAACTATCTTGGCGACCGCTTTGGTAGAAACTAACTCCAAGATGGATGAAGTTATTTTCGAAGAGTTCAAAGGTACCGGCAATATGGAGTTGCGGCTATCGCGCCAGCTGGCTGATAAGCGCCTATTCCCAGCGGTCGATGTGAATGCCTCGGGTACTCGCCGGGAAGAACTGCTACTGAACAAAGAAGAGCTACAGGTAACTTGGAAGTTGCGGCGGATGCTCAGTGCCTTGGAGCCCCAGCAGGCTACCGAGTTTGTGCTTTCTAAACTCAAGAACACCAACTCTAACGCGGAGTTCTTGATGATGATCGCCAAGATGAGTTCTCAGGTCTAGATGCCAGTAACTAGTGGTTTTCCCGCTATTCAATCAAATAGCTAACGTATGGGGCGCCCCGCCGAAAAACGGCGGGGCGCCTTCTTCTTCTGCGTTAACTGTGGTGCCGACTACGAATATAACGATTTGGTAGCGAAAAGATTGCATATTGGTTTAGACTGATTTTTGCCTGGTTGAAAACGGGCAGGTTATTGTGTCGACTGAATGGAATAATCGTGGGACGTCATTGCCAAAAGAAGAAACCATTCCGCCATCTGTTCTGGCAGGCAGGATTGGCTACCGCAGTAATTGCGGGGGCAGTCGGTACCTCGGGGGCGGTAGCTCTGCATACTTCCTCACTCCCTGCCGGTCAACCGCAACCAGAAGTGACTGCCCAAACTATTTCTACTACCAACCCAGCTGCGCAAGCAGGCGGTGATTTGGGGTTGCAAGTCATAAACGCGAAAGTTCTCACTGGAGCCGAAGCTGATCCAGCTGGGGGCGCAGCCTCGCCTGGACAGTATTCTCTGCCAGCCCTGCGCAGCGCGGGGGTTATTAATTGGGGTGGATATAAGTTCACTTACTATTCCCAGCAGGTTTTGCCTGGTGGCGGTCTCAATATTCCGGGTCGTCACGTGAACGAGTCCGGCTTCGTAGCTGATGGTGACGGATATATTGTGCTGGCAAATGATGCCCCTAAAGGTACGGTTATAAAAACTCCTTTTGGAGCTCCGGGCAAGGTATATGACCGGGGTACCGTGGGGAATCATTTTGACGTTTACACTTCCTAAGCATCCGTTTGATGCCTGGGGAATATCCTCAGCAATGGTTCTGTTTTCCTTAACAGTTGAAAGTGACCTGGATAGCGCACTCATCTAGGATATAAACGATGAGTTTGCAAGCCGTTGTAGAAGAATTAGCTAATGAGTCGGCAGCTAAAGAGTTTTTTTCTCACCCTGTTAGTGCCGAATCGCTGTATTGCCCAGCAGGGGTGCGACCGGCGCTAATCGCTGCAGCCGCCCAGACCGATGCCAGCAGTGGTATTTTTTCTCCCCTTGATTTCGCTATTCCCCAAATCCTGGAATCTTCAAAATACCGGCAGGTAACGCCGGGACGCGGGTTAATCCTCTATGTAACCGCATCGGGGCGCTCCGCCGAACAAATAGAGGCGGAACTGACCGGATATCTACCCCGTGTTGCCCGCTTTCCTTCTTGGGAAACGCTGCCTCATGAACGTCTCTCTCCGCGCGCCGACACCATGGCGCAGCGCATTTCCGCTTTACGGCGCGTTACCCATCCCGAAAAAAGCGGTCCCGGACAGTCCATCTCTATTTTGGTGGCTCCGATTAGGGCGCTATTGCAGCCGGTAGTAGTCGGTTTGTCTGAGATTGAACCCCTTAGGATTCTCGAGGGCGAAGAATGCCCTCTGGACAAACTGGCCGCCCGCCTACTGGAACTGGGATATGAGAAAACTGATTTGGTGTCTACACGGGGACAGTTTGCGGTGCGAGGAGGAATCGTTGATGTTTTCGTTCCCGGGGAATCTCATCCTCAGCGCCTAGATTTTTTTGGTGACACCTTAGAAGAAGTTAGTTATTTCTCTCTCTCTGACCAGCGTAGTCTGGAAAAAAGTCCTACCGGAGTGTGGGCGCCAGCGTGCCGGGAACTGCTGCTGACCGAACAGGTTAAGCAAAGAGCCAGTGAACTTCAGGCATCCCTTCCCGGGGTTGCCGATATGTTAGAGCTGATCAGTCAGGGAATCGCGGTACAGGGAATGGAATCTTTAGCCTCGGTATTGGCTCCGGGATTACAAAGCGTAGTTTCTTTGCTGCCGGAAGATACCACCATCGTGATTGATGAGCCGGGAAAGGTTGCCCGGCGGGCAGCAGATCTACTAGCTACGTCCCACGAGTTTGAGCAGGCTGCCTGGCAAGCGGCTGCTGGAGGAGGGAAAATCCCGATTCGAGCTTCCCGCGCCCTCCAAAGTCTCAATGATTTTAATCAAGAGGCACGAGCCAGAGGATTAGGCTGGTGGGAGTTAACCGGGCTGCCTAGTGCGGATATCTTGGCTGCCGAAACCGAGGAAGCGGCGGGAGGACTGGCCGATTTTGCTGGAGGAACGACAAAATCAGCCGGGGAGGTAACCGGTGATCAAGAGGAAAATGGACTGAGTGAAACCACCCGTCCCACCTATGTATATAGCGGTCAAAAAACCTTACAAGCGCGGGAGACTCATGGTTACCGCGGACATATTGACCAGGCAGTAAAAGACTTAGAGCAGTATCTAAATGCCGATTGGAAAGTGGTTTTATCATGTTCGGGTCCCGGATTAGCCAGCCGCTTTGCCGCTAATCTTTCCGAGGCTGGCTTGCCCTCCAAAGCAGTACCAACTCTAGCTACTTCCGCGGATATAGAAAAGGGAACTGTGCTGGTAACCGCTGGTAAAATCGCCAGTGGTTTTTCCCTGCCTGTCTTGCGGTTGCTGGTGCTGTCCGAGGCGGACTTGACCGGACGCTCTCCACGTCTGGCGCAAGCTCCGCGAAAGTTAGCTAGTCGACGGGGAAAGACGGTCGTAGATCCGCTGTCTCTAAAGCCTGGGGACTATGTGGTACACAGTCAGCATGGGGTGGGTCGCTTCGTGCAAATGGCCAAACGTACCATCGGCAAAGGTCAAGATGCGGTTACTCGTGAATACCTGGTGCTGGAATATGCTCCTTCGCGGCGAGGACAAGCCGGTGATCGACTGTATGTCCCTACTGATTCTTTGGATTTGATATCCCGTTACGCCGGATCGGATACCCCGCAGCTCAACAAGATGGGGGGCGCAGATTGGGCGAAAACCAAGAATCGCGCTCGCAAAGCTACTCGGGAAATCGCCGCGGAACTTATTCGCCTCTATGCGGCGCGGCAAGCTACCAAAGGTCACGCATTCGGTCCCGATACTCCTTGGCAAAAAGAACTAGAGGACGCGTTTGAATATCAGGAAACCCCTGATCAGCTCGCGACTATCGATGAGGTTAAGGCGGATATGGAAAAACCGGCTCCTATGGATCGGCTACTCAGCGGAGACGTGGGGTTCGGGAAAACCGAAGTGGCGGTGCGTGCAGCTTTCAAAGCCATTCAGGAAGGTTTTCAGGTCGCGCTCCTGGTTCCGACTACGCTACTGGTAAAACAACATTTTGAAACTTTTTCAGATCGCTTTGCTCCCTTCCCGGTTAAAATCGGGCAACTGTCGCGTTTTTCTACCCCTTCTCAGGCGCGGCAAGTCAAAGAGCGGTTGCGGAGCGGCGAGATTGATTTGGTAATCGGAACTCATAGTTTGATTACCGGGGAAGTGGCGTTTAAAAACCTGGGCTTGGTGATAATTGATGAAGAGCAGCGGTTCGGAGTGGAACATAAGGAAACTTTGAAAGCTCTGCGCACCAATGTGGATGTACTTTCTATGTCCGCTACCCCGATTCCTCGTACCTTAGAAATGGCGGTCACCGGGATTAGGGAACTGTCAACGCTGTCAACACCCCCGGAAGAACGTCACCCGGTACTTACCTTTGTCGGAATCTACCAGGATAAACAAGTAAAGGCGGCAATACGTCGGGAGCTGCTGCGTGATGGACAGGTGTTTTATGTCCATAACCGGGTGGAATCTATTGATCGGGTGGCGGCGCATCTAGCGGAACTGGTACCGGAAGCTAGGATTGCGGTGGCGCACGGGAAAATGCATGAAAAGCAACTGGAAGAAGTGATAGTTGATTTCTGGAATCATCAGGCGGATGTGCTTGTTTGTACCACCATTGTAGAGACGGGGCTAGATATTTCCAACGCCAACACCCTGATTGTTTCCGGAGCTCATCGGATGGGGCTTTCTCAGCTACACCAGTTACGAGGACGAGTTGGGCGCGGGAGGGAACGTGCCTATGCCTATTTCTTCTATCCGGGTGATAAACCGTTGACGGAAACTGCGCAAGAGCGTCTGCAAACTATTGCTGCTAATACTGATTTAGGGGCAGGTACTGCGGTGGCGCAAAAGGATTTAGAAATTCGCGGCGCTGGGAATCTGCTAGGTGGACAACAGTCGGGGCACATCGCCGGGGTGGGCTTTGACCTCTATATCCGGATGGTTTCAGAGGCAGTGCGCGGTTTCAAAGAGGGCGTAGAAGCGGAAGAAGAAGATAACGAAGTTCGGATTGAACTGCCGATTGATGCCCATATTCCCCCTGAGTATATGGACTCGGAGCGGTTGCGTCTGGAAATGTATCAAAAGTTATCTAGCGTACGACAAGAACAAGAGCTGGAGACAGTGCGTGAAGAAATGTCAGACCGATACGGGGTGCCTCCCACAAATGTAGAACTTTTATTTACAGTGGCGCGGCTGCGGATGCAGGCACGTCTTCTGGGAATCAAAGAGATAGTGGCGCAAGGGCGGTTTGTGCGCTTTGCCCCGATTAGTCTGGCTGATTCGCAAGTACTGCGGATAAAGCGGTTACATCCGGGAACGGTGATTAAACCGGCGGTACGGCAAATTTTGGTTCCCTCGCCCAAGGGGGAAAGGTTGGGGCAAGGCTCCCTCCACGATGAACCGTTAGCGCAGTGGGTCTCGCAGTTGTTGCAAAATGTGCTTACTCCCTTTGGGAAAGTAAAATCAGAAGGTCAAAAATAGGGCTACCCGCGCCTCCTTGATAAACTAACCTTAGCTATTCGCTTCAGAAAGAATGTCTTATGAATAACAAAGTTCTTCGCGTTATTGGTATTTGTGCTGGCACCGCTCTGCTAAGTGCGGGGATTAGTGGTTGCTCTACCGTTAAAAAGGCGGGAGAGGACTTCCCGGTAGATCAGGTTGTATCCGAGATTAATGCTGCTCAGGTGGATAGCGAACAGCAGAAAGGACAAGCGCTCCAGGTGCAGCAAATGCGTTCACAGCTGCAGAAAGGACTGGGGAACGAGGTATATCCCCAAGCTGTTTGGGAAGCAATAGCGCGCGGGAGAATGCTCCCTGTGCACTTAGCTTCCTCTGTGGGGGTTGTTAAGGTCGCGCAGCACGAATTGCGAAAGCAACCGGGATATACCGATGCTGATATTAATACTTGGCTGTCTAAGCAGGTTAAACAGGGAGTTTTGCGGCATGCAGAATTTTCTGCAGCGTCACTAGATTTCTGGCGTTTGCAAAAGTTTACTATTGATACCCAGCAAGGGGCTGTATCTCAGGAATTAGTGAAACGAGTAGCTCCGAAACTTTCGGCAGCTTATAAACAAGGTGTCAAACAGGCTGCAGGGTTGAAAACTAATGCTCTATTGTCGCAGGCAGTGGCAACGCAAACCGGGGTACAGGTGTTAGAACCTGATTTGGGTTCGGGAGTAAGGCTTCAGGGGCTCGGTAAAGCAGCTCAGGCGTTGCAAGGACAAATGCAGCAAGGTGAACAGCCGGCTAAATAAAAATTGCCTTCTCTTTGAATACAGAACGGGACTTTTGCAACCTGCCGACTGGCTTTGCTTCCAGTAGACTGTAGCTAAGTCATCAAATAAATCTATAAGGAGCATGACCGTGTCACTAATCGTTGCTATTAATGCCCGTGAGATTCTGGATTCTCGCGGAAATCCCACTGTAGAAGTAGAAGTTCTGTTGGATTCTGGCGCCGCTAGCCGCGCCGAGGTTCCGTCTGGTGCTTCTACCGGTGCCTTTGAAGCGGTAGAACGCCGTGATGGCGACAAAGGTCGTTACCAGGGCAAGGGTGTACAGGATGCTGTACAGGCAGTTATTGACGATATCGCCCCCGAACTGATCGGCGAGGATGCCTGCGACCAGCGTCATATTGACGACATTATGATGCGCCTAGATGGAACCCCAAATAAGGGTAAACTGGGCGCCAACGCTATTTTGGGCGTTTCCCTGGCGGTAGCACAGGCAGCAGCGGAAGATTCCGATATGCCATTGTTCAAATACCTGGGCGGACCGAATGCCCACGTACTGCCGGTTCCCATGATGAACATTTTGAATGGTGGATCCCATGCGGACTCCAATGTAGATATTCAAGAGTTCATGATTGCCCCCATTGGCGCCGAAACTTTCGCGGAAGCACTCCGTATGGGAGCAGAGGTTTACCATACGTTGAAGGGCGTTATTAAGGATCGCGGACTTTCGACCGGGTTAGGTGACGAGGGTGGCTTTGCCCCCAACCTGGATTCGAACGCGGAAGCCTTGGATTTGATTTGTGAGGCCATCAAGAAGGCTGGATATGAGCCGGGCAAGGACGTGGCGCTGGCACTGGATGTAGCCTCCTCTGAATTCTTTGAGGACGGCAAGTACAACTTTGAAGGTCAAGCTCGTGACACCGAATACATGGTGAAATACTATGACGAATTGGTCGCCAAGTACCCGATCGTTTCCATCGAGGATCCTCTGTCCGAGGACGAATGGGATGCCTGGAAAGCTCTGACCGCCCATATCGGTGACAAAGTACAGCTGGTGGGTGACGATCTGTTTGTAACAAACCCGCAGCGCCTGGCTCGCGGCATTAAAGAAGGCGTTGCCAATGCTCTGTTGGTGAAGGTAAACCAGATTGGTAGCTTGACTGAAACTCTGCAGGCGGTAGAGGATGCCCACCGTGCCGGTTATAAGACCATGACCTCGCACCGCAGCGGTGAGACCGAAGATGTGACTATCGCTGATCTTGCGGTAGCTACCAACTCTGGTCAGATTAAGACGGGTGCCCCGGCTCGTAGCGAGCGGGTAGCTAAATACAACCAGCTTCTCCGTATCGAGGACGAGCTTGGTGATGCCGCTGTCTATGCTGGGCGCAGCGCATTCCCGCGTTTCAAAGCCTAAAGGCTGGGCGCAGATAATAACTACATAAGACACTCGGGTGGGGACAAAACTAGGTTTTGTCCCCACCCGCTTTAGTTGAACCTATTCGCTATTCATGTCATCCTCGGCTGCTACCTTTCATTATGATGATAAACACGGTTACCTGTTTGTTGGGGAGAGCGGGGGCAAGAAAACAATTAATCAGTTTTTCGGTAGTAACCAGCGAATAGTCACGGCTCTCAGAATGCCTGGCTGCTAATCGCCGATAACAATGGAATAATGAAGCCGTGAAGTCACCACAACCGCCCAAAAGTGTGCAAAGAGAGAATACCCGAAAGCAGGGATCTGCTTTCCGCTCGGTTTCTCCTTTGGTACGCAGTGCCAGGCGTAATCGGGGACGCTCTCCGATGGCCAAGGCGGCAAACCGGCGAGTAAAGGTAGGCTCACGCTTTTCAGTAACCGTAGGTACCATTCTGGTGGTGGCCTCCATCTTTTTATTGCTTGTAGGAGCGCCCTTATTTAATCTGGTAAGCCAGATAGAGCAACGCAATAAGGTGCACGCCCAACTGGTTGCCGCACAACAGGAAAACCGGAACCTGCGCCGTCAATTAGAGCTATGGAATGATTCAGAATATTTAAGCCAGCAGGCAAGGGAAAGGCTCGGTTACGTCAAACCCGGGGAAACCCGCTATGCGGTAGTTGATCCCGGCAAAGATTATCAAGCTCGCCGAGAAGCACGCCTGGAAAAACTTCCGGAGCGTCCTTGGTATTTAGAGGTTACCCATTCGGTAAAACTGGCAGGTCAGCGTGGGCAGGGTAAAGATGCATCTGCGCAGAGTCGCCCGAAACCGGCGCCGGGAGCCACCACCCAAAGTGAAGAGGAAATTCAAAAGTGAGTTTGCAACTTAACCCGGCCACGTCTGCCGATCTTCAAACCCTATCTTCCCAGTTAGGAAGGATTCCGCGGGGGGTTGTGGGAGTAGCTGCCCGTTGTGTGTGTGGAGCTCCGGCAGTGGTAGCTACCGCCCCGCGTCTAGAGGATGGATCTCCCTTTCCCACTACCTTTTATTTGACTCTTCCCTCTTTGGTGCGAGCCCTATCTACCGTGGAAGCTTCCGGTAAAATGGGGTACTACCAGCAGTTACTGTCCGAAGATGAGGGTCTAGCGGTGGAGTATCGGCGCGCCCACCTGGAGTATATTGCGGCTCGGGGACGCATAGGGCAGCAGATGGGGGTGGGGGAGGTGCCCGAAATTGCGGGAGTAAGTGCCGGGGGAATGCCCGAGCGGGTTAAATGCCTCCACGCTCTGGTAGGGCACGCCCTTGCCGTTGGTAAAGGGGTCAATCCTATTGGTGATTTAGTATTAGCTGATCTAGCTGCCAGCGGTTTGTGGGATAGCAAGCGCTGCTCCTGCGAATAGGTCGGTGCTTTTCTGGCTCCCTAGCGTCTGGGGGTGTGCGCCTCCTATTAGTTACCAATATCGATTCCGTGGAAATATAGGAGTATGGCTTTAGTTGCAGGTATTGATTGTGGAACCAACTCGATTCGTTTAATCATCGCGCGTCGGGAAAAATCGGACGAACCCCTAAACGTGCTTGCGCGGGAAATGCGGATAGTGCGTCTGGGAGAAGGTATTGACCAGAGCGGACAGTTCGCGCCAGCTGCTCTAGAGCGCTGTTTTGTGGCAGTAGAAGAATATGCCCAGATTGTCGCGAAATATGGGGTGGATAAGATCCGTTTCGTCGCCACTTCTGCCAGCCGGGATGCCAAAAATCGGGATGAATTTTTCTCCGGTATTAAGGAGCGCATAGGGGTAATCCCGGAAGTCATCTCAGGAGAGGAAGAAGCCACTTTATCTTTTATGGGGGCCACTTCCTCTTTTCGTGATGAGGAAGAGCCGGTGCTAGTAGTCGATATTGGCGGGGGATCTACCGAGTTTGTTTTAGGGCATCGCGGGCAAGTAATTGATGCTATTTCTACCAATATGGGTTCGGTGCGGATTTTTGAGCGCTACCTGGCTCCGGTGATTGCAAAGGCAAAAGGAGGGGATGGTTCTCTGGATCCAAGTCAGACCCCTGGTATAGCTAAAGCCCTGATAAAAGCCTCTTTTGCAATTGATGAACTAATCGATGAGGCCGATAAGAAACTGGGGTTGGATCGGGCAAGAACTTTAATCGGGGTGGCGGGCACGGTCACTACCATTACCGCCCATGCTCTCGGTTTAGAGGAATATCAGCCCGAAAAAATTCACGGCTCGCGAATTGCCCCCGTGCAAATGCTGCGTTCTTGTAACTGGATGATGAATCAGCCGGTATCCGCGCGTGCTGCCCTTGGCTACATGCCTTCCGGGCGGGCAGATGTGATCGGAGCGGGTGCGCTGGTGTGGTCGCGGATTATTGAACGAATCAACGGGGAAATCGAAGCAGATGGCTCCGGGTTAAAAGAAATTTTAACTTCCGAAACCGATATTTTAGACGGCATTGCCCTGTCGCTCCTGGCCTAGGACGCGCCCTACCTCCTCTACGGGCAGAACTGCGGTTAATGTTCCCCGTGGTACTGAGGAACGCTCTAAATCCAGGAACTAAACCACATGCGCCAACCCCAGTGGGAATAGGGAATCGGCATTCCGCTAACTACCGGGTAGAAAAATATTGCGACCAGTAGAATCACAATAACTAGGGCGATCCCCATTGAAACCGCGAAATCGGGGGTGCGTCGAGGTGGGGGAACTAGCCGATCTCGGCGAGCTAGCAGTGGCTCGGGGAGGGGGCGCAACATTCCCAGTAATAACCCGATTAAGTAGGTAACCGCTAAGGCCAGGAAAGGTGTTAACACCACCATGTAGAACATGAAAATGGTGCGGTACCAGTAAAGCATCCAAGGTGCCCACAGCCCTAAGTAGCCGACTAGAATTACCCCGGCGCGCCAGTCGCGGCGGAATAGCGCGCAGTAAATAATCACTGCCAGAGCGATTACCCCCACCCACCAGAGCATGGGGTTCCCCAGCGAAGACATAGCCTCCACGGTAAAATCCCCGTTCTCACCATGTGGTTTTTCAAACAGCATAGAGGTCGGACGCTGATTAATCAGCCATTGCCAAGGGTAAGATTGGTAAGGGTGCTTGCTGGTTACCCCGGTATGGAATTTCATTACCTCACTCATATAAGTGACGTAATCGGAAATCGGATCTAACCAGGAGGAGTGCCCAGCGGCGGCAGCTGTTTTCCCATGTCCCCAGGCGTGAGGGTGGGTAAACCAGTTCCACCAGTTAAGTAAATACACTCCGAAGGCCACCAGTACCAGCTGTGCAAATGCTGGCAGACCTCCCCGTAAGATTGCCCCCAGCCAGGCGCGGGGCTTGCCTTGTATCCCGGGATAATGCTTGCTTAGGGAATGGGAAGATATCCGCAGCGCGGAAAGTCTCAGGGTCAAATCTCGCAAGAACACAAAAATCCCACATAAAGCGAGTAAATAAAGTCCCGACCATTTAACTGCGCAGGCGCATCCTAGCCAGAACCCAGCCGTCACCAGCCACCAACGCACTCCAGCTAAGTCAGCACCTAGCTCTGCCCCTAACAGCTGTCGAGCTAACTTTTGGCGCACCTGTAGTTGATCATAAACTACGCATAGTACTCCTGCCAGGCAAAATGCTGCCAAAATCCCATCCAGTAGTCCTACGCGCGAAAGAGAAATCGCTACCCCATCGGTGGCGATAAACATTCCGGCAATCCCGGTGAGGATCCAAGAGTTAAACAATGCCCAAGCCAAACGGCAAGTCAGATAAACTAAGATAATTCCACAAATAGCAGTAGCTATTCTCCAACCTAAGGGATTAGACCATCCAAAGATCTTCATTCCCAGCCCGATGATCCATTTCCCCAGAGGGGGATGTACTACGAATGCTGGATCTGTCGTAGCCGCTGAAAAATTACCTACCACAAATTTAGCGTCTGTGCCTTTAGGCCAGTTAGTTTCATAACCAAAATGCCATAGCGAATAGGCATCCTTCACATAGTAAGTTTCATCGAAAATTAATTTGCGGGTAGAGCCCAGGCGCACAAGACGGGCGATGGCCGCGAAGGCGCATACGATCACGGTAACTATCCAGGCACGCTGATTTTCGATTGTTTCCTTATGACGTTGTCCACGCCATCCGTACAGGTAGAGTCGAGGAAGCGAGGTGGTAGAAGTCCATATGGGTCTAAGTGAACGTGTGTGACGGGGTTTAAGATTTTGCTTCTCGCTTTTTGTTAAAATTTTCCGTGCCGCTGTTGGCGGAGGCGGAGCTGGACGCCCAGGCATTGCTTGCATGTACTCGATATTAGCCGGATAGGGCATAATTGTGAGAGTGGAACAGTTTTCCTGGGATATAGGCGTCATCGCGTTAGCGGCTACCCCGATCGGTAACCTCGCTGATGCTACTCCCCGCCTTGTTAGTGCTTTCGAACAGGCGGATTTGATTGCGGCAGAAGATACCCGCCGTACCGGGTTATTACGTGAACGCCTAGGGGTCACTAGACGTGCGCCTTTAGTTTCTTGTCATGAACATAACGAGACGGCAAAAGCTGAGCAAATAGTTTCTTGCGCTGCAGAGGGGCAGCGAGTTTTGCTGGTAACTGATGCGGGAATGCCCACGGTCTCTGATCCGGGATATGTGATTGTACAAGCAGCGATTAAACGCGGGATTCCGCTGACGGTGTTGCCTGGTCCCTCTGCGCCCTTGCTCGCCCTCGCCCTTTCCGGAATGCCCACAGATCGCTTTTGCTTTGAAGGATTCTTGCCCCGCAAACAAGCTGCTCTAATGCGGCGTTTAGAGGTGCTTTCTAGCGAGGAACGTACCATGGTTTTCTTGGAATCTCCCCGCCGCCTGGCAAGCAGTTTATCGGCATTAGCCCAGGTCTTTGGGGTAGATCGTCCCGCGGCGGTATGTCGGGAGCTCACCAAGGTGCACGAGGAAGTCTGGCGCGGAACCCTCAGTGAGCTTAAAGACAAAGCAAAAGATGTCCGTGGCGAAATCGTGCTGGTAGTGGCCGGAGCTTCCCCGCAGACCCCCCTTAACGAGGAAGAGGCAGTGAAGCTCGTCCTCAGCCGGGTTGAAAAAGGGCAAAGGTTGAAAGATGCTGCCAAGGCAGTGGCGGCGCAAAGCGGAGTTAGTGCCAAAGCGCTTTATAATCGGGTACTTGCGGAGAGAAAATAGCCAGATCTTTAGGTATGTTTTGCTCCCGGCGGCGGGGCATTAGGATAGAGGTATGACTCATGTTTTATCCGCTGTTGCTTGGCCCTACGCCAACGGTCCGCGCCATATTGGGCACGTAGCCGGTTTTGGCGTCCCCTCCGACGTTTTTAGCCGCTATATGCGGATGGCCGGTTACGAAGTGTTAATGGTATCGGGCACCGACGAACATGGCACCCCGATTCTGGTGCAGGCCGAGGCGGAGGGGATTTCTCCCCAGGAACTCGCCGACCGCAACAACCGACTAATCGTAGAAGATCTGGTGAACCTGGGGCTCTCTTACGACCTGTTCACCCGTACCACTACCGGCAATCATATTGCGGTCACTAAAGCCATGTTTGCGCAGGTGCGCGATAACGGATACCTGATTGAAAAGCGGGCGATGGCCGCGATTAGTCCCTCTAGTGGCCGAGCGCTACCTGATCGCTATATCGAAGGTACGTGCCCGCTGTGCGGTGCCAGCGGAGCGCGTGGGGATCAATGTGACAGCTGCGGTAAACAGCTAGATCCTATCGACTTGATTGACCCGGTTTCGAAAATCAATGGGGAAACCCCTAAGTTCGAGGAAACCTCCCACTATTTCCTAGATCTACCCGCGCTCGCGGACGCCCTGGGTAAGTGGCTTGACGAACGTGAGGCCTCCGGGACTTGGCGACCCAATGTGATCCGTTTTTCCAAGAACATCTTGGCGGAAATCAAACCGCGCGCTATGACTCGCGATATTGATTGGGGAATTCCCGTTCCCGGCTGGGAAGACCAACCCAGCAAACGCTTATATGTGTGGTTCGATGCAGTGGTGGGATACCTATCGGCCAGCATCGAGTGGGCACGGCGTATCGGGCAGCCCGAACGTTGGCGGGAATGGTGGAATGATCCCCAGGCTCGCTCCTACTACTTTATGGGTAAAGACAATATTGTTTTCCACTCCCAGGTTTGGCCTGCCGAGCTGCTCGGATATAACGGCGAGGGCGATAAAGGTGGTGAGCCCGGAGAAATGGGACGGCTCAACCTGCCCACCGAAGTGGTTTCTTCGGAGTTCTTAACTATGGAGGGCAAGAAATTCTCTACCTCTAAATCCGTGGTGATTTATGTGCGGGATATGCTTTCGCGTTACCAGGCCGATGCCCTGCGCTATTTTATTTCCGCGGCCGGCCCCGAAAATCAGGATGCTGATTTCACTTGGGCAGAGTTCGTGCGTCGCACCAATGATGAACTGGTAGCCGCCTGGGGGAATCTGGTAAACCGGGTAGCTTCTATGATTCATAAACGGGTAGGTTCCATTCCTCAGCCCGGGCAGTTACAGCCGGAAGATCAACGGCTATTAGACCAGGTAGAAGCGGGCTTTGCTGAGGTCGGGGAACTGATTGAAACCCATCGCCAGAAGGCAGCATTGCAGCAGGTTATGCACCTGGTGTCACTCGCTAATCAGTACGTGGCTACTACCGAACCCTTTAAGCTAAAAACCCCGGAAACCCAAGAGCGTCTCCACACTATTTTGTGGGTATTAGCCCAGGTAATAGCGGATCTTAATCTAATGTTTTCCCCCTTCTTGCCCTCTTCGGCAAATGCAGTTGACCGTGTATTCGGGGGGACGGGCGAGATCGCCCCTATGCCTCGTATTGAAGAAGTTACTGATTTAGACCAAACTAGAGAAGACGGTTCAGATTTCACCTATCCCATTATTACGGGTGATTACACCCAGGTTCCCCGGTGGGGCAGGCATGAAATTAAAATCGGAAGTTCAGTTTCTAAACCTAAACCTGTGTTTAAGAAGTTAGACTCTGAGATCATAGAAGAGGAATTAGCCAGGCTTGCTTAAAGCCGAGGCGCAAAGGAGAAGGTACGTGGCAGGGTTTTGGCAACGTTTGAAAAGACTCTTTCGGGGGTCTTCAGCTCGTGATGACGAGCGCGACTCCCGCCTGCCTTTAGCCTTGGAAAGTGCTGGTAAGGAAGAAGATAAAACCGAGGTTGGACGTAAAGTTTACGAATCCTCGGGGGTTGTGATTTTAGAAGGTGGTACGGCCGAGGAATCACCAAGCGAAGAAACGGCTATCGCTCCCCCTGCATCTAAATCGCCAGAAGAAAAAGCTAAGGGTAGGGATACTAGTGTCCAATCACAGGCGCAAACCATCCCCAAGTCAGAACGAAATCCTGAATCAGCCCTCGAAAAAAGCGGGAAAGCAACCTCCGTGGCTGCTGACAATCACCAACCTCAGCGTGCTGTGGAACCGGTGAGAGAGCCTGAACAGAAACTTCCCCTACAAGGGGTAAAAACTGCAGATATTTGCGCAGCAAATGGTCAGGAAACTTATGGTGCGCCCGCGATTGATCGCACTCCGGGACGTAAACTAATTTTAGCTTTTGAAAAACGATCTCAGTGCGGACAGGTTCAAGTCTGGTACACCCGTAGTAATGATCATGGAATTAGTTGGGAAGAACCTCGTGTCCTCTTTGATTCAGAAAACTACACTGACTCGGGGGAATCCTTCACTGATCCGCAGATAATTATTTCTCAAGTAACTGGACGAGTTTTCATAGCGGTAACTACCCGCACCGGCGGTGACGACTCCCAAAATCGGATTGCAGTGGCTTTCACTGACGACGAGGGGGACTCCTGGCGTTACCGCGATTTGACCAGTCTAGTTGATGGGGATCAAAGCTGGATTTCACGGCGTACTGCTCATGGGCA
Source organism: Varibaculum vaginae (assembly GCF_900604285.1). Classification (GTDB taxonomy): domain Bacteria; phylum Actinomycetota; class Actinomycetes; order Actinomycetales; family Actinomycetaceae; genus Varibaculum; species Varibaculum vaginae. The sequence continues at coordinate 611,581 of NZ_UWNY01000001.1, forward strand.
TGGCTTGCAGATGCGTCACGGGATTTGGACCGGTCGTCTTGCCTACGTGGCGATAGCTACCGAGGCAGATGGAAGACGAGGTGCAGTAGCGGTTTGTTCGGACGACCAGGGAATTTCTTGGTGGGCAGGTAAACTGGCTGGCGAAAGGGTTGTTCAAGCTACTATCACCGAGCTTACCAGCGGTGAATTAGTGTTGGGATGTGTCGAGGAAACCGACGAGGGGCTAACTTTTAATGCCTATGCCTCAGCTGATGGAGGACGTAGCTTCACCCGATCCCTAGGTAAGAACGCTTTCGGAAAAGCTTTGCCGGTTGCGGTGGAGCGGGCGTTCTATTCTGCTCCCGAACATACTGAACAATCCCGGGTAATGCTGGCGGTGGCACGTAACCAAAATGGGCAGGGAACAGTGCGCTCCATGTTTGATTTTGCCTCCGAGCTCTTGGGGATTATGCCCTTTACTTCCCGTCCGGTGAATTCGCTTGACGTGGTTTCCCTGGAGGATATTCGGATCGTGACTGTGGCGTATGAAACAGATTCTGGGATTTCAGTAGCCGCGTTGTGTATTGATTCTTTGTCTTTGAAATATCTAGCAGTCGGCTGGAACGCTACCGAGGCGGAACAAAACCAGGTGTTGCGGCGTGCCGGTCTGCTTACTAGAAAATAATCTTCGATAACCAGGTTTAATGATTGATTTTAACGCCCTTTTTTCTGGCGATACTCCTACGCCCCAAACCATGCTACCCGGGGGAGCTTTTTCCTCTCCGGGTTCTTCCTTGCCGGATGCCCCCGCAAATCCTGAAGAAATAGTTTCAGGTTTAAATGACCCGCAACGGCAAGCGGTAGAACATTACGGTAGCCCGTTGCTGGTAATGGCAGGAGCCGGTTCCGGTAAGACCCGCGTCCTCACCCGACGTATCGCCTATCTGCTAGCTACCGGCAGAGCCTATCCCTCGCAAATCCTAGCGATTACTTTTACCAACAAAGCGGCTGCAGAAATGCGGGAACGGGTCAGTGCTCTAGTAGGCGCGCAGGCTAGTGAAATGTTGGTTTCTACTTTCCATTCTGCCTGTGTGAGGATTCTTCGCCGCTATGCTGAGGCTGCCAACCTGAAATCCTCTTTCACTATTTATGACCAGAACGATGCTACCCGCTTAGTATCGATGATTCTCAAAGAAGCTCAGCTCGACCCCAAACGCTTCGTACCGAAAAAGATTCAAAATCGGATTTCAGATTTAAAGAACTCTCTGATCGATCCCGATACTTTTCTTAGTTCTGCGGGGCCAAGCCCCGATGCGGAAGTATTGGCAAAGGTTTACCCGATTTATCAGCGTCGCCTAATCGCTGCTAACGCCCTAGATTTTGATGACCTGATTATGCGTACGGTCCAAATCTTCCGCAGTAACCCCTTGGTGCAAGCCAGCTTCTGCCATCGTTTTCGCCACGTACTGGTAGATGAGTACCAAGATACTAACCACGCACAATACGTGCTGGTTAAACTGCTATCGGGAGTAGCAGGCGCGGCAGTTAATCACCCAGAACAGGTGCAAGGTGGACCAGTAACTCCGGCGGGACTTACGGTAGTTGGGGATTCTGACCAGTCTATCTATGCTTTCCGCGGCGCAACTGTGCGTAATATTGAGGAGTTCGAGAAAGACTTTCCCGGTGCGCGTACTATTTACCTAGAACAGAATTATCGTTCTAGCGGGAATATTTTGGCGGCAGCGAATGCGGTGATTTCTCATAACCAGAGCCGGCACAAGAAAAAGCTGTGGACCGATTCTGGCGAGGGTGAGAAAGTTGGGATACGAGTTTGCTCTGGTGACCGCGACGAGGCACTAGCGGTAGTTGAAGAAATAAATAAGCTGGTAGGCGGTAAGTATACCTATGGTGATATTGCGGTATTTTACCGAATAAACGCGCATTCGCGTCTCTTAGAAGAGACCCTTACCCATGCGGGGATTCCTTATCGGATTATTGGCGGAACCAAGTTCTATGAACGCAAGGAAATTAAGGATGCGATTGCCTACCTGCAGTTGGTGGTAAATCCTGATGATACGGTGTCCTTTGCCCGAGTGATCAATACTCCTAAACGTTCCCTGGGGAACAAGGCGCAAGAGGCATTGCAAGTCGCAGCGAACACCTATGATATTTCTCCGGGGCGGGCAGCTGCTTTGGTGTGGAAACAGGAGCTAGGAGAGAAACGTCCGCAAGCTGCGGACGACCGTAATCTTTCAGGTATCAGCGAGGTAACTCCCGATTCTACGCAGGTGTCAGGACTGCCAGCCCGGGCGCGCAGTAATATCGCTAACTTCTGGGATTGTCTAGTCGCCGCTCGTCAAGCCTATGTTGAGGGTGAACCGTTGAAAGATATCTTACAAACGGTGTTGACCGAATCGGGATATTTGAAGTCTTTGGAGGGTTCCAAAGACCCTCAAGATGCGGTGCGTCTGGATAACCTTTCAGAGTTCTATAACGTGGCTTCCCAGTTCAGTGAAGATGAACCAGAAGGTACTTTGGTGGACTTCTTAGAGCGAGTCGCCCTGGTGGCAGATGCGGATCAGCTTCCAGGCGATCAGCGCGGTCAAGTTACTTTAATGACCGTACATATGGCGAAGGGGCTAGAATTCCCGGTAGTTTTTGTCACCGGTCTAGAGGAGGGGACTTTCCCCCACTCCCGAGCCCTGGGGGAGGACGGGGAAATGGCAGAGGAACGCCGTCTGGCTTATGTGGCGATTACTCGAGCACAGGAAAAAGTCTATCTGACCGCCGCACATAATCGGCAGATGTGGGGAGAGACCCGTTGGCAACCGTTATCACCCTTCCTGCTAGAGGTGCCGCCTGAGCTTTTAGATCAACCTGAACAATTGAATAAGAACAATGGGCAGTTGGATTTTTCCTCCGACACTTCCCCTTGGAGTTACGGAGGTAGCTGGAGTAGTTCTCGCGGACGCACCGGTAATACCAGGTATCGCGGTCACAGTGAAGGTAGCTATCGACGCGGAGCTGGCAGTTATCGAGACGAGACCACTAGCGGCCCTGCTTTTGGATCAGGGGGTACTGGGAAGGTTGTACGCCGCGAGACCGGGAAAGTAAAACGTTTGGGCACTGAGTTGGGGGCACGTACCGATGCTAATGCCTCTATCGGTAAAGCTGCCGGGGTCGGAACTGGGGATCGGGTGCGGCACGACAAGTTTGGCGAAGGTACAGTAATCGCGATTGAGGGGCGTGGCCGGGCAAAGAGTGCAAAAGTAGAGTTCGAAGGGGGAGTAACCAAACGTTTACTGTTACGTCTAGCGCCGATGGAAAAAATCTAGTTAGTTAAAAGTCTGAGGGCGAGTTAAAACTAGCGCTAGCTATTCAGATGTCGCCTCGTTTGAACTGTTAAAAATGCTCGGGGGTTGGATGAAATGTCCAACCCCCGAGCAAATTTCTTCCGTTACCTAGCAGGTAGGGAGAAAACTAATATTTTTAGAGGATTCCCAGCTTCTTGACGGTAGCGATTTCTTCCTGTGCAGCCTCTGCATTCTTAGCGATCTGCTGTTTAGTCTTTTCAGGCAGTTCTAGCCCTTCTACTACCTGATATTGCCCATCTTTGCAGATAACAGGCATACCGTAGATGAGACCCTCTGGAACTCCGTATTCGCCGTGAGACGGACCAGCGAAGGTGGACCAGTCACCCTCGGGAGTGCCGAGCGCCCAAGTGTGCATATGGTCGATAGCCGCCGAAGCCGCCGAAGCCGCCGAAGAAGCACCCCGAGCTTCGATAATGGCAGCTCCCCGCTTAGCTACGGTGGGAACGAAGTAGTCGTCCAGCCAAGCCTCATCGACCAGTTCTGGAGCCGGCTTGCCGTTAACGGTAGCGAAGGTGAGATCCGGGTATTGATCAGCAGAGTGGTTACCCCACACGATCATCTTCTTAATATCTTTGACTGCGGCGCCAGTCTTTTCTGCCAACTGGGAGATAGCACGGTTGTGATCCAGACGCATCATGGCAGTGAAACGTTCTGCGGGGACATCCGGAGCCGACTTGGAAGCAATATAGGCGTTGGTATTAGCCGGATTGCCCACTACTAGTACCCGGATATCCTCCGCGGCATGGTCATTAATGGCTTTGCCTTGCGGGCCGAAAATACCGCCGTTAGCCGCCAAAAGATCTGCGCGTTCCATACCCTTGCCGCGTGGACGAGCCCCTACCAAGAGACCGTAGGAGCAGCCTTCGAAGGCTTTATTGGGATCATCGAAAATATCCACCCCCGCAAGTAGGGGGAAGGCGGAGTCATTTAGCTCCATCGCAGTGCCCTCGGCAGCCTTAACCGCTTGGGGGATTTCCAGTAGGTTTAATTTCACCGGCTGATTCGGGCCCAGCATTGCACCCGAAGCGATGCGGAATAGGAGGGCATAGCCGATATTACCGGCAGCACCAGTAACGGTTACGGTAACGGGTTTTTTACAGCAGCATTCTGCCATTAGATTCTCCTTCATTGAGAAATTTTCTTACCGGCCGCGTGCAGCCGGTCAAGCCAAGTAGACTTATGCTTTAACCCTAACGCTTTGAGGTGCTATCTGCCACTGAGGTCGGGAAACAAAACAACGATAAAACCGCAGGAAATATGGTATCTCTCGAACTCTAGATAGCTTTATTGACCCTTAGTCCTAACTGGAGTCTGATCCGATAGGAAAACTGCGGGTCGGTGCCTGAAAGATAAACAGGGGCAGCGCTATTTTTGAATACCGGTAAAAATAGTGTGCTCGTAGAGGAAGAAACGCAAAATAGTGCCTAACGCCAGCCCTATCACATTAGCGGAAATATTGTCGGCCAGGAGTGAAGAAAAACCGAAGAGGTAGTGGCTGATTCCTAGACAGATTATGGCCGGTAGCATTCCCAACACATTTACTACCGCAAAGCCCAGGAATTCTTGCATCCGCCGGTTAGTGCGTTTATTTCGGAATGTCCAATAGCGATTAATTACCCAAGAAAAAATAGTGGCCACCGTCGCCGCCAGTACTTTTGAAGTTAGGGGATGGGTAGATAAAAAACCCAGCATTAACAAATTAAATACTGAGACATCCACTAGGTAGTTCATTCCACCCACGAGACAAAACTTAATTATTCGGGTGACACGTCCCGGATAGCTAAGATAGGCGTACAGTTTTTCCACAGCTTAACGGTTACAGACGAGAATAAACCGGAGTTAGTTGAGCGGTACGAGCGTTAGAAAGCCGGTCGGTACGTCGGCCATCTGCTAACTGCCCTTGAGCATAGTTACCTAGACAATACATATTGTTCTGCTTGTCGAGCATACAGGTGAAGGTATTACCCATAACCAGAGTTGAGCGAGAATTGGCTCCCAGGCGAGCATCAAGCCCGCTGATAGCAGGGGCAGCTCCGATGGCTGTTGAATCACTGGCAGCAACTCGCTGGGTGAGAGCGATGTTGGGGCCGAGCTGCCCGAAATCATTACGACCCCAACAGTAGGTGCTATCGGCCGTGGTGACTGCGCATCCGCCATAAAATCCCAGGTAAACTTGCCCTACCTCTGGTAAAGAACTAACTAGTTCCGGTTCAAGTATTCCCAGATTATTGGACATATTACCCGGCTTTCCTGCCTGGCCGTCGCTGTTAATCCCCCAACAGTAAAGACGTCTATTGTTCTCGGCGATTGCGCAACTGTAATCACCGGCTGCTCGCAAGGACACAAACTTCATATCAGACACCGGTGCTGGACGTAACTGGTAATCCACGACTAGCTCGTTATTCCAAGAGTCTAGGCGGGATTTTACCCCCCAGCAATATACGGTGCCGTCTTGTTTGAGGGCGCAGGTGTGGTCATTGCCAGCGGCAACCTCTTTAACATTGGTCATTACCGCTACCGGTTTCAACTGGTTGCCGATGTTGGTACTGTTGCCCACTTGCGCCATTTCATTAGCTCCCCAGCAGGTAAGCACCCCGGAGTTGGATAGGGCGCAGGCATGGCGTCCTCCGGCAGCAATCTGGGCGGTGTCTGCCGGTAGTGCTGTAACTCGCAGCGGATTGAAAGAGCCAGAGAGTTGATTGCGGGAGCGAGCCTGTCCTAACTGGCCATAGGCGTTATCGCCCCAACAGTAAACAAAGCTATCGGTACCCAGGGCGCAGGTATATTCACGGCCAGTGGCGATCTGAGTGAACTTCACCGGCTGGTTAGCAATAGTTTGGGGGGTAATCGCTGGTTGTCGGCTGATAGGAATCCCCAATTGGCCGGATTTATTGATTCCCCAGCAGCGCGCGGTGCCGTCGACGCGCAGGGCACAGGCAAATGAGCCGGAAGCTGAAGCGCGTCGCAAGTCTTGGGCAACTCCTACTGGTTGAACGGTTTCCGAAGGGGCAGGAGTCTGATTGAAAGTGGGGACTGGGGAAGGGCCAGGTTGTACCGGGCGTAGCGAAAGAATTATGCGCGGACCGTTAAAAGTAGGGGTAGGGGAAGGCCCGGGCATTACCGAATCGTAGTCGGAATCGGAACTAGAGGAAGAGGGAGAGGGCTGGGGGTTGACTGGCGTGAGAGTGATTTCATAGGTTGGTTTGTTATCCCCTGCGATTGAGAAAGCGGGAGAAATAACTAGGGCTCCCAGAGTTACTAGCAAGGCTAACACGGCCAAGGTTGCCTGCAGTCCAATGCGTCGCTTCGAAGTCGCGTCACGCATCCCTATTCACCTCCCGTCTTACCTCGGGAATCCTACAGCCCATCTGAGTACATTCTAACTTATTTTTAACCAAGTTAGAAGTTAGAAATAGGGAAAATCCTGGCTAAATTCTACTTCTAAGGTTATTTATGGTAGCAGGACTTACGCACTAGGGTAACCTGATTACATGAGTATTTTAGTTGTAGGCGGCGCCGGCTACATCGGCGCACACGTCGTTCGGCTCCTGGTCGAGCGCGGAGAAAAAGTAGTCGTGATTGACGATTTATCTTACGGTACCCCAGATCGAATTGGTGACGCCAAACTGGTACAGCTGGATGTCGCGGGTGCAGGGGCACGAAAGAAAATTTTCCAAACCCTCATTGACGAAGATGTAACTGCGGTTATTCACTTTGCGGCACGAAAACAGGTAGGTGAATCGGTGGAAAAACCGATGTGGTACTACCAGCAGAATGTTGGGGGGTTGGCAAATGTTATGGCCGCCATGCGTGATGCCGGTATCCGCCAGATGATTTTCTCTTCCTCAGCTGCGGTTTATGGGCAGCCAGATGTGCCGGTGGTTCCCGAAGAATTAGCGGGTAAACCCATTAATCCTTATGGGGAAACTAAGCTAATTGGTGAGTGGATGATGGCGGATTGCGAACGCGCCTGGGGTTTACGCTGGATTGGGCTGCGTTACTTCAATGTGGCTGGTTCTGGTTGGGATGACCTGGGTGATCCTGCTCGTCTCAATCTGATTCCCATGGTGCTTGAGCGCCTAGCCAAGGGAGAAAACCCCAAGATTTTTGGTACCGACTATGAAACTCCTGACGGTACCTGCGTGCGCGACTATATTCATGTTCGCGACCTTGCTGATGCTCACCTGCACGCTCTCGATTATGTGGCATCCGGGCAAGAGATGGAAAACCACGTCTTTAACGTAGGTACGGGGCAGGGAACTTCGGTTCGAGAAATCGTGGAGGGCATCCGTAAGGTTACCGGCATTGATTTTACCGCGGATGAGGAAGCCCGCCGCCCCGGAGATCCTGCACAGCTAATCGGGGATACCACACGGATTCGCGTAGAACTTGATTGGAAAGCTGAGAACGGGATTAAAGAAATTCTGGAGTCTGCCTGGAGTGCCTGGCAAGCAGGTCCCGATAGAATCTCGGGACTATAGGGCGGCTTTAGAGCGCAGTTTTCTACCCCCGGTAAAGGGATTCCGTGCCCAAGGAGCCTTCCCGCCCCTTCCTAACGTGGGAGGTAGCGGGAACGGTCCAGCGGGTACCAGTTCATGTAGTTACTGGAACTGGTGATATTGACTAGGTTGGAGCGTGCCCTTCTGGAAAGCTGACCAGAAACCGGAGATTTTTTGCGTATCGAGCAGCACCATTGCGCCGTGCGCGCCGTCATAGTAGGCCATATCGGCAATGGGAGGCGCTCCGGTGAGGTTATTCTTGGTGGCGTTGCGGTAGGTCAATAGTAGCTTTCCGAGCGCCCAGGTACCCGAATCGTTATCACAAGTCAGGTTTTGGGCGCCCGCGATTGCCAGATCCTGTTGCTTGAAAGGATTCAGGAAAGTAGAGGGTGTGAACAGGGTATCTGCCAGTTTAGAAACCACCTGTCGTTGCCGTTCTGCTCGGCCGATATCACCCTTGGGATCCTGTTGGCGCATTCGGGAAAATGCTAACGCGGTGCCCCCATCCGCCCGGTGGCAGCCGCTTTGCCATTTCAAAGCGGAATCGGCGTCGTCAACGTCATAGTCTAGACAAAGTTCGATTCCCCCAACTGCGTCTACCAATTGAGTTACTGATCCCATGCTAACTTCTAGATAGTGATCAACTTTTACTCCACTTAAGCTTTCTACCGTTTGCACCAGTAGTTTGGGGCCTTCCAAAGAATAAGCGGCGTTTAGCTTGTTTAAACCGTATCCGGGAATATCTACTGCGGTATCACGGGGGAGGGAAACGATGGCGGACATAGAGTTAACTCTGCGTATCAGCATGATCGTATCTGTACGGGCGCCTACGTCCTCACCGGAAACTCCGCCATCACTACCATCGGAACGTTTATCAGAGCCGGCGATCAGCCATGTTTCACCTTCGTTAGCCGGCAAAGCAGAGAGTGCATCAACCCGATTTAACTGTGAATTCACTAAATGGCAAAGGTAGAGCGGCCAGGCAATCATAAAAATTAAGCCGAGTGTTAGCCCTATTGCCAAAATACGGCGAACTCTGAAGTTGGGGCGTGGAACTCGGCGCTCTTTAGAGGGCGGAATTGGCTCTAAGCGACTAGGAGTCTGGGGGGTTCCCAGCTCTTCTGGGGATGCATCTAGTTTTTTTTGGGGTAATACTCGGGTGCGAGCGGGCGCGGAGCGCCCAGCAAATCGGGAACCAGTGCGCATTTGTATGGGAATCTCTTGGGCATTGGTGGTGCAGGATTCCTTCTGGTGCGCCTGATTACTGCTTAGTTTTCTTGAAATTGCGGGACGAACCCTATTTCCCCCAGGGGTAGGGGAAGTATAACTTGTGTTCTGGTTATTGGCTGGGGAGGAGGAAACCTGGTTACCAGCTTGAGAGCTTTCTGGGCGGTTTCGTTTTTCCCTAGGAGAATATGAGGGGGGAATCTGTTGTTTGCGCTGCGGACGGGGACGTTTAGGTGGGGGAAACGATGCTGGAAGATCCGACTGACTCAAGTTACTTACTCCCTGATTAAAACTTGGGTATATGACCTATTTTTTCGCTTCGCACTTCCTTTGCAGTGCAACTAGGTCATCGTTTGGTTCCTGGGAACTGGCATCATTCCCATTGTTTTGGGGGCTGGAAGTGGTTGTGTTGGATTCAGTGCTTTTCCCGCTTGTAGTGTCCCCACTGGGGGAGCTAGCAGAGGGAGACGCTGAGCTCTCCGCTTCGATAGTGTAAACCTTGCCGTTACCGTCTCGAACTCCAACTCCCACCGGCAGGGAAGTATCGTTAATAAAAGCTTCCCAGATGGGTCTTACTTCTTCATCTTTTACCACCACTCGGTTGGGGTCGGTTGGGGCGGGATAAACTGGCAGGGTAACGAAACGAAGGTTTTCCGGTTTCAGCGACTGTAATGACCAGCCTAAGCCAGCCATTTCGGATACTGAAGATATGCCTTCAGAAATGCTCAAAGACCGTAATCCGCTGCCAATAAAATCGTAAAGTTGGTTGAGGGAAGTTAGCATATTTTTTTGCATAGCAGTGCGCATCATAATTCCCATTACTGCTTGTTGCCGCTCAATACGTTTCAGGTCAGACCCATCAGAACCTTCCACTCCTTCCCTTACACGCGCGTAACCCAGTGCTTGTTGGCCATTAAAATGGGTACATCCGGCCTCTAGATTTAGTCCCGAATTTTCTTGGTCATGAATGGCGGTGGGGATATAGACATTAATTCCGCCGAGAGCGTCAATCATAGAAGTAAAACCACTGAAATCTACCACTACGGATTCGTCAATTCGCATTCCAGAAAGTTTTTCTACAGTTTTCCAAGTGCACAACACCGCTGAAGTGCGGTCGTTGTTAGTTCCGCCGATAGAAAAAGCCCAATTGAACTGGGCATATTCTGGAGAAGATTCTGTGCCATTTCCCAGGTCGCACGCAGGAATGTCCACTAGCAAATCCCGGGGGATGGAAACCACGTTCACGTGGGATCGATCCTTGGAGATATGCATAATCATGGTGGTATCTGAGCGCTCACCATCGTCCTCGCCGCCAACTAAAGCTTGATTTTTGTCGCCCGCGCGGGAATCGGAACCAATAATCAAAATATTGATTGCACGTCCACTATAGGAATCAGGCGGGGTACGCCCCAATTTGCTGGCGGTATGGATGTTATTCACTTGACTAGATAAGTCGCGGTAAACCAGGAAACCTCCGGTGAGCGAAAAAGAGAGGGCAAACCCCAAGACACTGATTAGAATCCTGAGCAGCCTACGTGGGTAGGGGGGATTAACAGCGTGAAGGGTGCGCCCTAAATAGGCTTTTGCGCTTATCTTGTGTGAACTCACGTGTGTCACTCTATACTGTTCTGCCTAAATTGTAACGATTTGGCTAAGGAGTTAGGGAAGTTGCCAGTTAATTGGGGTTGTTCCCAGCTGTTGTAGCAAAGAATTGGTACGTGAAAAAGGTCGGGAACCGAAGAATCCACGAGAAGCTGATAATGGAGAGGGGTGTGCTGACTGTACGATCGGAGTTTTTCCGAGTGCAGAGCCTAGGGATTGAGCCTGCTTCCCCCATAGGATGGCTACCAGTGGCCGGTCGCGGGCTATTAAAGCGGAAATGGCGCAGTCGGTTACCTCTTCCCATCCGCGTCCTTGGTGAGAACCGGCCTTATTCGGGGTGACGGTAAGTACTCTGTTCAATAGCATTACTCCCTGTTTTGCCCAGGGACGTAAATCCCCGCTACTAGGAGTGGAACATCCTAAGTCGTCGTGGAGCTCCTTAAAAATATTTTTTAGGGATTTGGGAATTTCTATTCCTGGTTTTACCGAAAAAGACAGTCCCATTGCGTTCCCGGGAGTCGGGTAGGGATCCTGCCCCACAATTAATACTTTTACCTGATCAAAGGGGTAAGTGAATGCCCGAAAAATGTCCCCGCCAGAAGGAAGATAGTTATTGCCTTCATCGCGCAGCATCTTGCCCATTTCCGAGATTTTTGCAGTGGCTGGAGTCATTACTTCCGCCCAGGAAGGGTGCATGATCTTTTCCAGGTTTGTGCTCATGGCTTCATCTTAACCTGTTCTTCTAGCTTAGCTAACGGGGGTAAATGTTTATTCATCGGCGTGGCAGTCGCCCCTTGAATGGTCTAATCCGGTTAACCTGTGTTTGTGAGTAAACAAGAGTTTCCGGAAGATGAGTTTGATGTGATGGCCGAAGATGGCCCCTCGGGCGCTCATCGTCGCCCGGTTAGGCGCTGGCAGGCACTGTTACCTATTTTAGTGGTACTCGTACTCGGCCCAGCTTTGGCTTGGGGTGGGGTAGCCTTAATGAAAAGTGCCGAGCATACGCAAACTCCTGCTGCCACTAAAACTACGGCTGCGACCGCGAGCTCCAGGCCGAATACTAGCCCCAAAAAGAATGCTAAACCGCAGAAGTCGACGGCTCCGAAACCTACTGAAAGTCCTGCTGCTAAGGTTTCGGCAGAAGAGAAGGCAAAAGCCCGAGTATGGGTGCTGAATGCCTCTAATCGCACTGGATGGGCAAGAGAAATTGCAGATAAGCTCGAGAAGGATGGTTTTTCGAGTCCGGTGGCCAATAATACCCAAGCTAGTGGGATAAGTGGCTCGATTGTGCTTTATCGGGGTTCTCAGTTTGAAGCTGTCGCCAAGGAAGCTGCGAAAGTGGCAGGTATTAGTGATGTGCAAAATGCAGACAGTGGCGGATACCAAATTGGCGATACTGATATTGCCATTTATTTACTAAAGTGAGTTAGTGCTTATTTTAGGGGGCATGTTTACCCTTGTTTATTCCCCATCTTTAGACACGCACGATTTCTCAGAGATTATTTACTCGCCTATTTTCACTTAGAGGGTATTTTAGGTTCTGTTTTTCGCTGAAAGTTTGCACTTGCTATAGGAGAGTGCCAGAATCGTAGTTAGCACTCGAACCTAGAGAGTGATAAAACCGAGTTCTTGGTGAGGGGGCAACGTTCCGAGACGGGATCGGGGCGGAGTCCTCGTCCGTCGCGGGCATCAAGGCTGGGTCGAAGATCTAACCGCGTGGCGCGAACGCGTTACGATGGAGGGAATACAAGCATATGAGCAAGATTATTGCTTTTGATGAGGAAGCTCGTCGGGGAATGGAGCGGGGTCTAAACACCCTGGCTGACACGGTAAAAGTAACGTTGGGGCCGCGTGGTCGTAACGTAGTTTTAGAGAAGAAATGGGGAGCCCCCACCATCACTAAAGATGGCGTGTCTGTGGCCAAGGAAATCGACCTCGAAGATCCCTATGAAAAGATCGGTGCTGAGCTGGTCAAAGAGGTCGCCAAGAAGACTGACGATGTGGCAGGTGACGGCACCACCACTGCCACTGTATTGGCTCAAGCGCTGGTGCGCGAAGGGCTGCGCAACGTGGTAGCCGGGGCAAACCCAATCGCTCTTAAGCGCGGGATTGACAAGTCGGTTGAGGCAGTTGTGGATCAATTGCATGCTGACGCTAAGGAAGTTGAGACTCGCGATGAGATTGCTGCTACCGCTTCTATCTCCGCAAATGATCCCGAGATTGGGGCTTTGATTGCGGACGCCATGGAAAAGGTGGGCAACGAGGGTGTTATTACCGTTGAGGATTCCAACTCGTTTGGTACTCACCTGGAAGTCACCGAAGGTATGCGCTTTGATAAAGGCTACATCTCTGGTTACTTCGTGACTGACGCGGACCGGCAAGAGGCCGTACTAGAAGATCCCTATATTCTGCTGGTGGAATCGAAAGTTTCCCAGATTAAGGATCTGTTGCCGCTGTTGGAAAAGGTAATGTCTACTGGTAAGCCACTGCTGATTATTGCCGAGGATGTAGACGGCGAAGCCTTGACTACCTTGGTTTTGAACAAGATTCGCGGCACCTTCAAGACTGTTGCGGTTAAGGCTCCAGGATTCGGCGACCGTCGTAAGGCGATGCTACAGGATATGGCGATTCTAACCGGCGGACAGGTAATTTCCGAGACCGTGGGGCTCACCCTGGAAAATGCGGAACTGGATATGCTGGGCAAAGCGCGAAAAGTGGTTGTCACCAAAGATGAAACCACTATCGTGGAGGGAGCGGGAGCTGCCGAAGATATCGAGGCGCGGGTCAAGCAGATTCGTCAGGAAATCGAAAACACCGAATCTGATTACGACCGTGAGAAGCTGCAGGAACGTTTGGCTAAGCTGGCTGGCGGGGTAGCAGTTATTAAGTCGGGTGCGGCCACTGAAGTGGAAATGAAGGAGCGTAAGCACCGGATTGAGGACGCGGTTCGTAACGCGAAAGCCGCGGTTGAAGAAGGCATTGTGGCCGGCGGTGGGGTTGCCCTGCTGCAGTCCGGTCTGAAGGCTTTGGATAGCTTAAAGCTGGAAGGTGACGAAGATACCGGTTCTTCTATCGTTCGGGTGTCACTGTCCGCCCCGATGCGGCAGATCGCTGAGAATGCCGGTTTGGAAGGCTCAGTTGTGGCCGAACGGGTCGCAAACCTGCCTGCTGGTCAGGGGCTAAACGCGGCTACTGGAGAGTATGAGGATCTGCTGAAGAGCAATATCGCTGACCCGGTTAAGGTTACTCGTTCTGCTCTGCAGAATGCTGCCTCAATTGCGGGTATGTTCTTGACCACTGAAGCAGTGGTGGCTGATAAGCCAGAGCCTCCGGCTCCGGCTGGCGGTGACGATGCTGCAGCTGCAGGTATGGGCGGAATGTACTAATCGGTGCTGCGGTTGCTTGGCGGTATATAGCTGCTAGGCACAACTGATACTGAGAAGCGGGGGGCGAACCGAAAGGTTCGCCCCCCGCTTTTGCCTCCCCGCCTTACCCAGCAAACATGGCTGCCGCGCCACTTTCAGCATCTTCGTAACTGGCGGATGCGGCCTGTAAAGCATGGCCGATAGCATCAAGGGCGGATTCCATCTGGGCTTGAGCAGCGCGCCAACGGGTAGCACAATCCGCGAAGGAGCTGGCAGCTGTCCCGCTCCAGGATCCTTGTAGAGATTGAACTTGCGTCATCATGGCGGCGGCATCGGTGCGTAGCTGTCCGGCGATTGCTGCTGCTTGAGCACCTGCGGCCGCCACCTGTCCGGAATCTACGTTGAACTGTGCCATATAGTTTTCTCCTTAAAGTAGCTTATTGATTGGTTAGCGTCATCAATCTAGAGCCGGGGCGAAGGAGATATTGCAGTCCCTATAATTTTTCGAGGAAATGACAGTATTGGGCACGCCTGTGTACAAATCTGTAAATCGAAGATCATCCAATTATTTATATTGGACGATTTTGCGGTTATATCTCGGACAATGAATCCTCGTCATCGGCGGAAGAATACATATTTTCCTCGTTTTCGTCTTCCTGAGGCAGGGAGGGAGAATCTTCCTCTTCAGTTTCATCAAAATTTTGAGCGCTGCGGCTTTCAAGTTTTTTCACAGCAATCTTTCGCATAGTTAAAGTGGAGAACTGGTCAGCCACATTCTCCATTGAAGACAATCCATTTTCGGTTTCGTTAGCGACATTTTCGGCTTGTAACTGCGCAGCTCGTTCCTCTATGGCTTTTCTTTCGGTGGCTGATACTTTTACTACCGGGATCTTGGTGGAAGAGGGTTTGTCTTCCGGTGACAAATTTGGCTGGCGGGATATCGTTCGTGCAGAAGCACCTTTAATCACTACGATTTCCGAGGTATCAGTAGCGGAACTTTTGTCTTTATTCTTGGGACGCGATACGGTTTTTTCTTTCCCGGTCGGATCCCCCGGAATTAAAGCTGAAAGCTTCGCGTACTCACCCTCCAAATTTTGTCGTGCCGCATTCTCGTTTCCACTGCCCAGGGGGGAGTGGAAAATCGTATCCCGTGCCAGGAGCTTCGAGATCAATGACCTTCGCAAGCGGGCGTAACGGAGCTGCTCCATAGCATCCATCTCCGCCCTCATTAACTGACAGTAGCTGCGGTAATCCTGAGGGGAAGCTCCCAAATACGAAATGGCAGCATCAACAAAAATACAGGCATCTAAATCATCAGAGGGAGGTTGCCGTCCTTCTAGCATCAGAATCAGTTCCCCGACCCGAATGGCATTTTCTTTTTGCGCTCCGAGCTGCAAAAGACGATCAAGTGCAAAATCGGAAGAAGCGGGATAGTTTTCGTAGTTAGTGGTATTTCTAGCTCGCGTTTGTGACTGGGTAATTACTCCGTGATACCAGGCAGCTACGGTTAAAACTGCTGGTTGCTGTGAAGCGTTAGTGAAGTGATCCAAACAAGTTAGCAGGCGAATCAAATGGGAAGTAGTGTGAAACTCTCGTCCGACAGATTGCCACATTCCCAGGAGTTTATCTGCTTCTTTCCGTAGCAAGACGTCATCGGCTATCCCCAGCTCCCGCATAGCTTTGACGAATCCCGTCTGTAGCCAAGATGGCGCACCTGGCATAGCCCTTGAACCCCCAATGAATGAATCTTGCTTTGGTTATCCTACGGCTAAAAACGTAGGAGGGAAAATAAACGATAAATATGCTGATCCATCTATAGTAGATTTAGTCTGCTTTAGGTGGAAGCTTTCTCTGTGTTTTTAAGTGATTTCCTGGTAGAGCCTTTTTTGAAAATCTTTCCTGGAGTTTTTGCGGTTTTCTTTTCAGTGGGCGAAGGATCAATCGCGGGGAAAGATACTCGAATGGTGAGCCCGCCCCCAACAGTAGCTAATGCTTGGGCAGTTCCCCCATGCACTGCGGCAATCGCGGCCACAATCGAGAGTCCAAGACCGGTACCACCAGTTTGGCGCGAACGGGAACCGTCCCGGCGATAAAAACGTCCAAAAATTTCATCTAGCTCGTTCTCCGGAACCCCCTCGCCATGGTCACGAACCTCTAAAACGGCTTTACCAGCGCTGATTCCCGCGAGGATCTCTACCGGAACTTGTGTGGAAGTGTAGCGCTCCACGTTACCAATCAGATTGGTCATCACTTGCGTGAGCTGGTCACGATCTGCCAGCACTAGTGCGCTGTCTCCCTTGTCTAACTCCAGGGGTGAGCCGTCCAGGTGTAGCAGGCTAATTTCCCGCTCTGGCGAAAGTGCTGTTAAATCGAGAGCTCCGGCGGCAGCAACCCGATATAAATCTACAGCCTTCATTTTTATCTGCCTGCCCTCATCTAGGCGCGCCAGTTTGAGTAGATCCTCTACCAGCAACCCCATTCGGGTGGCTTCTGATTCGATGCGTCCCATGACTTCATCAACCCGCTCTGGAGGTACGCCGCCCATTTTATATAGTTCCCCATAACCGCGAATTGCAGCCAGGGGAGTGCGTAACTCGTGAGAAGCATCAGACACGAACTGGCGTACTTTTTGCTCGCTGCGTTTTTGGGTGACAATAGTTTCCTCAATCCGGGAAAGCATAAAGTTTAGCGCTGACGCCAGGGATAACACTTCACCGGAACGCACTTGGGATATGTCGATACGTTCATGCAGGTCGCCAGAGGAAATCTTCCCGGCAACCTCCTCCATTTGCCGCAGAGGACGCAGGGAAACTTGTACTAACACGTAGGCTAAAACCCCGCCTATCAAAATAATGATGACCGACGTCCCCAAAACGTTAATGCCGGTAGCGGTAACTGTTTGGGTAACGGTTTGTAGCGGTAGTGCCACGATTAAAGTTCCGGTGATTTTAGAGTCGTGAGTGCTGCGAACTGGAAGCATAATCGCTCGCCAAGCTGAGGAAGCTTCCCCCGCAATTGTAAAGGGCTTTTCCCAGGAGATGTCTCGCGATTTTTCTGCTAGTGCTAAAGCCTTGGGATCTGGACGTCCCATATCCAAAGCCGCAATAGAGGAAGTGGCTTCCGCAACTTCGCCATCGTAGTTTACCCTTACAAAATAGTTCGTGGGTTGATTGCCTTGGAAAGTGCCTTTATCCAGCAGATCCACCAAATCATTAGTTTTTATCCGTGAGGCGGTAGCTTTCAGATTGGAGTCGATCTGTGCCGCTAAGTGGGAATGTAAAATTCCCAGCATTGCGGTTCCGGTTCCGCCTAAACCTCCGGCCAGCAGTGCCATAATTATCAAGACTAGACGCCAGGTCAGGGGGATACGTTGCCAATAGCTGCGGTTTTTCCTAGTGTCTTTAGCTGCCGGATGTTCCGCAGTCTTCTCCGAGGTTCTACCAGCGTTCGCTAAGGGCATTAGTGCTTTCCAGAACGAATCATGTAGCCGATTCCACGTCGGGTGGTAATAATATCCCCGCAAGATCCGGGTACATCTAGTTTGCGCCGCAGATAGGAAATATAGGATTCCACGATGGCGGCTTCGCCGTTCCAGTCGTATTCCCAGACGTGGTCAAGGATTTGGGCTTTAGAAACAACTCGTCCTTCGTTGATCATTAGGTAACGTAATAATTTGAACTCAGTGGGGGAGAGGTCTATTACTTGCCCGGCACGGCGTACCTCATGGGCGTCCTCGTCTAAAGCAATATCAGCCACCCGAATTACCGCATCTTCCCCGGAAACCCCCCGGGTGCGCCGCAAAATCGCGTTAATCCGGGCGACTACTTCTTCTAGCCCAAAAGGTTTAGTTACGTAGTCGTCCCCACCTACGGTTAGCCCCTGGACTTTATCGCTCATATCGTCTTTTGCAGTCAGGAAGAGAATGGGGGTGGTGAAGCCATTTTCGCGTAGGCGGCGGGTGACAGTGAAGCCGTCCACGTCTGGAAGCATTACATCCAACACGATTAGATCCGGGTTGGTGGATTCGGCCTGTTTGATAGCTTCGGAGCCATTGGCGGCAGTGATAACTTCGAATCCGGTGTAGCGCAAAGAAGAAGCGAGGAGGTCGCGGATATTAGGTTCATCGTCTACCACCAACAGGCGGGCAGCGTCTTTAGTAGTCATAAGCCAAATTTTACCCAAAAAACTGGATAGTAGCTGAATGAATTCTGGGAGACGTGTGGATGGAGGCTTAGAGGGCTTGGGTGTTAATCCTCGCCGCCAGCGGGTAGAATCAAGCCAGCAAGAAAAGAACATCTGAGGGAAATAGCGTGAATAATCCGAAAGAACCGCTGGTTGTGCATGATCGTCAGACCTTGGCGCGGGCAGAAAGAAATGTCGGGACTGTGGGACTGATTGTTACTCGTGGCAATTGGCATCGTGGGCACCAGGCTGCTTTTTCCGAAGCTAGTGGGCGGGTGGATAGCCTGGTGGCATCGGTTTATACCGATCCAGTAGGGTCAGCCTTTGAGACTACTTCCGACATGATTAGCGCCGCTGATTTTCAGTTAGCTGCGCGTAGCGGAGTAGATATTATTTTCGCGCCCTCAACCGAGGCTTTCTATCCTTTTGGAACCGCACAGACTGTACTGGATCCGGGGAAGATTATTAGGGAATACGAGGCTGCTCATAACCCGCAACAGGCGCTGAATCGCCTGACTCAATTAGTGAAGATGTTGGGAATCGTGCGCCCGGACAAGGTATTTATTGGGCAATGTGACGCCCAGTTGTTGGCTACGGTACGCCTGGTGGTTCGGGATCTGGATATTCCGGTAATGGTAGAGGCGCTTCCCACCTTCCGAGATTTGGATGGGCTTACAGTTTCGCAAACAACCCTGAATCTTTCCCCTGCTCAGCGTGAGGATGCTGCTGTTTTTGCGAAAGCCCTGTTTGCGGGGGTAAGCCAAGCCGCTGCAACCGGGTCGGGGGCGGCAGTAATGGCTGCAACTCGAGATGTACTAAGCGATAGTGGGGTCGAAATTGAGTACCTTGATTTGGTAGATCCTATTTCCTTTGAGCCCTGGCAGGGGGACGGTGCTAGTACTGCCTGCCTGATTGCGGCAGTGAAGCTGGGTGAGGTACGGCTAAGCGATAACCAGTTAGTGGTACTTTCCCGCCTCTAAGGCAAACTAAAGCTTAGAGCGCAATAGAGCTTTATAACAGTTTGCGGGTCTTCCTAGCAATAGGAAGACCCGCAAACTGGTTTATTCAGTTAATTTTAGCTGTTACGACGGCGCAATAGTGCAAAACCTAGTAAGAACAGCACACTCGCTCCGAACCCTAAGATGGTGGTGTCCACTGATCCTGTTCTAACCAGGGAGTCGGGAGTGGAGGGAGTGTTTCCTTTTGCCCCGTTAGCTATGTTGGCTCCGGAATTGGTTCCTCCGGGGTTTGTATTTCCCGGTTGTGTGCCAGGCTGGGTTCCACCCGGAGTAGTTCCAGGCTGGGTGCCCGGCTGCTGGCCACCTGGTACGGTACCAGGATCACCGCAGGGCTTACAGGGTTCGCAGGGAGTGTCCGGTTTTGCTGTCCGCTCCTTGTAATCCAAAATCACAGTGAACTTAACGGTTCCGTCCTTTTGTAGTTCACAGGAGGTTTCAGCCGGCAGTGGTGCATCGGGACACTGCATCCTGTTGAAAAGTTTTTCGCCCTTTTCTTTAGTTAGCGGGACCACCACTTCTGCCCTCTTTCCCCTACTTATCGGATCTTTGGAATCAAACGGTAATCCAAGATGATTTAGGTAGGTGACTTTAGCGTAGTCAAAAACGCCCTTAAGTGGGTTCTCCTTACCATCCTTGTCTGGGCCATAGGAAGGGATTACCAGCTCTTGCCAATTGCCTTCCTTAACCTTCTTAAAATCTTGCGCACTCGGAGCTTCCGGAGTAGCAATCGGATTTACCCCTACCGGAGCAATCGCAATGCGCTGCTTACGTCCAGGTTCATTAGAACCGATTTCGGATTCCGCCGTTGTATCGGCCGGGAACGCGGCGTTAGCGTAAGACAGGGTAACCGGGATTTTCGCTATATCGTCTTTCCTAGCATCTTTGTGCGGGGTGACAGTCAGCTCTCCGGTAGTGGCATCGATTGCCACCTCCCAGGTTTTCCCGTTAACCTCTACGGTTTTGGGTGCGCTATAGGTGGCTTGGGTGGCGTTAGCAGCGTCCTCATAGGTCTTAGTTTTCACCGGGGATTTAACTGCTTTACCGGGTTCGGTTTTAACTTCCTCGTATTTGGGAGGCAGCATTGATAAACGCCAGGAGCCGACCTTCTTTCCGGCTTTGTCAGCAACTCCTGGGTTGGCGGTGCTACCGGCTACTGGCAGGTAAACCCCATAACCATCCGCAAACTTGATGCCTCCATCCGCTCTTAGCGAAGAACCGGTATTACCGGAGCCGAGAATATCACCCGGTCCGGAGAAATCGGCGCCTTGCTTCGCAAAAATAGCGGGTCCTGTAGAAGAAGTGATTTTAGCATCTTCGGCAGTGGAGAAGTTGATATTTCCGAGGGAATAAATGCCAATTGTTGGTGCCGTTGGCGAGGTTTCGTTATAAGCCTTAATAGATAGGCGAGCGTTCTCGGCTACCGAGATATCTTTGCTTTCTTGAGGAGATCTGTACATTCCCAATGTATAACCAGAGGAAGCTCCATTCACAGCGATATTAACTATCGAATTTCCCTTTAGAACAGCTGCCCCTTCAATGCCGATAACGCCATATCCTATGGAAGTCGCTTCTTTATGCATCAAATTAGAATTGATATTAACAGTGACATTACCTGTAATTGTCGTGTAATAGCTGGCGATACCAGTCACGGCATTAATTTTACCGGTGCCACTAAAACCAGGATTCAGGTTGATGGTGCCTTTACCACCGATGGTCATTGAGGCTCCAAAAGCTTTAATAGCTCTGGAATTATTAGGGTCGGAATTGGTGATGTCACTATTAATCGTCAAACTATCCTCTGGGGATTCACCAATAATGTTGACCATCGGGGTCGTTTGATTGCCGCTTCCTTCACCATAAAACGTCGGGGCCAGAGTTAGGGCATCACTATGTCCCTTAGACTGCTGGTCGATGACGTTTTTACCCTTGAACTTGATGGTTAGCTCAGTCACGCTACTTTTGGGGCGATTAAAAACCGGTTCAATAAAAGTGCCGGCTCCATAAGATCCAGTAAAGTTTGCGCGTTTCAGTACGAAGTTATCGAAGGTAAGGGTATTGGTATCATTGTCCCAGTACCAATAGCCTGAGTCTCCTTCGCCATAGATTTTACTATTGAGGCAGTAAGTCCATTCAGCCACATGCATATACTGGCTATTAGGGCATTCTGAATAATAACCATGCTCATGTTGGGCAGCTTTGGTATATCCCTGCGGGGGAGCGGGCTCGGCTTGGGCTACCGGAGATAATAACACCCCGGTTAGGATGACAAACGCCGCGGCCAAGGCGGAGATTGCTAGGTGTGCGGTTTTCTTCATATTACATTCTCTTACTCTTAATTGCGTAAAATTTCATCGACTATCCATTGTTAACATACTTAACATGGCTTTGACAAGGGAAAATGGGTGTAAAAACCATGATGGAGTGTAAATCATAGGTTTTGCGAAATGGGTTTCTTTTAAAATGGTGATCTCAGTGGGGGGCGGGAGTAAAACCGCTAACTTTCTTCCCTCGCCCTCGCCTAGATAACATGGAGGGCGTGAGTGAAGCTAATAACCAAAGTGTGCCTGAACAAATTCGTATTCGCGCTGAGAAACGGCAGCGCCTGATTGACGATGGTCGCAACCCCTATCCCATCGCGGTTCCCATCACCCATACCCTCAGCCAAGTGCGGGAAAAATACCCGAACCTAGCGGCTGGGGAAGAAACTGAGGACTTCGTAGGGGTTGCCGGCCGGGTAGTTTTTTCTCGCAATACCGGCAAACTCTGCTTCGTTACCTTGCAGCAAGGCGATGGCACCCGCCTGCAGGCCATGCTTTCTGCCGCCCAGGTAGGTAAAGAATCCCTAAGTGATTACAAAGCCGATGTGGATCTAGGGGATCACCTATTTGTCTACGGGCGGGTAATAGCCTCCAAACGCGGAGAACTTTCGGTAATGGCGCAGCCGGGTGCACAAGGACAGCCCGCCTGGCAGCTCACGGCAAAATCTTTACGTCCGCTGCCGAAAACTTTCAAAACTGAGGACGGGCAGGAAGTTTCCCTCTCGGAAGACCAGCGAGTACGTCACCGGGAAGTCGATATGATCACCCGGGAAGCTGCTCGAGAAATGGTGCGCACCCGTGCGAAAGTGGTGGCCTCTCTGCGCGGTACCCTGAGTGGGGAAGATTTTATCGAGGTGGAAACCCCGATGCTGCAAACCCTGCACGGCGGGGCAGCCGCGCGCCCCTTCGTGACTCATATGAACGCCTATGACACCGACCTTTATCTGCGGATCGCTCCGGAACTGTTCTTGAAACGTTGCCTGGTAGGCGGGATTGACCGGGTTTTTGAAATTAACCGTAATTTCCGTAACGAGGGCGCAGATTCCTCCCATTCCCCCGAGTTCACCATGCTAGAGGCCTACCAGGCCTATGGAAATTATCGCCAGATCGCCGAGCTCACTCGCCAGCTGGTGCAAAACGCGGCACAGGCCGCCCTGGGAAGCACCGTCGCCACCTTGCCGAACGGGGAATCCTATGACCTAGGGGGAGAGTGGGAATGGATTGACCTCTATGGTTCACTATCGGCGGCATTAGGACAAGAAATCACCCCGCGCACCCCCCGGGAAGAACTGGTAAAACTGGCCCAGGCGCGCGAGATTGAAGTCGAAAAATTCTATTCTCCTGGCAAACTCGTGGAACTGCTGTGGGAAGAGGAAGTAGGAGACGACCTCTATGCCCCCACTTTCGTAGCAGACTTCCCTGAAGACACCTCTCCACTGGTGAAATCACATCCCGAAAAACCCGGACAGGTACAAAAGTGGGATCTGTATGTACGCGGATTCGAGCTGGCTACCGGCTATTCAGAACTGAATGACCCGGTAATTCAGCGCGAACGTTTCGAAGCGCAATCCCTAGATGCCGCTAACGGCGATCCCGAAGCTATGCAAGTTGATGAAGAGTTCTTGCAAGCAATTGAAGCCGGGATGCCGCCAGCCGGAGGTATGGGAATGGGGCTGGATCGCCTACTAATGGCGATTACCGGCCTCGGGATCCGGGAAACCATCACGTTCCCACTGGTAAAGCGAATTTAGATAAACCGGGCGCGCCGCTAGTCCGTCTGCGCCCTCCAAACTTTTATTTCACTAATTAGGAAGAAAATAATTATGCCCGTAAAAACTACCCACGTGGGTTCCTTGCCGCGAACTCCAGAGCTACTTGAAGCCAATAACCTGCTATCGGCCGGGAAAATCAGTCCCCAAGATTTCGAAGAAATCATCGAACGCGCCGCCGCCGAAGTGGTGGCCAAGCAGCGCGAAATCGGGATCGATATTGTTAACGAGGGTGAGTACGGCCATATAACCTCGGGAGCAGTCGACTATGGTGCCTGGTGGAACTATTCCTTCTCTCGCCTCGGGGGACTTACCCAAACCGATGAGGATCGCTGGGCCAAAACCGAGGTTATTCGCTCTGAACCGGGCAAAATCCGGCTCACCACCTTCACTGATCGGCGGGATCGTAACCTGTTCCGGGAAGCCTACGAGGATCCGGATTCGGGAGTACTCGGCAACCGCAACTCAGTCGGCAACCCGGTGATTACCGGTCCGCTGAGCTATATCGGGGCGGATGCTGCCAGGCGAGATGTGAATCTACTGCTCAAGGGGTTGCAGGCTAATGGTTTAGATGCCTCCTCTGGTTTTATCGCTGCTTTATCGCCCGGATCCTGTGCGCGGGTAGAAAACCGTTATTACCGCACCGACGAGGAAGTGGTTTGGGCATGCGCAGAGGCAATGCGTCAAGAATACAAAATCATCACCGATGCCGGGCTCACGGTACAGATTGATGACCCCTCCATCGCAGAGTCTTGGGATCAAATTAACCCGGAACCTACGCTAGAGGACTACAAAAAGTTTATCGGAGTGCGTATCGAGGCTCTGAACTGGGCGTTAAAAGATATTCCCACCGAACTTACGCGATTCCACGTATGTTGGGGTTCTTGGCATGGGCCGCACACCACCGACATACCTTTCGCCGATATTGTGGAGGACGTGCTGCGGGTAGATGCCAAAGGCTACACTTTCGAAGCCTCATCACCGCGCCATGCCCACGAATGGCGTATTTGGCATGAATACCAATTGCCGGCGGACAAGGTGTTAATCCCGGGGGTGGTTTGCCACTCTACGAACGTGGTGGAGCATCCCCAGTTGGTCGCTGATCGGTTGTCGCGCTTTGTGGCGGCAGTAGGTCCCGAGCGGGTAATCGCCTCTACCGATTGCGGCTTGGGCGGGCGCCTGCATTCCTCGATTGCCTGGGCGAAATTGCAGTCCCTGGTGGACGGAGCGAAGCTGGTTTAGCGCTGTAAGGGTTCGTAAAGTGCGGAAGCTTTCCGGGGCGGTCAAGGATTATGCTTGGGGATCTACCAGTGCTATCAGTGACTTTACCGGGATTGATTTTGGGGGCCAACGGGTGGCCGAGCTATGGTTTGGCGCCCATAATGGGGCACAGACCCTGACGGGAGGACGCCCGCTTTCGGAAGTCATCGCCGCAGATCCAGTCGAGATTTTAGGGGCAGACGTCGCGGCGCGTTTTGACGGACAGCTGCCGTTCTTGCTGAAAGTGATCGCTCCCGAGCAGCCGTTATCTTTGCAGGTACACCCGGGTAAAGAACTGGCAGAGGCGGGTTTTCAAGCGGAAGAAGAAGCGGGGATACCCCTCGAAAGTCCGCGGCGAAACTATCGAGATCGTAACCATAAGCCGGAAATGATTTTCGCGCTTACCCCCTTTGAGGCCTTCGCGGGTTTTCGCGCTCCTCGCCGGGCGATCGAGGTGTTGGATAATCTGAATGCCCCACTAGCGCGGGAAATGCTGGAAATTTTACGTGCTCACCCCGGGTATCGGGGATTGCGGGCAGTGGCGCGTAAGCTGCTCGCACCCTTAGATGAAGAACGCCGAGTTCAAATAGAAGCGGTTATTACCGCCTGTCAAGATCGGCTAGATCGCGGCACCTCGCCCTCGCTCAGGGTTGATCGCCAAGCGGTCGCCCTGGCGCGTACCTATCCGTCCGATCCCGGGGCGGTACTATCTTTGCTCCTAAATCCGGTAACTTTACGTGCAGGCGAGGCGTTATTCATCCCTACTGGTGCGGTGCATGCCTATGTTTCTGGTCTGGGGATCGAAGTGATGTCTTCCTCAGATAATGTTCTGCGTGCGGGGTTAACTCCCAAGCATATTGATGCTGGCGAAGCCCTGCGCTGTATGGATTTTCACGGCGCGCCCCCGGTGCGGATTGCCCCGGAAATGAACGGTCGCGGCACTGGTATCTATTATGCGCCAGTGGATGATTTCGAGCTATCGGTATCGGATGTTAACGGTGAGGAATGGATACCGATTCCCGGGCGTGGACCTCGGATTCTACTGGGAATCTCCGGAGATTTGGAAGTGGGAATTGGTGGTTCCCTAGAAACTATCCGTACTGGCGAAGCGGTTTTTATTGCTGCTTCCGAGGGGGCGGTGCGTGCCCGAGGAAACGGAAAACTAGCGCAAGCGGGAGTGCCGTGATGGATGTTCAATATTGCTGGGATAGCCACTGGGTAAGTGCCCTTGCCGGGATAGCTTCTCCTCGCCTTACCTGGTATGGCGAGCAACGCATCGAGCTATCGGGACAGGTAGTAAGCAACTGGGTAATAAAAACCCAAAATCTTTTAGCCGGTGACCTGGCGGCAGAGCCAGGGGGAGTGCTTGCCTTGGGATTAGGTCTTTCCTGGCGAGATCTGCTCTGGCGAATCGCAGGGTGGGGGTTAGGGTTAACCGTTAAGAATCTGACAGATGCAGAGGCCGGCAACCAGGAAATATCTACTGATCCGGATTTAGTTGCTTGCGCAGTCACTGATCCGGAAAGCGGAGTCTGTTTTCTAAAATCTGGAATCGAAACCTTCCTAGTTAGCCCGTCCCCGTTAGCCTGGCGCTATCCCAGTGCTCTACCTGAGGGGTTTCTTGATGGAAACCGGGAAGTGCTTTCCCAAGCTGATCAACTACTTTTTCCTCTACCTGATCAAGCTAGCCTGATAGGCGATACCTCTTTTGAGGTATGTGAGGATGGGCAGCTAATTTCTGATTTTTCTCGCTGGTGTGAACAAAACTGTCCAGGAAACCGAATCTTAATTAAACTAACCACAGATTCTAATCCGCAGTCTCTCGCTCTGGTTGTCGGGCAGATTTGGAGCTACCAGGGGGCTGCGGTAGTCCTAGAGGCAAATTGTGGTGAAATCGAGAAAATTTCTTCTCTCGAACATATTTCCGAAATCGTTGAACTGAACTGCAGGTAGATAGGTATTTTTTAATCTTCGGAGATAGTGGCAGCCTAAAAAATCTATACCATTTTTTCGACTGACTTCCCCTAATGACACGCTTGTAGTTTATACTCTTAGAGAAACCTATTTTTGCGAGGAGAATAATATGTGGAACATATTTGGCGAGGGGCCCATCTCGTCTAATCCGCAATCCTGGCAAATTGGGCAGGATGACCATGGCCCCCTCTCCTGGCAAGAACAAGCATTATGTGCCCAAACTGACCCCGAAGCGTTTTTTCCTGAGAAAGGTGGTTCCACTCGGGAAGCTAAAGCGGTTTGTGAGCTCTGCGAAGTTCGCGA
The DNA here is from genome assembly GCF_900604285.1 of Varibaculum vaginae. Classification (GTDB taxonomy): domain Bacteria; phylum Actinomycetota; class Actinomycetes; order Actinomycetales; family Actinomycetaceae; genus Varibaculum; species Varibaculum vaginae. The sequence continues at coordinate 638,452 of NZ_UWNY01000001.1, forward strand.
TGAATGCCTCAGTTATGCCTTAGAAAACGATGAACGCTTCGGGATTTGGGGCGGTCTCTCCGAACGGGAACGGCGCAGACTGCGGCGCAATGTAGGTTAGTGTAGTGGCTCCCGCCTCTGAATCTTCCGCTCCTTACCGGCACCCCAGTGTCCAGGTTTTTATTACTACGCGGGGACGTACTCCCTATCTTGAGCAAACCTTAAAATCTCTTCGAGCCAGTCGCTACCCCGTATCATCCCTGGTGGTAGTGGATTCTGATCCTAATAGCGACCTCACTCCCTCCGAATTACGTCCCTATGCACCTTTGCATTACTCTCAGGTAAAAGCCGCCAATCTAGGACAAGCCGTATGTACCGCCCGTGCCGACAATCTGGCGGCAGTGGACTATTTATGGCTTTTACACGACGACTCCGCTCCCGATTCCGCCTGTCTGGGCGAGCTTGTCCAGGCATTCGAAAATTCCACCACTCTGGGAATCGCTGGCCCTAAAGCCTTGGATTGGGATAAACCCAAAACTCTGGCCTCGGTGGGTATTCACGCCACGCGCAGCGGGGAGCGCCTTATTCCTTTCGATCCGGGTGAAGTGGATCAGGGGCAATACGACGGTATTAGTGACGTGCTGGCAGTAAGTACCGCGGGACTCTTAATAAAAGCCCAACTCTGGGATCGCTTGCGTGGAACCAGCCCCCTACTCAGTCGTTTCAGTGAGGCTTTAGAACTGGGGCGTCGCGCGCGAATGGCTGGTTACCGAGTTTGTCTGGTACCGGAGGCGCGGATCTATCACGCCCAAGCCGGCCTCTATCGCCTACGTAAATATTTACAGGATCGGAGCCTGAAGGAAACCGCCGCTGAAAAAGATGCCGAAAACAATCCGAGGGGAAGGTTGAAACAGCTCCCCAAGTCCGAAGCGCAGGCCGATGAACTAGATGGGTCGAGTTTGGACTCAAAGGAACAGCTGACGGTGGATAAAGTTTCCTCGCTGTCTGAAGTCTCTAGTGGCGCTGCAGGTAACCTGGCTAAAGAAGACGATTTACTGGAAGAGAAAAATGATTCCGGTGAAAATGACGTGCAAGAGGAAAACGAAGGGGACAACCGGCCAGAGGATCCGGATGCCCCTGTTCCTCATCAACCGGTTTATGTTTATGATCCGGTTCCGGTTACCCCCTTGGCTGCTAGGGCGCCCCGGGAAAAAAGAAAATCTTGGGCGACGCGACGGGCAGACAGCTATATTTATCGCGCGCTAACTATTAACTCGCTGCTCCTACCGTTGTGGGTAATATTTTTGCCTTTTAAATCAGTGCTGCTAGCACTGTATTGGGTGCTGCAATCGCAGGGGCAGCGGGGAGCAGTTGAGATACACTCCGCTAACCGGGTATGGGGGTTGTTAGGGAAGATTTTTTCGGCACGCCGGATTCAGCGGAGGCAGTCCCAGATTTCCCGGCGAGAACTTTCCCGCTTGGAAGTTCCTGCCAGTCAACTGCGAAAAAATCGCCGTCTAATCCGACGGGTAAATCGGGAACACGGACAGACAGCTCTTAAATTAGGGGCAGTAGCTAAAACCCAACTGGAAAATATTTCCTGGCGCGCCCAAATAATCTTCTGGTCATTATCTCTATTTTTCTTGGTAAGTAGCCTACTGGGGATGCGGGCATTCCTGGGAGGAATGCATGGTGGTTTCTGGAGTGTTTTGCCTGGTAACTGGCGAGACTTTTGGTTTTTGGCAACCAACTCTTGGCGCACCCTCTCCACTGGGGTAAGTGGTTCTCCTGACCCGATTACTTACCCGCTACTAGTTGTCACCGCCCCCTTCGCCATTTTCGGCATAGCCCCCACCGCGGTTTTGCAGTGGTTACTGATCTTCTCTCCACTGGGAGCAGCAATCTGCGCATGGATAGCATCGTCCGCATTCACCCGGGTAAATCCCCTGCGGGCTCTGATCACGCTGAGTTGGGGAGCGGCGTTGCCGCTATTGCTTTCTATGCAGGCTGGTAATGTGCCTGCTGTCCTGTGTCACATCTTTTTACCCCTGGTAGTTTGGGGAGTGCTTTCTTATTACGGTTTACGTCGCCCCTACTTCTTGGCGGGAGTATTGGATACCGAGGAATATCTTCCTAACTATTCGCGCAGATCTGCGGCAGGTATCGGAGCGCTCACGCTAATAATAGTAAGTGCCGCCGCTCCCTGGTTCTGGCTGGTGGCGCTAGCTCTTGTTTTGGGTTGCACCCTAAGCGCGAAGATAAAGAAACCTTTGTCCTTCCGAAGGCTATTTTTGCAGCTAGGGGGCGGAGTGGCAATACTGATTCCTGCTTTGCTCACGCTGCTGCCCTCTTTGATCTGGGCGCTACGGACCCACAGTTTGAGCGCTTATCTGTTCCTAACTCCTTCGACTTTTTCTCCGCTATCTATGCGCTCGCAATTGCAGGTTATGGGGCAAGTTTTATCGGGTCTCCCCCTAATTCTGGGAATAGCCTCTTTTGTCTGCGTGCTGTTGGCTGCTATAGGTGCCTTATTTACCGGACGGGAACTGCTGGGAACCCGCATGGCATGGATGTTTACCCTGGTGGGCATCGTAATTGGAATTGTTTCGGTGACTCAAATAGTTGCTCCTGGACAAAGGCCCTGGCCATTGCCAGTATTTTCCCTTTTGCTAATGGGATTATTGGCTGCGACCGCACTAGGATGGGGCGCGGTGCAACCGGTAAAACCCTGGCGTTACCTGTTAGGTAGTCTGATTGCGCTGGCACTAGTTTTTCCACTGGCGACCATAGCTACTTGGGCGATTCCTGCGGTGAATACTCCTTTGAAGGCTGGCGCTGACCGCGCTCCCGTGGCCTTCTCGATATTATCTGCCTCGGAAAAACGAACTCGGATGTTGCTGATAGATCGGGCAGGGCGCAAGTACCGGCTGGCGATGCGCCGTGACGCTGGTCCGGGGATGCTGGCCACCAACTGGGAAATACGGGTAAAATCACCCAAGCAGATTGCCGCTCCCGAAAACCAGATTTTAGCCTCTCTAGTAGCGGGAAATGATCTTCGGGCCGCAAAAATCTGTGCTGATTTAGCGGTAGAACAATTGTTAATTACCAAGCAAGCTGCCGTCGATGGTTTGAACGCCAGATTAGCTTCCTCCAGTTATTTCCACCCGGTCTTAGCCAATGCTGATTACAGCGTGTGGCGTTTAGACACCTCCAAATTCTCTCCGCCGCGTTCGGATGCCCGGGTGCGAATTGCCGCCGGGAAGCAGCAAGAAACAGTACCGTCAGGGATATTAAACGCCGAAAAAAATATTTCTTCCTCCTCAAAACAACGTCAACTTTTGCTGGCAGAAGCACCTTCTTCTGCTTGGAAGGCTCGGATAGGCGGTCACGCCCTGCAATCCCGATCCGAAGGGGGACTGCAGTCCTTTACGATTCCGGCTGGTAACTCCGGAAAACTGGAACTGTATTTTGCTAATCCAGTACGTTACCTCATGATAGGGATATTCCTACTAGTCTACCTGGGTGCGTTCGCCGCTTGCCTTCCGTTGGCAGAAAGGAGCGAGCGAAAATGAATAAACCGGCTCCTAAATCCGTGATTTCGTTGGTTTCCGCGCTAGTTATTCTCTTGGCTGCCGGGGTGCTCTCACTGGTGTTAGTGAGGAATCTCCCTGCCGTTTCTATCTCTGAGGACACTGGTAGCGAGGTGGCGGTACCGGCGGCTGTCCAGCAAGTGGTGTGCCCAGGAATGCCAGGTGGCGACGCGAAGGCCTGGGTGCAAGGAGCTTCGGCAACAGGAGCAGCCGCGGTGTCCGACACTTCTGGCCGAGTCCTAGAGAGGGGGGTCGCGGCTTCAGTGGGTAAATCCGGCTTGAAGCTGCAGGCAAAACCGGTAGCCGGAAAAAATGTGGCCATTGTGGGATATGTTAGCGGCAGTGGAAAAGAAGGCGAAAATGGATTCTACGCGGATCGTTGCACCGCCCCTACCAATCGTGCCTATTTCCTTACCCCCGGAACTACCACTGGGAATGCCTCTACGCTACATCTGGTGAATCCAGCAGGAGCTCCCGTTACCGCCCGGATTCAAATCTGGACTGAACAAGGACCGCTACGAGCCAAAGTGACACAAAAAATTCCTGGGAAAGGCAGTGCATCTCTGATGCTTGACGGACAAGCCCCCGGGTTTACTCGCCTAGGAGTTTTAGTCGAGGCCGGCGGTGCCGGGGTGGCGTCCTGGGTGAACACCACTTTGGCTACCGGAGCCCAAAAAGCCGGTGCTGTGCATGTGTCCCCTTTGGCGGCGCCGGCAAATCAAGTCCTGATCCCAGCAGCTAAAATTACTGGTAAAGCCAGTTTACGGGTGCTTAATCCCAGTCCCACGGTGGCTACGTTGCAGGTGTCGCTTATGAATGCGAAAGGGGAAACTCCGGTTTCGTCTCCCAAAAAACTACAGGTAGCTAGGGGAGCAATTTTCGATATCCCCTTGGGGGGAGTGAAAGACGGGGTAGCGGCAGTGAAACTTAGGTCCAATCAGCCGGTAGTGGCCGCGGTTTTCGGGGAGGAAACTTTTGCCGGAAAAGGAACTCTGGCGGTGTATCCCTCGGCTGCTGCAAGTACTTCGGGTGCAGTACTAGTTAATGAACAAGCCGCAAACCTGGCATTTGTAAGTAATCGGTCTCAAAAAATTATTTTGACTTCCACGAATAAAACCCAAGAGATTGCTGTCAAGGCTGGTCAGGTATCGCAGGTCAAGCTGGAAAATGGAGTTTGGCAGTGGCAAAGCGAGAGTGATTGCTTCATCGGACAGTTAGTGGGGGATCCCTCTGACGCTTTTCGCACCATTGGGATCGGCAAAGCAGTTCGGGAAGTAGCAGCGATCTCGGTGCAAGTTAATCCCTAGATTCTACATACTCTCGATAACTACGGTAGAGGGCGAGCTACAATTTTTAAGGACTATCTTCGAATAAGTTTTCGCGAACCTTAAACTAATCGCGGATAGGAAAAACATCTTCGGGCAAACACCCGATCTCGCTACTTAAATGCTCTGCGAGTACCGATTTTACCGCGTGTTTGATATCTTCCTGGGTGCGGCAACGCCACTGGATGGGTAGACGATAAACCACAATCCGGGTAGCTAGGTTTCCACTCTTATCTGCCGGAAAAAGTCGTCCAAGTACTGCCCGGGTGGATTCCCATTCAGCCGGATCCGAGGGAGGAATGTCTTCCACCCCGAACTCAATACGGCTGACTGCCTGGTGCTTGCGGGCAGCTAGGGTAGCCAGATCCACTACTAGGTGGTCAAATTTTTCTCGTCGCGTCCTCCAAGCTGGAACTACCGGTAGAAAGGTAACCCCCCGGGCACCTCGTCCGTGGCGATCTCGCCGCTTTCGTGTCAAACCCCTCACGAGAACGCACCCTACCGCGAGTTTGGCTTGGGTTTTATTTCCCGCGCCGCTAACGTGCAATTGTGCGGGTAACTAGATCATGTTCCAAAACCGGCTGCAACCAAGTGGCGGCAGCCACCTTAACTTATGTATATAAAGATTCCACGGTAGTTCTTGGTCCTTTGGCAACCCAGGCGGAACCGCACGCCTACGATCTGTGTGCCGAGCATGCTAATACTTTGACCGCTCCCAGAGGGTGGCAGGTAGTGAGGTTAGCCAGTGAGTTCAGTCCAGCAGAACCCAGTGATGACGACTTAGAGGCACTGGCGAACGTAGTACGAGAAGCCTCTAAACGCCGGCACCTTTCCACCTCAAAAGTTAATAAAAATTGGGATGGGCGTCTCAGTCCCGAAGCTACCAGTGGTGGCAGTGTACATCCCGGACACCAGTATGATGCTAACGCTAAGCAAGGGATAGGCCCGGAAGCTCGGCCTATTCCAGAGCAGCGTCGCGGTCATCTGCGGCTGTTACCGGGAGGGTTGCCCGACCAAAACGAATAGATACAGTACAAATGCAGTTACCAGATTCAAAGAAATGAGAGTAGGCGCGGGCAATACCACTAAAAACCGCTTCGGCATGGCACAATAGAACTTATGACCGTGAAAATTTTGGTAGTAGACGACGATGAGGCACTCGCGGAAATGGTGGGCATCGTAATGTCAACCGAGGGCTATAAATCTGTTTTCTGTCACCATGGTGATCAGGCATTTGAAGTTTTCCAGGAAAGTCAACCAGATTTGGTGCTGCTCGATGTGATGTTGCCCGGCAAAGACGGGGTGGAAATCTGTCGGCAGATTCGGGGGGTATCCGATTTACCGATCATTATGTTGACGGCAAAGTCTGATACCGCCGATGTTGTAGCCGGTCTCGAAGCGGGAGCCGATGACTATATCCCGAAGCCGTTCAAACCAAAAGAATTGGTGGCCAGGATTAAGGCAAGGCTGCGGGGGCGTAGTAGCGACGGAGAAGGTGAAGATGTCGACCTGGGGGATTTGCATATTGACGTAGCTGCGCACGAGGTTTTTCGGGGCGGGGTGCGTGTTGATTTAACTCCTTTGGAGTTCGACCTGCTATTAACCTTGGCGCGTTCACCTTGGAAAGCTTTTAGTCGCGAAGAATTATTGGAGGAAATTTGGGGTTACCGCCACGCTAATACCGACACCCGGTTGGTTAATGTGCACGTACAACGGCTGCGCGCCAAGATTGAAGAAGACCCTGAGCATCCTAAGATTGTGCGTACCGTGCGAGGGGTTGGCTACCGCGCCGGAGGCAATTAGGCGTAGATGGATACGCAAACCCCAACTCAGCCAGAACCAGCAAGAGCACCCAGTAGTTTTTGGGGATTGCTACGACAAAAACGGTGGCGACAAAGCCTAGAAGTTCTGGGAAATAAAATCGCACAGTTTCCGGTTGTCCGATTTTTTCTTTCTTCTATCACTGCGCGGATAACTGCAGTAATGGCGTTGGCCATTGCGATTATGATGGTGATTTTGATTGCCTCAGTAACCGCGCATGTTTCAAACGGAATTTTCCAAAAACGCCTAAATATCGTGTTACAAGATGCTTCTTTGCGTACTCAGAGTTTGCAGACTTCTTTAGATTCCCTAGTAGTGGATTCGGTGAGCGGAGTTCAGGACGCTGCCTACACCCTAATTTCTGATCAACGCGATGCGTCTGCGGGTGCCGGTGGAGTGGGCGCGATGTTGTTAAAAGACCCGAATGAAAGCCGGAACCTGGCAATTAACGAGATTATTGACCCGGAACAGCGGGCTCTGATTACTAAGAGTTTGCGGAAAGCAGTACAACAGGAAGGAGGCATCCACTGGCAGTCGGTTTCCCTAAAAAATTCTCAAGGAGACAAAGTTCCCGGAATTGTGGTCGGAACGCGAGTTGTGCTGCCATTAGTGGGTAACTACGAAACCTATCTGGTTTATTCTTTAGCTTACGAACAGCAAACTATCTATTTGGTTAACCAGGTGTTATTCCTGGGTACTGCGGTGCTGTTAGGAGTGATTACAGTACTAATGGCGGCAGTTTCTTACTCGATTTTGTCACCGGCACGGCGAGCGGCGAAAGCAGCTCGGAAAGTTTCTGCTGGTGACTTTCAAATTGAGTTACCGGTTCGGGGTACGGATGAGTTAGCTCAACTATCTCAAGCTCTGAATAATATGGCGACTTATTTGCGGGAACAGATTAGCGACTATGAAGAATTATCAACTTTGCAGCAGCGGTTTGTATCCGATGTTTCCCACGAATTGCGCACACCGTTAGCTACCATCAGGATGGCAGCAGATTTAATTTACGATGAACGTGATCAGCTGTCGGCTACCAATGCCCGTTCCGCTACTATTCTGCATCGTCAAGTTGATCGTTTTGACAAAATGTTGGCGGATCTAATCGAGATTTCCCGAATAGATGCTTCTGTGGCGCAATTGTCACTGTCGGAAATCGACATTTACTCACTGGTAGAAGCAGTGGTGGAGTCGAATAGGGCGTTGGCTGAAAGTATGGGGGTGGAAGTTAAACTGGAAACTTTCGGCGACACGGTAGCGGAAGTCGACCCCACACGCATTACTCGAATTGCTCAAAACTTGGTGGTAAACGCGATCGAGTTTGCAGAAGGCAAACCTGTGCGAATCAGTGTGGCAGGTTCACGTACGGCGGTAGCTTTCCAGGTTAGAGATCATGGGGCGGGAATGACCGACGGGGTTGCGCAACATGTTTTCGATCGCTTTTACCGTGCGGATCCTTCCCGTAAACGCACCACCGGAGGTACGGGACTGGGGTTGGCGATATCTGCCGAGGATGCAGCACTGCATTCCGGGTTGCTCACAGTCTTGTCTTGTCCGCACCAGGGTTCCGCTTTTACCTTGCTATTGCCCCGCCGTCAGGGGGAGGAAATTGAGGACATTCCGGTGCAGGTAGAAAATCAAGACTTGATCGCTGCCCGCCAGCTATGGGCGAAAGATCATCCCGAGGATATTATTCTGTCCGATAGTTTAGAAGAATCATCTTTCCAGGTACATCAGGTTCGCACGGACGTTCCTTTAGGGGACGAATCTATAGGTGCAGATGAGGGTTTCCCCCGTATGCCAGCTGATTTACCTCCAGAGATTTTGGAGGCCACCCCGGCACATCCTTTGCCGCACCTGCCTGAAAATGACAGCGTGATTGATATCCAGGGAAGAATCAGTAATCTAGATTCTCTTCCAAGGCAGACATCAAAGAATGAATCAGGAGGAGAAACTTTGTGAACTGGATAGGCGGTCAGTTCGTGAAACTGGGAATAGGAAAGGCAAGAGTGGGACAAGGTCATTTACCTGCGCCCTCCGCAAAAATAAAACTTTCCTCCAGAAATGGGAAAAACAAGTTTATAAAGTCAATCCTGCTGGCAATACTGGCAGCTTTCACTACTTCTGTGCTTGTTTCTTGCGCGGCACTACCTGATTCCGGGCCAGTTCATAAAGGGGAAGTAAATATTGATTCCCGAAACCCGTTATCCCAGCTAGCTAGCGGTCCGATGGACGGAGCTAGTCCCGAAAAATTACTTGCGGATTTTCAGCAAGCCTGTGCTGCCGGTACCTACGATGACTACGGGATTGCGCGCCAGTTTTTAACTACCGCGCAAAGGCAGAGCTGGAAGCCGCAAGAGCGTGTAACGGTGCTTAACCCCAAAACGGAACTTAAGATTATTTTTGACCCGGAAACAAACGAGGTAACCGGTGTCGGTCAACCAAGTTTGCGTCTTAATAAGGCGGGAATCAGTCAAAAGTTTCGCACGGAAGAAACCATCAAATATTCCCTGGCTAAAGAAAAGGGACAGTGGCGGATTAGTTCTCTCCCTGATGGGGTAGTTCTCACCAGCTCGGCATTTAAGAATGCTTTTGCAAAACGCAATGTTTACTACTGGTCTAGTGACCATCGTTTTTTAGTTCCCGATCCGCGGTGGATTCCCCGTAAAAATGGGGCTCAGCATCTTTTGGAGTCCTTATTTTCTGGCCCCAGCGAGGATATTTCTCCGGCGGTTAGCGCTTTGGAAACAATGAAAAAAATTCCTTCTAACCTGGTAACACTGCAAAGTAATAAAGCTACGGTAGTGCTTCCAGACACGGTTCATTTGCGTTCAGAACAGGAAACAAGCCAACTTTATCAGCAATTGCGAGCTACTTTGCTGAATGTTTCCGGGATCGACGAGGTAGTACTCTCGCAAAATGGCTCGTCGCTTACAGTTCCTAGTGAACAGTCAGCAGCTTCCCCTAAACCCATCATGTTGGGGATAAAAAATGGTGAGGTAGTTGAAGAATCAGAGTCTCGTAGCGGAGTATTCACTTCACCGGCCAATGCTGACGGGGATATCACCTGGCCGACTCCCAGTAATCCCGTCACCGATTTTCACGTTGCAATTCGGGGTAAAAATGAGCTGGTGCGCCTGCAGCGGGGAAAACCGGCGGCGCTGTTATATCGAGGAAAGGATTTGCGTCCCCCCCAGGTAGATGCTTGGGGTTGGGCTTTTACGGGAGCTTCGGCGCAAAAAGGTGCTTTGGTAGCAGTTAACTCTCGAGGTACTACGGTGGAATTGAAACTGCCCACCGATTCCAAATGGAAAATCCCGTTTTTCGCTTTGGGTTCCCCCGGGGTACGCGGCGTCGTGGTATGGCAGGTTGGCTACAGTTTCCAGGCGCAACTAGTAACCGTGCTGCGGGGAGAAGACGGTACTCCTCGGCAAATCGTTCCTGCTCAAGATAAAACTGAGGTTATGAGGGATGTTATTTCGGTTGCTTGGATAAATCCGGGACAGGTAGCGATTTTGCAAGGTGGCACTTCCTCAAAGGTTCAGGTTGTCGGAATTAACTCCTATGGTGAATCTTTTGATGCTCCCGTGAATGCGCAATACCTGGTGCCTAATCCGCCTGATGGCAATGTAGAAGTAGTTAGTGATCGCGGTTTCCGCTTGGGGCATATCGAACAGTCCTGGCGGATACTGGGCTCTGACATTTTCTATCCAGCCTATTCCCCTCTGTTAGCGAACTAGCTATTGCCGTTGCTGGCTTCACTGGGGGGGGCGAGGGGCTTTATCCTCAAAAGGGTAAGCGAGGAGTTTTCCCGTTGTAATTATTTTTAGGGAGGGATTGTAAGTCTTCCCCGGCATCCTTCAAGTATGGGTGCCCATGCGTTTTCCTCTAGCTCCTCCCCAATTTCGACGTTGGTTAGTGCCTCGGTTGTTAAATCCCTCCGTGCCTTTTCCACCTTGGTATTTCCGGAGACCTGTCCCGGTTGTGGGAAGCTCGACACTTTACTCTGTGACCGGTGTCGAGGAATGTTTTTACGTCCTCCCACCAGTGTTAATGCAGCTATTTCGGTGGGAGTAAACCAGGTGTGGACGCAGAGTCTCTATCAGGGACAGGCGCGGGGAGTCGTATTGGCGATGAAGCATTCGCGATCATATTATTATCAACAACTTCCTTTCTTTTTTGGAGCAGTAGCAGCTAGGAGTCTCGCTGCCCATGTTCAGTGCCCCGTCCTAGTTTGTCCCGCGCCCTCAACTTTTCGGATCGGTAAAACTTCCATATCCTCTACCGCCGGCAGGCTGGCCGCTGGATTAGCTGCGGGTCTTATTTCTCAGGGGGTAAATACGCGTCTTTCTGGCTTGTTACAGTTCAAAGTGGGAGCTAAGAAACAGGCGGGACGGAGTTTCCAGGAAAGAGTACGGGGACGGGCAGGCTGTATGCAACTCGGATCCCAGGCAGATTTGGATTTTAGCGAGGAAGTGCTCCTAGTTGACGACGTTATCACTACCGGCGCCACTATTAGGGAAGCGGTTCGGGTAATAAATGAAGCGCAGGCCCGGGTAAATAGCGTGTTCTCGCTTAGCGTAGCCGAATGCAACCTCAAACGGGGTTAAAAAGCGGATTTTTGAGGTAAAATTTTTGTTACTTGAAAAGCCCAAAGGTGGGTGAGAGGGGGGGGTGATAGCTGCAATCACCGCGACCGGAATGAGCCGGTACGCATCAATCTGGGATCTTTGATCCCCATACTGTGCCCTGGAGGACACCAATGGAAATTATCGTTGAAGCACGAAACGCCGAAATCCACCCCAATTTCCGCCAATATGCCGAGGAAAAAGTCGCTAAGGTCGAGCAATTTTATCCTCGTGTTCAGCGGGTGAATGTGGAGCTAACTCACGAACCGAATCAGCGGCAAGCAGATACCTCCGAAAAAGTGGAATTGACTATTTTCGGTAAGGGGCCGATTATTCGCGCGGAGGCCAGTTCCTCTGACCGCTACGCCTCAGTAGACATTGCTTGCGGGAAGCTCTATGAGCGGCTGCGGCGTGCCCGTGATCGGGCTAAGGATCATCGTCGCCATCGGGATTCACAGCGTCATGAAGAGCCTTTTAAGATTGAGGAACTTAATTTGAAGGATGCTGCTAAGGCAGTTACTCCGGAAGATGGCGACTATTCTCCCGATATTCCCCGGGAACGAAAGATTGGGGTGGCCGATGAAAGTCAGCTAGGTGATTCCCCGGTGATTGTGCGGCAGAAGCTACACGAAGCATCGGTAATGACAGTTAGCGAGGCGCTCTATCAAATGGAGTTGGTGGGGCATCCGTTCTTCGTGTTTATCGATTCTGAAACTATGCAACCTTGCGCGGTTTATCACCGCCGTGGCTGGACATACGGGGTAATTCGCCTGGATGCTACGGCGACTCCCCGGGAAAGCTAATTACTTATAACCAAGGAATCCCCGAAAATGTGGTGGTGGGGCGCTGACAATCGTCAGCGCCCCACCACCAGTTTGTATTAACGCATCTGAAAACGGCGTGCTCCGTCATTCCATCCGGTTTTTTCTAGTATTCGGGGCTGTGCGGTATCGCGGTCAATCCGCCAGCCGGGATCGGTTAGCATCCGGGAAATAGCTAATCCTACGCCGATGGAGAGAACAACAAAGAATACTTGGATAAGAGCCGCGGTAGCCTGGGGAATATCGCCATTAGAAAGGTGAGTAATCGCCGCATAAAGAGGAACTCCAGGAATCATAATGACCACTGCGGGCACCGTCAACGAGGTACGAGAGAAACGGAAACCGCTTAGACGAGAAATAAAATGTGCCACGATCCCAATAGTTAAAGCTGCCAGACCCACTGCCGCCTGCGGTAACATTCCTTGTGCTGCCAGGAATAGTCGTCCCACATTAACAAATCCGGCAACTAGGGAAGCGTAGAATGCTATTTTAGGGCGGATTGAAAACAGCACCGCGAAACCGAAGGAAGCCACCAGCGAACAAATAAATTGCAGCAGATAAAGAGAAATTCCGGTAACGGGAAAGGCTTCGGGGGGATCAATGTGCCACTGAAACAAAGTAGCGATTATCCACACCGAAATCCCGGCTGATATCACAAGCATAAGCACATAGGTCATGCGTGAAATCCCGGCTAGAAAATCCATTCTTACCAGATCTAATATTGCAGTTACTAGGGGAAATCCGGGAACTAAGAACAAGACCGCTGAAATGATACCCTGCGGATGGCCAACTGAAACTAAACCAGTCAGTAGCAAAGTTTGGCTAACTCCCATGTAGATTAGGGAAGCGAGCAGGCCGCATAGCATCCACACTCCGAAATGGTTTGCTCGTCGCTTTATCATCGATCGTCGTAGGATCTGGCCACACAAGGCAGCGACCCCAACTACACTGCATTCGACTAGCCCACCCCGGTTTAGGAAACAGAATCCTGCGCAGGCAATACCGGAGGCCAGGCAGTTGATAACTGCAGGGTAGGGAGGCTTGCGATTGATGATTTCATCTATACGTTCCCGGGCTTCTTCGACTAGTAGCCCCGGCTTTAAAGAATTTACAAATAGGCGTAAATCGTCTAGACGTGCGGCATTAGTGCCAAAGGCTCGCTGCTCATGGGACTCAGTACGGAAAGTCCCGTGCGCATAAACCGAGGTAACTATCTCGGAAAAGGTTACTTGAGAGTGTTGTGATTCAATCCCAATGGCATTGGCTAGTCGAGCCATGGAAAACTTAACCAGGTAAGCGCTAGCTCCTGCTGCTAATAGGGTGCGTCCTAGGTGAGTTACTACCCCGGATTGAGCCGCCAACCGGTCACGCAAGAGACGTAACTGATCATGCTCGCTACCATGCGGGTTAAGAACTTCGCCTTTTGAGGCAGTATCCCCGGAAGAAGTACTCAGGGATATGGACTTTTCATTATGGGTGCCGGGGTCATCTGCGGCAGGTGTCTTCTGCATAGAACCATTATCACTTGCGCTACTGCGGAAACCCGGGACGAAGGAGGCAGATTAAGAGCGATTTTTATTACATGGCGTCAGCTAGTTCAAAGCTGGCGCCGTGTAATAAAAATATTTATTTTGTAGATTTATCTATAGGTTTACAGGCCACCCAGGATTTGGGCGATTAGAATCTTCCCGACCATCGCTAAGGGGTAAACCAGGGAATATCCCAGCGCTACCCGAGCGTCAAAGTTGGTGCGGTTATTCGCATAGGCGAGGACGGCTGGCTGGGTTTGTGCCCCCGCCAACAGGCCGGACAAGCGAGTTCCACCCATCTTGAAGCCATAGCGCATTACGAAGAACAAACCGAACCCTACGGTGAGGGTGACCGCCATACCTACCAACAAAATCCCGAGCCACGCACCGGAGGTGAATGCTTTCTCTATCTGACCGCCAGCGTTATAACCTGCTTGGGCTAAGAAGATTAATAGCCCCAGTTCAGCAAGAACCTGACAGGCAGTGTAAGGCAAAGTAGTGGGGAACGGTCCGATGCGACCAACCTTGCCGAAGATTAGTCCTACCAGCAGGGTGCCTGCCGCTGAACCGATAGAGAAGTACTCCCCGGTAGGAGTAAGAATGGGGAACTCGCCAATCAAAAGACCGAGAACCATGCCAACTCCGAGAGCCACCGGGTTGATAGAGGTGAGACCAGTAGTGGAGTCTCCGAAGTATTTCGAAAGTTCTTTCAGGTTTTTTGTAGGGGCAACTACCCGCACCCGGTCACCAAGTTGTAAGACCAGTTCCGGACGTCCCAACATATCGTTATCACCGCGACGAACCCGGGATACTGTAGCTTGGAAGCGTTCTTCCAGGCCAAGCTCGCCCAGGGTGCGCCCAGACAGCTTGGGGTCAGAAATAGTGATCCGGCGGTAGTCCCAATCGGTACGATCGGCGGAAAGGGAAATAGAAGAGTCGTGTCCTAGCTCGGAGATTACTTCTACTACTAGGTTCTGAGGACCAACTACGGTAGCTAAGAAGCCTTTGCCAAGTCTGGTGTCGGGGGTGGGACGCACAATGGGGCCGTCCTCAGTTTCCCGAAGCCGGGAAAAGCGGACGTTTCCATCTACGTGGGCACGAATATCGCGCACCGAGGGGCGGTCGTCGCGCTCGATCCGCACTGTGCGGGAAACCAAAGCAACCGGCCGATCCTTATCGTTCTTGCCGTAGTTCAGTGCCAGGGTAGCCACAATCAGCATTCCGAAAACCCCAAAAAGGTAAGTAATCGAATAGGCTACGGTCGCTGCCTTCTCGTCACCAGAAGCTGCCCCCGCCGCAGCTAGAGCCGGGGTATTAGTGATGGCACCGGCGAAAGTCCCACCGATAGTAGCCGCCTCCATCCCGGCGATCTTGCCGAGTATGTAGGCTACCACGCCACCTCCTGCCAGGACTGCGAAAGTAGCACCCATAATTCCCAGGGATTTCCTTAGGGAGGCGAAAAAGGAATTACCGGAGTTTATCCCGATGGCAAAGGCAAAGAGGGCAAGCCCCAATTTGCCGAATGTGTGCGGGATGCTCGCAGCCATATTCTCTACGCCTGCAGAAGTACCCCAAGCAGAGATACCTATAGCAAGGAAGAGGACGGCGGCCGCCCCCAAACCGATTCCTTTGATCCGGAAATGACCCAGGTACATCCCAATCCCGATCAATCCGAAAAGTACTAGTACCGGCTGTTCTGCCAGATACTGGAAAACTGTATGCACGCTGCCTCCTTTGAAAGCCTCACAATAATATCTATCATTTCACAGCCGCAAAGAATGCCCCAGACCAAAGTCCATTTCACCGGCGAATTTAGCTAGGGGTAACCGCGTTTTCGGTCAAACCCCAGGTCTAGCGTCTCCGCTAGAACGGTATTGCTGTATCAAAAAGTGAGACGCCACCGCTCTCGGGAAGTGTGGTGCGTAGGGTTTAGCTTGTTATGACGAAACGAATTATTAGCCTAGTCGCCCTAGTACAGCTGGTACCGGGGAGGGCTAGACGCGTCTAAAATCGTTTCGAGACGTAGCAAGCCCTAGGTAAAAACACCTAGGGCTTTTTTATTTAGAAAAATCGAGGAAACATCTACCAGAACGGGGATAACGATGAGCAACAAGGAGCAATCACCGGGCGCGGCTCCTCCTCTCAAAAGAATGAGTGGCGCCGGGGCAGTGGTCGCTACCCTAGAGCACCTGGGGGTAACCGATGTTTTCGGTTTACCTGGCGGGGCAATCATGCCGGTTTTCGATGCGCTCTATGATTCGCCAATCAACCTGATCGTGGTGCGTCACGAGCAAGCCGCCGGACATGCGGCGGAAGGTTACGCACTGTCTAGCGGCAAAACCGGAGTGGCAATCGTAACTTCCGGGCCGGGGGCAACTAACCTGATGACTGCCTTGGCTGATGCCCATATGGATTCGGTACCGTTGGTGGCAATCTCAGGGCAGGTAGCCGCCAGCGCGATCGGTACCGATGCTTTTCAAGAAGCCGATGTGGTGGGGGTATCGATGCCGATTACCAAACACAATTTTTTGGTGACTGATGCTGCCGAGATACCCGCTACTATAGATAAGGCCTTCCATCTGGCTTCCACCGGGCGCAAAGGGCCGGTCCTGGTAGATATCGCTAAGAGTGCTCAAGTCGGCGAACTCGATTTTTCCTGGCCGGTAACAGTCGATCTGCCCGGCTACAAAGTGGCGAGCAAACCAAACGCCAAGCAAATAAAAGCAGCAGCCAAATTGATGGCACAGGCAGAACGCCCCGTCCTCTATGTAGGCGGGGGAGCGCTGGCAGCCGAAGCCACGGAGGAATTACGGGAACTGGTAGAAGTAACCGATTTTCCGGTGGTGCTTACTTTGACCGCGCAGGGTGCATTCCCCTCCTCGGATCCCCATTGCCTCGGAATGCCGGGAATGCATGGTTCGGTGCCGGCGGTAACCGCTTTGCAACGCGCAGACGTGATGGTGGCGCTAGGGACGCGTTTCGATGACCGGGTTACTGGTCGTCTGGATGCTTTCGCCCCTGACGCCAAAGTGATTCACGCTGATATTGACCCCGCCGAAATCTCGAAAAATCGAGTAGCGGACATACCGATCGTGGGAGATCTGCGGCAGACCCTACAGGGACTACTGCCGAAACTTAAAGAGGAAATGCAGCGTAATCCGCATGATATTTCCGGTTGGAAACACCATTTGGGTTATATCTGTGAGCGTTACCCGCTCGCCTATGATGAACCAGCTGATGGTCTCCTCCCTGCGCAATACGTGGTTAAACGTATCGGGGAAATGGTGGGTAAGGATGCTATTTATTGCACCGGCGTGGGGCAGCATCAAATGTGGTCGCAGCAGTTTTTGCCGCACGAAAATCCACGTGGCTTCCTCACTTCCGCCGGTTTAGGCACCATGGGGGTAGCAATTCCCGAGGCACTCGGGGCGCAAGTTGCTAACCCCGGGGCACAGGTATGGGCGATTGACGGGGATGGTTGTTTCCAGATGACCAATCAAGAGCTCGCGGTCGCTACCTTAGAGAATTTGCCAATCAAAGTGGCGATTATTAACAACTCGGTACTGGGAATGGTGCATCAGTGGCAAGAACTATTCTTTGACTCGCGTTTTTCCGGCACCCTGTTGCAGGACGGTGAAGGTGGCAAAGACATTCCCGACTTCGTGAAATTGGCGGAAGCCTATGGGGCGCTGGGGTTGCGGGCGCGCACTAAAGAACAAGTTGACCAGGTAATCGCGCAGGCCATGGAAACTAATGATCGTCCCGTGGTGATTGATTTTCGAGTCTCTACCGATTCTCAAGTCTGGCCGATGGTGCCGGCTGGGGAATCAAATAGCAATGTTATCTACGCAGGCGGGCAGGGCCCGGTCTGGGAAAATGAGGAGTGATCGTGATGGGTAATCGCCACACCCTTTCCATTTTGGTGCAAAACCAGCCCGGCGTCCTCGCGCGGGTAGCTGCCCTGTTCACCCGGCGGGCTTTCAATATTCATTCCCTAGCCGTGGGAGAAACCGAAGAACCTTCGATATCTCGGATAACTGTACAGGTAAATGCGGAAGATATACCTTTTGAACAGGTAACTAAACAGTTAAATAAGCTGGTAAATGTATTGAAAGTGGTGGAGCTCCACCCACAGAACTCGGTGACTCGCAAGTTTGTACTGTTTAAAGTACAGGCAAATGCGGAAAACCGTTCCCAGGTGCTACAGATTGTGGATCTATTCCGCGCTTCAGTAGTAGACGTTCACCGCGAATCCCTGGTCATCCAAGCTGCCGGGGTGCAATCAAAGCTAGAGGCGCTGATGGAGACATTAGCGCCTTACGGTATCAACGAAATTGTGCAATCGGGAGCGGTCGCCATTGGCCGTGGCCCCCGTTCAATCACAGATCAACTAAAGGAGAAGTAACAATGGCTGAAATCTTTTACGACACTGACGCAGATATGGCCGCACTTGCGGGTAAGAAAGTTGCCATTATCGGTTACGGCTCGCAAGGTCACGCTCACGCTCTAAACCTGCGCGATAGCGGGGTGGAGGTAGTCGTAGGGCTGCGGGAAGGCTCGTCCTCGGTAGCTAAAGCTAAAGAGCAGGGGCTAGAGGTCAAATCGATTGAGCAGGCTACCGCCGAGGGCGACATCGTAATGGTGCTGGCCCCTGATCAGGTACAGCGGATGGTTTACGCCGAAAAAATTGCCCCGAATCTGAAACCGGATGCCGCGATTTTCTTCGCCCACGGTTTCAATATCCGTTTCGGTTATATTCAACCGGGGGCAGGTCACGATGTATGCATGGTGGCTCCGAAAGGCCCCGGTCATAAAGTACGTGCCTCCTATGAGGCTGGTTACGGTACCCCGGCGGTTATCGCGGTGGAACAGGACGAATCCGGTAACGCTTGGCAGGTAACGAAAGCCTATGCGAAAGCACTGGGGGCGACCCGGGCAGGGGTAATCAAGACCACCTTTACCGAGGAAACCGAAACCGATCTTTTCGGGGAACAGGCAGTACTCTGCGGCGGGGTATCGCACCTGATTCAAGCGGGTTTTGAGACTTTGACCGAGGCCGGTTATCAACCGGAGATTGCCTACTTCGAGGTCTGCCACGAGATGAAACAGATTGTGGATCTGATCAATGAAGGCGGAATCACTAAGCAGCGCTGGTCCTGTTCGGATACCGCCGAATATGGTGACTATGTGTCCGGGCCGCGGGTAATTACTGAACAAAATCGCGAGGCCATGCGCGGAATTTTGTCCGATATTCGTGATGGTTCTTTCGCCAAGCGTTTCATCAATGATCAAGACAACGGAGCACAGGAGTTTAAACAGATGCGTGCAGCAGAAGAAGCCCACCCCATCGAGAAAGTTGGGCGCGAACTACGTGCCATGTTCTCGTGGAATCAAACTGACGATGACTACCAGGAAGGGCAGGCGCAGCGCTAAGGGCGGACTTAGCCTGGTCAGCACAGCAATAACTGTTGTTGCCGGTTCCCGAAAAGATGTGAGCCAATGGGTTATCTGCTGCTATCCGAATCGGACACGTTGTCTTTCGGTAGTTTTGTAAGTAATCCTTGTTTGTGACAGTGATATGGGCAGACCCTTGTGAAGTTATTTCGCTCCGTTATTCCCGAGCGAAGCAAGGCTCACCGGGGTTCCCCGAACACTTTTCGGGAGCCGGTCAACGGTAGTAGCGCGGAGGAAGGTTAGTGACAACTATGGGTAATACCATTAAGCTCGCGGTTATTCCCGGGGACGGGATTGGCAAAGAGGTAGTGGCCGAAGGTCTAAAGGTCATGGATGCTGCCCTGGCTGGTAGTGGGATTAGCGTCCAAAAAACCGAGTTCAACCTGGGGGCTGCCCGTTATCTGGAGACCAGAGAAATTCTGCCCGCGGCCGAGCTGGAAAGTATTAAAAAGCACGACGTGATTTTGTTGGGGGCGGTCGGAGATCCTGCGGTGCCCTCGGGAGTGTTAGAACGCGGCCTGCTGCTCAAGCTGCGTTTCAGTCTGGATCATTACGTGAATCTACGTCCGGCTCGTTACTATCCGGGGGTTCCCACTCCGCTGGCTAATCCGGGTGAGATTGATTTTGTAGTAGTGCGCGAAGGTACCGAGGGTTTGTACTGCGGTAACGGCGGAGCGATCCGGGTGGGTAGTGATCAAGAAATCGCTACTGAAGTTTCCGTTAACACTGCTTTTGGAGTTGAGCGGGTGGTGCGCTTCGCCTTTGCCCAGGCTGTCAAACGTCGCCGACACGTTACCTTAGTACATAAACATAATGTGCTGGTTCATGCCGGGCATCTGTGGCGACGGATGGTAGAGCGGGTAGCCGAAGAATACCCCGAGGTTACCTGGGATTATGCCCACATTGATGCCGCCACTATTTATCTCGTGCAAGACCCGGGACGGTTTGACGTAATCGTTACTGACAATCTATTCGGTGATATTTTGACCGACGAGGCAGGCGCGATTACCGGCGGTATTGGCTTGGCAGCCTCGGGAAATATTAATCCCGACCGCACCTACCCTTCCATGTTTGAGCCGGTACATGGTTCTGCTCCCGATATCGCGGGTAAAGGTATTGCGGATCCTACTGCCACGATTTCTTCGGTAGCGATGCTGCTAGAAAATGAGGGTGCAGGGCAGCAGGCGGAAAACATCCGCGCCGCGATTTCGGCCGATATGCGCGAGCGCGCCCTCGCTGCCGAGCAAGGTTGCCCCTTGCAACGCAGTACCAGCCAGATTGGAGATGCGATTGTTGCCCGCCTCTAGGGTGGAACTAAAATCTGTCCTCTGTCGAGAAAAACTGGTCACCAAGTGACCTTGAAAAAAGTTTAAACCCCAAAATAGGCTCTCAGGAGCCGGAAAGAACACAATAATGAGCGAGAATGGTTTAACCCATGTGCCAACCCAGTTGGAGGCGGCATCGCAAGTTCCGCTACCAAGTGCGGATCGGTTGGCGGGGCGTTTTGTTTTACAACCTAACCAGCATCCAGCTAGCGAAGACGAATACCGAGAGATTATGGATTCCTTGTCTTTTGGCAGAAAATTTGGCGATCATATGGCGGTTGCTGACTGGAAAACAGGTTCGGGGTGGAGCGGACATCGCGTCCAGGCATTCGAAAACTTGAGTATTTCACCGGGGGCGGTAGTGTTCCATTACGGCCAAGAAATTTTTGAGGGTCTAAAAGCCTACCGTCATAAAGATGGCTCTATCTGGGCTTTTCGACCCCGTTACAATGCAGCACGTTTGAACGCATCGGCGCGGCGGCTGGCGCTACCAGAAATTCCGGAAGAAGACTTTGTGGCGTCGGTAGTTGACCTGGTACGTGCCGATAAACGTTGGGTACCGACTGCCCCCAACACATCCCTCTATCTTCGGCCCTTCATGATCGCAACCGAGTCTTACCTGGGGGTACATTCCGCCAATGAGGTGAAATATCTGGTGATTGGTTCTCCGTCTGGCTCCTATTTCTCGGGGGGAGAAGCAAAAGGGGTATCTATCTGGGTTGACCGTAAATACCATCGAGCTGGTCCGGGTGGCACCGGGGAGGCTAAATGTGGGGGTAACTATGCGGCCTCGCTGTTGCCCCAAAATATGGCGGCTCAAAAAGGTTACGAACAGGTATGTTTCTTAGATACTACCCATACCAACTTGGAAGAACTGGGGGGCATGAACGTGTTTGTAGTGCGTAAAGACGGCTCGGTACACACCCCGCGTCTTACCGGAGTAATCCTCGAGGGTGGAACTCGTTCGGCAATCTGCCGGTTGCTGCGTGATAGTGGCACTCCGGTTTTTGAACGCGATATCTCCCTAGAGTCGCTGGTAGCAGATATTCGCTCCGGTGAAGTGAGTGAAGTATTTGCCTGCGGAACCGCGGCGGTAGTAACTCCGATTGGGCGGCTCGGTTCTGATGATTTCGAGGTGGAAGTGCCTTGCGGACCGGTAACCGCCAGCATTCATCAGCGCCTAGTAGACATTCAAAATGGGGAAGCACCCGATCCTTACGGATGGACTTATCAGCTTTGTGACTAGCTGTGATGAGGGCGCGAATTCTGCTGTATAGGCATGACTGTGCCCTCATCCTGGTAACTTTGCCCCCGCACCGTAGAAAATATTTTTGGGAGAAAAATGGCTTATCCACTTCGTTCAAGAACTTCGACTGCCGGCCGCAATATGGCAGGCGCCCGCTCGCTATGGCGAGCCACCGGCATGAGTGACAGTGATTTTGGGAAACCGATTATCGCCATTGCTAACTCCTTCACCCAATTTGTGCCGGGTCACGTACACCTAAATCAGGTGTC
The DNA here is from genome assembly GCF_900604285.1 of Varibaculum vaginae. Classification (GTDB taxonomy): domain Bacteria; phylum Actinomycetota; class Actinomycetes; order Actinomycetales; family Actinomycetaceae; genus Varibaculum; species Varibaculum vaginae. The sequence goes on from NZ_UWNY01000001.1 coordinate 660,436, forward strand.
TCCGCTGGTGGCACAGGCTATTAAAGCTGCGGGCGGGGTGGCGAAAGAGTTCAACACCATTGCCATTGATGACGGGATAGCCATGGGGCATCAGGGGATGCTCTATTCTCTGCCCAGTCGGGAAATCATCGCGGACAGCGTCGAATATATGGTGAATGCCCATTGTGCGGACGCCCTGGTTTGTATCTCCAACTGCGACAAAATCACCCCGGGAATGATGATTGCCGCCATGCGGCTAAATATTCCCACAGTGTTCGTGTCCGGCGGCCCCATGGAGGCGGGGCGAGGAATTGACCCCAAAATGATTGTGGGGCCGGCTAAAAGCGGGCACGGCAATCTGATTACAGTCATGAATGCTACTGCTGACCAGGATATCTCTGATCAACAGCTCACCGAGATTGAAAAAGCGGTCTGCCCCACCTGTGGTTCTTGTTCAGGCATGTTCACCGCTAACTCCATGAACTGCCTGACCGAGGCACTGGGATTGGCGCTGCCTGGAAATGGGTCTACCCTGGCGACACATGTTGCGCGGCGGAAACTATTCGCGCAGGCTGGAACACTAATTGTTCAGCTTTGTGCGCGTTACTATGGGCAGGAGGAAGACGCAGTTTTGCCGCGGCAAATCGCTTCCCGAGAGGCGTTCCTGAACGCCATGAGTCTAGATATGGCAATGGGGGGATCCTCCAATACGGTGTTGCACCTGCTGGCAATTGCCCGGGAAGCGGGAGTTCATTTTGACCTGGAAGATATTTCCCGCCTGGGGCGCAGCGTGCCCTGCCTGTGCAAAGCCGCCCCTAACCACAATGATTACCATATGGAGGACGTGCATCGCGCCGGAGGGATTCCCGCTCTACTGGGAGAACTAGACCGGGCGGGTCTGCTTGAGCACGAGGTCACCTCGATTCATGCGCCCTCGTTAGAAAAATGGTTAGCCGATTGGGATGTGCGTGGCGGCTCTGCTACCGCTAAGGCTAAGGAATTATTTAGGGCAGCACCTGGGGGAGTTCGTACTACCGAGCCTTTCTCGACTGCTAACCAGTGGAAAGAGCTAGATACCGATACGGTCAGTGGTTGTATCCGCGATACCGCACACGCCTATTCAGCAAACGGGGGACTGACGGTTTTACGGGGAAATCTGGCAGAAAAAGGCGCCATTATTAAAGCCGCCGGAATAGACAGCGACCTGTACCATTTCCGCGGTAAAGCCATCGTGATGGAATCCCAAGAAGAAGCGATCGAAAAAATCTTAGATCACAGTGTTAAGCCTGGTCATGTAGTAGTAATTCGGTACGAAGGGCCGGCAGGTGGGCCAGGGATGCAAGAAATGCTCTACCCGACCTCTTTTTTAAAGGGGCGGGGTTTGGGCAAAAAATGTGCCCTAATAACTGATGGTCGTTTTTCCGGGGGCACCTCCGGGATCTCGGTGGGGCATATTTCTCCCGAGGCCGCCGATGGGGGCTTAATTGCTCTAATCGAGGACGGGGATGAAATCACTATCGATGTCAACACTGAATCTTTGACCCTGGAAGTTTCAGAAGCAGAACTGGCGCGCCGCCGCGAACAGATGGAGCAGCGTCCTCATCCGTACACTCCGCGCAACCGTAAACGCACAGTGTCAGACGCCCTGAAACTCTATGCTGCCTGCGCTTTAAGTGCCGATCAAGGTGGTGCGCGCGATGTAAGTCGGGTGACAGGTTAAAGTTCTGAATGCCAATAACCTCCGGTATTACTGAGCTGGCTGTCAAAAAGATGCGAATGGGGGCTTGAGTCGAGCGAAGCAAGACTCACCGGGGTTCCCAGAGCGCTTTTGGCGGCCAGCGTCACGATACCATCGTGCGTTACGCAGCCAACCATGACTACAGCAGTAACGACTGAGTAACTGAGCTGGGAGCTGGAAAGATACTCGAGGGGGCTTGAGCCGAGCGTAGCAAGGCTCACCGGGGTCCCCCGAGTGCTTTTCAGCACCCAGCGATAACCTATCCCTGGTGTGGTTCAGCTACTTACGTGCTAGGTCGTTGGTGTTTTCGGTGCCCCGGAACACTACCCACTTCCACCAGGCGAACTCGCCAATGAAGTTAAGTACCATGGTTACGCCTTTGATGATGAAGTCGTTGACGCCTGCGTTGGCGGCCAACGCCCCCAGCCACATAGTGACGGGGATAAAGAAGGCGTAGAAAACCGCCACTTTGACCATAGCAATCGGCACGTTATTAGCGGATTTGAAGGTGTAACGTCGGTTGAGGGTGAAGTTGTAAATCACCGATAAAGTAATGGAAAAAAAGTGGGTCCAGGCGTAGGGCAGGGGACTTAGCCATTCTAAAAGGGCGAAGCTAGCTGCCTCTACCACCCCGGCAGAAATAGACAGCAAAGTGAACTTTAGGGCTTGAATAGCAGCGTCTTTGCCTTTAGCGGCCTCACCGGGCAGAGCTACTTTTGCTGGTATTACTGGTTCACCCTCTGTTTCCGGGGGGAGGTTTCCTTCCGGTGTCATCGAATCGCCTCCAATCGCGCAAAAATCTTTCTATTTGCTGGATAAATATCTTTAAATGTCGCAAACATCTGGTCGTAGCGATCTTTGTGTTCGGGATTCGGACGATAGGAGGCGGTAACCGGAACTAGGGAAGAAGCCTCCGCTAAGGAAGGTATTTCTCCTATTCCCGCTGCTACTACTAGCGCGGCTCCTACCGCTCCCACATCTTGCGGATTGGCTACTGTATCTACGGGTTTGCCGCTAATATCGGCGAGAATCTGGCAGGTTACTGGGCTTAGTGCCCCGCCGCCTACGAACCGCAACCGGGGAGCGAGCTTGACTTTCTTTTCTTGGGTTTCCAGGAACCAGCGCACGTGGTAGCACACGCCTTCTACGACTGCACGTAGTAGCTCAGTTTTTCCGGTTTCTAATCCAATTCCGATAAAGGCTCCGCGGGCATTGGGGTCTTCGAAGGGGCAGCGGTTGCCGTGTAGCCAGGGTGCAAATAGCACTCCACCGGCTCCCGCAGGTGCGGATGCAATTACGGTTGACATGTATTCGTAGAGGGAATGGAACTCACTTTCAGGGTCTTCCGCCACATCTTTCTTGTCAAGGTAGATGTTGATTTCATCTTTGGCAAGGTGGTCACGAACCCACTCGAGGCATTTTCCGGCAGTTTCCATCTCGGCAAAATAGTTGTATTTTCCGCTGATCGCTCCCACGACGGTGGCAATCATGGCGGAAGTATCGATCGTGATCTTGTCGGTGACGGTTTCCACCCACCCGGAGGTTCCCATATATGCATGGGTGTCGCCCTTCCTAGCGGCACCGGCGCCTACCGGGATTAGGGAAGCGTCTCCTCCTCCGGAAAATACTGGCACCCCCGCTTTTAGCCCGAGTTCGTGGGCCTGCTGTGGGCGAAGTTCGCCCACAATATCGGTGGAGGCCACGATAGGGGGCATTAGCGCCGGATCGACCTCCAACATTTTGAGCATCGCGGGGCTGAAACGTTTTTCTTTCGAGCGAATATCGTACAGCAGGGTGGAAAAGGCGCTATCTTCGCTCATAGTAAACCTGCCGGTCATCCGAGCAATGATCGCATCTTTAACGTCTAGCCATTTGTAGGCTTTGGCAAGTTCCTCAGGGCGGTTTTCTTTCATCCAATGATATTTCCAGACCGGGTCTTTCGCCGAGGCAGAAACCGCTCCGGTATGGTAAAGACTGCGTAGCAGTTTTAGCAGGTTAATACCGGCTACCCGGGGTGCCTGGCCAGCGATTTTTCGCATCTGTCCGCCCCCGCGCTGATCCATATAAGACATTGAGGGGTGTACCGGACGGGCATTTTTATCTAGCAGCACTAGAGACTGCATTTGAGAACAGAAACTGATTCCTTTGATTTGCGCCAGCTCCGCCTCCGCCTGGGCTTTTATTTGCGCGGTAGCATCGGCCATAGCCTGCCACCAGTCATCGGGGTTTTGTTCAATTCCGCCCCCGGAAACCACATGCAAGTTATAACCTTTGCTGGCACTGGCTATAGGGCGAATCTGGTCGCTAACTTCAAATAAACAGGTTTTAACTCCAGTAGTTCCCACGTCATAGGTTAAGCAGTACATTGTTATCTCTTTTCTAGGGTCGACCAAAGGATTTCCGTCATCTGTTCGGCGAATTCTTCCGGCGGTGCCACTTTGTAAAGTCGAGCACGTCCTTTGAAATAGGGGGTAGATAAGGAATATTGCATTATGATCATCGCGCTATCCACGGTGAAGGCCAGAACCTCCGCGGGTAAATCCGTGCGGGTTTCCCCGCGTTCTTGACCCTGTTTTATTAGTTTAATCAGTCCCGATGCCGCATAACTTTCTAGTTCACGGGCAATATCGAGGATCAATTCCCGGTTTCCGGTAGCGGCAATTTCATGGTAAAGCTGCTGGTATTCAGGGTATTCCTTGCAGGCGTTGATCGTTAGAAACATCATTTTACGGATTTTTTCTCGCGCGCTGATTTCTGCTTCTAAAATCGCGGCGATATCAGTTTCGATAATTCCGGCTCCTAAGTGGATGACATATCGGAAAAGGTTTTCTTTAGTTTTGAAGTATTGGAATAGGGAGCCCACCGCTATCCCCGCGGTTTTGGCGATTTCATTTGTGTTCGCAGCTTCATATCCTTTTTCGGCAAACTCGGTTACGGCGGCGTTAATAATCCGCTGCGCTTTCTTAGGATCTAACTGTTGGAACCGCTGCGTTGCCCATTCCATTATTAATTGCCTCTTTCTGGTGAGTGAGCCCTCACTTATCTGGCGCGATAGTAACATGTTCTCGCCTACTCTAAGGGTAATTTAAAATATTCCGCAGATTGTTAGGGAATCAATTCCTGCTGAACAGGTTATTGCCGCTGCTTAGAGTAATCTGGAGGAAAGGAGAGGTGAAGGTTTCTCATTGACAGACCTGCACCCAAAGATTAACCTAGGTCACGTTGTGGTGAGTAAGCGCTCACAGTGTCCAGCGGGGGTCAGAATGGATATTAATCGTCCGGGAGCGCGGCAGGTAACGCGCGAGCTAGATGAACTGATTAAACAGCCGATTTACTCGATTTCACCGTCGGCTTTGCGGGAGTACGAGGACGAATATTTTGCGAAAAAGTGCACCAAGTCTCGGCAGATGATTGGGGAAGCGCAAGCGGTAATTCCGGGCGGGGTGCAACACAATCTGGCGTTTAACCATCCTTTCCCCCTGGTATTTACCGCTGCTAACGGTAATAAGCTGACGGATCTAGATGGTAATGAGTATCTGGATTTCCTGCAGGCGGGCGGCCCCACAGTCCTGGGGTCAAATCCCCCGCAGGTGCGAGAAAAAGTGATCGAACTGCTCAATACCTGCGGCCCCGCGACCGGACTTTTCCATGAATACGAGTATCGCCTGGGCGCTCTAGTGCGTGACCTGATTCCCTCTGTGGATATGTTCCGGGCTTTCGGGTCGGGAACTGAGGCCTGTATGGCCTCTATCCGGGTGGCACGTTTGGCCACCAAACATCGCCACGTCCTGAAAATGGGAGGCGCCTATCATGGCTGGTCAGACCAGCTAGCTTACGGTATTCGGATTCCAGGATCAAAGTTTACCCAGGCCAGTGGGATTCCTTTGCGGTGTATGTCGCTGACTGACGAGTTCTTTCCCGGTGACCTAGAAGATCTAGAACGCAAACTGAAACACAAGAAACTCACCGGTGGCACCGCCGCGATTATGATCGAGCCGATCGGGCCGGAGTCCGGTACTCGTCCTATTACCCAAGAATTTTTACGAGGGGCGAGGGTGCTGGCCAACAAATACGGAGCGTTATTGATCTTTGACGAGGTAGTGACCGCCTTCCGGATTTCAGAGCATGGGGCGCAAGGTTACTTCGGAGTAATGCCTGACCTGACTGTATTCGGTAAAGTGATCGCTGGCGGCTACCCCTCCGCGGGCGGCCTGGGAGGACGCAAAGAATATATGCGCTACCTCGCCGCCGGTATCCAAACCGGAGATAAAGTTAAGAAAGCTCTGGTCGGGGGAACCATGACCGCAAATCCGCTATCTTCACTGGCCGGTTACTACACCATTAAAGAGATAGCGGAGACTTCAGCTTGCGACCGCGCAGCCAAGATGGGGGATCGTTTAACCGATGGGCTCCGCGCCCTCATTAAGCAATACCGCTTGCCGTTTGTGGCCTTCAACCAGCGTAGCGTGTGCCACCTGGAGACCGTGGGAACTATGCATTTTGCGATCAACTGGAAGAAACCCTGGGAGATCCCCGCGATTTTGAAAGCCACCAGTCAGCGCAAGAAAGAAATGGAGCATATGGGGGCAGCCTATATGGCGGAAGGTATCGTGACTTTGGCAGGTTCGCGTCTTTACACCTCCGCGGCTTATACCGAAGAGGATATCGATAAGGCACTTTCCGCCTTTGAGCGGGTATTCCAAAAGGTGGTAACACTATGAACTGCGATGAAGGCGCTAAGCGGGCAAAACTAGTCGAACTGTCGCATCAGCTGCTCTCCGATGGTCTGGTGGTGCGTACCTGGGGTAACTTTTCGGTGCGAGGCAGCGCGGACGACTTTTGGATTACTCCTTCTGGGCGTCGCTATGAAACCATGACTGAGCAGGAGTTGGCTTTATGTACTGGCTCTAAAGAATGGTCTGGACCCTATAAGCCTTCCTCCGAGTATCCGATGCACGCCCTCACCTATCGATTATTTCCGCAGGCACGCTGGGTGATTCATACTCATCAGCCCTATGCGTCTGCCCTGTCTCTTGCGAAAAAAGATTTCCCACTGGATGAGGAAGCGCAAGTCGAATTGGGACAAGAGGTATTGCCAGTGGCTCCCTACGGGCTGCCCTCGACCAAGAAGCTGCACCGCGGGGTGGAGAAAACTTTGCAGCGTACCGGGGCACAAGTCATTTTAATGAAAGCCCATGGCGCCATGATCTGGGCGGAAAGCGCTGACCAGGCGAGGCGGCTCGCAAATGCTTTGGAAAAGGTAGCTAAGGATCTGTATCAGCGGGAGCTTTCCTGCCTTCCGCCATTGCCTGCGCGTTCGCTTACTTCCCGGCGCGAGGGGGAGGGGGATGACCTGGTTTGGGTTGATGAGCAAGGTTGTTCCGCCACGCCCGATGCAGCGACGCAAACAAATCACTTGCGGATTTACCGGGAGCGTCCCGATGTAAGCGCTATTATTACCTGCCATGACGGACAAGTAGCTGACTTTTTGGGAGGAAAACTTCCTGCTTACTTGGATGATTTTGCTCAGATTATTGGGATTAGCGCTGACGGAACCACCCGGGGAAATGCGGTGCTCACCAACACGGCGGCCTATTGTCTCGGCGCAGATCTGGATGCTGCTCACAGCGCTCAGATAGTGCTGGCAAAGAACGCATTAGCGGCGCGCTATGCCCGAGTATGCGGGGCGAAACCTTTGAAAAAAGTGGAGGCACTGTTGATGCGGGAAATCTATCGCCGTAAATATTCGAAACAGGCTGGTTGATAACAAAATAATAGGGAACCGGGCAGGAAGTAGGTACTTTAGGGCAGAGGGAGACAGGTGTGAGTGATACTCAAGAGCAAGCAATTAGGCAGGCGGTAGAGGAAGCTCGTACCTGTTTTAACCAGGGAATTACGATTCCGATATCCGGGCGGCAGAAAAATCTCACTGCCCTGTTACGGGAAATAGAAAAATCGCAGGCAGAAATTTATCGCGCCCTCAAGCTGGACTTAAATAAAAGTCGCGCCGAAGCCTATATGAGCGAAATTTCTTTGGTGAAAGCAGAAATAAAACATTTGCGGCGTCGCCTGCCCTGGCTGGCAATGTCTCGTCCAAAAATACCTGCCCTGTCCCAACTGCCCGGGTGGTTGCAGGTGCAACGCGAACCCTATGGGGTGGTGTTGGTGATGAGCCCCTGGAATTATCCTTTCCAACTTACGATGGAACCCATTGCCGCTGCTATCGCCGGAGGAAATACGGTGGTAGTCAAGCCCTCTGCGTATACGCCCCGTACCTGTGAGGTGATTGAAAAAATCTTGCGGAGCGCCCTCCCACCCGGAATGGCGAGCGTTATCTGTGGTGGCCGCGCCGAAAACACCGCTCTTTTAGAGCAGCGATTTGATCATATTTTCTTTACCGGCTCTCCGGCGGTAGGACGGGTAGTAATGGAGGCGGCATCCCGCTATTTGACCCCGGTAACGTTGGAGCTGGGCGGAAAATCTCCCTGTTTTGTGGATCGCACCGCCAATATTGAAAAAACCGCGCGCAGGATTCTGTTCGGAAAACTACTTAACGCGGGGCAAACCTGCGTCAGTATCGACTATGTTTATGTGCACGAGGAGGTGCGAACGCAGTTAATTGCGGCTTTACAGGCGGGAATCTCGCAGGCTTTCCCCAGTGAAAAATACCGAAAATCTGCGTTCGTAAAAATTATTTCTCCCAAGCATTTTTCCCGCCTGTCGGGGTTGCTCGCGGAACAAAGAATATTAGGTGCGGATGGGGAAGGTTGCGTGGAGGATTTCCTTGACCCGCAAACCCGGCAGATCAAGCCGGTGATCGTGGATAATCCTTCCTGGGATTCTCCGGTGATGTCGGAAGAAATTTTTGGTCCGATTTTGCCGGTTCTTCCTTTTACAGATCTGGAAGCAACTTTGGCGGACTATGAAGAGCGAGAACACCCCTTGGCGCTGTATATCTTTACGAAAGATCGCAGGTTTGCCCGGCAAGTGATGAGTAAAGTGAACGCTGGGGGAGTGTGTATCAATGACACTTTGCTGCATATGAGCTCTTCGAAGGCGCCTTTTGGGGGCGTAGGTAGCTCGGGGATGGGAAATTATCACGGAGACTGGTCGTTTAAAGCCATGACCCGGGAACAAACGGTTCTCCGTAAATCTTGGCTTTTTGATATTCCGGTGCGTCACCACCCCTATGGAGAGAAATCTTTGAAAATCCTGCGCTCCCTGTTGCGTTAACCCTTAGGGGAGGAGGGGGACGGTAGCAGAGATAGCAGAAATATTGATTTTTTATCCCGGTTACCCATAGTGATGGCGACTTGCAGGAGCGTCGCTGGTTACCTAAGGTTTTACTTCCTCTAGACGCGCAGTCTTTACGTCGAGGACGAATCCGCGAACAGTCCCGCCAACGAAGGGGCTGTCTAACAGCTTCTTAATATCGTTTCTAACTGATTCCCGTACGTCCTTGAAGCCTCCTGGTCTCCAGGTTGGGCGTTGTCCAGTGTCTTTTTCCAGCTCAGCCAGGAATTCTTCATCATCAGTTTTCGACATTCCGCAGTCGGTATGTTGAATCAACATCACGTACTCGGTTCCCAGGCTACGTTGCGAAGCGGTGAGAGTGCGGATGGTGTCGGGGGTGACCAGGCCGCCGGCATTGCGGATCACGTGGATTTGTCCAGGCTCTACCCCCAACATAGTTTCTACATCAATCCGACAATCCATGCAGGTTATTACCGCTACTTTCATTTCTGGTAGGTGGGGGGCTTCCCCGGGAAACTTTTCGGCGTAGGCAGCCTCGTTTTCTAGTAACTGCTCAATAGGATCCATGGGTTCTCCTGTTTTTCTGGTTGTTAGTTAAATTGTAATAAATCTGCCTGGTTTACGGTGATGTAATTAAATTAATTTTCTTGAGCGCAATCCCACAGCTTTAGGGTTTGCAAATTTGGTTGTTACCCGCTTAGGCTTTTGAGAGTACCTAGGGGCTATGGCGCAGTTGGTAGCGCGTCTCGTTCGCAATGAGAAGGTCAGGGGTTCGAATCCCCTTAGCTCCACTTCGTTGGCGTAATCCCGTCAGGGATTGCTGGCACAAAATAGAAGCCTCAGGTTTATCCTGGGGCTTCAACATTTTATAAGCTTAGGGATTAGAACCCGGGAGGGCTGGCGTGGGGAGGTTGCGAACGCGGGTTGAACGTTCTCCCGTGCCAGTGGTTTTAAAGTGCGTTGCGGGTCTGGCTCGGTAAAAGCACTCCGGGGACCCCGTGACCGGCTTCGCCGGTCAAGCCCCTCTCGTATCTTTTACCGGCCGCGACCCTTGCTCGCACCGTGAAGTCAGATTCCACCGCACCTACTCGGATAAAACTCATCTCCGCACCCTCATCGCTCCAAGTTTTCGCCCTAATGGGAATTCGCTGGGGCCCTTTTGGATTTTGTTGCTGAGCATATTTGGTTAGTGCGTTAATCTGCGTAGAAGATTACTGATATTCAAGGTAGATGCGGGGAGTAGCGCTTCGATAACGGATATGGATGACCATGACGAGGATTTCTTGCCCAGTGCGGAAGAGCTTGATGAAATTTGGGACTTCCTGATTGCACAGTCTGAGTTAGATACCCCTTTCGGCAGGATTGTTAAAGTGAAACTGGAGAGTTTCCCTCCGGAACCTACGACCATTTTCTGGGTTTGCCTTCTCCAGGCGATTAATAGAAAAGTCCCGGTTCCTAGCAGTATTATTGAGTATTACCGGGGCTTTATGGATAAGGATCAAATTGACGAAATGGATTTGAGCAAGCTTACTGTTGCTGATGGGTAAGTAAAAAATGATTCTTCTGGATCCGGATTTATAGCCAGTGACGGAGGGTGATTGGAGTGGAGGATCGGCGTGAGGTCATGTCTGATGGTTCGGTTTATGTAGAGCCAACTCCCGAAGAGGAAAAAGACATGGAAGACATTGCTGTCCGTTGGAAAGAGTTAGTCCCCGATTTTGCAAAGGATGTCGATGCCATCCGGATGGAAGTGCACGGAGAACCAACCACTGTCCTAGAAGCGCTCTTAGGTTATTGCTATTGGCATAATGTCGAGGTTCCGCAAGAAATACGAGATAGATGCCAGCACTACATAGACCTGGAAATCTTAGAAATCTAAAATATAGTCCAAAAACTAACCTACAAGCTCGGTGGTGAATGCGGGGGACGGCGCCAGAATGACGGATATTGATTACCATGATGAGGATTTTTTACCCAGTGAGGAAGAAATGGATGAAATCTGGGACTTCCTGATTGCACAGTCTGAGTTAGATACCTCTTTCGGCAGGATTGTTAAAGCGAAACTGGAGAGTTTACCTCCGGAACCTACAACTGTCTTTTATACCAGCCTTGTACGGGCAAGTAATAATAAAATTCCGCTTCCTAGCAGCATTATTGAGTATTACCGGGGCTTTATGGATAAAAACCAGATAGACCAGATGGATCTGAGCAAGCTTATCGTCGCCGACGAGTAGGCGGGGTGAAAAGTGACTTTTAAAGAAGCAGCTTTAATACCTAGTGAGGAAGAGCTAGATGAAATCTGGGACTTTGTTATTAACCAGTCTGAAATAGATTCACCCTTCGGCAACATCGTTAAATCAGAACTAGAACTTTTACCTTCGGAACCGGATACCATTTTTATTTGCTCCATGATGGAGGCCATCAATCAAGACGCCCCGGTTCCCAGGGGAGTCATTGATTATTATCGCCATTATATGGATCAAGACAAGCTAGATCGTATGGATTTAGAAGATCTAGTTGTTGCTGATGGGTAAGTAAAAAATGATTCGTATGGATCCGGATTTATAGCCAGTGAAGGAGAGCGCGTGGGATGGAGGATCGGCGTGAGGTCATGTCTGATGGTTCGGTTTATGTAAAACCAACTCCCGAAGAGGAAAAAGACATGGAAGATATTGCTGTCCGTTGGAAAGAGCTAGCTCCTGATTTTGCAAATACCATCGATGCCATCCGGATCGAAGCTCATGGGGAACCCACGACTGTCCTAGATATACTCATTGCTTATTGTTACTTGAACCAGATTGAGGTTCCGCAAGAAATACAAGATAGATGCCAGCACTACATAGACTTGGAAATCTTACAGCCCTAGAGATAGAAAGCTGTGTGGACAGTTACGACAACTAGCTAATGCGGGTAGGGCGTTTCCTTCAAGGGGTCGCACGAGGGTGCAGGTGAGGAAACTTACAGCATAAATAGAGCTGCGAACTTTCCTTTAGCTGCGCATCTGCACTAAGCTAAAAGGGTTGCGTTCCGCCCTGGAAAGTCACGGCAGAGACCTGGTGACCTGCAAAAGCAGATCATTTTGAGTCTGCCACTTTCGTGGCCAACTGGGGAGCCGGCCTCGCCGGGCAACAGGAAGAAACAACCTAATGGGTGCATTGTGCCCAGGTTTTAGGAGAACACGATGATTCAACAAGAGTCGCGACTGAAGGTCGCTGACAACACCGGCGCAAAGGAATTGCTTTGCATTCGGGTGTTGGGCGGCTCCGGGCGGCGCTTTGCAGGTATCGGTGACACCATTGTCGCCACTGTAAAAGATGCTATTCCCGGTGGCAACGTCAAAAAAGGCGAAGTTGTTAAAGCGGTAATCGTGCGCACTCGTAAAGAGCGTCGCCGCCAGGATGGTTCCTACATCCGCTTTGATGAAAACGCTGCAGTTATTTTGCAGCCGAGTGGAGAACCGCGTGGCACGCGTATCTTCGGCCCCATTGGCCGGGAACTGCGCGACAAGAAGTTCATGCGCATTATCTCTCTGGCTCCGGAGGTGCTGTAAATGGGAGCGAAAATAAAGAAAGGTGATCTGGTAGAGGTCATTGCTGGCCGTACCAGTGACGAAAAGAAACTGGCCAAGCGCAACGAGCGTCGCGCGGAAAAGGGTCTGCCTGCCCTCAAACCGGGGGATAAAGGCAAGCAAGGCCGGGTACTAGAGGTATTCCGCTCCAGCGACCGGGTACTGGTAGAGGGCGTAAATATTCGTACTCACCACTCTCGTCAGGGGCAAAACCAGCAGGGACAGGCGACCGGCGGTATCGAATACCGTGAGGCACCGATCCATATTTCTAATGTGGCTCTGGTTGATCCCAAGACTAAGAAGCCTACACGGGTTGGTTTCCGTGAGGAACAGGCAGAACGCGGCGGCCGTCTGCGTACGGTTCGGGTGCGTTACGCGAAGCGTTCCGGGGAGGATATCTAATGGCTGATGCAAAAACTGTGGCTCCGCGCTTAAAGGTGCGCTACCAGGAAGAAATCCGTAAATCTTTGGAAAAAGAATTCGGATACAAGAACGTTAACCAAATTCCCGGCCTGGAAAAAGTGGTTGTGAATATGGGCGTAGGTGAAGCCTCACATGACTCCAAACTGATGGAGGGGGCGATTCGTGACCTGACCGCGATTACCGGACAAAAGCCGGTTGTAACTCGGGCTCGTAAATCCATTGCACAGTTCAAACTGCGCGCTGGGCAGCCGATTGGTGCTCACGTGACCATCCGCGGGGATCGGATGTGGGAGTTTGTAGACCGTTTGGTCTCTACCGCTCTGCCGCGTATCCGTGACTTTAGGGGGCTAAGCCCCAAGCAATTCGATGGCCGTGGAAACTACACTTTCGGCTTAACCGAGCAGGCCATGTTCCACGAAATCGATCAGGATTCGATCGATCGCGTGCGTGGTATGGATATTACTCTGGTTACCACTGCTAACAGTGACGAAGAGGGGCGGGCGCTCCTGCGCGCGCTGGGCTTCCCGTTTAAGGAGGAACGTTAATGGCGAAAACGGCGCTGAAGAATAAAGCGAAGCGTAAGCCGAAGTTCAAGGTGCGTGCCTACACCCGGTGCAACCGGTGCGGTCGTCCCCATTCGGTGTATCGCAAGTTCGGACTATGCCGTGTCTGCCTACGTGAGCTCGCCCTGAGGGGCGAACTGCCGGGCGTCACTAAGAGCAGCTGGTAAAACTACTACGTTGCAGGTCTGAAAAAGAAACCGCAGCGAGGAAGGGTTAGACCCCAAAATGACTATGACAGATCCCATCGCAGATATGCTGACGCGTCTGCGTAACGCCAATGCGGCGCATCTGGATAAAGTGTCTATGCCTTCATCTAAAATGAAGGCGGGAATCGCAAAGATTCTTGAAAATGAAGGCTATATTGCCAAAAGTGAAGTCACTGAGGCTCGCGTGGGCAAGACTCTCACTTTGACCCTGAAGTACGGAAGTAAACGCGAACAGGCAATCACCGGCTGTAAGCGTGTTTCCAAGCCGGGTCTGCGTAAATACGTAAAATCTACTCAATTGCCGAAGGTCATGGGAGGCCTGGGGGTAGCGATTCTGTCTACTTCCTCTGGTCTGATGACTGACCGTCAGGCACAGGACAAGGGCGTAGGCGGGGAAGTCCTTGCCTACATCTGGTAAGGGGGAATAAGTTATGTCACGTATTGGCAGGAATCCAATCTCCCTCCCCTCCGGGGTAGAAGTAAAGATCGACGGCCTGAACGTTTCAGTTAAAGGCCCTAAAGGGCAGTTAGATCGTTCGTTTACCGGGCCGCTAAAGATTCGGGAAGAGGACGGCAAAATCCTGGTGGAGCGGGAAACTGAAACCCGTGAAGCTCGCTCTTTGCACGGTCTTACCCGTTCACTGATTTCCAATATGATCGAGGGGGTAACTAATGGTTACTCCAAAGAGATGGAAATCGTGGGTACTGGTTACCGGGTATTAACTCGTGGCAGTGATATTGAACTGCAGCTGGGTTTTTCGCATCCCGTACCGTTTAAAGCTCCCGAAGGTATCGAATTTAAGGTTAATAGCGCACTCTCTTTCACTATCTCCGGCATTTCTAAGGAGCTAGTGGGCGAAACCGCCGCGAAGATCCGCAAGATTCGTCCTCCGGAACCCTACAAGGGCAAAGGTATTCGTTACAAGGGCGAATTCGTTCGTCGCAAGGCCGGAAAGGCGGGTAAGTAAATGTCATATACCCCTAAAGGTAAAGGCAAATTCGTCGCTCGCAAACGCCGTCATATTCGGGTTCGTAAACGCGTATATGGTACGGCGCAGCGCCCTCGTCTGGTGGTTACTCGGTCTAACCGCCACATGGTTGCCCAGGTTGTCAATGACGATTTGGGTCACACCGTGGTTTCAGCTTCCACCCTGGAAGCGGAGCAGCGAGGCGAGAAGATGAAGAAAGTTGATGCGGCTCGCCAGGTTGGCGAACGTATCGCCAAGCGTGCCCTAGAGGCAGGTATCACGGCTGTCGTGTTTGATCGCGGTGGCAATAAGTATCATGGTCGCGTCGCCGCGGTGGCTGATGGTGCCCGCGATGGCGGTCTCAAGCTGTAGAGGAGAGGGAAAATCATGGCTGAAGAAAATAAAAATGCCGATTCCCGGGAATCCCGTGGCAAAGGCCGCGAAGACCGGGGGCGTAAAGGCCGCCGCGACAACCGTCGTGAGCAGGAAAAGAATCAATACCTAGAGCGCGTAGTTACCATTAACCGTGTTTCTAAAGTAGTTAAGGGTGGACGTCGTTTCGCTTTTACCGCGCTGGTAGTTGTCGGTGACGGTGAAGGGATGGTCGGTGTCGGTTACGGCAAGGCTAAAGAAGTTCCCCAGGCTATTTCCAAGGGTGTCGAGGACGCGAAGAAGAACTTCTTCCAAGTACCAATGATCGGGCGCACTATTACTCACCTGGTACAGGGAGAAGAGGCCGCCGGTGTGGTGCTGTTGCGTCCAGCTTCGCCCGGTACCGGTGTAATCGCCGGTGGTCCGGTGCGTGCAGTTATGGAATGTGCGGGTGTTCATGACGTGCTGACCAAATCGTTGGGCAGTGCCAACGCCTTGAATATCGTGCAGGCCACGGTGGCAGCTCTAAAGATGCTGCAACGTCCGGAAGAGGTTGCAGCTCGTCGTGGACTACCTGTTGAACGGGTAGTTCCAGAGGCGATGCTGCGGGCTCAAGCGGAAGCACGGGCAGAAAAAGCCGAGAAAGCGAAGAAGGACGAGGCAGAGAAGGCTGCTGCCGGTGTCGCTGAAGAGGTGAATGCCTGATGAGTAAGCTCAAGATCACCCAGGTTAAAGGCCTGGTTAATACCAACCAGAACCAGCGGCTGGTTATGCAGTCGCTGGGTCTGCGCAAGATTCACCAGAGTGTGGAACATCAGGACAATCCGGCTATTCGCGGACAGATCCGTAAGGTTGCTCACCTGGTGCAGGTAGAGGAGATTGGTTAATGGCTGAAGATACTAAGGTAACCGAAGCAGAAGACACGGTGAAAGACGGCGTAATCCGCCTGCATGATTTACGCCCGGCTCCCGGCTCTAATAAGCGTCGTAAGCGCGTAGGGCGCGGCGAAGGTTCGCAGGGCAAGACTTCCGGGCGGGGTACTAAAGGTACTGGCGCTCGTAAGAATGTCCATCCTCGTTTCGAAGGCGGTCAGATGCCATTGCATATGCGCCTGCCGAAGTTGCGTGGATTTAAGAATCCCTTTGCTACTGTCTATCAGGTAGTAAATCTGGATCGTCTACAGGAACTGTTCCCCGAAGGAGGAGCGGTTACAGTTGATGATCTAGTTTCTAAGGGTGCGGTTCGTAAAAACTCTTTGGTGAAGGTTCTGGGTACCGGGCAAATCTCGGTGAAACTTGAACTTGTGGTGGATGCCTGGTCTGCTAGTGCCAAAGAAAAGATTGAAGCTGCTGGCGGTTCACTCAGCAAGCGGGAGCAAGATTAGTTTGCACCTGGCTGCTTGATGTAGCTGGCGAATTCGATAGCTAGATAATCCTGGGCGGGGAGAAATTCTCCCCGCCCAGGATTAATTTTTCCCACTTTCTCTTGTATGAAACTCCGAGCGCTATCAGGGATTGTGACTTTAAATTATTGCTATCGAAATACTTGACAGCCCCGACCCCTAATTATTTATACTCGTAACATATTTGTTATGAAAACGTTATGTACCGACTAGCTTGCTAGTGGACGGATCGTCAGGAGAAAAATTGCGTAAAACCTGGTTGATGGCACCAGTCGTGGTTATGGCGTCCTTTGGTTTAGTGGCTGCAGATTCTGCTCATCCCTCTGCTGTAGTCAATGATGAAGGCGTTGATGTTTCTAAGATTGCCAGCACGATGTTGCAGGAAAATCTGTACAACCAAGCGGTGTCGGTCGATGATGGCGTTAAGGTTTCCTCCGATAAGATTAGTGCGATTTCTGCGGGAGCATCTAGTGCGGTTGTAACTAAAGCTGAAACTCCTCACTGCACCACACCAAGTGGGGAAGCTGGTTTACAAGCCTGGCCTCGCCAGGTGCGAACCATGATTTCTGAGCGTTTCGGGGTTACTAATATCGGAGGTTATCGACCTGGGGATCCCCAAGATCATGGCCGGGGTCTAGCTCTAGACGTTATGGTTCCGGTGTCCAGTGCCCTGGGGGATACTATTGCTAACTGGGCGATAAACAATAGCTCGGATCTGAATGTTAAGTACATTATCTGGAAACAACGTATTTGGATGCCCGGGGGAACCTGGAATGGTATGGAAGACCGTGGCTCCACGACCCAAAACCATTACGATCACGTGCATATCAGCTTTAATGTTGGCTCCGGTCGCTGCCTATAGGATTGTCGCTGTATCACGCTAGGCAGGGTATCCCTCCCTTTTTTACGGTTGGCAAAGAATGGATCCACTGTCTGGCCAAGGGGTTCTTCTGATGGCGATCGAGTCTCGATCATTAAAATGTCATTTGAGCTTTTTGGCCTACGCCTCGCCAAATTATGTCAGATAGCGAACTATTTTATGCGCAAATAAATGGCGTTTAGCAGATAAAACAGGTTTTTTTAAAAAACTCTTGATTTTTTCTCATTGGTTATGCAAAGCAATGTTTGCGGTTGGTTTCAAAATAGTTACATAAACTTGCCCACCCCATCTTTCTAAGGGAAGGAATACTACTAGATATGAAGAAAACACAGAAACTAGCCACAGCGGTCGCCGCTTTTGCGCTTTCTTTCGCCATGGTGCCCTCCGCAATCGCGGCACCTGCTGGTTATGGAAACCCCACCCGGCGAACTACTCGGATCCTGCTGGCAGTAGCTATGGGAGTCTCCCAGCGCAGGGAGATGTAACCCCCAATGGTACCTCTGCGAAATATGGTGACTACACCTTCAATGGCGATTTGTCGGCTACCCGCGATGGAAAACTGTCAGCTTGGACGAGCTAAAGTATGGCGACCTTTTGGTTCTCACCACCAAACCTGTGGTAACCACCGGTGCCAGCGGGAAGTCTTTTGACACCATTCAAAATGTAACCTTGCATTCGAATCCGGTGAATTTGGGTAACAAGTTTGTTCCTGCCGGTAAGACCGCCACTTTCACCCACAAGTTGGGATGTGAACTCGAGGTCGGCAAGCATACTGCGGAATTGACCGTTTATCCTAAAGGTGAATCCAAGGCCGTTGTTAAGGATGCAGGTTTCTCCGAGTTCACCATCAAAGATAAAGCTGAAAACTGTGGCAAAATCGGTAACAACTTTGCAAATGTAAATACTGGTGCTGCAGCATCAGTAGCGGCGGTAGCGGCCGGTGCTCTGGCTGCTGCTGGAGCTGGAATTGTTGCTCTCCGTCGCCGGTTCAGCTAATAGTTTCGACTATTGTTAAATAACTAAGCAATTTAATGGCTGAGGCACTCAGGTGCCTCAGCCATTAAACTTTTATCTATTTTTATATTTTGTCTGCTGAAATAGAAGATGGTTGTTATGTCCCGCACCCCTCTTACTAGTAGAAGTAAACGGGTACTAATTGGTACGCTCATTACGGCAATACTCATGATGTTGCTGCTGGTTATGGAGCTGTTTTTACTGTCCAGACAGGTAGATCGGGTTGTTTTGCGCAACCCAGTGGCCATGGATCTGAAACTTGGCTGCTAGTAGCCAGTGATTCTCGCGCTGACGCTCCCAGCTACTTGCAGTCAGACGAAGATGAGCAGGCACAAGGGGAACGAGCCGACTTGATCTTTTTAGCTCGCAAAGCAGGAGATAAGCTAATCTTGGCGGCATTGCCAAGAGACATAGATGTCAACTATCAAAATAATCCCTCTACCAGACTCACTTTGATGCTAGTTTTCGGTCCCACTCGTTTAAACGCGTCATTGTGTAACGATATTGGAGTTCCAGCTAACCACTATATGCAGATAGATATGAGTGGTTTTGTAAAGCTAACAGACGCCCTTGGGGGAGTGGAGATTAACGTAACCCACCCCATACGCGACAGGGATGCGAAACTCAATCTTAAGTCAGGTAAACAGAATCTAAATGGCAGGCAACTATTAGCTTTTGTTCGTGCTCGCAGCTACCAAGAGTTTATTGATGGGAAATGGAAAACGGTTAGCGCGGAAAAAGGTGCGAACATGAGGATGGAGCATGCCAAAATGGCAATCCACGAGATCGAAGACAAATTGAATCGCACTAAGAATCCTCTCATCTGGAGAAAGGCGGCTTGGAGTGTAGCTCACGGTATAAAGATTGATGAGAATAGCTCTTGGAGTCAGGTACTAGCTTTGGTAAATGGGAATTTAGAGTTTCATACTATTGATTCGGAAATAGTATCCTCCGATAAACTACACAGAAAGCTCTCTCCTAAGGGAGAGCAACAGTTAAGAGATTTAGGTTTCAAAAAACCCTGCAAACTTTATCATCGTGAGACTACCACTGAGTTCAACTTTGAAGGATAAAGATATTGGTAGTTACGATGAGCATTGAAAATACGAGAAAACCGGTTTTCGTAGAAGCGGAAAACTAGATAGCCAGAAAAGGCGCCCGAAATTCCTTACCCTAGCCTATGTGCCATTACCGGCTAAAATTGTGTAGGCTACTAAGGGTTATAGATTCATCTTTTCTGTGCCGTTGAAGAACATAGTGCTGGAGGCAGCTTGCTTAGCGTATTCGTACAGGCGTTTAAAACGCCGGATCTTAGGAAAAAGCTCCTGTTCACCTTGGCAATTATGGCGCTGTACCGGATCGGATCCCATATCCCCTCTCCGGGGGTTAACTATCCGAACCTGCAAGCCTGCCTAAAGAACAATGAGCAAAATGGTCTCCTCGACCTGGTTAACCTGTTTTCCGGGGGAGCATTGCTTTCACTATCAGTGTTCGCCATGGGGATCATGCCTTATATTACGGCCTCGATTATTACCCAACTGATGCGGGTGGTGATTCCCCGCTTCGAGGATTTGCACCGCGAAGGGCAAGCCGGGAAAGCCAAAATGACCCAATACACCCGGTATTTGACCATTGGACTCGGGGTACTGCAGTCAGTGACCATTATCTATATGGCGCGTTCCGGACAACTGCTACAAGGCTGTGCCCCCAGTAAACCGATTATTCCCGATCAATCGGCAATTAACTATCTGATCATGATGATTACCATGACCGCCGGTACCGGTCTCATCATGTGGCTGGCCGAACTGATTACCGAGAACGGTATCGGTAATGGTATGTCCTTACTGATTTTCACCGGTATCGTGGCGAATATGCCCGCGCACCTTCAGTCAATTGGAGCCTCCGGTGGGGTATGGAAGGTACTTATTATCATCGGCCTAGTAGCCTTGATTACCCTGGCTATTGTGTTCGTAGAACAGGCGCAGCGGCGCATTCCGGTACAGTATGCCAAACGCATGGTGGGTCGGCGAATGTATGGTGGATCCACTACTTACATCCCTATGAAGATTAATATGTCGGGCGTTATTCCCGTGATTTTCGCAGCCTCGCTGTTGGCCATGCCGCAAATGATTTCCCGTTTCGGTAAACCTACCGCAGGCTGGGTCAAATGGATTAATGATAACTTCCAGCATGACTCTCTGATTTATTTAATCTGCTACGCTCTGCTAGTGCTGGGATTCGCTTTCTTCTATACCCAGATTACTTTCAACCCCGAAGAAATCGCCGATAATATGAAGAAGTATGGCGGCTTTATTCCTGGAATCCGGGCAGGGGCTCCCACAGCTGACTACCTCCACTATGTGATTAGTCGGATTACTACTGCCGGCGCACTGTATTTGGTGGTGGTAGCCATGGTGCCGATCGTAGCGCTAATCCCGCTGAAGGTTACCCAGATGCCCTTCGGGGGAACTACCCTATTAATTATGGTGGGTGTAGGTCTGCAAACCGTACAGCAGATTGATGCTCAGCTTCAACAACATCACTACGAAGGATTCCTAAAATGAAAAAACGCCTATTAATTTTGGGTGCACCTGGCGCAGGTAAAGGTACCCAGGCACAAAAGATTTGTGAACTGCTTGATATCCCAACTTTTTCTACTGGAGCGATGCTACGCAGCCAGATGAAGGCCGGTACCGAGCTAGGTAAAAAAGCTAAGGAACTAATTGATCGGGGCGAGCTAGTACCGGATTCAGTGATTAGTTCCCTGGTCGAGGCAGAGCTCCAGTCTCCGAGCTACCGCGAGGGTTTCCTTGCTGACGGTTATCCGCGCAACCTGGAACAGGCTCATTTTATGGATCGGGTTCTCAAAGATATGGGAACTCAGCTAGATGCGGTGATCAATTTGGATGTCCAGTTAGAGGACGTGGTGGGACGGCTACTTAAACGTGCCGAGATTGAACACCGCTCTGATGATACTGAGCCGGTGATTCGGCGTCGCCTCCAGGTATACCAGGAGCAAACCGAGCCTTTGGTTCGCTACTATCGTGAGGCTGGCCTGCTAATAAATATCGATGGCAATGGTTCTATTGACCAAGTTTGGGATAACATTGCTTCCCAGCTGCAAAAATAGCTAAAAAGGGAAGAAGCTGGGTACCTATGCTATTTGGGCGGGGTATAGAAATAAAGAATCGACAGCAGCTTGGTTATATGCGTCAGGCGGCGCTAATTGTCAACCAAATTCATGAGGCCGTTTGGGAATACGCTCGGGCGGGGGTGACTCCCCGCGAAATAGATAAAATTTCGGCGCAGGTAATCGCGGATGCGGGTGCTCACTCTAACTTTTTAGGGTATTTTGATTACCCGGCAACCATCTGTATCTCGGTAAATGACACGGTAGTGCACGGGATTCCTGGTGATGTCCCCTTTGAGGTCGGGGATTTAGTTAGTTTCGACTGTGGATGCTATCTAGTACGAGACGGCAAGCAGTGGCACGGTGATTCCGCCTTCTCGGTTATTATCGGTGAAGAACCGGCGCCGAAGCCGGAGCCTTCTATTTCTGCCCATGAATACGCGATGTGTTCAGAAAAAGAGCAGCTCCTAGAAATTACTCGCTATAGCACCTGGGCGGGAGTGGCGGCTATGGATCGTTCGCGTGCCCGGGTGAATGATATTGGTGCCGCCATCGAGGACGCAGTAGATTCTTTCGGTCAGCGTTTGGGCTGGACCGCGGGAATAGTGGAAGAGTTCACTGGGCATGGGATTGGTACTGCCATGCATCAGGCTCCTGACGTGGTCAACTTCCGTGCGGCGGGGAGATCGGCAGTGATAAAACCAGGAATGGTGTTGTGCGTGGAACCGATATTGACTCGCGGTTCGAATCAAGTCGTAACTATGGCTGATGAATGGACTGTGAAAACCGTAGATCACGCTCTCGCCTGTCATTGGGAAGCGCAAGTCGCAGTATTAGAACGGGGGATTTGCGTCCTTAATCAGCCTGATTTTGGGAAAGCTGCATTGGCTCCTTTCGGGGTGGAACCGCAAGAGCTGTAAAGGTAGCTTTAGGCTTCTTCCTGCTCCCGGATATTAGCTTGTAAAGAAGGGAAACAAGGAAACCTACTGGAAAAAATCTATTTTGCAACCAGCGACACGCCTAAGATCGTAGAGGCGAAATATGCGTGACCGATTTAACCCTTTATCAGCTTTAGGTTTGCCCCGTTACTAACGTAAAGTTGACTATTGGGTTTGTGGCTAGAGGGGTAGAGTATACCCGCTGGTCATCCTATGTGGACAAGGTTAGTGAAGGATAGATGGCTAAAAAAGAAGGCGTTGTAGAGGTCGAAGGTACCGTGGCAGAGGCACTCCCGAATGCGTATTTCCGGGTAGAACTCGAGAACGGTCACAAGGTGCTAGCGCACATTTCGGGCAAAATGCGTCAGCATTATATCCGAATCTTGCCAGAGGATCGCGTGGTAGTAGAGCTCAGCCCCTACGATTTAACCCGCGGCCGAATTGTTTACCGATACAAGTAAAACAGTGTTGGCTACGGATAATTCCGTCGCCGCAAGAGGGAAGTTATGAAGGTTCAACCCAGCGTTAAGAAGATCTGTGAAAAATGCAAGGTGATTCGTCGCCACGGCGTTGTCATGGTGATTTGCGAAAACCCTCGGCATAAGCAGCGTCAAGGCTAGCCGAGAATAATAAAAAGCGTGCCACCAGCATCTTTCTCTA
The DNA here is from genome assembly GCF_900604285.1 of Varibaculum vaginae. Classification (GTDB taxonomy): domain Bacteria; phylum Actinomycetota; class Actinomycetes; order Actinomycetales; family Actinomycetaceae; genus Varibaculum; species Varibaculum vaginae. The sequence goes on from NZ_UWNY01000001.1 coordinate 683,531, forward strand.
TGAAAGATGACCCTAGGTCCGGAGGCCTAGGCCGCAGTAGCGGAAGGTAGCGCGACGGCCTCCGGAAACAATGTGGAGAGAAAATTAATGGCAGCACGTATTGCCGGTGTTGATCTTCCTCGCGAAAAGCGTCTGGAAGTGGCACTTACTTACATTTATGGCGTTGGGCGCACGCGCGCTCAAAAAACGCTGAAAGAAACCGGGGTTTCTCCGGATGTGCGTGTAAAGGATATTTCGGAAGAAGATCTGATTAAAGTACGCGACTTTATTGAATCCAACTACAAGGTTGAAGGCGACCTTCGTCGTGAGGTCCAAGCCGATATTCGCCGCAAGATTGAGATTGGTTGTTATCAGGGCTTGCGTCACCGGTTCCATTTGCCGGTACACGGTCAGCGAACCAAGACCAATGCGCGTACCCGCAAGGGGCCGAAACGCACCGTTGCCGGTAAGAAGAAGGCTGTATAAGTAAGCGCAGGCACCACCTGCTGGATCTGAGGAAAAGAAGGAAGATATGGCTGCTAGTTCTATAAAGAGCCGTAAGCCGCGTCGGGCTGCGCGTAAGAACGTTATTCAGGGAAAAGCGTTCATTAAGTCCACATTTAATAACACTATCGTTTCGATTACCGATCCCTCCGGAGCCGTTATTTCCTGGTCGTCTGCCGGCCAGATGGGTTTCAAAGGATCGCGCAAATCAACTCCTTTCGCCGCGCAGATGGCAGCCGAAGCTGCCGCTCGGCGCGCTCAAGAACACGGTATGAAAAAGGTTGACGTGTTCGTTAAAGGACCGGGGTCGGGTCGCGAGACTGCTATCCGTTCCCTGCAGGCTACCGGGCTTGAGGTAGGGTCCATTCAGGATGTTACTCCTCATGCCCATAATGGTTGCCGGCCTCCGAAGCGTCGCCGCGTATAACGCGTCCTAACTAAAGCAGAAAAAAGAAGATAGTAAAACACTTCTGTGGGTCTCCAGGCCGTCATTTGGGGGATTCCGCAGTCTTGTCTAAGAAGCTGACCTCAGGTCAGAACGTTCGTTCCAGTCATATGGCGGGCTGGGCGGCAGAAAGGACAACACGTTGCTTATTTCACAGCGACCCGTGCTATCGGAAGAAGTGATTAGCGAACAACGCTCCCGCTTCACCCTTGAACCCCTAGAACCCGGATTCGGGCACACCCTAGGAAACAGCTTGCGGCGTACCCTACTTTCCTCCATCCCCGGAGCCGCAGTTACCTCTATTCGGATCGAGGGGGTGCCGCATGAGTTCCGCACCATTCCGGGAGTAATGGAGGATGTCTCCGAGATCATTCTGAATATCAAGCAGATTGTGCTGTCTTCCGAGAATGATGAACCGGTGGTTATGTACCTGCGCAAGGCAGGAGCAGGACAGGTTACGGCAGGGGATATTACCCCTCCGGCGGGAGTTGAAATTCATAACCCAGATTTGTATCTGGCGACTCTTAATGACTCCGGTAAGCTGGAGATTGAGTTAACAGTAGAACGTGGTCGTGGCTACGTGTCTGCTGATCAGAACAAGTCGGATGGTCATGAGATTTCTCGAATTCCGATTGATTCGATTTACTCTCCAGTGGTTAAAGTCCGCTACAAGGTTGAAGCTACTCGTGTGGAACAGCGCACCGACTTTGACCGCCTGATTGTAGATGTGGAAAGCAAACCGGGACTAGCTCCTCGGGACGCACTTGCTTCTGCAGGCAAGACCCTGGTGGAGTTGTTCGGACTTTGCCAGGAATTAAACATCGAGGCCGAGGGTATCGAGATTGGCGCTCCCCAAACCGATCAAGCGCTAGCTCAAGATTTGGCGCTCTCTATTGATGACCTGGGTCTGCAGTCGCGTTCTTATAACGCCTTGACCCGTGAAGGCATTAACACGGTGGGGCAATTGGTTGCCCGCTCTGAGGCGGATCTAATGGATATCCGGAATTTTGGTGCCAAGTCGATCGAAGAAATCAAGGCGAAACTCGCCGAAATGGGAATGGCGCTTAAGGATTCTCCGCTGCCCACTTCGGTCAGCCTAGATGACCTGGCTACCCCCAGTTCGCTACAGTTCTCTGATGACTAAGTCGGGTTTTCTCGGCGCTGAAACAATAAAGTTTTTTAGAAAGTAAAGGAAGAAAAATGCCTAAGCCATCTAAAGGTCCCCGGCTAGGAGCCGGCCCGGCACATGAGCGCAAAATTCTTGCGAATCTGGCGAAGTCGCTAATCGAGCATCGTTCAATTCGCACCACGGAAGCTAAAGCTCGTCGTCTGCAGCCCTACATTGAAAAGCTGATCACCAAGGCGAAGAAGGGTGATATTCACAATCGTCGGATGGTTGCCCGTAAACTGAGCACCCAGGTTGATAAATACACCCGGGGATTTGACGCGGTCTACACGCTGTTTGACGAGGTAGTTCCCGATTTAGATCCGAACCGTCAGGGTGGATATACCCGGATTGTGAAACTGCCTGCTCGCCGTGGGGATAATGCTCCTATGGCCGAGATCTCCTTGGTTACCGAGAAGCTAGAGGCGAAAGCTAAGGTACAGCCCACTAAGGAAGAAGTCGCGGAGCCTGAGCAAGCTGAGGAATCTAAAGAAGCCGACAAGGTCGAGGAAAGTGACAAAGAGAACTCTGAGGCAGCAGAAGCTGAAGAGAGTGCGGAAGCCGCAGATTCTAAAGAAAAATAACCTGGCTAATATCGGTGGGTAACTCCACTGGTTTTTAGCATCTACTTGGTGCGGGCAGTTGGTAAATGGTGGCCAACTGCCCGCATTATTTTTTAGTTAGTCTAGAAAATGATTCTTGGGATCAGCGAGTAAACATCTCTAGGTAAGCTAGGAATATGGGAAAGCAGATTAAAAATCCCCTTACGTTGTCGGTGGACTGTGGGGGAGGGGGGATTAAGGCCTCGGTAGTCGATAAACGAGGCACTATGGTGGCGCCCTCTCTGCGTATACCTACCCCTTACCCGTTGCCTCCAGAAAAATTAATTGAAATCGTCAAGAGTTTCCGTTCCGAATTCCAAGTTGGTGCTAACCGAATCACGCTGGGAATGCCAGGGATGATTCGTCATGGGGTAGTCATTTCCACCCCCCATTATGTTTGTAGATCTGGCCCACGCACTCGGGTGCTGCCGGAAATGGTTGCAGCGTGGAAAAACTTTGATCTTGCCCGCGCCTTGCTAGAACAAACTGCGTTACCTTCTCTGGTGCTAAATGACGCCGAAGTAGCTGGTGCCGGAGTTGTATCTGGTACCGGGATGGAAATGATTATTACCTTGGGAACCGGTTTGGGCAATTCTATTTGGGATGGGGGACGCTTGGCTCCTCATATGGAGCTTTCCCATATGGTTGCCCGTTGGGGATTGCTGTTTGACGACTATGTAGGTGAGCCTGAACGGGTACGAATGGGGGATACTCACTGGTCGCGACGGGTACGCCGAGTGGTGGGTGTGCTTCGAGAAGCGATTATGTGGGATCGGCTTTACTTAGGTGGGGGAAACTCCTCACATATCGTGGAATCTGTACGCAAAACCCTGGGAGAAGAAGTAGTTATCGTGCCTAATGATGCCGGTATACGCGGCGGGGTGCGTGCTTGGGATTTGGTGACCTAATGAGCTCGCTGATTCGTTTACGCCTAGACCTTGCCTATCGCGGGCAACCCTTTCACGGTTGGGCACGTCAACCCGGTTTGTTGACAGTTCAAGGTCGACTCGAGGAAGCACTATCTCTGATTACGCGGCAACCAGCACAGCTTACCGTGGCCGGTCGTACCGATGCGGGGGTAAATGCGCGCGGCCAGGTAGCACACTTAGATGTGCCAGTGGAGTTTTGGATTTCCCTGTCGAGAGGACGCAAAGAGGACGATCAGGTACGCGCATTACGGCTGCGTTCTCGCCTAGAAGGCTTGGCAGGACGCGGTTTAAACGGTGCTTTGGCAGTTAAACAGATCAGCGTAGTTGCGACGGATTTTGATGCCCGATTTTCGGCGCTTTCCCGCACCTATCGGTACCTTATCTGCGATAATGCGCGGGCAATAGATCCGTGCCGGTTAGATATCGCACGCGCATCCACGCCTTTGAATGCGGAAAAAATGCAAGTGGCAGCACAAGCGCTTTGTGGGGAACATGATTTTCTTCCCTTTGCCAAGCCTCGCGAGGGGGCAACAACGGTACGCACCCTCCATTCCTTTAATATTTCCCGCCCCGAAACAGGAATAGTGCAGGCTTTGATTTGTGCGGATGCCTTTTGTCATTCGCAAGTTCGGTTTATGATGGGTGCCTTAATCGAGATTGGACGCGGAAAGTACAGCACCAATTGGATAGCGGAACTATTGGCTGCGGGAGTGCGCGATCAACGGGTACCGCTTGCCGATGGACGGGGGTTGACCCTTTGGGAAGTTAACTATCCGCCTGCCAGCCAGTATGCTGCTCAAGCTCAAAAAGCCAAAGTTGTGCGCACCCTTCCAAACGTACTTTAAGGCTATCGTTTTTAAGACTGATTTATTTAGCTAAAATGCGATCAGAAATTCGTCCGGAAGGATACAGCCACGGAGTGAAATCAATATCCTGGTTTTCGATACGGAAGTGAAAACGAGAAATCTGTTCAGCTGAGGGAGGCGTTGCAAATTCCTTACAGAGGTCTTTTACCTGAGCTATTTCAGATGGTGTTAACCAGGTATAGGGGTCAGAACAGCTAAACACGCCGCAAACTCTGGCTAGTTTCTGGGTGACTTCATTTGCTTCGGGGCTTAGGAGAGAACCTCGCGAACGGGCGAAACAAACATCTGGATCTAGTGCTACCAATTCCTTTAACCAATAACGGGACAGAGAATTTAAGGTGGCATTGCGAACAGCTGGTCCGGAGGGATCACGTTTACGCTCTGTGTTATCCCAATAGGGGGCAGTATCGGGACTCACTCTCATGCCGTCAACGAGACCTAATGAAGGTCCGATTAACGCTCCGGAAGCCATTAGGTAGGCCTCGGGAAGTGTTTCCCGGATTATTTTTAATCCTTCTTGGTAGGCCTGTTCGCGAGGAATTGCTCGATATCGCTGACCTACTATGGCAGCTGCGTTAAGAAAATCCAGCTTGAAATAGGTGAATCCCCATTTAAAAATGGTTTTCAGAATTTTTCTTAACCAAGTTTTTGCGCCCGGGTGGGTACAGTCCAGTCCGTAATAGTAATTTCCCCAGTTATAACCTGCAGGTTGTAAGTTTCCGGAAAAATCGTGAATGAAATATTCTGGATGCTCCTGGACTATTGTGCTGTTATCAGCAGCAATAAATGGTGAAACCCAGATGCCAGCCTCCATATTGTGGGCACTGATTTTGCTTGCCAGATTCGCAAGTCCTTTAGGAAACTTTTGGTTGGGTTCCCATTCTCCAATTTTTGCTTGCCAGCCATCGTCGATTTCGAATACATGGTATCCGCTGGTAGCTGCGGGGCGAATCTCGCTTTCAATAATTTCTTCGTTGATTTCTTCAAACCAGGAGTACCAGGATGACCAGATTGGACCGGGATATTTACATAAATCTGTAGCTTTAGTATCTAAAGATTCTCCGAGGGCGGTGCAATAGGCTCTAAAAACATTCAGCTCTTTGCCAACTCCCACCCACCAGGTGAGGTTCCTATTCTTATTACATTTGGTGGGGAACGCAGGCGCGGATTTTTCGGTTTTATCAGGTAATTTTTTCCCGCTTAGAAGAGTGTTTCCAATTTCGAAATATCCAGATTCTCCTCCTAGGGCGCCGACTAGCAATATGAAGTCTGTTTTGGGGTCAAATTTGATTGCGGTTAATAAATAGGATTGGTGAATTTCCGGATTGTCCGAATATCCATCCTCGGCTGTTAATGAACGCGGAGGATTATCCCAGACTCGGTAGGGAGGTTTGTTGAGCGACCACCACGAGGTCGGAGACCAAGAATTCCAGCCATGTCGATAAAACTCGGCATCTTTGTAAGCGGGGTAGGTTATTTCAATTTCAGGGCAGAAAAACTCCGCAGTTTTGCAAGACGCCTCCCCTCTGAGGGGCGTCTTAGCTACCTCTCCCAAAGTGTTAACTGCAGAGCAGCCAGAGTCCTCTGCCGGGAAAATAAGCTTCCCTTGCCGGTAGGTTATCTTCATGATCCCGTTCCTCGTGGTGGTCGTTTAGTAACTTACTTTTCCGCTAGTAGCTCATTTATTTTCTTGTTTAACGCCGGGAGAGCCTTAGCGGGATCTTCGCTTCCGCGTTCTATGCCTTCGAAAACTTTGTTAGCTTCGGTATTAATCTCTTCAGCTTTAAAAGTTATCGGGTAGTAGACCAGGTTCTTCGGATCTTTAGTGATATTTAAGAAGGCACTAACATCGACTCCGTTAGCCTCGTGTGCTTTAGCTGCGGCCTCTGATTGGCTAGTTATTGAGGGGAATACTATGGCTTTCTTCGCGATAATGGTCTGGCATTCCGCGGAAGTTAGGAATTTGACCCACTGCCATGCCTTATCTTTATCTTTCGCGTTCTTAGTAATAGATGGGGCTAGGCCATTAATAATGGTTCTCTGTCCCAGGGGACCTTTGGGGAGAGGAGCAAACTTGAATTCTTGAGTCTTTGATTGTGACCAAGTATTAATTCTCCAAGAACCGTCGGGGATAATCGCCGCTTTGTTTTGCTCCATCATGGGCTCTAAACCAAGATCGCCAGCTTTTTCAACCGGGGTGACATAGCCAGCTTCAATCTGCTTTTGCCACCAGCTCATAGCTTCAATTAATTTGGGCGAATCTAGATTGTAGTGGCGGCCAAACGGGTTCTTATCTAAGTAGCTGAAACCATTAGAGAGCGCAAACCATGACCAGGGGCCTTGGCCTACTACTCCAGAATTAGTCTCCAATCCCCATCCGTAAGTTTCCACGTTGTTCTTATCAAAACCCGCTTCATCCCCACGTTTTCCATTCTTATCGATGGTTAGGTGAGCAATGGTCTTACCAAAAGTACCGCCGTCTTGGGGATTCCAGTCCAAACTCTGCAAACTAGCTTCATCGATTCCGGCGTCTTTGACGTCTTTTACGTTATAAACGAGCGCGATAGTGTCCCAGTCTTGTGGAATCCCAAAAGTTTTGCCCTCATAATTCCATAGAGATGCCAGCTCGCCAGTGTATTGACTCAAATCAATCTTATCTTTTTCGATATACGGTTTGAGGTCAGTCAATACGTCTTTAGCTGCTAATTCAGGGTATTGAGCTACGTGGTTGGTGATAACATCCGGGGCTTCTCCCGAAGATAGCTGAACCGTCAGGTTCTTCCAATAATCGTCCCATCCGGTTTGTTGGATATCTACGGTAATTCCGCTCTTCTTCTTGAATTCGGCTGCGCACGCCTCGTAGGCGGGTTTTTGGTTAGGATCCCACAAACTGTAGGTAACCGTATTGCTACTTGTGCCGCTTCCCTTCGTTTCCTGGGGGGCGCACCCAGCCAGTCCTGCTGCGGCAAATATAGCTACACCGCAGGTCAATGCGATTGTTTTTTTCATTTCATTCTCCTTAGGGACGGCTCTACTTCGCCGAAGTAAGACCGATTGAATTTACTAGTTTCTTCCCGACTACCAACAGTAAGATCAGCATAGGGATAGTCTGCAGGGTTGCAGCTGCCATGAGACCTGCCCAGTCTGGTTTAGTAGAGGGGGAAGCTTGTTGAAAGGTAGCCAGAGCGACATTAAGGAGTCGAACGGCGTGTTCTTTGCCCACCAGCTGTGGCCATAAGTATTCGTTCCATGCGAAAACAGCCTGAATAATTGCAATCGTGGTGATGGGCGATTTACAGATAGGTACTACTACTCTGCTAAATATGGTCCATTGATTAGCCCCATCTAAAAGAGCGGCTTCTTCTACTTCTCGGGGAACAGATAGGAAGAATTGCCGCAAAAAGAAAATAGCGAAAGGAGAAACCAAAACGTATGGCGCTAATAAACCGCTGAAAGTATTTAGTAACCCTAGGTTTTTTACCAATACAAAGTTTGGTAGCACTATGAAGATGGGGGGAATCATCATTCCCGTGAGCAGGATTGCAAAGATTTTATCTCTTCCGGGGAAATGGAGACGTGCAAAGGCATAGGCAGCCATCGTGGAAGTCACTACTTGACCGATTACCAATATGGCGGTGAATATTAGAGAGTTTCGCAGGTAAAGCCAGAAATATATCTTTGCGCCCGATCCTCCTGCGGCTAAATCTTCTTCAGTAGTTGCAAACCCGAGGACGCGCTTGAAATTTATCCAGCTAGCGTCGGTGGGAATCAAGGAATAGTCCCCGTTAAAAATTTGGGAGTTAGGAGTTAGAGCCGTCCGGATTGCCCAGACAAAGGGAAGTAGAGTGACTATCAAAATTAATATTAAGGTAGCCCAGCCGAATATTTTTTCCGTGCTCACCTTGCGTAAGCTGCTGCTATTTTTCCTCATTTTTTATCCCCTTGGGTTATCCCAGATCCGATTCGGTAGCTTTCGTTAAACGTAGTTGGGTGAGGGTCATTACGAGGATAATGAGTAACAATATGACCGCCATTGCCGCGGCATACCCCATTTGACCTTGTTGGAAAGCTTTTTCATAGATATAGAAATAGATAACTCGCGTAGAATCTAGAGGGCCGCCTTTGGTGGCTACCGCTACAGTGTCAAAAATCTGGAAGGAACCGATCATGGACACTACTACCACCATCACCAGGATGGGACGTATCAGCGGGAGGGTTATAGAGAAAAAACTTCTGGTTGTACCAGCCCCATCTATCTCGGCGGCATCGTAAATCATTTTTGGAACTATTTGCATTCCCGCAAAAATCAGTAACGCCGTATATCCCATATTTCGCCAGGAGTTAACCAGAGCGACTGTAAAGATGGCGATATCGGGATTGCCGTAGAAAGCGATTGGTTCACTGTGGACTAAAGTTAGCAGATGGTTTACGAGACCAACATTGGGGTCGAGTAAAAACAAGGTGATGACTGCGATTGTAACGTTTGGTACTAGCCAGGGGATGAGTAAGAGTGAGCGCACCAAGCTGGATTGACTGATGCGTTGCATTAGTACAGCTATTCCCAAACCGGCTATGGTCTGAGTGGCGATGTTGACGAGGACGTAAATTACGGTAACCACTAGCGCATGGCTGAAATGCTGATCGCTCAGGAGCTTTTGGTAATTGGCAAACCCCACGAATTTCGCGGGGGAGATTAAATCCCAATCTGTAAAACTTATGGCTAGACCTCGTACCATGGGAACTAGATAAAAAATCAAAAATCCGATTACGGCAGGGGCAATGAAAAGGTATCCCGCTCTTATTTCCGCTAGGTGTAGGTGGCTGCTTTTGCCGACAGAAGCGTCAGGTCTGTTGGTAGTGTTTTTTATGCAGGGGAGTGAGTTTGAACTCACTGTAGTTCCTTGGTGTTTAGCGGCAGTCATCTTCGACCCCTTAACTAGTAAGAGTTGCGTCACAGTAATTATTACGTTAGTTTCTTTAGTAAGTCAAGCATTTTCAGTAAATGGGGGTTTACCATTGTGAATGCTCAGCGAAGAATTCAACGGCGGACCAATATGGAAGCGGCAATACGCTACCTGACTGGCTGCGTTGATACGGTAGCAAATGTTGCAAAACAGATAGGGGTAACTCGCCCGGCTGCCGAATCAATTATGGCTGACCTGGCTAAACTGGGTTGGGTAGAGAGTGCTTCGGCTCCCGAAGGAATAATTGTGATAGGTAGACCAGCTACCTATTATAAAATCTCCTCTCAAGCCGGACATGTCCTCTCTCTAGATATAGGCGCTCATCATGTTAGCGCGCTCACCGCGGATCTAAGCGGGAATATACTCGCTGAGAACACCGAAGATTTAGCGGAAAATACGCCCGCGAAAGCACGTCTAGAAGCCGCTTTATCGGTTAGTAAAAAAACGTTACAGGAAACCGAGTGCGGTAAGACTTGGATTTGCGTAACCGGGAGTCCCGGCATTCAATATCAGGGACAAGTTGCATATTTTGGTGGTAAAGGCATGCCGGGATGGCAGGGATTGCAACTAGATCGCCTGATCAGTAAGGAATTAAAAGTAAAAGTAACCACTGTGGGGGATTGTGCGTTAGGTGCCCGCGGAGAATCGTGGGTAGGGGCAGCGTCTAAATATAATGAGGTGGTTTTTATTCTGGCCGGAATTCGCACCGGCGCGGCTAGCGTGCTTGACGGAAGAGTGCGGACTGGGAGTCGCGGCGCCGCGGGACTAATTGGAGAAATTCCGCAATTGCGTTGGAAAGAACTAGAAGCTGAAAGCTTTGCTAGTGGAGTATATAGCCCAGCTAAGCCGCCCGATCGCGAAAGTCTGTTTCAACAGGCGAGAGAAGGGAATGAACTCGCACTTTCCGGAGCAAAAAAGTACGGAGAAATTCTGGGATTGGGAACTGCTAGTATGATCGCGGTTATTGACCCCGAATGCGTGGTTTTGGGGGGACAATTTTGCAAATATGCTGATCTATTTTTGCCGCAGATGAAACAAACTATCAAAGAACTATGTCCATTTGCGCCCCCGATAGCGGTGTCGACTTTGGGGCGGCGTTCCGTTGCCCTCGGAGGGATTCGTTACGCCCTAGACGGGGTGTTTGATCAAATCAATATGCACACATTAAACTCGGACTATTTTCCTGCCACCGATTTGGAAAAATTTTGGCTCTGATGAAAAGCGCTGTCTGACAATAGTTGATAAGGGTACCATCTGTGCGCTGAGGTGAGGAAAGGAGGAAACTTCGGCCAGCAGTTAATGCGTGGTTAGCGTTAAGTATGTGTGTAGTTCAACAAATGGCAGCTTTGACCCAGGTGGTGTTACTCCCGTACACTAAAGAGCGTTGTGTGTCCTGGAACAATCCAGGTGTGGGCTTGTAGCTGGCATTTTGGCAAAAACGGGACGCTAGACGGAAAGAAATAAAAAGTCGGGTGGAAAACACTACGGCGGCGTCCGCAACATTTTAGGCATTTTGCCATTGTGTTGCCGTGCCCTCGCAGAATTCACCCCCAAGGAAGAAACGAAGGCTTAAGCCCGTGCGAACTTATAATCCGAAAGCCGGTGACACCCAAGACAAGAAGTGGTATGTCATCGACGCTGAAGACGTCGTTCTCGGACGACTGGCGGCCGTTGCTGCCAAGCTGCTGCGTGGCAAGCATAAGCCGACCTATACTCCCAACGAGGATATGGGTGATCACGTGATTATCGTGAACGCCGCCAAGGTCGGACTTACCGGCAATAAACGTGAGCAGAAACGTGTCTACCGTCACTCCGGTTACCCCGGTGGCTTGAAATCTCTAACCTATGGTGACTTGCTAAGCAAGAAACCAGAGGTGGCGGTGCAAAAAGCGGTGCGTGGCATGGTTCCCCACACTCGGTTGGGACGTGTCCAAATGAAGAAGCTGCATGTATTCGCAGGTCCCGAACATGACCATGCGGCACAGCAGCCGGAACCTTACGAAATTAAGAAAATCGCCCAGTAGCCCTGAGCCAAGACCCTGAGGAGAATTGTGGCTGATACCACCGAAAATGAAGAGCTGTTGGAGGAGAACGCCCCCAGCTCTTACACCACGGAAACCAAGTCGGAGCCGACCGGCTCCGGTCAATCCGTGACCGCTCCCGGCATCGGGCTGGGACGTCGTAAAAGTGCAGTCGCGCGTGTCCGGTTGATTCCGGGAAGCGGCGAATGGAAGATCAACGGTCGTGCTTTGGAAAATTATTTCCCGAATAAGTTGCATCAGCAGCTCGTGCGATCGCCGTTTACCCTGCTAGATCTCGAGGGACGCTTTGACGTTATTGCTCGGGTATCCGGTGGCGGGATCTCCGGACAGGCCGGGGCAGTACGCTTAGGCGTGGCTCGGGCGCTGAACGAAATCGATCGGGAAGCTAACCGTCCTGCCCTAAAGAAGGCAGGATTCCTAACCCGCGATTCACGCGCTGTTGAGCGTAAGAAGCCGGGTCTTAAGAAAGCTCGTAAAGCTTCGCAGTACTCTAAGCGCTAAGCTTTCACGCTTATACGTTTGCCTGGTAAAGACAACTAAATGTTGTCTTTACCAGGCAAAACTGTATTGCGCAGACCAGGCAGATGAAATCACGTACCGGGAATACGGCAGCTAATTTAAATTTTGCGGAGGTAGACGTTTTCTAGGCGATGATGCGCATCTTTACGTAAAATTAATGTCGCCCGTCCCCTGGTTGGGCGAATCTGTTGCTCCAGGTTGGGTAGGTTTATCGAGGTCCAAATATCGAGGGCAATTTGGCGCGCCACGGAATCAGAAATTCCGGCATAAACCTGGAAATAAGAATCCGGGTTGCGGAACGCTGACTCTTTTAGGGATAAGAAACGCTCCACGAACCATTGCTCAATATCGCGTGTTTTGGCATCAACATAAATCGAAAAATCAAAGAAATCGCTTACTGCCAGGGACTTGTGATCATATAATCCGCTGCGCCCGTCATCTTGATCCAACAGTTTTTCAAGGTTGGGGAGGTCTTGATGCCCTCGATAAAACCAGGCTGGTTGCAGCACGTTGATGCCCTCAAGAATCAAAATATCAGGGCTAGCTACAGTCACATATTTATCCGGTACTACGTCATAGGTGACGTGGGAATATACCGGAGCTTTTACTTCCGGCACCCCAGCTTTTACCTGGGTAACAAAGTTAAGCAGAGCGCGGCGGTTATAGGACTCTGGGAAACCTTTCCGTGCTACCAGCCCCCGTCGTTCTAGTTCTGCATTCGGATACAAAAACCCGTCGGTAGTTACTAGCGCGACTCGGGATGTCTCTGGCCAGCGGCTAAGCAGATTTTGTAGGATGCGAGAAGTGGTTGATTTTCCGACCGCTACCGAACCAGCAACTCCAATAATGAAGGGGATTTTCCTTTTTTGGGGACGCCCAAAAAAATCCTGTTGATCTTGGGCGAGGGCGCGCGAATGCAAAACCCGGTAGCGCAACAAAGCCGAGAGGGGACGATAAACCGCATCGGCTTCCTCCAAATCAATAGGATCCCCTAAAGCAGCTAGGGAACGCAGATCAGCTTCGGTCAGGGGCATCGGCGTTTTGGCAGCCAAGGCGCGCCAGGCATCCCGATCGAACTGTTCATAAATGGATCTTGCCGACATATTGATAAGCTCCGCTGTATTAGGCTCTGCGCAAAAGCCTTGCTTGATGACGGTTTCTTCCTCGCTTCAGTGCTTCGGTTAAAAACACTGACGGAAATAGGAAATCACCCTACAAAGATAGGCGGTTCTTAACTTCTCGCGCCAGACGCTCACAAACCTCATCAGCTTGTTCCTGGGTGGCCGCCTCTACCATTACCCGCACCAGTGGTTCGGTTCCGGAGGCGCGCAGTACTACCCGTCCAGTGTCGCCCAGTTCTTCCTCGGCCTTCGTGATTTCTTCACGTAGTCCGGTATCGTCGGTACGCGTCTTGTCTACGTTGGGTACGTTAATCAGGGTTTGCGGTAAGCGTTTTACGAATTCGCAAATTTTCTCTAGAGGCTGACCAGCATCTTTAACTGCGCGGGCTATGCATAGGGCAGTGAGAATTCCATCCCCAGTGGTGGCGTGATTGGCGTTAATTACGTGACCTGACTGTTCGCCGCCCAACACGAATCCTTGTTCACGCATCTTTTCTAGGACGTAGCGGTCGCCCACCGCAGTCTGGACGGTGTTAATCCCTTTTTCCTTCATCGCCAAAATTAAACCCAGGTTAGACATGATGGTGATCACCAGGGTGTTTCCAGTTAGCTCGCCCTTTTCTTTGAAATAGGCAGCCAGCATTCCCATAATCTTGTCGCCGTCCACCAGGTTTCCTTGAGAATCTACTGCCAGACAGCGGTCGGCGTCTCCATCGAAAGCTACTCCGAAGTCACAGCCTGCGGCTACTACTTGGCTTTGTAGTTGTTGGGGGTGAGTGGAACCGCAATTGTCGTTGATATTGCGCCCATCGGGGGAAGCATTAATCACTACGGTATCTATTCCCGCCTCTTGCAGTGCCTCCGGCCCTAAATGGCTGGCTGCTCCATTTGCACAATCAACTGCAACTCGCAGCCCGGAAAGATCGCCGGCTGCTCGCACCAGGTGTTTAATGTAGAGCTTTTCGGCGCTTTCTCGTTCTTCTTCAATCTCGCCAACGCCTTCTCCGATGGGGCGGTCAGTTTCATCCCCTAGGAGTTGTTCAATCTGGTCTTCGATTGCATCAGGTAACTTATAGCCACCGTGAGCGAAAAACTTAATCCCGTTATCGGGCATAGGGTTATGTGAAGCGGAAATCATCACTCCCAGGTCAACATCGGATTTCGCGGTGAGGTAGGCCACGCAAGGAGTGGTGACCACTCCGATACGGTTTACGTCTACTCCTTCAGAGGCCAGGCCGGCGGAAATCGCATGATCTAGGAAATCACCGGACATGCGGGTGTCACGGCCGACAATTGCCCGTAGTTTCCGTCCTTTCGGCGCATCTTTGCGTACCTGTTTTGCGGCGGCCCGTCCCAGTTCTAAAGCCAATTCCGGGGTTAATTCTTTATTTGCTAGACCGCGCACTCCGTCGGTTCCAAAAAGTCTGCCCATTTTACCTGTCTTTCAACTAGCAGAATCTGACTTTCTCAGCCTACCGCACCTAGATGGTTGAGTTTTCCTCTGCGAGCCACTGTCGGCAATATTCTCCATTTGTGCTGCGTAGGCGCGCGAGATAGCAATGCGGCGGAACTCGTGAAAAAATCTATTTCATGTGTGGGATCTTAGGAATGGTCGGGCTGGCGCCCACTAAAGATGCAGAAGCAGTGATTATGGGGGGTCTGGCTCGTCTAGAGTATCGCGGCTATGATTCCGCGGGGATTGGACTTTCAACCCCGGGCGGGATAGAAATCCGCAAAAAAAGCGGCAAGCTTGCGAATTTAAGAACAAATTTGCAAGAAAATCCCCTGCCGGAGGCAATCGCGGGAATCGGACATACTCGTTGGGCCACTCACGGGGGGCCGACGGATGTCAATGCTCATCCCCATGCCTCTTCCGATGGGCAACTCGCGGTAGTACATAACGGGATTATCGAGAACGCCGATAACTTGCGTCGTATCCTTGAACAGCAGGGCTTCAGTTTTATCTCCGAAACTGATACTGAAGTAATCGCAAATTTGCTGGCAGCGTCCTATTTAGCTGACGAGGGTACGGATACCTCTCTTGGTAAGGATGCAGCTGAGGTGCCTGCTCCGGTTCTGGATAAAGCCCAAGTTTCCCCGGAGGTTGCGAGTGGGGCTCACCTGGCGGCGGCACGGCTTGCCCGGGCACTGCTGAAAACTATGGCGCAGCTAAAAGGGACATTCACTATTTTGGCGATTCATCGGGATGCCCCCGGGATTGTAGTAGCTGCGCGACGATCCTCCCCACTAGTTATTGGGGTGGGCAAAGATTGCAACTACCTAGGTTCTGATGTTTTAGCTTTCGCCGATCACACTAAGGATTGTCTGGAAATCGGGCAAGACGAATTAGTAATGGTTACTGCCAAGCAGGTACAAGTGGCAGACAGTCAAGGTCGAGCGGTTACTCCTAAGCAGTTCACCGTGGATTTTTCGGTAGACCGCACCTCTAAAGGAGGGTGGGGGACCTTTATGGAAAAAGAAATCCATGAACAACCCCAGGCAGTTACGGCCACTCTGCAGGATCGTACCGATTCGCAAGGCTATCTGACTCTAGATGAGCTGCGCATCAGTCAAGACGTACTGCGACAAGTCAACAAAATGGTGATTATCGCCTGTGGTACTTCCGCCTATGCCGGGCAGATTGCTCGTTACGCGATTGAGCATTGGTGCCGAATTCCGGTAGAAGTAGAGCTAGCCAGCGAGTTCCGTTACCGTGATCCGGTAGTTGACCAGAGTACCCTGGTGGTGGCAATCAGCCAATCCGGGGAAACTATGGACACCATTATGGCGGTGCGGCACGCCCGGGAACAGGGCGCGAAAGTGCTGGCGATTGTGAACACTCCTGGCTCTACCATTCCCCGTGAATCCGATGCGGTGCTGCTAACCCATGCTGGACCCGAAATTGCCGTGGCCTCCACCAAGGCATTCACGGCCCAGATCACTGCTTGCTACCTGTTGGGACTATATTTAGCGCAGGTGCGGGGAAATAAATTCATTGATGAAATTGCTGATTACCTGGAAAAACTAGCGGCAGTTCCCCACAAAATGCAAACCCTGCTTAATGAAATGCAGCCGGTAGTCGAGGTAGCTAAACGCTACGGGAAAGACCTGAAATCCACGATTTTCTTAGGTCGGCACGTAGGGTACCCGGTAGCGATGGAAGGGGCACTGAAACTTAAAGAAATCGCCTATGTGCACGCGGAAGGTTTTGCGGCGGGCGAGCTCAAACACGGTCCGATTGCGTTGATCGAGCCGGGGCAGTTCGTGTTTATCGTGGTGCCTACCCCGCGCCGCCCCGAGCTGCACCAAAAGGTGATTTCGAACCTGCAGGAGGTGCGGGCTCGTGGCGCGATTACCCTGGTAGTAGCGGAAGAGGGCGACGATAAAGTCGATAAATATGCCGACCATATTTTCCGGGTTCCTAGCACCCCCACCCTCTACATGCCTCTGCTGACGGTGATTCCGCTGCAGGTATTCGCGTGTGAGGTAGCTAAGAGCAAGGGGTATGACGTAGATCAGCCGCGGAACCTGGCAAAATCAGTGACGGTTGAGTAGTCAGTAGAAAGGGAAAACTGGCGGCATGATTGAGGCGTTCGAGAAACGGACAGTCCGGCAAGCTGAAGCCAAAGTGGTTGCTGAGCACCCACAAGGTTCGCTGATGAAAAAGGCAGCTGGCGAAGTCAGCGACACGACTGTTGAGTTTCTGCTTGCCAGAGGAGCCAAAGTTGAGGAAACCCGAATTTTGGGTTTAGTTGGCGGAGGCGATAACGGGGGAGACTGCCTCTATGCTCTGTCTTACCTTGCGAAACTAGGGTATTCTTGCCTCGCATTAATTCTTTCTGATAAGCCCCATAAGAAAGCATTGGCAGCGGCGGAAAAAGCAGAGGTAACTATTGAGCGGGTGGATTTATCTGGCAGTGCCCGTCAAATAGCGCGCCTGGCTGCTCGGCGCGCTCGGGCTGCTCAGGTTTGGATTGATGGCTTAGTAGGAACGGGAGTTAACGGCAAACTTCGTGAGCCATTGGCGCAAGTAGCAAAGGAAATTAGTCGCCTATATGAATCTCGGCGATTAAAGGTATTGCGGGTGGCGATCGATATCCCTTCCGGTATTTTCACCGACGATGGTCGTCTGCCCGGTCCTTTCTTTGGCGCTGACGTGACCGTAACTATGGGAGGACGCAAATCTTCCTCCTTCCTGCCTCCTGCCGCCTATCATTTTGGAAAAGTGCGGCTAGTAGACCTGGGTTTGCAGATGAAAGAGCCGCGGCTAGCCCGTTTGGAAGCAACAGATGTGGGCGCTCTTTGGCCAGTACCTGGCGTTGAAGACCATAAATATACCCGAGGGGTAGTGCAGGTAGTGGCTGGTTCCTCCTCTTTCCCCCTAACTGGAGTGATGTGCGTAGAGGGTGCAGGTCGTGCCGGAGCCGGGATGGTGCGTTATGTGGGTCCCGAGGACGCGGCTTTCGCAATTCTTTCACGCTTCCCGGAGGCGGTTTCGGGTGTCGGCAAGCATCAATGTCTGCTGGTCGGTCCTGGCATTGATCCGCAAGATAATTCGCGAGTACATGAAGTGGTAAACCAGGCCGTGCAGGCAGCTACCACCGGGATTCCTTTGGTACTAGATGCGGGTGCTATTGATCTTTATCCCCAAATCATCTCGCAGATTCCTGGTGGAAATCTTACTCATCGCGCGGTACTTACGCCGCATGCAGGCGAGGCCGCCCGTCTGCTTTCTGCTTTAGGAGCCGGAGGAGGACGTGGCGGGGTTAGCCGGGCAGAAGTGGAAGCTTCGCCAGCGGCATGGGGGCAGTATTTAGCAGATAAAACTGGGGCAACGGTGCTGCTAAAAGGAGCTGTAACCCTAATAGCGAGTGCCGAGGGAGCTATGTTTAGTCAGACGGGGGCACCTTTCTGGACGGGCACTGCTGGCTCGGGTGATGTATTGGCGGGAATAGTAGGGGCGGTGATGGCGCAACACCAGGCGCGGGCGGAGCAAACCGGGCATCAGCTGTCTCCCTCTCAGGTATCAGCAGCGGTTGCCTCCGCTGTTTGGGTTCATGCCATGGCCGCCCGGAAAGCTGCGGGACTACCGTTTACCACAGACGATCCGTCCAGGGGGGTATCTTTGGGGGCCCCGATAGTAGCTACCGATATTGCCCGCCAGATTCCGCAGGCTATTGCCTATGCTTTGGAGCAAGCATAGAGCGGTATAGTCATGAGCATGAATACTGATTTTCCGGCTCGCGCGATTATCGACCGCTCCGCACTCGGGAAAAACCTGCAAGAACTGCGAAAATGTAATCCAAATATTCAGGTGATGGCGGTTGTAAAAGCTAACGCCTACGGGCATGGGGGAGCACAGATCGCTCGCGCCGCCCTCGAGTTCGGAGTGAAATGGTTCGGGGTGGCACAGCTAGCAGAAGCCCTGCAGCTACGGCAGGCACTTAAAGATTTTCCCGCAGCACGTATTTTTACCTGGATTTTCAGTCCCGACGCAGATCTAGAAACTGCGATTAAAGCTAATCTCGATATTGCGGTTTCTAATGCTGAAACTCTTTTGCGCGTCGCCAGTGCTGCCCGAGCAGCGGGTAAAAAAGCCCGGGTTCACCTGGCGGTGGATACCGGAATGGGACGCGAGGGCGCATTGCCTAAAAACTTAGCTCCTTTGTTGTCGGCGGCGGAGATGGCAGCCGACGAGGGAACAGTGGAAGTTAGCGGGATCTGGTCACATTTGGCGCGCGGAGATGAAAATGGGGTGGGGGAACAGGCGACTGTAAAACAGCTTGCAGACTTCCAAATGGCATGTGAAGCCGCTGAACGGCGGGGATTTACTGGGCTCGTTCGCCACCTTTCGGCTTCTTCGGGACTACTTTGGCATCCCCCGGCGCATTTCGATCTGGCTCGTTATGGAATCGCCATGTACGGCCTCACCCCGAATCCATCTCGAGCCACGACCGCCAGCTTACAGCTAACGCCAATTATGAGGTTGGAAGCTGATTTGATTAGCGTAAAGAAACTTCCCGCGGGGCATCCAGTTTCCTATGGCGGTACCTGGGTTGCGCCTCACGATACCTATATCGGGATTGTGCCTCTTGGATACGCAGACGGGATTGACCGGCATGCTTCCGGAAAAATCTGGGTAGCTGCCAATGGGGAAAGATACCCACAGGTGGGGCGGATATGTATGGATCAGTTTATGGTGGATTTAGGGTGCGGCAAGGATGGGAACCCGCCGTTACCGGTGGGGGCTACCGTGCGCTTATGGGGAGATGGTTCTCAAGGTGAACCTACTGCTGATGATTGGGCTAAGGCAGCCGAAACCATAAACTATACAATTGTTACTGACCTTAATCCTCGGGTGCCGCGGGTCTATATTTAGGAGGAAACGTGCCGATTACTATTACCGTTAACTCACCTGACCAGACACGTCTAGTCGGGCAGGAATTAGCCGTTCAGCTGCGTCCCGGCGATTTAGTGATGCTTTCCGGGGGACTAGGAGCCGGGAAAACTACTTTTACTCAGGGAATTGGGATTGGCCTACAGGTCAAGGGGCGGGTGTCTTCTCCGACTTTTATTGTTGCCCGGGTACATCCTTCCCTGGTGGGGGGCGCAGATCTGATTCATGCCGATGCCTATCGGATTAAAGATTTATCGGATTTGGAAACCCTAGATCTGGATTCCACTTTAGATGAGGCGATTACAGTCGTCGAATGGGGTGAGGGTAAAACCGAGCAGTTGTCGGCTGATCGCCTGGAAATTGAGATTCACCGGGAACACGGAGGGGTAGCTACCAATATTAATGGGGTAGTAGACCTGGCGGAAATGGATGATGGTGAACGTACGATTACTATCCGTCCCCTCGGAGAGCGTTGGGAAGGAACGGAATGGGGGTCGGTGTTTTCCGCGTTTGAGGAAAAAGAAGAAAAGTAGGTAAAAACATGCGGATTCTATGTATTGATACTTCTTTGGGAGCTTCTGTTGCCCTTTGGGATAGTGAAGCCAAGACACAGGTTTTGGCTAGCCACTCCAACCAGGACTCGCGTTCTCATGCCGAACACCTCTCGGAACTGGTAAGTGAGGTCGTACAGGAGGCTTGCGGGTGCGCCCTCGCGAAAGCTGGTATCGAAGCGGTAGCGGTTGGGCGCGGCCCGGCTCCCTTTACTGGTTTACGGGCCGGGCTGGTAACTGCCCGTACTATCGGTTTTGCGCTCCAAGTTCCAGTGATTGGGATTAGTTCCTTAGACGCCCTGGCGCGAGCAGTGTTAGATCTGGTGCCACCTACTCAGGAAGTATTCGTGGCCACCGATGCACGTCGCAAAGAGGTTTACTGTGCCGAGTATCGTGCGGACGGTCCGGATGATGTTTGCTGCCTGTGGGGGCCGGAGGTGGGCCGACCGGCAGTATTTGCGAATCGGGCGGCTAAACCGGGATTGATTGTAGCCGGGGCAGGAGCAGCTCTGTATCCCCAGGAATTTGCGTTAAATCCCGGTTTCCCCACCGAAGTGGAGGCAGCGGTGTTAGGCCGGATTGCGCAGACACGTCTGGCCAGGAAATCAGTTGATGAGCTGCCAGACACAATTTCTCCTCTGTATTTACGGCGCCCAGACGTGCAGCCTCCGAGCCAAGTAAAATAGTGTTGTGAGTGGTTGCGTTCCTTTAGGGGTTGAGGACGTACCCGCCTTGCTTTCCCTGGAACAATCCTGTTTTGGGACAGAAAGTTTTAATGCCACCCAGCTGCAACAAATTTTGACTGCCCGTTACGGCCTGGCTTTAGGTATCTGGGAGGAAAAGGAGTTGGTGGGTGCGGCTCTACTGGAGGTCTTAGTCCCAGAATCCGAGTTGCACTCTTTGGCAGTGTTGCCTGCTAAACGTCGTCTAGGACTGGGATCCGTTCTCTTAAAATCTGGGTTTGCCGAGGCAAGACAGCGGGGAGCAACCGAAATGTTTCTAGAGGTGCGCAATTCCAACCAGGCGGCGATTAACCTTTACCTGCAATTCGGCTTTACGTCATTAAGTGTGCGGCGCGGCTATTATTCCCACCCCCGCGAAGATGCTTTAATCATGCGCAAGCGTTTAGCGGCTCCCTCTCCTGGCCCGGTTGGGACAGAAATAATATCCTCGTGACCACCGTAAACGGTATTTTGAAACTTTAACCTTTCCCAATTGCTGAAAAAATCCTGGGATATTTCCGCTGTCAATAAAAAATAGTTACTTTGTTGTCTTCCTTTACGGTTTCAGAGAATTCGCGCATTTCTGCAGGTAAACATAGCTTAAAAGTTAAAAATATTTTTTATATTTTCCCTTTTTATACCCGTATAGACCTAAAATCCTAACTCTGTAAAAACCTGTGGGTTAGCCTGAGAAACGTGGCCAATACAAAAGAAATTCAGAAGAGGCGAAGCTGGAACACCCTGGTCTTCGCGAAACAGTGCATGGCCGTTACCGGCATGTTCTTTGTACTGTTTGTGTTAATGCATTCCTACGGCAACCTGAAGATTCTGGCGGGGGCGGATGCCTATAATGGTTATGCCCACCACTTGCGGGTCTTTGGTGCCCCTATCCTGCCTTATGAAGGTCTGCTTTGGATCTTGCGCGTAGCGCTGCTCGCATGCGTCCTAATCCATATGATCTGCGCCTTTTATCTCTGGTATCGCGCCAGTATGGGACGAGGCAGTGAAAAGTACGTAGTCAAACAGAACGTGGTTAACAACTATGCGACCCGAACCGTACGTGTCGGATCGGTGCTGCTAGTGCTGTTTATCTTGTTCCATATTTTCCACTTCACCACTAAGTGGGTGCAGATTGGTGCAGCTGATGCCTATAGCTCTGCTACCTGTGAGGTAGATGGGGAGATGATTCCGGTTGCCCCCTGGAACATGATGGTAACCACGTTCTCACCAGCTAACTGGTGGACGCTGATAATTTACCTGGGTGCGGTGGCGATTGTGGCTCTGCACGTGGGGCACGGCGTATGGTCCGCCCTGCAAACTATGGGTTGGATTCGGGAAAACACGCATAAGGCGACCGTTTATGTCTCCGGGATTGTGGGGCTACTACTGTTCGCCATGTTCGCCATCCCCCCGCTTTATTTGGTAATCACCAACCCCGCTCCGGTGGCGTGTTAGTTAGGGAAGGATGCGAAAATGACTGAACAAGAAAAACTGGTTGATGGTCTTTACACCATTGGCGAACCGATTGCTGACCAGAAGGCACCCTTAGACGTGCCGATTGAGAAATGTTGGAAACAGCGCCAGTTCAATGCGGCGCTGGTTAACCCGGCTAACCGTCGTAAAATTAAAATTATCGTAGTTGGTACTGGTTTGGCTGGCGGCGCCGCTGCCGCTTCGCTGGGCGAAATGGGCTACCACGTTGATGCTTTCTTCTACCAAGACTCTGCTCGCCGCGCTCACTCGATTGCGGCGCAGGGCGGTATTAACGCGGCTAAGAACTATCGCAATGACAATGACTCTGACTACCGTCTGTTCTATGACACGGTCAAGGGTGGGGACTACCGGGCAAGGGAAACTAACGTTTATCGGCTCGCGGAAGTATCTGCCAATATTATTGACCAATGTGTGGCTCAGGGAGTTCCCTTTGCCCGCGAATATGGCGGTCTACTTGATAACCGTTCTTTCGGTGGGGTGCAGGTTTCCCGTACCTTCTATGCACGCGGGCAGACGGGGCAGCAGCTCCTGATTGGTGCCTACCAGGCACTTGAACGCCAGGTTAATGCGGGAACAGTAGTTTCTCACTCCCGTCATGAAATGGTGGAACTCATCGTTTCGGACGGTAGGGCACGCGGGATTGTGGCTCGCGATATGGAAACTGGAGAACTAGAAACATTCACTGCCTCGATTGTTATTTTAGCTACCGGGGGTTATGGGAACGTTTTCTTCTTGTCCACTAACGCCATGGGATGTAACGGTACTGCTGCTTGGCGTGCTCATCGTAAGGGCGCTTATTTTGCTAATCCTTGCTACACCCAGATTCACCCTACTTGTATTCCGCAGCATGGTGATCAGCAGTCAAAACTCACTTTGATGAGTGAATCCTTGCGTAATGATGGGCGTATTTGGGTTCCCAAGAAGAAAGAGGATTGCAAGAAAGACCCGCGGGAAATCCCGGAGGAAGATCGTGACTATTACTTAGAACGCATCTACCCCTCTTTCGGTAACCTGGTTCCGCGCGATATTGCTTCCCGGCAAGCCAAGAACATGTGTGACGAGGGGCGTGGGGTAGGTCCCGAGATTGACGGAGTTGCTCGCGGAGTTTACTTGGATTTCGCGGATGCTATTGAACGTATGGGCAAGGATGCGGTATCTGCTAAGTACGGCAACCTGTTTGATATGTACAAGCGGATTACCGATGACGATCCCTATGAGGTTCCGATGCGGATTTACCCGGCAGTGCACTACACCATGGGTGGGGTTTGGGTTGACTATGACCTAGAGACCACTATCCCTGGTCTCTATGTGGGCGGGGAAGCTAACTTCTCTGATCACGGTGCTAACCGCTTGGGCGCCTCCGCTTTGATGCAGGGGTTATCTGATGGTTATTTCGTTCTCCCGAACACGGTAAATGATTATCTGGCACATACTTTGGCTTGGAAAGATTTACCGCAGGATCATCCGGATGTCTTGGCTGCGAAACAGCAGGCGCAAGAGCGTATCGATCGGATTATGGCGATTGAGGGCACTCGTTCGGTGGACTCTATCCACAAAGAACTCGGTCATATTATGTGGGAGTACTGCGGGATGTCCCGTACCCGTGAAGGGCTGAAGAAAGCTATCGGCTTGATTCGGGAACTACGTAAGGAGTTCTGGACTAATGTGCGGATCCCGGGCAAGAAGACTGGCGAGATGAACCAGTCGCTAGAGCGCGCTGGTCGTTTGGCTGACTTCCTAGAGTTGGGTGAGCTGATGTGTATAGATGCGCTGCATCGGGAAGAATCCTGTGGCGGTCACTTCCGGGCAGAACACCAAACTCCGGAGGGCGAGGCAATGCGTGACGATGAAAACTTCATGTATGTAGCCGCTTGGGAATGGAAAGGCGAAGATCAGCCTCCTGTCCTGCACAAGGAGGATTTGATTTACAACAATATCGAGGTCAAGACAAGGAGCTACAAGTGAACATCACTTTGCGAATCTGGCGTCAGGCTGGCCCAGACGCCGAGGGAGCTATCCACGAATATCAGCTCCACGGAGTTAGCGAGGATTCCTCTTTCCTGGAAATGCTGGACATCCTCAACGAGGATTTATTTGCTCGCGGGGAAGAGCCGGTCGCCTTTGACTCGGACTGCCGCGAGGGAATCTGTGGTATGTGCGGCCTGGTAATTAACGGGGTTCCACATGGCAATCATTCGCCGGATCCTAAAGATAACGCCACCACGTGCCAACTGCATATGCGTTCTTTCAAAGACGGGGACACTATTACCATCGAGCCTTGGCGCTCAAAGGCGTTCCCGATCATTAAAGATCTAGTGGTTAACCGGAACGCTTTGGATCGCATTATTCAGGCGGGCGGATACATTTCGGTTAATACCGGTGCAGCTCCGGATGCCCATGCCACTCCAGTTCCCAAGAAGGATGCGGATCGGGCTTTCGAGGCCGCAGCCTGCATCGGGTGTGGGGCTTGCGTGGCAGCCTGCCCGAACGGTTCGGCGATGCTATTTACTTCTGCGAAAGTGACTCATTTGGGTCTCTTGCCGCAAGGTAAACCCGAGAACCTACGACGGGTTACTCAGATGCTTAACCGGATGGGGGCTGAAGGGTTTGGCGGATGCACCAACTTTGGGGAATGCGCAGCAGTCTGCCCCAAGCAGGTTCCGCTGGACTTTATCGCAGTATTGAACCGGCAGCTCGGCAAAGCTGTCCTCGCTGGAGTTTAAATCTGCAGCGAAAAGTGAATTAGCCGTTCTTTTGCATGGCCAAGGCGGGTTCGGAGATTATTCTCCGAGCCCGCCTTCCATATGTTTATCTAAATATTGTGATTTTGAGAGTAACACCCCAGTTTAAAGCGAGGATGTGTAGTTTTATCGAGAGGTATCATTCCAGTTCAGGAAAATATCGTTAGGTTGAGAATCCGGGGTGTGAGTAAAATAAGACTATGAGTGAACCGCTAATCATGGGAATCGAATCTACCTGCGATGAAACCGGCGTTGCGTTGGTGCGTGGGGGGAAATTACTCGCAGATCGTACTGCCACCTCCATGGATGAACATGCCCGTTACGGGGGAATTATTCCCGAGATAGCTTCCCGGGCACATCTGGAATCCTTCCTCCCTACTTTGCAGGCTGCCTGCGAAGAGGCGGGAGTGTCTATAAACGAGGTGGATGCGATTGCATGTGCGGCTGGTCCAGGATTGGTGGGCTCGCTTACGGTGGGGATATCTGCCGCGAAAGCCTTAGCGCTAGCGCTGGATAAACCGCTTTATGGGGTTAACCACGTAATCGGACACCTTGCGGTGGATGCCCTCGTAGAAGGGGAGTTTCACCCTCCCTTTATCGGCCTGATTTGTTCAGGTGGGCATTCGAACCTAGTACTGGTGCGCGATCTCGCTAGTGAAGTCACAGAGTTGGGTGGCACCTTGGATGATGCCGCCGGGGAAGCCTTCGATAAGGTAGGGCGCTTGTTGGGCACTCCCTATCCGGGAGGGCCTCACGTTGACCGGTTGGCACAGGCAGGGGACAAGCAAGCCATTCGCTTCCCTCGGGGGCTGGCGGCAGGTAAAGACAAGGAACGACACCGTTACGACTTCTCATTTTCTGGATTAAAAACTGCGGTTGCTCGTTATATTGAGGGGTTAGAGGCTGCGGGGGAAACCGTTAATCGGGAAAATATTTGTGCCGGTTTTTCCGAGGCTGTCAACGATTCTTTGACTAAGAAAGCGGTGCAGGCCGCTCAGGATTTTGAGTGTCGAGAGATTGTAGTAGGCGGCGGTTTTTCTGCGAACTCGCGTTTACGTGAGCTGCTCGCCCAGCGCGCAGAATCGGCGGGGATTACCGTGCGGATCCCTCCGATTCGTTTTTGCACGGACAATGGTGCCCAGATTGCTGCTATTGGGGAAGTACTGGTGAAGGCGGGGATGCCGCCTTCTCCTAAAGATTTTGGACCCGATTCCCAGATGGCGCTCACCCAGATTTATATGGCTCCCAGCCTGACAGATACCGGGAAAGCACAGGCTAAAAGCGCTACGATCCCAGAGAAACCGGTAGATGAGGAAAGTATTTACCAGAAGGTGAAAGAAAATATGGCGAAATCATTTGACCAGATGCGTCCGGGATTTGAAAAGGCCGCTGAGCGGATTAAACCTTTAGTTGAGCAGGGACGCGAATACGCGGAAGAGACCATGGAGAAGGCTCGTCCTTACGTTGAACAGGCAGTAGAGAAGTCACGCCCCTATGTAGAGCAGGCCGCGGAAAAAAGCCGCGAATATGCGGAAGAGACCATGGAGAAGGCTCGTCCTTACGTTGAACAGGCAGTAGAGAAGTCTCGCCCCTATGTAGAGCAGGCCGCGGAAAAAAGCCGGGAATACGCTGGACAGGCGGTGGAAAAAGGGATTGAATACGCCAAGCAGGCGCAGCAGCGATTACAGGAACGAGCGCAGGCGCAAAAGAATGCTTCTAATGAGCCCTCGGTGACAGTGGAACCACCCGATGATGTGGAGCCCCGTAGGTAGTAGCGCTAGCGGAATCATATTTTAGAGATATTCCTCGGAGCGTAAAGATTATTGAACTGCTTTGAGCACCAGGCAGCGGTGTGCGTCACCTACTCGAGTTAGTGCCACGGTTAGGGTGTGTGGTTGCCAGTCGCGATTTCGCTTGGGCATTATCTTTTTTCGCCAAGTTGCAATATCGAGGGCGACTCCACGCTTTATGACGTCCAGCCGCGTAGCCTGCTGGGATCGCAGGTAAGAGGTAAGGACTTTGGCCTTCAAGGGTAGGTTATCCACGATCTGATAGCAGTTGAGTGCGAAAGAATCTGACTTGCTGGGAAGAGAGTTTCCGGTCAGGTAGGCAATCCCGGTTGCTACTGGTGCTGCTCCTATGCGTTCGCATAGTTGTGAAAGAATTCCGGCGCGGATAATTGCAGGATCTAGCTCAAAAAAGAAATTCCCCAAGGTGGTTGCGGGGGGAACCTGCAGATGCTTTTCTCCCGGATTATGGGCAGCGGCGCAGCGGTATGTTTCTACTTGGTTGCCATGGATAATCAGCGCAGAACGCCCTGTGCCCTCGGGGGCTAATCCCGCCGAATACAAGGTGCACTCCACTAGGTCACCGTCAATGCTAACCCATTGGGCGTGATAGCCATCAGGCAAGTAGGACAAATCAATTCCCGGTGCCATTTTCACAGCTAAATTCGGTGCTTGCTTGCCCCACTCCAAAACCTTTCGCAAAGATGGAGACCAAGAATTAGGGGAGAGGACGCGTCCTTTGGCGGTGCGGCGGGCAGGATCGACGAATAGTGCAGGCAGAGTTTTGTATGAGGTGATATTTTCAGCACTTTCGCATAAAACTTTGG
Source organism: Varibaculum vaginae (assembly GCF_900604285.1). GTDB lineage: Bacteria > Actinomycetota > Actinomycetes > Actinomycetales > Actinomycetaceae > Varibaculum > Varibaculum vaginae. The sequence goes on from NZ_UWNY01000001.1 coordinate 711,186, forward strand.
CGCTCGGCACTTCGCAGAGATTTATTGCTGCGCAGGTGGCAGCAGCTGGACTAATATCGACGGCTACAAAATCTTGGCAGAGGGAAGCCAGTTCCATCGAATCGGAGCCGATTCCACACCCGAGATCCATTATTCTGGTGACCCCGGCGGTCGCAAACCGTCTAGCGCGCGCCCTGGCCACTGTTTGTCGGGTTGCTTGTTCGAGTCCGTCACGAGTAAAAAGTTTAGTTAGCGCGACTTCCCCTAGTTTTTCTTGGGCTTTTTCCCGTAGTTTCCATTGGGTTTGTAGCGAGGAAACCAGGCTTACCGGGTAGTGCTTGCGAAGGTGTTTAACAATATCTGGGGATTCAACGGATGGCGGGCATGGGTATTCTCCTAGTAGCTGCCAACCTTCCTGGGTGGTAAGAGCCGCAATCATCAGGTCTTCCGCAGGGGGGAAGGAGGAGGTTAGCTGCTTTAACTGTTTAAAGCTAAGCTGCGTATTCCCTGCTATCATCAAATTTCTCCCCTTGTTTATTTTTAGTGTAACCGAGGATGTGTCAGCTAGTAGATTTCCAGTTAAGGTTACCCGCGTAGGTATTCGCGGAGGGCGTAAGCGAAAACTGGCACTCAGCTTGATTGAGTGCCAGAATACACCTAAGCTAAATAGTGCATTTGGAGTTGCAAGACTCCAGACTGAACCGGAAATCTGGCAACCCGCGACGTCAAAGATCCGGTACAAAAACCGAAAATTTTGGAAAAAGAAAGGGAGGTCTGCAGTGTCAGTCTCCATTAAGCCGTTAGAAGATCGCGTCGTGATTCAGCAGGCAGAGGCGGAGCAAAAGACCGCTTCCGGTCTGGTTATCCCCGACGCTGCCAAGGAAAAGCCGCAGGAAGGCAAAGTAATCGCAGTGGGACCGGGTCGCATTGATGATCAAGGTAACCGGGTACCGATGGATGTCGCTGAGGGCGATAGCGTGATTTATTCCAAGTACGGTGGCACCGAGGTAAAGTATGGCGGAGAAGAATACTTGATTCTATCCGCGCGTGATATTTTGGCAAAGGTCGAGCGCTAGGTACTAGAGCGCTGCTCAGGTGGGTTAAATCGCCTGGGAAAATAGCCGTAAAGTGATTGGCGGGGTCAGAAAGTCTGACCCCGCCTTTTTTATCCCTAGCATCTTTGGAGTATGCCAAACTGTTTAGCTATGGAAGCGATAAGTTGGTACAAAAAGCCGGGGGCGAAATCATTTCGCCCCCGGCTTTTAAAAACTATCTAGTTGTCATTTAGCAACGCTGAACTATTTTTCTTTCGGCGCCGGCAAAATAACGTCGCGTACTAGTTCCTGCAGATCCGTGTTGGACTTGAGGAATCCGCGGAGAGTACGTACCGTCGGACCGAAGGTGTCAAACTCTTCTTCAGTCATGCCGTCGACTTCATAGGCACGACGGAAGTCTTCCACCTTCATCAGGGTCTCCATGACTTCCTCGGATACCGGATTGTCAAAGCGCGGTTCAAACTGGTAGTCGGACTCTTGGATTCGCTTTGACCAAGCAAACGGCGGAGAAATCACTACGTCGCCACCAACCAGTTCGGTGTACTGCATGGTGTTACGGAAGGCGGCAGCTAGCATCCGGGAGCGTAGACCCCGTTTCTCGAATTCAGCAGCAGCTTTCTTGAAAGCAGCGATTCCGCCCCATTCGAGGTGACCGGGGTTGAGAACCAGTTTGTCGCGGTTAGCGCAAATCTTCAGCCAGTCATCTAGGCGGCCTACCATCAAGGTTACAACCGGTCCCATGGTGGAAACGTCTTTTCCTTCGGCTTCGCGGCGCTTGAGGCCACGTTCAATGGCTTCACCGGAGCGAACCGCTTGGGGAACCGAGAAAGACACGGTCACGTTCATGGATACGCCGCGGTAGGTTGCGTCTTCAATCGCTTCCAGGCCGGTCTTGGTGGCCGGTACCTTTACTACGATGTTAGGAGCCATTTCGGAGAATTCCACCGCCTGGTCGGCCAGGGCTTTGGCGTTGCGGTAGTTAGCCGGATCGGTCTGCACCGAGAGACGGCCATTGCGGCCATTTGAGGCTTCAAATGCCGGCACTAGCAGCTTAGCTGCCTCAACCGACATGTCTTTGACAGCTTGCCAACCGATTTCCGACTCGGTAGCGGTGGGCATATTTTCGGCAATTTTCTTAATGCGAGGAGCCCAAATGTCCAGGTGCTTGGAAATGGTGGTGTAAGCGATGGTTGGATTGCAGGTCGCGCCCACTGTGCCCCAAGAGATCGCCTGACGAAGTTCCTCTAAATCAGAGGAATCGTTCCACAGGGCGGTCTTGGAATTCTTGGCTGCATCTAGCAGGGGACCGGGGGTCATTTTAATCTCGGTCATTGAATCTCCTTAGTTATTCTTTAATTACCGTCTTCGACGCCGGTTCTCCTCCAGGATAAGGGCTAATGTCGCTGGCGTCAAGACTTTGACAGGACAATAGGGCAAAGTGTGTGTGAGCTACAGCACTAAAGGCTAATGGTGAATTTGTAGCGGGAGGCGCGGTAAACGTGGTCTCCGATTTCGATGGGGGTTCCAGATTGGTTGTAGGAAATACGGCGCATGTTCAAAATGGCTGTTCCCCGCGGTTCCTGCAGGGTTTTGGCCTCCTCGGCAGAGGCTTTACGGGCGGAAATAGTTTGTTGTGCGCTAAAAACCTCATCCCCGCGGCGTCGCATCATGTCGTAGAGCCCTCCGGAACGCAGTTCCTTGTCGCTGGGGGCTACTTCAAGCGGCAGGTAGTTAGTTAAAAGTGCTAAGGGTTCTCCGTTGGCTAGTCGTAGGCGCACCACCTTGATTATTCTTGCGTTTTTCTCGAGGCTCAATTCCTCGGCTACATCCTCGTCGGCGAGGACTTCCTCGTAGGAAATTACTTTAGTAGTAGGCTTTTGTCCGGTTTGCTTGAGGTCATCATAAAGGGAAGAAAGTTTTACTTGCCGATGAATTTCTTTAGGAGCAACAATGGTGCCGACTGCGCGTTTGCGCACTACTAAACGGAGTTCAACCAAGGATTGGAGGGCGCGGCGGGCGGTGGGGCGGGATACCCCTAGGCGTGATGCCATTGATAGTTCGTCCTCGAGTTTGGTGCCAGCCGGAATGGTTCCGTCCAGGATTAGCTTCTTAATGGGTTCGGAAATTTGGTGATATAGGGGGATTGGGGAGTCGTGGTCCAGGTCGATATCTGTTACGTAAGTTTTGGGGGTTGCCATCGTTAGCTCCTTCCAAACAGGGTGTTCAAATAATTATAGCGCTCAATGTCATATAAGCATGACAATATGTGGAATCTTTCTAAAGTTATCAAAATTCTGGAAGAGCAACGAGTGAAGCTGAATTTTGGTAGATGAAACGTTGGGTTTGTTGGCTGTCTAGGGTGCTTTTATTATTTTATGCTTCCCCCCAACTCAAATCTTTGCTAAAATGTAAGCACAAAGTGCCAAAGGTGGGCGGTGATGTCTGCGGCTGGTGCTGACAATGTAGTCACCAACAAACAAAAAGGGGGAACTCTGCTGTGAATAGTTTTAAAATGCCCGCGGTGGATGTGCTCACTATCGGGCGTTCGGGAGTGGATATCTACCCACTGCAAACCGGAGTAGGGCTAGAAAAGGTAGAACAATTCGGAAAATTCCTGGGGGGAAGCCCGATGAATGTGGCGGTAGCGGCGGCGAAGCTACGCCATTCTTCTGCGATTATTACCGGAGTGGGTACCGATCCTTTTGGTAAATTTGTACGTTCAGAGATGCGTTCTCTAGGTGTTTACGACAGCTATGTTGTTGATAATCCAAACTTTGCTACCCCGGTGACTTTCTGTGAGATTTTCCCGCCGGATGATTTTCCCCTCTACTTTTACCGCGAGCCATCTGCTCCTGATCTGCAGTTACGTAAAGAAGATATTCCTGTGGATGCGGTTAGGGATGCGAGAATATTTTGGATTTCCGTGACCGGCCTATCCGAAGAGCCCTCGCGTAGTGCTCACCACTATGCTTTAGATCAGCGCAATCTGGGAGATAAAGGCAAATGGACAATCGCTGACTTGGATTACCGGGCTACGTTCTGGAGTGACGAGGAGACGGCTCACCGGGAAGTGGAACGGATGCTAGAAAAAGTCACAGTGGCAGTCGGCAATAAAGAAGAGTGTCGTATTGCAGTCGGGGAAACCGAGCCGGATCGTGCGGCCGACGCCCTATTAGAACGGGGAGTGGAAATTGCGGTGGTAAAGCAGGGGCCACTGGGTACTCTCTGTAAGACCAAGGAGGAACGGATAGAGGTTCCAGTGACTCCGGTGAAAGTTACTAACGGTTTGGGCGCGGGTGATTCCTTCGGGGGATCCCTTTGCCATGGGTTACTCTCGGGTTGGGATTTACCGCAGGTAATTTCCGCGGCTTCCACTGCGGGGGCAATCGTGAGTTCCCGGCTGGAATGCTCCACGGCTATGCCCTCTGAACCAGAAATCTTAGATATGATTTCCCGGAATCCTCAGTCCGCCCCAATCGTCACAAAGAGGTAGCATCATGGGTAAACTAATCGCAAAATTGTCTGAGATACGTACTTTTGAACCTGAAAAGATTGCAGAAACTCTGCATAATCGGCCGCGCCCTACTTTAAAAGAAGCGTTGCAAAGCAAAGATGGCGCCCCCGGCAAATTAATGGTTATTGCCTGTGATCACCCCGCACGAGGGGCGTTAGCGGCAGGAGATGATCCTAGCGCGATGGCAGACCGGGAAGAACTGCTGGCGCGCTGTGTTGAGGCACTGTCTAGGCCAGGAGTAAACGGTTTCTTGGGAACCGCCGATATGATTGAGGATCTGGCATTGCTGGGTGCCCTCGATAATAAAGTAGTTTTCGGGTCGATGAACCGTGCCGGGCTAGCGGGGGCTACCTTCGGAATGGATGACCGTTTCAACTGCTATGATGCCCAGGGCGTAGAAGACGCCGGTTTAGCCGGGGGTAAAATGTTGACCCGGATTAACTATGAAGATGCGGGAACTGTCGCTACTTTGCAGGCCACTGCGCAAGCGATAGACGAGCTGGCCGAGCGGAAACTAATGGCAATGGTTGAGCCGTTTATTTCTCAGGGGCCTGCCGAAAAGGTCAGTAACATCCTTACTGCTGACGCCGTCATAAAGTCAATGGCGATTGCAGCCGGGTTGGGACGTACTAGCGCCTACACCTGGCTGAAACTTCCCTGTGTATCCGAGATGGAGCGCGTTATGGAAGCCGCCACCCTTCCCTCTTTGATCCTAGGGGGAGAAGTATCTAAGGATCCCGATGCCGCCATGGAGTCATGGGGTAAAGCTTTACAGCTGCCCAATGTCTTGGGGTTAGTCATCGGTCGTTCACTATTATTCCCGGCCTGCGGTGACGTGGCGCAGGCCGTAGATGAGACGGTAGGTTTGCTATGAGTGATAACGAAAATTATTTATTCCGCGATGGACAGCTAAAGAACGGCCAGTTCGAGTTGGATTTGACCCCGGAAAAAGCCGGATGGGAATTCTCGGGACTGAAAGTCTTGAATCTGCCAGCCGGAGCCAGTCAAGAGGTTAAAACCGGGAATAACGAACTGTTGGTTTTACCCTTGGAGGGTGGCTGCACGGTTACGGTAAACGGTGAAGAATTCGATATTAAAGGTCGTAAGGATATCTGGAGTGAAATCACCGATTACCTGTACGTGCCGATTGACACCACTTTTACTGTGAGCAGTGAAAAAGGTGGACGCTTTGCTTTGCCCAGCTCGCTGGCTAAGAATGCGAAACCGCTGCGGTACTGCCCCAAAGACGAAGTTATTTCCATGATTCGCGGTAAGGGAGACTGTACTCGGGAAGTCCATAACTACACCATGGGCAATCCAGTAGAGGTAGACCATATGCTGGTCACCGAGGTAATCACTCCTGGTGGTAACTGGTCTTCGTATCCTCCCCATAAACATGATGAGCATTCTGAAACCGAACGAATTCTGGAAGAGATCTATTACTACCAGGTAAAACCGGCCGCAAACGGCACTACTGGGATGGCGTTGCAACGCATTTACCCCTCTAAGGGACACACTATTGATGTATGTGCTGAGGTGCACAGCGGGGACGTAGTAGTAATGCCGCACGGTTGGCATGGCCCGTCGGTAGCTGCTCCCGGATACCACCTGTATTATTTGAATGTAATGGCTGGTCCGGCCGAGGACGCGACTTGGCTAGTGACTGTCGACCCGGACTATGTCTGGCTCACCGAAGATTGGGGTGGCGGCGACGCTGACCCCCGCCTACCCATGACCAATGCCACCATCAAGGAGGACTAAGGATGGCAAAATTTGAGACTGTTCGTCTAACTACTGCTCAGGCGACAATCCGCTTCTTAATCAACCAGTATTCTGAGCGTGACGGTAAAGAATACCGCCTCATTCCGGGTACTTTCGGGATTTTCGGACACGGAAACGTGTGTGGCATCGGGCAGGCGTTGCTGCAAAACGAACTAGATTCCACCCCCGACGGGGGCGTGATGGAATACTACATGCCTCGCAACGAGCAAGGTGCGGTACACGCGGCTGCAGCTTACGCTAAAGCCAAGAATCGTTTGCAGACACTAGCGGTTACCACCTCGATTGGGCCGGGCGCCTTGAATATGGTTACCGGTGCGGCGTTGGCTACCACTAACCGGGTGCCAGTATTACTGCTGCCCTCCGACCAGTTTGCTACCCGGTACCCCGATCCGGTGCTTCAGCAGTTGGAAGATCCGCGTTCATTGGACGTGACGGTTAATGACGCGTTCCGCTGTGTGTCGCGTTTCTTCGATCGGATTAACCGTCCGGAACAGCTAATGCCCTCCCTAATGAACGCGATGCGTGTTCTGACTGACCCGGCAGAAACCGGGGCAGTGGTATTGGCGATGCCGCAGGACGTACAGGCTGAAGCCTTCGACTGGCCCGTAGAAATGTTTGCTAAACGGGTTTGGCACGTGCGTCGTCCGGCAGTCTCGGAAACCGAGATGGCACGGGCAGCTGCGATTATTAAGTCCGCGAAGCGTCCATTGATTGTCTCTGGTGGCGGAACGATATATGCGGAAGCCTCCCAGGAGCTACGTGATTTGGCCAGCGCCACCGGGATTCCCGTTTCCGACACTCAGGCGGGTAAGGGTGCCATTAACTTCGACCATGAATGCGCTGTGGGTGGCGTGGGTTCTACCGGTGCTAATAGTGCGAACCATTTGGCGGATAAAGCTGATGTGGTTATCGGGGTGGGTACTCGTTACTCCGACTTCACTACTGCTTCCCATACCCAGTTCAAGAACCCGGACGTGCGTTTTGTGAACATTAATGTGAAGGCCTTTGATGCGGCTAAACACGCGGGTGAGATGGTGGTGGCTGATGCCAAATTGGCGCTGTCTGCTTTGAAAGAAGCACTTGCCGATTATCGAGTTGACGAGGCTTATAGCCAGGAAATCGCTAAGGAACGTCAGGATTGGTTCGAAAAGACCGCCGAGTGCTACGGCTCGCATGACCAAAAGCTACCCGCGCAAACCGAGGTTTTCGGGGCGCTTAATGACATGATGGGCGATAACGATGTGGTGATTAATGCCGCTGGGTCGATGCCAGGTGACTTGCAGTGCCTATGGCAGGCAAAGACTCCAGTGCAATACCACGTAGAGTACGCCTTTAGCTGCATGGGATACGAGATCCCAGCAGCTATGGGAGTCAAGATGGCATTACCGGATTCGGAAGTGGTTGCGATTGTCGGCGATGGTACCTACCAGATGTTGCCGATGGAATTGGCCACCGTGGTGCAGGAAAATATCAAAGTCATTTATGTTTTACTGCAAAACTATGGGTTCTCTTCGATTGGAGCGCTTTCGGAGTCGCGCGGATCTCAGCGTTTCGGTACTCGCTACCGGATGGGTGCCGGCAACCCCCATAACCAGGATGGGCAGCTATTGCCAGTAGATATCGCTAAAAATGCGGAATCTTGGGGTTTGAAAGTGTTGAAGGTACACACTATTGAAGAGTTCCGCGATGCCTACCGTCAGGCGGAGAAATCTGAGCGGGCCGTGATGATTCACATTGAAACTGACCTGTTTGGACCGAACCCGCCGAATTGTTCTTACTGGGACGTAGCTGTGGCAGAAGTTTCTCGCATCGAATCTACACAGCAGGCTCGTAAAGAATACGAGGAAGCGGTGAAGGATCAGCGTCACTACTGGAAACAGTAATTGAAGGCTCTCTTGAAAATTTGATAGTGAATGAGTTGGGTTAGCGCCCAAAACTTTCGGGGCGGGGATTTATTTCCCCGCCCCGAAAGTTTTTTGTTATTGTCCGCAATAATGCCGCTTAAAAACTCCTAGATTTTGGTTCTGTGCGCCGCTGGCGGTGCCTATAGTTCTAGGAAATTCTCTAGGCGAAAGGTTGTGATTTTTCGTCTAGAGTCGCAATCGCTGCCGTCGGAAGGCTCAAACTAGCGGAAGCCACTAGATCCTTTAGCTGCTGGGGATTACGTGCAGAGGCAATCGGAGCAGCTACACCCTTGGAGCGCAGCCAGGCGAGGGAAACTGTGGTGGGGGTAGATCCAATCTCCTCAGCCACCTTCACCAAGGCATCTACCAGTGCAAAAGATTCTGGACGGTTGTATTCAGATAAGAAATCACTGCGTTCTTTACCCGCAAGGTCTTCTGCTTTACGGTATTTCCCGGTTAAGAATCCGGAAGCCAGTGAGAAGTAACTGAACTCGGCAACTCCGAAATCCGCACAAATTGGAGAATAGTCCTTCTCGAACTGTTTACGATATAGCAGGTTGTATTGATTTTGAATCGCTACTGGTTTTGCCAAATTCGCGTCTGTGGCCACCTGGAACCATTCCCGCATCCGTTCGGGGGAAAAGTTAGACATGGCCACGTAGCGAATCTTCCCTTCTTTTACCAGGGAATCAAACGCGGCAGCCATCTCAGCTATTGGGGTTTTATTATCATCGAAATGTGCATAGTAGAGATCGATGTAATCGGTTTTTAGCCGTTTTAAGGAAGCCTCGCAAGCGGCCTTAATATTTGCCGGAGCTAGACCGGGAAAATCCGGATGCTGGCTGACCTTAGTTGCGATTACTACCTGATCACGGTGTTTGCGTTCGGTTAACCAATTTCCGATTACCCCCTCGGATTCGCCACCTTTAAGCCCTTCACCCCAGGCAGAATAAACATCGGCAGTGTCGATAAAGTTTCCGCCCGCTTCACAGTAAGCATCCATTACCGCGAAAGAATCAGCTTTATCGCTGGTCCAACCGAAAGTATTGGCTCCTAAAACCAACTCAAAAACGGAAAGCTCCGTGCCTTTTACCTGATACATTCTTCCTCCTAAAGCAATTGCGCTGTCAATTGGCATGATACTAGATGATCGCTGGTTAGGGGCGGTGGGGATAATAGGATGCGCTATAGGTGTTTTCGCGCTCAAACTAAATGAGGCACCACACCGCCCTCGCGCTCAATATATGTAAGGTACGCCGCGGGTTTGAATCCCCCAAGCAATGGCATTAGAGTTTCTAATGGTTTTTGTTTTCTGATGTTGGAGAGTTGTTTATTATGACCTCCCTCAAAAAATAATCGGTAAATCTATCAAATCTGCTTTGCTATGGCCGCTAGTTGCGTTTGCGGTTATTTTGGCGATGTTGGGGGGGATGCGGTTCCCGCGCATGCAGCTCCCACGAATGTTCCGATTACAGTTGGTAGCGACGCCTATTCTACCGATGGTTCCGGGTTGGTTACCAGTGAGAATGAGCTGCTATATGATGTGGCAAAAGGTGATGAGGAGAGTAACGCTTATCAGATTGCCTATCGCGGCACCCTGGATATGAAGGGCGTCTGGAACAGCTTCAGAGTTTTCAAGCTTGGGTGGATGCTCAGGAACGGCTTTAGTGCTACGCGTTGGAAAGCAAAGACTTTCAGCGGCGAGTGGGATATTTCTTTTACTATTTACACCGATGTGGTCAGCTCAAATCCGGACTTAGTAAATTGTGCGGTGGTGCAAGCGGAGATGGCAAAACAGAACCCTGACACCAAGTTCGGCGATATTAGGCGTTGCCAAACCGCCTCCTATGACCCGGCTACCGGGAAATTCACCGCTCATTTCGCGTTGACACATGAGGACGGAAGTAAAGTTACCGGTGCAGACCTGGACAAGGCTGATAACCAGCCGACGGAGCTGAAACTCACCACCCCTCCGCAGGCGTTTTATGTCAAGCAATCTAACTTGGTGCCGGGTAAAACCTTTTCGATGACTGACCCCACGGTTACCGGCAAGATGGCTATGGATTATTTCTACGCGGGGATGCCGCTACAGTTCAACGATATTGGTGATTCGGTGACCTTGACCATGGTAAAGAAAGAGCCGAAAAAGTTCGCGGCTGCTGACGGATTCAGCCTCCCCGCTAGCGTGATGAAGTTGCTGCCCAGCGTCGTAACTGCCGCTGAAGGTGACACCGTAACCCCGGCTGATCTCAAACAGAAGGTGGTTAAAGAATCGGTAGAGGCTAACGGAACCGAGACCGAAACCACCTGGACCTTCAAAGGCTGGTCACCTCAGCAAGCCATGATTGTCGACGCTGATGTTACCTTTACTGGTACCTGGGAGAAATTGGTTACCACCAGTAAGGTTAAACCTGCTGATTCGGAAAAAACTCCCACGCCGAAAGCTAGCCCTAGAGAAGAAATGGGAAATACCGGCGCCTCGCCCCTACTGCTGCTGTTGATTGCAGGAACCAGCAGTATTCTAGGTGCGCTGGTGCTGCTACGGCGCCGGGCGTAACGCGAGTATGAGGTTTTGGCTGTAGGGCGGGTGTATGTGGTACCGCTGCGAAGCGTTTAATGCGGCTTGTGTTGGAGCTGCTGCAGCATTTCTGATTAGCTTAACGCCTGACGATAGCTTCACCCCGAGGAGTGTAACGTTTATTTCTTGAAAACTTTGTAACTGTATTTTCTGAAAGGCCGATTTTCAGATTTCCTCAGACTAGACTCCAGACTGATTAGATAGTCTCATGGTGAAAAAAGATCGCTTGGGAATGACCCGCAGGGATCATCAATCCCTGGATGTGGCAAAGCTCTACTATAGCGGCCTATCTCAGAGTGAAATCGCTAATGTACTGCATGTTTCACGACCAAATGTTTCCAAATTGCTCACTCATGCGAAGGCGCGCGGGTTCGTGAAAATTCGAATAGATGATCCACGAGAGCAAGACAGAGAGCTCATCGATTCTTTACGGTCTGCTTTTTCACTTGACGAGGTACGTTTAGTGTCTCCACCTAGAAGACGCGACATTGATATTCGCAAGGCTCTGGGACAGGCGGGGGCAGAGCTTTTTATGGGGATGGTGCGTGATGGAGACGCCGTTGGAGTTTACTGGTCTCGAACCATTCAGGCATTGACTGCGAGCTTACAGCGGCAATCTTTACAGCGGGTCGATGTAGTCCAGGTCGGTGGCAATCTAAGGATGCCGTCCATGGATTTATCCACTCTAACCAGTTTCCGGGAGTTACGAGAATCTCTGCAGGCCAAGGTGTACATGATAGGGCATCCAATCGTGTTGGAATCGGCAGGTGCGAAGCTAGCAATTGAACGAGAAGAGAGTGTCAGTAGGGTTATGGAACTTGCGCGCCGAGCACGTATCGTGCTTTATTCGGTCGGCTCAGTTAGTTCCGTGGCAACTCTGTTGCATAGTCCGCTCATTAACGAGGACGAAAGAGAATTCTTGATCGAGCATTCGGTGGGGGAAGTATGTGCGCACTTCATCGATGAAGACGGCAGGGTCTGTCTGCCGGATCTTAACAACCGCACTTTGGGAATTTCTTTGCCGGATTTACGGCATAACGAGCAAAAGATCCTGGTAGCAGGAGGATCCGATAAGTTGCAAGCAGTCTATGCGGCATTGCTACGTGGTTATGCTAACCGGTTAGTTATAGACACGGTAACGGCACGAAAGCTACACGCCTTGACGAAAAAGAAACAAGGCAAATAGGCAAAATGGCACATATGTGCCAAAAATTCGTTCTATAGGCTGGGGCAGCAAAGTAGCGTGAGACCAGTGACAAGTCAGCCAAGACTTGCATGAAGTCGAAGGAGACGTAGACATGACCAATAAAGCAAAACTAATTGATCACACCCTGCTTGCGCCAGATGCAACAGCTGAAGCGGTAAAGAAGCTGTGCGAAGAGGCTAAAACTGCAGGATTCTGGTCGGTGTGTGTAAGCCCCAATAGGGTTTCGCTGGCGAAGCGTGAGCTTTCCGGTAGTGATATTAAAGTCTGTACAGTAATCGGATTTCCTTCTGGTGCGCATTGCACAGAGGTAAAAAAATTTGAGACTGCCCATGCCGTTGCAGACGGAGCGCAAGAGGTCGACATGGTAATAGACCTGGGGGCAGTCAAAGATGGAAATTGGCACGCAGTTCAGCTGGACATTGCTGGTGTTGTCCAAGCAGCTGGTACTGGGGTTCTAGTGAAGGTCATCTTGGAAACCTGCCTGCTCACGGATGAAGAAATCGTGAATGCATGCGAATGCGCACAAAAGGCTGGCGCAGATTTTGTAAAAACTTCTACAGGTTTTTCACAATCAGGTGCAAGTGAGCATGCAGTGGAGCTTATGCGTAAAACTGTTGGCTCGAATATGGGAGTTAAAGCATCTGGCGGGATTCGAACCGCTGCCGTCATGGACGAAATGATCGCCGCAGGAGCTAACCGTATTGGTGCCTCTGCCGGAATGAAACTGTTGGGGGGGAACGAATGAGTATAGATGTGGAAACTTTGCCAAAGCAATCATTGCCTGGGCAAAAAACACCCGAAGGACAAGTAAATAACAGCCGAGGGTTGATAAAGGATAATACGCTGCAGTTAGCCGACGGTTACCTTTCGCGAACCCCTATTTTTCAGTATCTCTTACTGTCGATTTGCTTCCCCATGTGGGGGATAGCTGCCAGCCTCAACGACATCTTGATTACACAGTTCAAGTCAATTTTTACTCTTTCTGACTTTGCTTCCGCGTTTGTGCAGTCGGCATTCTACGGTGGGTATTTTATTATTGCTATTCCTGCTTCCCAAGTAATCCGCTCCACCTCCTACAAAGTTGGAATCATGGTTGGTCTGAGTGTGTATATCATCGGCTGCTCACTGTTTTTCCCGGCTTCCCACATGGCAACGTATTCAGTATTCCTGTTTTCACTTTTTGCGATTGCAATTGGATTATCGTTCCTTGAGACGTCCTGTAACACTTACTCGTCGATGATTGGACCGAAAAAATATTCCACCCTACGACTAAATATCTCCCAAACTTTCTATCCTCTCGGATCTATCGGAGGAATTTTACTGGGCAAGTACTTGATTTTTTCCGAAGGTGCCGCGCTGCATGAGCAGATGGCAAATCTTACTGCTGCAGAGTCGCAACAGTTTGCTCGGGAAATGCTACAACGCACTCTGCATCCCTACCGGGTAATCATTCTAATCTTGTTGGTAATCCTGATTCTGGTGATGATTACGCAGTTCCCAAAGTGTAAGCCTGTGGTAAATAACGCGAAAGAGACCACGAAGGCAACCATATTCCAGACCCTAAAATACTTGGCCGGAAACCGTAGATTTAAAGCTGGTATTCTGACTCAGTTCCTTTACGTTGGCATGCAGACAGCGGTTTGGTCCTTTACGATTAGGCTCGCGCTAAATCTGGATCACTCTCTCAATGAGCGAACAGCCTCTAACTTCATGATCTTTGCGTTTATTGGGTTCTTTTTAGGAAAGTTCCTAGCAAATCTTTTGATGACCCGGTTTAATCAAGATTTAGTTCTCGTCGGCTACTCTCTTTGTGGATTGGGCGCGTTAGCGTATGTGATCTTGGTTCCTAATATGACAGCAGTTTATGCTGCGGTGTTGGTTTCGTTTTTGTTCGGGCCGTGTTGGGCAACCATCTACTCGCGCACGCTAGATTCAATCGAAGATAAACGCTATACCGAAACCGGCGGAGCGATAATCGTCATGTCGATTATTGGTGGGGCGGTTATTCCTGCAGTACAGGGGCTGGTCTCTGATCTGACTGGCTCGATGCAGATTTCTTTTGCCGTTAATCTCTTTTGTTTCGGTGCCGTATTGATGTACTTCTATTCCTCTTATAAAACTTCTCCAAAGGGTGAAATCTAATGCAATATGAAATGAATTTACCAAGATCCCTGTTTACGCAGTTAGAGACGGAAATACTGCATTCAGAGCAGTGGTCGGTAACCACGAAAACTTACTCATCCGGAGTTGCTTCACTAACTATCCGCAACTCGCTCGGATATGTTGAGGTTCTACCCTTCATGGGACAAATTATCTGGGATGCAGAGTTTTGCGGTCACAGCCTGCGCATGGAAAACATGTTTTCAGAGCCTAAACCGGCGACCTTGATTGAGGACACCTACGGCTGCTTTGCTTTCCATTCGGGGCTGCTTGCCGCTGGTTGCCCCGGCGAGGGGGATAACCATCCGTTGCATGGTGAATTTGCATGCGCTCCCATGGACTCGGCGAAATTGATTATTTCAAACAATGCCATTCGCGTAGTTTCTTGCCGCGAATACTTGAAGGGTTTTGGTGATCACTACGTAGCCAATCCCTCGGTGACTTTGCATCAGAATTCATCCATGTTCGATATTGAGCTACGGGTGCAAAACATGTCTAAGTACGCCTCTATGCCTCTGCAATATATGTGCCATATTAACTACGCGTTCGTACCAAGCGGAAAAATTACCCAAAACTTGCCTGCAGATGCGTTCAAATTACGGGAATCTGTGCCGGCGCATGTTAAACCAACTGAAAAATGGTTGAAGTTGAACGCAGATATAAAAGCCGGTAATCGGGACGCGAATTCCTTGGAAAAGGCTGAAGAGTTCGATCCGGAGATTGTGTATTTCGCTGATGGAGTAGACAAACTGACCGAAGAAGCAATTTTAGAAATGACCTGCCGGGACGGGACGGTATTTGAAACCCGTTTTAGTACCGAGAGTTTCCCAGTGATAACGCGGTGGATATTGCATAACGAAGATCAAAAAGTTGCTGCGTTTGCGCTTCCCGGGACATCACGTCCAGAAGGGCGCGAAGCGGCTCGTAAAGCTGGAACGTTAATTGAACTTGCCCCTGGGGAAGCTCGCACTTTCCAAGTAACTACCGGCATCAAGGAGAACTAGAAATGGATATTGCAGTAGTTGGCTCGAATATGGTCGATTTAATCTCCTATATCAATCGAATGCCCCATGAAGGCGAGACCGTAGAGGCTCCAGATTTTCGAATGGGTTGTGGTGGTAAGGGTGCGAACCAGGCCATAGCAGCTTCTCGGATGGGCTCGGAAGTTTTGATGGTCACCAGAGTAGGCAACGATATGTTTGCAGACAACACCATAAGAAACTTTGCTGAGAACGGTATCGACACCGAATTTGTTATGCGTACGGATGCTACCTCGGGGGTCGCCCCAATTTTTGTTGACCCCCAATCCCGTAACTCAATCATAATTGTCAAGGGAGCAAACGCATTGTTAACTCCCGAGGATGTGGAACGTGCCAAGGCACAAATTGCCGAATGTAAACTAATCGTGATGCAGCTGGAAATTCCGTTAGAAACGGTATATGCGACTATACGATTAGGCAATGAATTGGGTATTCCGATTCTGTTGAACCCAGCTCCAGCCGATCCCTCACTATCGTTAGAGCAGGTAAAAAACGTAGAGTTCATCGTGCCAAATGAGAGTGAACTATCTTTACTAACTGGGATGCCGGTAGAATCCGAAGAAGATATACGTGCCGCAGGGCAAGTGCTTACTCACTCGGGAATTCCGAATGTGATTGTCACTTTGGGTTCACGGGGCGCCTTGTGGATTAGTGAAGCCGGAGAACAGCTAATTGAAGGAACCTCTGACAGGGCAGTTGACACTACCGGGGCAGGTGACGCTTTCATTGGTTGCTTTAGTCATTGTTGGACGCAGACTGGTGACATTGCTGAGTCGATTCGCAAGGCTAATATCTATGCGGGCGATGCAGTAACTAAGCGGGGTACGCAAACTTCCTATGCTACGGCTGAAGAGCTAAACCTCCGTTAGTCCACCGTTTTCCTAGGCTCAGTGTGGTTGGCATGAACAGTGTACATGCGCAGTCGCATTAGATTAGCGCACGCAGCATCAAAGCTACGAGGGCATATTATTCGGTTCTTTGCCAGCCAGCTTGATAATGCCGTTACCCTTTCTCCACGGGGTAGGAAGGGTAACGGCATTATCGCCATCACGGTGAGTGAAAGCTGAGAGTAAGAATTCTGGGTTAAGCTGAGCGTTCCTTAGGGTGTACTGTTTATTATCCTGGTGGTTTGCACTGATTAGACTTCATATTCTGAAAAGTTTATCGCTGAGCGTCTTTGTCGTCATCAGGCAGTTTCGCACGACAATCAAGTAGTACTGAGGTATCGGTATCGAAACCAACGCGGCTGGGCACCTCTAGAAAGTAGCGGTGTCGATTACGTAGCGGTAGCGCACCTTAGCGGCTACCACGTTATCCCAGGCCTGATTGATTTGCTCGCCGGAAATAATCTCTACCTGCGGCGCGATATTTTTTTTCGGCACAAAAGTCCAGTACTTCCTGGGTGAGGGCGATACCGCCGATATTGGAGCCGGTCAGCGTTTTTTGCCTGCCCACTAAGTTACCTATGGCGAAGGACTGGCGGTTCTCCGGTAACCCCACAATCCCCACGACGCCTTCGGGTTTTACACAATCTAGCAGCTGATCGATTTCCACTCCGTCCGAAAGGGTCGATACCACCAGGTCAAACTGGGAGTGCATACTTTCCCAAGTCCCGTCCTCGGAAGTGGGGTGTAGCGCAACTGCCCCAAAGCGTTTCGCGTCCTCTTCTTTGGCGCGAGTGCGGGAAATGACGTGGGTTTCGGCTCCCAGGGCGGCGGCAATCTGTACCCCTATATGACCGAGCCCTCCCATGCCTACAATCGCAACTTTTTTGCCCGGGCCGGCTCCTAACCGTTTCAGCGGGGAATATAGGGTCACCCCGGCACACATAATCGGGGCGGCTTTTTCCAGAGGAATCGCGTCCGGTATCCGGCACACATAGTCTTGCTCCACGGTGATCCCGGTGGAATAGCCGCCGGCAGTGGGGATCCCGTCGCGCCCGATGCAGTTATAAGTCCAGATAGTCCCGCCTTCGCCATTACAGAATTGTTCGGTTCCTGCCTGGCAGGCCTCGCATTTGCCGCAGGAATCCACGAAGCAACCGACCCCTACCCGATCCCCGACAGCAAACTTATTTACTTCGGAGCCGATTTTGGTGACGATACCGGCGATTTCATGACCGGGGGTGAGGGGGTAGATGACCGCTCCCCATTCCCCGCGCCCAGTATGAATATCGGAGTGGCAGACCCCGGCGTATTTGATCTCGAAGTAGATTTCCGTGGGCCCCGGCTCGCGTCGCTCGAGGGTGACGGGGTGGAAGGGCGAGGTGGCCGAGTCCATTGCGTAGGCTTTTACCTGGGTCATTGCTGCTCCTTAAAAGAAAAAGTTATCGCTTTCAACCATAGCCCGCTGTCTCGCCTAGTGCAGGAGTGCTACCGTAAAGATTTTGTTACCGCAAAGGCACTCAAGGCTACGGAAGTGCTGTATGAGTGAGGTCATACCTCCGAAAAACATTGCTCAGCTTGGGCTATGACTGTAAGAAGTGTCCGCCGCTCGGGGGGATTACGGTCGTTCGCTCCCGGTTGCTGCTGACTACTTTGGTTGCATCTCAGATGCTTCCCGAGTTCACAGTAATAAAAGATGGTATGGGCAAGGAACTGCGCGCGGTCATGGTTCGCCGCCGTAAACAGCAGTAACTGGTAGGAACAACTAAATAGCAGTTTGGGTCGCCCCTCAAAAAGGGGCGACCCAACTTCTTGATGTCCGCTTTACTCTGCTCCATGTTTTTTGGAGGGGCTAATGCCCATTTTGGGGTGTGGACAGAATATTGGAGAGTGTTTTATAAATGTTTCGTATTCCCGAGAGCAGCGTCGTGAGGTGTTGAGGGCGTATAGACGTACGGGCTCGGTATCTACAATGGATACCGCCGTCTAAGGTAACTCCTTGATAATAACTTTATTGCGCAGTTCCGGTAGTTTCTCCAGGGTAGCGTAATGGAAAACTCTATTTGCCACGATATCGGCAGCTCTAATCAAAGGATCCTTAGCAGAGTCGCGCAAGCAAAAGTTCACCCCACTCAATAAAGGTAGAATCGGGGGATAATACTTATTCCACTGCGCATTATATGTACCGATTCTATACTCAGCCTCTAATGCCTCTCTGAGCTCATAACGACCATCGGTAGCTGTTGTGTGCTCATCCATTCGCACATCAATAACTTCTGAATAGTCCTGGGGAATAACACCTTCGCTTATTTGCGTGACAATAACGTGTTTGAGACCGATTTTAAAAGCATAGTCTAAGTAACGTTGTTTACTCTTCGGATGAGAAAAAATAGATTCAAGAATGCTTTGCTGCCTCACTACAACCGCAAACTTGCACACCTGGTTAAGGGAACGAAAAAGCCTACCTTTATGAGCGTTACTAAGCGTAGATGCTTTTAACTCACCATTTTTTGAGCGGCGAGCATTTTTACCTAAATCTCGTTCAGCTTTTAAATATTTTCTCCCCATGATGTCCCGCTGATCCTTAGAGTAAAGAAGAATACCGCCAAAAACGAAATAGTCATTATGTAAATAATCAAATACGCCCGACTCGTCAGCGTAGACAAAAATACTCACAGTTATATTCTAATAGAGCCACCCCGCTGTGGGGTGGCTCCCCCAAGGCCGGCGACCTTACAGACCGCTTAAACGTAAATTCGGTTCCTTGAGTATACAGCGCACTCTAATGCCTGCATTCATAAATTTAACACCATAACCCCGCTACGCCAAGTAGTAATCTACTCTGTCTTAATTTTGGATAATAATCTGGTATTCATCCGCAGGTACGTCTTAGTAGCTTCCACCTTAATGGGAACAATGTGCAGTTTGCCCGGAGTTGATGCGAGCTAGTCCAAACCTAAAGCACTAAACCCCTCGCCAGAGAAAACTATCGGCGAGGGCATCGGCGGAGGTAGGGGGATTCGAACCCCCGAGGGCTTGCACCCAACCCGCTTTCCAAGCGAGCGCCATAGGCCGCTAGGCGATACCTCCAAGCACAAGTTTGAGTCTACCGAAATGCCCTAGCTAATGTCGATTTAGGAAATGAGTAGTCGAACACAGCCCGCCACGAGTAGGCAACTTTGTGACTATAAAAACCTTATATTTGCCTTAAGGGGAAAGAAGGAATTGTCGTCACCACGGCCTTTAAAGCTGTTTTTCTATTTGCTTCCTAAACCGCACCTGTATTTCCTGCGGGAGAATACTAGCGTCCTCATTTTTTAATCAGTGCTTTCGTCTAATGTCTGCAGCTTTTCCTCTCGCTGTCAGGAAAATGCTGGCTGCATTTGACCTTCCGTTTCCAGATCGTGCCCTCCTAAGTTAAACTAGGGGAGATCCTTCACGCGGCGATATCATTCGAACCTCCCCAGGGCCGGAAGGCAGCAAGGATAAGGGTGCGCTATCGGGTGCGTGAAGGGTCTTTTTTATCCCAATCACTCCGCAGGTACCCCGCCATTGGCCGGGCTTTAGTACAGTAGAGCCGTGAGCATCGCACTTTATCGCCGCTATCGGCCAGACACTTTCCAAGACGTGATTGGGCAAGATCATGTGGTCAAGCCATTGATGGCGGCGCTGCGTTCGGGGCGGATAAGTCATGCATATCTTTTTTCTGGACCACGCGGGTGCGGGAAAACCACCTCAGCGCGAATTATGGCTCGCTGCTTGAACTGCGCTGAAGGCCCCACTGACACTCCTTGTGGCAAATGTGAATCCTGTAAAGATTTAGCGACCGGAGGATCCGGTTCTCTTGATGTAGTAGAAATCGATGCGGCCAGTCACAATGGGGTTGATGATGCTCGGGAGCTGCGGGAGCGGGCAGGCTTTGCGCCGGTCCGTGACCGTTTCAAGATTTTTATATTGGATGAAGCCCATATGGTTACCCAACAGGGATTTAATGCTCTGCTAAAAATCGTGGAAGAACCCCCTGAACACGTTAAGTTCATTTTTGCTACCACCGAACCTGATAAGGTAATCGGCACTATTCGTTCCCGCACCCACCACTATCCTTTCCGTCTGGTTCCGCCAGAGATTATGGAAAAATATATGGCGAAACTCTGCGAGGTGGAAAATATTGATCCAGCTCCCGGGGTGCTGCAACTGGTGATGAGGGCGGGAGCGGGCTCGGTACGTGACTCGCTTTCGGTACTAGACCAGCTAATGGCGGGTGCTGAGGACGGGAAACTGGCCTACGGAACTGCTTCTGCACTGTTGGGATACACCGACAGTTCCATTTTGGAACGCTCGGTCGATGCAGTTATTGACCGCGATGGCGCAGCGTTATTTGAGGTAATCGCGAAAATGATTGAAGGGGGACATGATCCTCGCCGCTACTTGGAAGATTTATTGCTTCGCTTGCGTGACCTGCTGGTACTCTCGGTTTCTTCTCCTGAGGATGCACAGGCAGCCCTGGCAGGTACTCCCGCAGATCAACTAGCAGTTATGCAAACCCAAGCCGCGCGATGGGGAACTGCAGGAATCTCTCGCGCGAGCGACCTTACTAATACCGCCTTGACAGAACTAACCGGAGCAACTGCCCCGCGTCTGCAAGTAGAGTTACTGGCGGCGCGGCTATTACTGCCTCCCGAAAGCCCGGTGGCAGGAGCAGACGGAGGGGGAGCTTCCTCCTCTGGTTCTCTTAGTGGGGCAGAAGCCGCCATGGCCGCCTTACATCGGCCAGCGCGTTCCAATTCTCAAAACCACGTTAGCTCTCCGGGTGCTCAGCACGTTACGCAAAGTGTTAGCGCTCCGCGACCTCCTGCTAATAAAAATTCGGGTATGAGTGCAGCTACAGTAGTGTCTTCGACGAGCGTACCTGCAGCTCCGCGAAATGGCGTGTCGGAACTTGCTGCTCCTCGTCCAAAGGTAACTTCAGATAAGCAAACCACCCCCGCGGTAGCTGCTCCTCTAGCACAGAGCCCGATGAAAAGCAGCCTGCCAAAGGAAGAACAGACATCGGCTGTATCCGCTCCAGAAAACCCGCAGACTGGCGGGGTGGAGCCGGTTGAAAAAGGGGAACAATACTGGCAGATGCTGCAGGCTTGGGGGAAGGTGAGTTTGCGGCTGCAAGAGGTCGATCCACGGCTGTGGTCAACTTGTAATCGCCACTTACAGATTGGTGGGGCACAAGATAATCGACTTACCTTGTTAACCGATAGTCCTCAAACCGTTGACTATTTAAAAAATAAACTGGCGCCCTTAGAAAAATGTCTAGCCGAGGAACTTTCAGAAAGTTGGGAGGTGCAGTTGCTTTCCGGAAGTAATGACGGTTTCGCCCCGGCTCTTAGCGAAGTGCTGTCGCAGGTAAAATTATTGTTGCCATCAGAAAAAGCATCCGAAATTGAAGATGAAGCCCCGCCAGAAGAAGAATTCTATCCTCCGGAACCAGAAGATCTGGGCGATAGCAGCGGGACGGAAAATCCTCCCTTTCCTACTGTGAATGGTGAGTTTCCAGTACCCACAGAAACTGTTGAGGATGTAGCTACTGTAAAAGCTGAAAGCATAGGTGAATCTGGAAAAACAGTTAACCAGTTAGAGGGGCGGGATAGCTCCGTGGCTGGGGATAGCTGGATTATCGACCATGCTGCACCGACTTCAGAGGAAGGAACTCCACAAAATCTTGATGCATTCAGTTCTCGGCTCCGGGAGGCACCCGAAGTCTTGGCGACCCAGCCCAAGGAAGAAATCGCAGCCCCGCGCGGCGGTGAGGACCTGGTTGCTCCGCGTGCAGCAAGTCCGCAAACACCAGTCTCGCTTCCGGTAACGCAGGGAGAGGAAACGCCGGGGGCTTCTCGCGCGGGAAATGAGTCTTTTGCTGCCCCACGTCCTCAAGAAAAGGCTCTTCCAGGGGATGAGATCGCCGTAGAATCCCCTATAGAGCCTCCATTTGAGGAAGACCTGCCGGACTTGTCCGATCCGGATGTTGAGCTCGACGACAGTGGCGGGCGCTGGGGAGTCGAGGTCGCGAAATCTTTGCTTGGTGGCAAGATAGTCGAGACGGTAGCTAACGATTCTGCCAACAACTAGAAAGAGAGCAGCGAAAAACCTATGTATGACGGTGCCCTGCAAGATTTAATTGACGCCCTGGGGCGACTGCCGGGGATTGGTCCAAAATCAGCGCAACGAATTGCTTTTTATGTGCTTTCGCGCCCTAAAGATGAAGCAAAACTTTTGGCACAAGCCTTAGTGGATGCTAAAGAAAAAATTCGATTTTGCAGCCAGTGTGGCAACATTTCCCAAGAGGAACTCTGCGCGATTTGTCGTAATCCTCAGCGAGATCAGGCGGTGATCTGTGTAGTTGAAGAGGCCAAGGATGTGGGAGCAATTGAACGTACCCGTGCTTATCGCGGTTTATATCACGTGTTGGGTGGGGCGATTGATCCAATAAATGGGATTGGTCCGGAACAGTTGCGCTTGCGTGAACTACTAAAACGTCTCAGTGGTGCTACTGTACAAGAAATTATTATTGCTACGAATCCCAATATTGAGGGCGAGGCTACGGCTACCTACCTAACCCGTACGATTTCCTCCCTAGGAGTTAAAGTGACTCGCCTGGCTTCAGGGTTGCCGGTGGGAGGCGACCTGGAATATGCGGATGAAGTTACTTTAGGGCGCGCGCTGGAGGGGCGGCGCCGCGCCAACTAACCGCTAGTTTCTGTAAATAACACCCTGGCATAGGTCCCAGATAGGTGGGTATAAGTAAAACTAAACATGTGTGTTTGCTTACTGACCAGCAAATTTGAGACGCTAAGACTTCAGTGTAGCTATCTGCCTACAATTGTTGAAGATAGTTAGACGAATAGTAGCTTTACAAGGGGAACAAATGGCGCTGATTGTACAAAAGTACGGCGGATCCTCAGTTGCCGATACCCAGTCGTTACAGCGGGTAGCGCGGCGAATTGTGCAAACCCGTCAAGCAGGGCACCAAGTGGTGGTAGTGGTTTCCGCGATGGGGGATACTACCGATGATTTGATTGATATGGCAGCCGAGCTTAATGCTAATGCCCCTGCTCGGGAAATGGATATCTTGCTCTCTGCCGGAGAGCGTATATCTATGTCTTTGCTTTCTATGGCGATATCTGCCCAGGGCGTACCGGCGATGGCGTTTACCGGGGCACAAGCCGGTATTCGTACCGATGCGAAATATGGTAAAGCTCAGATTGTGGGGATGGTTCCGGAAAGAATTGCTCGGGCAATCCGCAAGAATAACGTGGCTATCGTAGCTGGGTTCCAAGGGGTAAATGACGCCGAGGATGTTACAACCCTAGGACGCGGCGGCTCTGACACTACTGCGGTGGCTTTAGCGGCCGCACTGCATGCGGATGTTTGCGAAATCTATACTGATGTAGATGGCTTATTTACAGCGGATCCCCGGCTGGTGCCTACCGCTCGTCGTCTGCACTCTCTTGACTATGAAGAAACTTTAGAACTGGCGGCTAATGGTGCCAAGATTTTACATCTGCGGGCGGTAGAGTTTGCCCGCCGCTACCGGGTGCCGCTGCATGTACGTTCTAGCTTTTCTGATAAAAACGGCACCTGGATTGCCCGGGGTCCAGCTCCGAAATCGTTGCGGGGGGTAGTCCCTGCGGAAGCTCTCGAGGAGGAAAAAGTGGAAGCTCCAATTATTTCTGGTATCGCTCATGACCGTTCCCAGGAAAAGCTGACCGTGGTGGGACTGCCTAACCGTCCTGGCGTGGCTGCGGATCTGTTCACGGCGGTAGCCAAGGCAGGCGCCAATATTGACATGATCGTACAGAACATTTCCGAGGCGCGACCTGGACGGGCGAATATTTCCATCACTATGCCTGCCGAAGATGTTTCGGCGGTACTGGAAGAGCTCCAGCAGGAAAAGAAGGCTTTGGATTTCATTCGTGTTGACCATGACACCAATGTGGGGAAGGTTTCTCTGGTGGGGGCAGGCATGCGTAATAACCCCGGGATTTCCGCGCGTTTCTTCCAAGCGTTATCCGACGAGGGAATCAATGTGGATATCATTTCCACCTCCGAGGTGCGCATCTCCGTACTAATTAATCTGGATCACCTGGATGATGCGGTGCTGGCAATTCATAAAGCCTTTGATTTAGATTCCGAAGAAACTGAAGCTGTGGTCTATGGAGGTACTGGACGATGAATAAACAACTAACTGTAGCCCTAGTAGGCGCCACCGGTCAGGTAGGGCGGGTGATGCGTACCCTGCTAGAGGAAAGAAATTTTCCAGCAGTCAATATTCGCCTGTTTGCAACCGCGCGAAGTGCGGGTACACAGCTTTCTTTTCGTGGACAGCAAATAACCGTCGAGGATGTAGAAGGTGCCAATCTTAACGGTATTGATATTGCCATCTTTTCGGCGGGAGGCGCGGCTTCGCGCACTTACGCTCCTCGTTTCGCCGCTGCCGGGGCAGTAGTAGTAGATAATTCTTCTGCTTGGCGCAAAGACCCCGAGGTTCCCCTGGTGGTTTCGGAAGTAAATCCTGAAGATATTAAGGATCGTCCTAGGGGGATTATCGCCAACCCAAATTGCACCACCATGGCGGCAATGCCCACGGTGAAGGTACTCCATGACCTGTTTGGACTGGAAACTTTGGTGGCCTCCTCTTATCAGGCTGTCTCCGGTTCCGGCAGAGCCGGGGTTAAAGAGCTTTCTTCCCAGCTAGAAGCGAGCGTAGATCGCTGCGAAGAACTCGCTCTCGATGGGGCAGCTATCGATTTTCCGCAGCCTAAAACCTATGTGCGTCCGATTGCGTTTAACGCGGTTCCAGTGGCTGGAAACTTTGTTGATGACGGATCTCATGAAACCGATGAGGAGCAAAAGCTGCGTAATGAGTCACGGCGGATTTTGCATCTTCCCGAGCTTGCAGCCTCTTGTACTTGTGTACGGATCCCGGTGATGACCGCCCACTTGCTTTCGCTAAATGCTCGTTTTACTCGTCCGGTTGATTTAGAGCAGGCGAAAGCGGCATTAGAGCAGGCTGAGGGAGTAGAACTGGTCGACGTTCCGAATCCTTTGGATGCTGCTGGCCGCGATGGTACTTTTACCGGGCGACTGCGCATCGATCAATCAGTTCCTGGTGGGAAAGGACTAGCCTTTATATGTTGCGCTGATAATCTGCGCAAGGGGGCAGCGCTGAACGCCATCCAGATTGCGGAGCTAGTTGCCAGCGAGCTGCTGGCTGGCTAGTTAATTTGCTCTGGTTTTTGGCTGGTAGGCTTCGGCGCTGTTAATTGTAAGTTTCAGCCCGTATCCGGTTTGTAAGTTCCAACAGTCAACTCCGGATCCGGAGGATTGACAGGCATAGGCTCCAGAGGCAGCCGCGGCACCGCTAGCCAGCACTGTTTGCGAGGTTTCCCGATCCTTTACCCCTAGATCTTCAGGAGTTTTGGCACCTGCTGCCCCCAGAGTGAACCTGACGGTTGCCCCCGGATCTTGTCCAATATTTCCGGTAAAGCTAAAGGCAGTACATACCACTTCACTACCGATAGTGCATTTTATGGGGGCGTCAGGCAAAGAGAACTCACTGACTTGGTAGGCGCCGTCAGGTATCCCTTTTGCCTCTCCGGTAGCTCTGGTGGGTGCAGGAGCAATCTGGCGTCCCTCAGTTTTAACATCTAGCTGTGCTCCCGCGTTATTTTTGCCATCTTTTCCGTCTTTGGCAGTTGAGTTTCCGTTTTTGTTGTTTATTCCCCCGTTTTCTTGGGCATCGGGAATCCCGTTATTGTTGCGATCCTTATTTAGGTCAGAATCCCCGAAAATACGCGCAATTACCCCGCTCTTCCCATACCAACTCTTGGAACCGTCACCTCCGGTAAGACGGTCAGCTAGGTTTCCCCCAATCGAAAGTACCAGTCCAATAAGTATCGCTAAAATAATCACGAAAAGTTTGCTTTTCTTGGAAGCGGTTTTTTCTTCTTGGGGGGAGAACTCATCCAAATCTGCTTCATCAGCTAGCTTGAGTTTTTCCGCGTTGGTTTTTTGAGCAGCAGTGGATTCTGGAGAGAAGTAAGTGTTTCCCGAGGTTACTGCGGGTGATTTCATTTGTGGGGAGGAATCCGTAGGCTCGGGACTAGCTTTGTCCCCGGCTACGTTGATTTGCTGATTTGAATTTACAGCCGCTAATTCCTGAGTCTGTCCGGTTGTCGGTATGCGACGCGAGGGGGCGGCCAGGTTAGGAGGTAAAGCTATTTCAGGTGCTGTCTGCGCAGTTTGGGGACTTTTGGGGAGAGAAGGGGCTGTCTCCTTGGTGTCGATGGAAGTTGGCAGAGCTTTACGGCGGGCGTCCCGATCAATTCGGTTTTGGCGACGTTGCAAAGCGGCGGCTATTTCGGGATCAGAAAATTCACTTAACCATTCCAGTAATGCCGGATAGGTGGAGGGGTTTTCGGCAATTAGCGGACGTAAGGAGGGGTGATTTTGGGCTAGGAACTGCAACTCTTCCAGCGGCGTCGCAGGATCGCTTGCCCGCTCGACCGGGTCAGTGCTCATAGCGCCTCCTTTAGTTGCCCTCTAGAGATTATAGATGACTGAGAGGTGAAAATAGTTTTCTCCCCGTCGTAGCTCTGAATGTAAGAAAAGGTGGCTAAATCTTTGCTGGGAAATAGGATATGGCGTGGGAGAAAAGTCCTGTTTGCCTAGAAAAAGTCAAAAAGGGGTTTAGCTGGCGCGGTGAATGGGGCAGGCTGAAATTGCCATTCCGTCTTCGCCGCGTGCAGAAAAGGGATTTTCGTCCATGTCTAATGGACGTCCCAGAAAACGTTTCGCATTGGGTAGGGGGGCGATTTTATGATCTGCCCCCAAGGAGCGCAATACATATGCTTGTATGCAGTGAATCAAATATTCGCGACGCATCGGGTCTTTGGGTAAGGATCTGCCCGCCAGAGAGGCGTTAACCATAGAGATAGCGATCGGTAGATTTTGAGGAGGGAGCGTACCCTCGTTAATTGCTCTCCGGAGGATCTGACGTAAAATATTTTCTACGATATGTGCGTGTTGACGCAGTTCAGAACCGGTTTCATGTGATACTTGTCGGCGCAAATCCAGTCCGGGGGCTAGGTGGTAGGAGGATCCTAGGTTGAGCTGTTCGCGGATATAGATCCGCAGCATTTTTATTGGGGAGCTCACTCCCTCTAAGGCGTGGTTTAAGCGTAGTGAATATTGGCCGGTTTCATAGGTGATAAATGCCAGTAGTAGCGCTTCCTTGTCCTGGAAGTGATTGTAGACTGCAGTGCGTCCCACTCCGGCTGCTTCTGCGATTTTCGCCATGGTTAGTGACTCAAAAGTACTGGTCTGCATGAGGCGCGAAAGTGCGTCAAAAAGTTGCTGGCGGGTTTTTTTGCGATGTTCTTCCAGTGTTTCCCCGATAATCCTAGGCATAGGGGCATTCTTTCATTTGGTGACACTTTTAGTCTAGTCGTCTTGAAAAAATCGGGAGAGGAGGGGGTGGAATCTTTTTGGGAATAGTGATCAATCGGGGGAGTCAGGGAAACTTTTTGTGCCGTCGCTTCCGCTGCGGCTAGGGCTGCCGGA
This sequence comes from Varibaculum vaginae, assembly GCF_900604285.1. Taxonomy (GTDB): domain Bacteria; phylum Actinomycetota; class Actinomycetes; order Actinomycetales; family Actinomycetaceae; genus Varibaculum; species Varibaculum vaginae. The sequence continues at coordinate 738,902 of NZ_UWNY01000001.1, forward strand.
ATTTGGATTGAAGATTTTTGGGGGTATTTGAATAGGTGAACCTATCTTATCTATGGGGAAAAATTTTTCTGAACCTTTAATGGGGTAGCGGTAAAAATGCCGTGAACAGTAGATTTAGTTAAGTTTGTGTTGATTTGCATACTTGACAGGAGGGGGTGAATTAATTAAATTCAGGTTTGCCTTAGCTAAAGGATTATAGGTTTTGACTAAATTAATTCGCGGAGTGGAGACAATATGCTGGGCGCTTTACTAATTGCGTTACGTGAAGGTTTGGAGGCTGTCTTAATAGTTTCCATTCTTTATGCCTATGTAAAGAAAGTTGAGCGTGAAGACGTCCTACCGAAACTATGGCTGGGGATAGCGGTGGGAGCGGTCGTGCCCATGAGTGTAGGTGCCTACTTGGTCTGGGGAACCTATACCCTTACTACTCAGGCACAAGAAGCCTTGGGGGGATTTCTTTCTTTGTTTGCAGTCGGCCTCATCACCTGGATGATTTTTTGGATGGCTGAACATTCCGCAGAAATGACCGCCCGGATGCAATCCCAAGTTAAACAAGCCCTTGCAAAGGGTAGTGGAGCCGGTTGGTCATTGTTTGTAATTGCCCTGATTACCGTGGGGCGAGAAGGGCTAGAAACCGCAATTTTCATTTGGCCAATGCTGAAAAATGCTAGTGATAACGAGAACGGTACCAGCCTAGTCATGGGGATGCTGCTGGGAATAGCCATTGCTATCGCACTGGGATATCTAATCTACCGAGGGGTTGCCCGCATTAACTTGCGAATATTTTTCGAGGTAACCGGTTATTTGTTGATCTTTGTAGCCGCCGGGGTTTGCTCTTACGGTTTCCACGATTTACAAGAAGCCGGGGTTATCCCCATGACTGCCCCACTTTTTGATATCACCGCTAATATTCCCACCCTGGTTTATAACGGTGGCCTCTACGACTTACTGGTAGCTATTTTCCAATTCTCGCCCAGCCCCACGTCCCTACAGTTCTTTAGCTGGTTGATTTACCTGGTGGTAGTAGCAACGTTGTTCTATTTTTACAACCGCAACAAAAAACTTGCTCTGGCAGCAAAACCGTCACCGAAAGAAGAGTCTGCAACCATCAGAGAATCCGCAAGTCGCGTGGAAAATAATAATCAGGTTTCGAGCGTGGCAGATCAGAGCACGGGAGTAGGGGCAGTAGATAACAAGACCAAAACGTCAGTTGAAGTAGGCTGAACGTTTTTCCCGGGGGCGCGCTCGCGTCCTCGACGCAAAAATGCACATTTAAGGAGACAATTAATGCATATGCGTAAAATTGCCGTTGCCTTCGTAGGTGCGGCGCTGGCAGTTACCATGACTGGTTGTGTAAAGAACGACAACAGTGCTGCTGGGGAGGGTTCTGCTGGCAGCACTAAACCCATCGAGGTGAAAATCGCTGACGACAAGTGCGAACTGTCTACGAACACCGCACCATCAGGCACCATTAAGTTCTCTCTAAATAACGAGGGTCCGGCTCGTAACGAGTTTGAAGTGTTAGCTAAAGACAAACTGCAGATTATGGGCGAAATGGAGAACCTGGCCGCTGGGGATAAACGGGACTTTACCGTGCAGCTAGAAGAAGGAACCTACTACACCGCCTGCAAGAAGAATATGGTGGGATCACTAGTGGGATTAAAAGAATTCAAAGTAACCAAGGGCGAAGGTATTAAGATCAGCGCTGATGAAAAGAAGTTACATCAGGAAGCGGTCGCTCAATACACCGCTTATGTAAAGGATCAGGCTGGTCAGTTGGTAGCGGTCACCCAAGAGTTTGTTGATGCTTACAAGGCGGGGGATAACGAAAAAGCTAAGAAGCTCTATCCGCTGGCGCGTATGCACTATGAACGCATCGAGCCCACTGCTGAGTCCTTCGGTGATTTGGATCCGAAGTTGGATGAGCGGGAAGCTGACTATCAGCAGGCCGACGATGCTGACGGCCGGGAATGGACTGGTTGGCATCGTTTAGAAAAAGATCTTTGGACCGATGACAAACTATCTGCTGCCGATCGCACCAAGTTTGCGGATCTACTGATGAAAGACACCCAGGATCTACATAAAGCGGTTTACGCTGCTGATTTCAAGCTTAAGCTAGATGATATTTCCAATGGTGCTATTGGTTTGCTAGAAGAGGTAGCCACTACCAAGATTACGGGTGAGGAAGAGATTTTCTCGCACACTGACCTCTATGATTTCCAAGCTAACTTGGAAGGTGCCCGGGTGGCTTACGGCAACGTTCAGGCCTTAGCTCAGAAGAAAGATCCGGAGTTGGCGAAGAAGATTGATGCCAAAATGAAGGATCTGGAAAACACTATTGCCTCTTATAATCGGGCTAGCGGTGATAACCAGTGGGATTTCCCGCCCTACACCGATATTGCGACTGTAGCCATCGGTTTAGAGAAAACTCCTGAGAAGTACACCAAGAAGCAGAAAGAGCTCTCCGATAAGGTAAATGCTCTGCGTGGTCCTTTGGCGAAGCTGACGGAATCTATCCTGAAATAAGGTGAATATTCATTGAGTAAAGACTCTGTTAAGCATCACTCCGAGGAGGTAACCGAAGAAGTTGCCTCCTCGGGGGAAACCCCAGAAGAAACTGCTTCTACCCGCGGGATTTCCCGGCGCAACGTCCTGATCGGTGGCGGCATTGCTGCGTTAGCCGGTATAGGTATCGGGGGGATGGGCGGCTTTGCCTACGGTAAATCCAAAGGTGAGGCCGCTGGGGAAGCGGCTGCTGATGTGATGAAGATTTCCTATCCTTTCAGGGGTAAACATCAGCCAGGAATTCTTACGCCTCAACAGCAGCAGATGATGATGGCGGCTTATGACCTGACCACTGAAAGCCGAGAATTGGTTATTCAATTGCTTAAAGACTGGTCATTGGCAGCCGAACGCATGATGGCGGGTAATCCGGTAAATGATCCGAAAGTATCCAAGCTGGCACCCCCGGATGATACGGGAGAAGCATATGATCTAGGTCCGGGCGCCCTCACAATCACCATTGGTTTTGGGGAAAGTTTCTTCCTGAAAGATGGGAAGGATCGCCTGGGGATTGCCGATAGGATGCCCAAGCCTTTAAAGGGCGGGATTCCGCGGATGGCGGCAGAGAAACTGGATCCGGATCAGTGCTACGGGGACATTGTGGTGCAGGCGTGTTCGGAAGATCCCATGATTTCTATGCATGCCATTCATAACCTCAGCCGGCTGGCGTTCGGTACCGCTACGGTTCGCTGGACGCAACTGGGATACGGGCGTACATCCTCTACCTCTACCGGACAGAAAACTCCTCGCAACCTCTTCGGTTTTAAGGATGGAACTTCTAATATTAAAAAGGAAGATTCTGACGCGGAACTAAATAAGCATCTGTGGATTCAGCCCGGTGATCCGGGCGGGAAATATTTCGCAGGGGGCAGCTATCTGTGTACCCGTAAAATCAAGCAGATGATGGAAGTTTGGGACGAGCTGGTCTTGCAAGAGCAAGAAGATACCATCGGTCGCGACAAACTAGAGGGAGCCCCGCAATCTGGGGGTACCGAGTTCACCGATCCTGACTTTGAAAAAAAGGGAGAAGACGGGGAACCCCTGATTCCTTTGGATTCGCACTTAGCGATGGTGCATCCCGATCATAACGGGGGAGCCCGGATGCTCAGACGTGGATACAACTATATGGAGGGTACTGACAGTTTGGGGCGGCTAGAAGGTGGGTTGATGTTCATCGCCTATGTTCGTAACCCGCAAACCAACTTCATACCTATCCTGAAGAGGATGTCTGGGGACGCCATGACCGAATATTTGCAGCATATTTCCACCAGTATGTGGGTAATGCCGCCCGGTCTGGGGCAGGGAGAAGACTATGTGGGGCAAAAACTCTTTGAAGCCTAAAGGCTTATCCCTGGAAAAATAGGTTTCCAGATAAAGCGGAAAACTAAAGCGGGTCTTGCTGATTATCTTCAGCAAGACCCGCAACTTTTTGTGCTGTCAGGGGTAGCCAAATGAACCCTTCTTATCGCCTTTAGAGGTCGGAAAAACATCTTAATCGCTCTTGTGATCCTGCAAAGTTCAAGGCGCAGCCTCAAAATGGGGTTCTCCTTAAGTTTTGAGATTAAGGAAATACAGTTATTTTGGGACGGTATATCGGGTGATAAAACTGATAGCTTTATATAAGGAGGTTCCCTTGACTAATTTGCTGCTGGCACTGATTTACCTGGCTTTTGTTAGCTTGGGGTTGCCTGACGCTTTGTTGGGTTCAGCCTGGCCAGCAATTTATTCGGATTTTATGGTACCAGTTTCCTACGCCGGGATGGTCTCGGTGATTATTTCCCTGGGAACCGTTGCCTCCTCGTTACTATCAGATCGTTTGATTTCCTGGTTAGGCACCGGAAAAATTACAGTCATTTCGGTGGCGCTAACTGCGGTAGCTATCTTAGGCTTCGGCTTAGCTCCCAATTTTTGGATGCTTTGTATATGCGCGATTCCCTATGGATTGGGAGCGGGCAGCATCGATGTGGCATTAAATAACTATGTAGCGCTACATTTCCGAAGTTCCCATATGAATTGGTTGCACTGTTCCTGGGGGATTGGTGCTACCATCGGTCCTTATATTATGGGCGCGGCGCTTGCAGGGGGAACTACTTGGAGAGGTGGCTACTGGTATGCCGCCTGTATACAGCTGGGAATAACCGCAATATTGTTCCTAAGCTTGCCATTGTGGAAACGTAACGAGTTAACCGACTCGGCCGCTGTCTGCATTGACCATCCTGACCAGATAGTGGAGAATTCTGAATCTGTAACTGCCCAGGAAATAGCGGAGCCGAAAGATCAGTCTACGCAACCACGATATCTGAAGCTTTCCGAAGTGGTGCAGATTCCGGGAGTGAAAGCTATGATGGTTTGCTTCTTCTGTTATTCCGCAGTGGAACACACTATCGGGCTGTGGGCAGCAACATACTTGCGGTTGTTTAAAAATATGGATGCGGCGGAAGCTGCTGCATTTGCCAGCATGGTGTTTTTAGGGATCACCCTGGGGCGTGCGATTAGCGGTTTTTTGGCTATGTGGTACTCAGACCAACAGATGATCCGTTGGGGAATAATGCTGACAGGTTTGGGGCTAATAATTATGATAATTCCTGGGCCAGCCTCATTGGCAGTGTGCGGGATAATGACGGTTGGGCTTGGGTGTTCCCCTATTTACCCGGCAATGATTCATTCCACCCCGCAGATTTTTGGGAGGGAGCGCTCGCGGGCAATTACTGGAGTACAAATGTCCTGTTTCTTTGTGGGAGTCCTTATCATGCCGCCGTTGTTTGGTGTAGTGGCTGATCATTTATCAGTGGGGTTGCTGCCAGTATATTTGAGTATAGCTTTGGGGTTAATGGCGTTTTTGCAGTATCGTCTGGGGCGAATTGCCAGTGTTTAAAACGCTCTAGAAACCATATTCTGCTTCCCGAGGTTAGCACCCCGCAGCCCTGACTGATTGATGATAGCGCTTTAGAGGGATCGGTTTAGTGGAAGCTAGGATCGCGCTTGTAAACCTTGGCTACCTCTACCTGATTAGGGGCATAGGCTCCTACCTTGCTTACGGTGATTCCCGAGGTGACAGTTGCCCGGTATAGAGCGCCCTGGATGTCGCTAAGGCGGGCATTCTGTAACCGCTGCTTGGCCTCTGCAGAGCCTAGCAGCCCCGCATCCAGAAGCCCGGAAATCAGTCCTGCCATGAAGGAATCTCCGGCTCCCACAGTATCTTTAACCTGGGTGTTTAGGGGGTCAACCGCCAGCATATCCCGGTCGTTGGCGCAGAGGGCGTAGGAAGCCCACGGTCCACGGGTTGCGACAACTAGGCCTGGGCCCATAGCTTTCCATTTGTGTAGCACCGACTCTAGGGGAGTGTCCTTGCCATAAAGCCAAGCGATATCCTCATCGCTGGCTTTGACCACATCGGCTAGGCTGATGAGTTTCTCAATTTTCGGACGCACCTGTTCGGGGGTGCCCATCAAGGAGGGACGCACATTGGGGTCATAACTGATAGTTCCCTGAATTGCCATGGCCTCCACCGCTTCAAGTACAGCAGACGCACCAGGTGTCAAAGTGGCAGCGAAACTACCGGTATGTAGGTGGCTGATGCTATCGATCTCCGGTAGGGGTGGGACTTGCCATTCCAAATCGAAAGTGTACGTTGCTTGTCCATGATTATCGATCTGGGCGTTAGCAATTGGGGTTTTCTGAGCGTTATTACTACCAGATATTACGTGAACTCCTGCGGAAACTAACTTTTCTTCTAGGGTCTTACCACGCTCGTCTTTGCCCCACCAGGAAGCCAGGGAGGTGGGGTGGCCTAAACTAGCTACTCCGCAAGCCACGTTAAAAACGCTGCCCCCAACTTTTTCTTCGATGTTTCCTGCCCGTTTAATAACGTCAATCAGGGCTTCTCCTAGGCAAAGTACGGGACGCTCAGTTGATTTCATATCGGTCATGACAATTACTCCCCACCTAGTTTCTTTGGCGTCACTTCCAGGAAAATCCCTTTAGATTCCGGCATGACTTTGAGTGCCCACAGCAGCTGGCTACACAAACACAAAAAGAATGATGGTTGTGAGCAGCTAGCAACTATTCTAAGCACGGTGATCCCGGTAACCTAACAAGTTACCGGGATCACCGTTAGCAATCATATGGACTAGGTAGCAGGGGTTTAGCTCGGATGGCTACTTTTGCAATTCGTCAGTGGTAACCATGAAGCCTTCTACGGGCAGCTGGCTGCGGACAATCAATAGATTGTTGGTGTCTGCAGGAAGGGTATATTCCCAAGTTGCCTCCGCCGGTTTATCTGTTCCGCAGGCCACTTTGGTTAGCTGTCCCTTTCGATCGAAACTGCTTTCATCGCTGTCCGGAGCAATCCACACTTCGATGGTGGTTGGTTTTACCGTCTGACAATAGAAACCAATTTTAAATTTATTCCCAGCTTTCCAATCGCCATTGTGGTTTAGATATAGGTTGTAACTCTTGATTTTATCTTTGCTAAAGTTCGCGAAAGTCGGGTCAATGTCAAATGTCTGAATTCCTTTTTTCGCGGCAAATTCTTTACCTTTTTCCTTCCACTTTTTCGCTAAAGCTTCCGCATCATCCACCTTTACCTCTTGCTGTTTTTCCTCCGGCTTTAGCACATTCTCGGTGGTGGAAATCAGCCCGATTTTCTGTTCGGGGGCTTTACTTTCCGCGCTGGCTTTCTTTTCCTTTCCGCTTCCGCTACCGTCGCCACAAGCAGACAAGCCAATAGCTAGGGCTAATGCACCCATTAAGGCAAGTAGTTTTTTCATGGTGGTCCCCTCTCCGTTGTTAGGCATGGAGCTCCCTCGCCCCACTTACCTCCACGCTAGAAAGGTATTTAGCAGATGTAATCACCCAAAAGATTGAAAAGCCTGCACTTTTAAAGTAACAAGCAGGAATTTGCTTATGAATACCCAAAAGGGTGAAAACTCCGGGAAAGCGGAAATCGCTTTCACCGGGCTTCCTGGATCGGGTAGGTTCTCTACCTGAAGGGAAGATGTTACTAGGAAGCAGTCGGGAGCAAAGTTATGCGCGTTTCTTGATACGGGCGCGCGCCAGTCCGGTCAGCAACACCACAAGGAACAAGAATCCGTCGGTAAATGCCATCATTGCTGAGGTCGCAAGGTTGAAATACCAAGCGGTAAAAAATCCGATAATGGCGCTGATTATCGAGATGATCAAAGTAAAAGCAAATACTTTCGGGAGCGAATTAGATAGTAAAATCGCAGTTGCCGCGGGTGTTACTAATAGGGCGATCACTAAAATGGCGCCTGCGGTGGAAAAGGCCACCACGATAGTTAATGCCACTAGGATCATGAATAAAGTTTCCACCGTGCGGATGGGGAACCCGATAACTTGGGCTGATTCCCGATCGAAGGTAACTAACTGCATTACCTTATAGGTAAGCAGCAAAAACAGTGCGTTTGCTACAAAAATTATCAGCAGCATCCACATTGCTCGCGGACCAAAATCATAATCACCGATTATTAGCCTTTCAGTATCTAAGGCCAGCAGGTTTAGGTCGCCGGTAAGTACTGTGTCTTCGCAAATATGTACATGTGCAAGCGCAGTCGACAGTAAGATAACTCCGCCCGAAAACAAGAGGGGGAAGATAACTCCTTGACTGGCGTCCTTAGGTAGTAAACCGGTGGATTGTAAATAGTTGGCTCCCAAAACCACTATCAGCCCAAAACCAGCAGCTAGAACCACCATTATTGGCGAATAAGTAGATCCAGAAAGTAGCGCCCCGAGTACGATTCCAGGCAGAACCGCGTGGCTCATCGCATCTACCAGCATGGATTGGCGTCGCAGTACCAAGAAGGTACCGGGTAGGGCGCAAGTTACGGAGGTCGTAATTGCCAGTAATAAGGCCGCAAATACAAAACTCATTTCAGGTTATCCTCGGGGTCTAGCTGGTATTTGGGGTTGAGTGCTCCCACAGGCTGTGGAACTTGGGGAAAGGCGGTGTCTCCCGTTTTCTCGTCCTCTGTCGAGGAATAAAACTGCAACCCAGTGTGCGTATTTTCAGCTATTACCGCCGGAGCTTTTGGCTGATCTTTCAGGGAAATAGCTTGGGTGGGGGAGTTGGAATCTGCCTGCTTTTGCTGCAAATTTCGGATATGACGGCGACGACGGTAACGGTAGGCCAGTAAAGAGCGGTGCGGGGAAAAAACTAGAGAAATAGCTAAAACCAGGGACAAGATAACCACGATTACCGGTCCGGTCGGTACCTTCCCGATGGATACTGCCAGGTAAGAGCCAAAACCGCCACTAAGCGCACCGATTGCTCCTGCCAGTAGGAATAAAACCGGTAGGTGATCAGTCCACTGCCGCGCGGCAGCTGCGGGGATAATCGCAAAAGCAACCATTAATACTACCCCTACAGATTTCACCCCGATCACGATACCTACGGTGGTACACAAGGTTACGATCGCGATCAAAAGGTTACCGGAAAAACCGGCTGCCTGGGCGCCTATGGGGTCGAAAGCGAAGAGTGTGATTTCCTTCCAGAAAACCATGACGATCAACAGTGCGGTAAAACCAAGAATGGCGACAGTGAACACATCGATTTGGCGCATAGTAGCCGCATTCCCGAATAGGTATTGTGCAATCCCCGAACGGCCTGAGAAGTGAGAAAAGGACAATAGCCTTAAGGCAACCATGCCGCCGCCGTAATAGATGGCTAGAGAAATCGCCATTGCGGCCTCTACTCCTACTTTGGATTTCTCTGCAATCAGGTTGGTAGTGGCCACAGCCAGCAACCCGGAAACGGTGGCTCCGATAGTCAAAATCAGGATTGATTGCCCATCTGCGCCTAATAATGAGGCAATTACGAACGCCCCAACGATTCCGGCAATGGAACTATGGCCGATAACGTCAGAAACCAGAGATTGTTTACGCACATAAAGTAGGGATCCCAGGGTTCCGGCGAAGAAACCTACCAGGATTGCTCCGGCGGTCATTACTCGAAAACTGTAGGTTCCCCAAAAGTCGCTTAGAGAGATTAATTCCTGAGGGAGGAGGCTAGAGAAACTGGTGAGGGCGAGATTCATGCCAGTGCTCCATCGATTCCGTAGGCGTGAGAGATGTTTTTAGAGGTGAAGGCCTCATCTAGAGATCCGGAGGCTACCAGGTTTCCTTCACGAAGCAGTAATACTGAGGAACAAAAATCTCTTACAGTAGCCAAATCATGGTGTACTAGTAACACGGTTTTTCCTGAGTGAGCTAGGGAGCGTAGTACCTGTAGAATCGTCTTTTCTGACTTCATGTCAACCCCGGCGAAAGGCTCATCCATAACCAATAAATCGGCATTGGCCGCTAGGGCGCGTGCCACGAAGGTGCGTTGTTTTTGTCCCCCGGAAAGCTCAGATATTTGGCGGTTTGCTAAATCGAAGATATCTAGTTTCTCCATAGCGGCTTGCGCAGCTTGATGTTGTTTTTTCCCCGGGCGGCGTAGCCAGCCTAAGCGAGTGTAGGTTCCCATCAGAACCACGTCTTTTACCCGTGCTGGAAAATCCCAATCAATTGAGGCCGACTGGGGCATGTAGGCAATCCGTTTACGTACTCGGCTTAGGTTTTCCCCAAAAAATTCCGTTTCCCCGCTGACCCGGGGGATCAGTTCCAGCATCGCTTTAATCAAAGTTGATTTTCCAGCTCCATTAGGGCCAAGAATTGCCATGATTTCTCCGTTGGGCACGGTAAAACTTACCCCGGAGAGAGCGAGACGGTCACGATAAGCGGCGCTGATATTTTCCACCACACACGGGGGCGTAGGAGTGGGTGAATCTGCGTTCTGCTGGCGAGACGCTTCTAGGGAAGAAGTATTTTTGAAATTCATGGAGTTAATACCTTTAAAGAAAGTAGCTGAATGATGTCGAAAGAAAAGGATGGGCGCTAGGAAACTTGGAGACAGCGAATCCTAGCACCCATCCTGGCACTCATGTCGCGTTCTCTATGAGAGTGCTTTTACAATAGCTTCAACATTGTGCTGGAAAGCCCCTAGATAGGTGTTGGTAGGTGCTTTCTCGCCGAGGGTGTCTGCGTATAGCTCGGTGTCGGAGAGTTTAACTTCCCAACCTTTAGACTTCACCATTTCTTGTAGGTGCTTAACTACTTCCGGGCTCTTCAGGTTGTCATAGAAAATGACCGGAACTTTTTTGGTGGCAATAGTGTTTGCCAATTCTTCCAGCTGTACCGCAGAGATTTCCGATTCGGAGGAAACCATATCGGTTGCCATAATATCTAGTCCGTAGGTACGTCCCAGGTAGTTGAAGGCGTCGTGGCCGGTTACCAGAGTGCGACGCTCGGCAGGAATTTTCTCAAATGCGGCCTTAGCTTTTTCATGCATGGCCTGAATCTTGGCGTTATATGCCTTTCCGTTCTTGAGGTATTTGTCGGCGTTGGCTTTATCCAGTTTCGCAATTTTTTCAGCGGTTGCGGTTACCGCGTACTGCCAACCAATCGGGTCATTCCATACGTGAGGGTCGTGACCTTGAATCTTTCCGTCTTCTTCCCAATCCAGTAACATCTTCTTCGGAATGGCCTCCGCTGCCGGCAAGGATTTATCGCCCAGACCATCGAACTGTCCCATCATTTTGTGTTCCATGTCGTGACTGGTCCAAACTACCAGGTCAGCTTTTTGGATTTTTTCTGTGTCCTTGGTGGTGAGTTCTTGGGTATGGGGGTCACCTCCCGGAGCTACCAGGGTAGTAATCTCCGCTTCGGGGGCAATATTTTTTACCGCATCGGCAAGATAGCCGGTGGTGGCAACGATTTTTAGTTTTCCATTAGCTCCATCCGCATTGTCGGTGGCACCATTTTTGGCGCATCCTCCCAGGGAAGCTGCCAGCGCCAGCGCGCAGATACCGGAGACTACGGCTTTCAGTTTCATTTATCCTCGTCTTTCATATTATTCGGTTACCCGAAATATTGGTTTAGGTTAGGTGAACCTGATAATAAAGATAGTTATCAGTTAGAAAAAAGAAAACTGACGTTTGTCCTATAGGGGGAGTTTGCGGTGTTAACCTGCGTGAACGGCTTTAGCTATGAGGTTTTTCATAAACTAGTGGCTATCGGTGATTCTTGGTAGTCAGATGAAAGATTGGGGAACGTAAACTTAGGGGACCCTGGCTAAATAATTAATTTTACCGGACTTTCCCGTGTGAGAAAGCCCGGCAAAATCTTTGCTGAGAGATTAGCTTTTTATGAAGCCTCTAAGGTAGATCCCTAGATAGGTATCTACGCGAATGCTACGAAGCACCTAGCTGACTGCTAATCATTTGCGCGTTGCTGCAGCAGCCGCAAACGCCGATGCAGGGGGTGAGTCGCGAAAATTGAGGCGGCTGTAAATGCTAAACCAGCTAGCAGTAAAAGGCTCATTTGGGTTACGGAATTCTCTGGGGTTTGTCCGGTATGTTCCTTTAGCATTTGTACCATCGGCATGGCAGCTATTAGCCCCAATAACCCTCCTCCCAGTACGGAGACTGCAAGTGGCCCCAGGGTTTCCAGCCACATTGAACGCAGCTCAAAGCCGCGCGGGGCACCCATTTTTGCGAGAGCTCGGGACTGCTGGGCGTTTTCAATCACGGTTGCCGCTTGGGTGATCAGCATAGCGCAGGCGCAAAGCGTGAAACTGACCGCCAGGGTAATCATGGTGCCAGTGTGGAAATCCCAGCGAGTCGAAGAGATAAAATTATTGGAAAGATTATCGGAATCTTCGCTATTAACAAGCACTGGTGACATGGCCACGAAACCCGCGATAAAAGCTAAGAATCCCATGCCGCTGACACGTCGCCAGGTAGTTTTGGGGTCAGCCGCTATCCGCCGTGAAGCCAATACCATTGCGGGAGTAGGTACCTTTGCTAATAAGCGGGCATTCAGCTGCAATAGATAGGGACCGAGTAAGTTAAATCCCAAAATAACTACCAGGATTATGCCGGATAACGCCACGAGAATCCAGGTTTTCGATAGCCCCAAGGTTAGTTGACTGACTATGAAAGCGGTGACAAAAATAGCTATCGCAGCTACCAAGCGCCACACACGCAGTGCCGGTTGGCTCGCCCTGCGAGTTACTCCCAAAGGGGAAACTCTCACCTGTTGCATTCCCCACCAGGAAGAAATCTGTCCCAGGAAAATCATTACTGCCAGTACTGTTAATAGTAGCCACCAGGGTAGTAACATCTCTTTAGCCGCTATGAATTTGGCTTCGATTTTAAGAGAAGTCCAGGTGGGAAGGGTCGCTAAATAAAGAGTGGTACCGATCAGGGAACCGATAACCGCTTGGAGGAGAGCGTCTAGCATAGTAATCTTGGTTACTTCTAGAGAGGACAGCCCCAACAGGCGTAAAGCTGCCAAACGCTTTTCGCGTCCTCGTGCCCCCAATACTGCTGCCTTAGTGGCTAGTGAGCATAGAGATGGGATGATCAAGGTGCAGGCCAAAATGGCTAACAGGAAATAGAACTTTAGAATGATTTCGAAACTTGCATCTACTTTAAGTAGTTGGGCAGCAATTCCCGTAGGATGCATCCAGCGATGGTAAAACATATAGGTGCCGCCGGCAATCGTTAAAGCTAACCCGGCGCACACCGTGTAGGCCAGGATAGATGCTAAATAAAGCAGAGACTCACCCTGGCGAGAGCGGAAACGGGCTTTAGTTAGATGCCAGGTTAACCAGTTTAGGTTCTGGGTGCGCGCGGAGACAGCCGGGCTGGCTATGTTAGTGCTCGACATTATGCCCTCCTTGAATGCGGCGCTAAAGCACGATCAGAATGGATTTGGCCATCCCGAATCTCAATCAGGCGTGAACACCATTGCGCTACGTTGATATCGTGGGTTACCAGCACTAATGCTGCTCCGCAGTGTTGTACTTCCCGGGTTAAAGTTTCCATCATTTCGTATCCGGTAGCTTGATCGAGGGCACCAGAAGGTTCATCCGCAAAAACCACTTTCGGGTTGCCAATCAGAGCGCGGGCAATGGCTACCCGTTGCGCCTGACCTCCAGACATATCGCCGGGGCGGCGCTTTTTAAGCTCTGAAAGTCCCAACTGGGCGAGTAGGTGATCTGCGCGTTTTAAAGCTTTAGGCAAGAGGGTGCCGGTCAGAATAAGGGGGAGCGCCACGTTTTCACGGGCAGGCAGCTCGGGAATGAGTTGCCCATCTTGGAACACAAACCCGAATTGGCTAAGCCGCAACCGGGAGCGCTTCACGTCTTTTTGTGCCGCGATATCCTCGCCCCGGAATAAGACCTTTCCAGATTCCGGAACCAGAACGCCGGATAAACAATGCAGCAGGGTGGATTTTCCTGACCCCGATGGCCCCATGATTGCCACCGACTCGCCCTCGTGAATTTGGAGAGAAACCCCGGAGAGGGCGTGGACGTTTCCAAAACTTTTCATGATGTTATCGGTGCTGAGCACCTCTTTTTCTTCGTATTGGTTCATACCCTCTATTTCAGTTCACCTGCCAGGTACAAGGAACAGTGCTGAAACTGATTTTTGGGTATTGCTAAAAACCACCCAAGGGGAGAGCTGTCTCTACCCAAAGGGGGAGAGTGCGCCCTCCCCTTGGCGCAACTTTCGGGTCAGGAATCATGATTTACCGTGATTGCCTGGAAACGGGCACCTATAGCTATTCGGCAAAAGGTTAGCTAAAATCAAGGTAGGTAACGCGCCAGCTGCCCGTTATATTATCCAGGCGAGGAGCTAATTTCCGATGACTTTGTAATCTCTACTCAGCTCAGCTGAGACGCTGCCCTTAATCGTTGCGTCCTGGAGATTATTATGTTTGTCATCATTCTCGAAAATATTTCTTTTTCATACTCCTCTAAACCGTTGCTTGAAAACATCAGTTTGCAGGTAGGGGAGCGCGAGCGTGCCTGTTTAGTTGGACCTAATGGTTGCGGGAAAACCACCCTGCTTCGCATTGCTTCCCAGGATCTTTTGCCAGAACAAGGCAAGGTCAAAATCGAGGGAGTAAATTCTGAGTTCTTTCAGGTACCGGCGATTGAACACTTTCGTGGAAGCGCCGGAGATTACCTCGACTGCGCTTTGCGTCCTCTAGGAAATATCGCTACCCAGTTTCAGGACGCGACCACCAAAATGAGCCAAGGTATTGGTACTGCCCAGGAGGGGCAGCGCTATGACCAGCTACTTGCCTTAATGAGCTGTTTTGATATTTGGTCGCTCGAGACACGGCTCACTGGAGTTCTGGCGAGGCTGGGCTTGAGGGCGCTCACAGGATCAGGACGTGACCGCAGTTTAAGCAGTATGTCCCCGGGGGAGCGGGGGAGGCTGCAACTGGCGGTCACGCTAATCGTGAAGCCCGAGGTGTTGATTTTGGATGAACCCACCAATCATTTAGACGCTCGTGCAATCGATTTTCTAGCAGAAACCGTTAATAAGTGGAGAGGCGCGGTTTTGATTTCGAGTCACGACCGGGCGTTCATCGAGGACACCGCCACGGTTATTTACGATATGGACGTAAGGGTATGGAATGAACTCGCTAAAGCTACTGGTAGTAGTCAGGTTACTGGTCTCTATCGCTGCGCGGGCGCCTACTCGAAATATTTAGCTGAAAAAACGAGTGCCCGCCGTAAGCTCCGGGGCTTACATACAGCTCAGCAGGCCGAGAAACGGTTACTGAGAAAACATCGCCAGGAAGCTAGCAAGATAGCTCGCGGGGGCGTGCGCCTGGCGAGCGCTGAGGGTAAAGCCAAGAAGTTTTTTGCAGATCGCGCTGCTGCCACCGCGCAGCGCCGAATGCGAAATGACGATATGCGAGGCGAGCGTCTTAGCAACCAGGAAGTACGTAGACCCTGTAGCTATGACCTGGCTTTTGAGCTCAATCAACCAGCTGTAAGCACCGGAATCGCGGTGGCTGCCCGTCATGCCGCAGTTGCCGGCCGTCTGGCGCCGGTCAGTTTTGATCTTTCCTACGGAGAGCATCTGCTGGTCACCGGTGCCAATGGCTCTGGAAAATCTACCTTACTGAATTGGATCTATCGCGGGCAGCCACCCGAGGGTGCGCAAAGTAGCGGCACAATCACCGGCGAGCGGAGGGTCGGGCTGGTGCCTCAGCAGCTTCCTCAGGAAAACGATCCCGGGTTTACTAGCCCCGTTTGGAAAAATGGTATCGGTGAGGCCGGGAAAGGCATCCTCCATCCTTCCCTGTGGACCAAGCCTATCCCGGAGCTGTCAGCCGGTAACCAGCGTCGAGCCCAAATTGCGTTAGCGCTGGCTGCCTCGCCCTCCTTGCTCATAATTGATGAGCCTACCAACTACCTAGACTTGGAGGCGATGCAAGCGCTGGAAGAAGCATTGCATGGTTGGGAGGGGACGCTAATCGTAGCAAGCCATGACAGGTGGCTGATCAGCCGCTGGCAAGGTAGACAAATCAATATCCGTTAGTGCTTGCTATAGTTTTTATCTTTCATAGATATCGCGGCGGTGTCCCGAATCAGTTTTCTATGCCATAGCGAGCCATAATTTTCTGGCCTTTGCCGGCATGTGCAATTCTTGGCGGTGATTCCGTAAGGGAAGCAAAGGAAAGCTCTTGAATTTGTACTGACAGGTATTTTAAAATGTATGTGCAAACGTTAAGAGGAGGGGCTGATGGGAGCTAGCACTTTAACTGTCAGAATTGATAGCGGGTTAAAAGAAGAAACAGCAAAAGTGGTGGAGAGCTACGGTCTTGATTTATCGTCGGTGATCCGAGCATTTTTCACTGAAATAGTGAACACTGAGTCCATCCCGCTATCCTTTGATTACCGGCGACCTAATGCCGAGAGTCTGGACGCTATTCGTGAAACCGAGCAGATGATTGCGCGTGGTGAAGGTAAAACCTATGCAAGTGGTCGGGATGTTATCGAAGCAGCGTTAGCATGAATGGGAGGCTTACAGCCAAGTTCACTTCTGCTTTTAGTAGGGATCTAAAGAAAAAAGCTGCTAAAAGACAGGGGAATCTCGATGAACTGGAGGCTGTCATTGATCTGATTTTAGAAAACTCGCGTGAATCGCGCGGTATTCTGAAGCAACGCCACAGAATGCATAAGCTCTCTGGCCAATGGGCTGGGAGCAATGAGTGCCACGTGGCTAATGCGGGTGATTGGTTGGTGATTTGGAGAACCTCCAGACAGGTTGCCTATTTTCAACGAACCGGAAGTCACAATGAACTTTTCGTAGGTAAAGACGAGATAGTGGGTACTGCACAAAGCAGCGGACGTTAATGCTCATAAGCTGTCTAAACTCGGGCGAGATTTTGATGGTTCCGCCGCAGGAGAAGTTTTTTAATTTGTGCTGACGATTATTTATGTTCTGCGTACAAAAACCATTAGAGGCGGGAAGGGGCTAACTTTATCTATAAACCAGTTAGATCCGAATGCTTCCCATCTGTATTAATATCTAGATGATTCTCGAGAGCAAACTGGTAGATATCTCTGGTTAGTGGTCGTGAATGCCAGCGGAAAAACATTCCCGAAGTGTTTTGACGCATGGCTTGCAACGCAAAAGTTCTAGCACCTTGTAATATTTTCGGGTATTCTTCGCAGATTCTTTTTAAGTCACCGCTGGTAAACACTACTTGGTCAGCTGACGTTGAGTTGTAGTCCACTTGGTTAACGAAAAACCCTTGGGTATAACGCTTCCAAGGTGTCAATAGGGAGAGCAGCCTGCTATGTGAAAACGTTCCGTCGGCAGTATTGAGACAGGAAAGTCCCGAGACCTCCCTTCTCGGGAAGAAAAGAAGTTCAAGAGTCCCGGTGTTTAGTGTTGCCCAACGACCTCCTGCAGTATTCGGACAATCCGAAATCGTCCAATATCGTCCTTCTAGGTTGATAGCTTCGGGAACCAGATTTGTTAACGCAAAAACCAAATCGGAGAGAATGGGATCTCGGTATTCATCGGGAACCTGTTTTAGAAACTTCGACGATTCATTTCCCAAAGAAGGTAATTTTTCTTTGATGCCGCGCAAATCGTATGGACCATCCCCAAGTACCCAAGAATGTTGTTCCTCCACCGGTATCGCTTTATCCAGTTTTGACGGTTGATTGTGACCTAAGTTCAGAGTGCGGTTCCGCAGGGGCTTACCAGATTCCCGAAATCTACGAATTTCGCTATTTTCTATCTTCGTCAAATTTAAGTTTTCGGGTACGGACATGAACCATAACTTCTCTATGTCATCCCAGGCTTCATGATGATTGGTATGACCATGCCGGTGCTGGGCAAAACGCGTCACTACATTCTGTGCTTGACCGACATAAAACTCACCGTTGAAAAACTGGAGGACGTAGATACCTCGGCGTTGTTTTGGAATCAACGCGGAAATTGACTCCAATTGGGAGACATTAAAACGCAGATACTTGAGGTTTGCTTTAGCGGGATTTGTGCTATTAGAAGAGGTCATCGTGAGATCCGGTTCGGGTGAGTACCAGAAGCAGCTCGCTTCGCTCGACACGGTAGATCAGTAGCCAATCTCCCTCGAGGTGAATTTCGCGATATCCCTTCCACTGTCCCTGCAGTGCGTGGTCCCGATAACGGATCCGTAACTCGCCGCGATCCTGAGCCATTAGGGCTGCAACTGCACGTGCCAACTTCGACGGATCATAATGCTTTTTGAACAGTGCTTTCGCGTCGCGTTTGAACTGGGAGGTGCGAAAGACTCTAGTTAGCTTCATTAAGATCTGCCATTAACTCAGCGACACTATCAAAGGAAGCTCCGGTGCGGGATTCGGCTTCAGCACGAGCGAGTAGGTTGGCTGAATTTTCCCGGCGCGGTGTGAACGGAATGCCGTTGCTGGCAATTGACTGCCTCAAAAACATGTTGATTGCAGTGCTCATATCTAACCCCAGGTCGCGGAAGAGCTCCGCTGCCTGAGTCTTGGTCTGGTCATCAGTTCGGAACGATATGTTAGCCACCAGAAATACCTCTTTTTACGCAATTGCCACTACTATGTGCCTACAATAGCATTAATTTTGCGTGATATTAAGAGCTTTAAAAATTTCTTTACTGCCTGAATCTTCCTGGTCGAGGGCGAATAACGGGGATGACTTGCTGTTGGAATGGCATTCAAATAGAGCTGCTAGTCGTGACTGTGGTCCCTTCTCTTCTTTCTGGTTAAGTGGGCGTGGGGTGATGTAGAGGTGGCGGAATCATAACTAAGTGGGCTCGGAACCTTGGAAATGTAGATTGCTGCAATTTTTATCTTTCATAGATATCGTGGCGGTGTCCTAAATTGATCGCTAGGATCAGCATCTGTGAGTCCATGATGTCGCAGATAACCCGGTAGTCTCCCACGCGATAACGCCAGTAGCCGATTAGTTCGCCTTTCAGGGCTCTACCTTTTGAGCGGGGATTATCTAGCTGGCTAACAATATGGAGTTCTTTTAGGATTCGCTTCGCGGAGGTGGCGTCAATCTTGCTAAGAGCCTTTTCTGCGCGCCAGGTGAAATCAATTTTCCATACCATAGCGAGCCATCATTTCTTCTAGGTTAACGGTATCGAGCTGTCCTGCGCGGTAGGCTGCCGAATCTCGGTGTAAAGCGCGCGCGTAATCTGACACTGGCGCCGCTACTTCGAAGGGGATACGTCGTTCAGTCCCAACTTTTTTGGCAAAAATCGTAAAGGCGGCGGTAAGGGTCAACCCCATAGCTTTGCATGCATCTTCCATCGACTCTTTGACATCAGTATCGAGTTTAAAATTAACATTTGATGTTGTTGATTTCATTACATAGCCTCCTTTTTTATAGTTGTTATCAGTGTATTTCATTATTTTATATTTGTAATCCATTATTTTGCTGGCTACTCCAGGATCCGGGATGCGACTACGGGCTGTCTAATTTTGGGCGTGATTCCCTAAAGAGAGCAAGAGAAATCGAGTTGCGGAGTTTTTCGATATTCTGACTGAGAGATTTTTAGTTTTTGTGAGACGGGAGCAGAAAATATGCGGTGGTACGAGAATCCTGATCTGTACTGGGTTATTGGTTGCTGTTTAGCGGGGTGTAGTGGAGTTTTCGCGGTACTACTGTTTTTTGGTGCAGTCAGCGTTATTACTGGTGTAGCTAATATTCTTTCTACTTTGGCTCTCGCTATTACCTGTTATGTTTTGTGCTACCGCTTCAAATGTTCTGCATCTGACTCAGATGAAAACTAAGTAAATTGTGCTATTAGAAGAGGCCATCGTGTGATCCGGTTCGGGTGAGTACCAGAAGCAGCTCACTTCGAGCGGCTATTCGGTAGCTGCGCTCCCTGCGACCTTTCTTCGCTCGGATCGGAAATATGAAGGCGAGCTTTCGTGTTAGCTATCCGAAATATAGTGTTAGCCCAATTTTCTGCATCTATGTATTTTTGCAGATAAATAAAGTATAATCACCGGTGGGTTGGATTTTCTATATGTATGGAATCCGGATTTAATCTAGAGAGAGGAAGAATTTTGATTCTTAATAGACACCGGAATAGATTGTTTCTTGCCGGTAGCCTGAGTTTACTATTAACTTTGAGCGCTACCCCTGCTTCAGCAGCCGAAGGCGCGCAGCCGACCGCAGTTAATACTGTAGAAAGCGGCGCAGATCCGGCAGCTAACAATCTGCACAAAACCGAAAATTATGTTAATTCAGATCTCTCGGTTCTGCCGGATAATGTTAACTGGGATGGTAGCCGTAAAGGAGTACCCGATACTAATACTTTTGATGAAGCTGTTAAACTGCCCAACACGGCTACTCCATACAGCATTGTAGATATGCAGAAGGTTCCAGGAGTGGATGAGCCTCTGATTACGAACGCTAAAGAGTTTGGCTGGGATCTAAACATGGGTGCCATCAGCATTTCCAAGGAAGGGAAAGCCTTTACCAACGGCACTGGGGAATCGGGAATTATTAATCCGGAAAATAAGAAAAATATATTTTGGTTCGGAAAATACCGTAAAAATGCAGAACCGGAAAATAAGAAAGACGAGGACACGGCATCGATTGCTGAGCGTGCATGGGATCCCTGGGTTAAGGCTAACCCAGGCTATTTTGAAGGAGCTAAAAAATCCATTGCCACCGGTGAGTACTGCAAGCTAAGCAAACAGCCATTTAAAACTCAGACGATGTGGGACACATGCGATAGTTCCGCAGTTGACAAGAACACCAAACAGGTCTTTAAAGATAACAGTACCGCGGGAATCGGCATACATGAGACGTTGGCGCGTGCAGATTTGAAGAATGGTACGCACCTTATATTTTCTTTTGATCGTATAGTTTATCCTCGATTTAATTCCGGGGTTAAACAGGCAGTCGATGTTACTCCTGGTAGTGAAATAGTTATTACCCCCTCCTGGGTATCCAATGGAAACGAGGGTGGCACCGACCAGCTACGGCTGCGAATTTATGACGCTACCGGAAAGCAAATTTCTGATTACCCAGACTGGGCTACAGATCGCCCGGTAATGCTTTACGACGGCACCACTAATAGACCAGAGGTTGGAACCCAAGGTTTTGTTTGGAAGGTCCCGAAAGGGGTAACCCGAATTTTCACCACTTTCCGGCAAGCAGATGAAACAAAAGATCATACTGGTCTTGCAAAGAAGAGCGCGGTTGCGCTCACCGGTTTTACTGGTGCAACTGTCACCACCGGATCGCATCTCACTATGTCTAGTGCAGCTAGCAATGATGCCTCGAAGCAGACCGTAAATAAACCGTTTGATTTCTCCTTAGAGATTTTAAATGACGGATTTGCTGCAACCGCTAATGGAGAGTTTTCTGCAACCCTACCCAAAGGTGTTACCGCGCAGGCAGTTTCCGTACTAATGGGAGACAAAGAAGTAAGGGGAACGATTACGGATGGGAAAATAACTGTTCCCCTAGAGAAAATCGAAGTGGGACAAAAAGCAGTTATCAAACTGCGTGGCCTAGTGCTTCCCGATACGAAAAAGTGGAACCTGGAAAATCCGCAACTGGCATACAACACCTTCGCATTGAACGGGGGATATACCGATGCAGCCGATTTCCAAGATCCCTTCCATATCGTGCATCCATACATGATTTCTTTGAGTGCAAATGAAGCTGCTAGTGTTACCCCACCAACGGAGTCCGGCTCTGCTGGCAAGACAAATTCTGGTTCTGCGACTGCGGGACAAACGAATGTCGATCCTTCCGGTCATAAAGCTCAGGTTAAGGAATCTTCGGTTAAAGAAACTCCGGGTAAGGAAACCTTACCGATAACTGGGGTACTGTCAACAGAAATTGTGGCACTCGCTGGATTATTTACCCTAGCTGGGGTGGTGTTACTCATCGTTCGCCGTAGATACGAAAAATAACAGTTAAATAATTTAAGGTGAGGGCTCTGGGTAATAATCCAGAGCCCTCACTTATACCCGCAAGGTAGAGTTAAGTTAATTTGAGGCTAATGCCCCTTGGGGGATTAATCAGGTAACTGCACCTGCGGTGCCGACCCTTCCTCACTCGTCGAATAAGCAAAAAGAGCAAGCCCTTTTGCTTGCTCTCCTCACTTCGAGCGGGTAGTTGCACCTGCGGTGCCTACCCTTCTTCGCTCGGATCAGAAACGTGAAAGCAAGCTTTCACATTCACGATCCTCACTCAGAGCGGGTGACGAGAATCGAACTCGCCTCTACAGCTTGGGAAGCTGTCGTTCTACCGATGAACTACACCCGCATGGGCATCTAGCCGCCCTTAAAGTATAACCAGTAATATGCCCGCGGCTCAAAATAAATACTAAAAGGTAAGGTAGAGCTGCCTGTCTCTGTGGTGCTCTACGGGTACTAATCCCGTAGGCTAAAAGTAGAAAAGCGTATAAAAATCCCTTGAATACTCAGGAGGGCGGATTATTGACTTTCGTGGTGGCGCTCGCGGCGATCTGCGACAGAAAACTACTATGCGCGCAGCGATCCTACCCCGAAAAATTACGGGGTAAGTGGGAGCTACCGGGCGGAAAAGTACGTGAGGGAGAGGAACCGGCGGCAGCATTGGTGCGCGAAATAAAAGAGGAGCTTGATTGGGATATTTCTCCCTTGCAGCTAGATGAAATCTTGCCCGGCCCGCTCCCATCGGGGAACTGGCCGCTATTTGAAGACGCGCAGATGCGGGTGATGCTTTGTCGTCCCCCGAAACTACCAATGCTACAAGCGGGGGATTCGCATCTTTGCTTGCAGTGGAATCCAACAGAAAAAGTAACGCAGTTAGACTGGCTAAAACCTGACCTACCTATTGCCGAAGCTTTAATTCGTGTCCTGAAAAAATAACCAGCCTAGCTGCGTCCTCAAAATAGATAGCAAGTAACCGGAACCGAAAATCCTAGTTAACGTAGCTTAGCTATCTTTTAGCCCCATGGCCTCAAATAATAAATAGATTGGGTGAACAGCCGGCTTACCGCCACCCTTCTCCAACTGCCAACGGCAAGTTTCGGTGTCTGAAACCACCAGATCAGAGTTAGTGCTCTTAATCTTGTCGAAAGCGGTCTTGCCCACTGCCTGCGCAATATCGTATTTTTCCCGCTTTAAACCGTAGGTGCCAGCAATCCCGCAGCACGTAGCCCCTGATTCGTGAACTTTTAGACCCGGAATTTTATCCAAAAGCTGTTTACCGGGGGTGCCGATCCCGGTGGATTTGAGCTGACAAGGCGCGTGATAAGTAACCGTGAGGTTCAGCGGCTCCAGATTAGCCAAATCCAGTTCGCCTCGGTCATACAGATCCAGCAAGAACTCGGAAATATCCCAAATACGTCGCGATACTTGCGCGAGCTCCTCGTCCTGGACTCCCAGGATCTCGCGTGCCTCATGCTTGACCATACCCACGCAAGAACCGGAAGATCCAATGATTGTCAGGTCATCTCCGGGGAGGTTCAGATCGTGTGCCAGCTTGCGAATCAACTTCTTCGCTCCGTCATAGAGGCCGTTAGACTGCTGCGCTAATCCACAGCAACCATGGGGAGGTACCAGTACCTCATAGCCGAGGTGCTCGAGGATCTGCACTGAACGAATGGAGGTAGTAGTTTCAAAGAATTCGCCCGCGCAACCGTGGAAAAACACTACTTTGCCCTTGGTGGGAGCAGGAGCCGAGCGGGTGTGCTTCTTAAACCATTTTTCAAAACTGAACCCATCAGCTACCGGCATCGGCGCTTCATGGTGAATCCCAAAAGTTTTCTCCACGACCTGGCGGATCAGCTTTTGCCGAAGCGCCCAGTTGGCTAACGGCGCCACCGGGGTCATCGCCTTGCCCATAAACATAGTGTTAGAGATGAGCACATCCCGTAGCGGACGTCCATTCTGCTGTTTCATTGCCGCTCGCGCCACGTTATTGAGTTCTGCTACCTTTACTCCCTGTGGACAGACCAAAGTACAGGTGCCGCAGCTGGAGCAGTAATCAATAGTGTGGTCAACCGAAAGTCCCTTACGGAACCGCTCGGCTTGCGGACCCACATATTTTGGTCCGGGAAATAGGGGAGTAACCGCTGCTACCGGGCATTGGGTTTCACAAATCGTGCATTTGACACATGCATCTAAGCTGGCGCGCATCAGCGGATTAAACTCGGGTTTATTGCGTAAATCTTTACTCATTGCTTTCCCCTAAAATTGTTTCGCAAGCGCGCAAAGCGGAGGCAATCGCAATCCCATCACCAGACTTTTCTCTCCAGCGGGTGGCTCCCGCCAGCAATCCGCCCGCCGCGTAAAGATTCTGATAAAGCGGAGCCCCGGTATCAGCTAGCACTCGCATTTGGGAATCTACCTGCACTCCCACTTCAAAAAGCGGTTGGTTGGGTCCCCAATAGTCCTCGTGTACCAACGGGCCATCCGGTATCAGCAGCGGCAAATCAAAGGCTCTTTCAGTAACGTTCCAGTAAGAATCCACGCGTAAGCTACCGGACTCAAAACCCCCACCAGCGTAGATAAAGTGGTTAGCTTTGATGGTGGTGTCAGAACCTGCTGAGTTGATTGTAATCGATTCCACGCGTTGATCCCGAGCGCTAAGTCCAGTCACTTCCGAGCCGATAATGTAGCGTGCCCCGAGGTCGCGAACAGTTTGGGTTAGGGTCTCATTGATGCGCATTCCCGGAATAGAAGGAGGTAGTAGGGGGATTTCAAAAACCTCATGCACGAGACGGCGGGCGATATCCTTCCAGACGCGGTGATCTTTCAGTCCCAGTACTGCCGGGAAACCAACCACTTCCCCCTCTTTCAAATGAGGTTTAACCAGGTCACAGAATCTCGCTCGAAAATCTTCGATATCGAGGGCGCGCGCGAAATTTAACCCGGAAGTATCGGCTTCACCGTGACGTACGGGGATATCTATCCAGATGTACCGGGCGGAAACTTTACCTCCACCTGGGATCTCTGCCTTTTCCAGATTTTCGGCCACGATTTGCGGATAGAAGTCCTTTAACTGCCGCAGTCCTACGATCAGGTATTTCTTTCCGTCCGCGGGTGTTCCTGCCAGCATGGAAGGCTGGGGCAGACAGGTGGGACGCCAAGCGCCCAGGCTGGTAGGTAAGAATACATTTTTATCCGGAGAGCCTACCAGTAAATCTGCTCCCAACTGCTCCTTTAACCAGTTTGCAGAATTAGCTACTGCTTTAGAACCTAATTTTCCATAAGGGTGAGAAGCTGATAGTTTATCGATTTCCCCTAGAGGATTATTTACTCGGTTCGGATTGTATCCGTAAAGGTCAATAGTGCCTTGCCCTAGCTGAATACCTCCAATACCTTTGGTAATTAAATCAACTTCCCGCCCGGCCTGCAGCAGATAAACTGCCGCGCTAAGTCCGGAAAGACCGGCACCGATAACTACTACGTCTCTCACGCGAGTACCTTCTTCACGGATTCTCGCTCCTGTCTATCGCGCTCTTGCTCCACCGGATTGAGCGCTACCTCGCTTAATTCAGTTTTTCCCGGTACATGTTCCAGGTCGAAAATGCCCTGCATAATCCAGTTGTCAAGGGCGACTTCGCGGGCGGACTCTCCAAAAAGAATCGGTTTAATCCCAATCCAACGATTCTTCATAAATAGAGAAATCATATTGGTTGCTCGCTCGACCGAAGCGGCACCCTGCTCATTTATAATCCCGGCACAGCGCATAGAGCAAAACCCTCCCTGGCATGGCCCCATTCCAATTCGTAACTGACGTCGTAGGTCATCGAGGGAAGCATTGGGGAATTCCTGAATTTTTTCTTCCAGCATCCGTCGAGAGACCAACTCACATTCGCAAATAATCTGATCTTTGTTCCATTGTTTTTCGCGCGCCTGCAGGCGGTCAGTTAGGCGGTGTTGGCGGGCGTCCTCTTGTCCGGGAACAGCTTCCTGGGAGGTACGGCAAGGGCGTTGGTCATTCATCATTTCACACATGACGTTGACCGCACGTTCAGCCATGAGCCGGCAGGTGGTTAATTTTCCTCCTGCCACCGTGAGCATACCTTTTACTCCGTCGCGTTTTTGGTGATCCATAATCGACATTCCCCGCGACATATGGCGCGAATCGGTAGCCGCCACTCGCTTATCTTTGACCAGGGGGCGGGCTCCTACCCATACGTGCAAGGGGCGGGAGTGGCGAAAACCAGGTATCAGGGCTTCCCCGGCATCTAGCATTTGTTGTACTTCTTGATCCTTTATCTGCAAAAAGTCAGCGCTGGGTGCTACCTGGTCGGTGGTGCCGATGATGGCAACCTGATGGGCAGGAACAATTAAATCTCCATCCGAAGGGTAAACGCAGCGGTTGATTACGTGATGGCATATACGGTGATTCATAGCGATCATAATGCCCGCGCCGGGAACCACATCCACATCATGGCACCCTGCTAGTGCAGCAATTTCGCCTGCCCAAGGTCCCGCGCAGTTAATAACGAACTGGCAGTCAATGTGGACTTTTTCCCCGCCATTTTTGTGATCCTCACAGATGACCGCACTAACTGTTCCATCGTTAATCTCGATAGCGGTAACCCAGTGATAGGGAAGGATTTTTGCGCCATACTCTTTAGCTGATTCAACAAAACCCCAGACCATTTTCCAGCCATCAACAGTGCCATCTTGCACCGCGAAAGCTCGCTTGAGTTTCGGATCTAGGCGAGGTTCACGCTTTAAAGCCTCGACAGGAGAAATCTCGTAGGCGGGTACTTTGGTCTTATTAGTGCATTCCAGAAAAATCTCGGCGTGTTCTTCGCTGTCTTGAGAGGTAGTAACAAAAAGGCCGCCGGTGTCCTCAATCGCATGGGGGACAACTTTCCGTAAAATAGCGTTTTCTTCCGCGCATTCGGTTGCGGATTCAGGATCTGATTTTACGTAGCGTCCCCCAGAATGGAGTAAACCATGAAACCTAGCGGTGGTACCCTGGGCTAAATCCACTCGATCTACCAGCGCGGCTCGAAACCCGCGCATAGCAACATCGCGTGCAACGGCACTACCAGTGGAACCGCCACCAATCACCACCACATCGACTTCTAGTTTTTTCACCCTTTGCCTCCAGAATCGAACGCGGCCTCGCTGCTGCGCGCTCAGCGCTCACCACACACTCACTCGCTGTAGCTGTTTTCAGCGTATATCGCACTCTTGTTTTTCACCCCAGATAGTGACCTCTTTGCACATATTCACACGCGAATTTTTGCTAATACACGTCTTTTCATAAGCAAAAAGAAAACTTGCTGCGATTAACTACCCGGGAGCATTAAAGGGGAGGTGCCCGCTGCGCTAGACTGAAGTCATGCTTTTATCTGACCGTGATATTGCCAAGTTGTGTGCTTCTGGGGAAGTGGAGATTTCCCCCTATGACCCGCAGATGATACAGCCTGCCTCCATTGATGTGCGTTTGGATCGCTATTTTCGGCTCTTCGACAACCATAAATATTCGGTAATCGATCCCGCTTTGCCTCAAGATGACCTTACCCATCTGATAGATGTGGGGGAGAACTCTCCCTTTGTGCTGCACCCCGGAGAGTTCGTGCTGGGATCCACCCTGGAACGGGTGTGTTTAGCTGACAATATTGCTGCTCGCCTGGAAGGAAAATCATCGCTGGGTCGCCTGGGGTTGCTTACCCACTCTACCGCTGGTTTTATTGATCCCGGTTTCAACGGGCATGTCACTTTGGAATTATCGAACACGGCCACGATGCCGATCCTGCTCTACCCGGGTATGAAAATTGGGCAGCTCTGTTTCTTTCAATTATCTTCTCC
Organism: Varibaculum vaginae; assembly: GCF_900604285.1. Classification (GTDB taxonomy): domain Bacteria; phylum Actinomycetota; class Actinomycetes; order Actinomycetales; family Actinomycetaceae; genus Varibaculum; species Varibaculum vaginae. Next base: position 766,608 of record NZ_UWNY01000001.1, read on the forward strand.
GGCGGAAAAGCCTTATGGTTCCCAGGAACGGGGATCTCGTTACCAGGGACAACGGGGGCCGACTGCCTCTCGCTCCTATCTGGGGTTTAGTTGTACTGAAGTGCCGGAAATGGAAGAAGCGTAGTGAGTGACACTCCGCTTACTGATACCTCTACTTTTGCGCGGATAGAAACCGGGAAAATACCTGCAGTACGTATTACTGAACAGGGATTGCAAACCCAAAAGCAGGCGGCCGCCATTAATCCGGGGGCATCCTATATGGGCAGCCAAGGGTTGCTGAAAGTTGGTGACTTCTCCGCAGTGGGCTGTAAACAATTGGTGGTTTTCCCTGCGGAAGTCACTCCGGAAGAAGTAGAGGCGCTGGCGGTCTCTCTTTGGGAGGATGCAGGCTGGGTAGCTCCTGGCAGGTTACGTCTTAGCGGCTCTGCCGCATTGAATGGCCCTTTTTCTCTCGACCAGAAAATTCGTGAATCCTTGCAGCTGCCCGCGCAATCCCAGTTGGCTTTTTATTTGGAATGTCCGCGACAACGGGGAGGGGAGCTAGCAAAAGATTTGCGAGGAATCGACTCGCTTACCGATGCCTTTGCTGCCAGTGAGCCCATCGGCCTGGAAGATGAAATTCTGCGTGGTCTGTTGGCTATTTGCCGTCGTTTAGGGGGAAGTCTGCGGGTAGGGCCAGGTAATCGCGCCGTAGATTCCCCGGCACAGATACTTTCACCAGATCCGGACTCGGCGGTTAATCTAACTGTTTATTCGCCCTATTGGATAGAAAAAACGTCTCTAAAGAAACTACTAGAACCGGTAATGGGGGAGTTGCATACCAACCCAGGATCTCCGGAACGTCCCCGTCGTTCTCAGCGGCGTTTTGCCCAAGAGGCCGAAGCTTTGGTGACTGCTCAACTGGGGGCCGAAAAACTTGCATGGATAGCGGCAGAGGCGGCAGCTTTTGATAAAGAGGTGGGAAACCAGATAAAACACAGCAATGCGTTTGCTCTTTACGGCTCCCGGGGGGCGGGGGCAGACTTTTTTGTGGGAGTCGAAACCAGTGTGCAGGTACCACTCTCTTTGCGTTTTCATCCTAATCATGGACAACCTTTCGCAATTTATCAGTTGCAATGGCTAGGGGAATCACCGGGAAATAGACGACTTAGTCGCGTAGAGCGGGTGGCGCGGATGAAGGTAATCAACATGTTTGAGGACGCGGCGCGCCTCTTGGCTCAAGTAGCTGCGGGAACCGTGATTGACGAAGATTCCTTCCTGGTAACTTGGAATTAGTTTTTCTACTAGCGATAGTTACGGTGGAAAGCGAGGTAAAGCTGCCGTAATCGCTAATAACCAACCAATCGTCACCTAGCGAAAAAGAAAAACAGATAATTTTTCTTGGCGGCGACTACAATTTAGCGATAACCGCAAAGCGCAAGGATTTATATGATTTCAAATAGCCAGGCCAGCTCTCCTGGAGGGCATACAGAGGTCATGCAAGTGTTATCGGGATTACTGATGGTGCTGTTTGTGGCGGTAATGTCGGTAACTATTATTGGTACCGCGCTGCCCACGATGATGGCCGCACTCAGCGGTACCGAATCCCAATACACCTGGATTGTTACCGCTATGATGCTCTCTGCCACGGTAGCCACTCCAGTTTCAGGCAAGCTCGCCGACATGTATGACTCCAAGAAACTACTAATCGGAGCCATTGGGCTTTTTACCTTGGGATCTTTACTATCCGGAGCGGTAAATGCCGCTTGGCAGCTAATTTTTACCCGCATCTTGCAGGGATTAGGCATGGGTTCAATCATGTCTCTTTCTCAGGTGGTAATTGCTCTGGTGATTCCGCCACGTGAGCGCGGACGATATAACGGTTATATCGGGGCAATCATGGCGATCTCCAATATTTCGGGGCCGCTAGTTGGTGGATTCATAGTTGCTACCCCCTGGCTGGGATGGCGTTGGTGCTTGTGGATTTCCATCCCCTTCTCTCTAGCGGCTATGGCGGTTCTCTGGCGTTTTTTGCGGGTTCCGACGCCGCAAATCACTAAACCGAGAATTGATTTTTTGGGTACTGCCCTGATTACTGTCTCAGTTTCCGGTGTTCTCATTTGGCTGTCGCTGGTAGGTAAAACCTTTACTTTTTTATCCTGGCAAACCGCGGTGATACTCAGTTTATCTGCGTTATTGCTGGTGTTCTTCGTGCTATGGGAACTGTATTTCCCAGAACCTATCATCCCTATGTGGATGTTTACCCAGCGCACCACGCTGCTCTCGATTTTAGGGTCAATCTCGGTGGGAACTGCGCTAAATGCTCCGCCTCTGTTTTTCACCCAGTTTTTTCAAATCGCTAAAGATATGAATCCTGCCTTAGCGGGGATGGCATTGCTGCCAGGTATGATCGGAACGTTTATTGCCTCCACTTTTATTGGCATAATGGTTTCGCGAATAGGACGCTGGAAACGCTTCGTGGTTGGCGGTTTCGTGGTGATGTGTCTGGGGATCTTCTTTATTACCTTGATTGATAAAAATAGCCCTTACTGGTTTTGTGCCTTGGGCATGTTTTTGCTGGGAGCGGGACAAGGCGCCAGTATGCAAAACCTGGTGCTAGCGGTGCAAAACGGGGTGAAACTACGTGATATGGGTGCTGCTACCTCTACGGTTACATTTTGTCGTTCCATGGGAGGCGCAGTTGGTATTCAAATCTGCGGTTTCGTGTTCACCTGGGAAATCGCTCGCCAGGTGAGGGTCGGGATGGCAAAGTTAGGGGACAAAGGCGCTGTCTTGTCGGAAAAATCTACCCTGGAGCTGGATAAACTAACCCTCCCTCAACAGCAAGTGGTTCGCGATGCCTATGCGGGTGCCTTAGGGGATATTTTTGTGCCACTGCTGGTACTTTCGGTAATCGGATTGGTTTGCGTATGCCTAATGAGAGGTAGCGAGCTGATTTCGGAATACGCAGAGCGTGAAAGTCAAGGCCATCAGGCAACCGAACGGGAACGCGAATTGGTGCGTCGTGCCCTCGAAAAAGATCAGATAAGTCAGGATCTTTCTTACCTTGCGCAAAAGCGAGTTGCAGGGCTAGAGCCCGGCGGGGAGTTGCCCGCGAAGCGCACTCGGGTCGGTGAGAAGGATACACCTGATTTAACGGATGCTACCCACCACTGTCCACCAGAGAATCCTGATGAAGGTGAGCAGGATTTGGGGACAGAAAATCAAGACCTAGGGTAGGTTATAGATAACAGAAAAGGTGGAAAGGTAGACCATGGATATTGGTTGGAAAGTTGCAAGTGCTGCCAGCGTGGCGGGTGCCGGACTCTTAGCTAACCTGGTTATTAACACCGGCTGGAAGCTGGTGACTGGGCATAATCCTCCTCAAGATGGGGAAGAGGCAGCACAATCCTCGCTACTGGAAGTAGTACTTTTCGCCGCTATCTCAGGGGTTGCAGTTACCCTGATTCAGCGGGCAACTATGCGGCGTACCAACAGCTGGTATGGAGGACGTAATAAGGACGTCCTTGAGCTAGGTAACTAAATATTCTTAGATACGAGCGCGCTAGCGTTCACATAGCTTTTTGATGAGTGCAGAAATACCGGTGATAAGCTCAAGATGACCGTAACGACAGGGGAGCCGAATAGGCTGAGAGTGTCCAAATGGACAGACCCTCGCACCTGAACCAGGTAATGCTGGCGCAGGAAGTCGAGTCTCTTACTTGCGCCTGCAAGTCCCCTCCTAATAAATGGAGGGAAAAATGCGCAAACTAGCGCGATTTACTGCAACCCTAGCAATTGGGGCGTTAGCTCTAGGACTGAGTGGTTGTGGGAACGATAAAAATGCTGCTCCTACCAAAGGTGGTAGCAACACAGTAACTATTGTTACCAATGGTAGTTGGACGTTAGGCAAAGAAACTATAGCTAAAGCTAAAGCTGCCACTGGACAGGAAATTAAGCTGGTAAATGGGGAGGAATCGGGTACCCTCGATTCCAAACTAATCTTGCGTAAAGATTCTCCGTTAGGTGATATGGCAGTGGGTCTTACCGCCAATAACGTTGTTAAAGTAGCCAAAGCAGGAGTTATTGCGCCCTCGAAAGTTAAGGTTCCTTCCACGGCGGAAAAATATCTGATTAAGCAAGCGGATGGGGCGCTGCCTTTAGACCGCTCCGATGTGTGCGCTAACTACGATGTTGCTTACTTCAAAGAGAACAATCTGACAGTGCCAGAAAAATATGATGACCTGCTGAAACCAGAATACAAAGGTTTGATGGTAATCGAGAATCCCGCCAAATCTGATACTGGATTAGGGATGCTTTTGGCTACCTTACAACAAAAAGGCAACGATGGCTTCGTCAAGTATTGGAAAGACTTGATGGCTAATGGTGCTAAAGCTGTAAATACCTGGGATGAAGCTTATAACCAGGAATTCACCCAGGGGGAAGGGAAAGGAAAGTTCCCGATCGTAATGTCATATTCATCTTCCCCTTATTGGTCGGTTTCCGAGGATGGAAGTTCGGCTCCAACTGCAAATATCGCAGGAACTTGTTATCCGGCGGTCGAATATGGAGCGGTATTGCAGGGAGCAAAGAATGCCGCTGGCGCTGAAAAAGTTTTGAACTGGCTCTACAGTGAAGAAGGCCAGACCGCGATCATGAATGAAAACATCACCTATCCTATTGATGAGCAGGTGAAACTAGACCCGAAATTGGAGAAGTTCGCTCCCCGCCCTGAAAATGACAAGCAACTAGATCCGGTGCAGATAGAACAAAACCGCGGCGAGTGGATTCGTCAGGTACAAGCGGTATTAGGCTAGCAGTTTGGCAATCTGCATTCGCCGGCGATTTCTGCCGCCAGGACGAGTGATGTTGATCCTGGCGGCAGGAATTTCCGCCGTTTTCCTGGGCTTCTGTTTTTTCTATCCCGTCCTGGCACTTGCCTGGTTGGGAGTAGGGCAAGCTGGGGAAGTTGGTTATTTTTCTACTTTTTCGCGAGTTCTGTCCGATTCCTTCACCTGGCAGGCAATCCGTGACACACTCATCCTGGCAGTGGGTGGGACTTTCTTTTCTATCCTGGTAGGACTGCCTCTCGCCTGGGTTCTTTATTGCTTGAAGTTTCGATTTAGAACCGCCCTGCGCACAGCGATAACCATTCCCTTTGTACTTCCTACCATCGGGGTGGCTACGGCGTTCAAGGCGCTCCTTGCGGAGGGTGGTTGGCTGGCGTCTATGGGATTGGACGGTACTTTGGGGGCCGTTATTTTAGCGATGGTCTTCTATAACGTTTCCCTGGTGGTGCGTACCGTAGGGCCAGTCTGGACGCGCATTGATTACCGCTCTTACCAGGCGGCACGTACCTTGGGGGCTGCGCCTACCAGGGCATTTTTTACCGTTACGTTGCCGCAGCTGCTGGGGGCAATAGCCTCAGCAGCTTCTCTAGTTTTTCTCTACTGTTCCTCCTCCTATTCTTTGGTGATGATTCTAGGTGGAATCGGGGTAGCAACTTTAGAGAGTCAGATATACCAAACTACCTCGGTTGATTTAGATTTAGCTGCGGCAGCAGTACTGGCGCTTTTGCAGGTAGTAGTAGTTGCGGTGGCTTTAGCCGGTTCACAACATTTTCAGAATAAGGCTCGCGGTGGGGTAAAACTTAAGGTTGTTGAGAGTTCCCGGACGGCTCGTGGGAAGCAACGTTTCGCAGTCTGGGGCGCGGCCGCAGTGATTGTGATCCTGATAGCGCTACCGATGGCACAGGTAGTGGCGCGCTCATTTCGGCGGCGCGGACAGTGGACGCTGCAAAACTATATTGATCTAACCCGTTCTGATGCCTCTATCTTGGTGGATCAGCCGGTAATAAACTCCCTGGGGGTGTCACTGCGTACCGCACTGATTGGCGCGGTGGTCTCCACCCTGTTGGGAGCCTTGGTAGCGGCAGTAACTTCCCGCCAGTATCGCAACCCGCGCCTGGCACGCGCTGCAGAAATTTTTGACTCTATAAATATGCTGCCCTTAGGGGTTTCCAGCGTGGTCATCGGTTTGGGATTCCTAATCACCCTCGCTGCTCCCCCCTGGAACCTGGCAGAAAGTCCCTTCCTGCTGCCAATCGCGCAAGCCCTCGGAGCTTCCCCGCTGGTAATCCGGTTAATGCGTCCGATGCTGCAAACTATTAACCCCAAGCAAAGAGAAGTCGCCGCCACTTTAGGGGCGTGCCCGTCGCGGATTTTCTTAACTATCGACGGCCCCTATATTTGGGGAGCTGTGGTAGTAGCTTTCGGCTTCGCTTTCGCGGTTTGTTTCGGTGAGTTCGGGGCGGCATCCTTCCTAGTGATGCCAGATTCCTTAACTTTGCCGGTGATGATTTATAAACTCTCCGGCAGTGCTGGACCTGCCGAAAATGGGATGGCGATGGCAGCGGCCGTGATTCTCTGCTTAACCTGTTCGGCGGTGATGAGCGCAGTAGAAGCTCTGCGAAAAAGAAAAGTTGGTGAATACTGATGGACGGCTTAACTATTTCCCAGGCACGGGTGCAATACGGACAGGTGGAGGCAGTTAAAGATCTCAGTATCGAGGTCCCGTGGGGTACGGTTACTGCACTGTTGGGGCCGTCAGGATGCGGAAAGTCATCGTTACTACGTGCGATTGCGGGATTAGAACCATTAGCGGCAGGTAGTATTTCTTGGCGCGGACGCAATATGGAACCGGTACCGGTTCATCAGCGTAACTTCGGAATGATGTTCCAAGATGGGCAACTTTTCCCTAGCCGTAATGTGAGCGGCAATATCGCCTATGGAATCGCGCATCTTTCCAAAGATCAAAGGCAACAAAAAGTTAATGACCTACTGGATAGTGTGGGTTTAAGTGGCTATCAAAATCGCAGTATTGATACTCTCTCGGGTGGGCAAGCCCAACGAGTGGCGCTAGCGCGCTGTCTGGCTCCTCATCCGGAACTGCTGCTGCTGGATGAGCCCCTCTCTGCTCTGGATCGAGCATTGCGCGAGGAGCTGCTGATTACCTTGCGGCAGATTATTCGAGATCTAGAATTAACGGTTGTCTATGTAACCCATGATCAAGATGAAGCATTTTCCTTGGCAGACCAGATTGTGATTATGGATAAAGGAAAAATCTTGGCGGTAAATAGTGCCGAGGAAATCTGGACTCATCCCGGTTCCAAAGCAGCTGCCTCTTTCCTGGGATATCGCCCTTTCCTCAGTGCTGGCGCAGCCGCGCAGTTCGGCATGCAGATTCCGACGGATTCGCAGTTGGCAGTAGCACCGGGAGGATTAAAAATGTGTCCGCTGGGGCAGGGGATTGCGGCTACTGCTCGGGATTTACGGGTTCGGCGTGGAAAATATTTGGCGGCAGTCTCATGGCGGCAGGGAAATGAAGTGTACGTTGGGCAAGCAGAAGCTGGATTGGGGATGCACCTGTCAAAGAAGCGGACTTCGCAAGCAGTGGGTCTGCAGATTCAGCGTTCTGAAACCTGTGTGGTACCAGTTCTTTCCTAGCTGCTTCGCTTATTAGTTCCCTGTGCCGTACGCTCTGTTTTGCCGGTGCACAGACCAGAAATTTTGGGGTCGGCAATCGCGCTGGTTACCGTAATTGCGCTGGTAACTGTGGGGTCACTCAGACATTTACTCATATAGTCTTTAGCTGGTTTTCCACGCTCAACTTCTCCGGTATCGATAACCCGGATTATCTTTTCGGCACCTTTTAGTTTGCAGGAAACCCGGTCAAATTGAACTTGATAGGAGCTACCAGAACCGCTGACTTCGCTGACACGAATACAGGAATCAACCAGGAAATTAAGTCCGGGTACTGCTTTCTTTACCGGGTTAGCCATTCCTTTGGCTACTCCTTGGTTCTCCGTGTTTTGCTGCCCCCAGGCCTTAAAAGCCTGCGGTGAAAAAGTCTGTAGCTGTTTATTATCCTGGATGGGTGGGAAATCGGTGCCAGGGGATTCATCAAGGGACCACAGGGTAATCCCGTCAGCACTGGATATTGCCTTTAGCTCGCCCTCTTTAGTAGTGTAAAGCAAAATGTCTTGATGTAAACGTAAAGTATCCAGGTTTTCGTTGAATTCCCAAAGGCGCTTCCCATCCTGTCGGGAATAACATCCAAGTTTTCCGCCGCTAGCTATATAAAAGAATCGCTTAGTTGGTAGAATCCGGGTTCCATGCCCCAATTTAAACTCGGGTTCGGTAAAAACTGTGCGCAAAGATCTAGAGGTTGCCCAATCCATTTGAAAGAGCTTTCCCCCTTTTTGCACCATATTTAAAAGATGCCCAGTGTTATCAGTCGGAACTGTAGTACCTTCTGGCAGGGGAGCAATATGAGCACGTTGTGGTTGGATATAAAAAGAGCGTACGCAGCCGTTATCGGTGCTTAAGGCCCAAGCAGTGTCATCGGAATTGCGGACAAGACGTCCGGGACTGGCAGCTTGGATTTGATTAGTTTGGGGATTAATCAGATAGTTAATCCCCTTATGCCCGATTACCCAGAGGGCATCGGAAAAAAGTTCAAAACTTTCTGGAGCTTGTGCGGTAGGTAGCCCCTTAAGAGAACAGGCAGCTAAATCAGGCTGGAACTGAGAATCGGAAGCCTTTTGGGAAACCAGTCCTTCCGCTAGTTGTTCGCCGGTCTGCGATATTTTTAGTAAGGAAAGATCCTCCCCTACCAGTACAATCTGTGAGTTAGTGGTGCCGATGTTGATGTAGGGATCCTTAGATTCCCATATCCAACTGGCAGTACCCATTTTTAGGTCCACAAGCGCAACCCCAGATCCATTGCCGGAGCGATAAAGGCACGGTAGTAAGCGATTGTTTTCAGTAGTATCTCCCATACTCTGCTGAGAACAGGCAACTAGGGGGGCGCCTAGATCAACTGACCAGGCGGAGGTGCCGTCTTTAGCCAATTGCATAATAACTGCACTGCCAGAGCTAGTGACGCCGGCGGCAACGCGGTAATGGCCATAAATCACCGGCTTTATCAAATTCTGGTTGCCGAGTAGAGGGATAAACGAATTAACGTGGTAGCTGCTAGCTTGGAAATTGGCTTGTAAAACTGGTTTGTTTTTGAAATAACCACTGGCCTGCGCTTGGCGGGAACTGTAGCGGAACCACAGGAAAGTCCCTCCGCCGATTATGGCCAGCAAAGCCAGGGTGAGGATTACAATTACCAGCCGGAAGAGTCGGCGTTTTATCCCCGTCGCGCGAGTCACCCTCTTCCCCTTCCTGTTACACAACAACCTAATCAAGTCTAACCCTAGAAGTGGTTTCCCAGTGAGGGGCACGACCAAACTTTATTAAAGCGCCCCAACGGAAGGCTATAGCCTCGAAAATAGTTCAGAGTTCGTCTAAATGTGGTTAGAATAAAACCATACGTTTAGACCTTAAGCAAGAGGTAAAACTGAGGCAAAATATGCATGAGGATCCAGGTAAACAGGCTAATCCCCGGGTTGCGGTGATTATCCCTGCCAAGGACGAGGCCGAACGAATCGGCATGACGGTTCGGGCGGTAAAAGCCCTACCTTTTGTAGATCTGGAACTGATAGTGGTAGTCGATGATGGTTCGTCTGATGACACCCAAGATATTGCCCGCCAAGCGGGAGCGGTGACGGTACGTCACACGGTTAATCGTGGGAAGGCCTCCTCGATGGAAACCGGAGCAAAAGTGGTGGCTATGCGGGCAGTCAAAGGAGAAACCCCACCACTGCTATTGTTTTTAGATGCGGATCTGGGGGAATCGGCTGCCGAGGCTGCTCCACTGATAGAGCCGGTAATTAAAGGGGAAGCCGACTTTACCATCGCGGTTTTACCGCGACCAGTGGGAGCGGGAGGACATGGGTTTGTACTTGGGCTTTCGCGATGGGCGATTAGGCGCACCACTGGTTGGAATCCGCAAGCTCCACTATCGGGACAACGTTGCCTAACAACCGCTGCTTTTCAAGCTGCTCTGCCTTTAGCTACTGGCTGGGGAGTGGAAACCGATATGACTATCAGCCTGCTAAGTGCGGGATTCGCGGTTAAAGAGGTGCCAGTTGATTTCAAACACCGCGTCAGCAGGCATGATTTAGCCTCCCAAATGCATCGTCTGCACCAGTTTATTGACGTTGTGAAAGCAGTATTCAGATTGAGAGCACGTCGGGTTCATATAAAGAAACACAAGTTTTTAAAGGTGGCTTTAAAACAAAAACCGGGGGAAGTTTACCGAGTTCCCTTGGATAAAGACTCCGAAATCTGAGCGAATACTGCCGAACAATAGGCTAGAGCGGTTAGTAATAACCCAATGGCGGGCAGTTGGGTTCCGGAGTCATTTAGCAGATAGGCGAAAAACTGATTTACTGCAATAGCAACTAAGCCTAACCGTAGGCCGCTTTCCCTAGTGGTCAGAGGGAGTTCACCCAAACGGGGACGTAAATAGCTGCCTGAACTGCTGATAATAAGTACCAGTTTTTGTGCTTGGGACTTAACTCGCTGTCGCCAAGATATTGGAGAGTTCTGCTTGCTTTCTTGGTTGGTGGACTCTTCTAGGGGTAACGATAAATCCCAAGATCCCACTAAGTTATAGGGGTAGATTTGTTTTTCCAAGGCGGGGCGAAGGACTAGGGCAAAAACCAGTAGGCAGCATAGTAGAGACCAGACATAGGTGGTGAAACCCCAGCTCCCCAGATTGGCTAACAGTTTCCGGGTGAGAATCTCTAACAAATCTCCATTCAGAATAGATTGCACAAAGTTGCCTAGGTGAGTACGTTGCGCCGCTGGTCGTAACCAGTCAGCGAGGGCGATTCCTCCGGAAGCAGTCCCCGCTACCATTAGGGCGATAAGTAGTCGTTTTATATTTACTCGTTTCCCATTAATCAGGAGTAACAAAACCAGGAAACCGGGTAGGAAAGAGATGGGGCCGCCGAAATCGGCACCAAAACTTGGCATTCCGTCTATGGCCATAAATGCAAAAGCTAGTACCGAAATCAACAGATTCGATAGCCAAATTTGCCAGTGAGCTAGCGTATGTTTACCGGAAACCAAGTGGTTAGCGAGAGGAGTTAGGCAAGCACAAAGCAGCAGCGTCCAGATCGCGCATACGGAATAATAGACATTTCCGAAGCCAAAGAAACGGGCACCCAATAGTGAAAATGACCCGAAGGGTGAATCCATAGAAATATGGGATCCCCAAGCTACGTCCAGACAAATTACAAAAACGCTGAATAATCCAACAACTAGCGCTGGACCGATGGGGCGGCGCCGCCAGGGGCCAGTGCATGCAGCCAAGGATAACAATCCGGCCGCCAATAAGCTGAGATGGGTAAATGTTCGGGAAGGGGAGTCAGCCTCCCACCAAGGAAACATCGCGGCCATCAGGCAGGTAGCGGGTAGTGCTGCTATCGTCAGGCAGACAAAACGCCCAAGGTAGGCCACTTTTGAAAGCAGATAAGACCGCTGCTGGGAAAAGCAGATACGAGGTATTCTTTGCAGCAGTAACCCCAAGACCAATAGCGCATCAGCAGCAAAAAGTACATAGGAACTGGGGGGAATTCCCAGACGAGAATAACTGGCATCCGCTCTTTCTCCGTAACCAGCCAGACGCTCGATGCGTTCTCCGAGGGATTTACCGGCTTGGGCACTGACCTTCAGCGGTGCCCCCGAGGTGCTTAGCTTGTAATTAGAAGCACCTAGCCAATTCAATACGGTTGCGCTCAAATCTGCATTTTGGACAATCCCCACCTGGTGTGTAGAGGAAGAATAGGCAATCCCGGCCGGCACGCCCTCTCCGTAAATTAGGCCTGCCTGCAGTTTTTGTTTAGCTGAATCGGGGCTAGTGGAAACCACCAAGGCACGGGTACCTTCGGGGAGTGCCGTAAGTGTGTCTTGTAATGCTTTTAGCTGCGCATCTTGCTGGTCCACAGATATTCGTGCCGGCTGCATTCCTCGCAGCGCCTCAAAGGTGGAAACATTGGGAAATAGTTGGACGTTGGCACGTCGTGTTTTTGCTACATACTCTTGGTTTTTGCCCTGATCTGGTATCAATAGGGTCGATAGGGAAGATATGTGCAGGTTACCTGACTGGAATTTATTATCGGAATCCCCAAAAATACCAGGTGAGGATGCCGGAGTGGGATTTTCTTGGGGATTCATTTCTGATTGCCGCAGTTCATTGCGATCTGGGGAAGTGACAGAGCTTGCCTTCTGATCTGGAACTATTGCCCTCGCTTGTAGGGAGTTTCCTGACAGAGAACCGCCGTGTTCTAAAAGCCAAATCGGATCCCAAACTTCGCTTTGCTGGGGAGTGTCAGTTCCCGAAGAGGGATTCAGGAAAGAGAATATCTCCCCTCGTTGTGCCAGCACTTCTTGATTTTGACGGTTAGGATTGCGGTTTAAGGGGGTGGACTGCACATCAATGAGAGTAAGAGCATGGGTAGAAACCATTTTTTGTACGGCTCGAGAATAACCTTTTTGGGTGGGGGTAATATCTTTTACTTCCCCGCGGACTATCCCTTCTTTGTCCGCTAAAGCCAGCCCCGCACTGTTACCAATAGCCCCCACGCTCACCTGGTTTTCACTTAGTTGTGCCGCGAACATTCCTAACCGAGCTGAGAGGGAACTCTTCTTAGCGGCGCGCTGATAGTACTTCCATAGTTTTACTCGTTGGTTATGGCCTAAAGATTCGGGAACGATACACAAGTTCCTGCCCGCCAGAGAAAACTTGCTGGGGCTCTTACCAGCTGAGAGCGCTAACCAGGCATCCTGGGGGCAGGCCATCCCTTTAAGTGGGTAAGGAGCCAGGGAAAAAAGGGCACCAGAGTTAAGAGTGACGAAGCTTTCTCGGTTTTTCGGGGATGCCGCTAATAGATCCATCCAGGTCAATCCGGAGGTAAAAATAACGGCAACTGGAGTTTTAGTGGAAGTGGGCAGGGACTTTATTTTACTGGGTGCCGCATCCGGGCTTACCCCGATAACTCCCACACTAGCTACGCCAAACATAGCGATTACTACGGTTACCGAAGCTAGAGATATTAGACGTAAACGGGTCTTGCTGACGATCTGCTGGGGGAGAAGAACTGTGGGACGAGACAGAAAAATAAGAGCTACTATTAGGGGAATTAAGAACAATAGCGCTGTTAGTAGTGCTTGCAAGGTGGTGCAGCAGTAAATCAATGCTGACAATGCAGCCAAGTAAAGAATCAGGGAAGCCGCTTGGCTGCGACGATTTTGTAAGAAAACGCGTCGCAGTGGGGTTATCAGCGTTAGCAAACAGGCTATTGCTGTTCCCCAGCAGCTAAGGAGTAGTCCGAGTGCTTCGGCAGATAACTTTATCAGCCAAGGGCCGTGCAATATCGAATATCCAAAAGGGGTACCTATCAGGGTATATTCCGGGTTTTGGCTTGCCCACCAAAGCATTCCTCCGGTAAGGATAGAGACGCCCAGTCCGGCTGTTTGAGCCACGGCAGAACCTTTTAGGTTGAAAGTTTCCCGCGTGGCCACGATAAACAGGAATAACAAGGCAGTTAAACCCAGGGAGGTCAAAGAAATTATGGCGATTGCGGACAGAAAAGCGGATGTTAGCGTCAACTTGGCGAGGTAAAACAGACAGTAAGAAGCAGGAACCAGCAAAGCGGTAAAGAATCCCGTGAAGCTGAGCGCATTATTTACCTTGACATGGTGTTTTCGACTTTCTCTTTGGGTGAAAACAAATCCCAATACGGTTACTAGTAGGCCAAGGCTCCAGAAGAGGTAAAACCAGCAGTTAGCATCCCCGGCGGAAACGGAGCGGTAAAACTGTTGGTCTAGATAGTTCAAGCGCTGTTTTAAATTTAGTTTTGCCTGATGGGATGAGGTTCCTGAAAGGTTGATTAGAGTCTGTTCCTTGCCAGGGATATTGCTGGCTTTGAAAGCCTTCCCGGTATTCTGGGCGCGGGATGGTAGTTGCAATTGGTAAAGAATCTGAGCGTTAACATCTTCCAGAGTCACTAGCCCGGGAATGTTGGTGGTGGGAGAAGAAACTAGTCCGGTGGCGTCGATCGGAGAATAAGTGAGCAGGTGCGGGGCAGCGTTTTGTGAAGACGAAAGGCCTAGAGAAACAGATATCAAAGCTGTTTCCGGACTCAGGCTCGCAAGGGCACCCTCAAGCATGGTTAGAGCGGTAGCGGGTTTTTTAATGCCGGTCAGATCCACTACTGTCAACGAAGAATGTTTTATAGCGGATTTAACTTGGGATTGAAGTTGTAGCGGGGTAGTGGGAAGAGGGCGATAATTTTCTACTTTTCCCTGTTTGTCGGCTAACAGTAATCCCGCTTGCGGGCCGATAGCCTGAGATTTTAGTCCAAAGGCTTTTAAAATCCCCCGTAACTGTCCCCGGGAAGTCGGGTCTGCCTGTTCCCTGGGGGTATCTGACTGGATAAACCCGGGAATAGACTTTATTTTATCGCCGGCTATTTTTGTCTGAGGGCAAGGGGTAAGCCTAGGGGGAGCGGTTCCATTTTGAATGGTTAGAACCGCCTGGCTCACGCAGGGGGAATCGGCGCCGGCAACTGTTCCCACTAGCCCCGCAGTAGCGTAGCTTTTTAGATTCGCGTTTTTGGCAAACTCTGCCGAAATGTTCTGCCAAGAAATTCTGGAGGTTAATACCACCAAGAGGGGAGCACGTTTACGAGGAGGGGTGTAGGTCTCTAAATCGGGGTAAAATACCTGCTGTTCAGGGGTTAGGGTTCTGGGGGCGGGTTCGGGTTCCCAAGTAGTAGCTTCAGCAGATTCCAAAGGTGAAGTAAGTAAAATAAACAAAAAGCTAACTAGAAGGATAAAGCCCGCGCGGAGGAAGTGCCTAACCGTTCTTGCCATAGCCATATTCTACGGTCTAGATGGGGGAAAGCGTATCTTTCCTAGTATTGTGAAGACAGTTGAACAAAAGGACAAGGAAATGAATACTGCAGTTAAAAGCTATGCATTCTTAGGGCCGGTGGGTACCTTCTGTCACCAGGCGCTCCTCCAAGTAGCAGCGGCTGATGCAGAAATAATTCCTTGTGCGGGCGAACGCTTGGCTATGGATATGGTGCGGGAGGGGAAAACGGAGCGGGCAGTGGTGCCTATCGAAAACTCCATTGAAGGGGGAGTTAGCGCTACCCTAGATTCTCTGGGTTGGGATAAACGTCTGCAGATTGTAGCGGAAATGATAGTTCCAGTCGGGTTTACTCTGGCAGTACGCGAAGGCACGACACTTTCCGATGTTACCCGGATTGGCACTCACTCTCATGCATGGGCGCAATGCCGAAACTGGGTAGCAGATCACTTGCCGAGAGCTATTCATGTGGCCACTACCTCTACCGCAGAATCCGCCCGGATGTTGGCGGGAGGTGATGCCGGTTTTCAAGCAGTCCTGGCCTCGGAGGCTGCGGTTTCTACCTATGGGTTAACCACCCTTTTCAAGGATGTAGCCGACAATCCGGGAGCAGTTACTCGCTTTGTGGAAGTGGCAAACCCCGGTCAGGTTCCCGAACCATGTGGAGCCGATAAAACCACCGTTCAAGTGCGTTTACCTAATGACTATCGCTCTGGGGCATTACTAGAAATGTTGCAACAGTTCTCTGCAAGGGGAATTAACCTCAGTCGCATTGAATCGCGTCCGTTAGCTGGTCAACCTGGACGTTATGTTTTCAGCATTGACCTGGATGGGCATATTAAGGAAGAACGAGTGCAATCTGCTTTACGCGGACTTTATCGCATTAGCGAAGACTTACGTTTCTTGGGTTCCTATGCTCGTGCTGATCGGGCGCAAAATGACCATTCTCCTCGTACCGGGGATGATGATTTTCAGCTGGCGAGAGGCTGGGTGGATTCTATTTTGCATAAATAGGGTAAAGATCGCTGTTAAATGCTAGGGGACGCGTACCACGACTGCGCCGCTATCTAATGAGGCAGAAATCTCGCGGTAACTACCCACGGTATCGCCATCACCCTGAATCATCCGTGCTTCGCCGTGTCCCTTAGCGCTCGCGGTACGGGTACAAATTACATCATTTTTGAAAACCAACCCCGCCGTAAGTTTCTTGACCCCCAAGGTGTCGCTAAAGACTCCACTGATTACCTCTAGCAATCCAATCAAACCGCCTCGCACGCTCAACATTAGTACTTCTAGCCAGCCATCATGAGGGTTGGCCTCTGGGAGAAGCGGAATTCCCCCTATCAACTCGCCGCAGGAAGCAAATAGTAAAGTATTGACTTTGCGGGTGCGGGGATGCGACTGCCCTCCAAAAGATACATCCATAGTTATCGGAGGTTTATTGGAGGCTGCAATCCCAGACAGCACGTAGGCACCCCAACCGATGGATTCCTTCAGCTTGTCAGATACTCGGTTCATTACCTCTGCGTCATAACCAATCCCAGCCATTACCAGGAACGGAAACTTTTCCCCGGTCTCCGTTGTAAGCAGCCCTAAATCCACCCCAGTGTTTTTACCGGTAAAAGCAATTTCGCAGGCGCGGGGTAAAGAATCAATGGGAATATTGAGGTTGCGGGCTAAAAGATTCCCGGTTCCCAGCGGCAAAATTCCCAAGGGAATCCGACTATCAGCCAAACTAGCCGCTATAATCCGCAGAGTTCCATCCCCACCTGCTGAAATAACCAGTCCTGCCTCTTGGCGGATTGCTTCTTGGGCTTGGTTTGCCCCCAAAGATTCCTGATCGGTTTGTAAGAATATCGGTTCCTCGTAACCGGCGGCCTGGGCGCGTTGAATAACCGTGTTCCGAAAATTATCTAGGTTTGCAATCTTCATGGGGTTATAGATGACTACCACTCGCCTAGAGGATTCGTTGCTACAGGTAGCTGCGGGAGCGGAA
Organism: Varibaculum vaginae; assembly: GCF_900604285.1. GTDB lineage: Bacteria > Actinomycetota > Actinomycetes > Actinomycetales > Actinomycetaceae > Varibaculum > Varibaculum vaginae. Next base: position 783,412 of record NZ_UWNY01000001.1, read on the forward strand.
AAACCTTGTTTAATCGCAATCTTCATTGCTCGGGTGGCAATGCGGCGGGCATTAACCGCCCAAGATAAAGCGATAATTCCTAAAACTAGCGCCGTGATCACTAAAATCCAGAGCAAAGTGGTCATAGCTTTCAGTCTAAAACAAAACCGAGATTACCGGGGATAGGCAGCGAAGAGGCACTGAATGGAATCGAAGATTACCTTTCGCCAGGATAGGTAAAGGTGCCAAAAATTGTTTCGGTCATGACAAGATGAGAAGCGGTCTCCGGTGGCGATATGATTAAAGCATGATTGATATTCGTCAGCTGCGTGAAGACCCGCAGCCAGCTAAAGATTCGCTCGTTGCGCGGGGAGAGGATCCCGCCCGGATTGATGAGGTACTTGCCGCCGATGCACTTCGGTTAAAGAAGCAGCAGGACTTTGAGGCCATGCGCGCCGAACAAAAGGCGCTTTCTAAGAGCATTGGGAAGGCTGCTCCCCAGGAGCGCGCCGCGGTACTCGCCAAAGCAAAAGAGCTTGCAGGAAAAGTTAAGCAGGCAGAGGCCGTCGCGGGAGAAGCCTCGGAAAAAGCTCAGCAGCTGCTAGCGGCATTACCCAATATTATTATTCCCGGGATTCCTTCCGGGGGCGAGGACGACTATGTGGTGCTTGCCCAGCACGGTCCGAAAATCCGTGATTTTGCTGCCGAGGGCATAAAAATTCGTGATCACTTGGAAATCGGGGAGATGCTGCAAGCAATTGATGTTAAACGGGGCGCTAAAGTCTCCGGCTCCCGCTTCTACTATCTGCGAGGAATAGGGGCTCGCCTGGAACTGGCCCTGCTCACCTGTGCCTGGGATTTGGCGGAGCAGCACGGTTTTATTCCCATGACTACTCCCACCATGGTCACTCCGGACACGATGCGCGGAACAGGATTCTTAACCGAACATTCCGAAGAAATCTACTATCTACCGGCCGATGATCTCTACCTGGTCGGTACCTCAGAGGTTGCTCTCGGTGGTTACCACGGCGGAGAAATCCTAGAGCTAGGAGAGGAACCGTTGCGCTATTCTGGCTGGTCAGCGTGTTATAGAAGGGAGGCGGGGTCGCACGGTAAAGATGTGCGCGGCATTATTCGAGTGCACCAGTTCAATAAAGTCGAGATGTTCTCCTATTGCCTTCCCCAAGTATCGCAAGAGGAACACCAGCGGCTATTGGCTCTCGAAGAAGAAATGCTGACAAAGGTTGAGTTGCCCTATCGAGTAATCGATACCGCCGCGGGTGATTTGGGAACTTCTGCGGCGCGTAAGTTTGATTGTGAAGCTTGGCTGCCCAGCCAAGAACGCTATCTCGAACTAACCTCAACTTCCAACTGCACCACCTATCAGGCGCGTCGCTTGGGGATTCGCTACCGCGATGAAAACGGAAAAACCCAGCCCGTGGCAACATTGAATGGTACTCTCGCCTGTACTCGTTGGTTGGTAGCTATGCTGGAAAACCATCAACAAGCGGATGGAAGTGTGTATGTTCCTCAGGCTTTGCGTCCTTATCTTGGGGGTAAAGAGGTATTAGAACCGGTACCGAACGCCTAAATCTGAGCGCAAAGCGTGAAAGGATTGGGTTAGGGCGCCCTCGGGCAGTAAAAGTACTCACCGACAGGACGGAGAATATCAATGGCTGATTACCTGCAGTACCCTCAGGGAGATTATGTGCCCCAGGTGGTGGAGCGTGCCCTCGCTATGTCGCGTAGTTACGGGGAAGATATCGCCACGGCGGCAGTGGTACCCGAAAATAATCGGGCTCGGGTACGTTTTGTGGTCGCTCAAGATGGTGTTATCTGCGGGATACCGGTCGCTCGCGAGGTACTAGCACAGATACTAGGGGACTATGACCTGCATATGCGGGTAGCTGATGGCACTAAGGTAACTGCAGGTACTCCGGTTTTAGAGCTAAGTGGTAACACTCGCGGACTTCTGGAAGCCGGGGATCTTTGCTGTTGGTTCTTATCGCACCTTTCCGGAATTGCCTCCAAGACTGCTCAGTGGGCGGAGGTACTTTCGCAAACTAAACTGGTCGTACGTGATACGCTCTCGGTCACCCCCGGTTTGGGAGAACTGGAGAAATATGCAGTGCGTGTGGGCGGGGGGATGACTTCCCGCTTGGGAATTGGATCATTCCCACTGATAAGGGCGACTCATCTGCGGTTAGGGAGCGGTCTTGGGGATGTGATGAACCATGTTCGTGCTGCAGCTGCTGGTAGCCCCATTCAGGTAGAGATCGACCGGGTACAAGATCTTGATCCTCTGCTAAAAATGCGGGTAGAGTTGCTAACCTTGCGAGGGTTTAGCCCCGAACAGGCAACGCTGGCCGCTGATCATCGCGACACTCTAAATCCGGGAACCTTGTTGGAAGTTGCGGGAGATCTAAATATTGAAGAGGCAGGCGCCTATGGTGAGTGCGGAGTTGACTACTTGGCACTAAATTCTTTGACCGATACCGTAACTCCCTTATCCGTGAGATTTGAATTTGTTTAACCCGCCATAGAAAAGAAAAGGAGCTGAATAATGTTCTGGTTCAACTCAATAGAACATAATCGATGGCTATCTGCATGCTTGCAGGATCTGCTGGATTACGGGCGTAAATCGGAAGTAAAAACCGGGTTTGCCTGTCTGGATCGCGATGGTGAAATCGACTTGGAGCAGCCGATTCAGCTCTACTTGACCGCGCGGATGGTACATGTGTTCTCTTTGGGAGTGCTGCTGGGGGTACCCGGTTGTCGCCGATTGGTAGAACATGGGATTCGGTGCCTAAATCAGTATTTCCGGGATCCGGTAAATGGAGGCTGGTTTGACGCGATTGAACATGAACTAGATGCGGATGGAAATGCGATTCCCTATCCTGGCCGTGACGATAAACGTTCCTATTCGCACGCCTTCGTGTTATTAGGGGCGGCTTCTGCCACCGCCGCTGACCGTATAGGGGCTCATGAGTTAATGCAAGATGCTCTCCGTGATAGCGATTTGCACTGGTGGGATTCTCAATTCGGAATGGTGCGCGAAAGCTACAATCGTGATTATTCTAGGTGCGAAGATTACCGGGGAATCAATTCTAATATGCATACCGCAGAGGCATATATGCTGGTAGCGCAAGTTACTAATGAAGGAGAATGGCTAGACCGCGCCATGCGGATTCTGGAGAGAGTCGCCGAAGTTTCCCGCGAATATAGCTGGCGACTTCCCGAGCATTTTGATGCAGATTGGAAACCTCTGCTTGGATACAACCGTGAAAATCCGCAAGAAGCCCATCGTGCCTACGGCAGCGATGTTGGGCATTCCTTCATGTTCTCGCGGTTAATCCTGGAAGCCCGGGCAATGCTCAAGCAATCAGGGAAAGAGGAGCCTGAATGGATGATTCCGGCAGCAACTGGAATGTTTGAGCGGGCTCGCGAGGATGCGTGGCGACGGGATGGGGCTCCCGGGTTTGCCTTCACCGTAGATTGGGATGGGAAACCCGTGATTCGGGATCGACAAGCCTGGGTACAGTTTGAGGCAATCGGAGCCGCGGTGACGTTGCTACGCGTGGCGGTGGCAGAAGATGCTGAGGCGGAAGAGGTAGAACATTACGAACATTGCTATCGCGCCTGGATTGATTTTGCCTATGAACATTTCTTGGTACGTGGAGGGAGAATCGTGCATCGGCTTTCTCCAGAAAATAAACCGCTAGATTTAGAAAACCAAAGACTGCGCGATAGCGTCTACCATGCTGTGCAGGCTATGCTGTTGCCTCGCTTGCCGCTAACTCCGGCTTTCTCAGTGGCGCTGGCGCATGGATTGCTAGATAAACCACTGCCCGAAGAGCCGGCTCATAAGAAGCGTTTCGGTGGATTTTAGCTCTGGCGGTCAGCAACTGTAACATGGGGTTTGTCCTAACGCTTTAGCGTAAGCCAGGAGAGTTGTCCGAGTGGCCGAAGGAGACGGTCTTGAAAACCGTTATACCCGCAAGGGTATCAAGGGTTCGAATCCCTTACTCTCCGCCAATGCTGTGTTTACCTGCGCCTCGAAGAAAAATATCTGAAGCTTGAGGTAGTCAGCGAGGAAGCATTTTTCTTCATTGCCTCCAGCTATATAGTCAGGAGGAACTGACAGCTAAATGCCATGACTGCGAACTTTTGGAATCTGATAGCAGCATTTTATTGCCGGAACAACTAATGGCAGGGATGGTTTATAACAAAACTATTGGAAAAATACCGAGTTGATTTCAAGAACAGCAGGTTCTTTTTCACTATCAAATTTTTCAAATAATTCGTGAACACTAGCTCCCGAAAAATGTCTTAAGTGTCAGCGTATATTGGGGTGGAGTGATACCCAATAATGGATACTATTATTCTACTTTTCCGGCAGGAGCCGAAGGCAACACCGATAGGAATCGGGGCTGGTTATAGCCAGCTTTGTTGAAGGCCTTCACTACGGCACGGGCAGTAGTTTCTACCCGGTCGCTGTCAACCAGGGTAATTGCACAGCCGCCGAAGCCTCCTCCGGTCATCCGAGCCCCATAGGCACCGGCTTTACGAGCAGCCGCTACCGCTGTATCTAGCTCCTCGCAAGAAACTTCGTAGTCACGCCGTAAAGATTCATGGGAAGCATCCAACAGTTTACGCCACTGATCTGGGGCAGCTCCAGCCTCTAACAGTTCGCATAGTAGTTGACAACGAGCAATCTCGGTTAGTACGTGGCGCACCCGCGAAATTTGCTCTGCATTCTCTAATTTATCGAGTTGTTGACAAACCCAGGAAGGAGGATAGTTATCCGCATTCAGGTCGGTGAGGTTATCGGCGGGTGAAATGGTCTCGGGCACCAGTTCTCCGAGCTCTGATACCCCAAGAATCCGGGCTGCCTCTTCACAGGCAGCCCGACGTGCCCCATATTGTCCATCTGCCAGGTCGTGGGAAGTGCAGGTATCTATTACCAGTAAAGATAACCCTAAAGATGGTAGATCAAAGGGGTGCGAGCGGGTTTGCCAAGTGGCGCAATCCAACTCTAGGACGCAGTCCTTTTCGCAGAGCATTGATGCAGATTGATCCAATCCTCCGGTGGGGGCTCCCACGTAGCGATTCTCGGCTAATTTACCGGCTGCGACTAGTAGTTTTCGTCCATCAAAACTTTCTGCCAATCCCAGGTCGGCTAGTTCGTCGATTCCGACGGCAATTGCACATTCTAACGCGGCAGAGGAGGAAAGCCCGGCACTCAGGGGCACGCTAGAGGCTACCGCAACTTCCAGGCCGGGAACTCTCGCTTGCAGCTGGCGTGCATTTTCTTCCAGTCCGCTGTCCCGTAGTACCTGCACCAATCCCAGAATCACGCCGCCAACGAAAGCTCCAGGCCCTTTGGCGGGATAATGTTTTTCCAAATCAGACAGTTTTAAGATGCTAAGTTCGGGGAAATCTTCGGAAATAATTTTTAGCTGATCATCTTCGCGAACTTTAAGAGCCACGTAAATGGCGTGAGGGAGGGCTAACGGGAGGGCTTTGCCACCGTTATAGTCAGTGTGTTCCCCGATTACGTTGACCCGACCGGGAGCACGCCAGACTCCCGAAGGTGCAGCGGAAAAAGTTTTTTCAAAAAGTTCTCGGGCGCGCCTTGCGCCCTCTTTAGGTTGGTAAGCGGGGATAAACTCCGGTTCCATGTTCACGTTAGTACCTCATTGTTCTTACTGGTGAAACTATTCTACTTTTTGCCTAGCCTCTAGGTAGGCGAGTTGCAAAAGATTGCAGTTCCGCTACAAGCAATCGTGAAAACGACAAATAAAGGTCTTTCCTTGCGGCCTCAGTAACAGTTAAAACAGTAGGCGGGAAAGTCGTTGGCGGGCGAGTTTCACAGCCTCAGGATTGCGGGAAAGGCGAAACAGTTCCAGCAAGCGCTGTCGGTACTCGTCGCGTTCTTCGTCAGCGGATTTGGAAATTAAAGAAAGCAATAAATCAAAAGCTTGCGGTTCGTTACCCGCTTGGAAAAAGCGATCTGCTAGCACCAAGGGATTAGAGTCGTCTTGACCTTCCTCTGCATTCAACCGTTGCGCCATGGAAACTTTATCGACCAGCGCCTGATAGCGTGATGCCTCCTCAGGGGAATTGCGCAGGAGCTTTTGTGCCTGCTCCAGCGCCTCTTGCAGATTCCCTGCCTCTACCAGTGCTTCGACAGCTTTTTCTTCTTCGGTGCGTGGATCTGCCTGGCTGCCATCAGTTTCCCCAGCCATTTTTCCGTGTAACCCTGCTTGCCCCGCGATTTGTAGCACCTGGTCGATAAGCGATTTAATCTGGGCTTTGGGTTGAGCACCTTGGAAAAGAGGAGCAGGTCGCCCTCCGATTAGCGCCACTACGGTAGGAATGGATTGTGCCTGGAAAGCCTGCGCCAATTGAGGAGATTCATCCACATTGATTTTCACTAGCTGGAAGCGTCCCTGATATTCGCGAGCCAGCTCTTCCAATATCGGACCGAGCTGTTTGCAAGGGCCGCACCAAGGCGCCCATAAATCAATAATCACCGGTACCTTAAGAGAAGTTTCTGCTACCTGGTCAAAAGTGTCGTCGGTGGCGTCGCATATGAATGATCCAGGAACCAAATTCCCGCTCGTTGCATTCGTTGACATTGCCGCGGTGACAGCATCCTGGTTATTTGCAGGATTCGGCTGTTGTCCCGTTTGAGATGTCTCAGCCTTATTATTAGCAAACTGAGAAAGATCTACTGCTCCATGCGTTTGTGCCACTTGAAACCTTCCTTACTTCGAGGCCGCTGTCAATACTTCGGAGGCTGCCACTACCCGAATTTTTCCACCTTTAGTGTTCTTAGGAGGGATCTGCAGCAATACGCAGATAACTCGGTTCCAGGTAGCTTTCTCCTTTACCTTGCCGTCATCCAGCAGATTAACCACATCCCCACTGAGAGTAATGGGTTTATCTGAAGCTACCTCGGTGAGCTGAACTTCCTGGGTGTAGGTAGTGGCTACCAAGGCGCCTTTTTTAGCGGGCAAATCAATCGCCAAAGTATTCTTTTTCATCTCTAAAGGACTAATCGAAGTGGCAACTTTTCCGGCACTACCGATTCCCTCTTTAAGGGATTTTAGTTCCTCACGTTTGCCTTCCATCAAAGGATCCACAAACACCTTGTCGGCATTTTTTGCCTTCTCATCGAATACGGTTGCTGCCCAGGTATTTATGGCTTTTTCCGGAGAAAGTAGCAGTTTGGAGGAGTCCTTTAGATCCAAAGTTTTGGATCCGCGAGCTACCACATCCGTTTCCGGAAGTGATGCTTTCGGCAACAGCTGCATCCACTGCCACAACTGGTAGGGATCGGTGGCTTTACTTTGTCGGATTACTTCCACATATTTGGCGCCATTTTTGTCCGCGCCAGTAACATTTAGCAAGCTCCGTGGCCAGCTGTTTCCAGAAGTAACGGTAGATAATTCTGAGGACGCAGGCAAAGTAGTCGGGGAGGAATTGCTGTTTTTCTGGTGCATCTTATATTGGGCGCTGCGCATTTCTAGTGCTGGCCCGGCCACTCTCCCGCCAAGATCTTTGGGATCAAAACTCTTATCTGCGGCTTCTAAAGCTGCATTTACCGCTTTCAATACCGGATCTACCTGCTCGGTTCGCAGTGCTGGATAAGATTCGGTTTTAGTGGGGGTGGGAATTTCTTTGCGTTGTGCAGTGGTGGTGCACCCAGAGAGGCTAGCTAAAGCCAGAGTGCAGGTGGTCACGGTTGCCAGCAGGATTCGCGTGCTTTTCATTGTTGTCCTCCTTGGCTCTGGTCGAAAGTAGATTCTCCTTCGAAGTCCTCGATATCAGGTCCCTCACCTAAACCATCCAGGTCAAAGTTGTCGTCTTCGAACCATTCATCGGAACTCTTTGCCACAGGGGCTGATGGCTGCGGCTGCGGTTCGGGCTGGTAGGAGTCAGCAGGATGGTAGGAGGCCTCCGGTTGATAGGACTGTGCTGGCTGCGGAGATAGCGCCGGTTGATAAGAATCAGCCGGGTTGTACGATGCCTGTGGCTCATAGGAGTGAGTGGGGTGCGACGATTGGGCTGGATTATACGAAATTTGAGGTTCGTGGGACTGTGAGGGTTGGTACGAAGTAGCCGAATCCTGGGATGTTTCCAGCGGATAAGTACCTGCGGGGTTATAAGAGGTTTCGGGTTGATTGGACGCTACTGATTGCGCAGAGTCGTCCGGATCAAACGAAACTTCCGGATCAGCCTCGGGAAGCGGGGAGTGCGCCGCTGTTTGCGGGCTTTGTGCAGTTAATGGTAGTTCCGCCGCCGGCATTGTGGGGAATGAAAGTTCATTAGTAGCTGGAACTCCAGATGCCGACGAGTCTGCTGCTTCGGGATTGATTGCTTGTCCGTCTGCGTCAGTGCGGATTACTGGTACCAGACCGGTGGGGAACTTGACTCCGTCTACCTCAATAGTCGCTTCTCCGCGTTCGCGAGCTTTCCGCAAAGCTGAGCGCGAGGGTGGGTGGGCAACTGCATCTAGCGAAGGTAACTCCACAGTTTGCGCTGTTTGTGCCCTAGCTGCTTGTTCAGCACGTTGTCTGCGTCGCTCTCGCACTTCGGCTTCCTCTTTTTCTGCCGCCTTTGTCAGACGGTTGATGACCAGTGCGACTAGTGCGCCTACCAGTACTAAGACAAGCCCGGCGATAAGTAGCGGCCAGAACCAAGGAGTGGAAACTGCTTGGGTCCAATGCAGGGTTAACTGTACGTTGCCTTCTTCGGACCAGGCAATTGCTGACCAGGCTCCTTCAGACCGATTCCAGGTTTCGCTGATTTGTCCCCCTTTTACCTCTTTATATTTCACCCACATGTCTTTGCCGGCTGCCTCGCCAGGCTGGCGAGCTTTGGCTTTACCTGAGTGAGGTTCGGTCAAGAGGGTGTTCTGATCTTTTTGTCCGGTAACCTCTACGTAATTCTGGTCAGCCGCCCAAGCGGTGACATCGGTTGCGCGCCCAATTGCCAGTGCTACTTTGCCTTGACCCGAGACGGTGATTTTGGTGGGGGAGTCATAAAGCTCAAACATTCCCGGACGAGTAATGGCCATCGTCTGTTTATTAGCGGCAGAGGGTAAAGAGACTGATACCTGCGGAGATGGTTTCCAAATAGTGACAGTACCCACTCCGCATAGCGCTACTATGGAACCTACAATCACTAGCACTAGCGGAAGCCAATACCTGCGCAATAAATTGTTCACCAGTTTCCCCCAAGCTAAATTTGAGCAACTATATTTACACTGTACTTTCTTTGCCCCGTCTGTGGTTAAACCTTGTGGCGGGTGTGACTAGGGTCAATTTTAGATGAATGTTTGGTTTCAGGCTGCAAGAAGTGAAAGACTAGGCAATGATACGGGGTTTCGCGGTATTTATTTTATGGAATAAAATGTTTCAGGTAACGCGTTATCTCAGCGGCTCATCTTTAGGGAGGACCAGGTGGAAGAACAAACTGATTTCCCGATCGTAATGCGCGGTTACGATCGCGTTCAGGTTGATTTGCAGATTCAGACTTTGAACAACCAGATTACCGAGTTGCAGCAGAAGCTCGACACGGTCGACCAGCGCAATGTGGATTTGGGTGAACAGTTGGCAGATGCTCAAAAGCAGCTGCGTTCCTCCGATCGCAGTTCTTACACGGGAATCGGCGCCCGCATTGAACAGCTGCTGCGCAGTGCGGAAGAACAGTCCACTGCGGTGATTAACAAGGCCAACGCCGAGGCCGAGCAGCTGATGGAAAAGACCCGCAAGAACGCCCAGGATATGGCGGAGCGGGCAGAGGCGGAGGCCGCCTCTCTGATTTCAGAGGCACGTCGTGAGGCCGAGGAGCGTACCACTACCGCGGCCACTGAATCCGAAACGGTACTGACCAACGCGCAGCATCGCGCTGATGAACTGGTAGCAGCGGCAGAACGGGAGGCCTCCTCCCTGCGGGCTGAAACCAATACTCAAGTTTCTGACCTGAAAGCAACCGTTGATCGGGAAACCGAACTGCAGCGCGCTCAGGCCGAGAAAGACTATGTTGAGATGCGAGTGAAGGCGGAGCAGGAGGCTTCCCAGCTACGCAATGATGCCACTGCCGAGGCGCAGGCACTGCGCGAGTCCTCGTTGGCAGAAGCGACTAAGACTCGGGAAGAAGCCAAGTCTCAGGCAGAAAAGACCCTCGCGGATGCCCACAGCCAGTCTGAAAGCATTTTGAAAGAGGCACGGGAAAGCGCGGATAGTATTCGTGCCGAGATTCAGCAGATGCGTCAAGAAGCCGAAACTGAAATCGCGGCGGCTCGTGCCGCGGCTCGTGAGGCTGATGCGCAGGCACATGAGCAATCCCGTTCCGAAACTTCCGCTATGGTGGCAGCGGCTAAGGCTCAGGTCGCCGATGCAGAGAAACACTTGGGTGAAACTTTGCAGCGGGCAGAGCGCTTGCTGACTGATACTGACGCGGTGGTTCGTCGCCGCCAGGAAGACGCGCGGCGGGCGGCAGAAGCTACCATTGCGGCTGCCGAGGGCGAAGCTGAGCAGGTGCGCGAAGCGGCACGTATCGAGGCTCAGGCTGAACGAGCTGCTGCACAACGCACGGTGGAACGGCTGGAGCGTCAACGTGAATCGATTGCCGCTTACCTTGAAGAGATGCGCGGCTTGCTAGGCACCGAGACCGCTACCGGCCTCGAGGGGCTAACTCCCATGCAACAGCTACCGGCAGCAGTAGTGCAGCCAGCTGCAGAAGCAGAGCCCGAGAAGCCGGCTCCGGTGGAACCTCCGGTGAATCCGGTTACTCCCGCTGAAGAATCAGCAGCAACCGATCTGTTCACCAGCGAAGAACAATAAGCTTAATAGGTTTGTTTATTAACTAGGTCTGGGTGCGCCTTTGGGGATTAAAGGCGCACCCAGACTTTTTAGTTGCTATGTCAGCTAGTACCCGGTGTGGATTTAAATGAATCACCGGCACGGGGCTAACAATGTTGCTGTGACTGCCGGTATAGCTACTACATTCGCGCGGTGGGAGCCTATTGGGGGGGCTCCGCGTATCTTAAATCTGCAGTAGCGTTAGTTCTTAAAGGAATGTACCGGAGCGGGGATGCGTCCGCCACGGGCGGCAAACTTTGCAGAAGAAAATGGGGATACTTCCATAATCGGCGCCCAGCCTAGCAGACCCCCAAAATTAGCTTTGTCGCCCACGCTTTTACCTGGCACTGGAATCACTCGCACCGCGGTGGTTTTCCCGTTGGAAACCCCGATCGCGGCCTCATCGGCGATCAAACCGGTGATAGTGGCGGCAGGGGTATCGCCGGGAATCGCAATCATATCTAAACCAACCGAGCAGATAGCGGTCATGGCTTCCAGTTTCGCCAGGCTCAAGGAGCCGCGCTGGACTGCCTGGATCATATTCGCGTCCTCGGAGACCGGAATAAAGGAACCGGAAAGTCCCCCTACCAAAGAGCAAGCCATTAGGCCGCCCTTTTTAACCGCATCGTTTAACAGCGCTAAAGCAGCAGTAGTACCCGGAGCGCCAACTGCTTCAACTCCTAGCTCTTCTAAAATCGCGGCCACTGAATCTCCCACCGCCGGGGTAGGAGCCAGGGACAAATCTACAATCCCAAAATTTACGCCTAGGCGCTTAGCTACGGTTTGTCCCACCAGTTGTCCCATGCGGGTGATCTTGAAAGCTGATTTCTTAATGGCTTCTGCACATTCTTCAAAAGGACGACCGCGTACTCCGGCAAGCGCTCTCTCGATGACTCCCGGACCAGAAATCCCTACGGACACCACCGCATCCGGTTGGCTGACTCCGTGGAAGGCGCCAGCCATAAAGGGATTGTCGCCCACCGCGTTGGCGAATACCACCAGTTTTGCTGCCCCGAGTCCGTCTTTATCAGCGGTTTCCTGGGCGGCGGCCAGTACCTGCTGCCCCATTTTGGTGGTCGCGCTCATATTGATACCCGTGCGGGTGGAACCAATGTTCACTGAGGAACACACAATATCGGTAGTGGCCAACGCTTCGGGAATCGAGTCGATTAGCGCTAAATCACTGTGAGTGGCGCCGGCCTGTACCAAAGCCGAGTATCCGCCTACGAAATCTACACCTACGGCTTTACCGGCGCGATCAAGTACCTGGGCAAAGGGGAGGGGATTCTCGGTGCGGCAAGCCGCTGCCACCAGTGAAATCGGGGTTACTGAGAGGCGTTTATTGATAATCGGCACCCCGAACTCCCCCGCGACTTCCTCGGCGCTGTCAACCAGACGGGAGGCGGCGCTTAAAATGCGTTCTTCAATTCGTGCACATGCCCGCTCGATATTGGTATCGGCGCAGTCCAACAGGGAAAGCCCCAAAGTTACGGTGCGTACGTCGAGGTTATCCTCGGCAATCATCTGTATGGTTTCTAGGATTTCCCCGGTGGTATCCAACCCCATGATTCTCCCTTGTGATTACGGTACTTTGAGCAGTTCAGTGGTAAGCAGTTTAAAGCTTATGCATGGCGTTGAAGAGGGCTTCCGCCTGAACTTTAATAACCAGCCCTTCGGCTTTCTCTACTGTTGCCATTGCCGCCTGTACCTGCGCTAAGCCGATCTGTTCTTCATCGAATTCCAGCTGCATAATCATCGTGAAATATTCATCCATCAGTGTTTGGGACACATTGATAATATTCACCTGGTTTTGGGCGAGCGCCTGAGAAACCGCCGCGATAATTCCCGTATGGTCGATACCGGTGACCGTCATAATTGCTTTCACGTGCTTCAGCATACGTTCTTTTCGGGCTTTTTCGCGATTTCTCTATGCTGGTTTCTTCACTTCTGCACTCTTTGGTAATAATGGCTGAGTGACCTCCACATTGATCTTTTCGACCATTGTCCAAGCGGTGGTGTTATTTGTAGCCACCAACATTGACCACTTGGCGTTACTAACTTTGTGGTTTGTACACGGCCATAATCACCCCGGAACCACTGCGCGTATCTGTGCAGGTCAATATGTAGGCTTTGGGGTAATCCTGGCGGTGGCCATAGTGTTAAGCGCAGTTTCGGGATTGGTCATCCCGCAGGAATACCTACGTTTTCTGGGGATGATACCCCTGGTGCTGGGGGTAAAAGCTGCGAGAAACGAGATCCGGGAACGTTGGTATTCAGAAGAATCCGAGGAAGAGGACGAGGTAGCGGCACAACTACAGGGGAAAAAGGTTAGCGTGGGTGCTGTTTCCCTGGTGACTATGGCTAATGGGGGTGATGAAATCGCAGCCTATCTGCCGGTTTTTGCCCTCTCTAGCTGGTGGCAAATCATCCTGTTTTGCGTAGTGTTCTTGCTGCTTGCTGGCGTGCTGCTTGCTCTTGCCCGTTTCATAACTGGGCGTATGGGGCTCGCGGAGGTACTGGAACGGTTTGAAGCGATTATTTTCCCCAGCGTGCTAATCCTGCTAGGAGTGCTAATCCTCGCCGATTTGCTCTAGATTGGTTGACTATCTAGAGGATACTAAAAGGGGTCACAACCAGGAAATATGTTATTACCAATAGCGCGGGAGTAGATTTTTCCTCCTGCCCAAGAATTTGTAAAACGTAGCGACGTTTTCCAAATTCTTATGCCCACCGTGCCTGCTCGGATAAAATCTACTCCCGCGCTAACAGACATCGATTTCTTTTAGGCACGTCTCCGCAGGCGCGTGATTAGCATCGCAACTCCCCATAACACCAGTGTGAAGACTACCTGCACCCCGATATTTACCCAGAACTGCGAGGCGGCGGCACCGCTAAAGCTGGTCATTTCCGCTAGCGCATTGTTGTTGTCAATGTAGTAGAAGGTGGGGAGCGCTCTCCCGACGGCTACTACCGCATCGGGCATTAGTTCCCGGGGAATAAAAGCTCCACACAGGAAAGCACTGGCTAATGCCACCACGTTAACGATGGCGCTGAGGGCTTCTTTGTTATTGGTAATTTTTGCCATTAAGAAACCTAAGGCTAGTACTGGCAGCCCAAATGCCATAATGTTAAGCGCATACAGTCCCTGGCGTCCGGTATCAGCAATGCCGGGCAGCAGCAATCGCGCTAAGAGCACATTGAGTGCCACCAGGAACGCTACAATCAGCGCGCATCCGGCTATTAGGCTCAGGTCTATCCGGAAGGGATGGGCCGGGGAAACCAGGGTACGTTTACGCACGTTTACTACCGAAAAGGCGGCCAGCACCATAGTAATTACATAAGTCGCGCCGGCCATGAGAGTGTAGCTGCCAAAGTTATATAGGGCGGTCACGTTGTGGAGGGTTTTTTGATCTAAATGTGAAGTGAGCGTGACTTTACTATCCAGTTTCAGGCTAGAATCTACCGCTTTGACCAGCTCGTCCTCGTCCGTTAAATACTGCCCATATCCGGTAGCCAGTCGCAGGAAACGGCTTACTAATACCTCGGCAGAGGCGCTCTCGAAGCTGGCGCGAGATTTTACGTCTACCACCGGTTTTTCACCTTTGAGGATGGTGGTGGTGAAGTCGCGGGGCAGGTAAACGACGTAGGACAAAGTTTGGTAATAGAGGGCGTCGTCGATTTCGCGTTCGCTAGTGCCGGTGTCTGCTTTCTTGGTTTGTCTGGCCAAATAGGAGTTAAAAGACCGGGTGAGGACAGTGTCATTGCCGCGGTTGATAACTAAAACTGTAGGTTTGGAAGCGGTGAAATCGCCGGAGGCGCCAGGGGTGGTCTGGAAAGCAGTCAGTCCCATGACCACCATGATGGTGGTAAAGAGAATAACGAAAGCAATATTGCGCAGTAGTACCTGCAGGAAACCTTTAAAGACTGTCATAGCGCTGCTTCCTTAGGACGAGCAGGGAGACACCTAGGAGCACTGTCGAAATAATCAGCAGTATGGTGACGTCTTGCCAAAAACCATCGAACCCGGGGTGGTAGTAAAGGTTATAAAAACCGTCGGTGATCAGAGCAGTGGGATTTAGCTTATTGACCAGGGGTGCTTTTTGGTCTACCACGTAGCGCATAGCTCCCCCCATCATCCCCGCTAGTACCGATCCCAACATAGTGACCGAAATCAAGACCCCAACTTTCATATTCTCCCCGCCGGGCACGAGCGCGGAAATCGCTACCCCGAAGGACAATCCAACCAGGGCACCGAGGGAAGTCAACAGGAAGGTTAATGCCCAATTGGGGCCAAAATCGATATTGAATAGGAAGTAACATGCTGTTACCAGCAAAATCAGCCCCAGTAATTGTAATAGGTAACTGGAAATCATCCCGGAAATAATCAGTTTGGCTTTGCTTATCGGTGCCACTGCAACTCGCCTGCCGATTACCCCTAGGGGAGGCTGGGCGTTGTTCATCACTGTCATAGAGAACAGGCCGCCATACAGAGCAGCCATAGCTAGTAGCGAGAAAAACTCTGCCATTAGCAAGTCCATGGATTTGGGGCTGCGGTCACGCAAAGTAAAACCACTTGTAGCGAGTTTGTCTTGAACCGAGGCCGCAACCTGGGCGGGATCAAAGGCAGGAGGTGTGCCGGGCGGAATATTCTGAAAATCAGGCGGAGAGTGGTCGCGAACTTTTTCCGTAATCTCTCGCTGCGTCAGCTGGCTGATCATATCGGTGCGTTGGGTGATCTCGTCAAGAATTACTTTCAAGATGGTTTGTTCCATCCCGTTGGAAGCCATCGTCAAATGTGCTTTCGCATCCAGGCTGCTACCTGCCTGCGAGGTTCCAGTAATCTCGACTACTCCCGAAACTTCCTCGTCCTCTAAAAGCTTTTTTCCTTCCTCTGCAGTCTTGACCATTCGCAGTTTCAACAGGGGTTGGTTTCCTGAGCTGACAGGGGAGGAGTCCTCCTTACTTAAATCATCGAAAGCGATTTTAAAGGTACTGTCCTGGTAGACCTGGGAGTTTACTACCGCTACCGGCACGGTGTCGAAGGCTTCTTTATTGACAACGTCGCCGAGCGCCCCTTTGAATAGCAATCCCAGCAGGATGGGGAAGGCGAGTGTCCAAAAAACCAAGGTGCGGTTGGACAGTAGTATTTTGAGGTTATATCCGATCAGGTGCCCCATAGCTAGTCTCGCAATTCCTTACCAGTTAGCTGCAAGAAAACGTCATTTAGGGTGGGACGCTCCGAGTAAATGGACTCATAAGATACCCTGGCCTCGCTCAATTGGGCAATGAGGGCAGACACGTGGTTTTGTCCATGCCGGTAAACTAGCTGGACTGAGCGATTTCTGCGGGTAATTGACTCAATTTGGGGATCGGATTCCAGCTTTTCTTTAAGTGCTGGCGGTAGCTCTACCCCTTGCAGGGTAACTTTTTCTTCGATATCGGATAGCTGTTTCAGCTCGTTGATGGTGCCTTGGGCAATGATTTCCCCCTTGTCGAGGATGATGAGGCGATCGCAAATCTGCTCGACTTCTTCCATATAGTGGGTGGTGTAAACCACCGTGGCGCCGCGGTCACGCAAAGTGACGATACCATCCAAGATGTTATTGCGGCTTTGGGGATCTACCGCCACGGTTGGCTCATCTAAGAAAATCAGCTCTGGTTGATGGGCGATACCGCAAGCCAGATTTAAGCGACGTAACAGGCCTCCCGAGAGCTGCTTAGGGCGAAACTTTAAATAGTCTTGCAGCCCCACCAACTGAACCGCCTCTGCAATCATCGCGGAGCGTTCGCGCTTGTCTGCCACATACAGGCCACAAAAATATTCCAGGTTTTGCGCCACAGTTAGCTCGTTAAAGACGGCTACATCTTGGAAAACCACTCCTAGGCGTCGTTTGATGTCGAAGGCATCGGGACGCATTTCTTTTCCAAAGATTTTCACGCTTCCGCCGTTAAAACGAAGCAAGGAGAGGATGCAGTTAATAGCAGTGGATTTACCGGAGCCATTGGGGCCAAGCAGCCCCAAGATTTCGCCCTGACGAACTTGGAAAGTTAGCTTATTCAGGGCACGTAACTGCTGGTAATCTTTGGTTAGACCCTCTACTTCGATGATGTTGGTCAAGGCGGTTCTCGCGTTCTTAGGGAGTTAGTTTTCAAGGTAATTTTAGCGAACCTAATCAGAGGATACTACCCAAGCTTGGGGCGTTAATCGAGAATTAACCGAAGGATATTGCAAATTTTGAACACCAGAAAGGTGGTCGGTAGAAAGGTTTTTGGTCCCCAAATTTTCGATTGGGCTAAACTAGCTGAGAAAACACCTACGGGAAGCTGGTGAGCTTATGGGGAAGAAACATGTAAAAACAAATGCTATGCGCATCCTCGAGAATGCGGGAATCGATGCGCAAATGACTCAGGTTTCTTCTAAAGGGGAGTTTTTGGATGCCCTTACGATTGCGCAGGAGCTGGGGGTAGATCCGAATCTAGTATTTAAAACTCTGGTCTTAGCGGGCGGACCAGGGGAACACTTCGTGGCGGTAGTGCCGGCTACGCACGAGTTGGATTTGAAAGCTGCGGCCAGGTGTTTTGGGGTGAAACAGGTCGCGATGTTGCCGCTTAAAAAGCTAACTCCGCTCACCGGTTACTTAAAAGGGGCTTGTTCGCCTTTGGGGATGAAGAAAGATTTCCCAACGGTGATCGACGAATCAGCTTTTCAGCAAGAAAAAATCTATATATCCGCAGGTAAACGTGGTTATCAGATTTTAGTCGCGGCGGTAGATTTACAAAGAGTAATCAATGCGGAACGGGGAAGGATCTCGCGCCCCTAAATCGTGGCATTCGAACAAATAAATGTTTTCCTGCATGATTTTTTATCTCCTGAAAATCGAGGTAAAGTTTCGGGTGTACGAAACTTATCTAAGGGATGCCCGAAAAGTCGCTAAGGGAAATTGCTACTCCGATTAGATGAATTAGTTTCCCCAATTTGGAAAGGTGAAGCTGCATAGATGGAAAAGGTGTCGACCCCAAATTCTCAGACCGCGCCCGATGCTAAAATAGCTGCCAAGAAGGGGCTGGTTCCGTTACTGGGGCCAGCCTTCGTGGCGGCCGTAGCCTATGTTGATCCGGGGAACGTAGCCGCCAATATCACCGCCGGAGCTCGCTACGGTTACCTGCTGGTGTGGGTATTAGTGCTGGCTAACCTGATGGCAGTGGTTATTCAATATCAAAGCGCAAAACTGGGGCTAGTTACCGGCAAATCCCTACCAGAGATCTTGGGGGACAGGCTACCCAAAACCAAACGCATCGCGTTTTGGATTCAAGCGGAAATCATTGCAGCCGCCACCGACTTGGCAGAGATCGTGGGGGGCGCTATCGCCTTAAAGCTCCTATTTGGTTTGCCCCTTTTGGCGGGTGGTTTTATTGTTGGCTGTGTGTCTTTGGCGCTGCTGGTTTTCCAGAATGAACGCCGGCAAAAACAGTTTGAAACTATCGTGGTCGGTTTGCTGGTAATCATCACCGTGGGGTTCCTGTCGGGGCTGGTGATTAGCCCGCCCGATCCTGCCGGGATGCTGGGGGGATTACTGCCACGGTTTGCAGGAACAGATACCGTATTGATTGCTGCCTCCATGCTG
The DNA here is from genome assembly GCF_900604285.1 of Varibaculum vaginae. Lineage (GTDB taxonomy): Bacteria > Actinomycetota > Actinomycetes > Actinomycetales > Actinomycetaceae > Varibaculum > Varibaculum vaginae. Next base: position 801,890 of record NZ_UWNY01000001.1, read on the forward strand.
GGGGCAACGGTAATGCCTCACGCCATTTACCTGCATTCTTCCTTGGTGAATCATCGTTTTCCCCGGCGAGGTTCCCATGACATTCCCCATCTGTTACGCGCCTCCAAACACGATGTAGCCTATGCGCTAATCGTCGCAGGAGCAGTCAATATTGCGTTGCTATTACTGGCGGCCTCGGCACTAGCGGGGAAAAGCGGAACTGACACAATCGAGGGTGCGCACGGTGCTATAGAAAATGCCCTGGGCAGTGGAATCGGAGTAATTTTTGCGATTGGCCTGCTAGCTTCCGGACTAGCCTCCACTTCGGTAGGCGCCTATGCGGGTTCAGAAATCATGGGCGGGTTGCTGCATATTCGGGTGCCACTATTTACCCGGCGTCTGGTTACCCTGATTCCCGCGTTGTTGATTCTTTGGCTATACCCCAACCCCACCTGGGCGTTGGTTATATCTCAAGTGGCGTTGTCTTTCGGTATTCCCCTGGCAGTAGTACCGCTCGCGGCCTATACACGCAAACGGGAACTAATGGGCAAGTACCAGGATACGACCAGTATGCGTTGGATTATGGGATTGATTTCAATCTTGATTATTGCCTTGAACCTGCTGCTAGTAGTGCTGACATTTATGGGAGTGGACGTATAGATCTGCGTCAGAAAAGAGGGTAGCGGCGCGGAAAGCTAGCTGCCTCCTCGAAACTAGTTTTAAACTCCTGGAAACTTTAAATAGAAACCAAAGGTGGTGCCTTCGAGAAGAAATCTTCGTGGAAGGCACCACCTTTTAAGTTTGCCAAAAATGACCCTATTTGATTAGTTTTCTTTAGGACGTAACCACAGGCACCCCAAAGGTGGCACCCGCAGCTCCACCGAATAGGGGCGACCATTCCATTCCATGGCTTCGGCGGTGACCTGCCCCAAGTTGGTTACTCCTGATCCGCCGTACTTAGCATCGTCGGTGTTAAGAATTTCTTCCCATTCCCCGCCTCCTGGCAGACCTACCCGGTATCCTTCATGGGGATTTCCGGCAAAGTTACAGATACAAACCAGCTTGTGTTCTTCGCCGTGATCATCACGATACTTGCGTACATAAGAAATCACATTGTGCTCAGCATCGTTCGACTCGATCCACTCAAACCCGGTATGTTCGTCATCCCAAAGCGCCGGCTCGGTGGTGTAGATATGGTTCAAATCCCGTACCAATGACTGTATGCCCTGGTTACGTTCGTCATCTAGGAGGAACCAATCCAGGGAGCGATTAGCGTCCCATTCGGCTCCCTGTGCGAACTCGCCGCCCATAAACAGGAGTTGCTTGCCTGGATGAGACCATTGATAAGCATAGAGAGAACGTACCCCCGCCAATTGCCGCCAGTAGTCACCAGGCTGCTTGGCCAGAATCGATCCCTTACCGTAAACAACCTCGTCATGAGATAGTGGCAGAATATAGTGTTCCGAGAACGCATACACCAGGGAGAATGTTAGTTCTCCATGGTGCCAAGAGCGATTGACCGGGTCTTCGCGCAGATAACGCAAAGTATCGTTCATCCAACCCATATTCCACTTCAGACCGAAGCCCAAGCCCCCGGTATCGGTAGGGGCAGTTACCCCTGGCCAAGCCGTAGACTCTTCCGCGATCATGCAGATGCCGGGGTGTAGCCGGTAGCAAGTGGCATTGGCTTCCTGTAAGAAAGAAATCGCCTCTAGGTTCTCGCGGCCGCCATATTGATTAGGATGCCACTGGCCTTCCTGGCGAGAATAATCCAGGTACAGCATGGAGGCGACTGCATCCACTCGCAAACCATCAATATGGAATTCATCTAACCAGTACAGGGCGTTGGCTACCAGGAAATTGCGCACCTCATTGCGACCAAAGTTGAAAATCAAGGTGCCCCAATCAGGTTGTTCCCCGCGAGTGGGATCTGGATGCTCATAAAGTTTGGTGCCATCAAAATCGGCGAGCGCAAACTGATCTTTGGGGAAATGCCCGGGAACCCAGTCCAGAATCACCCCAATACCTGCCTGGTGTAGTTTGTCGACCAGGTAGCGGAAATCATCTGGAGTTCCATAACGGGAAGAGGGTGCGTAATATCCAGTTTGCTGGTATCCCCAGGAACCGTAGAAGGGGTGTTCAGAAACCGGCATCATTTCTACGTGGGTAAATCCCATATCTTTCACATAGGAGACCAGGTCTTCAGCCAGATCCCGGTAGTGGGTGTCATAAGACCAAGATCCGATATGCATCTCATAGACCGACATGGGGGAGTTGTGGGGATCAGTTTTTGCCCGCTTCTCCATCCATTCGCCATCTTCCCACTGATGATGCTTATCGGTAACTACCGAGGCAGTCAGTGGGGGAATCTCGCAGGCACGAGCCATGGGGTCAGCCTTTTGCCGCCAGTTGCCATCGGGACCCAGGATTTCGAACTTATAGCGAGCCCCGATTTCCACATTGGGAATAAATAGCTCCCAAACCCCGGAGGATCCCAAAGACCGCATCGAGGATGCTTCGCCATCCCAGTAGTTAAAGTCACCAACAACCCGGACGGCCTGGGCATTCGGTGCCCAAACTGCAAAGGATGCTCCCTTCGTTTGTCCCATCTCAGTGTCGTAAGAGCGCAGGTGAGCCCCTAGAACCTCCCATAGTTTTTCGTGGCGTCCCTCGGAAATCAGGTAAAGATCGAACTCACCTACTGTGGGCAGATAACGGTAGCCGTCATCTAGCTCTGTGCTTTCCTCTCCATAGGTGGTGCGTACCCGGTAATCAGGGATATCGGTACCCTCTAGGACCGTCACCCAAATGCCGTCTTGCTCATGGGTTGCCGGGAAAGTGCCTTTGGGGGTAACAATCTCTACGGCATCTGCCAAGTGGGCTATGGTGCGGATCGTTACGGAATCTTCCCCTACGTGGGTGCCCAGCACCGAATGAGGGTCAAAATAGTGCCCATGGGCAACGTTAGCAAGGATATCTGGATCAACAGCTACAGGTTTTGCACTCATGTTTATAGCGTGTCACGAATCGCCCAAAAATTCTTTGGAATGCCGTCCCGATTTCCAGAATTTTTCCACCCCCGAGTTCCAACAGTGTGCGTAGCTTGTAGGACTGCTACGCGTGCAGGGGCGAATTTTGCCACCCGCCCCGAAATCCGGAATTTTTTCGCCCCCGGATTTCCAAGAGCGTGCGCGATTTAAAGCTACGCGTGGGGAATTAGTTTTTCCTCCTGCCCAAAATTTGGAAAACATAGCGGCGTTTTCCAAATTTTGCGCCCGCCTAGCCGACTCGGATAAAACTAATCCCCCGCGCTCGGGTAAAGGGTCACCCCACTAGGGGCGCGGCCGGTAAAAGATACGAGAGGGACAGACACGCCGTCACTATCTTTTTTAATCGGAAACATACTTATTAGCCTGCTGCCATAACTCCCTATTCTCGCTGAAGCGAGAAAAGCGGGGTCCCCGGAGTGCTTTTACCGAGCCAGCCCCGGGATAGGGAAACAGATGAATCTATTCCTCGCGCGTGCCGTAAGGACTTTTCGTAAACCCGGTGGGATTTAGCCGGTGGGGTTACCAATCGAGGCTGAAGTATTGCACCTCTTGGAACTCCCGAATCCCTTCGCGGGCACCCTCGCGGCCAATTCCGGATTGCTTAACTCCGCCAAAGGGGGCGGCAGGATCAGATACCAGGCCACGGTTCACCCCGATCATCCCGGCCTCGATTTTTTCTCCTAGATGTAGCGCCCAGTTTAAATCTCCATAAATATAGGAGGCCAGCCCCATTTCAGTGCCGTTTACCATTTCTAGGAGTTCATCCTCGCAAGAATATTCCTTTAAGGGGGCAAGCGGACCGAAAATTTCGTTTTGCAGTAGGGGAGAGTCGGCGTGTGGTACCTCGATAACTGTGGGAGCTACGAAATAGCCGGCTAGATCGGCGGGTAGAGGTGCTTGAGCCAGGACTTTTGCTCCTTGGTTTAGGGCGGAGGCGAGTAATTCGTTTATTCCTCGCATCGCTTTTTCGTTAACTACTGGGCCGATTTCGGTTTGGGGATTCAGACCCGCCCCGACTTTCAAAGCCGATACCCGTTGGCACAGCTTTTGCGTAAATTCTTCTTTAATGTCTTTATGAAGGTAGATGCGGTTAGCGGCGGTGCAGGCTTGACCGCCGTTGCGGAACTTGGCAATCATTAGCCCCTCGATAGCGGCATTTACATCGGCGGTAGCGCCCACGATGAAGGCGGCGTTTCCCCCTAGTTCCATGGCGGTGTTCACGACCCGGGGAGCGGCAAGACCCAGCAGGGTGCGTCCCACCGGGGTGGAACCGGTGAAGGAGACTAGCCGTACCCGGGGGTCAGCTAACCAGGTATTGGAAATTTCGGCAGAGCGACGGGAGGGAACTAGATTTACCACTCCGTCTGGCACTCCTGCCTGTTTCAAGAGGCGCATTATGGACAGGGCAGTTAAAGGAGTTTCAGAGGCAGGTTTTAACACCACCGTGTTACCGGCGGCGAGGGCGGGGGCGATTTTTCTGGTTGCCATTGCGGCGGGGAAATTCCAGGGGGTAATCAGGGCACATACCCCGACCGGGCGGGCAGTGACCAGGGTGCGCGAGCCTCCTGCTGGCGGGGTAGTGAAGTCGCCATCAGAGCGGACTGCTTCTTCGGAGAACCATCGGAAGAATTCTGCCGCATAGGAGGCTTCGGCAAGAGAATCTTTGTATGCCTTTCCATTTTCCCAACTCATTAAACTAGCGAGTTCCGGGGCGGACGCGATCATCAGTTCCCAGGCACGGCGCAAGACCTCGGCACGTTCTCGGGGCGAGTTAGCCGCCCACCCTGGTTGGGCACTGGCTGCAGCGTTGAGAGCAGCGCGAGCATCGGCCGCGGTACCGCAACTTACTTCGGTAATTTGATTGGCGGTGGCGGGATCTATTACTGGGAAAGTTTCTCCATTGGCAGCTGATCTTGCCGAGTTGTTAATCCAAATGGCTTTCTCCGGCTTCAAGTCTGTTAGGTACTGCCTTAGTTCTGCGTTATCCATGATTGCCTCTGGTTTCTGTTAGTTTTAAATACCGCTTTTTCTGCGCTTTTGCGCTCAGTTTATATTGTTACCGTCTGTAGAGGGGAAAAGTTTCTCCCCCGAGCGCTAAATCCGCTCGGGGGAGAAACGTGTCACCTCAGGGCAGTTTTTCCTGCCTAGACGGCAATCACGGGTAAAGACCGCGCCGTTTGTGTGCTTGTAAAACCCGCTCTACCGCCAAAACAGTGGCAGCTACCCGCAAGGTCACGCCCTTTTCTTCGGCGTAGGCCTCTACGTCTTTCCAAGCAGAGGTAATCCGCTCTTCCTCTTCCTTTTGTACCCGCTCTAGTGGCCAGAAGAAGTTATCGCGTCCTTGTACCCATTCGTAGTAGGACACGATTACCCCACCGGAGTTAGCGAGAATATCGGGAACGATCATCACGCCCTTTTCGTTCAGGATTTTGTCGGCGGCGGAATCGGTTGGGCCATTCGCGCCCTCCACGATAATCTTGGCTTTTACATCGGGTGCATTATCTTTGGTGAGCACGCCTTCAATCGCCGCTGGTACGACTACATCTACGTCTAGGACTAGCAGCTCTTCGGCCTCCAAGGGCTCGGCGCCGGGAAAGCCTACTACTTTGCCCTTCTCGTCAACGTATTCGCCTAGCGCCTTGGTGTCGATGCCGTCAGCATTGTAAATGGCGCCGAAAATGTCCGAGATAGCGACTACTTTGCCTCCGCGGCGCTGTGCGATTTCCGCAGCTCCCCGTCCTACTTTGCCGAAACCTTGGATTGCCAGGGTAGCTTCTTCAAACTTGAGATTTAGTTTTGTGAGGGCGGCCTGCACCATGAGAACTACCCCCAGGGAGGTGGCTTCCGCGCGTCCTAAGGATCCACCTAAAGAAACCGGTTTACCGGTGCAAATCCCGGGTACTGTATAGCCTTGGAACTGCGAATAGGTATCCATAATCCAAGCCATGGTTTGTTCATTAGTTCCCACATCAGGGGCGGGTACGTCCTTTTCTGGGCCGATAATGGGCAAAATTTCTGAAATGTAGCGGCGTGTTATCCGCTCTAGTTCGGCCTGCGAATACTTGCTGGGGTCGATGGTTACCCCGCCTTTGGCTCCACCGTAGGGCAGATTTACGAGAGCGCATTTCCAGGTCATCCACATGGAGAGGGCGCGAACTTCGTCGATGTCTACGTGTTCGTTGTAGCGAATACCCCCCTTGGCCGGCCCCCGGGTGAGGTTGTGTTGCACCCGGTAGCCGTGCAGTACCTCGTAACTACCGTCATCGCGACGAATGGGAATCGAAACGCTCATTTCACGCCGGGGTGTGGCGAGCATCTCGTAATCCCCTGCGGAAAAACCCAGGATTTTCTGAGCTTCTCGCAGCTGATTCTTCGCGTCCTCGTAGGGATTTGGTTTGTAATCCTCGGACATATGTTTTTATCTCCTTTAAGGTTTTGATTAGGGTTGGTACCGCAAGAGCAATTTGCCTTCATTAGGGAAACTGCCACCTGAAAGTTATTTCGGTTTTAAAGCTGGTACCCTCCCCACCTACTTCCGGGCTCAGGTGGAAGTACTTTCAGTCTATATAGGACGTAAGTCGGGGGTAAGTGTGTAAAGTGCACTAAAGCCGCGATAAATATATGCATAATGTACATATGGTTACTGTGCAGGCGCTATTGGAGCGACCACATTTACGTATTCAATCCCTGTGGTGTCCTAATCCTCTGGCGAAGCTGCGCTGGGTAGCAACCTCGGAACAAATAAATCCTGCTACTTTTTTAGAAGGAAACGAACTAGTTCTAACTACTTCCGCGGGTAATCCAGAAGGTGAAGCCGGCTGGATAGCATACGCGCGGCGGTTGGTGGCTGGGGGAATTACTACCTTGGGATTCGGCTTGGGAGCAAGCCATGACAAAGTACCTCCATTGTTGGTGCAGGCAGCCCGGAAAACTGGTCTTAATTTGATTGAGGTCGCTGCCAATCAGTCTTTTGTAGCGCTTTCCCAAGAGGTGGCACGGATGATAGAGGCGGAAGCCGCCTCGGGACAATATAAGCTCACGGCTCTGCAGCAACGCCTGATTCACGCTTCTGCCCAGCCTCGCAGCGCAGAAATGATTACTGGGGAGTTGGCGCGGGGCATTGGAGCCCGGGTAATAATCAGGGATAAGGTGGGCAGGATAATAACGCAGGCCGCCGCGCCTACGATAACTACCGATTTCGAGAACTTAGTGGCAGAGTCCTGGGAACTGTTTTCTGCCCCCAATTCTCCGCTTTCTTTTGAAACCGAGGAAGGCTACTGCCTTTTCGCTGCTATCAATGCTCTGGGACAGGAAACTGCCTGGTTACAGGCCTGTTGGAGCGCCTTCCCGCAGCCGTGGCACCAGCAGGCGCTTTCTCAGGCCGGTTTGTTAATTGCGTCGGCTTTGGCTAACTCACGTTTTGTGGCCTCGTACCATGCACGTTTATTGCAGCGAGCTTTTGAGCTTTTGCTTTCAGAAGAACTGGGGTCGGCGCAGATCTTGACCGAGATGGCTTTCCCGCATGCTCGCATCCTTAGTGGCCGGTATGTTCCGGTGGTAGTAGCGGGAGAGGAGAGCGAATTGCGGGCTTTGACTGCCACCATCGAGCGGGCAGCGACTAAAACTATGCCCCCGCCGTTGTGGCGTTTTCACTCCTCCCAGCTGGAAATGGCGATTCCGGTCACGGCGCTCCCCTTGACGCTATCTCACTTTTCCCGTAAGGAATTTTTAGATTTGCGGGCGGGAGTAGGACAGGATTACCCGATTACTCGTTTTGGTGCGGGTCTGGCCGGAGCTCGTCAAGCCCTGCGACACACTGGAAATAGCCTGCGGGTGGCACGGTGGGAGCAGATTTCTCGTTCTGGACTATTACAGGTGATGGGGCGAGAAACCGTAACAGCTTTCTCCCAGCGTTTTCTGCGGCCAATTCAGGGAGAGACAGATTTGCTGGAACTGCTGGAACAGTACGTAGTTACCAAGGGGAATCGGCAGCAGATGGCAAAGGCACTGGGAATACACCGCAACACCGTGGTAAAACGGCTGGAAAAACTGCAAAGTAAGCTGGGGATTAACCTGGCAGAAGCCGGTGCCCAAGCCTCTGCCTGGGTTGCGTTACAGGGACGGGAAATCTAACGCTCTTCCCGTAGCTTGCGAGCCGCCAGCACCCCGGCACCGCCCAGCGCCAAGATCGCCGAAATCAAAGCCAGGGTGGCTCCGTTAGCACCGGTAATAGTCAGTGACGAAGGTGCAGGACCAGCTACAGAGCTAGAGGCCATCGAGCCACCGCTCATATAGGCATCGGCAGGTGCCTCGATAGCTCCGCCTGCGTGGCTGTCGGACATCTGATTTGCTCCAGCGTTGTCACCTGGCTGGGGTTCAGCGGTGGGTGTAGTACTGGGCGTATTCGGCCGTTCGGTGGAATCGGTAGTTGGATGCCCCTCGGGAGCAACCGGATTAACGAACGGTTCAGCAGGGGTTTGCGACCATTGTTCCTCTGCTCCCTTGCTAAAGGAAAGCATACGCGGCGCTGCTAGTTGCAGACCCTTGGCTGTAGTTAGCTGTTCTAACTGGTACTTTAAGGTGACGTCGCTAACATTAACCCGGTAGGCTCCAGTAGCAGCATCTAGGTCAGTGGGAACCGCAAAGGTACTGATGCCACTAACAAAATCTTTAACGGTGAAGGCTGCCGAAGTAATTGGTTTACCGTTATTCCCGTAAGGGGTAATTCGGAAAGAAGTCCCGGCTACTGCCTTACGCTGAGCATCGAGCACTTTCCAGGTTAGCTTGCCACTAACCCGTTTTGGATCAGTGCTGGGGCTAGTAGTCGGCGTGGTCGGATCAGTGCTGGGGCTGGGATCCGGTGAGGGAGTCGCGGTTTTCTGGTTTCTAATCACCAGGACGCCATCGACAAGATCCACTCCAGTGTCACCGATCGCTACCTGAATTTTTCCATTCTCAAAGCTGATGGTGTAGATTTGGGGATCTTTATCGTAACCTTGGTGCGCGGCGATTTGCTCTAACTTGTAGGTTTTAGCTTGATTCAAGGTGGCCTGGAAGGAGGCATTCGCCGCATTTTCAGTTACATTGACCTTTTCTGTCCCGTTGGTCAGCGAGAAGCCGCCTCCTGATAGCGGCTTAGAATCCTTGTCAACTAGTTTCCAGGTGAACTGCGCGGTCTTAATCACTGGGGTGTTTTCAAATTTGAGACCGCCCAAGTCAACGTTTTGGAGGTAACGTCCGTCAGTTTGCTTCGTGAAGGTAACCTTTTGAGCGCCGGTTTTGATGGCAAAATCAGGGCTGGTGCTTAGTTGCTGTATCTGATAATTGAGCGAACCATCCGGGACTATCACTCGGTATTGTCCCTCGCCCTGATGTAAATCAGTACTAACGGAAGTGGTGGCATCAGATACGGTGAAAGATTTAGCTTCATCTAAAGTCTGGCCATCAGCTTTGAACGCAGTCACCTTAAAGGACGTGCCTGGCACATACTGGGAGGTGTCTGCCGTGGAAACTACTTCCCAACGAATCTCTGCCTTGGTGGGCAGCTTAACGTTTTTAAATACCAGCCCTGCAGCAGGCAAAGGCTTCCCATTTACCTGCGGTTGATAGGTGTCACCATTGGCCACGAAGGTTAGCTTGTAGCTGGCATTATCGGCTTTGTATCCAGCGGGAGCCGCAGTTTCGGTCAAAGTGTAAGTCTGCTTGGGGTCAAGATTCGAAGCGCTGTAAACCCCGGGATCGGCCGCATCTTGCGAGGTAATCGCGAGCGGTGCTTTTCCACCACTGAGGGTAAAGGTTGCCCCGTTAAGGTTTTTGCCGTCGGTGCCAACCAGTTTCCAAGAGAAAGAGGTAGTTGCTGGAGGCTGCGGTAGCGCCACGTTGGTGAAGGTAACGGTGTTGGTTTCCTGACCGGCAACCACCGCTGCCCAAATACCGTTGGCCTTATCTTTTTCTACGAAACTAATTTCGTAGGAGGTGACATCACCCAATTTGTAGCCTTCAGGGGCTGCGCTTTGAGTGAGGGAGCATGATTCCTTAGTGGGATCTAAAGTCACGTTATAAGCGCCTGAGGCGGTGCCGGCGGCGGGAATCTGTTGCTGTTTAGAGTTGCAAACCAGTTTGAAAGTACCGCCGGGCAGCATTTTCTTAGCGGCATCTTGCAGCTTCCAGTTGAAAGCTACCGGCTGGGGAGGAAGCGGAGTCTTAGTATTTTGCACGACAAAAGCATCGCCGGTTACCGCTGTACCGTTCACTTTTGCCTGGTAGCCCTGCGAGGTCTTTTCAAAAGTAACGGTATAGCTGGTTTGCTGCGGCAGGTCATAGCCCTTGGGAGCAGCGGTTTGGGTCAGCACATAGTTCTTAGCCGGATCCAGGTCGCTAGCTGTGAAAGTACCGGAAGCAGAATCTGGTACGGTAACTGCTGCGCCATCTTTTTCCTTCAAAGTGAACTGCCCGCCGCTTAACGCCTGGCCTTTAGAATCTTGCAGCTTCCAGGTGAATACGGTTTTTTCTGGCTGAGGAGCCGGGGGAGTAACCGTATCCTCGCACTTAGTCACGGCTTTCACCACGGTGTCGGTGCTCAGTTTTGCCTGAGCGATCTCGGCCTCACCAGTCGCGGTGCCGTTCAGTTCCCAATGATCTACCGCGCAGGTCTTACCAGAAACCTCAGGTAGGGTGACTGTCGGTAGGGTCTCGATAGCAGTGTTTGGGGGCAGGTAGCGCGCAGTGCTGTAAGCCGGAGGGAGTGAGCCACCATCGCCTGCTACCTGGTACTTTAAGGAATAACCCGGTGCCCACAGCAGTCCGTCCTGGGTGTAAATTGACCCGTTAACCGGGAAGATGAAGGCATCTGCCGCGTTCTTGTCGCCGTGATAGGCGAACAAGCTGGGGGATACCCCCGATTGCAGGTAATAGTTCCCCTTCTGGGGTACCGACAGCGCCAAGTTGTTGTAAAGGGTACTGGTGAGGGCAGAAGAAAGCACAGTTTTGCCCGCGGGGGTGACCAGCTTGAAAGGCACTGCCTGTTTGTTTTGGGTAAGTTTATCTACCGCCGTGGTCAGACCCAGGGTCTTGGGATTTCCAGAGCTGTCCGCCTGGCCATCAGCAAAACGCAAATTCAGAACCTGTCCCTTGCCTCCGGTAGTATCGAGCGGCATGTTCTGCCCTTGAGCTAGAGAAAAACCGCTGCGGACTGCGGAGCCATCTGTCCGAGGTGTGCCCACGGGGGAAGTTACCTGAATCTTAGCGTCCGCATCCAAGTTGGCGGTCACCGAGCTGTTTCCGCGGGTACTCTTGAAGCCTAGTCCCACTCCGGAGCTGGCTTGGCCGCCAATTAAGTCCAGATTGGGACTGCCGGAAATCGTGATTTGAGCAGGAACCTGGGTCTTGTATCCAGAACCAATTGCCGCTCCTAAACCGTAAGCTAGCTTTTTTGCACCTGATTGAGACACCGGCTGCACTACTGCCTGTACTTTGGGGGAGCCGGAAATTGTAATCTTGAAGGGGTCAGAAACATAGGAATCAATCCAACCTGCGCTACCTATAACTGCGCCCCGGCGAACACCGTACACTTTGGCGGTAACTGTAGCATTGTCCGTGATGTCGACCCGGCCAGAACGGTTAGTGGCGGAGCCAATTGCACCGTTAAGGGGCTGTTCGATTTCAGAAGAATCCTTTGCGGTTTCCGCGTTTACCTGTGCATTTCCAGAAATAATCACCTGGTTTTGATCTGCTCCGCGCACGGTGTCGTCATCTAGGCGAGAGTTGCCGGCAAACTCGGCCTCAGCGGGCAGCCCACCCGCTCCGATAGCAGGGGATTCGCGCACTACTCCTAGGGCTTGAACCCGAGCGTTATCGGAGATAGTGACTTTAGAAGTTCCGGAGGCGTAGCCCCCACCAATCGCGGCGCCGCGCCCATTGGAGTAGGCGGTTACCTGCGCTTGCCCAGAAATATTTACGTTTGTGCTGGCAGAATCGGGACCCGATCCAATAGCCGCGATATCCCCGGTCTGGTTTAGCTTGGAGTTAGCAGTTCCCACCGTGACTTTGCCGCCGCTGATCGCGACTTCACAGCCTGGAGCTAGCGGCCAGTCAAAACTGGCAAAATTTTTGTTCCAGTTGCCCACCCCACGGCAACCAATATTCATCGCACTATTTCCGGTATCAGCAGCAGTGGGGGTTACCTGAACTGTGCCACCGGAGATGTCTACCCGCGCATAAGGTTGGGTGAACGTAGTGGTGACCTGACCTGAGGAATCCTGTAGGGGCGTAGTGAAGCTGCCCGCCCCCAAGGCGGTGTGATTACCGTGGGCATTGATTTGCCCCCCGCTGACGTTGATGTTTACCGCAGCATGTTTTTGCGCCCAATCAGCACTTGCCGAATCCGGGAGTTGCACCGCGCCGCGGCCAGTCCCAATGAAAGCCCCGCCGTAGTCGTGGTTACCATCTTTTTCCAGGTTAATAGTGCCGCTAGCAATGTTGATAGTGCCCCCCGCGTTCCAAGGGGTCTCGTCGTAGTTGTTGAGCCAGCTAGGATTAGTATTCGGATTGACCTCATAGAAGGCACCCCCGGAGCCAATCAGAGCCGCACTTTGGGAAGAACCTTTTAGGTTCAAAGCCCCGCCTGCAATGTTGATAGTGCCGAAAGCTGAAAAATATTGGGTCCCGATTAGGGCAGCTTGGGAACGGGGAGAATCCGGGTTAAACAGATTTAAAACTCCGGAACCGTTTTGTCCAATATTCAAAGTGGTGCCTGCTTTTACCTGCACTAATGGCAGAGGAACGGCATGGTCTTTAGAAGCGTTATCCGAGGTAGCCTGCTTGCGGGTGAAGGTGTTTTCCCCGGTAAAGGCCAAACGGTTGTTTTCGTTATCGTCCCCAGCAGTCACCATCGCCCGCTCTGGGAAATCAGAGTTATCGATGTTTAGATTATTTAGCGTCAGGGTATGTCCCTCGTTTACCCGAAAAGATAACCCTTTAAAAGTCCTGTTAGTCGCACCAGTAACAGTCACATTTTCACCCACGGTAAGGGTGCGTCCCGCAGCTTCTGTGGGCAAAGCAGAATCGCTAAGGTCAATATCTGCGGTGATGACCGAGCCGATTTCGTTCCAAGATTTAATAACTTTACCGTTGGCGGCGTTAGCTGCTCCCACCGCCAAAACCGGCCCGATAAGGGCAATCATGTAGCCGATTAGAGATAGGGCAAGGACGAGTGCGGTAGGGCGCTTGGCTGAGGGATTGCGCATCAAAACTCCTGCTGATTTCCTTAAGGTCAAAAAGGTTACAATTCTGTAACGACTTTATCAGGGAATAGGGTCAAAATGCTAGTGGATTCACCCTATAAAAATCAGTATATTCACTGGTTAATGTGACTGTGGCAGAAGTAGCATTAGCGCTTCTAAGGGGATGCTAACCCAGTCGGGGCGTTGTTCCGCTTCGTAGCGCACCTCATAGAGGGCTTTTTCCACTTCAAAAGCCCTTAAAATCACGAGGGCGGGAGCGGGGAGTTGTTCCTCGCCAAAGTATCCGGCCAGGAAAGCTAGCCGTGCCCGATTAAGCCAATCTCCGTCAGCACCACCTTCAACCCGGGCATAATCAAAAGAACGCAACATGCCGGCAATATCTCGCTCTACCTGGTCAGGGGCGGTACGTTCTTCCAGGGGGCACAAAGGTTCGCCCTCGAAATCAATTACGTACCAACTGTCGGAACTGCGTAAACACTGTCCCAGGTGATAATCCCCGTGTACGCGCTGGGTAGGGGGCAGTGCCCCCATTCCGGTTAGGGCTTGGGCGAGGCGATCAACTTCTTCCCCGATTTGCGGATGCTCCCGCAGCGGAGGGTAGGCTGCTTCTGCCTGCTGGTATTGATGACGAAGCCGAGTAGCCATCATAGTGCCTGAGGTCGGATCTTCACCTGAGCCAAAGGCAGCTAGCAGGTGGCGATGCATATCCGCAGTGGTCTGCCCTAACTGGCGAGCCAGCACCGTAGGGTCTTCACCGTTGCGCGCCAGGGAACACACCAGGCGAAAACCGTCCTGGGCTTCATCGAGGCGCACCGCCGCGCAAGCAGTAGTGACCTGTTGGGGTTGACCATCTGGATCCCACAGGTTTATCTGGGAATATCCGCGTGGTTGCGGCACCCCTTGCCAACCGGTGCGGGCTAACGCCAGCGGTACTGTCACCTCTGGGTTGGATCCAGTAACCAGCACTCTAAAAAACTTGATAATCGTAGGGTATTTCCCGCCCAATAGCACCGACGAATTGGACTGTTCCCCACTTAAAACCTTGCTTTCTAAACTGGCTGTAAGCAGATTAGGCAGTACATCTTCGGCTTCGGATAACAGGGGTAAAGTGCCAGCCTGGTGAGTGGAACGAATCCAATAGTGGATGTAGGCCGGGCAATAAGGGCCATCGATTAGATATCCGAAATTTTCGGGAGAGGGGGTGCGTCCCGCAATTCCCGCACCATCCCATTTAGCAACCAGCGCCAAGGGAACGTGGTACCAAACTCCTTGCGCTTCTAGAATCAGCAGCCGGAACTGAGCGTCATCGAGTTCTCGGTAATCCAACACCCTAACCTGGGAGCGTTCCAAATGGGAAGGAAACCAACGTCGCAGGGTAAGGTAGTCCCAAATCGTGTCAATGATAGCCTCTCTGCCAGGCCATTTAAGCTGGTTATTAAGGGAATCAGTGGTCATCTTGATGCTCCTTTAGTGCCGAGAAATCTAAAGCCGGGTAGGCATTGGCAGCTTCCTTGGCCTCGGTAGCGAGCAGTGCAGAGTCCGCCGAGGTGGTGCTGTGAACAATCACCGGCAAAGAAGTAGTGGTAGTAGAGGGTTCTGTGGTTTCTTCCTGGGGCTGTTCCGCCTGTTCGGCAGGGAAAAGCTCCAACCAATAAAAGCCGTGCCGATTCATAGTGACCGTTACCGTTTCATCGGCGATCACAGTGGGGAACCAGCCTCCATCAAAAGCTTCACGCAGGCGCCAACCGGCCATACCCGGTAAAGATAGCCGCGCCGCCACCGCGCCCTCACCCAAGTTATATACACAAAGAACCGTGGAGTTTTGGTCGCGGCGAATAAACGCCAACACCGAGTTTTGATCTGACCCTACCTGCGATAATGATCCTTGCCCGAAACAGGTAAGACGCCGGCGTAACTGGATAGCGTCACGCAGCCAATGCAACAAAGAAGTGGGGCGGCCTAAGGATTCTTGCACGTTGATAGTGCGATTATCCCAACCGGGAGCATCAATCAATGGAACTAGGAACGACTGTGGGTCAGCAGAAGAAAAACCGGCAGTCGCGGAAGTATCCCACTGCATCGGGGTGCGCACCCCAAACCGGTCGGGCAACCAAATATTGTCTCCCATCCCGATTTCGTCACCGTAGTAGAGGAAGGGGGATCCGGGCATAGACAGTAAGAGGGCGTGTGCGAGTTCTATTTTGCGACGTGATCCCCCTAAAAGGGGCGCCAAACGGCGACGAATCCCCACATTGGCTCGCATTCGTGACTCGGGAGCATACCAGGAATACATATCTTCACGTTCCTGGTCAGTAACCATTTCCAAGGTAAGTTCATCGTGGTTACGCAAGAAAGTTCCCCATTGAGCACCTGCCGGCAACTCCGGTAGCTCTGCCAAGATTTGTCGCAGCCCTTTCGAGGAGCCGGTACGTAAAGCGGCAAATAGTTTCGGCATTAGGGGGAAGTGGAAACAAATATGGCATTCTGGATCAGTCTCGGAACCGAAGTAGTCAATCACATCTAAGGGAGGTTGATTGGCTTCGGCCACCATCAAAGTTCCCGGGAACTCCGCGTCTACCATTTTGCGTAGCTCGCTCACAAACCAGTGAGTTTTCGGCAGGTTTTCGCAGTTAGTGCCATTTTCTTCAAATAAGTAGGGGATAGCGTCCAGACGGAAACCATCCACCCCGGTGCGACACCAAAAGCGCACCACATTCATTACTGTCGCCTGTACCTGGGGATTCTCAAAATTCAAATCCGGTTGGTGGGAAAAGAAACGGTGCCAATAATACTGTCCGCGTACCTCGTCATAGGTCCAGTTAGAGGTTTCGGTGTCGATAAAAATAATGCGGGCATCCTGATAGTCCTGGTTGTTGTCACGCCAAACATAGAAATCCCCGTATTCGCCCTCCGGATCCTTGCGAGAAGCCTCGAACCAGGGGTGCTGATCGGAGGTGTGGTTAACTACGATATCGATCAGGATTCGAATCCCGCGTTCATGGGCGGCCTCCACCAAGGCGGTGAAATCCTCCATCGAACCGAACGCCGGGTTCACATCGGTATAGGCACTAATGTCGTAGCCGCCATCGCGCATCGGCGAAGGATAAAAAGGTGGTAGCCACAGACAGTCCACCCCTAGCCACGCCAGGTAATCCAGACGCGAAATTAGCCCCTGGAAATCACCGACCCCATCTCCATTAGAATCCGAGAACGCCTGAATCAGAACCTCGTAGAAAACTGCGCTGCGATACCAGGAGGGAGACTCCGCGGGGGAGGGAACCGCCTGGGAAGTGGGGGGCGGGAGCAGCAGTTTGCTTAGACTCTCGCTTTCCTCAGTTCGGTTTTGGTTCAACAAGGACTCCTTAAAATGGTTGCTCTCAACGATTAAGCAGACTCCACGGACATAATATGGGCAGGCCGCTCATAGGGATTTAACTCGAAATAGTTATCTGCCCCCCAATCATAGACTTTCCCATCTAGCTCATCACGTACCCTAAAACAGGACGAAGAAGAACCACTAAGCTTAAGAGCCGATAAATCCAGGTGAACGCTGCCAATCGCGGTTTCGTGAGGATTCAGGTTTACCACCACAATTACGGTGTCTGCTTCCCCGCTGGGAGATTCCCAAGCATCGAGGTGCCGGGAGAAACACACCACTCCCGGATGGGTGGTTTCATGAATCTTCAGGTTACGTAAACGCTGCAAAGCCGGATGGCGACGGCGAATTCCATTCAAAACCGTCAACAACCCCATCATTTCTTGGGCGGTTTTCCCGGAGTAGTCTCGCGGCTTGAACTGATATTTCTCGTTATCTATTTGCTCTTCAAAACCGGGACGTTGCACATTTTCTACCAGCTCGTAACCGCTATAAATCCCCCAGTTAGGTGCACCGGTAGCAGCCAAAACTGCCCGCAGTTTGAAGGCTCGCATCCCCCCGTCAACCATGATCTGAGTCAAAATATCGTGAGTAGTCGGCCAGAAAGAAGGCCGCATGTAAGGGCTGGATTTCCAGGCGACTTCGTGAAAGTATTCTTCAATCTCTTGACGAGTATTTCTCCAAGCGAAATAGGTATAAGACTGATGGAAACCTACCTGAGCCAAGGTGCGCATCATCGCGGGGCGAGTGAAGGCCTCAGCCAGGAAAAGCACCTCGGGATGCTTCTGATGAAACTCTGCCAAAATCTCTTGCCAGAACTGTACCGGTTTGGTGTGGGGATTATCGACCCGGAAAATGGTTACTCCATGGTCAATCCACTTTTGAATCACATCCCGTACCGCGTTATAGAGACCGCGATAGTCCTGATCGAAAATCAGGGGATAAATATCTTGATACTTCTTGGGAGGATTCTCTGCATAGGCAATGGTGCCATCCGGGCGGTGCTTGAACCATTCCGGATGATTTTTAACCCAGGGATGATCCGGGGAGCATTGCAGCGCTAAATCTAGTGCAACCTCTAATCCCAACCCCTTCGCTTTATCTACGAAATAATCAAAATCATCAAAATTGCCTAGATCAGGGTGAATAGCGTCATGTCCGCCATCGGGGCTACCAATACCGTAGGGAGAACCGGGATCTTCCGGGGTGGCCTCTAAAGAATTATTGCGCCCCTTTCGGAAAGTAGTACCAATCGGATGGATGGGAGTTAAATAGGCAACGTCGAAACCCATACCCGCAATGCGAGGCAAATCAGCGGCCGCAGTGCGCAGGGTTCCCGAATGCCAATGACCTTCCTGATCTTGATAGGCACCGATAGAACGGGGAAAAATCTCGTACCAGGAACCATAAAGCGCCCGCTCGCGGTCAACCCGTAAAGGATAGGTGCGGGAAGAATCTAGCAGGTCACGAAGGGGGAAAGCCCGGAAAATTCCCCGAATGGAAGAATGTAATCCCACGGAGAGACGCTCTTGGGGAGGACGGTTCGGGTCTCGCATCGCCTGGGCAGCGTCACGGAGGCGTGCGACGCGTTCAGCATCTGGCGCTTTTTGGGTCGGATTATTGATAGCTTCTCCGCGGGCAGCCCGTTCGAAAAGCCGCGCCCCCAACTCGAACTCCATCTCTACGTCTTGGTCAGCTTGAACCTTGATAGAAGCTTCTTTAGTCCAGGTCTTATAAGGGTCGCAGAAGGTATCGATCCTAAAACTCCAGTCCCCAACGCCGGTGGGCTTTATCCAAGCCTCCAAACGATCCAAACCGGGGGCAACATCATACATTGGCACCCGCATGGTTTCTTTACCTTGCGGATCCAGCAGCACCACTTCCGCCCCTAACGCATCATGGCCTTCCCGGAACACAGTGGCGCGCACCGGGAAAGACTCATTTTCGACCGCTTTAGCTGGCCACAGGCCATCCTCGAAAACTGGTTCCACTTCGGTGACCGGAATCCGCGCCAAACGTGCCTTTGGGGGAACTAGATTTAAAGATTTAGTGGTAGCCACTTTCACCCGGCTCGCCCGCTTGCGCGGAACGCTAGCACTTTCAGCTTTGCTAGCCGCAGCGGTTTTCTTTATCGAGGCTGTCGTCTGGGTAGCCGGGATGCCTGCAGTAGAAGATTTAGCCTTCTGGCCAGCAGAACTGATAGTTGAGCGAGTATTGCGGGAACGAGGCGTATCGCCGGCCATAGTGTCTCCTTATTAGACGGACTCATTCCCCTCCAGCCTAACAAGTGGCACCGTGCCTCGTGTCATTTCCGTCCGCAGCTCAGAGGAAAAGTGAAACCAAAAAAGAAACAAATACGCCGAAAAGAGAAAAAAGTATTAACCGTCAGTGGCGGAAGCAGGGCCATCTAAAGAAATCTTAGGACCCAGATAAGTCGGTTTTTGATCAGTAATCGCCCAGGCAACATCCTTGGTACGCGCCAAATACTCGCGAATATTACGTTCCGTTTGCCCCGGGTAAGCATTGCCGGCAGCCCCCACGCCCCAAACTTCGATACCGCGGCTTTGACAATCGTAGAGCGCACGAGGCAAGTGATAAGGCTGCGTGACCACAATGGCGCGTTGTACCGAAAAAATCGCTTCTGCACGATAAGCGGACTCGTAGGTAGAAAAACCGGCATGGTCAGCATAGATTACCTCGGGGGAGACCCCCTGGTTTAGCAACCAATTTTTCATTGCCTTAATTTCGTCGTAGTTTACCTGCCCATGGTCACCGCTAATTAAAATTTTCTTGGCCACGCCCGCCTGATACAGATTCAAGGCAGTTTGCAGACGGTGCGCAAGCATCGGTGAAGGAGCACCATCCGGATTCACCGCCGCACCCAAAACCAGGATCACCTGTGCGTTTTTATCCCGCGCCTCGGTCAAAGAAATAATCTCATCCTTAGTCCGCTGCCACACGTACACATTGGCTCCCGCCACAATAATTACGGCGATAACCAGCAAGGTAATCACCAGCCGGATCAGGCCACCTAAAGCACGCATAAGGCTAGTAAACCATGTTCATCGCCTGACGAACTTCCGCCAAGGTCTGGTCAGCAACCTCGTTAGCGCGCCGATTCCCACGCTCTAGCACCTGCCACAAATAACCCGGATCAGCCAATAATTCGGCACGCCGCGCCCTAATCGGAGACAATGCGCCATCCAAAGCCTCCGTGAGCACCTGTTTTAGTTTGCCGGCCCCCTGATCCCCGATCTCCTCGGCCAGAGTACGCGGATCCTGCCCGCTAGCCAGACCCGCCAGGCGCAACAGGTTCGAAACCTCGGGGCGATTCTCTGGATCATAAGTAATCTGGCGCTCAGCGTCCGTCTTAGCGCGTTTAATCAGCTTCGCAGTTTCATCACTGGTCATGCCCAGTTCAACCGTGTTCCCGCGCGACTTCGACATTTTCTCGCCATCCAACCCCAAAATCAGGGCGCCATCACCAGAAAGCAACCCCTCCGGACGGGGGAACACCCGATGCTGCAAAGAAGACTTACGCCGGAAAACCCGCTCGAAACGATCCGAAATCACCCGCGCCTGCTCCAAGTGAGGAAGCTGATCCTTACCCACCGGCACCAGGTTCGCTTTACAGAACAAAATATCGGCCGCCTGATGCACCGGGTAAGTCAGCAACAACCCCGACATAGGACGCTCCGAAGCCTCCAGTTCTGCCTTCACCGTGGGATTGCGGTGCAGCTCCGCCTCCGTAACTAGTGAGAGGAACGGTAACATTAACTGGTTCGCCGCCGGCACCGCCGAATGCGTGAAAATCGTGGTTTGTTCCGGATCGAGGCCGCAAGCAAGATAGTCAGCCAGCATATTCAGGACACGCTCACGGATCGGGCCAGTACCCTCCCGGTCAGTGATTACCTGGTAGTCAGCAATCAGAATCCAAGTTTCCACCCCGCGCTGCTGGATCGTGACCCGATTCTTAATCGTCCCGAAATAATGCCCCAGGTGGAGGGCACCAGTGGGGCGATCCCCGGTAAGTACCCGGAACTTGGAAGGATCCTTATCAATCGCTGCCTCAATCTCTTGAGATTTCAGCTCTGCCCGCTTCAAAGAAGCCGCATCAGTGGAATTTTCTAGTTTCTCGCCGCTATCGCTCATGGTTCCCAGTCTACGGTGCCAAGGATATTCCCGGAAAACCGGGTGCAACTGATAAGCCTCTTTCTGGTTGTTAGTTGTGTGCGGGGGAAAGTTTTTCCTCCTGCTAACCACCCGGGGGCGAGATTTTTCCTCCTGCCCAAGAATTCGGAAAACATGGTCACGTTTTCCGAATTCTTATGCCCACCGCGCCTGCTCGGATAAAATCTCGCCCCCGGGTTCACTCGGAAAAACTTTTACCCCGCGCTTTCCCAATACATTGAAGCTGCTAGCTCTGGTTGCACCCCAGTTTTGGGAATGGAGGTAAATAACAGAGTGTGTTACAGGGTAGTTGTCCGTGCAGTTGATTTTCTATTGCCTTCACAAATGGATGTTAGTTACGCGCGGGTAAAAGTTTTTCCTCCTGCCCAAAATCTAAAAAGACTTTGCCTTTTTAGATTTACGCCCACCTAGCCTGCTCGGATAAAACTTTTCCCCCGCGCATTGTCTGCAAATCTCGCAGTTACTTTGCAGGAGTGAAAGTTAGTAGTTGGTCGCGGTAATACTCGTACTGTTTACGCCGAGCCGCAATCTCTGCCGGTAAACCAGAAGAAAGATCGTTTACCAAAGCGTCAAACTTGTCCAGAACCGCCACAATGCGCTCCTGCTCCTTTAGGGGAGGGACGGGAATTTTTACCTTTTTTAGTTGCGGCGCAGTCAGTTGCGGTATACCCCCGTTTGGAAGTTGATATTTTTTACCTTGCAAACAGTAATACAGGTATTTTGTGTTTAGGAAAGAATTATCTTTAGGGATAGCAGTTAGTAAACGTATTATTGGAAAGTAAGGATAATCTCTGTATTCTGCATATCCGATAGTTCCTCTAGCTGCAATAGTCACCGCAGGAGTATTTATTTTTGCAATGTCGGTGTATCCGTAGAGGGCATTTTCCCCAATGCCGTTGCTTAGAATTGGTACTTTATATTTATCTGTTTTGGATTTACACATTGATTCTTTGGGAGCATCAGCTCCCGTCGATATATCGCATGTTTCTGCCAAAGCGATAATTTCTACTTTTTTCCCTAAACGGTTTTCTTGATTACTTACATCTCGTAGCGAGTCGCGGTAGTACTCGTACTGCTGGCGACGAGCTTCTAGTTCCGTTTGTAGATTCGCTTCTAGCTCCGTGAATGAATCTAGAATCCGTACGATTTCATCTTGCACTTCCAGTGGTGGCACTGGAATCTTTAACTTGGCGATATCTTTTGGATAGACGTGGGGAACTCCGCTTCCCTTTTTTAGGGAATGCAAAAAGTCTTGTTTATTCTTCAACCAGTGGTAGAGAAATCGGGTATTTAGCTGAGGATTAGTGATGATGCTAAAGGCATCTGAAACAAAAATTGGTGAGTCCCAATACTGAACAAAGCCAGCGTAAGCGCCTGAACCTGCAACCGTTAGCAGCTCACCACTTCGGTTGGCTTCGTTATGCCAATAGGCGGGGCCTCTACCACCTGCAATCACTGGAATATCTCCAGGAATCGCAGTTTTCTTAGATATGTACTTTCCCCGCTCTAATGTCGCAACATCAGCTAATAACTTCTGTTCCACCCCGTCGGAGCAGTATTTCTCGATTAGGTCTGCTATGTGGCTCATGTGGTTACCTCGATGTTTGGGGTGCTGCTGGCGCTTTTGGGACTTGGTGTTTGCGCTGTTGCAGCTTTCAAGGTTGACCTCCCGATAATCACAGCCTCGCCCTCTATCGTACAAAGTTAATAGTCATCTAGCGATAAACTTGCCGCCGGTGATCTACATCGATTATTAGGACAACTAGCTCGGCGTCTTCCAGGTAACAAATAATCCGCCAGTCACCCACGCGATATCGCCACAGACCAGATAGGTTCCCGGTGAGCGGCTTTCCCATCTGCCGTGGGTTATCTAGCTGCGCAATTTGGCGGAGTTTACGGACAATTCTTTTTGCGGTGGGCTTATCTATTTTGCCCAGGGTGCGCTCGACACCCTTATCGAGCTTAATCTCCCAAGCCAAGGTGGTCTTCTAACTGGTCAATCGATACCGTTTCTAACCGTCCTGCCCGGTAGTCTTCAACTTTTTTGAGGAGGCCGTACTGGTATTCGAGTTGCGCGATTGATTCTTCGAGTGCCTCAGTAACGTAATAGGTTCGGCTGCGTCCGGTAGCCTTGGCCAGATTGTCATAACGTTCTACTAAATCCACCGGCAGTCTGACCGCAGTCGGTGCAGTAGTAGCTGTTTTACCCATGGACACTCTTTCTGACTAGATATTTGTAAACTTTGTATACATTGTACTACAAATATACATTTAGTAGCGCGGGGGAAAGTTTTATCCGAGTAGGCTAGGTGGGCGCAAATCTAAAAAGGCACAGTCTTTTTAGATTTTGGGCGGGAGGAAAAACTTTTCCCCGGGGGATTAGCGGGAGAAAAAATCTCTCCCTCGCGCACATGACGAATTCCGCGTGATTTACATTTCTGCAGCTACAGCTGCAGGCTAATCCCCACTGGAATCGGCTAGGAAAAGTTTGATGGAGAGGGGCTCCAGGAGGATATCGTCGCCAGCGAGATTGAATGGGGGAGCTTCCTCCTCCGGTTCAGAAACCGCAGAATCCCAAATCTCTTGATAGGCGGTTCCTCGCCCCGGAGCTAACCGCACATGTTTGGGGGACAAGGTTCCGTTGAAAACCGCCAGCAAATCCTGATCTCCATAGGGGCGGCCAGAACGGAGCATTTGGAAAACTCGGCTGGCGGGATCATGCCATGCCCGATCGCCCATTAATAGTCCCACCTGGTTATACCAGGAAAGATCGGGGATGGTATCTCCCGGGGATCGTTGGCCGGTCAAATAGTTTGCAGGGCGGAAAACCGGGTGTTCACGGCGTAGGGTAATCAGCCTGCGTACCGCCGCATAAAAGTCTTTTTGCCAATCCACCAGATCCCAATTCAGCCAGGTAGTTTCATTGTCTTGGCAATAAGCATTGTTGTTTCCGCCTTGGGTGCGGGCAAACTCGTCACCAGCCAAAATCATGGGGGTTCCGGAAGAAATAAGCATGGTGGTAAACAAATTGAGCGCAGACCGTACCCGGGCGGCGAGCAGTTCAGCCAATGGAGAATCCCCATCTGTCCCCGGTTCCAGGTCGTTACTGAGCTGGAAGGCACGCCCCTCACTGCCATGATTCCAAGACAGGTTGTTAGGGGAGCCGTCCCGGTTGTTCTCTAGGTTTTCCTCGTTATGTTTATGGTCGTAACTAACCAAATCTCCTAGGGTGAAGCCATCATGGGCGGTTACGAAGTTAATCGAACAGCGGGGAGGACGAATGGCGGGAATATTGCCCACCCCGTACATATCTTGGGAACCAGAAAGCCGAGAAGCCAGCTCAAAGGGAGGCGCGCCGCGCGATTCGCCGCGGGATTGGGCGCGTCCATCAGCTATCCAAAAGCCGCGGACAGTGTCGCGATAACGGTCATTCCAGGTAGAGAAGGGGAGGGGGAAGTCTCCGGTGCGCCACCCATCTGGTCCTATATCCCAGGGTTCTGCAATCATTTTCTTGTTTCGCAAAACCGGATCATCTAGGCAGGCTTGGAAGAAAGGATGGGAGCGAGTGAAATATTCTTCGCCCCGCCCGCAGGTAACCCCTAGGTCGAAACGGAAACCATCAACTCCCACATCGCCAGCCCAGTAGCGCAAGGAATCTAAAATCATCTGGATTACTCGGGGGTGACCAGTATCTAGGGTGTTGCCGCAACCAGAATAATCGATATTGGCCCCCTGGGCATCTAGGCGATAATACATGGCGTTATCGAGGGCACGCCAAGAAAGTGCCTGTCCGTCACCTCCGCCTTCACAGGTATGGTTATAAACCACGTCTATCAGCAGTTCGATTCCATTTTGGTGCAGAAGTGACACCATTCCGCGGAACTCATCCAAAACTGCCATCGGTCCGAGCAAGCGAGCGTTCTTGGTGGCATAGGAAGGTTCTGGCGCGAAATAGGACAGGGTAGAGTAACCCCAATAGTTAGTTAATCCCCGCTCGTTGAGGAAAGTTTCCGAGAGCTTTGCATGTATTGGCAATAACTCTACTGTGGTGACCCCTAAATCTTTCAGATAGGCGATAGTGACTGGGTGTGCCAGTCCCGCGTAGGTTCCTCGCAGCTCTTCCGGTACTCCCGGTAACTGTTTGGTGAGCCCCTTTACGTGTGCCTCGTAAATAACGGTGTTTTCCCAGGGGATAGCTGGCCCGGGTGCTACCTCGAACTCCTTGCCAGTAACCACCCCGCGCACAGTGTAGGGAGCTGAATTAGTCGGGTCTAGTTGGAAAGGATGCAACGGGTAAAGCTGATCATCGGTCTTATGGGCATAGGTTTGACTAGAAAGATAAACATTACCGCTGATAGCGCGGGCGTAAGGGTCAAGGGCGAGTTTATAGGGGTTGAAAACATGTCCCCGTTCCGGATCCCAAGGCCCCCAGGTGCGAAAACCATAGTAAGTTCCGGCCAAAACCCCGGAAACATGCCCATGCCAGATACCATCTACCGGCCCTAAAAGACGGTAGCGACTTTCGGGAGCTGTAGGCTCGGCAGAAGTGAAAAAACAGACCTCTACCGCAGAAGCATTGGGGGCTACTACCGCGATGTCAACCCCGTTGCCTTGCAAGTGCACCCCTAGGCGGCAAGGGTCGGTGGCGCCAGCATGCACCGGGGAGCTGGACGGCTTAAAAAAGTCGTCTAATACTTGTCTTGACACAGGTGTCATCTTATCTGCTGCTCCAAAATAGAGCCATTCCTATGTATATAGGGAATCGCCTGAACATTCATTTTCCTCCCATAGCTTAGGGGGTAGGGCTTCTCACTTTTTCATCAGGAAACCTTGTGGCAAGGTAGAACTATGAGGATTGTCGTAACTGTAAAGCATGTACCCAACCCGCAATCTGAGCGACGGATCGAAAATGGCCGTTTGGTGCGCGGGGAAGAAGATACCCTGAACGACCTGGATGAAAACGCGATCGAGGCGGCGCTCAGCGCGAAGGCAGCAGCATCCGATGCCGAAATTATTGCGCTCACTATGGGGCCTGAAGGGGCGAAGAAAGCTTTGCTGCGCGCCCTCCAAATGGGGGCAGACCAGGCTTACCATCTATGCGACCCGGCTTTAGCGGGCTCCGATGTGACCGTGACTGCCCGGGTGCTGGCGCGCGCCATCCAGAAAATCGGGGATGTTGATTTGGTTATATGCGGAAGTTCCTCTCTGGACGGGATGACCTCGATGCTGCCGGGAGCCCTGGCTGCTACCTTGAATCTACCGGTGATTAGCGATGCCTCCGAAGTTAGTTTTAGTGCCGAGGGGGTTGCTGCCACCAGTTACCAAGAGGGAACCTCGTTGAGCTTGCGCGTAAAATACCCCCTGGTGATTTCGGTAAATGACGAGGCTAATCGGCCACACTATCCCGGATTTAAAGAAATGTTGGCGGCAAAGAAGAAACCGGTGCAGCAGTGGAATCTAGCCCAGCTAGAGCTAAGCGCGGAAGAAGTTGGGGCTGCTGATTTGGGAACCGAAGTGTTAGATGCCCAGCTTTATCAGCAAACCAAGAACCAGGGAACCATCGTTACCGATTCGGCGAATGCGGGCGAAGCGCTAGCGAAATACTTGGTTGATTCAGGTTTTGCGCAGGAGAAGTAGGAGGAAATCGTGAGCGAAAAAATAGAAAAAGATGTTTTAGTTTTTGCCCACCCGGATGCTGATCGTCCCCAACATCTATCGGTAGCGGCGGCGCGGCTGATTACTTTGGCGCGCGAAATTACTAGCGGTAGAGTGGTGGCTCTAGCTCCCTCCTCCATTGCTTCTCACCAATTTTCCCAGGTAGGGGTAGCAGCAGTGCGCTACTTTGACCCCGCGGAAACCGGAACCTGGCAGGTGGGGGCAGTTCTGGCGGACTTGCTGGTTTCAGCGGTGCGTAGTGGGGACTTCGGGGCAGTGCTGCTGCCCTCGACCTCATGGGGACGCGATAGTGCCGCCCAAAGCGCAATTATTTTAGGTTCCGGAGCCAGTGTGGATGTCACCAGCCTAAAGGTATCCGATGGCAAGCTGGTTGCCGGTAAATCGGTGCTGGATGGTACATGGGAAACCAGCTACTATATCCGCCGTGGCATCCCCATTGTCGCTATGCGTACCACTTCGCTTTCAGCAGTACCGGTGGCCGAAGCTGGCGAGGTAGAAACTGAAAATCTGCAGGTAGAGCTACGGGAATCTACGAAACAGATCCAAGTTGTCTCTCAGGAACAGACCGGATCTTCACACGCTGGTCTCACCGAAGCGCCAGTAGTGGTTTGTGCCGGTAGGGGGGTTAATGGCGATTTCGGTCCCGCTGAAAAATTAGCAGAAGTATTGGGCGGATCCGTAGGAGCTACCCGGGTGGCCTGCGAACAAGGCTGGATTGACCGCTCCGCCCAAATCGGGCAATCCGGTATCTCTGTTGCTCCTAACCTTTATATCGGTTTGGGAATCTCTGGGGATCACCATCATGTTTGTGGGATCCGCGGAGCTAAAAAAATCGTGGCCATCTGCGATGATCCCGAGGCAAGAATTTTTGAAATGGCAGACTTTGGGGTAGTCGGGGATCTATTCACGGTAGTTCCGGATGCCCTATCTAGAATCAAGCCCTTGGACGCATAGTGGAGCTGGCCTACCTAGATAACGCTGCCTCCGAGCCGCTACGCCCCGCAGCGCTAGCGGCTATGAATGAGGCTGCAGCCTCCCTGGCTGGAATCGGGGCTAATCCCTCTTCGGCGCATGCGGCTGGGCGCAAAGCTGCGGCGATGTTAGAGACCGCGCGCGCCCGGGTGGCGAAAGCGCTGGGAGCGGAACCGGCAGAAGTTATTTTCACCGGGGGTGGCACCGATTCTTGCGCGTTGGCGCTGCGCGGCCTGGCTGGGGCAGCGCATAGCCAAGACCCTCGTCGCACCCAAATAGTAGTTAGCCAGGTAGAACATGATGCGGTCGGACTCAACGCCGCTGACCTGCAGGGTGCAGGGTTCCAGGTGCAGGTGCTGCCGGTAGATAGCGGCGGGGTATTAGAGCTGGAAGCAATATCCGCCCTCGACACCTCCCAAATAGCAGCGGTGTCGGTAATGAGTGTGTGCAACGAAAATGGGGTTGTCCAGCCAGTTGCTGAGCTGTGCCGATTGTTGCGTGAAAAAGAAGTTGCGGATAAGCGGGAAACTAAGAGTCATAATGATGCCTTCGGGAAAGGCATCGGGAGTGGCTTAGATAGCGGGTTCGCTATCCACACCGATGCGATTGCGGCTGCTGGACGCCAAGAAATAGACTTCACATCTTCCCCGGTAGATGCCATTTCGCTTGCCTGTCACAAGGTGGGAGGCCCGGCAGCGCTAGGGGTGTTGCTGGCGCGCCGAGAGACAAAAATTGCTAGCGACCGGCGTGGAGGTGGACAAGAACGGGCGCTGCGAGCCGGCACCCAAGATGTAATCGCCGCTGTAGGGGCAGCGGCTGCTTTTGCTGCCGCTCAGCAAGAACTAGCAGAAACTACCCGGCGCCACCAGAATTTACGAGAAAAACTGCTGCAAGGTGCGCTAAAGATTCCAGGAATCAAGCTAGCCAGCCATGCCCCGGCAGTCCCTGGCATTATCCAGTTTGCGCTTGAGGGAGCAGAGGCAGAAGGGTTGCTGTTTGCTCTGGATCAGGCAGGGATCTGTGCCTCGGCGGGTTCTGCCTGCCACACCGGGGTAGCTCGTCCCTCCCCGGTGCTCTTGGCGCAAGGCTACAGCGAACAGGACGCGTTGGGATCTTTACGGATATCCTTTGGTTGGTCCACGCGCCAAGAGGACGTTGATCGGCTTTTAGCGGCATTGCCGGGCGCCCTCAGTGCCTCCCGGAAATTAGCAGAGCGGGAGAGGAAATAAATGAAAGTATTAGCAGCGCTATCTGGAGGGGTAGATTCCGCGGTTGCCGCCGCCCTTGCCAAAGAAGCCGGACACGAAGTTACCGCGGTACACATGGCTCTGTCTGCTAACCAGACCCAAAACCGTTGCGGATCGCGAGGATGCTGCACCGTGGAAGACGCTTCCGATGCCCGCCTCGCCGCTTCCATGCTGGGGATCCCCTTCTATGTATGGGATATGGCGGAAACCTTTGAAGAAACCGTAGTAGAAGATTTTCTGAACGAATACCGGCGCGGACGTACCCCCAACCCCTGTGTACGCTGTAACGAGTTCGTAAAATTTCGTGAACTCGCTACTCGCGCCGATGCTCTCGGATTCGATGCCGTATGTACCGGGCATTACGCACGAGTAATGCCCGGAAAGGCAGGCGTGGAACTGCACCGCGCCAAATGTATTGAAAAGGATCAATCCTACGTATTGGCGGTAATGGGACGTTCGGCTCTAGAAAAAGTGGTTTTTCCGCTGGGAGAGTATGAATCGAAAAGTCAAGTGCGCGCAGAAGCTGAGCGGCGCGGCCTGCCCATGTCGGCCAAACCCGATTCCTACGATATTTGTTTCATTGCTGACGGGGATACTCGCGGATTCTTGCGTTCCCACCTGGGTAGTAAAGCCGGGAAAATTGTGGATACTACCGGACAGGAGGTGGGTACCCACTCGGGGGCCTATCAATTCACTATCGGACAGCGTAAAGGGCTAAATCTGGGTCGGCCGGCTGCCGATGGGCGGCCTCGCTATGTACTGGGTACTGATATGGAAACCAATACGGTAGTAGTCGGTGCCAGCGAGTTACTGAGCGTAGATGGCATCACTGCCACCGATGCAGTTCTGCTAACCGAACCGGATGATCCGGCATTAGCGGGGCAGGCAGAAGTGACTTTGCAGTATCGAGCACACGGGCAACAAGTCCCGGCGAAAGTTTATTTAGAGGCAAACGGTACCTTGCGTGCTCGGCTGCTTACGCCCACCCGCGCGGTTGCCTCCGGACAATCCCTAGTGGTCTATTCCGGGGATCGTGCCATCTGTGAGGCAACTATCGAAGAAGCGTTTAAGCAGGAAAAACGGCAGTAGCCAATTCTAGGACTGGAAAGGGTGCCTATCCTTAGGTTAATATGTTCTAGCCAGCGCGAGTGGCGGAATTGGTAGACGCGCTAGATTTAGGTTCTAGTGTCTTACGACGTGCGGGTTCAAGTCCCGCCTCGCGTACCAGCTATATCGGCTCTGACCAGCTTAAATAAAGTGGTAGAGTTAAAATCAGTAATGCGTTTCGGCGCAACTGTCTCTACGTTTAACTATTTATAAGGGAGTTTCGATGTCAGAGTTAACCGCAGGTCAAAAGGCTCCAGATTTTACTTTGCCTACCGATCAAGGCACAGAAGTTAGTTTGCAGGGTCTCTTGGAACAATCCGAAAAAGGAGCAGTTATCTATTTCTATCCCAAGGCTTCTACCCCGGGATGTACTACTGAGGCCTGCGATTTCCGCGACTCTTTGAATTCCTTGAAATCAGCCGGATATGCAGTCGTGGGGATCAGCCCCGATAAAATGCCGGCACTAGCAAAATTCCGGGAAAAGCAAGAACTAAACTTTCCGCTAGCGTCCGATCCAGAGCGGGAAGTGATGAGCGCCTGGGGAGCCTATGGGGAAAAGAACTCCTATGGCCGCCTGGTAAAAGGAGTAATCCGCACTACCGTAGTCGTAGGCAAAGACGGGAAAATTATATTGGCAAAATATCGGGTACGCGCCAAAGGACATGTTGCCCGTCTGCGCAAAGAACTGGGAATCGACCAGTAGGCAATTCTGAAAACCAGGGGATAACAGTCAAATAGCAGGTAAGTTTGGTACGCCACCGGGGACTCGAACCCCGAACCCTCTGATTAAGAGTCAGATGCTCTAGCCAGTTGAGCTAGTGGCGCAGCTTGAAAGGAAAATCGTGAGATTTTCGTACGCCACCGGGGACTCGAACCCCGAACCCTCTGATTAAGAGTCAGATGCTCTAGCCAGTTGAGCTAGTGGCGCATTCGCGTGAAACGCAACGAATAAACTCTAACCCGTCAGGCGCGTCCTGGCGAAACTAATGCCGGCATTGGGAGCAGTTTCACATGCGGAAGAAACAAAGTCAGCGCCAGGCTAAACTGGTGGGCATGGCGCCAGCGAAAGATTTTGTTCATCTTCATGTTCACACTGACTATTCCATGCTGGATGGAGCAGCTCGGATCGGGAAACTGGTGGAACGGGCAGTTGAAGTTGGTCAACCGGCGGTAGCTATCACCGATCACGGCTACCTTTTTGGTGCCTACGAGTTTTACGCTGCGGCTCGGGAGGCCGGAGTCAAGCCCATAATCGGCCTCGAAGCCTATATAACCCCCGGTACCTCTCGTTTTGATCAAACTAGGCAACGCTGGGGAGAAGAAAGTCAAAGAGCCGACGATGTATCTGCGCGTGGCGCCTATACCCATATGACTTTGCTCTCGCGCACCACCGAAGGGATGCATAACCTGTTTCGCTTGGGATCCCTAGCCTCAATAGATGGACAGATGCAAAAATGGCCCCGCGCCGACCGGGATCTGCTGGAACGCTACTCTACTGGGTTAATCGGAACCAGCGGTTGCCCCTCAGGAGAAATCCAGACCCGCTTACGTTTAGGACAATGGGAGGAAGCCAAGAGAGCGGCCGGGGAACTACAAGATATTTTCGGTAAAGAGAACTTTTTTATCGAACTTATGGATCACGGTCTAAAAATAGAGCGCCGAGTGCGCAATGAATTGCTGAAACTAGCAAAAGTTATCGACGCACCGTTACTGGCCACCAATGACTCCCACTACGTCCTCGAAAGCGATCAACCCACCCAAGATGCGCTGCTATGTATTAACTCAGGAGCGCGGATAAACGACGAAGATCGCTTCCGTTTTGAAGGTTCCGGCTACTACCTTAAAACCGCAGAGCAGATGCGAGAGCTATTCTCTGATCTGCCAGAAGCCTGCGATAACACCTTGAAGATTGCGGAAATGTGCGAGGTGCATTTTCAAACTACCGCCGAAGGCGCCGACTATATGCCCCAATTCCAGGTGCCTGCAGGGGAAGACACCACCAGCTGGTTCGTAAAAGAAGTCCAGCGCGGACTACATAAACGCTATCCGCAAGGGATCCCCGAAAAATCACAGAAACAGGCCGACTATGAATGCGGGATTATCACCCAAATGGGATTCCCCGGCTACTTCCTGGTAGTCGCGGACTATATTAACTGGGCAAAAAAACAAGGCATCCGGGTGGGTCCGGGCAGGGGATCAGGAGCGGGATCCATCGTGGCCTACGCAATGGGAATCACCGAACTAGACCCTCTAGAACACGGGTTAATGTTCGAGCGTTTTCTTAACCCCGAACGGGTATCTATGCCCGATATTGATGTGGACTTCGATGAGCGTCGCCGTGGAGAAGTCATAGATTACGTGACCGAAAAATACGGGAAAGACCGGGTCGCACAAGTAGTAACCTACGGCAAAATCAAAGCTAAACAGGCGTTAAAAGATTCTTGCCGAATTATGGATAAGCCCTATGCGCTCGGCGACCAGCTAACCAAAAAAATGCCGCCCGCGATTATGGGCAAAGATATCCCCCTATCCGGAATCTACGACCCGAAACATCCACGATACGGGGAAGCTAGCGAGTTTCGGCAGTATGTTTCCGATAACGAAGGTGAAGTAAAACCGGTTATCAAAATGGCACAAGGTCTCGAAGGACTTACCCGTCAATGGGGAGTACACGCCTGCGCCGTCATCATGTCCAGTCATGATTTGACCGATATCGTGCCGATGATGAAACGCTTAGCCGACGGAGCGATCATCACCCAATTCGACTATCCCACCTGCGAAACCTTAGGACTGTTAAAAATGGACTTCCTGGGGCTTCGTAACTTGACGGTCATTTCGGATGCCCTCGACAATATTGTGGCTAACGGGAAAGAACCTCTAGATCTAGAGCAAGTTCCCCTAGATAATCGCCCCACCTACGAGTTGCTATCGCGTGCAGAAACCCTGGGTGTATTCCAGCTAGATTCCGCGGGCATGAGGTCGTTGATGCGGCTAATGAAACCCACCGAATTCTCGGATATTTCCGCGGTTGGCGCTCTCTATCGCCCCGGCCCTATGGGGGCGAATTCGCACACCAACTATGCTTTGCGAAAAAATGGGCGGCAAGAAATCGAGCCCATTCACCCCGCGCTCTCCGAAGCCTTAGCCGATATTTTGGATGAAACCTATGGGTTGATCGTTTACCAAGAACAGGTGATGGCAATAGCCCAAAAAGTGGCGGGATATTCCCTGGGGCAGGCAGATATTTTACGGCGTGCCATGGGGAAGAAAAAGAAAAAGGAGATGGATAAACAGTATTCGCGCTTCCACGACGGGATGATTGAGCGTGGATACCCCGAGGAAGCCGCCAGCAAACTGTGGGAAATTCTGGTTCCCTTCTCGTCCTATGCCTTCAATAAATCACACTCGGCTGCCTACGGGTTAGTTTCCTATTGGACGGCCTATCTAAAAGCCAACTATCCCACTGAATATATGGCGGCACTGCTGACCTCAACTAAAGATAATAAAGATAAACTTGCTCTTTACCTGCGAGAATGTCGTCGAATGAATATTGCGGTGCTCCCGCCTGATGTAAATGCCTCCGACTCTGATTTCACCGCAGTGGGGGAGTCTATCCGCTTCGGTCTGTCTGCCGTGCGCAATGTGGGCACCAATGTGGTGGCCGAAATCGTTAAAACTCGAAACGAAAAGGGAACCTACACTTCTTTCCACGATTTCCTAGATAAAGTTCCTATCGAAGTATGCAATAAACGAGTAGTGGAATCCCTGATTAAAGCCGGGGCTTTCGATTCCCTGGGGCATGCTCGTCGCCCCCTCGAAGCTATTCATATCGAGGCCGTAGACTCGGTTATCGACGTGAAGCGAAACGCTGCTCGCGGACAAGAAGACCTCTTCGGAATGATGAATACTGGCACGGAAGTTACGTTCACCGTACAAATTCCAGATCTGCCTGAATGGGATAAGCGGCAAAAACTAAAATTTGAGCGCGACATGTTAGGTCTTTACGTTTCCGACCATCCCTTACAGGGAATGGAAACCGTGCTTGCTCACAATAGTGACACTGAAATCGTGGATCTTTCCACCGAAGACGGAGTTCGGGATGGGCAACAAATCCAGATTTGCGGTCTAGTTACCGGGCTACAACGTAAAACCACCAAACGTGACGGAAATTTGTGGGCTATCGCCACCATCGAAGATATTTCTGGTTCCACCGATGTTTTATTCTTCCCGCAAACCTACCAAAAGTATTCACAAGACCTGGTGGAAGATGAAATTGTGAGTGTACGTGGGCGGGTTAGAATCCGTGATGAAGAAGCTGCTTTGTATGCACAAGAAATGACCCTTCCCGATATTAGCCAAGTAGCAAACGGGCCGTTAAATATCTATCTTGCTGCCAATCGGCTAACCGCGGAGGTAGCGGAGCAACTGCGGGAAATCTTAGGTTCCAGTCCGGGACAAAGCGCAGTTAGGATGCATTTACGCAGTTCCAAGGGCATTACTATCGTGCAGCTGGGCGATGATTTGCGGGTAAACCGCGGCTCGGGTTTGGCTGCGCAGCTGAAAACTCTGCTCGGCCTCCATTGCCTAGAAAACCGCAAATAGCTCTCCTACACTTACACTGCGGGTCAAGCCGTAACATACCGTGTGGGTCGAGCCGTAAAAGCGCTCGGGGAACCCCGGTGATTCTCGCTTCGCTCGACTCAAGCCCCCTCTCGCATCTTTTACGGCTCGACCCTTGTGCGCGGGGTTTAGGTTTTCCTCGCTTCCGCGCACAGGGGCGGATTTTGCCTCGCGCCCCGAAATCCGGAAAATGCTCTGGCATTTTCACGGATTTAAGGCTCGAAGCCTACCCTTCGACATGAATCTGCCCTGCACGCTAAGTGCGTACCTCGCGGGATTCTCGTACCCGCCGTAACCCTTGCGCGGGGGAGAAGTTTTATCCGAGCAGGCTAGGCGGGCGTAAAACTCGGAAAATGCCCTTGGGGCTTTTTCGAGTTTTTGGGCAGGAGGAAAAACTTCTCCCCCGTGCTTAGCCCTACCGTCCAGACTCGCTACCGAGGCAGGGTTTTCAGCCAGGGAAATTAACGGGAGACTTGGGCGCCAATAGTGCCGCTGGGAAGATTTATCTGCACGATATCGCCGGGGGAGAGGGAACTGCCGCGGCGGGTTTCTACTTCGCCGTTGACTGTTACATCACCGGATTGAATAATTAGCCGAGCCTCCGCGCCGTCCTCGACCAAATTTGCCAGCTTTAAAAACTGTCCGAGTTTGATAGTGTCACGCACCGGAATAGCCGGTACAGAGGTGCTGTTATTATCTGCCACGCAATAAATGATACTAAAATGGGGAAAGATGACTTTATTAGCGCATTTTGGAGGAGCTAAATGAGCAACCCCGAACCGCAAGGATTTACACCGAGTAATCCTCAAAGCGGAGCTAACTGGCCTTTCCCCACGCCGCAGGGGCAGATTAAATCTGGTCAGGAACCGGTTCCGGCTTTCCCGGCTCCGGCGGCTCCGCCGGCTCAAAATGTTCCTCAATATAGCCAGCAGTCTGTCCCATCAGCAGCATATCCGCTAGCAGGAGGAAGGCCTCTGTCAGCGGCAGTGCAACCAGTGTCGGCTCCTCCGGCTTCTACTCAGGATAATCCGCAGTTCCCCCAACCGCAGCCGGTAGTTGCTGATAATCCCCTGCCCTCCGCGCAGCCAATAGCGACGCCGGGAGAGCAATATATGGCTTTCCCAATTTCTGATCCGCTGCCCGAAAAACGCGTGGCTGAACAAGCTGCCAGTGATATTTCGATTGTCGCTGTGCCACAAGCAGTCGGTAGTGCAGATGAAAACGGAGCGGAGCCGGGGCAAACAGAAACCGACAGTCTATCTGGTTTGGATGAGATTCAAGAATCTTTGCAGCAGCAGGCATTAACTCCCTGGTGGCTGGATGGCTTAATGGCCTTGTCACTGGCGGGAGTGATGGTGTTCAACGGGTTCGGAGTGTCCATGGGCTTGCGAATTGGATCCTTGATTGCCATGGTGATTGCGCTGGTTTTAATCACCTGGTATCAGGGGGATGCGCAAGAAAAATCCAACACTTTCCTAACGGCAACGCTGCTCGGGGTGATATGCGGATTTTTGGCTGGACTAATTGTGGTGGCTGCCTCGCTATATATGGTGGCGCCGATTCCTGCCTGGTATCCCTGGGTTTTGTGGCTAGTTAGCGGGGCTCTGCTGTTTTTGACCTATCGCGGATTCCGTGACTGGGTAATGCAAAATTTACAAAAGAAATCTCACCGGAAGTCCACTAAATAAGTCAAAACATTTTATCTACTGGACTTAACCGTTAAGAGCAATCAGTTAACAACTAATATATCCCCATGCTGTCAATTACTGATTTTCGTGGGAACATGCCCAGTGGTCTGGCGTTACGCCAGGCGCTGCCCCGTGCTCAAATGAACGTAGAGGATGCGGCAGAGAAAATCCGTCCCGTTATGCGAGACGTTAAGGAACATGGCGCCGCCGCCCTACGCGATCTTTCGGAAAAGTTTGATGGAGTGCGGCCAGAGCATTTGCGAGTTCCACACCAGCAGCTCTCCCAGGCGTTGGAGCAGCTAGACCCGGAAGTTCGTGAAGCCGTGGAGCTGTCTATCGAACATAATCGGGCTGGTCATCGGGCACAGCTCCCCACTGAACGGGTAACCGAAATCATGCCCGGCGGTGTAGTTAAGCAACGTTGGATCCCTGTCGAGCGAGTGGGACTATATGTTCCCGGGGGTTTGGCAGTCTATCCGTCCTCGGTAGTCATGAACGTAGTTGCTGCCCAAGAAGCCGGAGTCAGCGAGATCGCAGTTGCCTCCCCGCCGCAATCTCGTTTTGGCGGAGGAGTCCACCCCACGATTTTGGCTGCCTGCCAGCTGCTTGGAGTTCAGGAAGTCTACGCCGTAGGCGGGGCGCAAGCAATCGCCATGTTTGCGTATGGGGCTAGCGGAGAAGAAGGACTTGACCCCGATCCGCTCTGCCGGCCAGTAGACGTAATCACCGGTCCCGGTAACATCTTCGTGGCTGCAGCGAAACGCCTGGTACGGACGGTTTGTGGGATCGACGCGGAGGCTGGTCCTACCGAGATCGGGATTATCGCAGATAACACCGCCGATCCTGTTCTGGTAGCTGCAGATATGATTTCGCAGGCAGAGCATGATCCCAACGCCGCATCAGTGCTTTTCACCGATTCCGAGGAACTTGCTCGCGAAGTAGAAAAGGTAATTGTTCCTGCCGTCCAAGCTACTAAGCATTCCCAGCGGATTTGCCAGGCGCTCAGTGGGTCGCAATCAGGGATTGTACTGGTTAAGGACATCGCAGGCGCTATCGAAGTAGCTAATGCCTATGCCCCCGAACACTTAGAGATTCATACTGCCCAAGCCAGCGAAGTCGCAGAAAAAATCCGGAATGCGGGCGCGATTTTTGTTGGTCCATACAGTCCGGTTCCCCTGGGAGACTACCTGGCAGGCTCCAACCACGTCCTTCCCACGGGGGGAACAGGTCGTTATGAGGGCGGATTATCAGTGATGGCTTATCTTAAACCGGTGCAGCAGGTCGAGTACCAGCGTGGCGCCCTCGAAAAAATGGCGCGTCCGTTAACCGCGTTTGCGGACGCCGAAGATCTTCCGGCACACGAAGAAGCCGTGAACTGCCGATTTAGATAAATGACAGATAGGAATAACTATGGCAGAAAAAAATGTACGTATCCCCACTGTTTTTAGACAGTTGCTGTTTTGGGTATTAGTCGCGATCGTAGCTGGTGCCTTGATTGGTATGCTCCCGGGTCTACCCAAAGGATTCATTACGCCCTTCGCAACTTTTAATGACATTTTCGGTAAGTTTTTGAGTTTTTGTATTCCCCTAATTATTTTGGGGCTGGTGGGGCCAGCGCTGGCAGACTTAGGGCGCGGAGCCGGTAAATGGTTGCTGGCTACGGTAGCTATCGCTTACGGTTCCACCCTGTTTGCCGGTTTTGGAACCTATGGAGTTGCCTCGCTCGTATTCCCGCGCATCCTCACCGAATCGGCACCCGAACTAAAAGAACCAAAAAACGCGGTGGCTTCCCTACTGGGAGATAACCTGAACATTACCCCGGTACTTGACGTGACTGGCGCCTTGATTCTGGCATTTATCTTGGGGATTTGCATGGCGGCATTGAATACTCCCACTTTGCATCATGCCTACTCGGAATTCCGAGAAATCACTATGCTAATGATCAAGCGAGCAATCGTTCCGCTGCTGCCGCTATTTATTTTCGGCACTTTCCTGAATATGTCGTACTCGGGGCAGATTGCACTGGTCATTAAGGTAATGATCAAAGTAATATTAGTTTCGGTAATCCTCACGGTGGTGCTTTTGCTACTGCAGTACACAGTGGCGGGTGCGATTGCCAAAGTGAACCCGTTTGTGGCTTTGGGAAGGATGGCGAAAGCCTACTTCACCGCACTGGGTACTGCTTCTTCGGCGGCCACAATTCCGGTTACCTACCAGTGTGCCCGTAACAACGGGGTGTCTGCAGAGATTGCGGGGTTCACTATTCCCCTCTGCGCCACGATTCATCTTGGTGGCTCCACGGTCAAGATTACTGCCTTTGCCCTGGCAGTTATGCAGATGACCGGGCAACCTATTACCTTTGGAAAAATGGCGATGGCCATCATCATTTTGGGTATCACCATGGTGGCGGCACCGGGAGTTCCCGGCGGTGCTATCGCGGCTGCCCAGGGGGTATTGATGGGCTTCCTAGGATTCTCCCCGGAGCTTTACTCCCTGATGGTGGCGTTGTATGTGGCGATTGACTCTATCGGTACTGCCACTAACGTTACTGGTGACGGCGCCATTGCCCTTGTAGTTAACAAATTGGCAGGTGGCTCACTAGGCAATGAAAAAGGTAAAGCCATGGCTACCGCCGAAACCATGGTTTCGGCAACGGACTAGAAGATAACCTCTGTTTTTCCCCCGCCTGATCACCAAGGCTGGTTTTCGTCCTTAGAAAAAGTGAAACCAGCTGATCGGCGGGGGCGAAACATTCTAGGAGTAATGCCCTTAGAATGGGAGCAAGAAAGGAACCAACATTTATGGAACAGTCCCCCTTGCTACCGTTGCGAGAAGAGCTTGCTCAGGTTGCCCCCTATGGGGCGCCGCAATTAGAGGTGGCTGCCCGGTTAAATGTGAATGAAAACCCCTATCCGCCCAGTCCAGAGATGATTGCCGACATTACCCGGGCGGTCAGCCAGGTGGCGGCGGGTTTAAACCGTTATCCGGATCGGGATTTTACCGCCCTCCGGGCAGCATTAGCCGGTTATGTGCTCCGCGAGTCCGGCTTGGATTTTCCAGTCGAACAAATTTGGGCAGCTAACGGCTCTAATGAGGTGATGGTGCAGCTACTGGGAGCTTACGCGGGGCCAGGACGTACAGTTTTAGGAACCGAGTATTCCTATTCTATGTATCCCGAATATGTACGTGGCGCTCACTCTACATATGTGACGGTTCCTCGGCAAAGCGACTGGAATCTGGATGTAGATGCTCTGCTTCAGGGACTACGGGATTTCCGCCCCAGCGTGTTGCTACTGGCAAACCCGAACAACCCGACAGGGACTGCCTGTAGGGAAGCCGAACTAGTACAGATTTTGCAGCAAGCCCGGGAAACCGGGCCGGATATTTCCGGCAAACCCAGTTGCACCGTGGTGGTTGTTGACGAGGCCTACGGGGAGTTCCGTGACCCTGGTAAGCCTAGCGCCCTCGCCCTCTTAGAAAAATATCCGCACTTAGCGGTTTCCCGCACCATGTCGAAATCTTTTGGGATGGCGGGGCTGCGACTGGGATACCTGGTGGCGGCAAAAGCGATGATTACCGATATTATGCGGGTGCGTTTACCCTATCACCTGTCGGCACTCACCCAGGCGGCCGCGATTGCGGCTCTGGGGCATGCAGAAGAACAACTGTGCCAGCTGGCTGAGCTGCGCCAGCGCCGCGATACCTTGGCGGCTTGGCTGGAAGACAAAGGTTACACGGTACCCAGATCTCAAGCTAACTTTGTGCTTTTTGGTCCTTTCCCGGATAGACACCAAGTGTTCAGTGATCTGTTAGATCGCGGAGTACTAGTCCGCGAGGTTGGCCCGGAAGGATTTTTACGGGTAAGTATCGGCACCGCCGCAGAAGATCAAGCATTTCGTCAAGCATTCGAGGAGGTAACCGGATGAGTCGCAGCAGTAAAATAACGCGAAAAACCGCGGAATCGGAAATCACAGTAGAGATTAACCTAGATGGCACCGGGAAGAGCGAGATTAGTACCGGGGTTCCGTTCTATGACCATATGCTCACCGCCCTATCTAAGCATTCTTTGATTGATATGAGCATTTCATCCCGTGGTGATATCGATGTCGATGTGCATCACACGGTAGAAGATACCGCTATTTGTTTGGGAATAGCGTTGCGCCAAGCTCTGGGGGATAAAGCGGGGATTCGCCGCTTCGCCGATGCTACGGTCCCCCTAGATGAAGCGTTAGCTCGAGCGGTAGTTGACGTGGCCGGCCGTCCCTATTGCGTACACAGTGGAGAACCAGCCGGCCAGGAGTATCACTTGATCGGCGGGCACTTTACCGGATCGATGACCCGTCATGTGTGGGAATCTTTTGCCTATAACTCCGGAATCTGCCTGCACGTCCAGGTACTTTCCGGGCGCGATCCGCACCATATCGTAGAGGCACAGTTCAAAGCAGTAGCCCGGGCGCTGCGAGGAGCGGTGGAAACCGATCCTCGGGTCAGCGGGATACCTTCCACTAAGGGGACCCTGTGAACGCCGCGAACCTGCCGGAAGAGGACAATCCGCACGAGCAAAATCCAATAGAGGATCCCGCACCGGATAATGGAGCCAAGCCAGAGGACTACTTCGACCAAGTAATCGCGCAATCAGGCATTAGCGGTGAGGATTTAGATGGCTTTGGTAAAGAGGTAGATCAGGATTTGCAGGCTTGGCAACATCTAGAATCCTTGCCCCCTGAGGCTGGGGATGTGGCGTTAGTATTGACCAACCTGCTAGAACCGGTGCCTTTAGCCACGATGATGGCAGCTCACGAGATTGATGCCCGGATTGTGGAGACCGAGTCTGGGTGCGTGGTGTGGAAACGGCTCCACCCGACCCCCGATGATGAACTAGGGGCACTGTTAGGGGAGGAACGTCCGGTGTCTCCGGAGGCTGAGGAGCTAGCCCTCGCGGTATCAAAAATTACGCCCTATGGGGCGGTGCTATTTGTTTCCACGTTACGTTCGGACTCTGATGATGATCCGGGGGTGCAAGGACAAATCACGGCGCGCGTTTACTATGACGGGCATTTTGACCGCACTATTCCTGCTGGTCCCTTGGTTTCTTGCGCTGATGAACGTGTTGAAGATTTACTGTTGGGACGCACTTCCCCCGAGGACTATCCCCAGATCCGTCCTCCTCGACTACGGGATTTACCGGGACTTTTGCTGCGGCAATTGCGGGGAATGCAAGAAGATATTAACCGCCGGGATAACCCAGATACTTCGGAGGAAAAGGGGCGTGAGTAAAAAGGTAGCCGTGTTTGACTATGGCTCGGGAAATGTACGTTCGGCGGTTAATGCTTTCCGTCGCCTCGGAATCGATGCCAATCTGACCAGTGACTTTTCCACCTGTCTGGAGGCTGATGGCCTGCTAGTGCCGGGGGTAGGGGCTTTTGCAGCAGTAATGAAGGATTTGCGTGCTCGTCGGGGTGACACTCTTATTGACCGGCGTTTGGCTGGTGGCAGGCCGGTACTGGGAATCTGTGTGGGGATGCAAGTCATGTTTGAACGCGGCCTCGAACATGGTGAAGATACCCCTGGGATGGGGGAATGGCCGGGAACGGTAGAAAAACTGCGTGCCCCAATTCTTCCGCATATGGGTTGGTCAAAGATTCAGGTAGGGGCAGATTCGCAATTATTCTCCGGGATTGAGGACGAGTATTTTTACTTCGTACATTCCTACGGGGTCACCGCTGACCCTACGAAACATTATCGGCAATCTGCTCGTATGAAACCCCCGATTTTTTCTTGGGGAACCCATGGGCAACGTTTCCTTGCCGCGGTAGAAAACGGGCCTCTATCGGCTACCCAGTTCCACCCGGAAAAGTCAGGTGATGCCGGCATGGAACTACTTCGCAACTGGATCCAAACCTGTTAAGGGAGAAAAATGTTAGACCTGTTACCGGCAGTAGATATTGTTGCAGGCCAAGCGGTACGTCTTCATCAAGGTAAGGCCGGCAGTGAAAAAATTTACGGAGTTCCTCTGGAGGCAGCGCGCACTTTCGAAGCAGCCGGAGCCCGTTGGTTACATCTGGTAGATTTGGATGCCGCCTTTGGGCGG
Source organism: Varibaculum vaginae (assembly GCF_900604285.1). GTDB lineage: Bacteria > Actinomycetota > Actinomycetes > Actinomycetales > Actinomycetaceae > Varibaculum > Varibaculum vaginae. The sequence goes on from NZ_UWNY01000001.1 coordinate 844,128, forward strand.
GGAAATAACACCCAGGTGGTGCAAGAAATCGTTGAGCAGGTAGATTTGCAGGTAGAGGTATCTGGAGGGATTCGCGATGATGAGTCTTTGGCGCGGGTTCTGCAAGCAGGGGCGCGCCGGGTAAACCTGGGAACTGCGGCGATTGAGAAACCAGAATGGACCTGCCAGGTGATTGCCGAGTACGGGGAGCAGATTGCGGTCGGATTAGATGTGCGTGGACATACTGTGGCTACTCACGGATGGACTAAAGATGCAGGGAATCTTTTTGAAATGATCACCCAGCTTGATGCGGCAGGGTGCGTACGCTACGTAGTCACTGATGTGATGCGGGATGGGACTTTAACCGGTCCTAATACTCAACTGTTGCGGGAAGTGTGTGAAGCAACCTCCGCGAAAGTGGTGGCCAGTGGAGGCGTCAGTACTCTAGATGATTTACGAGCTTTGCGCGAGCTCAACAGTATCGGGGTTGAGGGCGTGATTGTGGGTAAAGCCCTTTACTCCGGGCAGTTCACTATTGAGCAGGCGCTAGCGGTAGCTAACGGAAGAGCATAGCCTTGTCTGCTTCTCATACGAATTCAGAGATTTCCAACGGGAAAATTATGTCCCCTGTCCAGGAAAACGCGATTTTACGTGCCCTGGGCCGCAGTGTTAATTCCGCAGATAGAGGGGATTTAGAACCGGCGATGGCGCAGGCGTTGAGCCGCGGTAACCTAGAGGAATGTCTCTTAGGGATAGCAGAGGCATTACGCTTTGGGCGGGTAATCTTGCCGATACTTCCGCATGAGCTAAATAACCAGGCTGAATGTCCCCGCGGACAACTCCCGCAAGTTAGCTTAAGTGCTGTTACCCGCGCGCTAGCGGTTCCTGTCTTTTCTTCGCTTTCTACATTTGAGGAAGCCGTAAAGAATGGTTTAGCCACCCAGATGGAACCACGGGAAGACAGTTCTCACCCGGTACGTCCTATGCCAGTAAAGGGGCGTGCCCTCGCGATTGCTGCCCTAGATTCTCCTGGTCGGATACTTCTGGATGGGCGTTACCTCTTACCGCGTCCACTGCTTAACGCTTTGGTTTGTTCTGATACCTGGGTTCCAAGCTGGAAAAATCAGCATTTCTTAACCTTAATAGCGCAGCTATTTGCGGAAAAGCTTCCCGGGTCTACCTGGAAAATTATTCCTCAAGAAGCAGCTCCTGATCGGTTAGTAGTTTGGGTTGACCCCGCAACTCCGGCTCTTGCCCAATCTCTAAATGCTTTACAAATGGGAATCAATGACCTCTACAACTTGGAGGCTGCCGCCGATCTAATAGAGGTAACCCCGGTGCCCACCGGTTGTACAAGCGATAGCAATCACCAGGTATATGTCCGCTAATGCTCGCCCCCAGAAAAGTTCGCTAACGGTCAACGTAAATCATTCGTTTAGCGACAGGCAGGTCTTTTTGCGGTAGGACACTATCTCCCTTGGTTCGCAAAGGCTTATTGGTTTTAGGGAAGGCCTTGACTAGTGCCTGCGAGAAATGCAAGGAACGCTGGGTGTTACCCTCTTGGTTGTAGTGCACCCCGTCGCCCTCCAGGAACCAGCTTTGATCAACCTCCTGATCCCAGCGATAGACCCACAGATTAGGGTAGGTGGACATTGCCGCGAATAAGGATTCGTTCCAATGCTGCATTCGGGGAAATCGTACCAACGGGGAGCCATATTAGAATGACCACCCCAGATACTCCGATAAGGCCGGTTATTTCTGCCCAAAGGCGATTTGAACCGGTTTTATTGCGGTTGCTGTAATATATCGCCAGCGCGGCTCCCACTAACAATCCTCCCGCTCGGGTGTCAGTACCTTCATAGATGCGGGTGGGGTCGGCTCCGGGAGTGAATAAATACCACATCCAGGCAAAAGAAGCGGCTGCTAATAACAGGGTGAAAACTGTTATCAGTAACCGTTTTTTGCGAAAAATCACCAGTAACAGCAGCAAGATTAGTGGCCAGAAAACATAGAATTGTTCTTCAATCGACAATGACCACATATGTTCCAGCGGGCTGACCTGGAACTGGTCAAAATAAGAATTCCCCGAGAAAATGGTGGTCCAGTTGTTGATGTAGAAGATGGCAGCGAGTCCGGCGAAAAGATTTACTCTGAAATCTTCGGGTTTGAAGAACGCGGTCAGCATCCAGATTGTCAGTACCGTGACGATTACTGCCGGCATTAGGCGGCGGATGCGGCGCAGCCAGAAGTTCCCTAGGTGCAGGGTTCCTTGTCGATCCCAACTGCGCATTAAGTTTCCGGTAATCAGGAAACCGGAGATGGTAAAGAATACTCCCACTCCTAGCAGGCCGCCGGGTATGAAGTTAATCTTCATGTGGTACAGAACCACCCCCGCAACTGCGAGGGTACGAATCCCGTCTAATGCTGGGTTATAACGTGAGGAATCTTCGATGGGCTTAGGCACTGTTTATTAATCCTTGGGGTTGAATTACAGGCTGTTCATTCAGCATATGCTTCCCGTGCGTTGTCTTCGCGTCGCTAGTTGGCCACTATCTATCCAAAATAATGGGAAAAACATCCTTAAAATCCCGGGTAAAAGGTAAAGATAGGGGACGGGACGCAAGATTTTGTCTAATGGTTTAGTGATGCTCACAATCTGGAGGCTCCTGAGGAGTGTGCAGATGTCGACGGTAAACCAGAGGACGTAGTGCGGCTGCTAGGGCATAGAGGGCGATGAGTCCCATAACGATAGCCGAGCCCGAGGCCGCGGCAGTGAAATAGGAAAACACCAGACCTGCGATACACATTATTACCCCCAACGCCATTGCCCATCCCATAGTGGCGCTAAAGGAAGGAGCGTAAATCTGGGAAATAGCTACCGGCACAATCATCAGGGCTGAGACTAGTAAAACTCCCACCACTCGCATCGCGGTAGAGACAGTTAGGGCGCTGACAACCGCTAAACAAATTGTTAGCAGCCGCACCGGAATCCCGGAAGCTAGCGCGAACTCCTCGTCATTGCAGATAGAAAATAGTTCACGGCGTAGTCCCAGCCCGAATAGGAGGATTAATACCGATAGAGCAATGGTTAAGTAAACATCCGACCAGGAAACTGCAGCGATGGAGCCAAAGAGATAAGAATTTAACTGGTTCGTGGTGCCTCCCGCCAGGGAAATTACTAGTACCCCGGAGGCAATTCCCCCATAAAAGAGGAGCGCCATCGCCACGTCTCCGCTGGCGCCGCCTTTGGCGCGCACCAGTTCGATAATTACCGCTCCCACAATTGAGGCGATTACCGCTCCTGGTACTGCTAATGTATCCCCACCGGCAACTGCAGTCAGGTTACCGATAACCCATCCCAGAGCCACTCCGGTGAGAGCAACATGGCCGATGCCATCTCCTAGCAGGGATAGACGTCGTTGTACCAGGTAGGTGCCAATAATTGGGGCACTGAGACCAACCAAAACCGCCACGATCAGAGAGCGTAGGAAGAAGGGAGAGGCTAATAAGCTGTTCCAATCGGCAGTAAAGCTCGGCACGGATGAGCCACGGCTAGGGGAGAGCGCGAAGGTAAGGTGCAGGCTGCTAGCTACTAGAGCCTGGTAAGAAAAGCCGGTGGTAGAAGTAATCATTATTCTTTACCCTTCGCTCGCGGAAGCGGAGGTAGCGCCTCCCTTAAGCTATCGCTGGCGATCCGTCCTGATTTTAAGGTGATAGTCCGGTCGATTAGGGGAGCTAAGAAACCGTGTTCATGCAGCACAATCAACATAGTTTTACCGGTGGTTTTTGCCTCCGCAATCGTTGCGGCCAGGCTTTGCGCGCTTTGGCGGTCAATCCCGGCCAAAGGCTCATCCATAATTAAGAACTCCGGGTCGCGCACCAGCGCGCGAGCGATCAAAACCCGCTGCTGTTGGCCGCCTGACATAAACTGAAATTTTTTGCCCGCTGCCTCCGCTAAACCCACTTTTCTCAGAGCTTTTAGAGCACGTTCCCGGTCGGATCGTTTTGCTCCGATGTGTCCTCGCCGTAATAGCCCGGAGCGGACTACTTCCAGGGCAGTAGCTGGAACCGTGCCGAGCGCGCTTTTACGTTGGGGAACATACCCCACTTTTGCCAGGGCTTTAGGATATTTTTTCTCGCCGGGGTGGGCATCAAAAATCTCTAGGCTCCCGGAACTTATCGGATTAAGTCCTACGGCTGCTCTGACCAGAGTCGATTTACCGGAACCGTTTTCTCCGCACAGTGCTACCGTAGTGCCGGGAGCAATCTGTAAGTTGATATTTTCCAGGATTAAATTGCCCTGAAGGGCGACAGATAAATCTGTCGCCCTAAAAGGTAGAGATGTTTTATTCTCAGTTACTGGCATTTCATCGCTTTACTTAGTTTTCCAAGATTATCCCGCATAACCTGCAGGTAATCCCGATTCTTATCCACTTGGATTTCTAAGGGATCAAGTACCTCAGACTTAATCCCCAGCTGCTCGGCTAAAGTCTTGGTATCTTTATCGCCGAGAGCGCTCTCTGAAAACAATACGTTTACTTTTTTGGCTTTCGCGATATTGGCAACTTCCTGTAGCCGCGTAAGTGAGGTTTCGGCTTCCGGGTCGACTCCCTTAACTCCCACCTGTTCGAATCCGTAGCGATCCGCCATATATCCATAGGCTTCATGCGCGGTAACTGCGGTAGGGGTAGCGCATTTAGTCAGGCCTTCCCGGTATTGCTTATCCAAGGTGGACAGTTTGTCTTGCAAAGCTTTCCCATTTTTCTTAAAAGTGTCGCCGTGCTTAGGGTCAGCTTTGGTGAGGGTGGCTACCACCTGCGGTACCACTTGGGATAGCCGCTGTGGATCTAACCAGAAGTGAGGGTCAAAAGCGCCATGGTGATGGTCATGCCCGGCTTTCTCCTCGTGTTCGCCTTCATGGTCTGCCTCATGCTCGTGTTCTTCTTCGTGCTCAGCGGCCTGCTCGGCAGAAAGTTTCTTTAGCTTGGCGGCCTTGGCTACATCCAAAGTGTTCTTAGGAGCTGCTTCTTTCACTGCGTCATCAACGGAAGCTTGGAAACCGGACAGATAAATCAACGCATCGGCCTGCGACATGGTGGTGAGGTCTTTAGCGGATAGCTCCACCTCGTGAGCTTCCCCCGAGGGCGTCAGGTTGGTTACCTGCACTAAATCTCCACCTACTTGGCTGGTTACGTACGCTAGGGGATAGAAGGAGGCGACGGCATCTACTTTTTCGGTTTGCCCACCTTTTGCGCCTGCTGAACAACCAGTGAGTGCTAAAGCGCCGATTGCAGCGGCGCCGATAATTTTCCGTATTCCATTGTGCATAGTAAAAATATAAACGATAACCGTTCTCAAAAGCAAGGGGGTGGGGTTGGTCTAATAAAGCAAAAAACAGCAGGCGGTAGGCAGTAGTAGCGAATTTTCGGGCCAGTAAAAGTGGGTTTTAGAGTTGTAAGTCACGCTGAGAGATTCCAGTTCTCGCAAAGCGAGGCAACCAGGTAGAATCTGGAAAGGTAGCGCCTTGGCGCAGCAAGTTGAGCTTAAGGAGAAATACAGTGGCTGAAACGCCCTCGAAGTTGGATAGCGTAATCAATCTAGCAAAGCGACGTGGTTTTGTTTACCCTTGCGGTGAAATCTATGGCGGAACCCGTTCTGCCTGGGACTACGGCCCATTAGGGGTAGAGCTAAAAGAGAATATTAAACGCCAATGGTGGAATCGGATAGTGCGTTCGCGCGCCGACGTGGTCGGTTTGGATTCCTCGGTGATTTTACCTTCCAAAGTCTGGGAGGCTTCTGGTCACCTGAAAGCTTTTACCGATCCTCTGATTGAATGCACCGCTTGTCATACCCGTCACCGCGAGGATGACCTACAGGAGGCCTACGCAGAAAAGCATCAGCTGCCCTCCGCCGACCAGGTATCCATGGAAGATGTTCCTTGCCCTGCTTGCGGAAAGCGGGGACAGTGGACGGAACCGCGGGCATTTTCCGGGTTGCTAAAAACTTTCCTAGGTCCGGTTGATGATGAAAAAGGCCTGCACTTCCTGCGTCCGGAAACTGCGCAGGGTATTTTTATTAACTTTGCGAATGTGATGTCGTCTGCCCGGATGAAGCCGCCCTTTGGTATCGGACAGATTGGTAAATCCTTCCGCAACGAGATCACACCCGGAAACTTTATTTTCCGTACTCGCGAGTTTGAGCAGATGGAACTGGAGTTTTTTGTAGAACCGGGGACTGACGAAGAATGGCATCAGTACTGGATTGATGAACGACTAGATTGGTACCGCAACCTGGGAATTAACGAAGAGAATCTACGCTTGTACGAGCACCCCAAAGAAAAGCTTTCTCACTACTCCAAGCGCACCGTCGACATTGAGTACGCCTTTGGATTCCAGGGGTCGAAGTGGGGCGAACTAGAAGGAATTGCGAATCGCACCGACTATGATCTGGGTGTTCATCAACAGGCTTCTGGCAAGAATTTGGACTACTTCGACCAGACGAAGGGGGAGCGGTGGACTCCCTACGTAATTGAGCCTTCCGCGGGACTTACCCGTTCGCTAATGGCGTTTATGGTTGAGGCCTATTGCGAGGACGAAGCCCCCAATGCCAAGGGTGGAGTGGATAAACGCACGGTGCTACGCCTGGATCCGCGGCTGGCTCCGGTTAAAGTCGCAGTTTTGCCACTTTCCCGTAAAGACGAGCTGACTGGCCCGGCCCAGGAAATCGCCCAAGAGCTGCGGGTAAATTGGAATATCGAATATGACCAGGCGGGACAGGTAGGTAGGCGCTATCGCCGCCAGGACGAAATTGGTACCCCCTTCTGTATCACCTATGATTTCCAGTCCGGAGAAGACCAGTGCGTGACTGTGCGTGAGCGTGATTCGATGCAGCAAGAACGGGTAAAGATTGCGGAGCTAACTAATTATTTAGCGACGCGCCTGGTGGGTTGCTAAAGGCGGGACGCTTTTGCATCAGCATATAGTTCACTCAGCTACTTCTCGGCCAGATCCGCGGGCATTACGCCGTGCGCGGCGAGTACTAACTGCGCTGATAATACCGGTTTTAGTTGTGATTATTATCGGTATCGCCACGCTTTATAGCTCGAATCCCGTAGAGGGTGCCAAACAGTAGTGGGCTCAGACTGGGGCAAATCGCATCAGTGGTCAGGTGACGGGATTAGATGGGGAAAAATGTCTGATTTCGGGGCTGAAAATACCCAAAGGGGCAGCTAATCCCGCTAATGGCCTGCAAGAATCGCAACCGTTAATCTGCGTGAAAGTGCTGGATGGCCAATGGAAGAACAATATAGTTCCAGTTAGGGTACCCGAAGAATCAAAGCCTGCTATTAGAGTGGGTACCTCGGTTTGGATGCTCTACGACAAAGAAGCCATGGCAACCGGCACCCCCTTCTTGTTTACCGATATTAAACGGGGAAATGCCCTGGCTATCATGGGGCTGCTGTATGTGATTATTGTGGTGGCGGTGGCTGGCAGGCGAGGCTTCTTGGCGCTATTGGGACTGTTAGCCTCCACACTGGTAATCGTATTCTTTATGCTGCCGGCACTAATGGCTGGAAAACCCCCGATGCTAGTGACCTTGGCAGGGGTAGGGGCGATTATGTTCCTATCGGTGTACCTGGCGCATGGGATTACTATCCGCACTACTACCGCGCTGTTGGGCACCCTCCTAGGGCTGGTAGTTACGGTTTTTCTGGCCTATGCGGGTACTCGAGCTGCGGGACTTACCGGAGCTAGTGATGAGGACGCGTTGATTCTGGGAACCCAGTTACCGGCTTTGGTACTGCCCTCCCTATTTATGTGCGGGATTGTAGTAGCCGGTTTAGGAGCTTTGAATGACGTAACTATCACCCAGGCTTCAGCGGTTTGGGAGTTGGACGAGGCCGACCCGCAAATGCCCAGGAGAAAACTATTTTCGCGAGCTATGAGGATTGGGCGAGACCATATTGCTTCTACGGTTTACACTCTCGCGTTTGCCTACGTAGGTACGGCGCTGCCTACGTTAATATTGGCGATGCTTTCGCAACGGCCGTTTCTGGAACTGCTAACGGTTTCGCAGATTGCAGAGGAAATTGTGCGCACTTTGGTGGCTTCTATCGGATTGGTGTTGGCGATTCCGGCGACCACGATGGTGGGGACTTTCCTAGTTAAATTCGTGCGTAACTCCTCCGACTTGAAAGAGACATCTCGGACATCCGTACTGGCAGATACCGCGGAGCCATCCCCAATGTCAGTAAAGATAGAGGAAGCAGGGATTTTACATCGGGGCGAAGAAGGAATCTATGCCGACTAAACTCGGAGAGATTACAGTTGGCACTCCCATGGCTTTGGCGCCGATGGCCGGGGTGACTAATGCGCCTTTTCGCCGGATATGTCGGGAGCAGGCAGTTCAAGCGCTAAAAGATTTAAACGCCGCTACCACTGCTGGCCCGGCCAGCGGCATCTATGTCTGCGAAATGATTACTGCCCGCGCCCTGGTGGAAGGTAATTCCCGTACCCTGGATTTAATCAAACCTGACCCGGAAGAAACTTTCCGTTCGGTGCAGCTACACGGGGTAGACCCCGGAACCATGTATCAGGGTGCTCGGATGCTGGTACGTGAAGGCTTGGCCGATCACCTGGATATTAACTTTGGGTGTCCGGTGCCTAAAGTGACCCGCAAGGGTGCCGGAGCGGCTTTGCCTTGGAAAATAGAGCGCTTTGGGCAGTTAGTAGCCGCGGTAGTTGCCGGGGCTCGGGATGGAGAAAAAGATTCTCCCCGTGAAAATCCAGTGCCGGTAACCGCGAAAATCCGGTTAGGGATAGATGCCGAGCATGAAACCTATCGCGATGCTGGCGAACTAGCTCAAAAGGTTGGTGCCAGCGCGGTGGTTCTGCATGGGCGCAGTGCCAATCAATACTATTCCGGACGGGCACACTGGGAGGAGATTGCTCAGTTAAGACAAGATTTAGAGATTCCGGTCTGGGGCAATGGTGATATTTTTTCTGCCGAGGATGCCCTGGCAATGCTGGCGCAAACCGGTTGTGCCGGGGTTGAAATAGGGCGCGGATGCCAGGGGAGGCCATGGTTATTCTATGATCTGGCTAGTGCACTTAACGGCTCGGATAATCGTGCCCGTCCCCATTTGGGACAGGTATGCGAAATGGCATTGCGACATACTGAGCTGCTAAGTTCTTGGATGGGAAACCAGGAACGTGCCCTGCGGGATATGCGCAAACATCTGGGGTGGTACTTTCGGGGATTTTCCGTAGGCGGAGATTTCCGCCGTGCCCTCACTAGTGCTAATAGTATGAAACAGCTAGAGCAACTGTTTTCTACCCTGGATCCGTCTTTACCTTATCCTCCGGCGGCGGAGGGTAAACGCGGCCGGCGGGGCAATCCCCGCAAAACCCATTTGCCCGAGGGGTGGCTGGAAACCAGAGAAGTAGACGCGGCTGCTGCCAGGATTCTAGAGGCCGCCAAGTTAGATACTTCTTTGGATGAAGGTGGTTATTAGGGGGTAAATCCCCGCGCACAGGCTAAAGTGAAAGATATGGAAACCGCGCCCTATTCTCCCCGTGACCGCGAACGCTACCAGGAGGAGCCGAGTAAGTCTTCGCATCGTACTGAATTCGCCCGGGATCGCGCCCGGATTATGTATTCTTCGGCGCTTCGGCGCCTTGGGGCAAAAACCCAGGTGTTGGGGCCGGCTACAGATTCTTTTATTCGCACCCGACTTACTCATTCCATTGAGGTTTCCCAGGTGGGCAGGTCGATCGCGCAAGAGATGGGATGTGACCCCGATATTGTGGATGCCGCTTGCCAAGCCCATGATCTGGGGCATCCGCCTTTTGGGCACAATGGTGAAAAAGCGCTCGATAAAGTGGCTCAGGATATTGGTGGCTTCGAGGGAAACGCACAAACTTTCCGCTTACTTACCCGGCTAGAACCGAAAGTCCTTAGCTTGACCGGTCGCCCGCTGGGGTTAAATCTTACCCGTGCCACCCTGGATGCGGTTTGTAAATATCCTTGGCTCAAAGGGCAAGGGGCCAATAGCGAGTATTCACGCAAAAAATACAATTGTTACCGCGAGGACTCTGAGGTTTTTAACTGGATGCGAAAGTTTTCTCCCCCGCACCAGCGTTGCCTGGAGGCGCAAATCATGGATATTTCCGATGATATTGCCTACTCGGTGCATGACATAGAGGACGGTATCCAAACCGGGGAACTAAACCCGGCTACCCTGGGGGAGAGTACCTCCATAGAGATGGTGTTTAAAACCACGACTGAATGGTATGGGGATGCCCCGGGTGACGAACTTGAAAACGCCTGGAAGCGGATTTGCGATCTCCCGGAATGGCTGGCAAGTTTCGATGGTTCTTATCGCGATATGGCGCGGTTAAAGAATATGACGTCCCAGCTGATTGGGCGTTTTTGTTCGGCAGTTTCTGCCGCGACTTTGCAGGCGGCAGGAACCGGTCCGCTGCATCGCTATGATGCGGATTTAGTTATCCCCCAAGCCACCCTCGCCGAGATTAAGCTCTTAAAAGGGATAGCTGCTGCCTATATGATGGTGCCGCGAGAAACTGAACCTATATATTTGGCGCAACGTACCACTATCTATGAACTTGCCGATGCTCTCTGGGAAAAACCAGAGCAGTTGGAAGAACCACATCGCAGTACTTGGCGGGAAGCTAGTGATGATGATGGCCGTTTGCGAGCCCTAGTTGATCAAATTGCCTCTTTGACTGACACTACCGCTAACCAATGGCACGCCCGTCTTTGCGGCATGTTCCGTTCGGTGTGAAACCAACTCCCGTGCCTCCTTGCCCCGCCCTCGCTTATGATTAAGGCATGGCTGGGTTAATTCGACGGGAAGACATCGATCAAGTGCGCGAGCGTGCCCGCATCGATGAAATCGTGGGGGAGCAGGTGTCCTTGCGTCCGGCGGGAGTCGGGGCTTTGAAAGGATTATGTCCCTTCCATGATGAGCGCACCCCTTCATTCCATGTGCGCCCAGCTCAGGGGTATTATCATTGCTTTGGCTGTGGTGAAGGCGGAGATGTAATTAAATTTGTAGAAAATATTCATCACCTCTCTTTTTCCGAAGCAGTACAGTACCTGGCAGATAAAACTGGCGTTACCTTGCATTACGAAGAGGGCGGAGGAAATGCTAGGAAAGATCCCAACCAGGTTTCACGCGCTCGAATTATGGAAGCAAACCGCAACGCAGCACAGTTTTTCCGTTCCCAGCTCGGAAGTAAAGAAGCGGTGGAGGCACAAAAATTTCTTAATGCTCGTGGTTTTGATGCTGATGCCGCTGCCAAGTTTTCCCTAGGGTATGCGCTTAATTCCTGGGATTCTCTCCTTGTTTATTTGCGAAAACGAGGGTTTACAGAGCCAGAGTTAGCGGCATCGGGGTTATTTTCAAAGGGGCAGCGCGGACTCTATGATCGTTTCCGGGGGCGACTGATTTGGCCAATATCCAACCTGACCGGGGAAGTAGTCGGCTTTGGAGCTCGCCGGCTATCAGAAGCAGATAAAGGACCGAAATACTTAAATACTCCGGAAACTGCGGCCTATAAGAAATCCCAGGTGCTTTATGGAATTGAGCAGGCTAAGAAAGCTATCAGCAAACAACGACGAATAGTGGTGGTTGAAGGCTACACCGATGTGATGGCAGCTCATCTTTCGGGGGTGGAATGTGCGGTTGCTACCTGCGGAACTGCTTTTAGTGCCGGGCATGTACAGATTGTGCGTCGCCTCCTGGGAGATAATGCAGATCCGGCGGCCGGGGTGCTATTGTCTTCGGGGAAGGCTCGCGGTGGGGAAGTAATCTTTACTTTCGATGGTGATGAGGCCGGGCAAAAGGCGGCACTGCATGCTTTTGGAGAAGATCAGGCATTTGCGTCTCAAACTTTTGTGGCGATTGAGCCGTCGGGTAAAGATCCCTGTGATTTGTGGCAGGCACAAGGAGCTAGTGCTGTGCGCGCATTGGTGGATTCACGCCGTCCCCTTTTCGAGTTTGTTTTACGTACTATTTTGAAAGCGCATAACTTAGAAACTTCCGAAGGACGGGTGGCTGGTTCGCGAGCTGCTGCCCCAGTAGTGGCCAGAATTAGGGATGTGGCGCTGCGCTCGGAATATACTCGGCGCCTAGCGGGATGGGTGGGGATGCCCGAGGATGAAGTGCGCAAGATAGTTCAAAATATTTCCCATAGGCCATCCCAGTCTGCTCCTGTCCCCGCCAACGTCTCCTCTGCAGCCCCCTATGGGGCGACTATGTCCGGCCAAAATGGAAATGCAGCGAGGCCGATTGCGTCCTCTGCAACTGTTTTTCCGGACAATTCCGATCCGGTAGCTAGCTTAGAGCGGCAAGCTCTGGAATGCTTATTGCAACTTCCGGCCAGTCTTTTCGGTCTTGGGGTAGAAGCAGTTTCTCCCGCAGCCTTTCGGATCCCCATGTTTAGTGCCCTGTTCTCCTCCATTTCCAGTTTGGGAGGCCTGGAGAAATACGCGGAACTTTGGCGAGACGCCGAGGATGAATTGGGGATAAAAGGGCAGCGTGCGGTAATCCTGGCAAATAAACGATGGGTGGAGCTACTAAGTACACAGGTCGGGCAGCAGTTACAGGGGTTAGTGTCGGCGTTGGTAGTATCTCCGCTCCCACAAGACGATCCTGCACGTTTAAATGAATATGCACAGGGAGTGTGGGGGGCGATGATTCGTGGGGATCTATCCCGTCAAATCGCGGAGCTGCGGGCGCGACTACAAAGATGCGATTCCCAAGAGGAGCAATATCAGCAAATTTTTTCGGAGCTGATGCGCCTAGAGAATACCCGTCGTAAAGTGCAAGAATATAAATAAACAACAACTTAGGTACGCAATACTAATTTAAGTAATGGGGTTATTGCTATTTAAATTTAGGAAACACTATTTTGATTATTAGAGTAAAAAGATATCTTTATCAGCGCTTATAGTATTAATCGTGGGTAGTTACTGTTTTCTAATTTAAATCCTTTTCTTTTACTATTCCCTTTTGTAGATTGAAATTGTCTTAATAAGAAAACTTCAATTTCAAAGGGGGAACTCAAATGGCAATGCCGGGAGTAAACTGTTCAGCTAGTGATTGTGCTTTTAACGATAATGGTTGCAACGCTTATGCGGTCACCATCGCACAAGGTGGGTGTGCAACCTTTATCGCCCTTGACGAAAAGGGCGGCCTGGGGAAAGTTAATTCTCAGGTTGGGGCATGTCAGCTTGCAGATTGCAAGTTCAATAACCACCTGCTCTGCCAGGCAGATTCGGTTAAGGTAGGCGCTGATGAAAAGTGCCTTACCTTTGCTACCGCCTAGCCAATCGGGCAGGGAAAAGTTAAGAATTCTGATTCTTACTTTTAACTAGTAAGGATTACAACCTAAAAGGGGGGTTTGGAGAGTAGCTTGACTCTCCAAACCCCCCTTTAACTATTTGTCTACAGTAATTGGGAACGCAGCTGTTCCGGGGAGAGCGGGGAATACCAAGCGGGCGGAATGTCCAGGACAGTAGCCGCGCCTTGGTGACCATGTTCATGCAGGCGGACTAAGGCGCGAGCACTGGCAGTAACCATAGAGCCGGTAAAATCGGGGTTTGAATCCAGTTGTAGTTGGAACCGCGCCAAATGTTTGATTCCCTCGCGGGTGTGTCCTACCCGAATCACTTCTCCGCCATGAGGCATCCCAGAATGTTCCCGGGCAAGTTCATCAGCAGAAATAAAGTTCACGGTGGTTTCATAATCGGCAAAATACTTAGGCATCTGCTTGATTTCGCGGGCAATCCGCTCTTTATCAGCATCAGGTGCTGCCACCACGTAGCAGAGCCGGGAATGCTTATCAGCCGTGGATAGCTGGGGATTTTCTCCGCTTTCTACCGCACGCATCGCCTCTTGACTGGGGACGGTGTACTGGATCGCGTCCTCTACTCCCTCGATTCGGCGAATAGCATCGGAGTGTCCTTGGGAAACCCCACGTCCCCAGAAAGTCTGGGTGTAGCCGTCTGGAAGTACCGCTCCGGTGAGGGTACGTGCGATAGAGAATAGACCAGGATCCCAGCCAGTAGAGATCAAGGCGGAATGGCCTGCGTTCTTGGCAGCGGCATCCATATCCGCGAAATAGGCGGGAATATCAGCATGGGTGTCAAACGAATCTACGGTATTGAAGTAGGCGACAGCTGCCGGTCCTTGAGTGCGTAAATCTGTGGCACTACCTCCACAGCAAATACAGACATCTACCTTTCCCTCAAAATCAGCCATCTGGTCGAGAGGATAAACCGGGGTGCCGGCAGTTTCCAGAGTCTCTGGTTTTCGACGAGTGAACACCGCCACTGCTTCCATATCTTTAGCGGCGTTAACTGCTCTTTCGACTGCCCGCCCCAGATTTCCATATCCATTTATTGCCACTTTTATTGTCATAGCCAGATATTACAATCTGGAACAGTCCTCATGAAAAAGCTGACCAAAACCTAGACAATCGAGGTTTTGGCCAGCTTCAAAAAGCTACGCTAGACGTCCAGGGGAATCTCGGGGTATTTAGCCTGCCAGGTCTCGCGATAGTAGTCGGCCAACTGCAATTTACTAGCGGCCGCGTTATCTACAATCACCACTACGTCCAGGTGGTACTGCAGAATTGAGGCAGGACAAAAAGCACTGACGGCGCCTTCTACCGTGTGGGCGATAGCCTCGGCTTTTTGTTCCCCAAAAGCTAGCAGGATGGCTTTGCGTGAACGCATAATGGTTGCTAGTCCCTGGGTAATGGCGCGACGGGGTACTTTGGCTTTATCGCCGTTAAAGAAACGAGCGTTATCGCTGATAGTGCGGGGAGCTAGGGTAACCACATTTGTGGGGTTAACCAGGCATCCCGAGGGCTCGTTAAAACCGATATGTCCATCGGCGCCAATACCTAGAATCTGCAGATCAACGCCAGAGGTAATCGCTTCCTCATAACGGCGAGCCGACTCTTCCGGATCGGGAGAAAGCCCGTCGGGAGTATGTAGATTGGCATCCATGAGCCCAGTTTTTTCTTCGCCTACCAGTTCACGTCGAAGCACATTGCGATAGCGTTCCGGGTGGTCTGGGGTAATCCCGACATATTCATCCAATGCCCAACCGGTGCAGTGCTCTAAAGTGAAATCTGTTTCGGTATGGGCTTTGCGTAACTCTGCGTAGAGTCCTTCGGGGGTGGAACCAGTAGCTAGCCCTAAACGAAACCCCGGTTTTATCAAGGGGATGAGCAATTTAGCTGCCAACTTGGAGCCGGCTTCCGGAGTGGAGGTAATCGCAATTCGCATATAAATCTCCTTTGCTAGGAATTTTCCGTCGTTGGTTAGCGAAAGTTGTTACCATTTTCTCACGTCTAGGGCAGTTCATGGTGGTGGCGCGCGTTAACCGTAAAATGTTTCCTTCTCAAGCTGGGGGTAAAACGTGAGAACATAGGTTTACATGGTACTGGGAGGAAGAGATGACGCAACGCAGAAGAGTTACCTTAAAGGATATTGCAGAGGAAATTGGCCTATCGATTTCCTCGGTATCACTTGCTTTACGGGACGATTCGCGCATATCTGAGCCGGTACGTGCACGTATTAAAGAGGTCGCTCACCGTCTGGGCTATCAAGTGGATCTATCGGGGGCTATGCTCCGCAGCTCTAAACCAAAGATTATTGGTATCGTCGCGCAGCTAGATCAAGAGTTGCATAACAAGTACGTTGCGAATATTAACCGTTATGCGCAAGCAGCTGGTTACCGTACAATTACGCAAAATGCTTCGCTGGCAAATGGTTATCGGCAGAGCTTAGAAGCCTTGTCTCAGTTACGGATTAATACCAGTGTTGCGATTAATCCCGATTTTTCCGATGATGAACTTCCTCCCAATCTTGCCCCCTCCGTGGTGGTAGGGCAAAGCAGGGTAAGCGGTGCCGATTTAGTGCGTTCTTGTAACTACACTGGACTCTTGGAACTGGTGACACATTTAAAATCATTGGGGCATGCGGAAATAACGTATTTAGATGGGCCGGAAAGCTACTCCTCAAAGGTTCGCCGTCAGGCGCTAGTGCAAGCTGCTGGTGAGGAAGGGGTAAAAGTTCACCCGATTCCGGCAGGAAATACAGTTGATGATGGATTCAAAGCTTTGCAAAATCTGTTGACTGAGTCCTGGACCAAGCAAAAGAATCATGGTGATTCCGCGCGGGTAGGCCTATCTGGAATTACTGCACTTGCTTGCTATAACGATCAGGTAGCTGAGGGTGCCATGGTGGCTTTGTATCGTGCCGGTTTTTCAATTCCCAGAGATATCTCGGTGACTGGTTTCGATAATTCACTGGGGGCTTCATCGGTAGCTTTTAATCTGACTACAGTCGATAGGGGAGCCGCTAAAGTTGCGGAGCATGTGACCAGACTGGCCATTAGGAGAGCAGAGAAACAGATTGATTCAGTGGAAGAAATTACGGTTGAAAGTTCTTTAGTGGTCAGACGATCAACTGGGCCGGCTTTTTTCTTACAAAATTAGTCTCTCCGCTGTAGTTAAACGTTCAAGCAATAATTGGCGTAACTAGGAAAAACTGTCATTTTTCTGACTGATGATGCTGATTAAATAAATTCAAACGTTTGACTTCGGTTTTTAAATCGTTTATTTTGTTGTTGTACCGTCCGGGTACTTTGAAGGGTTAATCGGAGCAAAGGAGCTACGTAGATGCGAACGAAACTAAAAAATTTGGGATTTACGGCGACTTCATTTTTGTCGTTAGTACTAATTACAGTAAATGCCCAGTTAATCTATGCTTTTTGGGATATTAGGAATACTATTCCCAAAGATTTTCCGACAGCCATGGGGGTCACTGATGCTCAGGCCGGAAACCTGTATTCAATGCAGGGTTTAGTTATTATCCTCGGAACAATCGCCCTGGGGTGGATAGGTGACCGCTTTGCGATTCGGACGATCATGCTGATTTCTTCACTAGGGGCTGGGGGTGTTTCGTTATTTATTACCGTCTTTTCCCCGAATCTGTCCCTAGGGACGCTTCTAGTCTGTTTCTTCCTAATGCTGCTCTTCACCGAGGTACTGTTTAAGCCAGCAAACTTCAAAGCAGTGAGCCTATCTACCACTGAGGATCATCAGGGAACTGCCTTTGGCTTTTTCGAGTTCGGTCGCGGGCTGCTAGCGTTCCTAGTTTCTTTAATGTGGACGGTAATGGTTGCCTCTGGTGCCAGCGCGCGCACTATTATGTACACCTCTTCAATAATCGTTCTGGTTGCGGGGCTCATGGTATTTTGGGCAGTGCCCAAAGGTCAGAAAGTTGGCGATGAAGATACGCAAACATCCAACAGCCTAGAAGCGATTAAAGGGGTTGGTAAAGTCGCAAAACTACCAGTTGTCTGGTTGACCGGTATCAACGTATTTTGTATCTATGGAACATTCGTAGCAGCGGGAACCTATTTTGCGCGTTTCCTGCAGGCTGGATACGGGACTTCAGCGGTTGCGGCGGCAACTTTTGCAACTACCGTAATTGCTCTGCGGATGTTGCCTCTGGTGTCTACAATCTTGGTAGAAAAAGTCTTTAAATCAACTGTTCGCTTCATGCGGACCATGGAAATAGCTCTAGTAATCTTGCTGGTTGCTATTGCGGCTATCTTCTTCACTAATAACCCAGATATTACTTCTTACCCGGCAGGGAAAGTTCCGGAAGGTCTCATTTCTAGCGGGATGTTCTGGGCGCTAGTCGTAATGATGCTGCTCGCATCGGCAACCACCTTTATGATCCGTGGCGTGTACTATGCTCCCATCGGAGAATTTGGGGTCGCGAAGAAGAATTCTTCGGCTGCCATGTCTTTTGCGATTACCATAGGTTATATCCCTGCTCTGCTAGCTCCCATTGTTCTGGGTGGTCTAATCACTCCTTCAATCACCGACGATAAGGGCGAAGTAATTACGGAAGTACTTACTTCCACCAATATTTTGGGATCGGCATTCTTAGGATTAGCGGTGCTAGCTTTGGTGGCAGCGGTAATGTCGCACATTATGGTGAAAATGCAACAGCGTCAAAAGCAGATGAACTGAGGTAACGATGACAGATTTACCAAAGCCAGCAGAATGGATGGCGGGATATTCAGATTCGGTTCCTATTTGCGATCTCACCATTCCAGGAACTCATGATTCGCTGACCGCAACTTGTCCGCAAAGATACTACAAAACTCAGACTCTCGAACTACAAGAACAGCTCTTGGCTGGAGTTAGGTTTTTAGATTTACGGATTAGAAGCACTTTAGTGGCAGCCCACCGGGAGTGGATAAGTGACATTAAAGCGAAAGACATTTTGGAAACTATGAGGAAATTCCTCAGGGAACATCCACAGGAATTTCTATTAGTTAGATTCCAAAACGCCAATGAAAATAAGGATGACTTTCCGCAGTACTGCGAACAAATAACTAAACTTATCGATGAGAATCGGGATTTATTTTTCCTCTGGGACGAACAAAATCAGGTTTCTATCAGTGAGCTAACTTTGGGACAAGTACGTGGAAAGGTTCTGGCACTTGAATGTGCTCCTTCCCAATACCGATCGACTCATTTAGAAGATTGCGTGTGGGCATATCCATGGCACGAGGCTGAGAATATCTTGCTTCAAGACTTATGGGATGGCCCCAGTCTAAAAGATAAAAAGCAGGCGATCGCGCAGTTATCGGAAGGGGACGCTTCGGGCGTGTTACGTCTGAATCACATTAGTGCCACCAACGGCGAGTTAGGGTTTCCCGATGCTTATGCTAGCGATTTAAATCCGTGGATTTCCGACAGATACGCGAATGAAGAAGCTAGGTGTAGGCAAAAGCCTCAGGTATTGATTTTTGACTATGTAACACCCGAGATTGCTCAGACCCTAATAGAAGCTGGACGAAATAACTGCCAAAGTTAGGTGAATAACATGGAAAAAGATGAGTTGCAAAAACTTTTAGATTGCGCGGTATCTACCGTAAAGCAAGCTGCTGAAATGGCACTTGATCCGGGAATAGAACTGAATATTGAAACTAAAAGTAACCGCAATGATTTAGTTACCGATGTAGATAAGGCAGTCGAGCAGTTTATCGTCGATAAGATGACGGCGGCTACGGGTTACCCTGTCTTGGGAGAAGAAGGCCATCGGGTTGATTCTTTCGAAGGGAGAGTATGGTTAATCGATCCTATTGATGGGACGATGAATTACATTGAAACCCGTCGTGACTATGCGATTTCCTTGGCGCTATGCGAAAACGGTGTTCCGGTTTTGGGGGTAGTGCAAGATGTGGTAGCTGGTAAAACCTATACCGCTACTTTGGGGGGAGGGGCCTTCTGTAACGGAACTCCCCTAGGTAAAGTTGATTCAGCTATCGACTATCGGCAAGTAGTTCTAATTACTGACCTTAAAGAGATTCGTGCGCTTCCGCGTTTAGCTAAAGCTTTAGAGGAATCTCGAGGTCACCGTCGGTATGGCTCCGCTGCATTGGAAATGGCAGAGGTAGCTGCTGGGAAGGCAGGGGGATTCATCCATTTGTGGGTGTCTCCATGGGATATTGCCGCAGCTACTCTAATCTGTACCGAAACAGGATGCACAGTTTCGCGTCTTGATGGTACCAATATGGATGTGCGTCAAAAAGGTTCAATTTTGGCTGCCTGGCCGACGGTACATTCGGATCTGCAATACCGGTTGATTCAGGCTCCTAACTAGGAGCTAAAGATGGCAATTCCCTGCCCGGGACTGACTCCGCCTTTGGGCAGGGAATTAGCCTAAGTAAATAATCGTGGGTGGGGAGAGGATCTTCCCACCCACGATTAATATTTACGTGATTAATTAATATCATCCATTCGGTAGCTAGGTTGTTAACTAGCTACCGAATGGATGATATTGGTTCCAAAGAACTAAAACTAGATTTTTTGGGGCTCAAGCATCCATACTTGATTGGCATAATCACTGATGGTTCGGTCAGCGCTAAAACGTCCTGATTCACAAATATTAATCCAGCATTTACGTGCCCATTCCATCTGGTCAGCGTAGTCCAGAGCTGCGCGGTCACGAACTTCGCGGTAATCCGCAAAATCGCCCAGCACATAGTACACATCTGCCGGCTCATATCCGTTGGAATCTAGGAGCGAACCTAGCAGGTCATGGAATAGGCCGGTACCGTCATCGTCTAAGGTGCCATCGACAAACGCGTCCAGAGCCCGTTTAAGCCCAGGTACGGTTTCATAGAGGTGCCGCGGATCGTAGGTACGTCGTAGCTCCGGTAGATCTTCTTCTTTCGCTCCGAAAATATAGGCGTTATCATCGCCGACTGCATCCACGATCTCTACATTCGCGCCATCGAGAGTACCCAGGCAAAGTGCTCCGTTCATCATGAACTTCATATTGGAAGTTCCCGAAGCCTCTTTACCGGCAGTAGAAATCTGTTCGTGAATGTCGGCAGCGGGAATAATATGTTCTGCCGGAGAGACGTTGTAGTTTTCGACGAATACCACCTGGATGATCTTAGAAACCTCGGGATCTCCTGCGATTAATTCCCCGATAGTATTAATCAGTTTAATAATCGCTTTAGCGCGTACATATCCGGGAGCAGCCTTCGCCCCGAAAATAAATACCCGATGCGGCCAGGGCTTTTGGGGATTGTCCTTGATACGGAAATACAAGTCCAAAATATAGAGTGCGTTTAGTAGCTGACGTTTATACTCGTGTAAACGCTTGATCTGTACATCGAAAATCGCTGAGGAATCAATCTTTTCTCCGGAACGTTGTTCTAGCCACTGAGCAAAATCCCGTTTGTTATCGGCTTTTACCCCGAGTAACTGTGCCATAAGATCAGAGTCATCGGCCAAATGCCGCAGCGATTTGAGCTGATCCATATCGGTAACCCAATC
The DNA here is from genome assembly GCF_900604285.1 of Varibaculum vaginae. Lineage (GTDB taxonomy): Bacteria > Actinomycetota > Actinomycetes > Actinomycetales > Actinomycetaceae > Varibaculum > Varibaculum vaginae. The sequence continues at coordinate 865,016 of NZ_UWNY01000001.1, forward strand.
AGTTGACCCCAGTTTTTCACTAATCAAGCCAGCCAGGCGGGGGTTGCACTGTTTGAGCCAACGCCGAGGAGTAACCCCGTTAGTTTTGTTATTAAACTTCTGCGGCCAAATCTCGTACCAATCTTTCAAGGTCTGCCGTTTAATAATCTCGGTATGGAGGGCAGCTACCCCGTTAATCGAGAAAGCTGCATAGCAGGCAATCCATGCCATATGGATTCGTCCGCCATGAATCGGAGACATATAGTCAATCCGCGCCGCATCGAAGCCGAGTGCCTCTAGCTCCATCCGGAAACGGCGGTCGATCTCGGCTATGATTTCCAGAATTCGGGGGAATAGACGCTGGAAAATCGCGTATTCCCAGGTCTCTAAGGCTTCGGCCAAAACCGTGTGGTTGGTGTAAGCAAAGGTATTCTGTACGATCTGCCAAGCGCCTTCCCAGTCCATCCCGTACTCATCGAGTAGAATTCGCATCAGTTCCGGGATAGCCAGCACTGGGTGAGTGTCGTTTAGCTGAATGCAGTTGTACTTTGCAAAATCGTGTAGATCAGTGCCGTGATGCTTAACGTAGTTCTCTACCATGTCCTGCAGGGAGGCAGACACAAAGAAGTACTGTTGCCGTACCCGCAGAACTTTTCCTTCAAAGGTGGTGTCGTTGGGGTAGAGTACCCGGCAAAGGTCGGCAACCCGCTCCCGTTCGATAATCGCATCGGTGAAACGCTGAGAGTTGAAAGCTTCGTAATCGAACTCCTCGATGGGCTCAGACTTCCATAGTCGCAAAGTATTTACGTTATCAGTCCCGTAACCGGTAATCGGCATATCGTAGGGTACCGCCCGTACTTCCATATCTGCAAAGTGGACAAAGCGCGGCTGTTCCTCACGGCGAATAACAAAGGGATAACCTTCTTCCATCCAGGGATCCGGGTGTTCGCGTTGGCTACCACGTTCAAAGGATTGTTTGAAAAGTCCATAACGGTACAGGATGCCGTATCCGCGCACCGGTAGGTTCATAGTGGCACAAGAATCTAGGAAACAGGCCGCTAGACGCCCCAAACCTCCGTTGCCGAGGGAAGCGTCGTGTTCAGCCTCTAACACGTCGGTGAGATTCATTCCGAAGGCGTTAGTAGCCATGCTTGCTTCCTCTAGAAGCCCCAGGTTATCTAGGTTATTGAGCAGAGCTCTGCCCATCAGGAACTCTGCCGAGAAGTAATGCTCTTGGCGTCCAGCTGCATACTTATCGGTAGTTTTTTCCCAGTTTTCCGCGATTCTCTCTACAATCGCTTGTGACATTCCCGTCCAAAATTCCATCGGGGTGGAATCTTCGGCGCGACGTCCAGAAACGGAACGGGTAAATGAACCTAATGAATGTGTAAGGTTGTCTGCCATATTCAATCTCCTTGCGAAACTACATTTCCAGGCTATCGGTTAAAGGTGAAAGTACAGACCAAAAAGCATCTTTTTAGCAGTGTCATTAGTTACACCTTTTTCATGCCGGTTACAAAACCTGTTAAACGGGGGAGTGGTTTAGTGATTCAGAACTAAAAGCTCTAGATCTTTATCCACAGAGTTTGTCCGGGCGCGATTTGGCCGTCCGTGCCAACCTGCGAAGCCTGGGGGGAAACAATCCCCGGGGTGGTCAACACAGTCTTTGCCGTATCTCCTAGCGCCTGCGGCGGTAGCGGTCGGAAGTTAACCCCAAGGTTGGTTACCACCACTATTTTGCTGCCATCTACTCCGGTAACTTGTAAGGCGAGTATCTCCGGGTCGCTATCTAGCCAGCTGGATTCGCCCATTCCCAGGCCGAGGTCACGTCGTACAGAAAGCATCTTGCGGTAAAAGTTTAAAGGAGAAGCAGGGTCGGATTCTTGCATCTGTACCGATAATTTGCCCCAATCATCTGGTTGTGGCAGCCAGGCAGGGCTGGAATTTGCAGGTGAAAATCCGAAGTTAGAACCAGGGGCATTTGACCAGGGGAGTGGTACCCGGCAGCCATCGCGGCCTCGTACCCTAAAGCCAGAACGTTTCCAGGTGGGATCTTGTCTGGCATCATCAGGGAGTTTGGTGGCTTCCGGTAGTCCCAGTTCTTCTCCGTTATAGAGGTAAATAGATCCGGGGAGGCCTGCTAGAAAAGCAGTAGCTGATAGCGCCCTGGTTAAACCGATTTCTTGATCTGGCTGCGGGTCGGTTGCGCCGATTCCGTTGTCGGTATTTGCTCCAGTGGGATAGCCCAAACGAGTGGCATGGCGAACCTTGTCATGGTTAGAAAGTACCCAGGTGGGGGGAGCGCCTACCGAGGCGGAAGCCTCTTGGGTACGGCGGATAACTTTTCGCAGAGCCGCCGGCTCCCAGTGGCAGTTAACCACCGAAAAATTGAAAGCCTGTGACATTTCATCTTCGCGTACATACATTGCTTCTTGCTCGGGAGTATTCACCCAGGCCTCCGCTACTAGCATTCGGTCGCGTCCGTATTCATCTAATACCGATCGCCATTCACGATAGATATCGTGGACTCCTGGCTGGTTATAGAACGGCCCGACATCCGGTGCGCGTCCAGAGTCACTTTCTGCGCCCTCGTAGTGCAGACGATCAGGGCCGACGGTGTCATCGGGTAGAGCTGGATCTTTTACCAGGCCGTGCGCCACGTCGACTCGAAAACCATCAACACCGCGGTCAAGCCAAAAACGCAGGTAGGAGCGAAAAAATTCGTGAACTTTCGGATTCTCCCAGTTGAAGTCAGGTTGGGAGGCATCGAAAATATGTAGATACCACCAGTCCCGATCGCAGGCTTTGCCGGTTAAAGGCTCAACTTTTGACCAGGCAGATCCGCCGAACATAGATCCCCAATTATTGGGAGTACTATCCGAGCATTTGCGGAACATATACATATCACGCGCCGGATCACCGGGCTCGGCGGCTAGTGCTTGTTTAAACAGAGGATGATCCCAGGAAGAATGGTTAGGAACCACGTCGATGATGGCCTTTATTCCGCGAGCGTGCAGCTGCGCGAGAACTTTGTCGAAAGTCTCTAGGTCGCCATACTCGGGATTAATATCCAGGTAGTCAGCTACGTCATAGCCGGTGTCATGCTGCGGAGAAGGGTAAAAAGGCGAAAACCACACCGCGTCAATTCCCAAATTTTCCAGGTAGTCAATTTTTTCCAAGACCCCGGCCAAATCGCCAATTCCATCGCCGTTGGAATCCGAAAAAGAACGGGGATAAATTTGGTAGATAGCAGCACTACGCCACCACTGATCCCAGTCACATCGTTGAATGCGGCTCATAAAGATCTCCTCTTTGATTATCTAAACAGCCATGATTAGTAGTCTTGGCTGGGGATATTTTTTTGCGTGGCTGTTAAGAACCAGCTGTTGGAATTCTATGAATTTCCGCCGGGCTTAGCGAGTTATTTCCGTCCCTGTAATCTCTTTAGCAATTTCTCTTAATAAAAAGTGAGTGCGGTTAATCGAGCCTTGAAGCTGTTGCTAGTCTTCACTACCTTTGCGACGGCGCCGACGTGCACGACGTGGACGAGGCTGACGTTGAGTGCCAGCCCCTTGGTGACTATCGCGTTCCCGGCGGCGATCCTGTCCGTCACGAGAACCTTTACCGCGTCCAGAGCGTCCTCGAGGATTCTTTCTCTGCCCCGAACGGCTGCGTCCGCGCCCGCGTCCACGACCACCGGTTTCTCCTAAGTCTTCTAGTTTTTCAGCGGATAGACCAGCGCGTTTGCGCATCGACAGCGGCAGACGTCCGCCAGCATCCTGGGGGATATTTAAATCGGTATATAGGTGTGCACTGGTGTGGTAGGTTTCCACTGGTTCTTCTATCCCCAGGGATAGCTCTTTGTTAATTAGCTTCCAGCGAGGAACATCATCCCAATCCACAAAGGTAATTGCAGTTCCAGAATTACCGGCGCGTCCAGTACGTCCGATGCGGTGAATATAGGTTTTGGCATCCTCAGGGCACTGATAGTTAATCACGTGGGTAACGTCGTCAACGTCAATACCGCGGGCAGCCACATCGGTAGCTACCAAAACATCAACTTTCCCATGCCTAAAAGCCCGTAATGCCTGTTCACGGGCACCTTGTCCCAGGTCGCCATGTAGCGAAGCGGAGGCAAATCCACGTTTATCTAAATCTTCAGCTACGCGGGCAGCAGTCCGTTTAGTGCGCGTGAAAATAATACACAGGCCACGCTCGCGTGCCTGCAGGATCCGAGCTACTACCTCAATTTTATTGAGGGCGTGACAGCGATAAATCACTTGCCGGGTGGTTTTCACCGTGGCGCCCTGGTCGTCGGGATCTTGTGCCCGAATATGGGTGGGGTGCGACATGTAACGCCGAGCTAAAGCTACTACTTCTCCGGGCATAGTCGCTGAAAATAACATAGTGTGGCGATTTGCCGGGGTGCGCGAAAGTAATACCTCTACATCGGGAAGGAATCCCAAGTCAAGCATTTCATCGGCTTCATCCAGTACCATAGTGCGCACTGATGATAAACTCAGATGCCCCTGTTTCATGAGGTCGATTAGGCGGCCGGGGGTACCGACTACCACCTCGACCCCTCGTTTCAGATCTGCAATCTGAGGCTCGAAAGCACGTCCTCCGTAGATTTCGCAGATACGTACACTGCGATGGGCAGCTGCCTGTGAGATTTCCCGCGCCACCTGAATGGCCAGTTCTCTGGTAGGCAGGACGATTAAGGCTTGGGGGTGACCGGGGTCGAGGAGATCTTCGAATCCGTCCTCACCAGGACCAATTATGTTTTCTAATGCCGGCAGGGCGAATCCTAAAGTTTTACCGGTGCCGGTCTTGGCTTGCCCGATAATATCGTGGCGTTCCAAGGCTACCGGCAAAGTTAACGCTTGGATGGGGAAGGGGTGCAAGATATCTACGTCTTTTAGAGCTTCACAGAGCGGAGCCGAGACCCCAAAATCAGCGAAGGTTTTTTCGGAGAGATCCATCGAGGAATCGCCCACTACATCGGCTTTCGCCTGCTGAATATGTGGCTCGTGCGCGGCGGAAGTGTCGGCAATTCCACTGGTTGTTTGAATGTTTTCTTCAGTAGTCAATCGAATACCTTTCACGGGGATTTTTCCCCTGGAACTATGGAGGTAGCCGATCGCGAAAAATCTTGGCTCTCCGCTGCGGAGGCCAGGGCAAGAGACCCGGAAAAAATACTTCGTTACAAAAACGATCGGTCAACCCGTTGTCTGCTTCTCTATCCTAACCTAAGTGCACAGGGGGTAAACAATGAGGGTAACACAGCTTACATCTACTAAAGTGCTGGTGTTTTTTGCTTAGGTTCCGCTATGCGCCTTCAAAAGCGAGAATCCGAACCTGGGGCGGGTTAATCTAAAGGGGTGAGTGATGCACAAAGACTGGGACTTATCGGATACTTCACCTTGGCGATGCAGCAGCGCCTGGCAAAAGATGCTTCGCTTTGCCCTGCGGTGGAGCAAGAAATAGCTTTAGGGAAAATGTCTGCCACCGCCTGGGAAAACTATCAACAGATAGCCCAGGCCGGTAAAAACCTTGGGGTTGACCTTGCGGAAGAGATGAAGCAATATATGGGGTTGACCGTCCAGCTAGAGGAGCGGCTGCGTCCAACTGACTGGTATGAACGCCTGGTGAAAAGTTATGTGACTATTGGGGCGATGGCAGACTTTAATCGCGCTTTAACCGCTGGTCTCTCCCCGCAACTGCAGACGAATCTAGCCGAAATCCCTTGGGATTGCGGTCAGGAGGAATGGGCGGTACCAGTCATTACGCAGGCTTGCGCCACACAACCCACGGTTCCGGCACGACTTTCCCTCTGGGGGCGGCGAGTACTGGGGGATGTCCGTTCGACTATTCGCCAAGCAATTTTGGGATACCCGGAGCTAATCGGAGAGGGCGCGCAAGATATCCCGGAAGAGATAAAGGAGCATCATCGGTTACGTATGGAGCGCACCGGTCTGAAAGCCTAGCGGGAGCGAGTATCTTCAGCTAGAAAGCAATCGCCCTCGACGCTCTCCAAACAATACCGGGAATAGTAGCGCTGATTGTCTAGCGGATCTCTAGGGGTTAGCCGATTCCAAATCCCACCTGTTTAGGCCGACGCTCACCGACCTGGCAGTAGACTAACAGTCGGGGATTAATCAGGACTTGCTGGCCATCTGTACCGGCTAGACACAATAATTCTTCCGGTTTTTCTAAAGCGGACTGCAAAATAGATTTAACCTGTTCAGGATCCATTTCTACTTCCAGATCCAAAGGTTTTCCTATCCCTTTAAGTCCTAATGAAATATGCACACTTGCCTCCGTTTAACTTATTTTTCTAAAACCATCCTACCTAGCGAACGTAGTTATTTGCGCGATTGCTAGCTAACAGCAAAAGTTGGAGCTTCTTTACCGCGCTATCTTAGGTTTTTCTCTGCTCGAGAGGGAATATAACAAATACCTGCAAGCTGGGGGTTGGGTTCTTAAAATAGTCTTCATGGCTACCTTCAAATTGCGATACGCTTCCTTTCCCCCAGAACTGGAATTGCCGGAAATTACCGGGGAAGGCGCAAAAATTCTTTCTCGTCTTCAAAATGGCGAATCCTTGGTGGTAAACGGGGTGGAAGGTAGCGGGAAAACTACTTTGGCGCTCGCGGCCATGCAGTTGCTAAATAAGCAGGGGAGCGAGGTCATTGGAATCACCCCTTCCCGGGCAAGAGCAGATTATTTAAACACCGCTAGGGCGAGCCGCGCTCTGCCCATTTCCCGGCCGTTTATCACCCCCACTGCATTGGCTTTCGGGGTACTGAAACAGTTTGCTAGGGAGCGACGTCAAGGAATGCCTGAACCGGTATTGCTGACTGGATCTCAAGAAGAGGAACGAATCCAAGAACTTATTGAGCAGGTAAAAGAGGTAGAGTGGCCCAAATATATCAGCTCTGAGGTACGGCAAACCGAATACTTTCGCTCTGAAGTACGCACCTTGTTCGCCACTTGTGCGCACTGGGGAATAACCTCTTTGGATTTAGATGCCTTAGGCCGCCAACACGGGGTTCCGGAATGGTGTGCCGCCGCAGCTTTGCTTAGCCATTATGAACCCTCTTTTACGGACAATCGCTGGGATGCTGCCCGGATGCAAGATCGTGCCGGCCAGGTGTTAACTGACTGGGGGGAAGATGCCGCTCTGTTATCTCCTCCGCGCCTTCCAGACTGGATAATTGTTGATGACCTGCAAGATTGTCCGGCTTCTACCGTGCGACTTTTGATTGAAATGTCTAGACGTGGAGCCAGAATTCTCGCCCTCTACAATCCGAAAGTGGCAGTAGAAACTTTCCGTGGTGGGTATCCACAAGGTGCTCAGGAAATAGCTAGACAGTTAGAATATGCGCAGATTAACCTGACAAAATCTTTCCGCGAAACCTCGGGAGGACTAGAACTTATAGACCCGTTAGGAAAGGAAAATGGCAGCGACAGTGCGCGGGAACAAAAGTTTGCCGAGTTTTCAACGCTGTCATCTCAAGCCCGGGCGATTGCAGATTATTTTCGTTACCAGCACCTAAAACGTCAGATTCCGTGGAGTGATATGGCTGTTATTGCTCGTACTCACACCCAACTAGAAGAAATAGTGTCACTACTGCAGGGCATGGAGATCCCGGTAAATGAACGGAAAAGACCGATACTTTTTAAATCCAATCAGATAACCGGTGCCTTCCTTTCCCTTTTTACCCTTCCGGGACAAGGTGAGCTAGCCAAGGGACACAACCAGTTGAGTGCTGATTGCGACGAGCCAGATACAGTTCCCTGGTCTTCTAACAAATCTTCTATGGAAGATAAAATAGTAAACCTTCGCGGGGAAGCCATACGGCGTCTCTTGCGTTCCCCACTTTTCTCCCTGGATTCACTGCAAATGTTACGTCTGGAGCGCTCATTGGTTAGCGCTGGAATTGCTCTCGATACCAAAATTACGGGATTTTATAGCACAATCGGCACTTCTCAGTTTCCGTTGACCCAGGTACAGATGGTAGAGGGGGCAAAAGTTTTTATTCGTTGCCATCAGGTGATAACCGCTGGGATTGCCTGTTTGTCATTGCCTCCGGTACAGGCTCTAGAAAACATTTGGCGGCAACTTGATCTAGAAAATGATTGGTATGAGCGTGCTTTGCGAGGGGAAAGATTCGCTGATCAAGCTTTAGATGCGGTAATCGCGTTGGTGCGTCATGCCCAGATTTGGTCACAGCGCCACTTAAGTGCCGATATGAGCGACTACTGCCATTTGTTGCTGCGGCAAACTCAAGCGGAAGATGTATTAACCGGAAGCCACGGGTTAGGCTCGGCAGTAGCATTAGAAACCGTTTTTTCGGCAGCGGGACGCACTTGGGATACCTGCGCGGTTATTGGAATGCAAGATGGGCAATGGCCGGTATTTTCCCAGAGCGGATCGTTAATGCGTGCCGAAGATATTTCTGATCTACTCCACGCGAATGCGTTGCTTAGCCCCAGTGGACACCTACAGCTAGTTCCCGGAGAATCTCGTAGTCGTGCGCTTGCGATAGAGCGTTCTTTAGTTAGGTGCGCCCTCAGCCGTGCCCGTAGCAAGATGCTGGTAGCAGCGCGTTCCGACGCAGAGGAAACTCCCTCGATATTCTTTGTAAACCTTTGCAAAAAAATAGAAAGAGGAAATTTCGCGACCGCGCAATATCTGAGCAGTGATTGGGACCAGCCCGCAGATTCCGCTACGGAAGGTACCGATGAAAATTCCCAGCATGAACAGCTATTCCCCTCTTTACGTTCCCTAGTGGGGCATCTGCGAGCGGTACTTGCCGCCGAACCCGATGAAGAAAAACGTCAAAAAGCACTGGAGACTTTAGCTTATCTAAGCACCCAAGGTGTCCGTTCCGCTAACCCGGATACTTGGCGTCAGGTAGGCAGGGGTAACGCTTGGTGGACGAACCCCGCAGGATTGAAGGCTAAAGGGAGACGGGTAGGAATATCCCCCTCGGTTTTAGAACAGTTAAATGACTGCGAACTACGCTGGTTGCTTTCTAGGCGAGGCGGAGAAGCAGTGGATGCTGCTGGGCCGGCAGCCTGGGGAACCTTAATACACCAGATTGCTGAGGAAATGACTGCTAGTAGTTTAGAAGAGCGTTTAGAATTTTTTTATTCCCATTGGCCGCAAGATCGAGAGGCTTTCTTTTCTCGTAAAGAATTACAGCGGAAAGAAGATATGGTGCGGCGTCTCAGTCGTTATTTAGATGATCATCAACAGTCGGCGGTCAGCGAGCTTAGTTCCCATGTGTGTGTGGGTGACTCGGCGGTGCTCACCGCTCGGATGGATCGGTTAGAAGCAGGCGAGGACGGGGTGAGGATAGTTGATTTCAAGACTATGAAAAATTCTCCAAGTAAGTCGGAAGTTGAAAACCATCTCCAGCTAGCTTGCTATCAGTTGCTGCTAGAAGCAATTCTTGCTGGTGAAGATAAGGAAGCGGCAGAGATTCTTAGCCCGGTGCTGGCGGAAACCAAGGCTCAAATCCAAAGCTCCAGCCTGGTTATCGTGTCTAATCCCAAAGGGGCTGCAGATCAGGAAGCCCCTAAAGAAATGTCCCAAGCCCCTTTAAGTGATGAAAAGAGGGCACAGCTAACAGAAAATATTATTCAGGCAGCGAAGGTTGCTTCGGGAACATTTTTTAAGGCAATTGAAAACTCCCATTGTGCGCAATGCTCTGTACGTTCATGTTGCCCGCTAAGGAGTGAAGGAGAGCAGGTGCTGTGAGTAACGTCCAGAAAATTAGATATTCTCCCGCGCAAATCGCCGAGGCGATTGGACAATATCGTCCTAATGAAGATCAAGAAAAGGTTATTACTGCTCCCATCAATCAACCGATGATGGCAATTGCCGGGGCAGGAGCCGGTAAAACCGCCACTATGGCATTTCGAGTGGTGTATTTGGTGGCGAATGCGCTGGTGGCTCCCGATCGGGTTCTGGGGTTGACGTTTTCCAATAAGGCAGATCGGGAATTATCCTCGCGCGTTAATAACTACCTACAACGCTTAGCGGATAATCCAGATTTTCCGGAGGTCGCGGAGTATCTTACCGACAGTGAAACCGGTGGGCTTTCGCGACCGGTGACTTCCACCTACAATGCTTTCGCTAACCAAATTGTCGGCCAATATGGTTCCCGCCTGGGAGTTTCCCCTGCCTGCATACTGTTAGACGAGGCGCGGCGCTGGCAGATTATGTACGAGATTGTCAGCAACTGGCCGCAGGATCTAAGTGCCGATATTTCTGTAGGAAGTGCAGTTGATAGAGCGTTAGCTATCGGATCACAGTTGCGCGACCAGCTTTTAGAGACCGAAGAAGTCCGTAGCGGTTTGGAACAAATGCGCAACCTATATAGCGGCGGCAAAGCCCAGGGAAACTCGAAGAAACCCAGCGGTAATTTGGCAAAGTTATTGGAGTCATTGACCCAAAGGGAAGAATTGCTAGCTATCTGTTCTGAGTACGAAAAGTACAAAAAACAGAACGGATACATCGAATATGCAGATCAAATCTATTATGCGGCGAAACTAGTTAAGAAGTTTCCCGATATTAGGCAGCAACTTCGTGAACGTTATGACGTGATTTTACTGGATGAGTTCCAAGATACTTCCATAGCGCAACTGGAACTTTTTTCTAGTATTTTCGCCGGTAAAGGAGCCATGGCGGTCGGTGACCCCAACCAGGCAATCTATGGTTGGCGAGGTGCTTCAGAACTTTCAATGCGCGATTTTTTAACCGCTTTTGGGGTGCCCTCTGGTGAGGTTTATAAGCATGTTAACGATATGCCGATTACCTACCGTAACCGGGAAGCTGTACTAGCGGTAGCGAATCAGGTGGTTCGCCCTTTGAAACAGCTAGCCGAGGGGGTAAGCACCCAAGAAATAGATAAGCAGATTCGTGCCCTAATCCAGGCGCGTCAGCCAGAAACCAAACTAGGTCCCGCGCCCTCACCTGATACTTTTGCTCCTCCAGCTTCCTCAGTTAAGGCAAAAGAGCTGGTTACCTGCCCTCAAAAGCGTGATAATCCCGGTAACGTAGAAATGTATTTCTTTGAGGATAGCGAAAAGGAAGCTGAACGAATCGCAGATTTTTTTGCTGAACGTTGGCAGCTACATGAGGAAATAACCGCTAAGAATAAGCAGCTACCTCCAGATCAGCAAGAAAGTTTACCCACCGGGGCGATTTTGCTACGCAAACATTCCCAAGGCCCCTTAATCACTCAGGCTTTACGTCGAAAGGGACTGCCGGTAGAAGTTACCGGAGTTTCGGGGCTTATGTATGATCCGGCAGTTGCCGATGTAATAGCGGCACTGCAAGTAGCGTCAGATGCCGGACGAGGAGATTCCTTAATGCGTCTGATCACTGGGTGTGGTATTAGCCCCGCAGATATCGACCTCTTATGGCGGTGGGCAGCTCATTTAGCCAACCCCGATAGTAATCCAGACATTCGTCCGCAAGCATATTTGATGGATGCGGTTGATAACTTGCCAGATCCCGGTTGGACTATAAACGGGGCTGGCAGCACCTTCAGTGTGGAAGCGCACCGCCGCCTCGATATCTTACGTTCTCAACTGGTAGAGGTGCGCCGCCATATACACGATCCCCTAGGGGCCTTAGTACAGCACACGATCTTTGCCCTGTGCCTGGACTTGGATGTTAAAGTACGACCCGATGGGGGAGTCTCACAAGGGTGTTTAGATAGTTTCGTCAAGGTTGCCCGCGAATACGAGACCAGTGGGGGGAGCACTAGTCTGCCTAGTTTCTTAGATTGGCTCAGAATGGCTGATGAGCACGAGCGGGGCTTAGATATGCCTATTCAGGAGCCTAACCCGAACGCTATCCAGGTCATGACTATCTATGCGGCAAAAGGTCTGGAATGGACCTGGGTGGCAGTTCCTGGTCTTGATGAGCCTCCCAGTCCTGGAAAGTTTGGGGGAAATCTTCCCGATCGTCCCATATCTGTCACTAAAGGAGAATGCAAAACCTCTTCCTGGACTACTGATCCGAGGATGATTCCCTACGACCTACGTCCCGATAAGGAAGTACTCCCTACTATTGAGCGGGGTTTAGAAGAAAGCGGGTATGACTTCGATACAGGGGTATTTTCAGAAAATGCGAAAGTGATAACCAGTTACCAGCTAGCTCTCGGTTTTCACTCGCAGTTAGCTGACCGGCGGGTAGCTTATGTGGCATTTACACGCGCGGAATCTGAATTGTTACTTACCGGAAGCGAACACTCGGGAACCGCTAAGACCAGGCGAGTGCCCTCGCAGTTCCTGGCAGAAATAGATTCCAGTGGGAAAATGAGGGAACTGCGAAATAGTCTCGCGGATGAAGATGATGAGTGGGAGGTGGCTCCCCGTTATCTCCTATGGCCAGGTGATCCTTCTTCCGAGCTAACGCAACTTTCTGCGGCGGCAGCAGAACTAAGTGAGTTAACTGCTAACATTCACGCCCATCCCTATTTGCATCGCTTGCTGTCTGCTCCTGGTGAAAAGGAGAGACTGGAAATGGCGGCTACTCATTCCTCTTGGATGCAACAAGCATTGCAGCTTACTCGCGACCAGCGATCCGAATGGCAGCTGCGTAATCAAGTAGAACTACCGATTTCTGCCGGTGTAACTAGGGCGCGAAGATTGCAGGAAGATCCGGCGGGATTTGCCTTAAGTCAGCGGCGTCCTCTGCCTGATTTCCCTACTGGGGGCGCTACTTTAGGAACTTTGTTCCATGAATGGGTAGATCAGGAACTACGAGGAAATGAGTATCCCCTATCTAAAAACTTGGATAAAGAACTGCTAAATGAGCTTGGTTATTTACAGAAGAAATGGCGAAGTGGCCAGGTTAATCCTCGGCGTGGTTGGGAGTATATAGATTCCGAGGTCGAATTTGCGGCTCCTATGGTTACTAAAATAGTGGCGAGAATCGATGCCATTATGCGTAACCCCAAGAACGGCAAGCTTACGATTATCGACTGGAAAACCGATTCTTTAGAACTTGATAGCTCTGGCCAGATAGGTGGCAACAGTCAACAAGCGGTTGCAAAATATGTACAGCAAATCAACACCTATCGTCTGGTCTATGCGTTTTCCAAAGGTTTACGGCTAGAAGATATCGACGCCGCGTTATATTTTGTGCGCTTTGACTTGCTGTGTCCACTAGATGAGTGGCACGAGCGCCTGCATTTGCCGCAAAAGCTAGAGGAGCTATTCCCTGACCTGCTTTAGTTATGAGCCCTAGAGGACATTCAGATGGGGAAAACCGCGCTGGTTTTATCGCGAGGAAGATGTAAACCGTTAAATGCTGGGGTCTGACTGCGTGTCCTCATTAGCGGAAGAGGAGGTATCGTCAGCGGGTATTGCCACCGTCTGAGGGGATATTTCCGTGGTGTTTTCTTCAGTTTCCTTAAGGTTGTCTGTGCTGGTTTCCGGCAGTTTATCTGCTTTTTTGGAGGTAAAATCCTCGCGGAGCGCGGGCAGTAACCCGGTGTTATCCAAGGTGTCTGCCAATTGCGCGATTAACTGCCGGGCATCAGCTATGATTTCTTCGTTGTTCTCTTGTACCCCATGCAGCAGCCATTCCAGTAGCACCAGCTCGGAGTTGAGTTCGATGCGCGCGTTTAGCTTAGGGTCTTCACTCAGACGTAGTTTACGGTAGGCATTGAGCATTCTCTTTGCGAACTCATCAGAAGAGGAGGATACTACCCAGGCTAGGTCGCGGGCAGGATCGCCAAATTGGGCATTGCCAAAACCGGTAATACCGGTAATCACTTCGTCTTTTGTATAGAGGTATGGCTCCTGTAAATCTGCGTGGATAAAAGCCGGCGGAAAACGCCAGAGGGAAACATCCTCGAGGCGTTCCTCCCAGCGTTGCCACAAACGGGGAGGGATGGATCGGGTGGTGGCGCCCTCATCCAATAAATTTAACCAACGGCGACGAATCTGGTCGGCGCTAAAAATTGGGCGCTCGGCAGCTTGTAGAATCCGTGCCGGCAAGTCGTGTAGGGATGCCAAGGCGTTTCCTAGAGATTCAGCGAGTTTATCGGAGACGGTTAAATCTTCTTGACTCAGCGGTCTGCCGGAGAAAGCCGCATGAACTAAGGCGTGCTTTCCGCCTATGACCCGTACCGAGTGTGCCGGCCAGGGCAGGGAGAAAGGTAAACGCGCGCCGTCATGGGCTAGTGCCTGCATAATCCGGCTCTGGATTTGCAGTTCTTGATCTCGTTGTTCAGTAGAGGGATTGGTAACTAGCCATTTGCGTTCGGCCGCGTCTTGTACTGCACATACGCGCAGATCGTCGGTTTTATAACGGGGTAAACAAAGCGATACGAAGTCGTTATCTGGCATTGCGGCAGCTGCCATTGCGGCCAGGGGAAGGAAATCATCCATGTCATTCACGGTTTTAGATTATCAAGTAGGGGGCGTTTCGGGGATTAACTAGCAGGGGTAGTCTGGCATTTTGCTGTTTTCTACAGGGAAAGTAATTGCCCATGGGTATTCGCAGTGTGGTGATTGGACATTCAAGGCGGAGAAACTAACAGCTAATTATGTGGGTGGGGGCACTAAAAGATTTGAAGTGATGAAAAAGTTATTAAATAACGTCCATAAAATTACTGTTTTTAGCTCTGTGTTTGCTGTCATCCCCAATACTTACCGGCCGGTAAGTATTGGGGGTTTAGTTTTTTTGTAATTCAAAATTTCTTTAACAGTACTGGCTAAGAGGGTTTTTATTGAAATTTTCTTACTTTCCAGTACGTAGGTTTTTATTGGTTGTGAGGTAGATCACCTATATTTTATGGCGGTTAACTTGCTTTCATTTGACCGAGTGGTAACATTAATACCAACAAGAAAGAATTCAGGTCGTGAGGGAGACTGAAATGAACAAGGGATCTTCGGTTAAGAAGATGGCTGCTTGCGGGATTGCCGCCGCAGCTTTGATTCCTGCGGGAGTGCTCACCGCGCAGGCTGCCGAAGGGCTGTCTAATGATGGTGTGCAGACTTCCGTTCAGATTCAGGCTCGCACGACCGAAGTTAGTGGAAACCTAGCCGCTAACGATGTAGATGCTTCAGCTTATGCGGCCAACAATCTCTCCGCGATTGACCGCATGGGCGGCGCCGGCTCCCTTGCCGGAATTGTTATCTTGGGCGGTATCGGCGCGGCCGGTGCTATTAGCCTTACACGTTCCTTCATGATTGGGTAGATCCTCTTACTACCTGATAAAACCCCGGGCGCCCCTCAACTGCCCGGGGTTTTTCATGTCTATTGGGTGCTCTATGGACGTAGCTTGTAGCAATGAGGCCTCCACAATGGTTAGAAACCAGTAAAAAGCGTTTTGAAATTACTGGTGTAACTTTTGCGGGAATTGCTGATGTCGCGGGGAATGGTAAAAAATTTCGGGGCTCACCCTTTGGTGAGCCCCGAAATGTGTAAGGAGTTAGGAAATAGTATTTAGTTGTTAGCGGTAATTACCGGCTTTGAATGATTGCTCGAGTTCTTCCAAGCTGCGCCCGTGAGTTTCGGGGGCGTAACGGTATAGCCAGAACCAGGCGAGGAAGCCGATAATGGCGAACATCAGGAAGGTGCCTTTTAGGCCGAAATCTTCTGCCAAGATGGGGAATAAGAAGGTAATGATGGTGTTCATGATCCACAAGGCAAAGACTGATAACCCCATTCCTAGGCCGCGCAGACGTTGTGGGAATATTTCTGACATTAGAACCCACATTGGCATGTTCAAGAAACATTGCATGCAGCCGATAAAAAGCACCATAAAGATCATGGTTACGATAGCTTTAGGGGTTCCGTCGGGTAGGAACCATTGGGTAGTTGTGATTAGGATATGCATCAAAGTGGTTAGGGCGAATCCGGTTAGAATCATTTGTCGCCGGGTGAAACGGTCGATTAGGACGAAGCATAATCCGGTGCCGACTACCGCAAGCACTCCGTTAGCCACGTTGGCCACTACTGCGGCCTGATGTCCAAATCCGGCCATTTCCAATACCTGAGATCCGTAGTACATGATTGAGTTGTGCCCTGGTAGTTGCTGGCAGATCCCCAATCCCACTCCGATTAGAACCAGGCGTAGTATCCAGGGAGTCTTTAGGTCGGCAAATCCCGCCTTTTCTAAAGAGGCCTCTGCTTCCGCCTCTGCCTTAATGGCTGAGAGTTCAGCGTGAGCGCGATCCTCGTTTCGTACCTCCATAAGAACTGCTAACGCTTCGTCGTAATGTCCTTGGTTAACAAGCCAACGGGGAGATTCTGGTACTTTAAACATGCCAATGAATAGGCATACGGCCGGTATGGCACACACGGCGAGCATTACTCGCCAGGTCCATGAAAATGACATGGTGGAAGCAATAATGGCATTAATAGTGAACGCCAATAGCTGTCCGGCAACGATTGCAAATTCGTTTCGCCCACTCAGTACCCCACGTCTTTCGGTGGGGGATAACTCAGATAGGTAAACAGGGACTAGGGTGGAGGCGGCGCCTACTGCCAGCCCTAGGAAAAAGCGGGCGCAAACCATTACCACTATTTCCGGTGCAAAAACTGTGCCCAAGGTAGAAAAGAAAAATAGCACTGCCAGGTATTGAATTGTGGGTTTGCGTCCAAAACGGTCGGCTAGGCGACCACCTGCAGCGGCTCCAATAGCTGCGCCGAGGAGGAGCGAGGCGGTAATAAAACCTTCCCCGAGTGCTTGAATCCCGAACTGCTCTGTCATCGGTTTTAGTGCCCCATTGATAACCCCGGTATCGTAACCGAAGAGCAGTCCGCCGAAAGTAACTACGACGGAGATTATTCCGATGCGGCGATTGTGTGAGCCGGCCGTTAGCGGCGGAAGTCCATTCCCCCCATTGGTAGTGGTGTTCTCACTCATCTATGTATGTGCCTCCATATCTTTGTTCGGCAAACTTAGGCTCCTTTGCCGATTGCATCCAGCTTTTGCCGGGGTGCAAAATTTTTATTTTCGGTATCGTCTAACCCCGGGAAATTAGCTCTCCCTAGAACTAATTAACACGCGTTAAAGCCGATGTGAGCAATCATTGCACTAATAGTTAATGCGTGTCAATAGAAAACGGCAAATTGCTTTAAAATGTAAATATCTCTGTGCTAGTTGCAGGGAGTGATGGTTTGTTATAGTAAAAGGAAAAAGGACTTGCAATGGCTTCTTCTCGCTTAGATCCGTTTGCGCCGGAAGGAGTACGGTTCCGGCCAGTTTCTTTGGAACTTATAAAGGTGCGTCTGGCAGCGGTGGCGTTTTTCCTGCTTTGCTCAGCTGCGGTGGCGATTGTTTTATTTTTCTTATTGCCGCACAAGTGGGTTGGTTTGTTGCTAATCGTGGTGGCAGTGGTCATAGTGCTCTGGCTTTTGTGGCTGATCCCTCGACAGGTGCGCGCTATGGGGTGGGCAGTAACCGGAACTGATCTGCAGATTCGTAAGGGGATAATGTTTAAGTCTCTAACCGTAGTTCCGCTGGGTAGGTTGCAATACGTAGATGTAGAAGAAGGTCCCGTTGCACGTCATTTTGGAATCGCGCAGGTAAAATTACATACAGCCTCGGCAAATACGGATGCAGAGCTACCGGGAATACCCCGCGAACAGGCCGCCCAGCTACGGGAACAAATCGCCGAACTGGCTGAAAGTAACCTCGAAGGAATTTAAATGGTCGCTCAGAACTCAGACTTTACCCTTTCGAATTCCGAGGAAGTATCGACAGATTTCCCTCTCCCAGCGTATGGAGGAGGACAGACGCCAATAGAAGCTACTGGCAGCGGTGCTGTGGGCGCTAAGACTCAAAACTCTACTTGGCGTCCAGTACACTGGCTTACCCCGCTGTTACAAGTCTGGCAGGCGCTGGTAGTAATCGTGGCGGTGGCGCTGACGCAATCGCTAGATAACCTGATAAAGCTAATCCAGGGAATTCGGAAGGGGATACCAGAGCACTCAGGGCTAGTATTCCCAGTAATAGGGGGGTTGTTGGGGATTCTGCTTCTGGTTCTTATTTACCTATATTTGGCCTGGCGAGCAACTTCCTGGAAAATAACCGCCGAGGACGTGCAATATCGGCGGGGTATTTTCTTTAAAAAACACCGCAAGATTCCCCTAGATCGGGTGCAATCAGTAGATGTCTATCGGCCGTTAGCTGCCCGTATTTTTGGCTTGGGAGAGTTGCGGGTGGAGTCGGCGGGTGGCCAAGGATCGCGGGTAGAAATCCAGTTCCTCACCAATAAATATTTAGATCAAGCCCGGCGAGAAGTTGTCGCTCGCATAGCTGGGCGTTCCCTCACTGATGAAACCTCTCGACAGACGGGAGCTAAAGGCCTGGCCGGCACGGATCTTTTTGCCGAGGACGATTACCGTCTAGACCGGGATGAGTATGAAGTTTACCGGGTTTCACCAGGACGCCTGATAGCCTCCATACTGTTGACTTCCCAAACGGTATGGTTGCTGGTAATGTCGCTGATTGTAGCGATTTGCGCTATCGTGCTGTTCATAATGGCGGATCTAACTGTGCAGGGGCTAGTCGCGGGAAGTGTTATCCCCACCATTATTTCCATTGGAATTATTCCCCTGATGATCCTGTCTTATGCCTGGTCACGTTTTAACTCCGGTTTCAATTTCAGTGCCAATATTACTCACGACGGCATCCGGATCACCTCGGGTCTATTGGCACTAAAGTCGCAGACGCTGCCACCAGGACGTATTCATGCCATCCGGTTTATCCAGCCGCTACTGTGGAGACCTTTCGGCTGGTGGCAGGCAGAAGTTACCCTTGCTGGGCATGGATTAGAAACCAGCGGCAACCAGAAGAAACAAGCCGCTGATAACCTACTTCTGCCCGTGGGGACCTTGGGACAGGCAAAAGTTATTTTGCAGATGGCAATCCGAGATTTAGGGGCCAGTGAGGGCGTAGAAACCGAAAAACTGCTGCAGGCAGCTTTCAATGGCAAGAACTCAGATTTGGAATCGAAAGTTATATTCACTCCTTGCAGCGAAAAAGCCAAGATTCTAGATCCTCTTTCCCGCATGCGCCGCGCTTTTGCTGTCACTGATACCGTGCTGATCTACCGGGACGGATGGCTACGGCGCAAAGTCACCTTCGCGCCCCACGAACGTGCCCAATCGGTAACTACCAGCGCCGGTCCCATCCAGCGGCATCTGGGAGTGGCAGGGGTGCGCCTAGATTTAGTGCCTGGCACTGCCACAATGAAGGTTAAGCATCTAGATGCACAGGTAGCAGCGCAGCTGGCCACTGATGAACTGGCCGCCTCGAAGGTGCGTTCCCGGGTGGAACCAAACGCCCAGTGGGCGGAGCGCATGCTGCAAACCCTCCGCCCTATGGGTAGCGAATTCTGCTAGTTCCGGCGGGGCTGGCTCGATAAAGATACTCCGGGAACCCCAATTTTCTCGCTGCAGCGTGAATGGAGATTGTTAACAGGAGGCTAAAAAGCGTGTTTCCGGCTAAAAAAGATGGTGACAACGCGCGTGCCTCTGACCCGAATCCGGCGGTGAACGTGCAAAACTTATGTAGACCCAGATTTTTCCGGATGGGATTTGAGAGGGACTGCTGTACGAAATGTCGGAATTTGAACGCCAGGATATGATTGCAGGATGAAAGATAGCTGGCGGGTGTTGACGCGTGACGTCAAGCGGATTTTTGCGGTTCCGCGATCCTTGATTATCATCATCGGTATCTTGGTCACCCCAGCCCTGTACACTTGGCTGAATATTTTGGCCTTTTGGAACCCCTACACCGCGACGGAAAACCTGCCCATAGCGGTAGTGAATAACGATGTGGGAACGGAATCCGCACTAACTGGTGAGCTTAATGTTGGCGAGCTGGTAGTCGACAAATTGTCAGAGAATAAGCAGCTTGGCTGGCAGTTTACAGATCAAGCCACCGCTAATCACAAAATCAGAACCGGGGAAGTTTATGCGACTTTTGTTATCCCCAAGACTTTTAGTAAAGATTTAGTCGATATTTTTAGTGGCCAACTCCATCAGCCGACCATCGAATACAACGTGAATGAAAAGAAAGGAGCTATTGCTCCAAAAATTACTGATGCGGGAGCAAATGAGCTCGATATTCAAATTACGTCAACTTTCCGAGGACAGGTTGGAGAGGTGATTGCACAGGCTTTGCACGACGGCGCCTTAGGAATTGACGCGAATGTTGTCGGTGCTCAGGGCAGTGCTTTAGATGCTTTGAGCGGTATTAACCGGGATCTGGCCGACGCACAAGCCACCTTGGATTCCGCCAGTGCGTCTTTGACGGGATCTTTACAGACTATGAAAAAAGTCCGGGATACGCTGGCGGCAGCTGACCCGGTATTGGCTGATGTTTCTGCGGCTTTAAGCGATGCACAAGGAATTTTAGGGACGGTGCTCTCCGATGCTTCCGAATTTGCTGCTGTGGCCGGGCAAGCCAGTATTAACGCCCAAAAAGCACTCAATGAATCCTCGGCGGCGGCAGATTCGGCGGTATCAAATGCTAGCAATAAACTCACCGAAATAGACTCGCAGCTGCAATCCGGTATTAAGAGGGCAAATACTTCGATAGAAAAAATGCGCGAGCATATTGCGGTTTTGGAAGGATTCCCGCAGACACAAAAGCTCGCGACTAAGTTGCAATCCCAGCTGAACGAAATGCAGGACTTGCTCGCCAAAGTCGGGAAAACCGGGTCAGATGCCACCAAGGCTAGCAAGGATTTGCAGGCACTGATGAAATCCTTTGATCAGGCTCAGGCAGACGCACAACATGCTGCCACTGGTCTACGGGAACAGTCCACTCGAACCGCATCTCAGTTAAACTCCCAGGTGACGCGGCTATCGGCGCAGCTGGGAGCCATTAAATCCGCGGTGAGTACCGCACGGATTTCCCTGAAGGAAATTTCGGCGCTGACCCACGGAGTCGATGACCAGATTACGGATACCCAAAATGTGCTTGATCAGGTGCAGGGAAACCTGAGCACGCTTTCCAAGACGGCTAGTGGGGCGCAAACCGATGTTGCGACTCTGGCGACTGCGCTCCGGACGGGAACTTTGAAAACAGTCATGGGGCTCGATCCAACCAATATCGGACGCTACCTAACCTCACCAGTAAAATTCGACCAGCAGACGCTCTTTCCTATCAACTCTTATGGTTCGGGAATGGCGGCCATGTTTATCAATCTCTCCCTGTGGATTGGTGCACTTATTCTGGTCATAATTTTCCGGGTAGAAGTTGATAAAGAAGGCTTTGACTGGTTGAGCTTGCGCTCGGCTTATCTGGGGCGATTCATGCTCTCCGGGGTGCTGTCCATAGGGCAGGGACTGATTGTTAGCGTAGGCAGTTTGCTGTTGGGAGTGAAAGTAGCCAGCGCTCCCGCTTTCATTGCTACCTCCATGCAGATCGGCCCGTGTTATTTGGCAATTATCTATGCTTTAGCAGCTGCGTTTAGTCACGTGGGACGCGCCCTGGCAATTTTGCTGGTGGTGTTGCAGATTCCCGGCGCCTCGGGTATCTATCCAATCGAGCTTATGCCCAGATTTTTCCGCCAGCTATCCCCAATGCTCCCGTTTTCTTACGGCATCGATGCGATCCGAGAAACTATCGGTGGGTTCTATCACGGGCGTTTCTGGCATGTGATGGCGGTTTTATTGCTTATGAGTGTAACCATGTTCCTGCTGGGTCTTGTGGGGAGACGTCGTTTCGGTTACTTCACCCAGCTGTTCTACGATGATTTGGCTCGTACTGAACTGGTTGTAAATGAAGACGTTCAGCTACAAAGTCGTGGTTACCGCTTGAGTAACATCATTGCGCTACTGGCTAACCGGAAAGAGTTTTCCACCCGTATCCGGCTACGTCAAGAAGAGTTCAATGCCCGCTATCCCGCTTTGATCAATGGACTGAGTAGCGTGGGGATTTTAGGGCTGGTCGCGCTCGGGATGATTTCCTGGCTCACCTCCGCCAGCAAGCCAGTGCTCCTGGGTATAGTAGCGATTTGGGGAGTGGCCATCATGGGGACTCTGGTTGGCCTAGTGGTACTAAAGAGCTCCATCGAACGAGCCGAGAGACTGTCACATCTGACAGAAGATGAACTTTTCGAGAGTCTAGCTCGCCAGCGAGGAGCGAATGCCGGCAAAACCGAAAATCGAGCGGAGAGCCGCAGTAGCGGACATTATCGTAGTCGCAGTAAACGTCACCTCCTTAGCGCGTCTGTGCTGGCAGACGCTGCGGATGATAGTTCTGAGCAGCCGGCTGGCGAAACCGATGCCTCCGCAATGAGCGAGGAGCTGTGATGAACGAAATACTTTTCATCATCCGAGATGATTTCCGTCAGATTCGCAGCAGCATCATGGTTCGGATTTCCCTGGTACTGTTGATTGTCGTGCCCATGTTCTTCACCTGGTTCAATGTGCTAGCTACCTGGGATCCTTTTTCAAATTCGGGACGGCTGAAGATTGCCGTGGCCAACACGGATGAGGGGTACACCAGCAAAATACTCAACGTTAAAGTCAATGTGGGGAACATGGTCCTCAAGGAACTATCAGTAAATGACCAGTTTGATTGGGTAATAACCAGTAAAGATCAGGCTTTGGAGGGTACACGTTCGGGGGAATATTACGCGACAATTGTATTGCCGGCAGATTTCTCACAGTCCATGTTTACGTTTTATGCCGGCGGAGCTGCTCCGGCAAATATCACGCTGCACACCAATGAAAAGAAGAACCCGCTTTCAGCCAATCTCACTACGCAAGGCGCTCAGGGGGTCACCGCGCAAATCAACACGACTTTTTCGCAAATCTTGGCAGAAGTGGCCGTAGGTATTGCTGAAGACGTGTCCTCCTATCTAGACACTGCTGACGCTCAGGTAGCTCTAGATAGGTTGAGTAACCATCTCGACACCCTTTCTGCGGAACTGAATTCCGGGGCAAACACCGTCAGTTCTCTGTCTACTTTGATAGGTTCGGCGGTGCCACTGGCCACCGGAGCAAAACAGCTGGCTGCAGGGGTGCAGGACTCCTTTGACGAGGCTGTTGACTCCACCTTTGATTCCGGGAGAAAAGGCGCTGGCGGAACCACCAATCCCTTCGCATCCGTATCCTCCCGCCTCGACGATGCTGTGAGACTGGCAGAAAGCAATCTTTCTGACCTGGGAAAACAGTTGGATAAATTGCTGGATTCGGTCAATAGCGCCGGGCAAAGCAGTGCGGACACAGTCGCACAGCTGAAGACCATGTTAGATAAACAAATCGCTGGCTTCCAACAGACGCGGGACACACTCGAGCAGGCGTTGGGGCCGAACGGGGCGGATTTAGAGGGGAAGGGTCCGGCTGTCGACCGCTTGTTGGCCGAGATGGACGCGGCGATTGCTCGCCAACAAATCCTGTCGGAGCGACTGGGCAGTATTATATCTGACCTGCGCAGGGGAGTAACTGTCGATTCTGACCTAAGAAAGAAAGCCCGCCAAGCCATAACAGAGGCGCAACAGGCTATCGCCACTGCTCGATCCAATTTTGAGAAAAACCTGCAGCCACAGATTGAAAACCTGCATAAAAACCTGGATTCTGCTGGAAAAAATGTGAAGGTTTTCCGTTCCTATCTGCAGGAGGTGCAAGCCGATCTGTCGGACAGTGCGGGCGGGATGATTGCGAGTATGCGTCGTTCCCAAAAGACCTTGGACAATACCGCGAAACGGATGCGTGACGGAGCCCGTCGCTTGAATCAGGCTCGGGAACAGATTTCGTCTAGCCAGGTGCAAGGGGACTTGAAAAAAATCGCCACCACGCTGGGGGCTGATCCCAAAGATTTTGCCCACCTAATTTCTTCCCCCATAGCGGTAAAACGCAATGCGGTGTTCCCAGTCGCCACCTTTGGGGTGGGGATGACTCCACTATTCACCGTTATAGCCCTGTGGGTGGGGGCGCTTCTGGCGGGGGTTTTCCTGCGTACTGACGTTTCTGAGAATGTGGGCAAACGCTACCTGGCCAGTAGGGGAGCCCGAAAAGATCCTGATGCTGCCGCTGGAGTGGATGCGAATGCGGAGGAATCGCCCCGGTTGGAAAGGGCAGACACGGAAGCTAGTGAAGCAGTATCGACTCCAGAGGCGAAAACAGCCGCTAAATCCGCGGGAAAAAAGCCTATATTTACCGGGGCTCAAGAGTATCTGGGGCGCTACTTTATGTTCTGGGTAATTGGGATGGCGCAATCCACGTTGCTGATGGTTGGGCTGATTGTGTTTGTGGAGATTAAACCAGCCCATCCCTTCCTACTGATCTTGACAGGATGGGTAATTTCCACCGTCTTTACCGTTATCGTGTATACCTTGGTGGTAGCACTTGCCAATGCGGGTAAAGCCTTAGCGGTGTTGTTACTGGTGTTACAGATTTCTGCCGCTGGTGGAGCCTATCCGTTGGAACTATTGCCGCAATGGTTCCAAAAGATCAGTCCCTGGCTGCCCGCCACCTATGCGATTAACTTAATGCGTTCGGCTATCGCCGGGATTTATGCGGGGGATTTTGCTTATAACCTGGTGATACTCCTGGTATTCCTGATTCCGAACTTAGTGCTGGGGCTAGTTTTGCGGCGTACGATTGCCGGGCGGATCCACGATATGGCCAAAGAGGTGGAAAAAACGAAAGTCATGTAGCCCAGGCAGAGTGCGCCTCCCAATCAGTCCAGCACGGGAATAAGTTTTTCCTCCTGCCCAAAAAGCTCTTGCTGGTTATTTTGTAACCATGTGTCCGAACAATAGCGTTCGTGATGTTATTTCCGTATAGGCGAGGAGGCTAGGTTTTCCCTCCCGCCCAAGAATTTGGAAAACGTAGCGACGTTTTCCAAATTCTTATGCCCATCGCGCCCACTCGGATAAAACCTAGCCTCCTCGCAAAGCGTGCCCACTTCGCTAGTTACTTAACCGTGCGAAAACTGTGGCAGGGTTGGCACTAATAAGCAGGTGTGTACGCGGAGAAAGACCGGCTGCTGATCGCAACGGGGGCGGGGGAAAGTTTTATCCGAGTCGGCTAGACAGCTTAGTAATCACAAGACTATTTTCCGGATATATGGTTATAAATCTGAACTTTTCCGGGCTGAATAAGCAATTCTAAAAAGGCGACGCCTTTTCGGATTTTGGGCAGGAGGAAAAACTTTTCCCCCGCCCCTACTTGAACGGGAGGAAAAATCCAGCCTTCCCGCGCACGGCCAGCTTCGAGCCAGCCCCGCGCCAACGCAGAATCAGCTAGGCAAGTTTTCTTTGGCTTGGTGGGTGCGCTGGTCGAAATCTTCTACGCTGTTTTTGGAATCCCCGCCTAGCGGGGAAGAAACCAGGGGAACTTTCTTGAAGGTTAACGCCGGGTCATAGGGCATAGGACGCTGACCTTTACGGCGCGCTGTCGCTATCAGGCTGACGAGCCAAGATATTAACGTCCAGATTGCCAATACCACCACCGCTTTGCCCAAGCGTAGTTCTCCGCCCGCAATCGCGGCACGGATAGTGCGCGCCACATGGGTCATGGGGAACAGTGGGCTAAGGAACTGGAAGAACTTGGGGGCAGTTTCCACCGGGAAAGTAGCTCCGGTCGAGGTGATTTGCAAGCACAGCAAGATTACCGACAGGGCGCGTCCTCGGTATCCCAAAGCTGCTACGCAAGCCTGGTTTACTGCCACATATCCGATAGAAGCTAATACAGCTATTAAAATCAGGGCTCCGAAGTTTTGGGCATTGAGCTTCAGGAATAGTTGCAGTCCAATCACTACCGTAATCGCTTGTAACGCGCCAAATAGTGCTCCGATGGACATAGAGCGGAAACCACAACGCCAGAAACTTTCCTGGGGGTGACGGCGCAAATCTAAGGCGGGGAAAATCAGGAAGATGGCAATCCCGCCAATCCATAGACACAAGGCCATGAAGAAAGGAGCGAATCCGGCTCCATTATTATTTACCGGATTTTGGCGCACCGATTTTACATTTGCCACGCCACTGGCCGCTTGAGAAACTTTTTCTGCCTGTCCCCGGTCAACGGTGGGAACCTGTTTGGCGCCATCGCGTAGCCCCTCCTCCAGGCTAGAGGCACCTGTGGTTAGTTTACTAATTCCGTTAGAAAGCTGCTTCCCGCCCTTGAAAGCCTTACCTGCCCCCTGCGAAAAAGCATCAAGACCACCACTCAGATCACCTACGCCCTGGCGCAGCTGCGCCGAATTTTTGTCTAAGGTTGCCGCCCCGGAAGCAAGTTTGCCTACTCCCTGTTGTGCCTGTTCTAACCCATTGGCGAGGGCGAAGGTTCCATCTCGCAAGGTAGGTTTTTGCTGTCCCAGGTTAGTTTTCCCGCTGAGAGCGGTTTGTCGGTTAAGTTCTTTTACTCCCTGATCGGCCGCATTCAATTTGTGTTTGAGCTCTTGCGGATCAACCTGGGAAAGTTTGCCCGCCATGGTTATTAGGCCTTGACCTTTGGTGATGTTTTCGGATAGTTGTTTCAGAGTTAGCCCCTGCTGGTTTGCCATCTCAGAGAGCAAGTGGCATGGCGGGGCGGAAGGAAGCGCCGCTGGGGGCAGCTGCGAGCATTTTTCTGCCGTCTGTTTAAGCTCGTCCAACAAATGGTTAATTTTGACGGTATCGATATTGACCTGTGAAAGCGGGGTTAACAGATCGACTAAGTCGTTTCCACTTTTAGCTAGGGCGCTAACTTCGGGCTGGATAGCCGCTACTTGTTGGTGAATCTGGTCAATGCCGCCGTCAATTTGCTTGGCTCCCGTAACCAGCTTCGGCATATTGCTATTTAGCTGGTTAATCCCAGAATTTAAACTGGATACTCCGCCGGTATAGGCGGTGATTCCATCTCGCAGTTTCAGGGAGCCATTGCGGATTTTAACGCTGCCATCCGCGAGTTCACCTAATCCTACAACCAGGGTATCGGTGCCGTCTCCTAATTTGTCTCCGCCCTCGACCAGTTGCCCAGCACCAGAGGCAGCATCTAGGAATCCTTCTTTTAGGGGACCAGTGGAAAGTAAAAGTTGATCGATATACCCGGCAGCGCCCTCTTGGGATAAGGCAGCTTGTAATGCCAGAGCAGCAGATGTTGCCATCGTGCCCTGAAGATAGTTAACCGAGTCATCTGTGCGCAGCTCCAACTGGGCTTTCTGATCGGGAACCTGCAATTGCGGATCGGCAAGTTTTGCGTAGGAACTGGACAAATTGTTGGGGATGAGTAGCAATGCTTTATAGGTGCCATCCTGCAGTCCCGATTTGGCTTGCGGGAGGGAAGATTTCGTCCAGTCAAAGCCGGGAGCGTCATCTTTGTAGAGTTCTTTTTCCAGGCTTTTTCCTAGATTCAGGGTTTTTTCGCCATTTGCAGTGGCGGCGGTAGCTGGCTGATCCAGGTTTACCACCGCGGCTTTCAAAACGTTCACCCGTTGCATGGGATCTTCATACGCCCAGGTAAACAGGCCAGAATACATTAGGGGGATCACCAAGATGCCCAAAATTACGATCAGGTTAGAAATAGTGTTCCAACGGGATTTCTTCCCCATCGTGCCTCCGATATTCAGGTGTAACTGCTTTCTAAACGGATACGATACACTGGTGTATCGTATCGTGTTAATTGGGGTTTACCCCCATTTTTTGGTAGTAAACCAGCTTCCAGCGGCAATCCCCAGATATAGGGCGAAACTCACTATCTGAACGCTCCTCATTCACCTGCCAAAGTTGGGGGGAAATCTGGGGGGCATGAGCATATTCTGGGTGGTCTCCCACATCTAAATCCAGGTAGGTAACTGCCAGTTCATCGGCGATTCTCATCCCCTCTTCGTAAAGGCGCGCCCCGCCGGTAATCCAGCAAATTTCCGCGCCCGAAGTCGCCGCCAACTGGGTGGCCTGAGATAAAGAAGACGCTATCTGCGCGCCCTCGGCCTGATACCCCTCCTGAGAGGTTAAAACTATATTTAACCTGCCTGGCAGAGGCTGTTTTCCCAAAGCTTCAAAAGAACGGCGTCCCATAATGATTGGGCTGCCCATAGTGGTGGCTTTGAAGTGTTTAAAGTCAGCGGGAACGTGCCAGAGCATTTTCTGTCCATCCCCGATAACCCGGTGTGCGGCCTGTGCCCAGATCATGCCAATCTTCATCACTTGCCTCCTAAACCGCTATCGGTGCCTTAATGGTCGGGTGGTGACGATAGTTATCGATCTCGATATCTTCCCAGCGGTAAGCGTAAAGATTATCGGCACGGTTAAGACACAAAGTGGGGAAGGGATAGGGCTCGCGGGAAAGCTGCTCGCGTACCTGAGTCAAATGGTTGTTGTAAATATGGCAATCCCCGCCGGTCCAAATCAGATCTCCCACGTCTAACCCGCTTTGCTGCGCCAGCATGTGGGTTAGCAAAGAATAGGAAGCAATATTGAAGGGAACGCCCAGGAACATATCGCAAGAACGCTGATAAACCTGTAAAGAGAGGCGGCCAGCGGCTACATAGGTCTGGAATAGCAGGTGGCAGGGGGCAAGCGCCATTTCATCTAGTTCGGAAACATTCCAGGCGGATACCAGCATGCGGCGCGAGGACGGATCGTTCTTAATAGTAGAAAGCAGGTTCTCAATCTGGTCGATATTGCCATGAGGACTGGGCCAAGAACGCCACTGGACTCCGTAAACTGGCCCTAACTCGCCCTCTTCGTCGGCCCAATCATCCCAGATGTGAACCTTTTTTTCCTGCAGGGGATGCACATTAGAGCTGCCGGATAAGAACCAGAATAATTCTTCGGCAACTCCCCGCATAAACACCCGTTTAGTGGTAATCAAGGGGAAAGACTCCGCCAAGTTATAGCGTAGCTGGGCTCCAAACAGGGAGCGGGTTCCGGTTCCGGTACGATCCGCTTTCTCGCTGCCAGTTTCTAAAATCTTGGCTAGTAAATCCTCGTATTGCCTATCTATCATGCCCTCACCTTTCGCTAGTCACTAGCCCACATTCTAGCCGGTTATTAGCGTTTTTGCGCGGAAGTCTGCTGAGCATAACAATCAGGGCAAACAGAAATGCGGCTGGAAATTTTAACCTTCTAATCGGTGAAGAAATCTGGCTTCCTCTCAGAGGAGGGGCTTGGTATTGCAGTTAAGTCGATGCTCGGAGCCAATTCCACCATTAGGTCACTAGCGGATTTCTCCCGGCTTTCCCCGAGAGCAGCCTGTACTCCCTCTACGGTTCGCCGCGCTACCGCCTTGCCCGATAAATAACCCACCCCGGCACCAATCCCAAAGGGAATCAAACGTCCAAGCATTCTTCCCGCGGTGCGATGAGCCAGTTTCTTCGATGCATATTTCATCAGGGCTTTATTTACCTGTCCCAAGGTAGGAGAGGAAAGATTCTTTAGGGAAGCGCGTGCCCAATTAATGGTGTGGAGCCCCAGCTGGTCAGAAACAATCTCTGCGCCGTCTTCTCCTAGCAGGCTAGATAACACCAGGGTGCGCCGCTGTTCGCGATCTTGAGGATGCACCCCGTGTAGGCGAGAAACTCCCAAAATGAAACTGGTGGTCTGTACTGCGTATACTGCCAGTTCACCAGCGGTTAGCCCCAGGGCGATCCCCGTTCCGCTTCCCGGAACTGCCGCCCCTGCCCCCACTGCCGAAGATGCGTATGCAGTGCGCTTAATATACTGCTTGGTTAAAATCTCCTCTAGTTCGTGCAGGTCTGAGTGGGGGTGTGCTTTGGCTAGCCGTAACAGTTTATTGTCAATATATTCGCTCGGAATATCTAGAACCGCGTCAAGTACTTCCCCAAAGTTAGTTGCTTTCCGTGCTTTCGCCACCGACTCCCGCAGTGCCTTGGCAATCTGTTTTTGGGAGCCGCGCTCCGCGGGATTGAAAAACTTGGGAACTTTTAGCTCAATCATTTGAGGGTCTCCTGGCCGTACTGGTAGTGGAAACTGAGTAGAATTATAATTACTGGTTGCTATCAGGTTAATCGGCTCTGCTATAAGTGGCGACCGAATGTAATAAATAGCTTGGAAGAAAGGGGCAGCGTTTGCGGGATTTCGAAATGGTGATTCGGTATCCTACCTCATCAGAGCAGGTTTTACGGATGCTAACGGATTTAGCTTTTTTGGAATTTCGCTGGACGCAAATACCGGAAACCCAATGTCAGGTGCAGCTGGAATCGATGGGGGCAGCAACTTATATCTCACGAGTAAAAGTGGATATTGAGCAGTTTAAAATATCTTCTTCTTATGGGAAGCTACTTCCAGATCAGCTAGTAATCGAAGTGACAGAGAGATGGCGGGACAAACCAGGTCCCGGTCTGGTCGCGCGAGGCGAGTTACAGTTGCGAGTGGAAAAAATTCCCCTGAGAGTTCAGGCCGAAACCTCTCTAGAGTCTGTCGGAACAGGTAGAAATCAAAGCTTGCGGCGAATCAACGGAAATCTGAGAGTGGATATCCCGCTTATTGGCGGCAAGGTGGAACGTGAAATTCTTACCCACTTGCCGGATTTTGCTCATGGGGAAGAGGAAGCAGCGAAGCGTTGGCTTGCTAAATAACACCGTTTAAAGGTTTCTACGTTTGCCGATACCACCGGGGGGACGTGCCTAGCATAGACTGGTAGACGTGAGCGGAATGCGGGAACTGATTCTCCGGTATGGAAAGGATCTATCGGAAGACGATATTGGTCATTTGCATATGCTGGTGGGAGACTGGCAGGTGCTATCCGATATCGCTAGTGCCGATTTGATTTTATGGATTCCCGATGACCGGGGACGGTTTCTGGCGATAGCTCATACCCGTCCGGCATCCGGTTTTACCATTCACCTTGATGATGTGGTGGGTTTAGCGGCTTCCCCGATGCGTTCAGGCATGTTAGCGGCTGCTTTTGCCCCCGACTCCCGACCCGGAGTTCCTGAGGTGCGCTGGGCAGGATCATATTCGGTGATAGCCAGTGCCCTGCCAGTCAGGAATGAAGGGCGAGTAGTGGCGGCGTTGACTCTAGAAGTTAATATTCAATCACTACGGGTATTTGAACAGCAAGAACAGTGGTTTCATCAGATTGCCAACTTAATATGTGAAATGATTTCGCGGGGCTCTTTTCCCTCTGCTTCTGTTCCACCGTCCTCCATACATGGGATGCCGCGTGTAATTGATGGTGCCATTAACCTTGATGCTGAAGGACGGGTGTTGGACTTGACCCCGAATGCTCGCTCCTGTTTGCGGCGCTTAGGGCTCCGTGATGAGGTTAACGGCGAGGTATTGGCGGAGCTAATAACCGAGGTGGTGCAAGACCAATCTCAAGTAGATGAAGCATTGCCGGTAGTAATCATGGGGAAAGCTTCCTGGCTGGCGGAAGTGGAGTCGCCGGCAGGGACAGTATCTTTCCGAGCGCTTCCACTGGAAGATGAAGGCAAACGCACGGGCGCCCTCCTTTTATGTCGGGACGTGACCGAGATGCGTCGGCGAGAACGCGAATTAATGACTAAGGATGCCACTATCCGCGAAATTCATCATCGGGTGAAAAATAATCTGCAGACCGTTTCTGCGCTGCTGCGCATGCAGATTCGGCGCTCAGATTCTCCGGAAGTAAAGGCTGCTTTGGGGGAGGCCGAGCGGCGGGTAGCCTCGATTGCGCGTGTGCATGAAGAACTATCGCAAACGGTCAGCGAAACCGTGGACTTTGACAATATGATTTCGCGACTATTGCGAATGTCAGCGGCAATGGCGGCCACTGACCAAGTAGTGGAAACTGATTTCCGGGGCAGCTTTGGGATAATAGATGCTGATACTGCCTCGGTGTTGGCGGTGGTGATTTCTGAGTTAGTAGCTAACGGGGTTGAACACGGATTATCTGGTCATGGTGGCAAAGTTACTCTGGAGGCCAAAAGAGAAGGAAGCGAACTAGATGTTTGGGTACGTGATGATGGCGTAGGCCTGGGGGATAAACCTCTTTCGGGCTTGGGTACATCAATTGTGCGTACTTTAGTGCGCGGTAATTTGAAAGGCGTGATTGATTGGAGCAGCCCGGAGCAGGGGGGTACTCAGGTGCATATTCATGCCCATTTAGAGGGGGAAGCAAAATAAATGGGCAAATCACGCAAGCGTCGCGGATGGCCACAGCTTCCCGTGCCTTTAGCGGGGAAAATCGTCGATAACCACACACATTTGCCGCTATGGGAAGAACAGATTCCCCTGGTAGAGGGGGTACGTCTTAGTTTAGCTGAGCAATTGGAACGCGCCGGTCAGGTGGGGGTAAGCGCCATGATTACCTCGGGTTGCCAGCTTGATGAGTTAGCTCCCACTGTAGAGGTGAGCGAAGAATATCCCCAGGTGTTTTGTGCCCTGGCGATTCACCCTAATGAGGCGGCATTGCATGAAAAAGTGGTAGCTACGGCCCCTGACGGACAAACCTATCAATTGCAGGAGTGGCATCGGCAGTATTCCTTAGAAGCAGCGGTGGCTCAGGTTTATGCCGCCGCGACTTCTGCACCCAAATGCGTGGCTATTGGGGAGACCGGTTTAGATTATTTTCGTACTTCTCCCCAGGGGCGGCAGGCACAGCAACAGGGCTTTCGGATGCATATTTCGCTAGCTAAGGAACTGGGGCTGCCCCTGCAGATTCATGATCGAGAAGCACACGCGGATACTATCCGGATTTTGCTAGAAGAAGGTGCCCCAGAACGGACGGTGTTCCACTGTTTTAGTGGCGATAAGGAAATGGCGCAGGTACTGGCAGAGCAGGGATGGTATGCCTCGATTGCCGGGCCGGTTACCTATAATGCTAATCAGTGGCAGCGGGAAGCAGTCGCGGCGATGCCGGCTTCCCTATTACTGGTGGAAACCGATGCCCCCTATTTAACCCCTCACCCACATCGCGGACAGCCGAACGCTTCCTATATGAGTGTGTGGACAGTGCGGAAGCTGGCAGAAATAACTGGGCGGAGTGAAAGTGAGATGGCTGGTCAGCTGCTAAAAAATACCCGTGAGGTTTACGGGGAGAAAATCTCTGGGTTTGCGGATTAGCGGTCGGAAAATACCGGCTGTAAACATGGGGTGAGCTACCAAAATGGGGTGTCCTATGACACCCGGAAAATTATTTCGAAGGGGTAGCTTTTTGGTAACAATCAGGTTACAGTTGTTATCGTTGAGGAATTTGCTAATGGTTTCATAGTTAAAACCGGATCAGCGAGGTTTGAAGTGAGCAGGAAATATCAGCGCATTAGCGCCAAAACCACGGCGATTTTTGCCGGGATCTCTGCCGCGATTGTTTTGGGTGGGGGAGTGGCTGTAGCCAGCGAATATAAGACAGTTTCGGTTACGGTAGATGGAGCCACCCGTCAGGTGCAAACTATGAATCGCACGGTAGCGCAAGTAGTTTCGGATATGGGAATTAAAGTTGGGCAATACGATCAGGTGATTCCCGCCCTTGGCACCCAGATGTCCCGGAATCAGCAAGTTAAAATTGTGCATGCGCGCCCGGTGGTGCTACAGGGAACCAAAGATGCAAAAATTGGCTGGGGATTAAGTGATCAAGACGCTCCTAAGTTGCGGGCAACTTTTAGGGTTGATGGTCAGGAAGTTAGCGGCTCCTATAAACAAGGTTCGGATCCCCGGGTAGCAGCGCAGGCTGCGGGAATTGAACTTGCGGCTCTTGACCGGGTAACGGTGGAAAAAGCCGGTGAAGGCGTGGCTATGATTCGGGTTTCCCGGGTAGAGCGGGGGGTTACTAAAGAAGAAAAAGTTAGCGCCCCTCCGGTTAAAGAAGTCGAAGATAAGAACCTGGAACCTGGGAAGAAAATTGTCGAAGACGAGGGCAAAGAAGAAGTTGTCGCTAAAAGTACTTTCGTAGAAAAAGTCGATGGGGAAGTGGCTTTTAAGTCCCCAGAACAAGTAACTACTTTAGTCAAAGCAAAGCCCAAGATTGTGCGGGTAGGGCCGGCAGATAGCTCGATTAATACCGATTATGGGCCGGTGGTTCCTGCCGGGGAAGCGCAAGAGATTGCCCACGAGATGGTGATTTCTCGGGGCTGGTCTGAGAATGATTTTACCTGTCTGGTGAAGCTATGGAACCGAGAGTCGGGGTGGAATACTCAGGCTGGAAACCCCAGTTCGGGTGCCTACGGGATTCCCCAATCTCTACCGGCGGATAAGATGGCCTCTGCCGGTGCAGACTGGCGTACTAATCCCGCCACCCAAATCAGGTGGGGGCTTGGTTACATTGCCGGACGTTATAGTGATCCCTGCGGAGCTTGGCGTCATTCTGAGAACCAGGGCTGGTATTAGTAGGCTAGAGGGGTGGAAGAAAACCCGCCTGTTAGGCTGCTCACTGCCAGTGTTATTAACCAGCTCTGCCATCAGCTAGATATTCGTCCTACCAAACAGCTAGGACAAAACTTTGTTACCGAGCCCAGTGCTATTAGAAAAATCGTGCGCGAAGCTGGGGTAGAAGCGGGTGACCAGGTACTAGAAGTTGGTCCCGGGCTAGGATCACTAACTTTGGGGCTGTTAGAAGCAGGAGCTCGCGTGACTGCCTGCGAGATCGATCCACGACTCGCTAGTTTTTTGCCGGCAACTATTCGCAGCCATGCTTCCGGGGCTGCCGCTCAGATGTTCCTGATTCAAAAGGATGCTTTAAAGCTAGTCCCAGCCGATTTAACAGGATTGTCAAGTGTTGATGAGGAAGCAAAGGACGCTGGCATTGAGCGCGGGCGTAAGGCTCCGGATGTATCCTCTGTGTCTAGCAGAGATTTTTCCCCAAAGATTTTGGTGTCTAATCTGCCCTATAATGTCGCGGTTCCCGTGTTGTTACATTTATTCGCGGCTTTCCCGTCTATTAAACGCGCGCTAGTGATGGTGCAAAAAGAGGTTGCGCTGCGCCTGTGTGCCCTCCCGGGGAACAAAGTTTACGGGGTGCCCAGCGTGAAAATAGCCTGGTATGGTCAGGCGCGGATGGGTTCTGAGATTTCCCGGCGAGTATTTTATCCGCAACCCAACGTAGATTCAGCGCTAGTAGAAATTACCAGGGAAACAAATCCTCTAGATATCGGGGTTTTGGAGGGGGAGCTAGGTAATTTGTCTTCTAGAGCGGGATCTGCAGGAGAGAAAGAAGTAGAGAGGCAAGAGGTATTTAACCTAGTTGACCAGGCGTTTGCTTCCCGGAGGAAGATGCTGCGTGCGGGGTTAAAATCTTGGGCGCAGCCCCTGGCTGCTGAGTCCCTGTTGCAAGCCTGTGGAATCGATCCCACCGCGCGTCCCGAAAACCTGGAGGTAAAACAGTTTGTGGCGCTTGCTAGGTTGCGTCGTGCCCTGCTTGCTGGTTTTGAGAACTTTTCAGAGAGCGCTGCAACTTCCGGTGAGCAAACCGACTCGGAAGCAGTAAGCGCGGCTTGCTTCGATCCCGGTTGCGGCGGTAAAACCGGGAAGAAAATCGGTATTGCCAGTGCAAATGCTAAAATAAATCTCTTTTTAGCCTGCGGAGAATCAGTAGCGGGGTATCACCGTCTCTCAACGGTGTTTCAAGCTGTCAGTCTGAAAGAGACCGTAGAGATAACTCTGCAGCCTAACGGTATTGATCTGGAAGTTTCCTATAGCGCTCCGCCAGGTGCGGTGGGATATCATCCCGGACGCGACCAAGAGGCGCTAGCTGATCTAGATCCCCAAGATAACCTGGCTACCCGAGCGTTCATGCTGGTAGCTGAGCATTGTGGTTACCAGGGTGGCGTACGTATACAGCTTAATAAGCAGGTTCCAGTAGCTGCCGGGATGGCGGGCGGGTCTGCTGATGGGGCAGCAGCGTTACTGGCCGCTAATCAGGTACTGGAAGCCGGACTTAGTCGGGAGGAGTTAGCCGAACTGGCTGCCAGCCTGGGTGCGGATGTTCCGTTTGGGCTCTATGGGGGAACCTGTTTCGCGGATCGGCGCGGAGATCGGATTACCCCCTTGCCTCCGGCGAAACGCTTACACCTGGTGGTGGCAGTTTCGCCGGAGACTTTACCTACTCCGCAAGTTTTTAAACAATTTGACCAGGTGGGTGCGGAGCAGGCAATAACGCCAACGCTACCGGAGATAAGCCCCCTTTTAGAGGCGCTATATGCCGGAGACTTCGGCTCCCTTGCAAAGTTAGTCCGTAATGATTTGCAAGCCTCGGCTTTACTCTTAATTCCACAGTTGAAGGCAACGATGGAATTGGCTAGGGAGCTGGGCGGTATTCCTTTTATATCTGGTTCAGGTCCCAGCGTCATTTGCCTGGTAGACGGCGCAGCGAAGGCGGAAAAACTGGCGGCGGAGCTTGCGCAGCTAGAGCAGGTAGCCTATACGCTTCCGCTGGTTTTTAGCCCTTCCCGTCAGAATCTATCTGGAAAGCAGTGGTTGGCGTGAGCATCTTTTTAGCCGGTACCCACGAAGCCGGTGCCCTCGCCGGGCCGCGCCGCCTGCTTTCCGGAATAACCGTTAGCCTCGAACCCTGCGACCGGATCGGGATTTTAGGTCCTAATGGCGCCGGAAAATCTACTCTGCTG
Source organism: Varibaculum vaginae (assembly GCF_900604285.1). Classification (GTDB taxonomy): domain Bacteria; phylum Actinomycetota; class Actinomycetes; order Actinomycetales; family Actinomycetaceae; genus Varibaculum; species Varibaculum vaginae. Next base: position 901,483 of record NZ_UWNY01000001.1, read on the forward strand.
CGGCTGTTGAGCGGAACCCAAGAACCCGATAGTGGCACTGTTACTTATGCACCTGGGGTGAGTTTTTCTTGCCTCTCCCAACAACAAACCCTGGATCCGACGCTCAGCGTGAAAGAGGAAGTCCACGGAAAAATCCCTGACTATCAGTGGGCATCACAGCCGCACCTACGACAAATCGATGAGGGAATCCTTCCGGATATAGATTTATCCACTAAATGCGCAGAGCTGTCTGGGGGACAGGCACGCCGGGTAGCCCTGGCACGTACCCTGGGCAAAGGTGACTCCATCTTGGCTTTAGATGAGCCCACTAACCACCTAGATGTAGAGGGGGTTGCCTGGCTGGCACGTTACCTCAATAACCGTTTTACCTCTGGAAATGGGGCGTTAGTGGTGGTTACTCACGACCGCTGGTTCTTGGATGCGGTTTGTAACCGGATTTGGGAGGTAGTTCCCGGAGTCGACCCTGGATATGGACGGGAGCAGATTCCTGGACATGTGGAAGAATATGAGGGTTCTTATGCCGCCTATATACTTGCCCGGATGGAGCGGGCGCGACAAGCCCAGGTGGCGGAAGAAAAACGACAAAATCAGTTACGCAAAGAACTTGCCTGGTTACGGCGGGGAGCCCCGGCGCGTACCTCCAAACCAAAGTTTCGGATTGAGGCGGCCGAAGCCTTGATTAGTGATGTTCCTCCGCTGCGCGACAGTGTGGAGTTAATACGTCTGGCCTCGGCACGCCTGGGTAAGCGGGTAATCGAGTTGGAGGACGTGTCCTTTTCCTATCCCGGGTCAAAGCGAAAAATCTTAAATCAGGTGACCTGGCGGTTAAATCCTGGTCAGCGGGTAGGGGTTATCGGGATTAATGGTGCGGGTAAATCCACTTTACTGGGGATTATGAGTGGGAAACTCACTCCCACCGCCGGCAAAGTTAAACGAGGAAAAACTGTACAGCTAGCCACCTTGGAGCAAATTCCCCAGATCCGGGGAATGAATCCCGATTTGCGAGTGGTGGAAGCAATATCGCAGATCAAAGAACGAATCCAATGGGGGGAACAAGAAATTACCGCCGCCAAACTGGTAGAAAAACTGGGGTTTAGTAAAGAACGTGCCTGGACTCGAGTAAGTGACCTTTCAGGCGGGGAAATGCGGCGTTTGCAGATCGCCTCTCAGCTGCTGGCCGAACCTAATGTGTTGATCCTGGATGAGCCCACCAATGACCTAGATACTGACACTTTGACACAGTTAGAGGATCTGTTGGATTCCTTCCCGGGAACTCTAGTGGTGGTCAGTCACGACCGTTACTTATTGCAAAGAGTGACTGATTCGCAGGTAGCGCTGCTGGCGGACGGTACTTTGGCGGCACTGCCGGGGGGAGTTGAACAGTATTTGCAGCTACGGGCATCCGGGGAGTTTTCTGCAGGTAGCGACCGGGGGGCTGTCGCTAAAACTACCGCGGAGGGTAGCGAGAAAACCGGGAGGCAAGCACAAAAAAGCGGCGCAGAGATTTATCGGGCACGCAAAGAGCTTTCAGCCACCGAAAAGAAACTGGAGAAGCTACAGCAACAGCTCAAACAGGTAGATGAAGACTTAAGTGAAGGTGCTGCTGATACTTCTCCGGAAGGATTAGCGCACCTGCAACGACTTAATCAACGTCGTGCTCAATTAGTCAGCGCAGAGGCAGAGCTAGAAGAAAACTGGTTGCGCCTGTTAGAAAGCATGGAGTAGGTCGGTGGTAGCTCTGATAGGTAGAACCCACCCGGCCATCAGCGCGAAAATCGGGAATCTGGTAGCTGGCTAGCGCAGAGGGCGCACCGGGGTGCCCTCGAAAGGCAAAAGTAAGCGTCGCAACAGTCCAGAAAGTGTCGCGCGCTCGTCCTCGTCCAGAGGAGAAACTAACTCTGATTCTCGTTGCAGAAGTTCTTTGAGAGCCGCATCCACTCGGGTGACTCCTTTGTCAGTAAGGGTCACCAGCACTGCGCGACGATCGTGGGGGGAGGGTGTGCGTTTGACCAGTCCCTTCTTTTCCAGACGATCGATGCGGTTGGTCATGGTGCCGGAGGAAACCAGTAGTTCCTGGAGGAGAGTACCGGGGGTTAAAGAATAGGGGGCGGCGGCGCGGCGTAATACCGAAAGCACATCGAATTCCCAAGGTTCCATTCCTTGAGCGCTGAATGCTGCTTTACGCGCTAAATCTAGGTGGCGAGCCAGGCGTGCGACTCGGGAATAAACCTCCATAGGAGAAACGTCAAGATCTGGGCGTTCGATCTGCCAGGCAAGAATGATGCGATCAACTTCATCAGTAGCGTCAGAGGAAATATTCTGTGGAATCACAAGGCAAAGTTTACTTGAAGTCGAGACATCGGTCTATGTCAGATGGCCATGAAGAGCATCACGAAGTTAGGTACACCTAAAATATGGATCTGGCCACAGAAAATTGGAGTTGGCCGCACATTTTCAGGTTCTTTCTCTTTGCGTGACAACCCCCGCTGGCATTTGCTTTTGCCTATACCGTGGAATTATTCCCTACAACCACGCTTGAATTAGGTATCGGTGATTTGAGTAAGAAAAACCGTAAAAGAAGGAACACGGTTTTAGGAAAGTTTTTCGGATGTGTAAGATGGAGGGGTATTCCGCCCTGGTGTATAGGTAACACGCGGGCTTTTGGTGCCTTGAGAGCCGGGTTCGAATCCTGGGGGCGGAACTGGCAGTTAAGTGCCTATTCTTTCCAATCCGGCTACCTACAAGGGGTCAAATCGTGGAAAACGCGCCCGCTGCAGCGATTATCTTAGCTGCTGGTAAAGGCACTCGTATGAAATCCGCCCACCCCAAAGTTCTGCATCCCTTGGCGGGTAAAGCGCTGTTAGGACACGCCCTTGACGCCGTTACTGCCCTCAATCCGAAGGCGCTGTGTGTAGTTATCCGGCATGAACGCGAAGCAGTCGCACAGTATGTAAATAGTTACTGCCCACAAGCGATATTAGCGGATCAAGATGAAATCCCGGGAACCGGAAGGGCGGTGCAGTGCGCCCTCCAAAAACTAGGTGAGCAAGGTCAGCTGAATGGAACCGTAGTTATTACCTCAGGAGACGTTCCGCTACTAGAAAGTGCCACCCTAGAAAACCTGCTGGAAACCCAGCAGCAGACCGGTAATCAGGTAACAATATTGACTACTTTGGTGCCCGATCCCACTGGTTACGGACGGATAATCCGTTCCGAAACTGGCGCGGTTACCGCTATTGTCGAAGATCGTGACTGCCAAGAGTCACAACGACAAATTCGAGAAATTAACGCCGGAATCTATGCATTTGATGCCGAATTTCTTACCCACGCCCTTTCTGGTCTTGGCACTGATAATGATCAGGGCGAGGTCTATCTGACTGACACTATCGCCTTGGCCGCCGCTAACGGGCGTGCGGGAACCTATCTGCTTGCTGACTATATACAGGCAGAGGGATGCAATGACCGGGTACAGCTCGCGGGACTGCACCGCGAACACAATCGGCGGATTCTCAACCAACTAATGCGGGATGGGGTTAGCATTATCGATCCCGAAACTACTTGGATTGAAAAGAGCGTTACTATCGCTCCCGACGCCGTGATTTTGCCAGGGTGCGATTTGCATGGCAATACCGCAATTGGTAGCGGAGCCGAGGTCGGTCCCTTCACTTCCCTGACCGATGTAAAGGTAGGGGAGGGCGCTCGGGTGCGGCGCTGTGATTTGCGGGCAGTAAATCTGGCTAGGGGCTCTAATCATTGTTGCGAAACCAACCTGTAGGGCACTTCATGACTTGTAGAATCAAAATATCGGCATGGCGAATCTGGCCAAAAATGAAAGGTAACACGCAATGACGGGGATTAAATCTGCAGGGCAAAAGCATCTTCTTATTGTGCCGGGGCGCGCATACCCCGAGCTCGCACAGGGAATCGCCGAGGAACTACACACCGAGGTGCTACCCACGGTCGCCTATGATTTTGCTAATGGCGAGATATACGTGCGGTTTTCTGAGTCTGTGCGCGGGGCGGACTGCTATGTAGTGCAATCCCATACCGCTCCTCTAAATAAATGGGTAATGGAACAAATGATTATGGTTGATGCCCTCAAGCGAGCATCGGCAGCTCGAATCACCGTAGTTGCTCCTTTCTTCCCTTATGCGCGTCAGGACAAGAAACACCAAGGGCGCGAACCGATTTCTGCACGTCTAATCGCGGATTTATTTAAAACCGCTGGTGCTGACCGATTGATGAGTGTGGATTTGCATGCGGCTCAAGAACAAGGATTCTTTGATGGCCCCTGGGATCACCTCTATGCGCAGCCGGTTCTGATTGACTATGTAAAAAGGCGGGTTGATCAGAGTAATCTTACGATTGTTTCCCCTGATGCTGGTCGTATCCGGGTGGCCGAGAAATGGGCTAACAAGCTTGGGGGCTGTGAGCTAGCGTTCGTACACAAGACTCGGGACACCACTCGTCCTAACGTGGCGGTTGCTCACCGGGTAGTAGGTACGGTTGAAGGGCGTACATGCGTACTGGTTGACGACTTGATTGATACCGGTGGCACCATCGCAGAAGCGGTGAAAGTGCTGCTGCATTCAGGTGCGAAAGATGTGATTGTGGCGGCCACTCACGGGGTACTTTCTCCGCCCGCTGCCGAACGTCTCTCTACCTGTGGGGCACGCGAAATCATCGTTACCGACACCTTGCCGATTTCCGCGGATAAACGTTTCCCGCAGTTGACGGTACTGCCGATTGCACCTTTACTAGCCAGCGCGATTCGTACCGTATTCGATGATGGCTCTGTGACTGCTCTCTTCGATCAAGATTAGGGAAGACTGCCGAAACTAAATGTGAGTTGCCAAACCTTTTCGGCCTTCTGGTTTTACCTGGCCGGATCGGAACTATATTCTAAAGTCAGGTTGCCTCGGCGAGGGCGCATTTGCGCCGTTATCGACGTGGCCGTGGGAAAATCCACGTCCTCCGGGGTTCCGTAAATATCCATAATCCTAAGGAGGAAAATTAACATGGCAGCAGAACTTTCTGCGCAATTACGCAGTGAAACCGGTAAAGGTGCAGCACGTCGGGCACGTAGGGCAGGGCTGATTCCGGCAGTCCTCTACGGTCACACCGTAGAAGAAAACCTGAACCTGAACCTGCCGGGGCACGACACTTTCCTGATTGTGAAAGACAACCCGAACGCGATTATTAACCTGGACGTGGAGGGGGAAAAGCATCTGGTACTACTAAAAGAAATCCAGCGTCACCCGGTGCGTCGCGATATCTTGCATATCGATTTATTAGCGGTTAGCCGCGACGAGAAGGTGGAAGTGGAAGTACCGGTTTCGGTGGTCGGCGAATCTGCTCCTGGTACTGTGGTCAACTTGGAGATCTTCGACTTGCCGGTGCAGGTATCTCCCTTGGAAATCCCCGAAGAAATCGTTATCAACGTTGAAGGTTGGGAAGAAGGCCGAGTACTGCGTGCTAGCGAACTAGAACTACCTGCAGGGGTAGTTACCACTTTGGAAGACGAACACGACGTTCTCTCAATTACTTTGCCGGAGGAAATGCCGGAAGAGCCTGCTGCTGAAGAGGCAGAACAGGGCGAAGATGCTTCCCAGGCCGAAACTAAGGAAACTTCAGAAGAATAACCACTGGTTATACTTTTCGGGGAGGGTTAAACACCCTCCCCGAAATTAATTAGGCTGGAAACTATTTAGAGAGGTCAAACGTGGCAGAATCCTGGCTGGTGATTGGACTGGGAAATCCGGGTGAAAAATATGCTGGTACCCGTCATAACGCTGGTCACCTGGTGGTTTCATATCTGGCACAAACCCAAGGTGAGCGTCTCCGACGCCATAAAACTGGCAGTCAGGTAGCTACTTTGCATCTGGGAATGCCAGGAGAACAGAATTCACCTGTGCAGCTGGCAATCTTAGATTCCTTTATGAACACTTCCGGGATTCCCACGGCAAAACTGGTGAAGTTTTTTGGAATTGATCCGGCTCAGCGGTTACTAGTAATTCATGATGATCTGGACTTACCGGCCTTTGATTTGCGTCTCAAACGGGGAGGAGGCGAAGGGGGGCATAATGGTTTGCGTTCTATAAGCCAGAGTTTAGGAACTAAGGATTATGCTCGCTTGCGGATCGGGATCGGAAGGCCGCATCCGTGGCAAGACCCCGCTGATTACGTGCTTTCGCGCTTTCCCCGAGGGCAGCAAGCAGCCCTTGAAGATGCTCTAGAACGCGCCTGTGAAGCTGTAAGTGAAGTAATAACTGCGGGATTTACTCGCGCTCAACAGCGTCTAAACACTCACGCAAGTTAGGGTTTTAGGTGGCTAGGAATTGATTCAACCTTAGACTCTAACTTTGGCGTCCTTCGCGCTTAACCCCGGTAGGTTGTCCGCGTTTTGTCCTAGCGCTCCGCGCAAGTCCTGGAGACTGCTCAAGGTGGAGGCAATCAAGGCTGTTTGGGTATCAGGGACCACAGTCAGTAAATTCATCTGTACTTGAGAGGCGACTTTTAGCCCCTCGGCTACAGCTTGTTGATCATTTCCGTTTAGATTTGCAAAGGGCTGATAAACCGCTTCCCGTGGATCGGTCCCCAATTGGGTAACCAGCTCTTGTAGCTGTCGGCGTAACAGGGGAGTAATCTCATCGGAAACTAACTGCTTTAGCTGGTCGTCGCGGCCTTGTGCCACATTTTTTTCAATGTTGTATCGCAGGGCGTCTAGCTGTCTAATCCCTTTGTTAAGTTCGTTTTTTTGCTGGTTAGTAAGAGGGATTTTTTCCTTTTTTTCTTTGTGATTTTCATCCGTTTTATCGGGACGCCACTTGCCGTCTTGGTAGCGCCAGGCGGAAAGGGGGCTCGGATTAGCAGAGGGAAAAGTAAGCGAAGCGGCGTGCGCAATCTGTTTATTTTCTCGCTCCATCGCTACTCCGGTAGCCACCAGTATCTTCGCGAGAGCAGTCGTTTGGTTTAACTGCTCGACGGCTTCTGCATCGCCCTGGGAAGGTTCTTGACTCTCTCTGACCAGGGTGGCCAAAGTTAATCCATCGTTGAAGATATTTTTCTGGCAATCAGCCAGTTTTTGTATCAGAGCTTCACCATTTCCTGGAATCCGATAGGACTGCGGTTCCGGAAGGTTCTCTGCTTTTTCTTTCCCGGCTATTTTTACCTGGGGGCTAAGCCAACGTGGACCTAGGACTTTACTGCGTGCCTCAAAATTATTTTTAAACGCCAAGAGGTCAGGGTTGCCGGCAAATACTTGCTCGATACCCGCTCCAATTGCCTCTTGACAGGCGCTGGCGCGGTAGCGCGCTACTTGCGTTTGATCCGCGAGTGCTCCCTCTCCGTTACCATCGTCTATTCGAACCCCACATCCGGACAGACTCAGGGATATAGTTAGCGCTAAAGTAAGGGGAAAAATCCAAGTTTTCTTCATTAAAGTTAAGTTTGCCATGGGTAACATATTTTTTGAAATGAATAATTTGCGAGGGGAAGAAATGGCGAAAGCAAAAACCAAACTTGAAAATGAACTCCAGGAGCTACTGACTACCGATTGCGAGTCGGCCGGTCTTTTTCTTGAGGAGGTATCTCTAAAACGTGCCGGCAAGTATACCCGTCTGGTGGTGACGGTAGATTTGCCTCGCGGCCCGGGAGCGGTGCGAGAAGATCAACTTTCCCGGGCAACCTTAGAGATTTCTCGACATCTCGATGAAGTTGACCCGATTAACGGTGCTTATAACTTGGAGGTTACTACCCCGGGGATTGAGCGTCCCTTAAAGGATGAGCGTCAGTTTTCAAGGGCGATTGGACACCGCGTCACCTTGAAGAGATGTGATGGTCGCAGCGAAGAGGGTAAACTGGTTGCTACGACAACTGAAGAAATCGAACTGGAAACTACCTCGGGGCAGTGCAGCATTCCCCTGACAGACATCGCGCAAGCCCAGATGGTGGTGCAGTTCTAAAGCTCGTAAGGAGCATCATGGATATTGATATGGCCGCGTTACGTATGGTAGAAGCGGAAAAGGGTGTCAGTCTAGATACCCTGATGGCTGCTATCGAGGACGCCTTGTTAAAGGCGTACCACAATGCCCCCGGGGCGCTCGATGACGCGAGGGTAGAAGTTGATCGCAAGAACGGTCATGTAATCGTGATGGCGGCCGAGGTCGATGAAGATGGCAATAAAATTGGCGAGTTCGATGACACTCCCTCGGGTTTTGGGCGCATAGCTACCACTACTGCCCGCTCTATAATTATGCAGCGCCTACGGGAAGCCGAGGATGAACAGGTGCTGGGATCTTTCCGGGATAAGAAGGGTGAAGTTATCTCCGGGGTCATTCAGCAGAGTCGAGAAAGAGATGCGGTCGTGGTAAAAGTGGGCGAGTTCGAGGCGATTCTGCCGAAAGCTGAACAAGTTCCCGGGGAAACGTATCTTCATGGACAGTGGATTCGGGCGGTAGTAGTAAAAACTATGCTCGGCGAGAAAGGTGCGCGGATAGAGATTTCGCGTCGCCACCCCGACCTGGTGCGAGGGCTCTTTGAGCGCGAGGTTCCCGAGATTACCTCCGGAGATGTAGTTATTGAGTCCGTGGCGCGCGAAGCCGGATATCGCACCAAGATTGCGGTGCGACCTACGCGTCCCAATATCAATGCCAAGGGCGCCTGCATCGGGCCAATGGGTAGGCGGGTGCGGGCGGTTATGAATGAGCTTAACCACGAGAAAATTGACATTATCGATTATTCTGAGGACGTGGCGACTTTTGTTGCTAATGCCCTCTCACCTGCGCGTGTTACGTCTGTCACGGTAGAACCGGCTGAACATGTACTAGCGCATGTGGTGGTTCCCGATTTCCAATTGTCACTGGCGATTGGGAAAGAAGGGCAAAATGCGCGTTTAGCTGCTCGTTTAACTGGGGCAAAGATAGATATTCATTCGGATGTTGACCAGGAATCCGCTCCGGAGGAATCCCAAAACCTGTAGTCATGTCTTTGCGCTAGAAAGGCAGCGGCTTCGGCTTATTTCAGCGAACGCGCTACTATAGAAGACGGAACCTAGCATTGGTTGCAATGCTTGCGCCGGTTCTGGGCTTATGCTTTGACCGGTGCTTTATTGTGAGCGGTGTGGGGACTTATTTAGTAAGGTTACCGGCATTTACACCCAGTAGATGCCCGATACAGGAAAGCAGGGTTGGAAGCTGATGGTCACCCGATGAGCAACCAGCGATGATCTGCCAATTAAACCAATAGCCTGCTCCTAGCTGGGCGGGCCAGCAAGGAGAATTGTGGCGAAACTTAGAGTTCATGAGCTAGCTAAAGAGCTCGGAACCACTTCGAAAATTGTGCTGCAGGCACTAAAGGACTCGGGGGAGTTCGTTAAGAGCGCTTCCTCTACTATTGAGGCTCCAGTGGCGCGGAAGATGCGGGAGCATTTTGCCAAACTAACCGACGAGAAACCGGCGGCGGCTCCCAAAGCTAAAGGGGCGAAACAGAAGCCTGCGGCGAAGAGTGCTAAAGCTAAGGCGGAGGTGAAAGCGGAAACCACTAAGGCAACAGCAGCTAAAACCCCAGATAAAAAGGGTGGCGAGCGCAAGGTGGCTTCTGAGCCTCAGGCTAAACCGCAAGCTAAGGGCACCAAGAAAACTACAACTAGTAAAGCCACGCCGAAACCGGGGCCGAAACCGGTCGTTAAAGAAACTAAGGCGAAGCCGCAAGAAACATCAGCTAAACCGGCTCCTAAACCAGGCAAAGCGGCGGCGAAACCCGGTCCGAAACCAGCTCCGCGTCCAGGGGGACCTCGCCCCGGCAACAATCCCTTTGCTTCTTCCCAAGGGATGCCACGTCCCGGCGGTCCTCGCCCCGGGAATAATCCTTTCGCATCCTCTCAGGGGATGCCACGTCCGGGTGGCAGTTCTGGGCAGCGTAAAAACACTGGTCATGGACGTCCAGGCAGGGGTAATCGCCGGGGGGCTACCGCTACTCCCAATGTGATGCCCACTCATTCTGCAGCTACCCCCATGATGGATCAGCCGGCTCCTTCCCGCGGTCAACGGCGTGGTGGAGGCGGACAAGGTGGCCCCGGTGGTCCGGGTGGTTCGGGGCGTCCCGGCGGTCATCGCGCAAACAATCGTGGTCGTGGTGGTTTTGGTGCCACTCAAGGTGCCTTTGGCCGCGGCGGTTCCTCTAAAGCTAAACGGCGTAAATCTAAACGTGCCAAACGTGCCGAGTACGAGCAACAAACTGCGCCAAAAATTGGCGGGGTGCAGGTACCTCACGGCGACGGATCGACGCCTTTACGGTTACGTTCCGGGGCTTCGTTAGCAGATATGGCGGATCGTATTGATTGCGATCCCGCATCCTTGGTCACCGTGCTTATGACTTTGGGGGAGATGGCTACCTCTAACCAGTCTTTGGACGAAGATACCCTGGTAACTTTAGGATCCGAACTGGGTTATCAGGTACAGGTGGTATCGCCTGAGGACGAGGATCGAGAACTGCTGGAATCCTTCGATATTGACTTGAAGGAAGAAGAGCAAAGCGATGAGGAAGACGCTCAGCCGCGTCCTCCGGTGGTTACGGTTATGGGTCACGTTGACCACGGTAAAACCAAACTGCTGGATGCGATTCGCGATACTGATGTCGTGGGCGGAGAGCATGGCGGAATCACTCAGCATATCGGTGCTTACCAGGTAAATATCGATATGGATGGAGTTCGTCGCGCAATTACCTTTATTGATACCCCTGGCCACGAAGCGTTCACCGCTATGCGTGCGCGGGGGGCGGAAGTTACCGATATTGCGATTTTGGTAGTGGCCGCCGATGACGGGGTTATGCCTCAGACGGTGGAAGCAATCAACCACGCGCAGGCTGCTAATGTGCCGATCGTAGTGGCGGTAAACAAGGTAGATAAACCGGAGTCCAACCCGGATAAGGTGCGTGGCCAACTCACTGAATACGGCCTGGTAGCCGAGGAATATGGCGGGGACGTCATGTTTGTTGACGTATCGGCTAAGCAGCGTAAAGGTATTCATGAATTGCTAGAGGCAGTGCTGTTAACCGCGGATGCCGCTCTAGAGCTGAAAGCTAATCCGGATGCGCCTGCCCGTGGAGTGGCAATTGAAACCCGCCTGGATAAAGGACGCGGCGCCGTGGCCACCATTTTGGTGCAGCGAGGTACTTTGCGCGTCGGGGACTCCATTGTGGTGGGATCAGCTCATGGTCGGGTGCGTGCCATGCTTGATGAGTACGGCCACCCAGTCGAGGCAGCCGGTCCTTCCTTCCCCACCGCGGTTCTGGGGCTAACCAGCGTCCCAGGGGCAGGAGATTCACTCTTGGTGGCGGAGGATGAACGTACTGCTCGTCAGATTGCCGATAAACGGCAGGCACAGCAGCGTGCCGCCCAACTAGGTAAACGTCGCAAGCGGATTTCGCTGGAAGATTTCAATGCTGCTTTGGAGCAGGGCAAGGTAGATACTTTGAACCTGATTTTGAAGGGCGATGTGTCTGGTGCTGTCGAGGCTCTGGAAGATTCGCTGCTCAAGATCGACGTCGGAGACGAAGTTCAGTTGCGGATCATCCACCGCGGCGTGGGGGCGATCACCCAGAACGATATCAACTTGGCCAGTGTCGACAATGCAGTGGTTATTGGTTTCAACGTGCGCCCAGCGCAGCGTGTGGCCGAATATGCCGATGCCCAAGGGGTAGATATGCGGTTCTACACCGTCATCTATCAGGCGATTGAAGATGTTGAAAATGCTATGAAGGGGATGCTTAAACCCATCTATGAAGAAAAACAGATGGGGACGGCAGAGATCTTGCAAGTATTCCGTTCTTCCAAGTTCGGTAATATCGCTGGTTCGTTGGTGCGTGAGGGTCTGATCAAGCGGGGCGCTAAAGCCCGTTTGGTGCGTGACGGCGTAGTAGTTGAACCGGAGCTACAGATTTCTTCTCTCCGGCGCGAAAAAGACGATGTTACCGAGGTTCGCGAAGGCTACGAATGTGGTATTTCGTTGGGTGTCAAGGACATCAAGGTTGGCGACCGGATTGAAACCTGGGAAATGGTAGAGAAACCGCGCGAATAGCGTTAGTGGTTGGCTTTTCGGGCGCAAGTATTTTTGCGCCCGAAAAGTCGCTTTAGCTGAAGGAGTTTTTCATGGCCGATCAGGCTCGCAGGCGCAAAGTTGAAGAACGGATTCAAAATACGGTGGCGCGGCTTTTGGAGCGCCGTATTAAAGATCCGCGTATTGGTTTTACTACAATCACGGATTGTAAGGTCACCGGGGATCTGCAACATGCCACCGTTTTTTACACGGTTTTTGGAGATGAGGACGACCGTAAAAAAACTGCTCGTGCCTTGAAAAGCGCTAAAGGTTTGATTCGCTCCGAGGTGGGGAGAGCACTGGGGATTAGACTTACTCCTAGTATTGAATTCACTCTCGATGCTCTCCCGGAACAAGCAGCCAGTTTTGAAGAAAAACTGGCTAGCGCTTTACATTCTGACCAGGAGATACGGGGAGGTTCGCAGACAGCTTCTTATGCGGGTGAAGCAGACCCCTATCGCAAACCGCGGGAAAAGAAGGTTTATGAAGAGGCACCTGCCGCACCGGCTTTCACCGAATGGACTGGTGAGGACGATGCTTTGGGTGAGGACGCAGATAGCGAGACTCCCACAGATTCTCCTGAGTCCGGCGAGATAGAAGCTTCCGGCTACGATAACCACTTCGAAAGTTAAGTAGCTGCAGTTATGGATACTGCTAAAGGGGCTCCGGATTTTTCTCCTGCAGGTGCAGAAATGGAAGTTCCTCGGGCCGCAAGCACTGCTTCCGATGGGGTGCTAGCGGTAGATAAACCCCTGGGGGTTACCAGCCATGACGTGGTTTCCCGTTTACGCCGCTTGGCGGCAACCCGCAAAGTAGGACACGCGGGAACCCTAGATCCTGCGGCCTCGGGAGTGCTAGTAGCCGGTATTGGACGGGGAACTAAATTGTTACAGTACCTGCAAGGACAGAAAAAAACCTATGTCACTCGGGTCTGTTTCGGGGTAGAAACTGATAGTGAGGACGCCGAAGGCACTATTACCGCTAAGCGCGGAGCGAGCCGAGAAGACCTGGAGAAGCTGGAAAGTATACTGCCTACGTGGTGCGGGCAGGTGACGCAAGTACCGAGCGCTTTTTCCGCCTTGAAAATCCGGGGAAAACGCGCGGCGGATCGGATTCGTGCAGGGGAAGAAGTACGCATGGAACCCCGCCCTATCACTATCTATGAACTTGTCGCTCTAGGGGAGCCGCAAGCGGGCGAGCATGCAGGTATACCGGTGGTTTACCAAGATCTAAAAGTTACTTGTTCCGCGGGTACCTATATTCGCGCCCTCGGTCGAGATTTGGGAAAGCAGCTGGGAGTGGGGGCGCACCTAGTAGCCTTACGCCGCCTCCAGGTCGGCTCCTTTGATGCTAGCGGCTGCGGCGATACTAATGCCTCCTTCCCTGCTTTTTCCTTGCAAGAGTTATCTCAGATGGTGGCAGCGGGAGAAGAACTGCCGATAGTGAGCCTGGACAGAATCTGTCGCCAACTATTCCCCAGCTGTCAGGTAACCCCAGAAGTATTAACTGCTTTAAATTACGGTCAGCGCCCGGAAATCAGTAAGAAACTCCTTGACGAACTTGCTAAAGAAGAGCTGGCTACTACCGCAGAAATCTATGCCCTGCATCTTCCTGGTGGGGAAATATCGCTATTGGCTTCCCTAGTAGAGGGCAAGTGGCGTTCTGTACTAAGTTTACAAAATAGGTAAAAGGAGGAACATGAGCGAGGATAATCAAAACTCTGGCGGTTGCGGCTGCGGTTGCGGCTGCGGTGGCAAGGGTAAAGCAAAGAAAACGGCAGAAGAAAAGCGCACTGGGGAACTGGGAGTGCCGGCCAACGGTAGGCCAGAACTTAGTGTACGTCAAAGCGAAAAATAGACCGTGGAAATCTGGAAAAATACTCCGCACCTGGAAAAAGAGCAACGTACTGTAGCCACAATTGGGATTTTTGACGGGGTGCATAAAGGCCATACCCGGATTCTGAAAACCGTGGTAGAAAGAGCGCGGCGTGCGGGACTAAAAGCGGTTGCGGTTACGTTTTTACCCCATCCTTCGCAGCTACACAATCCTGAAAACCCTACGCCGCTAATCCAGCCACTTCCAGATCGTCTAGACGCTATGGCGGCATTGGGACTCGATGCTACCTGGGTGGTGCCCTATACCTGGGATTTGGCAAAGCAAAGCCCGCAACGATTTATCGATCAGTATTTTGTGGATGGCCTACATCTTAAAGAGTTGGTAGTGGGGCAAGACGTTCGCTTTGGGCGGGGGAATTGCGGAAATATTGAAACTTTACGCCAGGCGGGACTTGCAAAAGATTTTCAGGTAATCGAGGTAGCCGATATTACTGACCAGGACTCACGCCGCTATTCTTCTACTGGCGTGCGAGCCTGCTTGGCTCGTGGCGATGTCCAGGGAGCTGCTCGTATATTAGGGCGCAGTTACCGGCTGCGCGGTATAGTGGAGCGCGGTTTTCGACGTGGGCGTCTACTAGGCTTTCCCACCGCAAACCTGGGGGGAACCGAGGGGCTGGCGATTCCTGCCGATGGAGTATATGCGGGGCATTTAGTGCGTTCGGTGCCGGGAACTAATGCAGTCGAGCATTTACCAGCAGCGATTTCGGTAGGAACCAATCCCCAGTTTGCAGGAACGAAAACTACGGTAGAAGCCCATGTGCTCGGGCGGGCTGACCTTAATCTATACGATGAGCCGATAGCTATTGATTTTATTGCCCGTCTACGGGAAATGCTCAAGCTTGAAAGCGTAGAAAAATTGCAGGTACAAATGGATGAAGACCTGCGTGCCTGCAGCGAAATCTTGGGGGTTCCGCCGGTAGGACGGGTTAATCCCGCAGAGGTAACCGCGCTCTAGGTTTCCTGGTTTTAAGAAAAATCCTGTGCCTCCTCGCCTGGATAATATCTCTGGCGATGCTAGTGCTTTCTTGCGGTAGCACCAGGTGAAGGGGGCATGGTTATAAAACCATTACGATCTGTACTAACACAATTTTTGCGATGATCCCGAGGGCGAAGGTTGCGGAATATCCGGATTCACAACGTTCATCCGGGATAGTGGTTTGCACGTGGCTGAGGATAGCGGGTTGCCCCACAAACCCGGCGATAGCTCCCGCCATCCGAGCAGTAGACAGACCTAAGACCTTGCCCAAGAGCCACAGAGCTAACAATACGGGCACCATCCCCACAGCTGCTAGTAATCCGATTTTCACCCCGGTCAAGGAAAATGCTTTGGCGGCGAAAGCTTGTCCGGAAGACAGTCCTACTGCTGCTAAAAATAGCACTAGCCCCATTTGTCGCAACATATTATTAGCCGAGGGGGCCAGGGAAAATACCAGTGGTCCCAGTCGGTCAACACGTCCTAGTATTAAGCCGACTACTAGTGGTCCCGCAGCAGCTCCTAATGCGAGTGACCCCAAAGAGCCCAGGGGGATAGTTATCAGTCCTAGCGCCACCCCGGCAGCGATTCCTAGTCCGAAAGGTAGATAGTCAATCGCGGAAATCTTGTGTTCGGAATCTCCGAAAGTTTTGGCTATTTCTTCTTCACGTTCAACCGGATAAACCACCAATACCCGGTCACCCATTTGCAGGCGGGTTCCGGCCGTGGCCAACATATCGGTGTCTCCACGCCGCACCCGGGTAAGAAGTGATTGGAAACGAGCCGGTAAGAATAGATTGGCTACCGGCTTTCCTACTAGGCGACTATTAGAAACGGTGAATCGATTAAAGTTAACGTCGGTACGATCATTTGAAATATCCCCCTCGATGGGTTTGCCTAGGGCTTTACCTGCGGCGGCTACCGCATCAGGTAGTCCCACAAGGAATGCCAGGTCACCTGTCTTTAGCGAACCGTCGGGGTGGGCTACTTGCATTTTTCCCTCCCGTAGTAGGTAGGAAACTCGCAGTTCCCCTTCATTCGAGCCTACGACCTCGGCAATCCCCGGGATTTCCTGGATACGCATGGGTTTTTCTACCCGGATAGTCTGAGTGGCGAGTCCCGCGGCGGAAGCGGGATCCGGGTCATTGTTAGCGGGAAGTTTTATTCGCATTAATGCGGTCACTACCACCATGGTGACGATTACCCCTACCGGGTAGGCAATCGCGTATCCCACTGCCGGCTGAGCGCTGCCTCCTGCAGCATCGGTAGCAGCAGCTAAGGCAGGGGTAGTGGTGAGGGAACCGGCAAACATTCCCCCCAACAGGTTTGCGTCCAGCCCTAGGGCTTTGCCCCCCAAAGCCACAATCAGGGCATATGCGGCAAGTAAGGCGACCGCCCCAAACAATAGAGGGCCTTGTTTACGCAGGTCGCGAAAAAAAGAGGCACCGGCTGCTAAACCGATCGTGTAGACAAATAATGCCAGTCCGATGGCAGAGATTAGGGAAAGATTCTTTCCTAGCTCCGGGTCGAGGGCGCCAGCAGCGAGGCCAACGAATAAGGCACCGGCGGCTCCAAACTTTAGCGGTCCGAAAGGAATCGAACCGAAGAGGGTGCCCAGCGCTATTACCAAAAATACGGTCAACAGGGGTGAAGAGGAGAGTATTTGAGTCACGCTTTTAGGATAGCGGGGAAACGGTGATTAACCATTTCTACTGGCAGGGCGAGAATTGAGTTACTTTGAAAAAGTTGGTTTTGGGTAGTCTCTTTACCGGGTGGGGCAGGGTAATCGAATTGGGATTTGGGAAAAGCTTTTATGTCTGCGAGGGGGAGACTGGCAGCGGCATAGGAAGCATTTCACGTGCTAGATTCTCGATTTGGGTTTGCAGAATCGGGGCGAGCAAGCTTTGTAATTGGTTGCGGGGAAGGAAAGATACCGGCTCTAGTTGCACGATATAACGCATAGTTGCCACTCCGTAGATCATCGACATCAAAATCTCAACCAGAATATGGAAACGAGCTTCCACTAGTTGTTTCTTTCTTGGATTTAGGTTCGGATCCACCGTGTTGAGCAATTGTGCCACCCCCTGTAGCAGATTGTCACGAATGTAGGTGCGAAAGCGTTGGGTGGTTTCCGCGTCGGTTATCAGCGCACGCATCAGGGCTTTCATTCGATCCTTGGTAAGGCGCTCTTCGTAGAGGGTAAAAGCAAAATCTAAAAGCCTATCGGCTACTCCCTCGATTCCTGGTTCCCACAACTGCAAAATTTGTTCCAAAGGGTCGAGAGGCAGATCGAAGCAATCACGAAATAAGCGCTGTTTTGAGCCGAAGTAGTAGCTAACCATTGCCGGATCACAGCCGGCGCCTTTAGCAATTGACCGCATGGTGGTGCCATCATATCCGCGGGATATGAATTGGGTTTCTGCCACCTGTTTAATTTGATCACGCATTTTCCCGCGCGCTCCTCGTGGACCGCGCCCTTTAGGTACAGACTTGGGTGCAGTTTGCGGGGAAAGGCTGAATCTTTTGAGGGCTGGTGCGATGCTATCCTGTTCATCACCGGTTGCGGTGCAGGGGTAAAACTGTTGCCCCGGTTTCTGCTGAGTTGCTTGTTCATCTCTCGCATCCTGTTTTCCCACGGTTATTTCCTTACTGGGAAAATAAGAGAATACTTTACTTTCATAATTCTTAGCGCTTAATTCATCGCTATTGAAACTCTGGTGGCTTTTATTCTGTCTCTTCCCGCAGTGTTCTGGCTGGTTGGAGTAATCTTTATCTTTTTTTATGCCCATAGTCCTATGCTAATTTCAATACCCCGTGAATTTAGCGTTTTCAGCCTAGTTTGAGGGATGAGAACGATTCCGGGAGGTGCCATGAGTAAAACTACTGACGCCTTTGAACTTACAGGCGGTAAAAGCGCGAAAGCTACCCAAGGAGCGCACTTGCTCAAATTAGGTATCGATATTGGTTCCACCACCGTAAAAGCGGTGCTACTTGCGGGACGGCAGGTAATCTTTTCTGACTATCGCCGCCACCATGCGGATGTGCGCGGGGAACTGGCCAGCTTGCTACGCGATATTAACGCCGCGCATCCGGGAATTACCGTAAAAGCGGCAGTCACCGGTTCCGGCGGACTTTCGGTTGCCGGAGCGATGAACGTGCCGTTCGTGCAAGAAGTTATCGCCGGCACCAAAGCAGTGGGAGACACCCACCCACAGGCCGATGTGATTATTGAGCTAGGTGGGGAAGACGCAAAAATCACCTATCTGCATCCCACGCCCGAGCAGCGCATGAACGGCACCTGCGCCGGCGGCACCGGCGCCTTCATCGACCAGATGGCTACCTTGCTGCACACCGACGCCTCGGGACTAGACAAACTTGCTGCTCGCGCCAGCCAGCTTTACCCGATTGCCTCGCGCTGCGGAGTATTCGCCAAAACTGACCTGCAGCCTTTACTGAACGAGGGTGCCGCGCACGAAGACCTCGCGGCCTCGATTTTTACCGCGGTTGCCACCCAAACTATTGCGGGATTGGCCTGTGGGCGCCCGATTCGCGGAAACGTAATGTTCCTGGGCGGGCCGCTGCACTTCCTCCCGAACCTACGCAAAGCCTACGAGGAGCTGCTCCCCAAAGCCGATAGCTTCCTCACCCCGGAGCATGCGGAACTTTATGTGGCGCTGGGGGCGGCGCTGAGTGCTGATAAAGGGGATCCGCGCTCCTTGGAGCAGTTAATAACTGACCTGGCCACCGGGAAAATCGATACTGATTCCCAGCGGATGCGCCCCCTATTTGCTAATGAAGAAGAACTGGCGGAGTTTCGTGCCCGCCACGATAAAGAAGTAATCCCGCAGCTAACATTGTCCGAGGCGCGAGGGCGCTGCTTCCTGGGGGTAGATTCCGGATCCACCACTATTAAAGCGGTAGTGATTGACCAGGATAAACGGATCGTATTCGCCCACTATGCTTCTAACGAGGGTGACCCGGTTTCGACGGCGGTGGAGATTGTGCGGCGTATACGCACCGAACTGCCTGAGGGCGCCTATATTGGACGCGCCTGCTCGACTGGTTATGGGGAGGGGCTGGTGAAAACCGCCCTCAACCTGGAGCAAGGGGAAGTGGAAACTATGGCGCATTTCCGCGCCGCTGAAGACCTGCTGCCGGGGGTGTCTTCGGTAATCGATATCGGCGGGCAAGATATGAAATATTTGAAGATTCGCGCCGGAGCCGTGGATTCCATTTCGGTGAATGAGGCTTGCTCGTCTGGGTGCGGATCTTTCTTGCAGACTTTCGCCGCCACTATGGGTACCAGTGTGCAAAGCTTTGCCGCCGATGCGGTAGCTGCCAAGGAACCGGTGGATTTGGGGACCCGCTGCACCGTGTTTATGAACTCCTCGGTGAAGCAGGCACAAAAGGAGGGGGCGAGCCCGAAAGATATTGCCGCGGGGCTGTCTTATTCGGTGGTGCGCAACGCCCTCTATAAAGTAATTAAACTCAAAACCCCAGAAGAACTGGGCGAAAAGGTAGTTGTCCAGGGGGGAACTTTCCTTAACGATGCGGTGCTGCGGGCTTTTGAACTGCTAACTAAGCGGGAAGTGGTGCGCCCCAATATCGCTGGTTTGATGGGTGCCTATGGGGCAGCTTTGATTGCCAAGCAAAGCGATGACGGCCAGGGGGAATCCACCCTGGCCACCCTGGAAGACCTAGAGAATTTCCAGGTAGAGACCACCCGTAAGACCTGTAGGCTGTGTCAAAACCACTGCCAGATGACCATCTCTACCTTCTCGAACGGGGAGCGGCACGTTTCGGGGAACCGCTGCGAACGCGGCGCTTCCTTAGAGAAAGTGCCACAGAAGTCGGCGCTACCGAACTTGTTTGATTGGAAATATAAGCGGATTTTCGGGTATCGCCGCCTGACCGAAAAGCAGGCATTCCGCGGGGACATTGGGATTCCCCGGGTACTCAATATGTACGAAAACTATCCGCTGTGGTTCACCATGCTCACCAAGTTGGGATTTAGGGTGATGGTTTCGGGGCGCTCTAACCACGACCTGTTTGAAACCGGGATGGAATCGATTCCGTCTGAAAACATCTGTTTCCCCGCGAAACTGGTACACGGACATATCGAATCCTTACTGAAGAAAGGGATAAAAACTATTTTTTATCCCTCGGTGATTTATGAACAACAACTGGTGGAAGGCACCGATAACTGCTTTAACTGTCCGGTGGTGGGTACCTATCCCGAGGTTATCCGCAACAATATGGAGTCGCTGCAAGACAGCGAAGTCCGCCTGATCAGTCCCTTCTTAAATCTGGGGAATCGAGAGTTCCTGCCCAAACGAATCGCGGAAGTATTCGCTGATTGGAACGTGACCCAGGCAGAAGCCAAAGCCGCCCTCGATGAGGCTTGGGAAGAGGACGCCGCCGTCAAAGCAGAGATCCGGGAGAAAGGCCGCGAATCTTTAGAATGGATTCGCGAAAACGGAGTGCGCGGGATTGTGCTCGCCGGGCGTCCCTATCACCTAGATCCAGAGGTTAACCACGGGATCCCGGAGTTAATTATCGGCTTGGGAATGGCGGTGTTTACAGAGGATTCGGTGGTAGATGGTCGTCTAGAGCGCCCCTTGCGGGTGCGTGACCAGTGGGCTTACCATTCTCGTCTCTACGAGGCCGCCGCCCGGGTGGGCGATGAACCCGATCTGGAATTGGTGCAACTGAACTCATTTGGCTGCGGCGTGGACGCAATCACTGCTGACCAGGTGCAAGAGATTTTAGAAGGGCGCGGAGACGTTCACACCGTCCTCAAGATTGATGAGGTTTCCAACCTGGGAGCGGCCCGGATTCGCTTGCGTTCCCTGGATGCCGCCACGCGGGAGCGGCAAAGCTCCACAGTCCTTACCTATCCCAGTGTGGATCGGATCGGCGACCCCGATGCCATGCCAAGAGAACCAGAGGAAGCAGAAGTTCCTACCCGCATAGATCCGGCAGCCGAAGCCGCCGCAGAAGAAGCCCTCCTGGCGAAAGCCGGCCATGTGCAGGTGCATTCTAAATTCACCGAACAGATGCGCAAAGACGGTTGGGAAATTCTGGTTCCCCAAATGGCGCCTATCCAGTTCCGTCTGGCGCAGCCGGTGTTGCGCCGCGCCGGATTGAACGTGCGTTTGCTGGAACATACTTCCCGCGAATCGATGGAAACTGGCCTCAAGTTCGTGAATAACGATTCTTGTTACCCCGCGATCGTGGTGATTGGGCAGCTGATCGAGGAGTTTACTTCCGGGCGCTCCAACCCGGATAAAACCGCGGTTGCGATTTCGCAGACCGGAGGAATGTGCCGGGCAACCAACTATGCGTCCCTGCTGCGTAAAGGGTTGCGGGATGCCGGGTATCCGCAGGTGCCGGTGATTGCTGCCTCGGTGCAAGGCATTGAAGAAAATCCGGGATTCCAGCTTTCTTGGTCGGAAATCCACCGGATTTTGCAAGCTATATGCTTGGGCGATATGTTGCAAACCATGCTTTTGCGGGTACGCCCTTATGAGCTGGTGAAAGGTTACGCGATGGAGCTTTATCGGCGTTGGGATCAGATTATCCAGGAATGGTTTGCGGCTGGAAAATACTCGGCCACTTGGGGCGGTCGCCTCAGCTATTCCCGCCTGATTAAGGAATGTGTCAAAGAGTTTGATGCCTTTGAGCTGAACGATGAGCCGCGCCGCCCCCGGGTTGGTTTGGTGGGAGAAATCCTGGTGAAGTTCCACCCGGATGCTAATAACCACGCGGTTCGGGTGATTGAGGAAGAAGGCTGCGAAGCCGAACTGCCCACCCTAATCCAGTTCTTCCATTACTCCCTGGCCAGCGGAAACTTTGAACGTGACGAAATGGGCAATTCCCGCAAAGTTAAGTTAGGGATGGATGCGGGGCTGTGGGCGCTGGAGCGCTATGAGGATGCGATTCGCCGGGCTTTCGCCAAAACGAACGGCAAGTTCGAGATGCACCGGCGAATCAAAGATATGGCGGCTCGTTCTGTCGATATTGCAGGCATGGGTAATCAGGCTGGTGAAGGCTGGTATTTGACCGCAGAAATGGTAGACATGATCGAGCATGGCTGCCCCAACATTATTTGCGCCCAGCCTTTTGGGTGCCTGCCGAACCATGTGATTGGTAAGGGAATGTTCCGCGCGCTGCGCAACCGTTACCCGGAGGCCAATGTGGTGGCAGTCGATTATGATCCGGGTGCCTCGGAAGTTAATCAGCTAAACCGGATCAAGTTGATGATTGCGACTGCCCTGCGCGGCGAGGAAGTAGCTGATGATTTCGAGGATATGCCCGAGGAAGCGAACGGGGCAGGCTGCGGATGCGCGTCCTTTTGCGGTAGCGGAGTGCAATGGAATTCTGAGATGCAAGTCAGCCCCGCAGGCAGGCGTTCCTTGCCGATTACCCCGGTGAGCGCCGCGCGCTAAGACTGGTGAATTAGTAGCCGAGGACACCCCATTGTGACCCCGGTAATACCGATATTAACCCCTCGCGTCTCTTTTCGTTCTGAAAAGGAATGGATTTCTTAAAACATGCTAGGAAGTTTCTTATTGAAACTTCCTAGGCGTATATGCCTAACACCTCAGAATCTTTCTTCCTACAGCAAGAAATCATCAAAAAACAAAGATATTAAGGCTATGAGGTAATAAAGATGAGGCTCTAGGCGATGTATCGGCGGTCAAAAAAGATTTTTATGCTAGGGAGTCCAGAAAATCTGCCGCCTGGCTTGCGTCCGCAAAAACTGCCCCATCTTCGGGATCTTTACCTTCGATAACTCTTTGCGTGTGTGTCAGGGCGCGAGCTGCCAAAGCATTGGGGGGGCATAAGTGAGAGCGGGATCTGTAGGTACCGGTTACTTATCAGTAGTATAAGGCGTATACCAGTAAAAATATCCCTCCGGATACAATAATCCCCACTAGCGCTGAAAGAATAAGCAGTCTTGGTTTTGTGCGTCGCAGTGAAGCCAACAGGCCGATACAGGGAATAAAGCCCGTGATGGCTACGACTACCAGTATCTCTAAGCTGCGCAGGTCTACGCCTTGAAGTAATGCCACCACTACTGGACCTAGAATCAAACCTAGGGGGAAGCCGGTGGCGATAGATCGTTGAGTCACCGATCCATAATGGGCAAAAAATGCCATTGAACCAACGATTACTCCGCACCCTACCCCTAACAGTGTCCAGACCAGGGCAATCTTCGCAATGTCGCTGCCAGCCGCGCCTGGACGCAAGTTGTAGATCGGTATTGCACAGTAATAGATTGCTAACGCAAACAGAATCGAAACGGAAGCTACACTAGCAGCGATTTTCCAGGATTTAGAGAACCAGCCCACCACTACCGCAATCATTACGAACCCCAGTCCGGAACTGGCGAGCTTCGTCATAATCGTGATGAACACTCCCGAAAATGGGAACATATCATTTGCGACTGAACCGCAACCTATCATCACCGCGAGGCTCAGACCGAGGGTTATAGATACGCCAGCAGCGGGGCGTTTAGACTTTTGGGCTGAAAGTAAGTTGTCTCGCGCACTGTCTCTATTCAAAGATTTAGCATCAAAATCACTGGTCTCAAGCACTAGCTAATCTTATCCCAACTTCCGGATAGTTCCGGCGGTGACTTATAGTTTGCGGCAGGGGGGTGGGGGGTAACCGAAATAGGAATAACGGAATTCGCCGGGTCGGTTTTCTAAACCTTTTGTAAGGCAGGATTTGGCGCGCGCTAGACTTTTATCATGGCAGATGATGATTGTTCCCCGCTAACTTTGTCTGAAATGCTGCGTTCACCAGGAAAAAATGTTTCTGGGTGGTTTCTGAGCGCGCGGATTAAGTCATTGGACGGGCTACGAGCGTTAGCAATAGTAGCGGTTGTTCTCTATCACCTCCGCCCCAGCGCGTTACCTGGCGGATTTATTGGGGTCACCGTATTCTTTGTGCTCTCCGGGTTCTTGATTACTCGCAGCGTTGTCAGTGCCCTGGACAAGGGAACTTTTTCTTACCCGCGCTACCTGTTGCGGCGTTTTTGGCGGCTATTTTTCCCGATAGTTATCACCATTGCTCTCAGCGCCGCCCTGACCTATCTGTTCGCGCCTAGCCTGCTGCTGAAAGTACAAAGTGATTGCCTACCGGCAACCTTGTTCGTCAGTAACTGGTTTTATATTTTCCGCAACGTCCCCTATTTTGCGGCGGCAGGGCTGCCTTCCCCGCTCACCCACCTGTGGTTCCTGGGGGTACTCGCGCAGTTCTATGTGATCTGGCCGCTGATTGTCTACCTGTTGCTGAAAGTTCGGCGGGCAGCCCCGGCGATTACCGCAGTCTTGATTCTGGCGTCCGCGGCAGCCATGGCCTTCTTCTGGTTGCAGGGAAACGACGTAACCCGCGCGTACTACGGCCTGGATACTCGCGCCGGGGAACTGCTGGTGGGTGCGTTCTTAGCGTTTATCTTTCCCCGGGTTTCCTCGGACCTCAGTTCTACTGCTCAAGCAAAGACCGGGAAGGGCGCGCTGCTCCAGGTGCTGGCAGCCGGGAGCCTCGTGGGGTTAATAGTCTTCAGCATCTTGGGCAATGGAGAACTGTCAGCGATGTACCTTGGCGGTTTCCTGCTGGCGGTGATCCTCAGTGCGCTAATAATCAGGGCGGCGGCCTCTGCCGGTTCGGTAATTTCGATACTGCTGACTAACCCGGTGTTCAACTACCTAGGTTCGCGCTCTTTTGCCCTCTACCTGGTGCACTTCCCAATCCTGCTGATACTGAATCCAGCTACTCGCACAGTGCCGCCCTCCTGGTGGCAGCAACTCTTGCAGCTCCTGGTGGTGGCAGTTGTGGCTGAGATTTTTTATCACCTGGCAGAAGCGCCCGCGACTTTACTGAGTTCTCTTTGGAAAAAACCGGGAGAAAAGAAAGCCGCGAAACTAAAGAGCCAGAGCTGGTTGCACAAAGTACAGCTCACTGTGTTTGCGGTACTAGCTACGCTGTCACTGGTGGTGGCAGGGGCGCTGGCGTTTTACCCCGCGAACTGGCAGCAGATAGCAAAAGACCGAGCAGTGCAGGTACGCCCCGAACTTGCCTCCGCCTCGTCCTCGAAATCTAAAAAGCAAGAAAGTAAGGATAAGGAGCGCGGCGCGAAGGAAGGTAACGAGCCTAAAGGAATGAAACCGGTAGCGAAGAAGGTTCCCCGAAACCTGGATACCAGCGGGTGGCGGATCGGTTCCGAAACCGGCAGTTGCAACGCGGACGTGCTCATCATCGGCGATTCGGTAACCGAGGGTGCAAGCACTGCCATCAAGAAAGTACTGCCGCAGGCAGTAGTGGATGGGGCGGTTAGTCGCCAGATTCAAAGCGGCCCGGAGATACTTGCCAACTATCACAACCAGGGGATTCGTCCCCGTGTACTGGTGTATGCCCTGGGAACCAATGCGGTACTGCGCGGTGATTTACTGGCGCAAAACCTAATCGACAGTGCCGAGGGCGAGCCGCTGTACATACTGACCATTCGCAATCCCTATCCTTTACAAGACATCAATAATGAAGTGTTTAACCGGTTAGCTAAGGACAATCCGAATGTGGGAATTATTGACTGGTGGGCGGCCACCGAGGGGCATCCAGAATACCTGGTAGATGATGGAACCCATCCCACCGCTGCCGGCAACGAGGTGCTCGCAAACCTGTACAAGCAAGCGCTGTGTGGGCGGTAAGGGGGTCAGGTCAGCTAGCTGATTCTTTCGATACGTGCTCCCTTGTCCTCGTGCCCTTTCCACAGTAGTCCCGCTTGCGCGTGTCCTAGTTCACCAGCGCCAAAATAGGATTGCCAGCAGCGCTAATGTTAGGCTAGTAAAGCCGTTACAAGCCGGCCACGGATGCGTCATGCCCGGGTGAAACTGCCCCGGTGCTCCGTGCAACAAGGATAGGAAAAGGAGAACCCAGTGGCACTGAGTAAAGAAGAAAAAGCCAAGATTATGGAAGAATATGCGACCCATCCCGGTGATACGGGTTCGCCTGAGGTTCAGATTGCGCTGCTTTCTAAGCGGATCTCAGATCTGACTGAGCATTTCAAAACTCACCAGCATGATCACCACTCCCGTCGGGGACTAATGCTGTTGGTGGGACAGCGGCGCCGCCTGTTAGGTTATCTGAAAGATATCGACATTGAACGTTACCGTTCTTTGATCGCGCGCCTTGGCTTGCGCCACTAACATAGAAATATCGGCCCGGTTAACGCCGGGCCGCATTGCTATCACCCCGGTTTCGGTCTTCGGTGGTGGCCTCCGGATCAGGCACAGCAGTTTCTAGGCGCCATTCTCCGTGGGTCTCGATCGTTGACCGCCCATCGCAAGGTGATAGCTCTCAGCAGGGCACAGGCCCTAGAAGATGGAATACAAGGAGTAAATAAAAGAAAATGATGGACGATCCAGAAGTGATTGCCTCCGAGGCAATCATCGATAACGGTCGTTTCGGACAGCGCACAGTGCGTTTCGAAACTGGCCTACTCGCCCAACAGGCTGCCGGCAGTGCGCTGGCTTACCTGGATGATGAAACCACGGTTTTATCCGCCACTACGGTTGGGAAAAACCCGCGTGACCAGTTTGATTTCTTCCCGCTGACTGTTGATGTGGAAGAACGCCAATACGCTGCCGGACGCATCCCCGGAAACTTCTTCCGGCGGGAAGGACGTCCCGGTACCGAGGCGATTCTAGCTGCGCGTCAAATCGACCGCCCGCTGCGTCCCTCCTTCGTGAAAGGGCTGCGCAACGAAGTACAGGTGGTAGCCACCGTACTGACCGTGCACCCCGACGACGCCTACGATGTGCTGGCCATTAACGCGGCCAGCATGTCCACCCAGATTTCCGGTCTGCCCTTCTCGGGGCCGATCGGTGGTACCCGCATTTCTCTGATCGACGGACAGTGGGTAGCATTCCCGCGTTACAGCGAGATAGAACGCTCCACCTTCAATATGGTGGTTGCTGGTCGGGTTATCCAGACCGCTGACGGTGGCGAAGACGTCGCCATTATGATGGTCGAGGCCGGCGGTGGTGAAGGTACCTGGGATCTGATCCAGCAGGGACAGACCGCACCTACCGAAGATGTAGTAGCTGCCGGTCTCGAGGCCGCCAAGCCTTTCATCAAGGAACTATGCCGTGCCCAAGCACAGGTAGCTGCCAAGTGTCAGAAGGAAACCCTGGAATTCCCGCTGTTTAAAGACTTCGAGGATGAACACTGGGATGCCGTGGCCGAAAACTGCCGCGAACAGCTCGACCAGGCCGTACAGATCGCCGAAAAACTTGAGCGGCAAGACCGGGTTGATGAAATTAAAGACCAAATGCTCGCCGATCTGGAAGAGCATTTCCCCGAAGGCGAGAAAGAGCTCAAAGCGGCCTTCCGTGCCCTCGAAAAAGAGCTAATCCGTACCCGCACCCTGAACGAGGGCGTGCGGATGGATGGACGTAAACCGAACCAGATTCGCTCGCTATATGCGCGCGCCGGAGTGCTACCCCGCCTGCATGGATCGGCTATTTTCCGTCGCGGTGAAACTCAGGTGCTGGGGGTAACTACCCTGAATATGCTGCGTATGGAGCAACAGTTGGACAACCTGGGGCCGGATACTCGCAAGCGCTATATGCACCAGTACAACTTCCCGCCCTATTGCACCGGTGAAACCGGGCGTGTAGGCAGCCCCAAGCGACGGGAAATCGGACATGGCCACCTCGCGGAAATGGCACTAGAGCCGGTACTTCCTTCCCGGGAAGAGTTCCCCTACGCTATCCGCCAGGTATCGGAAGTTATGGGCTCGAACGGATCGTCTTCCATGGGATCAGCCTGCGCCTCTACGATTTCGCTGCTGAACGCGGGTGTGCCGTTAAAGGCACCGGTCGCCGGGATTGCTATGGGTCTAATGAGCGAGCCGAACGAGGACGGAACCACCAAGTACATGACCCTCACCGATATTTTGGGAGCCGAGGACGGCTTTGGAGATATGGACTTTAAGGTCACCGGTACTCGGGACTTCATCACCGCCTTGCAGCTGGACACTAAACTAGATGGTATTCCCTCTGATGTGCTGAAAGGTGCACTGGCGCAGGCGAAGGAAGCTCGCCTAGAGATCTTGAATCTGATCGAACAGGCAATTCCAGAACCGGATGAAATGAGCCCCTATGCTCCGCGTATCATCACCGTACAGGTGCCGGTAGACAAGATTGGCGAGGTCATCGGCCCCAAGGGCAAGATGATTAACCAGATTCAAGAGGACACCGGAGCCGAGGTTGTGATTGAGGACGACGGTACTGTCTATATTTCCTCCGCTGACGCCGAATCTGCCGAAGCCGCCCGGGCAGCAGTTAATGCGATCGCTAACCCGCAAATGCCTGAGGTAGGGGAGCGTTTCGTAGGAACCGTGGTGAAGACCACCTCCTTCGGGGCGTTTATTTCCCTGACCCCCGGTAAGGACGGGCTACTGCACATATCGCAGATCCGCCGTCTGGTAGGCGGTAAGCGCATCAACCAGGTTGAGGACGTACTAAACGTCGGCGATCAGGTGCAGGTAGAGATCGAAGAGATCGACGAGCGGGGTAAGCTGTCGCTGGGAGCGGTACTCAGCGAAGAGCAAGCAGCCGAGCTAGCTGAAAATGAGGCCAAGCAGGAATCTCGCCGTCCCGAGGAAGAAGAGCGCCCGCGTCGCTCCCGTAACCGTACTCGCCGTCACCGCAATAATCGCCGTGACAGTCGTCGCGATGAAGAAGTAACTGACGATGGCGAATAAACGCTAAGAAAAGTTGGCGAGGGCGAGATATTCTCGCCCTCGCCTGCTTTTGTTTTCAGAAAGTCAATAACAATGCGCAGATTCTTAGACTTGGTGGTAGCGGGGGTGGGGCTCTTTTCCTGTCTGTTCTTCGCCCTCGCCCTAGTGGCAGTTTCCGTGGGTAGTGAGGCGGGGCTATTACAGGTAATCACCATGTTTTTGGCGTGTATGTTTGCAGCGGTAGCATGCATGTTTCTGTTCCTGTTTGCCGGTCTGCGGCTGGCCCTTAAACTAGCTGCTCGCCGTTTTTGGGGGAGAGTTTTGCTAGCGGTACTGATAGTTACCATAGCCACCCTGATCTACGCGTTTGTTAGCGGAAGTGCCCAGGCTCAGCTAATAAGTCTGGCAATGGGGATTTTCAGTGCGCTCACTTTGGCGGAGTTTGGTTGTGCCTTCACGATAATCCCCGCTAGTGGCCGGGATTCATTGAAAAAACAGGTTAAGGACGAAAGCGGGGGCGATGTGAATCCCGCGAATTCGCAGCGAATTAACGCTAAACATAAATAGGGGATAAATTGCCGGATAAAAACTATTATGAATTGCCGCTTTCGGCTCAGGCACTGCGCTTAAGCATTAGGGAAGGAGAAACCCTGATCGAGCGTTCGGTACTTCCAGGTGGTATTCGCCTGATAACCCAACAGGTTCCTGCCTCGCCCTCGGTAGTGCTCGGATTCTGGATACCGGCAGGTTCGCGCGATGAAGGACCGGATCATTTGGGATCTACCCACTACCTCGAACACTTGCTATTTAAAGGATCGGCCACTCGTGATGCCCGGGAAATTTCGCGTGCATTCGATGCAGTGGGCGGGGAATTAAACGCTGCCACTGCCAAAGAATCAACTCACTATTACTGCCGGGTGCTTTCTCGTGATTTACCGATGGCGGTGGAAGTGCTCACCGAAATGTTGGTGCGCCCTACGCTCGCGCCTGCAGATTTCGAACTAGAACGCGCGGTTATCCTGGACGAGCTAGCCATGTCCCAAGATGATCCCCAGGATGTAGGTTACGAAAAGTTCTTAGGGGAACTGTTTCCCACCTCCCCTTTGGGGTTGCCGGTAGGAGGCACAGCGCAAACCGTGGCAGCTACCCCCTTAGAGGCTGTAAAAGCCCATCATCAACGCTGGTACCAGCCCCGCCACCTGGTGGTTGCAGCCGCCGGCGATATTAATCATGATTACCTGACACAGCTAATCCTTGACGCTGCGCAGAAAAATGGATGGGAACTGCCAGTACAAACTGATCCGGAAGTTCCCCAGCGTATCCAGCCAGATCCTGCCGTTCCCGCTAGCTGTACGGTAGAAAAACCGGTGGAACAGGGGCAAATTTTTATGGGAACCCGTTCCCTGCCTGCTAACCACCCTCAGCGTGATACGTTAAGTTTGCTGCTCACGGTACTTTCTGGGGGAATGTCCTCCCGGCTTTTCCAAGAAATCCGGGAAAAGCGGGGACTAGCCTACTCCACCTATGCCTTTGACTGCGCCTATAGCGATAGTGGAGCATTTGGCCTCTATGCCGGGTGTGCCCCCGGCAACTTGGAGCAAGTTGGGCAGTTACTGGCGGAAGAAATCGCTAAACTCTCCGAGCATCCCGTTGGGGAAATAGAGCTGTCTGAAGCCCTAGGGCAGCTCAGCGGGGGAGTGCTATTAGGAATGGACGATAACCGTGCCCGGATGGCCCGCTTGGGGCGATCAGAAGTAAATGGCGGTCGTCTGCGCACTATCGAGCAGATGAATGCGGCTTTGCAGGAAGTTACCGGGGATGATATTTCTGCTTTGGCCGGGCAATTACTCGGCTCACCACAGGTAAAAGTCGTAGTACGCCCGGACGTAGCTTAAGCTGAACGGGTGAAGCTAAAGAAACTTGTTCCGATTATTGCCGCCGCGGTACTGCTAAGCGGGTGCTCGCCATCCGCCCACCCTTCCTCTCATAAAAAAGGTACCAACCCCAAAGTGACCAGTTCGGTTTCTAAATCGGTCACTACGCCGACCGCGCGGGAAACCCCGACAGTGGCATTCACTCCTAAAGATAGCCTTAGTGAAGCGCAGAATTCGTTCGTGAAACAGGTTATGGAAAAGAACCACTATGATCAGCGCACTGCAGAACTGGTGCTGGGGCCGGCACAATCGTTGTGTGGCCTGCTAGATGAAAAACAGCCTGATTCTGCCGCTAATAAACAGACTTTATCTGATATTTATACCAAGGTTGATTCTGGACAGCTGCGGCAAGAATGGTATAACAATCTGCAAATAGCGGGGCAAACCCTTTGCACCGATAAGGCGGAGATAATTAACGCCAATAAACCTGAGGGAGTGAATTAGATGGCAACAAAAATTCCGGTTGCGGTAGTGGGTGCTACCGGGCGGATGGGGCAGACCACCTGTCGAGCCATCGAAGAATCCTCGGATCTGCAGTTAGTTGCCCGCTTGGGAAGTAAAGATGAAATCACTACTGAAACTTTAGGGGGAGCCCAAGTAGCAGTCGAGTTCACTATTCCCAGCGCCAGTCTTGCTAATACCACCGCGATTTTGCGTGCCGGAGCACATGCGGTGGTCGGCACTTCCGGGTGGGACGAGGAAGCACAGGCGAAAATTCGGGAAGTAGCTCGCGAAAGTGGACGTAACGTACTAATAGCTCCTAACTTTGCGCTTTCGGCGGTGCTGGTGATGGCATTTTCTCGGTTGGCTGCCCCCTTCTTTGCCTCTAATGAAATTGTGGAAACCCACCATCCGAAAAAACTGGATGCCCCTAGTGGAACTGCCTTGGCTACCGCGCAAGCCATGGCCGCGGCACGTCAAAATGCGGGGATTCCGGTGGCGCCCGATGCTACTATTACCGATCCCGAGGGTGCGCGGGGGATGAAAGTCGGTGATGTGGGGATACATTCCCTGCGGGTGCTGGGAGCGAATGCGCACCAGGAAGTGATTTTGGGTAACCTTGGGGAACAGTTACGGCTACGCACCGACTGTTTTGATCGTTCCTCCTTTATGCCGGGAGTGTTGTTGGCTGTCCGCAAAATTGGTTCGGCTCAGCCGCTCACAGTCGGGCTAGATAAAGTTATGGAGTTAGGGATTTAAAGTGACGCTGCCACCTGCCGCTCAGGATGCGGTGCGCTTAGCGAAAAGTGAAGATATGCCCGCATGGGGACAGATACAGGCACAAGCCATGCAAGCGGATCTACAGTCCCATTTGGGGCAAGTTGGTCCGCAAACTTTAGCTTTAATTGATCCCCTTGAAATCGCAGGTACCTGGGGTCAAGCGTTGAAGAATCCGCCCTCGGCAAAGCATCACCTACTTTCGGCTATATCTGGTTCTCAGGTAGTGGGGTTGGCGGCGATTGCGCCTGCTCCCAAAATGTTGTTCAAACCGAAACAATCCCCACTGTCAGAAAAGCATGCCGATGCGGAAATCGTGGCGTTAGAGGTCGCTGATTGGGAAAATAACCTGCCCGATGCCTCCCGCCTGGTAAACGCGGTTGCCGATATGCTGCGGTTGTCCGGTGCTAGCCGGGTACAAATTTGGTTAGCCGCCGGGGCATCCGAAAAAATTCGCTTTTTTTCCGAATGTGGGTTTGCGCCCGCAGGGCTGCGTCAAGGTCTACAAGTAGGACATGAATCCATGGTGCAGCACCTATGGTTCACTGATCTATAGATTCTTCCGCCCGCTTTCTGGACGCAAGAAAAATCGTCAGCTGCCGGCAGGTAGAGTAGAGGTATGAGTAACGCAGAGCACACTTTTCGGTTAGCGGGTTCGGTAGGGGTAGCGATGGTGACCCCTTTTTGCCCAGATGGTTCCGTCGATTATGATGCTGCCGGAAACCTGGCAAAGCACCTGGTAGAGCAGGGGATTAATAACTTAGTGCTGTCTGGTACCACCGGGGAATCCCCCACTACGCACCTAGATGAAAAAGAGCAACTGATTAAGGTTGTCCGTCAGGCAGTGGGGGGCGATATTTTCATTACTGCTGGTGCTGGATCCAATGACACTGAGCATTCTGTGCGGATGGCGCGCAGTGCCCAAGAGGCGGGGGCAGACGGGATTTTGCTCGTAAGCCCCTATTATTCGCGTCCCTCCCAAGAAGGGCTCTATCAGCATTTTGCGAAAGTTGCTTCCCAGGTCGACCTGCCGATAACTCTTTACGATATTCCTGGACGTACTGGGGTGGCGATCAGTGATGAGCTGCTTAAACGTCTGGCTGAAATCGAAAACGTGGTGGCGTTAAAAGATGCTACCGGCAAAGTAGCAGTTGGTGCTCGGCGCATTAATGAAACTGGTTTGGCTTTTTACTCCGGTGATGACGGCCTCAACTATTCCTGGCTAACCCATGGTGCTGTGGGGGTAATCAGCGTGGTAGGTCACGTCGCGGGGGATAGGTACCGCAAAATGGTGCAGCTGCTAGAAAACGGGGATTATCACGCTGCCTTACAGCTTTCCCTAGAGTTAGAACCGTTGGTGAAAGCACTAATGGGAGGGGGACAAGGGGCAGTAATGGCTAAGCATGCCCTCGCCCTGCAACAGGTCATTCCTTCCGCCACTGTGCGCCTGCCACTGGCTCCCGCCACCGAGGAAGAAATCACGCAGCTACGCGTTGCCCTGGAACGTTTCGGTCTGCTTTAAAGTTTTCCGGATGCCCGTCCGGCTTCCCTGCCAATCAGGAGGCTTTCCCGGTCGCAGTGTTGCTGATTCAATCCCAGTTACCCGTTAGCAGGAGGGGATTACGGTTCCACTGCGCGCGCAAGTTTGCCATAGGAGCCTAAAGCCGGGACAATTGGAAGTGTGAATCCGCTTTATCCTGAACTTTCTTTACCGCCAAAGCTAAAAGCCGGTACTGTCCGCGTAGTTCCCCTGGGAGGCTTGGGGGAAGTGGGACGGAATATGACCGTAATCGAGCTGAACGGCAAGATCCTGATTGTCGATTGCGGGGTGCTTTTTCCTGAAGAAATCCAACCCGGGGTCGACTTGATCCTGCCGGACTTTTCCTATCTGCACGGACGCATGGATGACGTGGTAGGGATGGTGCTCACTCATGGCCACGAAGACCATATCGGAGCGGTACCCTATCTGCTGCGTCTGCGCGAAGACGTCCCTATCTATGGCTCCAGACTGACCCTAGATTTCCTACGTCCCAAATTGGAAGAACATCGCCTATCCGCGGCGCATCTCTATCAGGTTCGGGAAGGCGAAAACATTCAACTTGAAAATTTCGCCTGCGAGTTTTTGGCGGTTACTCACTCTATTCCCGATGCCTTAGCAGTCATGATCCGTACCAACGCTGGAAATTTGCTGGTCACTGGGGATTACAAAATGGATCAGCTCCCCTTAGATAAAAGAATTACCGACCTGCGTGGTTTTGCCCGTATGGGAGAAGAAGGTGTAGATCTGTTCCTAGTGGACTCCACTAATGCGGAAGTTCCTGGTTTTATTGCGCCCGAACGCAAAATTGGTCCGGTAATCCGGCAAGTGCTGACTGAATCCAGCGGACAGGTAATCGTAGCCTCCTTCGCTTCCCACGTACACCGCGTGCAACAGGTACTGGATGCGGCTCGCGAGGTAGGACGCAAAGTGTGTCTATCTGGGCGATCCATGGAACGTAATATGAATATCGCTGCGCAAGCCGGCTACCTGGATCTTGATCCGGAAGTGGTGGTTCGTGCCGATGAACTAAAGAATCTTCCCCCCAAGAAACGGGTGTGGATGGTTACTGGTTCCCAAGGCGAGCCGATGGCGGCGCTTTCCCGAATCGCTCAGGGGGAACACCGCTTAGTATGTCTAGAACCTGAAGACACCGTGCTATTGGCATCTTCTCTCATTCCGGGGAACGAAAACTCGGTTTATCGGGTTATCAACGCCCTGATGCGTCAAGGGGCGAAGGTGATACATAAAGGTAACCGCGCCGTGCACGTTTCCGGACATGCGGCGGAAGGGGAGTTGCTCTATACCTACAACATCGTACAGCCCAAGAACGTGATGCCTATTCACGGAGAAATCCGGCATCTGATCGCGAACGGAAAAATCGCCCAGGCTACGGGGGTTCCAGAAGAAAATGTGGCTTTGGCCGAGGACGGGGTAGTGGTCGACCTTAAAGATGGAAAAGCGCGCGTAGTAGGGCAAGTTGATTGCGAATATGTATATGTTGATGGCGGATCCATCGGGGAAATCGATGAAGACCAGCTAAAAGACCGGATGACTTTGGGTGAAGAAGGTTTCGTATCGGTATTTGCGGCGGTGGATGTACCTACCAAGATTATTGCGGCCGGTCCCCATATTACTGCCCGGGGAATGGCAGAGGACGAGGGGGTGTTTAGGGAAGTGCTCCCGGATGTGACCGAGGCGCTGCAAAGAGCGTTAAATCAAGGTGATACCGATCCCTACCGTTTACAACAGGCGATGCGCCGCGCTTTGGGACGTTGGGTGGCTCGCCGGTTGCGGCGTCGCCCGATGATTGTGCCGGTAGTTGTGGAGATCTAAATGGGAGTTACCGAAAAAGACCGGGAAGTATATTCTTGGCGTCAACGCCTACCCGGCTGGGCAGGATGGGTTTACACCCTGGCTGCGGTTTTCTGTCTACTAATGATTCCACTGCGCTACACCGCGGGTCACGGTATCAGCCGCTTCACCTTCCTGGTTCTAACTACCTTGGGAGTACCTTCAACCGCCACCTTGGGGACGGCGGTGTTATTAGCATTCTTGGCATTGCTGTGTTTTTCGCGCAAACGTATCGGGGTAATACTCCTGATAGCGCTGCAACTTCTGCATGCTCTGCTAACCCTATTCGGGGTACTCTTCGACCTTGATAGTCCGTTGACCAGTTCTCTGACCCCGCTGTTTTTGTGTCTGCGTTTGGGGGTGGCAATTGTTATTGTCGCCTTTTTAGCAGCATCTGCTTCCAGTTTCTGGGGAAAAATCAATGCCCGTTCCGCTTCGAAAGCGATTTTGATTCTGATAAGCGGACAAATCCTAGTTTTTGGAATCGGTTTTGGTTTTGCACGTTTAATTGCCCCTAGAAACTGGGTAAACAGCCCCCTAGCCCTGTGGGTTTATGGACGGATGTCAGGTTTTCCGCTGCACCGCGGTCTGGCTATTCGCTTTGCCTTTGCCCACCAGGGAGGTTTCCGTGTTCTCGGCTTCTTCATTATGATGCTTTCTGGTCTGGTGATGCTGGTTGCGGCTAATCGTTTTATCTTGGGGCAACGAGTAAAAGCCCGCACTCGCAGTGAAGATTTAGCTCTCCGTGCCCTGCTACTTAAATGGGGTAAAGACGATTCTTTAAGCTACTATGCGACCAGGGATAACCGGGCGGTTATTTTCAGTGCGGATGGTAAAGCCGCGGTTTCCTATGGGGTGGCGCTGGGGGTGGCGTTGGCCGCAGGGGATCCTATCGGGGATCCTTCCGAATGGGATAATGCAGTTAAACGTTGGAAAGCCTACTGTTATAGCCAAGGGTGGGTGCCCGCGGTAATCTCTGTCAGTGCTCAAGGGGCACGAGTATATCGCCGGCAAGGACTAGTGGTTCGCAAAATGGGGGATGAAGCCATTATTAGTCCCGATCGTTTTGAACGAAACTCCAGTGCCGGCCGCGCCCTCGCCGCGGCGCAGCGAAGAGTATCTCGTGCGGGAGTCCAGATTGAGATGCGGCGGCAAAAAGAGCTTTCTCCTGCCGAATTACGGGAAGTTGCCATGAGTGCCGAGCTGTTCCGTCGGGGTAATGAGCGTGGTTTCTCTATGAGCCTAGATAGGATGTTTGCCCCGCAAGAAGGGGAGCAACTAATCGTTACTGCCCGGGGAGAAGATGGACATTTACAATGTCTGCTTACTTTTGTTCCCTGGGGACAACGTGCGGTATCGCTCAACTTGATGCGCCGGGCAGAAAATGCAGTTAATGGGGTAGTAGAGGCTATGGTTCTTGCCTTGCTGCAACAGGGGGCAGAAAAAGGCATCGAACGCTTTTCTTTGAACTTTGCGATGTTTAGAGAGGTTTTTGTGGAGGGGGAGGCGGTAGATGCCACCGTTAACGACCGCCTGAAACGGGCAATTTTCGTCAAGGCTTCACGGATATGGCAACTGGAATCACTATATGAATCCAATGCTCGCTACAACCCCAAATGGTTGCCACGCTACTTCTGTTTTCCTTCTGATCCTCTCGTGCCTTTAGCGCTAATAGCTGCGGGAATGTTA
Organism: Varibaculum vaginae; assembly: GCF_900604285.1. Taxonomy (GTDB): domain Bacteria; phylum Actinomycetota; class Actinomycetes; order Actinomycetales; family Actinomycetaceae; genus Varibaculum; species Varibaculum vaginae. The sequence goes on from NZ_UWNY01000001.1 coordinate 938,431, forward strand.
GAGGGATTTGTGCCGGCTCCCGCTGCGGCCTTGCATAGTGAACCTTTCGAATGGGAAGCGGATAGTAATTTTCTTTCCGAATTGGAAACTATGCGTAGCCGGTACACTGCCGCTAAGTTGCAGGTAAAGCTGAGCGATCAGCAGCGCTCTCGACGTGATAAGGCAAAAAGGCTTAGCGCGGCCGGGATAGAGCCGTTCCCGGCAGGTTTTGATTTAGGAATTCCCCTTGTACAGGCAAAAAACCAGGTAGAGAAGAATCGGGTTGGGGAAGGTACTAAACAGATACGTACTCTCGGCAGGGTTGTGGCGCGGAGAAATCACGGGGGAGTAGTTTTTTGGGATTTATACTTCCAAGGCAGCTACCTGCAAGTGGTGCTAGAAAGAAGTAACCTGAGCCCGGAGCAGTTCGCCCATTTACGTCTGCTGGACTTGGGAGATTTGCTGGTGGTTAACGGCACATGCGGGGTTTCTCGTAAGGGCACGCCCTCTTTGATAGCCACAGGCTGGAGATTGGCAGCTAAAGCGCTGCGCCCAATGCCACACCCTGCCGCCCGCCTGGATAGTGCTACCCGTACCCGTGAACGCACCATGACTTTACTGAATGATGCTACCGCGCTGTGGCGTCTGCAGGCACGTTCGCGGGCAATCAGTGCGGTACGGAAAGAACTTATTGACCGGGGATTCCTCGAGGTGGAAACTCCCATGTTACAGGCAGTACAAGGGGGCGCCAATGCTCGTCCCTTCATCACTCATTCCAATGCCTACCAGGTAAATATGTTCTTGCGAATAGCCCCGGAGTTGTATCTAAAACGACTGGCTGTAGCGGGTATGGGGGCGATTTTTGAGATGGGTCGCTCCTTCCGGAACGAGGGAGCGGATGGGACTCACAACCCCGAGTTCACCTCTTTGGAGGTTTACAAGGCCGGCTCTGATTATCGAGAAATGATGACTTTGACCCGAGAGCTGTACCAGGCGGCTGCCCGGGCGATTCATGGTAAAGAAATTGCGTTGCGTCCGGTAGATCCCGGGAAAACTAGTGAGGACAGTAGCGAAACAGATTTTGTGGAAGTGGACATCTCGGGCGATTGGCGGGTCCTCTCGGTTTTCGAGGCAGTGTCCCAGGCAGTCGGAACTACCGTCACTCCCGATACTAACGAAGAAACCTTGCGGGCTTTATGTACCGAGTATCACCTCACCCCACCTCCCGGTGCTACCAGGGGGACTTTAATCGGCAGTCTCTACGATGAGTTAGTAGAGGCTCGCACGGTGGAGCCAACTTTCTATTGCGATTTTCCGGTAGATTCTTCTCCGCTAACTCGTCGGCATCGCCAAGATTCCCGACTGGCTGAACGTTGGGATTTGGTAGCTTTTGGGATGGAGCTAGGTACCGCCTATTCCGAGCTCACTGATCCGCGTGATCAGCGAGAACGGTTTACTCAACAGTCGCTCGCCGCGGCAGCTGGTGATCCTGAGGCAATGAGTCTGGATGAAGATTTTTTGAACTGTTTGGAACTGGGAATGCCACCCCTGGGGGGATTGGGGCTAGGAATGGATCGTATGGTGATGATGCTGATGGGGTGCGATATTCGTCAGGTGTTAGCGTTCCCATTTGTGAAACCTCGGAACTGATAGATGATTTAGGCAGGAACAGATGGCGGTAGGAAATAATAAGTTGGTTTCGGTAGCAGCAGTGGTATTGACCCTGCCGCTTAAAATGTCGCAGCTACCCGAGCGGGGTACTACGGTTCTGGGCAGTTCACAGCCTCCGGGAGTAGGGGAGGCTGCCGAGGTGATGTTGGCGGCTGCCCGTCAGGGAGTTCCAGTTGTTAATATGTCCTGCTTAGGGACTGGTCCTAACTCTACCCAGGCACGCCAAACCCTAAAAAAAGCAAATATTAGAACCGGCACGGTGGAACTGGTTGGTGATATTGGGATGAAAATCCAGATGATTGAGGCCGGCGGATACTATGCATCGGTACTTACTACCGGGGTGGAAGTGGATATTTCCAGCCGGGAATTGGAAAAAGTTCCCCTGGAATCTGGGGACGTGGTTTATATCTCTGCGGGGGATTTGGCTCACAGCTCCTATCGCACGGCGCTGGCAACTTGGCTGCCCACTTTACCGGAGCAAGTAAAGGTGGTGATGGCGGCGACTCCCCAAATTTCGCAGATTGATTCGCAATACGTTTCTGAGGTTTTGCCCTATGTGGATGTACTAACTTGTAATGAGCATGAGGCTCGTTTCCTCCCAGGATCGGTTGGTCGTCTTAGCTGCGGATATGTGGCGGAAAAACTACCCGAATCCGCCTGGGTGGTAGAGCGAATCGGTTCTTATGGTGCCAAGCTTATAGATGCCCAGCGGGAAACCATGATCCCTTCTTTAAAAGTGAAAGTGGCTGATACTTTAGGCGTGGGAGCTGCCCATACCGGGGTGTTGTTGGCGGAACTGGTTAAAGGCAAAGAACGCTGCCAGGCACTTGTCAGAGCCAATGTTGCCGGGGCGTTGGCAGCCGGGAAAACCGGAAACGATACTTGCCCGGGTCGGGAAGAAATAGAACAACACATTAGCGAAATTGATATTCATTGCTAGTGGATTAATTAAACAGCTAAAATGCGTTGAGCAGCTATTTTGTGTGGGTGCGGCGTGGCAGTGGGCTGCTTTTAAGCCTGGAAAGGTAAAGTGCCAGTGTTATGGTAGCGAAAAAAAATAGCAAGAAACAGAACTTAGACACCTCGTTTTCTGATAGCTCACGTATGCGTGATGGGGTTGCATTCTTACTTATCGCCTTAGCCACCATGTCGGCTTTAACGGAATGGTTCTCCATGGATGCCCTCGCTACTCGGGCTTTGCATCACCTAGCTGCGGGGCTGCTGGGTCTTTACAGTATTCTTGCGCCTCTACTTTTGGTTTGGGCAGCAATCAGCCTTTTTCGTAACCGTAACCCGGAAAACTCCCAGTTACATATTTTGCTGGGGGCAATCGGGATAGGGGCTGCTTTAACCGGAGTCACCCACGTAGTCTGCTCTAGTCCGACCATCAGTGATTTTATGATGATTGAAAAATCAGGTGGCATCTTGGGGTGGTTATTTGGGCATCCGCTGCAGATGCTAGTTTCCCCGGTGGGAGCGGTTATTCTGCTGGTATTGTTAGGGCTATATTCTCTGCTAATTGCTACTAACACTTCTTTGGCTAGCGCATTCGAGGCGCTGCGCTCCCTGTGTAGGCGAGTTAATGAAAAGATTTCTGCAGGTGAAGATGATTCTTTCTCCTCGGAGGCAGACGAAACTGTAAGTAATGACAGTCCCGAGGAGGAGACTCCTCCCACCCGGCGGCTTAAACGTTGGGAGCGAATGGCGGCAGCAACGGAAAATCAAAATCAAGAAGAAACTGAGGCTGTTACCAGCGTTTTAACTCCGGAAGACGCTTCCTTGAAACCGGAGATAAAGAAGCCCGCCGGCCGGCTGAAACTGCCCGCTGATGTGGAAGAAACCGAGGTAATAAGGGAAGAGGAATCTTCAGGAAAAGATATAGATTCTAAAGACCAGCCAAGTGAGCAAACTGAACTCTTACTTCCGGGAGCCGGCGAAAGCGGGATAAAGCTAGCCGATGGGCAGACCTATGATCTGCCAGCGGAAGAACTGCTGGTAAAAGGGAAGCCCCATAAGGTTCGTTCGCAGGCTAATGATCGAGTGGTTTCGGCTTTAGAGGAAGTGTTCACCGAATTTGGGGTGGACGTGACTGTTACCGGTTTTTCCCGGGGACCGACGGTTACCCGCTATGAATTGGAACTGGGACCCGGGGTTAAAGTAGAAAAAATTACTAATCTTAAAAATAATATCGCCTATGCTGTGGCCAGTGCTGATGTGCGAATTCTTTCTCCGATTCCCGGTAAGAGTGCAATCGGAATTGAGATTCCCAATACTGATCGCGAGATTGTGGCGCTCGGAGATGTGCTGCGCTCGGCGGCGGCACATCGCTCTACCCATCCGTTAATGGTGGGGGTAGGTAAAGATGTCGAGGGCGGGTACGTAGTTACCAACCTGGCGAAAACTCCCCACTTGTTGGTGGCAGGTGCTACCGGTTCCGGAAAATCATCCTTTGTAAATGCCATGATTACCTCGCTGTTGATGCGGGCCACTCCGGAACAGGTGCGCCTGATTCTAGTTGACCCCAAGCGGGTGGAACTCAGTATTTATCAGGGGATTCCCCATTTGATTACCCCGATTATTACCGACCCTAAGAAAGCGGCAGAGGCCCTGGAATGGGCGGTTAAAGAAATGGATCACCGCTATAACGACATGGCTAACTTTGGTCATAAACATATCGATTCTTTCAACCAGGCAGTGCGGGAAGGATCAGTGGTGCCCCCGCCGGGATCCCAGCGGGAAATTGCTCCCTACCCTTATCTGTTAATCGTGGTGGATGAGTTAGCCGATATGATGATGGTCGCTCCCCGCGATGTAGAGGCCTCTATCCAGCGCATCACGCAATTGGGGCGGGCTGCCGGAATTCACTTGGTGGTGGCGACTCAACGTCCTTCGGTAGATGTAGTAACCGGCATTATTAAAGCTAATATTCCGTCCCGTCTTGCCTTTGCTACCTCTTCAATTACGGATTCGCGCACGATTTTGGATCAAGGAGGGGCAGAAGCTCTTATCGGTCAAGGTGATTCTCTCTATCTTCCGGCTGGAACCGCTAAACCGATGCGTATCCAAGGCGCCTGGGTTGGCGAGGACGAGATTCAACGGGTAGTTGACGCAGTGAAAGAGCAGGCAAGCCCCGAATATCGCGAGGATGTGATTGTTAAAGAAGAAGATAAACCGAAAGTTGCTGAAGATATTGGCGATGATCTAGATGACTTGCTAGAGGCAGCGCAACTGGTGATCAATACCCAGCTGGGCTCAACTTCCATGCTGCAACGTAAACTGCGAGTGGGATTTGCTCGTGCTGGCAGGTTAATGGATCTGTTGGAATCTCGGGAAATAGTTGGGCCTTCGCGAGGCTCAAAAGCCCGAGAAGTATTGGTGACCCCCGAACAGTTACCCGAAGTATTGGCTATGTTGCGGGGAGAAACCCCTGCGGCTCCCGCCGGAGATTCTGCTACCGAAGGGGCAGTAGTGGACATGCAAGAGCCCCCTTTAGAGGAAGTGGAAGCGGAAAGCGATGAGGATGCCTGGGAGCTCACGGGGCGCTAAGCACTCATAATGCGATTGAATAGCGCAAAATCTATTAGGGTAGTAGTTGATGGAAAGTAAAGATAAGACCGCAGCTCTTTCAGAAAAGTCGCGGCAAATAATCCCGAACATACTCACCGTCGTGCGAATTGTTCTGGTGCCGGTGTTTATTGTCCTAATGATCATTCAGTTTCTGCAGGGGACGGTAACCTTACTGATTATTGCCCTGATAGTATTCTGCGCGGCTGCCTATACAGATCATTTAGATGGCAGACTGGCACGGCGTTGGCAAGTAGTCAGTGATTTTGGAAAACTGGTTGATCCGATTGCCGATAAAGCGTTGATGATTTCGGCTTTCGTTTTACTTTCTCTGTTCCAGAACCTGTGGTGGTGGTTTACCGCAGTAGTGATATTGCGAGAGATTGCGGTTACCGTGTTGCGGATTACCCTGCTACGTTCCGGGGTGGTATTACCAGCCTCTAAAGGTGGGAAAATCAAAACCAGTCTCCAAATTCTACTGGTGTTTTTGTGGATGCTGGCCGGAATCTGCTACCCGTTTAACGCCCAGTTGGGGGTGGTGGTCATGTATTTGGCAATTGCTGCTTTGATCGCTGCGTTTGTTGCCACGGTACTTTCCGGAATGGTCTATTTTCTGGATGCCCATGATAATCGTAAGCAACAGGAAGAAACCACAGGTGAGAAAGATACTTCTACCAGGGTAGAGGAATTGGTAGGGGTAACAGACTCGGAAGAAAAGGGAAAACCTGCTGGAAAAGACGTTGCTGAGCAAAAAGATGTGCAGGATTCTGAAAAACGTTTAGATCGGCAGAAACCGATGAAAAATCCTGCCCCCCAGCACGCTAAAATTAGTGAAGTCCCAGCAACGCTGAAATCTGAAGATCAGAACGTGGCAGCAGCTAGTGAAACTGAAACAAGCGATGAGGTTACAGAAGAAGACTCAGAGCCAATCGGTGATTCTGCCGGTTTCAAGAAGACCTGGATTCCTAGAACGAAACCGGGCAAGCTCAAGCCTGAGGCTGATAAAGTGGCGGAATCCGCAGCGGTAAAGTCCGGTTCCGAAACGGAAAAGTCTGCAGATGAAACTGAACCTGCTCTCCGAATTGCTAAGAGCGCTCAGGGTGAAGAAGAGTCCTCACCCGCAGGGGAGGAGGAAGCCAAAAATAAATTCCCCTCGCGCCGGCAAAGGCATGCTAAACAAAACGAATCCTCGCGGGAGGAAAATGCTGCCGCAGTAAGCCCCGAGCTTAAAGAAAAGGCTGCTGCTCCCCGCTTTTCTCATAGTCGGGCTGAGATGCGGCGCCGGAAGAAAGATGAATAAACAGGTGGTCATGCAGGTCACTTGGGTGTGAACACTGGCACTTTTGCTGCTGAGGGGGAATGAAAAAATGGCTAGAGGTGTTGGAATAGGTGTGAGTGAAAGGCAGTATCAAATAGTGGGCAATACGGAAGATTCTGAACTTGCTGCTGCCCGGCAAAGAGGGGGATATGTTATGGAGATGACGGCGAAGGATGCGGGGGGCAAGACCCCCTTGCTACGTGAAGAAATTGGTAAAGTTTTACGGATGGTTCGCCGTTCCCAGGAGCGTACGTTGCGGGAAGTTTCTACCAATGCTCAGGTATCGTTGGGTTATCTCTCCGAGGTTGAGCGAGGACAAAAAGAGGCTTCTTCGGAACTGCTGGCTGCTATTTGTAAAGCCTTAGAGGTGCCGATGGCAATGGTGCTGCGGGAAGTGTCTCTGCGGGTGGCGGTGGCAGAAGGGCTGTCGGTACGCCGTCAGGTTCCAGAAGTACCGGTACATTCGGTAGTCTAGCCAGGTGAAACGCTCTGAATTTGATAACGCCCTGAAAGCTGTCTTTGGGCAGGCTTTCGGGGCGTCATTATTGTCTGATCTCTATTTACCAGATATCCAGGCTACCGCCGCTCAGGCCTTAGCGCAGGGGGAAGATCTCCAGCTGGTTTGGGATTTGCTGCTTGAACAGACTGGTAGCGACCCTGATTTACGGTTTATTCACCGAGCTGACCGCCGCACCCTAAATGAATTAACTCAAAGAGGGTTAATTAGAGGGGATGAGGGTGGTTTCATTTAGGAGACTAAGCTCGCGGTATCTCTGGACTATAGAGAATTGCAAGTGGTTTCCAGGCGGGTTTACCGCCGTGGTGTTTTTCTCAGCGTTTCGTTTTGTCGAACATCTGTTCGCTAGGTAGAGTTGTACCCAGACGCGCAGCGGGTGATATTTCCCCAAGGGATTATTGCCAAGCTGTAAAACGTATTTGGCCGTACGTAGCGTTAGCTTGGCTCCTCGGAGAGGGGAACCCCAAGCCGATAAAACCGGGTCAGCCTATTAACCGTTCGGAGAGAACCAGAGAGGATCGACTACCATGGCAAAAAAAACCGCAAAACGGCAGGTAAATGCTGGCGGAAATCGGGAACAGGCGCTAGACATGGCGCTGGCAGCGATTGATAAGCAGTTCGGAAAAGGCTCAGTGATGCGCCTCGGCGAAAACACACATCGTCAGGTAGAAGTCATCTCTACTGGTTCCGTGGCTTTAGATATCGCCCTGGGAGTAGGGGGCTTGCCGCGCGGGCGCATAGTAGAGATTTACGGCCCAGAATCCTCCGGTAAAACCACCGTGGCACTGCATGCGGTAGCGGCCGCGCAAAAAGCCGGCGGGAACGCTGCCTTTATTGATGCTGAGCATGCCCTCGATCCTGAATATGCCAAGAAACTCGGAGTGAATACTGACGAGCTGCTAGTTGCGCAGCCTGATACGGGCGAACAGGCGCTAGAAATCGCTGATATGCTGGTGCGTTCCGGGGGAATAGACATTTTGGTTATCGACTCGGTTGCAGCGTTAGTTCCCAAAGCAGAGATTGATGGGGAAATGGGGGATTCCCACGTGGGGTTGCAGGCGCGGTTGATGAGTCAGGCACTGCGGAAAATGACCGGGGCGCTTTCTGCCACCGGAACCACCGCGATTTTTATTAACCAGTTGCGGGAAAAGATTGGGGTTTTCTTCGGCTCCCCAGAAACCACCACCGGTGGTAAAGCGCTCAAATTCTATGCCTCGGTGCGCATCGATGTACGCCGTATCGAAACCTTAAAAGATTCTTCAGGGCCAATTGGTTCGCGTACCCGGGCGAAAGTAGTCAAGAACAAGATGGCTCCACCTTTCAAGACTGCCGAGTTTGACCTGATGTATGGGGAGGGGATTTCTCGCGAAGCCTCAATAATCGACTTGGCTACGGATTTGGGGATTGTGCGCAAGTCGGGAGCCTGGTACACCTATGAGGGTGACCAGCTGGGGCAAGGTAAAGAAAACGTGCGGCAATATCTTAAAGATAATGTGGAACTCGCGGATGAAATAGAGGAAAAGATTCTAAAAGCGGTGGGAATTATCCAAGAGGAAAATCCTGAGGACGTCGAGGAGTCGACCGACGATAGTGCGAAGTAGCCAGCGGTAAGGCAAGATGGTTAAATATCTCGATCCTGAAAGTGATTTTAGTGTCCCTCGCCGCCGAAAACGAAACCCTGATCTGGCGGCGAGGCGGCAAAAAAATACGCAGCTACCTAGAGAAGAAGCCTTGGAGGCGGCTCGCGAAGCCGCGCTGCGGGTACTAGATCGCGCCGCTGCCTCTAGCGGGCAGATTCGTGAAAAACTAACTAAAGCGGGTTTTCATTCGGAAGTGGCTGAAGAAATCGTCACCCGGTTTTGTGAAGTGGGACTGCTAGATGACCGGGAATATGCGGCGATGCTGGTGCGCACGCGTTTTCGGGAACGGGGATTAGTCGGGCGAGCCCTAGTTCAAGAGCTTAATCGTAAAGGGATTGCCCCGAATCTGCAGCAAGAAGCATTAGCGCAGATTACTCCGGAACAAGAGGCGGAAAGTGCCCAATTATTAGCGGAAAAGAAAGCGCGTTCACTGAAGAATGCTACTTATCCGCAGGCAATGCGGCGCATAGCTGCTTTCTTAGCGCGCAAAGGCTACTCGCCTGTTCAATGTCGTACCGCAACCACCGCGGCTTTGGCTGACAGGGGATCTGAAACTGCATAGGGAATAAGGCCACTCGTGTCATGATGGAAGTATGAATCAAGAACTAGATGCGCTGGCTCGCAGACTACAAGAAATTCTCCGTGAAAACAGTTATACGATTGCCTGCGCGGAATCCCTGACTGCTGGGCTAGTATGCGCTACTCTCTGCGATATTGCCGGAGCATCCGAGGTAGTAGCTGGGGGAGTGACCACCTATCAAACTTGCACTAAGAGTGAAGTCTTGGGAGTTTCACGTTCGCGTCTACAAGAAACCGGAGCGGTTGATCCGGTAGTAGCTGAACAAATGGCGCAAGGAGTAGCGGAAATGTTTTCTGCAGACGTTGCCCTTGCCACTACCGGAGTAGCTGGACCAGGCAGCCAAGATGGGCATACTGCCGGTACCGTGTTTATCTCGGTTACTACTCCTGCCGGGGGAGCAACTACGGAACTGTCACTATCTGGGGAGCGTAACCAGATTCGTTTGCAGACGGTTGCGGCTGTCTTAGAGCTGGCTATTGGAGCTTTAAGCTAGGCGCTGTCTTTATGCCCGGCTTTCCTCGGGTAACCTAGAAACGTGGCATACGATTACGAAGAGCAACTCGGCAAGGCACAAACTACCCTAGAGAAGATTCGGGCGGTTACGGATCCCGAAAAGTTAGGCTCCCAGATAAAAGAGCTCGAGGAAGCCAGTGTTGATCCTAACCTTTGGGACGACCCCGAGCATGCTCAACAAGTAACTTCCCAGCTCTCGCACTTAAAATCTCGACTGGATCAGGTTGAACGGCTTGATCAAAGTCTCGAGGATGCCCTGACGCTGCAAGCGATGGCCGGGGAAGAACTGGGCAGTGACCGGGAAGAAATCTTGGGGGAGCTGCGCACCCTACTGGAAAAATTAAATAAAGAACTTGCAGACCTGGAGGTGCAAACTCTGCTATCCGGGGAATATGATGAGCGTCGGGCAGTAGTTACTATTCGCTCTGGAGTGGGGGGAGTAGACGCCGCTGATTTTGCGGAAATGCTGCTGCGGATGTATTTGCGCTGGGCAGAACGCCACGGATACCCCACCCAGGTGATGGATACCTCCTATGCAGAAGAAGCGGGGATAAAATCAGCTACTTTCCAGGTGGATGCGCCTTACGCTTATGGTACTTTATCGGTTGAAGCGGGGACTCATCGTCTGGTACGACAAAGTCCTTTCGATAATCAATCCCGGCGACAAACTTCGTTTGCAGCGGTGGAAGTAATTCCCCTAATCGAGTCAGATGACCATATAGAAATTCCCGAATCCGATTTACGGATAGATGTGTTCCGATCTTCCGGTCCGGGGGGACAATCGGTAAATACCACCGATTCGGCAGTGCGTATGACCCATATCCCTACGGGAATCGTGGTCAGTATGCAAAACGAGAAATCGCAGATTCAAAACCGGGCGGCAGCGCTTAGAGTGTTGCAGTCCCGACTATTACAGCTGCGTCACGAGGAAGAACAGGCCAAGAAAAAAGAACTCGCCGGAGAGGTAAAAGCCTCTTGGGGGGATCAAATGCGCTCCTATGTGCTACATCCTTACAAAATGGTGAAAGATTTACGCACCTTAGAGGAATCCTCGCAGGTAGATGCGGTTCTCGATGGCAATATTGATGCTTTCTTGGACGCGGGCATACGTTGGCGAAAAGCTCAGGAAGAAAGTGAGAACTAGCACGTCAAGATGCTAAGCCCCTATTATTCGGCGTGTGAGCACAAATGGAAAGCTCTCAGGCGTTAAGTTGGGCATTGCTGGAAGCTTCCAACACATAGTAGGGGATACATGATTACTTTTGACGACGTGTCGATGGTTTATAAGCGGGGAGCTCGTCCTGCTCTAGACCATGTGAGCACTAATATTGAACGGGGAGAGTTTGTATTCCTAGTGGGTAAATCAGGTTCGGGGAAATCAACTTTCCTGACTATGATTTATCGTGAAAATCGTCCCACCCAGGGAACAGTTACGGTTCTGGGTAAGGACGTGGGGCGGCTTTCTCGTTGGAAGGTACCAAAACTGCGCCGTCAGATTGGGACAGTGTTTCAAGACTTCCGCCTGTTAGATAACAAATCAGTGCAGGCAAATGTAGCTTTGGCGATGCAGGTGATTGGACGTCCTCGCCATGCTATAAAAACCGAGGTACCACAGGTATTGTCCCTGGTGGGCTTAGAAGGTAAAGAAAAACGGATGCCCTATGAACTCTCCGGTGGGGAGCAGCAGCGAGTAGCGATTGCACGTGCAATGGTTAACCGCCCAGAGATTTTGCTGGCAGATGAGCCCACTGGAAACCTTGATCCCAAAACTTCTCTGGGAATTATGCGGCTGCTTGATCGGATTAACCGAGCCGGTACCACCGTGGTGATGGCAACTCACGATGATGAAATTGTTGATCAGTTACGCAAACGAGTAATCGAGCTGGTCGACGGGAAAGTTGTGCGCGACCAGGATCGCGGAGTTTACGGATCGAGTCGTAGCTAGGAGAAAATATGCGTTTGCGATTTATTCTTGGCCGAGTATTCTCCGGTCTGGGACATAATATGGCGATGACCATTTCGGTGGTGCTAGTAACTTTCATTTCCCTGCTGTTTGTAGGGGTGGGCGGTTTGGCACAAATGCAGATTGCCGCCATGCAAAAGGAATGGTATGCCAAGGTGGAAGTCAGCGTATATATGTGCGCGCAGGATGACCAAGTGGCTAATTGTAATGGCCAGGCAGCTACAAAGCGGCAGATTCAAGACGTCAAGGACGAACTGGATCGGGGTACCTTATCTCGCTACGTCGATCACTATGAGTTCCAAAATCATCACCAGGTATATGCAGATTTCCAGAAACAATACGGAAACACTACCTTGGGGGAGGCTACCAAACCGGAAATGTTGCCGCAGGCCTTCCGGATTAAAATGAAAGATCCTTCCCAGTACGAGATTGTTTCTGCCCAATTATCAGGTCAGCCGGGGGTCGAGCAGGTACAGGATCAATCACAATTGGTAAAACCTTTGATGAATCTATTCAGCCAGTCGATGCGGATCTCATGGGGGCTCGCAGGAGTAATGGCAATTGCAGCAATCTTGCTGATTGTCACCACCATTCGTCTTTCCGCCATGTCGCGGCAGAAGGAAACCGAAATTATGCGGATGGAGGGAGCCTCTGGGTTGTTTATCCAACTGCCCTTTATGATTGAGGGTGCCCTCTGCGCCCTTCTTGGCGCTCTATTGGCCTGTGCTGCCCTCTTTGCCGGGGTGAAATACCTGGTGCAGGGATGGTTGCAGAAAACCATCCCCTTCATCCAGTTTGTCAATCTACAGGAGGTGGCGATTCTTTCCGCGATGATTATTGCCGCCGCTTTGATTCTCTCCATTATTGCTTCTATCGCTTCTCTAGCTAAATACGCGAAGGTGTAACCATGATTTTTAGGAATCGCATTGGGAAAATAGCCGGCACCACCCTGCTAACGGGCGCACTGGTGCTCGCGGGCGCGACCGGCACCACCATGGCTTCTGATCGCAGTGACCAGGTTAGTAAAGAAAAAGCTGCCTCCGATAAAGCCGCCAAGTTACGTGCTTCCTTAGAGGATGTGAGTGCTGATTTAGCTAATTCGGTGATTGCCCTGGAAGAAACTAAGGATGCTCAAAAGAGTGCGCAGGGTGCCTATGACGAAGCCGTTCGGCTACAGGCGGATGCAGCGCGGGAACAAGCTCAGGCGCAAGATCAGCTAGAAGTGGCTAGCGCTCAATTAAAACAGGTTGAAAAGGCCTTAGCGGCCTCCCAGGAAAGAGAGAGCGAAAATCTCAACAATATTGGCAAGGTAGCTCGCGAAACCTATACCAATCCCACTTTGGGTGGTACTTTCGAGTTCTTTATTTCCGATAAAAATAGCGGTGATTTAAGCACTTACGCCCGTAATGCGCAACTGGCTGCACAGATGCAAGCTGATTCTTTAAAGTCAGTGCAAGACCAGATTGTGGGGCAAAAGAATTCTCAAGCAGAACAGCGGGAACTTACCGCTCAGGTCAGAAAATTAAAAGAACAGGCAGATGCGGCTTTGCAAGCTGCTGATGGTGCTAAGGCTGATAAGCAAAAAAAGCTTGATGAGTTGAACCAGACATTGGAGCAAAAGCAAAAGCAAGAAGCTGAACTAGAGTCTAAGAAAGGTGAGATTTCTAAACAGCTAGAGCAAGCTGAAAAGGATCAACAGGCGGCACGGGATCGGATTAGCCAGATTGATGCCAAGAATCGCAGCTCCCAAGGAGCCAGCAGTGGCAACTCTGGCGGCGGGACTGCTGGTTTTACTTCGGGAAGTATTTTCCAAGGTCCGATTAAGGGGCCGTTGATTTTGAATTCTCCTTTCGGCTATAGGGTGCATCCCATCACCGGCGGAACCCTGTTCCATCAGGGAGCTGATATTGCCGCATCATGTGGCCAACCCCAGTTTGCGGCAGCTGATGGCACCGTGGTGTCAACCCAGTGGGAGGGAACCGGAGGTAATACCGTCACCATCAATCATGGGATGCTAGGCGGAAGCTCTTGGATTAGTGTTTACCGCCATATGACCCAGTTCGCAACCAGTCCTGGAGCTAGGGTGTCAAAAGGGCAACTCATTGGTTACACCGGAACTACCGGGCAGTCAACCGGATGTCACGTGCATTTTGAGCTCTGGAAGAATGGGTCGGTAATAAATCCGATACCTTTGCCCTAGGTTTTGCGGTAGCGTAGGAACGCTATGAGTAAGAAAGATAAAAGTCGCGGTGCCCAAAGTAAGAGCAATACCGGGATACAGATGATAGCGCGTAATAAAAAGGCGCTACATGACTTCTTTATCGAAGACACTTATGAGGCAGGGGTGGTGCTTACTGGTACCGAAGTTAAATCTTTGCGCATGGGTAGGGCTTCTTTAAATGAGTCCTGGGTAGAAATTGATCGCGGGGAAGCCTGGCTACAACATGCCCATATACCCATGTATATTAACGGTACCTGGTCGAACCATGCTCCGCTTCGTAAACGCAAGCTTTTATTGCATCGACGAGAAATCGACAAACTAGCAGTTGAGGCTACGGCGAAAGGCTACACGATTGTGCCTTTGGAGCTTTATTTTTCTGCTGGGCGAGTAAAAGTAAAAATTGCGCTTGCCCGAGGTAAACAAGAGTGGGATAAGCGCCAGACCTTGCGTGAACAGCAAGATAAGCGGGAAGCACAAAGGGCGATGAAGAATTGGAATCGGCGCTCGGCTAACGGGTAGCGACTCGGCTACCTCGGAAAGCCAGACGGCCTCTGCAAGAAGCTTGGCCTCAAACCCGAAAATAATATAAAAATAAACTCTCTGTTATCCCGTTTATAGATGAGGATAGCAGAGAGTTATTTTATTGGATTTTATTCAGCAGGTGCGACGGGCGCGAGCTTTACGGCGACGCATGCTACGACGTTCATCTTCGTTTTTACCGCCCCATACTCCGGCGTCCTGGTTGTTATCTAGTGCCCAAGCCAGGCAAATTGACTCTACCTCGCAGCGGGCGCAGACCATTTTTGCGCGCTCAGCCTGGGCGATAGCTGGGCCGGTGTTTCCAATTGGGAAGAAGAGTTCGGGGTCTTCTTCTAGGCAGGCAGCGCGTGAACGCCAATCCATCTGCGTCTCCTTTTCCGACTGATAATAAGTAATGAATCTACGGGTAACTGCCCGCGCAGAACGCTGTTTTGGTGGGCAGCCCCTTTGCTACTTACTATTTTTTTAGTTAACGGCCTATAAATCAAGAGGTTTTTACTGTTCAGATTGATTTTTTCGCGTGCAACGTGTCACAAAAGGATTAAAATTTAGGAAAGTTTAGAAAAAATAGCCATTTGGATGGCTAAACCTTTGCCCTCTTTGACTAGAATTCCACGTCCGGGGAGTTGTCCCACTTGGTCGGGAAGTGCCTGATAATCGATGCCCTTCAAGAAGGGACGGCACTGTGCTGCGTTCCCCAGAATAAGCAAAATTGCCCGTTGCCTCAGCTCTGCTAGCGAACCAGAAAAAGCAGCTTGCAGCACCTGGGGGCTAACAGTGGCAATTACCGGTGTTTTTCCTGTATTAATCTTTCTTGTTGTCGAAGTACCGGCTAGATCCGCTTGCGGTAAACCAAAGGAATGCCCGGCATCCATATCTGTTTTACTCAGTCGACAATCATGATTATTTAACTCCTCAAGTACTGTATGCTCAGGCATGAAAGCACTGAGAATCTGAGCAGCGTTGCTTTTCCCACTACCGCTTTCCCCGATTATTAACCAATCGCGTTGTAAATCGCAGTCCTCTAGTTCCATTGGCTGCGATAACCCTCGGGCAAAAATTCTTGGTTTCGGATTGTTAGTGGTGGGCAGGGGACCTAGAAAACGAGTAGGTAGGGCACGTAGACGTAGCCGCGGGGGGTTTAAGAATCGTGCTGGCAGGGAAGCGGGCGCTTCAGCTGCTCGAAAAGGAGTAGCCACCTGGCTGGGAGAAAATATAAAAACTCCCGGTTCGCTAACCATCTCGGATATCTGCGGGTTGAAGCCGGCCTGTGCCGCCTGTAGATCATCGCGAATTTTGCCTAGTATCTGGGTTTTCAATCCTTGGAAAAGTCGGGAAGAAGCTCCAGAAGGGCTCGATACTAGCAGCAGAGAAAACCCTAAAGCTTCGCTTTGTCGACATATCCCTGCCAGGAGATCACTGCCAGAAAGCGGGCCGTAAGTACGTTCTAATGCATCGAGTACGTCCTCGCAATCATCGATAATCAGGGTTCCAGCTAGCTGGCCGGTACTGGCACGTTTCAGCAGCTCTAAACTTACTTGCGGGGTAGTGGCGATAGTTCCCGGCCAATTTTTCTCATGTTGGGGGTTAAAGGAAGATCCGAAAAATTGGCGGGCAGAATGGCAAATAATATGAACTTCCCTACCCATATTGGCCAGCTGTATGGCCAGCATCAAAGCTAAAGAAGTTCTCCCAGACCCTGCTGAACCCACCAGGTGTAAGGAAAATGGAAGAGGAAGTAACAGCGGAGCGGTTTTTTGGCGGTGAGGATAATCTCCTAGCCCTAAAACCACCGTTCCTTTCTTCGATGGTAACTGGGATAAGCCAATTCGGTTAGGCAGTGGGGGAGCCCAAGGTAGATGCGGTAGATAAGGAGGTTTCCACGCTGCTCGACACCACTTCGAAAGTTGTTCTGCCTGCCTTGCCTGTGGAATCCAGGCGAATTGCACTAGTTTTCCCCTGGCATCGGTCGCAGATTTTATCCAGGCACGCCCGGGAGTTGCCGGCAGCTGCGCGCAGCGGCTATCGCCTATTACATCGCAAGAATCTGCTGTCTCCAATACCCGCAAACAAATCCGTAACGCCATATTCGACTTGATCTGGCCATCAACGATGCCCGCGGGACGTTGGGTAGCTAAAACTAAATGAATCCCCAGTGATCGCCCTAAAGTCGCTAGCCGAATCAAAGAATCAAGTAAATCCGGATGATCGGTAGCCAGTACTCGGAACTCGTCTACCACCACCACAATCCGCGGATGAGACAGGTATTTATGTTGTTCCCGATACTTGATCTCGGCTTTCAAAGACAAAATTGCGCGTCTAGTTAGAGCCGGCTCGAGGTCGGTCAAAATCCCGAGCACGTGAGGAAGCGCTTTTAGCTTGCCAAATGCATCCCCTCCCTTGTAATCCACCAGCACATATTGCAATTTGCTCGGTGGATGGGATAGCGCCATAGAAAGTAGCCAGGTAGTTAGCGCCGCCGATTTTCCTGCTCCGGTAGTTCCGGCTAGCAGCGCGTGCGGCCCATCCTTAACTAGATCCAGAAAGCTAGTTCCCTGTGCATCTCGCGCTACTGGAGCCCGCAACGATAGGGAATGCTTCCAGTTCGTGGCAATCTTAAGGGGAGGGTTACTAGCGTCAAAGACCTCTGACCACAACTGCTCAAAAGTAACTTCCGCATCTATTTTGGCCTCTCGCATAGGTATACAGGTGTCTGCAAAGAGTCGACACCAGATCAGGCTGGGCAAATCCGCCTGCACAGTAGCTCGCCGATGATCTGGGACACGCACAATTCGATTCGCCCACACTGCTGCCGTACCTGGGTTTTTTGCCCAGGTAATACAAATGTCTTTTTCGCTTGCCCGCAGCTTTCCCAAGGGAGAAATCAAGATTACCCGTGGAGGGGTTTGGGTATTTCCCGGGGTGTCGTCATGAGGGTTCCCTAAATCAAAAGCATCTACGCTAAGGCTTTGATTATTAATAGTGTCACTAACGTCAACAAGATGGTCACTATCGGTTGCGAAATCGCTCAGATGTAGCTGTAGCTCCAAGCGGTAGCAGGTGCTTTCTTGCCAGGCGAGTTGTGCCGCCCACCATAGGGCACGCTCGCGGGCGTAGGTGCCGGTAAAGCAAATTTTATCCCCCGGGCGGGCGCGAACTACCTTATGGGGGCTAATCCAGGCGGCTACCTCCCGGGATACGGGTTCAATGGCTGCTAGGGAGGCGGCGGAACGTTTCGGCTGGCTGGCCACCATTAAAAGCTGTGCAGGAGTTACCGGGCGGGGACGGCGATACAGCCAGATACTCATAGCTCCGGCAGCTAAGACGGCTATGAGAATTAGTCCCCAAATCCGGGGAATATGCAGTGGTGAAGTGACCGAAATAGGTAAGAGAATTAGCATGGGTAAGAACAGCCACTGTCGCCAAGAGGATACTCCCGATCTTGGGCGCGGAGGAGGAACGGTTAGGCGGTGAGGCCGGGGTGAAACCTTTAGAACGGTGTTACCTGCTCTAATACGTGAGGAAGTGCCGATTTCTTGTTCAAATCGCAGCCGAGAAAAGACCGTGGCGTTTTTGCCGCGGAAACTGCCGTTGCGAGAGTCTAAATCCCGTACTCGTAGTTTACCGTTCTTAGACATAAAAAGAAGGTGGTCACGTGACACTTGCAGATCACCAAGCTCATGACGTCCTATGCGGCAATAGTTGCCTTGTAGGGGTAATACCAAGCCAGCAGCTGGGCCCCGCTCTACCTGCAAATGGCAGGGAGCTGCTAGGGCTTGCCGCACTGATTCTAGACTCACCTGGCCAACCTAGCCCTAAAGACAACACAATGGCGAAAGTTTCTGGCTACTTGTGGAAAACTTCTTGAGGCGCGAATACCTTTTCTTTTCTGGGTGAAAAAGGGGAAAATGAAGCCATGGCTAGCGAATATGAGCAAGCGTTGGTACAGGCGCAAAATCAGTGGGAAAAACTGGTATCCCAGATTAACCAGGCGCGAGTTCTCTACTATGACCGCGACCGTCCCACGCTTTCCGATGCGGAATATGACCAGTTGTTTCGTCAGCTAGAACAACTGGAGGGGCGCTTTCCGCAGCTAGTGAACCCCGACTCGCCTACTCAAACCGTAGGGGGGAGTGCGCAAAAAACTTTTTCTTCTGTCACCCACCTGGAACGGATGGCTTCCCTCGATGACGTGTTCGATACCGAAGAGGTATCGGCCTGGTATCAGCGAATGGCACAGGCCACCGGGGAAGAGAACCCCCAGGTAAGCGCGGAAGTAAAAATTGATGGTTTAGCGGTTAACCTCACCTATCGGGGCGGAAATCTGGTATTAGGGGCTACTCGTGGAGACGGCAGCGTAGGCGAGGATGTAACCGCTAATATTCTCACCATCGCGAATATCCCCCACAAACTTAGAGGAAAGATAGTACCTGAGCTTTGTGAAATCCGAGGGGAAATCTATTTCCCGCTCGCCGATTTCAACCGGTTAAACGAACAACGAAGCGCCCAATGGGAGGAATACAGTGAAGCTAAGAAAATGGGAGAACTTTCTGTTTGGCGCATGCGGCGGCAGGGAGCCGGACTTCCCAGCAAGGTGGAACCGCCTTTTGTTAATCCCCGCAATGCTGCTGCCGGTTCCCTACGGCAAAAAGATGCCCGGGTAACCGCAGCTCGTCCTCTAGCTTTGATCGCTCATGGCATCGGGAAAGTACAGTGGGAAGAAACCGACTTAGCGGCTGGTTTTACACCGCCAACCACCCAAACGCAGTGGTACCAGCAACTTCAGCAGTGGGGGCTGCCTGTCAGTGAATATACCCGCCCGCTGCGGGGATTGGGAAAAATCCAAGAATTTATTACCCATATCGGTAAAATCCGGCCTGAGATTAGCCATGAAATCGATGGGGTGGTACTAAAGATTGATGACCTGAAAACTCAGGAGGAACTGGGTTTTACTGCCCGCGCACCCCGCTGGGCGGTCGCCTATAAATTCTCGCCCCAAGAAGTTCACACCAAACTACTGGATATCCGGGTAGGGGTGGGGCGTACCGGCAGAATTACCCCTTACGGGGTAATGGAAAAAGTGCTGGTAGACGGGTCAAATGTGGAGCGGGCGACTCTCCATAATCCCTTCGAGGTGCGTCGAAAGGGCGTGAAAATCGGGGACACGGTGGTACTACGCAAAGCGGGGGATGTAATCCCAGAAATCGTCTGTCCGGTAGTAGATTTGCGGGACGGCAGCGAACAGGATTGGGAAATGCCTAAGCACTGTCCTTCCTGTGGAAGCGAGATTCGTCCCGAAAAGGAAGGGGATAAGGATCTGCGCTGCCCTAACCAGCGTCATTGTCCCGCACAAATTAAAGAACGGCTTATTTTCTTAGCATCACGCGGCGCCCTAGATATAGAAGGGCTAGGGGAGCAGTCTGCAGCGGCACTTACAATGCCCGAGGTTGAGCGTGACCGGGTTGCCCTCGCCCTCACTCGAGGCGCGGCAGCTCTGGTAGCGGGAAGGTTTATTTATTGTTCCCAGGCTGACCCGACAGCTAGTACTCCGTCGAAGGAAGCCAAGTCCCTGCTACCGTCACCTGCAGCTCCGGCACTGCCACTAGAGGATCGGGTATTTGATTTAAATGTTGAACAACTCTTAAATGTAAAGACCTGGAATCTTAAACAGGTAACCAAAGCTGATTGGGAGATGCTGAAAATTCAGCTAGCATCCTCCGGAAAGCACGAAAAAGAGTCTGTAGCCCTGAGTCGCCAGTTGCTAGGGAGCGGTGAGATTTGGGCTTATACGGCTTATTTTGGAACCGGAGACCCAAGAGTAGCCACTCTGGGGGCACGGGGGCAACTGCTGCTAGAGGAACTCGAAAAAGCAAAAACCCAGCCGTTGTGGCGGATTCTGGTAGCGCTTTCGATTAGGCATCTCGGTCCGCAGGCATCTCGAGCATTAGCAGCGCGGTTTGGATCCTTACAGGCCATCGCAGCCGCTAGTGAAGATGAACTAACCAGCGTAGCTGATATCGGAGGGGAGATTGCCTCCTCTATAAAAAGCTGGTTCGCCATCGACTGGCACCAAGAAATCGTGGCTGCCTGGGAGAAAGCAGGGGTAGTAATGCGCGAGGAAGGAGCAGATAGCGTCGCGCAAACCTTATCCGGGCTAAACGTAGTGGTTTCAGGAAAGGTAGCAGGCTATACCCGGGAGGAAGCTAAAGAAGCGGTTATGCGGGCAGGGGGAAAATCTGCGTCCTCGGTATCAAAAAAGACCGACCTTTTGGTTTACGGCGAAAAAGCTGGTTCGAAACTGAAGAAAGCTCGGGAACTCGGGGTTTCCTGTTTGCCCGGGCAGTATTTTGCGCAGCTGATTGCACAAGGGCTAGAGAAAACTCTCGTCCAGGCTGAAAAAGCAAGCGGGCAAGAGCAAGCTGCCTCGAGCTTCTCCTCAGCGGAAAACACTGCCCCTCCCGGGAAGAAAGAACTTAAAGACAGCGTCGAAAGTCTTTTCTAGCGTGTATTCGGCGAAGTGTATCGTCTAGGCGCTAGAGTAATTACCATGTTGAGGATCCCCAAGAAAACGATCCCGCCGCTCCTGAGAGGTTTGAAAATCATGGGAGGGGTGTTTGTGGCTTTGCAAGCCATCACGATTTCGGCCATCGTAGCGATTGATCAGTTACGTAAACTGCGGCAAACGGGTAAACCGGGGGGCTATCCCCAGGTAGATAATGCCCCCCTCCGCGTGGATCGTTCCCGCTTAAAAACCTATTTGGATGGGGAAACTCTCTACCGCGATATGCTGGCCGCGATTGAGAGCGCCCAAAAGCGGGTATACTTTGAAACTTTTATTTGGAAATCCGATGAAATCGGACAACAATTCAAAGATGCCCTGATTCGGGCAGCCGAGCGTGGTGCCGAGGTCTATATCATTTGGGATCACTTCGGAAACCTGGTGGTGAGTCCGCGCTTCTTTCGCTTTCCACGCCTAAAAAATCTGCATGTTCTGCGGTATTCACTGAAACACACCGCTCGGGATCACCGAAAAATTCTGGTGGTTGACTCCAAAGTCGGGTTCGTAGGCGGATACAATATTGGCTCCTATTACTTGGAAAACCAGTGGCGAGACACTCACTTGCGGATTAGTGGCCCCAATGTTTGGGAAATAGAGAGTGCATTCCTTGATTTTTGGAACTACGCTCAAAAGTGGCATCTGCGGTTAAAGAAAGTGCGGGATCCGCGAGCTAAATCTTGGAATTCAAAAATCCAAGCCTGCGTTAACGACCCCAAACGATTACTTTTCCCAGTGCGTGGAATGTATGTAAATGCCTTGGATAAGGCGCAAGAGTCTGCCTATATTACTTCCGCGTATTTTGTCCCCGATCGGGTAATTCAGCGTTCCCTGATTGACGCTGCCCGTCGGGGAGTAGATGTCAAAGTACTGGTACCGGCAAAATCAAACCATATTATTGCAGATTGGATTTCCCGATCCTACCTAACCGATCTGTTAGATAACCAAGTGGAACTGTGGCTTTATGACAATGTGATGATTCATGCCAAGACAGCAGTTGTTGATGGGTATTGGTCAACCATCGGAACAGCTAATATTGACAGACTTTCGATGACCGGAAACCACGAAATAAATATGTCAATCACTTCTCGGCCGCTAGCGGCTACTATGGAGAACATTTTCTTTACTGACCTCTTAAATGCTCGCCAAATTAGCCGTCACGAATGGAATCAACGTCCCTTTATTGCGCGAGTGGCGGAGCGACTTTTGCGCCCTTTGGCTTTCTTTGTTTAGCCACTAGGTGCCGCAGGTTTCCCCCCTAATATGACCGGAAGTGCGTGGGGCATTAGACTGGGAATATGTCGACAATTGATAGGGATGAAGTAGCGCGCGTTGCCTCTTTGGCACGTATCGCACTCACTGATGAAGAAATAGACCAGTTCGCGGGAGAGCTGGGACAGATTGCGGCGGCGGTTGCCACTGTGTCCGAGGCTGTAGGGCCTGATACCAAAGCTACCTCCCACCCGATAGAGATGAGCAACGTGCTCCGCCCGGACGAGGTAGGTCAATGTCTTGACCGCGAGGAGCTATTGGCCGGGGCACCTTTGGCTGAGGACGGCCAGTTCCGGGTACCGCAAATCATTGGGGAGGAATAACCGTGGAAGACTTTTTGAAACTTTCGGCTCTGCAACTAGCAGAAAAGCTAAGGGGTGGGGAACTAACCTCTGAGCAGCTAACCCAGGCCTGCCTAGATCGGATCGAACAGCTAAACCCACAGCTAAACGTGTTTGTACATTTAGATGCGGAAGGAGCAATGGAAACTGCCTGCCGCGTGGATAAAGCTCGCCAAAGTGGGGAGGAACTGCATCCCCTGGCGGGGGTGCCAATTGCCTTGAAAGACAATATGGTTACTCATGGCCAAGAAACCACTTGTGCTTCTAAGATTTTGGCTGGTTGGAAGCCTCCCTATGATGCCACGGTAGTTACCAAGATCAAGCAGGCAGGGCTGCCGATTATCGGTAAAACCAATATGGACGAGTTCGCGATGGGCTCTTCTACTGAACATTCTGCTTTCGGTCCTACCCGTAACCCCTGGGATCCCACCCGGATTCCTGGTGGCTCCGGGGGAGGGTCGGCCTCGGCAGTAGCCTCCTTCATGGTTCCCCTAGCTTTAGGATCCGACACTGGCGGCTCAATCCGTCAGCCCGGTGCGGTTACCGGCACTGTGGGAGCCAAGCCCACCTATGGTGCGGTTTCTCGTTACGGTCTGGTAGCTATGGCCTCCTCTCTAGATCAGATTGGTCCGGTGACTCGCACGGTTGCAGACGCCGCAGCGCTACAAGAGCTAATCGGCGGGCATGATCCTTTTGACTCCACCTCTTTAAACGAGCCAGTTCCGCCGCTACTGGAGGCGGTGCAGGAATACCAGGGTAAAACCGATCTTTCTGGACTGCGCCTGGGGGTAGTTAAACAAGCTACTGGCGATGGCTATGAACAGGACGTAACCCGGGTATTTAACGACACGGTTGCGGCTTTGCAAGCGCGGGGAGCTACGGTTATTGAAATCGATATGCCCTCTTTCAAATATGCTCTTGCCGCCTACTATCTGATTATGCCGGCGGAAGTTTCTTCTAACTTGGCGCGTTTTGACGGTATTCGTTTCGGAATCCGGGTGGAGCCGACCTCTGGGCCGGTAACTGCGGAAACCGTAATGGCAGCTACGCGGGAAGCCGGTTTCGGGGCGGAGGTGAAACGTCGGATTATTCTGGGTACTCATGTTTTATCTGCCGGATACTTTGATGCTTACTACGGCAGCGCCCAAAAAGTACGTACTTTGGTACAAGAAGACTATGCGCAAGCATTCTCGCAGGTAGATGCGTTAGTTTTGCCGACTTCGCCCACCGTAGCTTTCAAACTGGGGGAAAAGATTGGTGACCCGCTAACCATGTACAACTGCGATATTGCCACCATCCCTGCAAACTTGGCGGGAGTTCCGGCGATTAGCGTACCGATCGGGCTGGATCATCAAGGTTTACCGATTGGATTCCAGGTAATGGCGCCCCAGCGAGCCGATGCCCGCATGTATCAGGTAGCCCAGGCCGCGGTTGATGCTTGCGGCACCGATGTTCCGGCTGCTTGCCCGGTGAAGTAGAGGAGATGCAATGAGCGACTTAATGAAATATGAAGATGCAGTAGCCAAATTTGATCCGGTATTGGGGCTGGAAGTCCACGTAGAGCTGGGTACTAAAACCAAAATGTTTGATAGCGCCCCAAACTCTTCGCTGGGAGAACCCAACACCCGGGTCACTCCGGTTTCAGTAGGGCTGCCCGGATCCCTGCCAGTAGCTAACGAGCGGGCAGTGGAATACGCTATCAAGATTGGGCTGGCGCTAAACTGCGAGATTGCGCCCTTCTGCCGGTTCGCGCGTAAAAACTATTTCTATCCTGACCTGGCGAAGGCCTACCAGATTTCCCAATTCGATGAGCCTATTGCCCATGACGGGTACGTAGATGTGGAACTTGACGACGGAGAAATCTTCCGGGTCAATATCGAACGCGCCCATATGGAAGAGGACGCCGGCAAGAACACCCATATCGGGGGAGATGACGGTCGTATCCAAGGTGCCGCCTATTCCCTGGTGGACTATAACCGTGCTGGGGTTCCGCTAGTAGAAATCGTTTCTCGCCCTATCGAAGGTGCCGGTGCGAAGACTCCGCAGGTAGCTGCGGCCTATGTGCGTACTCTACGCGATATTTTCCGAGCCCTTGAGGTTTCTGAGGCGCGGATGGAACGTGGAAACGTGCGCGCTGACGTGAACGTGTCTTTGCGGCCCAGTCCCGATGCTCCTTTGGGAACCCGCACTGAAACTAAGAACGTGAACTCGTTTAAGGCCATCGAAAAAACGGTTACCTTTGAGATTCGCCGCCAGGCAAAGATTCTTGCTGAAGGCGGAAAAGTTATCCAGGAAACCCGTCACTGGCACGAAGATACCTCCTCTACCTCTGCCGGGCGGGAAAAATCGGATGCGGAAGATTACCGTTACTTCCCGGAACCGGATCTAGTGCCGGTAGCCCCCGCGAAAGAATGGGTAGAGGAGTTGCGTGCCAATCTGCCGGAGCTGCCGGTAGCCCGGCGCCGCCGCCTACGGGAAGAATACGGTTTTTCCGATATGGAAATGCGGGATGTAGTAAACGCGGATGCATTGGATATCATCGAGGCCACAGTCGCGGCGGGTGCTGCGCCCCAGGCTGCGCGCAAATGGTGGATGGGGGAGATCTCCCGGATTGCCAAAGAAAAGAACCTGGAACTCGAACAGGTGGCGGCTAAGCCTGCCGATGTAGCACAGCTACAAGACCTGGTTGACCAGGGTAAACTCAATGACAAGCTGGCGCGTAAGGTGATTGCCGGGGTGCTGGAAGGTGAAGGCACCCCCGCGGAAGTTATGGAGGCGCGCGGACTGGAAATCGTGCGCGACACGGCTGCCCTGGAGGCAGCAGTCGCCCAGGTGATTGCGGATAACCCGAAAGTAGTGGAGCAAATCAAAGGTGGGAAAGTCAAGGCGATTGGTGCCCTCATGGGGGGAGTTATGCGTGCTACCAAAGGGCAGGCCGATGCCGGCGAAACTCGCGAAATGATCCTCAAGCAAATCAACGGCTAGTTCCCGTACTTCGCTAGATCAGTCGCGGGTGGATTTCGCCTCCCACCCGAAGGGCATAGAGGTACGCGCGCGGGAGAGAGTTTTCCGCCTGCCCAAGAATTCAGAAAGCGTAGCGACGTTTTTTGAATTCTTGGGCTCACCGCGCCTACTCGGATAGATTTTCTCCCTGCGCATCAATCCGCCCCCGCGTATTTAGCTAGATACTTTAGCGCGCTAGTTTTTCTTTGGGGGAGTGGGGTTAGGAACCGAACCTTTTTGGGAACGGGGACGCACTACCGCCTGCAATCCTTCTCCTGAAATTGCCAACCAGTAGAGGTCAAACTGTCCGAAAGTTGCACTACGCAGTTGGGTAGGGTCAGCTACTGGGGTAAGCAGACGCGCAATCACCATATCGGATGCCCCCAGTTTTCTTAACAGGCCGGAAAAAGTTTTAAAACTCGCGGTTTTACCGATGCCAGCAACCGCTATAGAGGAAAAATCAGGTTCACACTCGTAAAAGGGACACTGATCCTGGGGGATGCACTCGTTAAATGCTTCCCTAAGGGTTTTTTGCGCAGCCTCACTATTATGGCTGCGTAGATAGCGCAAGATTGTCCAACCGGCGATAATCCCAATGATGATTCCCAATAAAACCCAAAGTGCCATAGCTATCCCTTGAATGTCTGTAAAGCCTGTTGGTATATCTGCTGATCTTTGGGGCTAAAACAGCAGATAGTTACCGAGTTTATACTAGAGGGGGAGGAGGCAAAGTCTTTTATTTCTCCCAGCGCAATCTGAGCAGCTACTTTGATAGGAAAGCGGTATACCCCGGTTGAGATCGAGGGGAAAGCAATCGATTGACAGTTATTTTCTGCGGCCAAATGTAAACAATTGCGCCAGCATTTTGCGAGGAGATAGGCCTCCTGACTGTCTCCTCCATGCCAAACCGGGCCAGGAGTATGAATCACGTACTTGGCAGGTAAGTTATAAGCACCGGTAATTTTAGCTTCCCCAGTGCGTGCTCCCCCCAGGGTGCGGCATTCTTGAAGTAGACCCGGACCTGCTGCACGGTGAATTGCCCCATCCACCCCTCCTCCTCCCAGTAGGGAAGTGTTAGCCGCATTTACAATCACGTCTACATCCAGGGTAGTGATATCAGCTAAAATTACTTTCAACTGCAGTTTTCCTAGTTGCATTTCGTTGCTTCTCTATCTTTTATTTTTGGTCGAGTGCTATCTCGGGGGTTTCTGCGATTCGTAAAGAGCCATGCGAAACAGCTAGTTTTGCTGGTAATCCTCTTTCTAGTATAGAAGACGCCGGTATACCTTAAAGGGTTAGAAAGTAATGGTTATTCCAAGAAGTCTGACTTAACTGCAATTAGTTGTGGATATTTGGGGGAGCGGCCATCACCGGAGGAGTGTCCCCGAGAGTGCCGTTTGACCCATGGCCAGAGATGATCTTTTACCCAGGTAATATTTTCGGAGGCCGCAAAACGGTCTTTGGCAGTTGCAGCTGGGATTTGGTATTCGGGATCAGTAACCGGTTGCCCTAAAGCCTCTAGAGCCGCATTCATCATAAGCTGATGACCTTCACTGGTTAAATGCAAGCGATCCGGTGCCCAAAGTGCAGTATCACGAAGGGAACGAAGCCCCCATTGATCCATCACATAACAGCCGTGACGCCGGGCAATCGACCAAAGGTTAGCGTTGAAGATAGCTACGGTAGGTCTCGTAAGCCCTAATATTGGGGAATGACGTGGATCGTATTGGGCACACAGTAAGACCTCGATACCGTGGGCGCTAGCCTTCGCTACCATTCGTTCTAGCCGAACAGCCACTTTATCGGCGGAGGAACCGGGGCGAATCATGTCGTTACCGCCGGCAATAATAGATAATAGAGCCGGTTTCATGGCGATGGCGGTATCTAATTGTTCCCGCTCAACCTGTCCAATAAGTTTTCCCCGTACCGCTAAATTAGCGTATTTTAAAGGTTCCTGACCAGCGGCAATTCGGCGTTTAGAAAGTTCCATAGCTAGCCGATCAGCCCACCCGACGTAGAGAGGATTGGCGCTATCTTCCTCCAGAGTGTCGGTCATTCCTTCGGTGAAAGAATCTCCAATCGCCACAAAGCTATCCCAAGGGGGAACTAGCGGGTATGTTGCTTTATCTTTCCTATTAGTTGTCATCACGCCTCCACCCTAAGCGTCAGAAAAAGTATCTGCAACGGTTGAGCCGAGAACTAAAACCTACAGAGTTTGGGAAATAAAAATATCTCACTACCGGGGGGGGGCAGTGAGATATTTTTCAGGTAACGTATCCGAAGCTACCGTTACCAGGAAGTTAAACGCTAGAAAAAGCGGTTACTTCTCCATGGAATTAACCAGCTTTGCCAGCTTCGACTTACGGTTAGCCGCCTGGTTGCGGTGAATAATCTTCTTTTGCGCAGCACGATCCATTTTCTGGCTGGTCAAACGCAATTCAGATTCTGCCAACTGAACATCGCCAGCTGCCACCGCTTCACGGGTACGGCGTACCAACGTCTTGAGCTCGGATTTTACCGAGCGGTTACGCAAACGGCGCTTTTCGTTTGTACGAATACGTTTTTTCTGAGACTTAATATTTGCCAATTTTTCACTCTCTATGAGTACTAATATTCGGTCCAGAGGGCTGAGCCGGATTCGGACTGGCGTGTGGGGCACGCTGGCAAGAAACCGGCAAGACTAAAGCCGACCGGGGCTAAAGCCTGCAAATCAGTCTAACAGGCGCGGCGTGTCTAGCGTTAAAAAAATCGGCCGTGGTAATCAAGTTCACTTCCGGGCTTATCTTCGGGATGCAGCCTTCATCTTGAGCAGCCTTGCGAGCACTCTTTACTCATCCTCTCTAAAGTTCGAGCGTCAGTTAGAAGAGCTGGAGGAAACCGTCCCCTAAAAGTTTGCGCTAGCGGCGTCCCTGGTTGGGACTGCGCCCTCGTAACCGGTCTAATTGGCGACGTTCTTTTTTCGTTGGTCTCCCAGATCCGGCTTCCCGAACTGGTAAGGAGGGAAGGGATAGTTTCGGAAGTCGTTCAGGAGTTAAATCTTCATAGGCCAAACGCGCTAACGGATAGCTAACCCGGCGCTCTAGCAATTGCTTTACCTGTAAAATATGGTCAAATCCCCCAATGCGCACCACTACTTGATCACCTAGCCGCACCGGAGAAGAGGCTTTGCCGCTTTTCCCGTTAATCTTTACGTGGCCAGCTTTACAAGCTTTAGCCGCTGCTGACCGGGTTTTATACTTGCGCACCGCCCACACCCAAATGTCAGCGCGTACAGAGCGGGTGCCCGCGGCGGTAACTTCGCCCTTATCCCGTATTTCCTGTCCCATGTGGTTACTGCCGCTCCTAAAGACTAAGCCCTAAACTTTTCGGTTTCCCCGCGAGTTTCTAGTTTCATTTTAGAGGTTAGCGCTTACAGTCCGCGCTGCGGGCGCAATTAGCGTAATCTAAAGGAAGAGGATTATTGCCCCGTAGGGGTGTTGAGGAAAGGAATAAATTGGTACTGAATCCAATTCCCGCTGCCAAGTTGCCCAATGGGCGGGTTCCTTTGAACATTTTGGAGCTTGCTCCGCTGTCTACCGGGATGACCCGCAAAGAAGCTCTGGATGCTTCGCTGAATCTGGCGAAGAGCGCTGACCGTTTGGGGTACACCCGAATGTGGGTGGCAGAGCATCATGGCTCACAAGTCTTTATGTGTTCGGCTTCCGCGGTTCTTATTACCCGTGCTCTAGAAAACACTACTCGTTTACGGGTAGGGGCTGGCGGAGTGATGCTGCCGAACTGGTCGCCATTGACGGTGGCGGAAACCTACGGAACTCTTTACACGATCTACGATGGTCGGGTTGACCTGGGGTTAGGGCGTGCTCCGGGCACGGATCCGGCTACGGCTAGGGCGTTGCACCGGGGATCCAGTGAGCCTGCCTATTTCGAGGAAGATCTAGAGGAACTTGCCTCCTATCTTTCGGATCAGAAATCGGTGGTTCATTCTGGGGTGGTTTCCGGGGCGGAGGCTTCGATCCTCGGGATTGAAGTTATTGGTGTGGATCGTCCCTATACCCGGGTGCGAGCGATCCCTGGCGAAGGCACTGCGATTCCTATGTGGATGCTTTCTTCCTCCTCAGCTGGGGCAAAAGTAGCGGCTAACCTGGGTATGCCCTATGTGTTCGGCGGGCATTTCGCCCCTTACAATGTCGATGAGGCAATAGAGATTTATCGGCGTGAGTTCAATGCACAAGCCCCAACAGCTATGGTGGATCATCCCGTGGTGATGATGGGGATGAACGTGATGTGCAACGAGGACGAAGCGGAAGCCAAGTACCAGTTCACTACCACTCAACAGGTGCAAGGAAACATCCTATCGGGGCGTCCAGGTACTCTTACCCCTCCCACTGATGATCTCGATGCAACCTTGGGGGAAAAATTAGCGAATCGGGTGCGGGCGTTGCCCTCTATCCACGCAGTTGGTACCCCGGAACAAGTAGTTGAAAAGATGGATTGGGTATCCCGCAAGTACATGGTGGACGAGATTATCACCGTTACGCATGCCTACGATCCCCAGGTGCGCATTCACTCTCTAGAGCTGGTGGCGAAAGAATGGGGACTGCCGATCTTGCCGGAAAAAAGTAAGGAAGAGCCGGTGGAGCCAGTTTCTCAAGTCTCAGAACCAGAAGTGCTAGAAATCTCCGAGGCAGAACCAGAAGACAAACCGGCGCCGCGAACGACTAGTCGGAATCGTGCTGCCGTGTACGGGCCGGTGCATCGCAGCGGACGCAAAAAGCCTGTGCTGAAGGGAAAGACCAGCTCTAAAGATAAAACTGCAGCTAGCGGTGGGGAAGTAGCAAAAGCTCCGGTCAAGAAAAATAATGTTAAGAAAACTACTGTCCGGAAGAGAAGTGCTACCGGGAAACCGGCGGCTAAAAATGTTGCTAAAGTCGGGGAAGATATCGACCAGACGGCTGCCGTGGCTAAGAGCACCGCTCGTACTCGTACGCGTCGGAAACCGAGTGCCCGCAGCTAGCGTTTGGGTTTTTTGAGCAAGTAGGATGGCGCCGATAAGACGCCCAGATTTGATAGAAAGAAAATAGTATTGGCTAATAGCGATCGGGATTTAGGAATCGCCCCCGCTAACACGGATCCCCAGCGGATTCGTAACTTTTGCATCATTGCCCATATCGACCACGGGAAATCTACTCTTGCTGATCGGATGCTGGGGGACACTGGGGTAGTTTCTGAACGGGAAATGCGTGAACAATACCTGGATCGCATGGATATTGAGCGCGAACGGGGTATAACCATTAAATCCCAGGCGGTACGAATGCCCTGGCAGGTAGGGGATACCCATTACGTTCTCAATATGATTGATACCCCCGGTCACGTGGATTTTTCTTATGAAGTTTCCCGCTCTCTAGCCGCCTGCGAGGGTGCGATTTTACTGATTGATTCTTCTCAGGGGATCGAGGCGCAAACCCTCGCCAATCTTTACATGGCAATGGAACATGACCTGGTAATTATTCCGGTGCTTAACAAGATTGATCTTCCAGCGGCGCAGCCTGATCGCTGTGCGGAGGAAATTGCTGGCCTGCTCGGGGGGGCTCCTGAAGATTGTCTGCGGGTTTCGGCAAAGACGGGAGAAGGGGTGCCAGAGCTACTTGATCGGATTGTGGCCGAGGTTCCCGCCCCGAAATCCGATAGTAGTCAGGCGCGCGCCCTGATTTTTGATTCCATCTACGACACTTATCGCGGGGTAGTTACCTATGTGCGGATGATGGATGGCAATCTTAAAAAGGGACAGCGAATCAAAATGATGGCCACTGGCTCCGAACATGAACTTTTAGAGATTGGGGTGATTTCCCCGGAGCCTACCCCGGCTGAGGGACTAGGGCCAGGAGAGGTTGGTTACCTGATTACCGGCGCTAAAGATGTACGTTTGTCTAAAGTGGGTGATACGGTAACCAGCGCCCAAGACCCGGCAAGTGAGATTCTTCCCGGATATCAAGATCCTAAACCCATGGTTTATTCCGGGATTTATCCGGTAGATGGGGATGATTTCCCGGATTTACGTGAGGCTCTGGATCGTTTGCAGCTAAACGATGCCGCGATTACTTTCGAACCCGAAACCTCTGTGGCCTTGGGGTTCGGTTTCCGTTGCGGATTTTTGGGTTTGTTACACCTAGAAATTGTGAAAGAACGCCTCGAACGAGAAGCGGGACTATCGATTATCGCCACTGCGCCCTCAGTAATCTATCAGGTGACTAGGGAGGACGGTACAGAATTAGAGGTCACCAACCCCTCGGAATACCCGGATGGAAAAGTTTTCGATGTGCAAGAACCGGTGGTAGAAGCAACGGTTCTGACCCCAAATGATTACGTAGGGCGAGTAATGGAGCTTTGCCAGGGCAGGCGGGGCATCTTAGGAAAGATGGAATACCTGTCTTCTGACCGGGTAGAGATGCATTACCGATTGCCTTTAGCGGAAATCGTATTCGACTTCTTTGATCAGCTGAAATCGAAAACCCGCGGCTTTGCCTCTTTGGATTATCATGAGGCCGGCACCCAATCCGCTGACCTGGTGAAAGTAGATGTTCTTTTGAATGGTGACGTGGTAGATGCCTTTAGCGCGATAGTACATCGTGACGCCGCCTATGCCTACGGGGATAAGATGACGCGGCGGCTAAAAGAGCTGATTCCGCGCCAGCAGTTCGAGATTCCGGTGCAGGCAGCTGTAGGGTCACGGATTATTGCCCGCCAAACCATCCGCGCGCTACGCAAAGATATGTTGGCGAAGTGTTACGGCGGGGATATCTCCCGTAAACGCAAACTTTTGGAAAAACAAAAGGCCGGAAAGAAAAGGATGAAAGCAGTAGGTGCGGTGGAAATCCCGAACTCAGCTTTCATCGAGGCTATAACCCAAGATACTCCCACGGGAAAGGGATAAATCATGAGTGAAGAAATATCTGATCGCGAAGATGCGACCGCAGACCTGGCGTCGGTGGAGGAGATAGCAAACAGCGACACTGAGTTTGATCTTTCATCCCCCGAAGGCCGTTATCTGGCCAGATCTAAGTCATTTGTTTCGCGGGCGCGGCAACTCAGCGATTCTCTGCAACATACTTGGGACGCACACGCCGGTGAATATGTACTGGAGGTACCAGCCGGAGCGGGATATACGGCGGTGGCTGAGGATGCCAAGCCTTTATCGTTTAAGCGGATTTTTGACCGCAACTCGGTAGTGCGTCTAGAAATCGGGACGGGCAATGGCGATCAGATTGTGTCGGCAGCGGTGTCCCATCCTGATCGCGACTATATCGGGTTTGAAGTTTACCGTCCCGGGGTAGCCCAAACCGTATCTAAGGCAGTTAAAGCGGGGGTTGCTAACCTGCGAATTATTGAGGCTGACGCGGCGCAAGCCTTGCCGATTCTTTTCCCGGAAGGGTCCCTCGATGAGGTATGGACTTTCTTCCCGGATCCCTGGCGGAAAACTAAACACCATAAACGGCGCTTAGTACAGGCAGGTTTTGCTCAAACCGTGGCGCGGGTATTGCGTCCCGGTGGGGTGTGGAGACTGGCTACTGATTGGTCGGACTATGCATTCCAGATGCGAGATGTGATTGAGAGTTCCCCCTATTTCGAGAATCCTTACGCTGGGGTTAATCCCCATGAAGAAGACCCGGATCCG
This sequence comes from Varibaculum vaginae, assembly GCF_900604285.1. Lineage (GTDB taxonomy): Bacteria > Actinomycetota > Actinomycetes > Actinomycetales > Actinomycetaceae > Varibaculum > Varibaculum vaginae. Next base: position 971,781 of record NZ_UWNY01000001.1, read on the forward strand.
GGGCGGGGCGGTTTTGCACCCCGTTGGGATGGGCGCGTGATGACCAAGTTTGAGCGGCGCGCAATAGATGCGGGACGAGAGGTCTTCGACCTGGTGGCACAGCGGCTTTCGTGAGCGGTACCGCCAAGTTACAGGAACTTTTCTCCACTGCCGGTGTAAGCGGGCGTCCAGAACTGTATAAGGTTACAGGCGAGGACGCGGTTCGTTCGGCTTTGGATCAGCAGGCAACCGGCTTCACGGTCTATATTCATGTGCCCTTCTGCAGGGTGCGTTGCGGGTATTGTGACTTCAACACCTATGTGAATGGTTTTGGAGCCGGTGCGGATCGGGAAAGCTATCATGATTCCGCCTGCAAAGAACTGGCGCTGGCTGCCAAGTTTTTAGGGGAAAATAAGTTAGTTCCGCCCCCGGCATCCTCAGTTTATTTCGGGGGCGGCACTCCTACAATGTTGAGTGTCAAGGCGCTGGGGGTAATCCTGGAGGAGGTAGCGCGCACCTGGGGGATAAAACCGGGCGCAGAAATATCCACCGAGGCTAACCCGGATACGATAACTGACCAGGTGGCTCAAGACTTAGCGGCCAGCGGATTTACCCGGGTGTCCTTGGGAATGCAATCGGCGGTTCCTCAGGTGTTGGCAACTTTGGAGCGCACCCACTGTCCCGAAAATCTACCCCAGGCGGTAGCGGCTCTGCGCCGCGCTGGCATCGCAGTTTCTTTAGATCTGATTTATGGTACTCCGGGGGAGTCCCTAACAGATTGGGAAGCTTCTTTGCGGGCAGCATTGGACTTGGAAGTGGATCATATCAGTGCCTATTCTTTGGTGGTTGAGCCGGGCACTAAAATGCACGCCCTGGTGGAGAGGGGGAAACTACCTCCGGTAGATCCTGATAGTCAGGCAGAAAAATACCAGCTGGCAGACACGTTGTTGAGTGCGGCTGGGTTTGAATGGTACGAGATATCCAATTGGGCTAGGCGGCTAGACGCCGAAAAGCTTCCTAGCCGGAACATCCCGGATGCAACTTTTCTGGCTAATGCATCGCGGCATAACCTCGCCTATTGGCGAGACTGGAATTGGTGGGGGATCGGCCCGGGCGCGCATTCCCATTTTGGCCAGGTGCGCTGGTGGAACCGCAAACATCCCCGCGGCTACGCTGGGAGCGTAGCCGCAGGTGACCTCCCAGTGCAAGACGGGGAAGTGGTAACTGCTGCCAGCCGGGAACTGGAGCGGATTATGTTGGGGCTGCGCACCGCCTCGGGGGTAAAGCATTTGACACCAGAGGAAGGCACCCGGCTATCCCGCCTGGTGGAAATGGGATATTTACAGCCGGAAGCGGCGGATCAAGGGCAGGCGCTACTTACTTTGCGTGGACGTTTAATGGCTGACTATGTTACTGGTGAATTGCTGGGCTGGTAGCTAGCGGGTGCCGGCGGCGGTAACGAAATCGATTAGGGACTCCACCGGCCCTAAAAGACCGGGTTCCAGGTCGCGCCAGTCGCGTACTTGCCGCAAAATATGTTTCCAACCCTGAGCAATATCGGCCTGGGTTGCAGCTGGCAACCCCAGTGCCTGGAGGCAGCCCACTTTAATATCGGTACCGCGCGGCACTTGCGGCCAAGACGCTAGCCCCAATCGCTGCGGTTTTACTGCCTGCCACACATCCACGAACGGATGACCCGCAATCGCGACCGCGTCCTCGCCAAAAGTTTCGATACAACGCCGGGCAATGCGAGATTCTTTAGAGCCGGTTACCAGGTGATCCACCAGGGCGCCGATTCTTTCGCGCGGGGTGGGACCGAACTCTGCTAGCCGCTCCTCGAGATGATCCACCCCATCGAGGATTTCTACCACCACTCCCAGCTCTCGCAGGTCATCGCCCCAAACGTGCTCCACTAGCTCCGCGTCGTGGCGCCCTTCTACCCAAATCCGGGAAGCCCGCGCGACTCGTGCCCGCCGTTTATCGTCCTGTGGAGCGCGGCGAGAACCGGAATTTGTAGCGGCGTGACCGCTCGCCAACTTCGGAGATTTATTGTTTTTGCTTGTAGGCGGAACCCGCAGCTCTACCGGCTGCCCATCAATCCAAAAACCGGTCCCCAGGGGGAAAGCTCGGACTTTGCCGTGGCGATCCTCCAGCTCCACCAGATACATGCCGCCGGCTTTATAACAGCGCAACACGGCGCCTACAAAACCGGTCATCACGTCTTCAACAACCAGACCGCGGGTAGCGGGAACCGGGCGAGAAGCAGGAAGCTTGCGCCAATCATCATTAGCGAGGACGTCTTTTCCATAACGATCAAACACGCCCTAACTATAGGGGAAAAGCCTAGGCGCTACAGGCTACCGCCCCGGCAGAGTCTTCAGATTCACCGCTCCCGGCATAATTAGGGTCAAGAGCCGCGGCCTCTTCCGGATTAACCCAGGCAGGCAACTTGCTCAGGCGCGAAAGGTACTCGCTAATCGCCTCGAAATCGCCCAAAATCTGGGGATCCGCAGAAAATATCACCTGGAAAACCACAAAAGCACGAATATCGCTTTCGCGGGGCTGCTGACCAGTAAGGAACGGATTTTTCCGGAGCATCTCGTCCAGACGCCGCAGGGTCCGCGAAAATTCTTCACGCGTCTGTCCATCCGCTTTGCCATGAGAAACCGCCCAGCAAGGTGCGACCAGCTGCTTATTAAGCCAGGTATCAAGCTCATCTAGTTTTTCCCGTTCCGCTGGCGGGTACAGGTCAGGGGCTTCAAAATGGCAGAAAGGTTTCCAGGCGGTGCAAAAATCTAGCAGCATATCGGCAGACTCGGTAGCCACAATCTGGTTATCCCGCTGGGAATCCAAAATCACCGGAACAGTTTGGGGATCATCTGGCTCAAAAGTGGGCTGGTGGCGATAAAGCTCCCGCGCGGAACGCACCATCAGCACCGGGTCATAGGAGTAACCGTCCCGAATAAACTCAAAACCATCCGGGCCAGAGCCGGTAGCGTAACGCACCCCAATCGCGGCCTCTAAACCTAAAATCCGTCGGGCAATCGTTACCCGCCGGCAATAGGGGCAGAGGGGAGAGACTACTAGCAGGTACCGGCCGACTTGTACCGGTAACTCTTCGCTACCAAAACGATAATTCGGGATCATAACCACTCCTGTTCTCAGCTCATTTCCCATTATTGCAAATGCGTGGCACCCTCGCTTGCTAAGCGAATCAAGTCAAAATGTGGCATAATGAACGGGTGCTCCGGGGTCGGTGAAAATCCGAGCCGGCGGTAAAGTCCGCGACCCGCCCGCTTTGGGCGGCTGAACCGGTGAAATTCCGGTACCGACGGTTACAGTCCGGATGGGAGGCAGCACGGGCGGTTACGTTCGCGTGGCGTATTCGCGCGCCCAAGTCTCCTCGGAACACGCTGTTCGCGAGGAGGTTTTTTGTTGGCTCAATCGATGCCCCCCAGGTCAGCGCTTACTCATGCGCTGGCGGCCGCCACTAAAGCTGCTCTGCAAGGCCCGCGAATCGGGGGGAATCCCCAAGTAGGCTGCGCTATTCTTTCCCCTGCCGGTCGGATTCTGGCGATGGGGTACCACCGGGGAGCAGGCAGCCCACATGCCGAAGTAGATGCCCTCGCCAACTTAAAAGAGGATACCGGATCTGCGCCGCTCACGGCAGTAGTCACTCTGGAGCCCTGTAACCATAGCGGGAAAACCCCTCCCTGCAGTCATGCCCTAGTAAAGTCCGGGATTAAAAATGTTATTTGGGCAGTCCAAGACCCGAACCCTAAAGCCGCTGGGGGCGGGGAATATCTAAAGCGGCAGGGGATTAATGCCCTCACTGCCGCGGAAGTAGGGATTGAGGAAAACGTAATATCCAGCGCTCGAGCAGTTAGTATTAAGTGGGTTCAAGCGATTAAGCGTGGGAGACCTTGGACGATTGCAAAAGTAGCGCAAACCTTAGATGGGTACTGTGCCGCTAAGGACGGATCTAGCAAGTGGATTACTAACCGACTCTCGCGCGCCTACGCGCATCGTATTCGTTCCAGTGTCGATGTGATTATTGCCGGTACCGGCACTGTACTAGCCGATAACCCGCAGCTGTCCGCGCGTCTAGCCGATGGACGTGACCTCCCGTATCAGCCGCGCCCCCTGGTCATTGGTAACCGCGATATTCCCGCGGATTTTTACCTGGCCGGTAAAGCGAATCAGGCTCGCACCCACGACCTAAAGGCGGTACTCGAAAGCTGCTACCAGCAAGGAGAGATTTTTGCGCTGTTGGAGGGCGGGCCCACTTTAATAACCGCGGCGCTAAAAGCAGATCTCGTTGATGAGCTACATCTTTATCTAGCTCCGCGCTTATTGGGGGCGGGGCGCCAAGGGCTAGGTGACCTGGGAATTGACTCTTTGGCTAGCTCAATGGAATTTAGTTTGCAACAAGTTAAAGAGCTAGGGGGAGATGTTTTTTTGGCATTAGAAAAGAAAGAGACGCCATGTTTACCGGGTTAGTAGAACAGGTAGGGAGTATCAGCTCCCTAACCAGACAAGAAAAAGATCTTGAAATCGGGGTAACGTGCAGTTTCGCTCCCCAGCTTTCCCTGGGGGAATCGGTGGCTACCTCCGGGATTTGCCTCACTGTGACCCGGGTAGAAGGGAACACTTTTTATGCCTATGCGATGCCGGAAACCGTCAGGCTCACGACTTTGGGGCAAAAGCAAGTAGGTGACTCGCTTAACCTGGAGCGTGCCCTCCTCCCGACAGATCGCCTGGGGGGACACCTGGTTGCCGGGCATATTGATGGTACCGGCACAGTTACTTCCCTCGAGGAAGGAGAACGCTGGCGGGAGTTGCAAATCTCCGCTCCGCCCTCGCTAATGCCTCAGATTGCCCGTAAAGGTTCGATTGCGATTGACGGAGTGTCTTTGACGGTAACCGCGGTGGGTGCTGACTATTTCCGGGTGGCAATAATCCCTGTCACCCGCGATAACACAACTTTAGGAACCCTTACGGTCGGCTCGTTAGTCAACTTAGAGACTGACCAGATAGCGAAATATGTGGAACGTTTACTGGAGGGGAGTAAAAACCAATGAGTGATTTGGCGCAGTTATTTGAGCGGGTAGGTGCAGCGCTGCGAGCCGGAAAGCCCGTCCTAGTCGCCGATTCTAAAGACCGGGAAAACGAGGTTGACGCGATCGTTAGCGCCCAAACAGTAACCCCGGAGTGGATGGGATGGATGGTGCGCTACACCTCTGGCTACATTTGCGCCCCCATGCCGGCTGAACGTGCGGAGTTACTGGGACTACCAATCCAATGGCCAGCTAATCAAGACCAACTGCGTACCTGCTACACCGTTTCCTGCGATGCTGCGCAGGGAGTGACCACTGGAATCTCGGCTGCGGATCGGCGTACCACTTTGCGGGTTCTAGCTGATCCTCTCGCACGTAGTGAAGATTTGGTACGTCCAGGACATATTTTGCCTCTGCGAGCACGAAGTGGCGGGGTGTTCGTGCGGGCGGGACATACTGAAGCTGCCGTAGATCTAATGAATCTGGCAGACCTGGAGCCAGTAGCGGCGATCGGGGAAATGGTGCATGATGACGGCTCTATGGTTCGCTATCACGATTGTCTTGCGATTGCAGAAAAATTCAATCTGGAACTGATTACGGTTGCCGAGCTGAAAGAATTTTTATCCCAGCTGGAAGCGCCGGCAAATGCGGTTGAGATTCCTCGGGTTAAGCAGATTGCGGGTGCGAAATTACCGACCAAGTTTGGGGACTTCACGGTGCGCGCCTATCGGGACGCGGAAATGGGGGCAGTGCACATCGCCCTAGTATCGGAAAAAACTCCTGAGGCTTCGGCGCTGGTAAGGGTGCATTCTGAATGCCTGACTGGGGAATCTTTTGCTTCCTTACGCTGTGATTGCGGTCCTCAGCTACAGCAAGCGATGAAGAAAATATCCGCTGAGGGAGGAGCGATTATTTACCTGCGCGGGCATGAAGGAAGGGGGATTGGGCTTAGTGAAAAAATCAAAGCCTACGCTCTTCAGGATCAAGGACGGGACACTGCTCAGGCTAATCTTGATTTGGGGTGGCCGGTTGACCTGCGTGAATACGGGGCGGCTGCGGCGATTTTGCGGGATCTAAAAATGACTAATATTCGTTTGCTGACCAATAACCCGCAAAAGGCGCTGTTGAGTCAAGATGGAATCCAGGTAGAGGAAATTGTGCCGTGGGAAGTGGGGGTTGATCCCCATAATATTGAGTATTTACGTACCAAAAAACGGCTGGGACATACTTTCCATGATCTCGATAAATTCCTAGATAGGAAATAGCCGTACCTTCTTATTCGCAATAATCTATATATCTTAAGGAGAAAGAAATGTCTGGAGCTGGAGTTCCCGACCTGCATACTTTAGCTGCTGGGAAGAAAGTAGTAATTATTGCTACCCATTGGCACGAACGGGTAATGGATGGTCTGATAGCAGGGGCAAAACGCGCCTGCCAGGACGCGAAAGCTGACTTTCAGGTCGTACGGGTTCCCGGCTCTTTCGAACTTCCCTTAGCGGCTAAAGCCTATGCCGAGGGAGGTAAGGCGGATGCTCTGGTGTGTTTGGGAGTGGTTATTCGCGGGGGTACCCCTCATTTTGATTATGTATGCGATGCCGCCACCTACGGCCTGACTAAAGTATCGGTAGAGTCCCAGATCCCCTTGGGGTTTGGGTTGCTTACCTGCGATAACCTTGAGCAAGCTCTGGATCGGGTAGGGCTAGAATCTTCCCGCGAAGATAAGGGGTACGAGGCTGTGCAGGCAGCGCTAGCTATGGTGCAGGTGCTAGCAGAAGCTAAAAACTAAGCGCAGTTGCCTTTTGCTTTGCGCGAATCTGCGATTTGAGGTTAATAACTAGCTGACAATCAGGGTAGAGTTAGCAGTCGAAGCGGTAGAGTGCTTAAAATTTCAAGATGGTAATTCGCACTGCCGCAGCCCGAGAATAGTGAGGAGAAATGAGCCAGGCAAGTATCCGCCGCGACGACGTTTTGCGAGCTATCGTCACCGACTATGTGGAAACCGGTGAACCTGTAGGCTCTAAAGCGCTGGTTGACCGGCATGATTTGCGGGTTTCTCCGGCTACTGTCCGCAATGATATGTCGGTGTTGGAAGAAATGGGCTATCTTTATCAACCGCACACTTCCGCCGGGCGAGTGCCTACAGAGAAGGGTTATCGCGCCTTCGTAGATCGGATTTCCGAGTTACGCCCGATCACCAGTTCTCAGCGTCGCGCGATCGAAGCTTTTGTACTGGGGTCAGCCGATTTTGATGAGGTAGTTGAACGAACTGTACGGGTGTTAGCTCAGCTTACGCAGCAATTGGCGATTGTGCAGTATCCGCATTTTGAACGCAGCGGTTTGCGCCATATTGAGCTCATTCCGGTGGCTGAATACAAACTGTTGGTAATCGTGATTACTAACAGTGCGCGGGTGCAGCAAACCACGATTGACACCCGCTACGAGGTGGATTCTGCGAGTGCCCGTTCCTTGGCGATGCTATTAAACTCCGCTCTAGAGGGAATGGAAGAAGCTCAAATATCCCAGCTAGAACCGGTGTTAACCGCCGGGGCGCGCCCGGAACAACTGGAACTAATATCCCAAATTATGCCGATTATTCGCGAAACCTTAACCGGGGAAAAAACGGAGAGGATTGTGATGGTGGGGGCAGGGAATCTAGTGCGCTCTAGTCCCGAGTTTTCTCGTTCCATTGGGTCCATTTTGGATGCCTTGGAAGAACAGGTGACATTGCTGCGCCTATTTTCCGAGATTGATCAACAGGATTCTCCAGTTACAGTAACGATTGGTTCGGAATCGGGGGAGCACTCCCTGTCGGAGACTTCCATCGTTACTGGTGCCTATGGAGATAAAGAAAGCGGAGTTGCCCATGTGGGGATAGTGGGTCCGCAGAGGATGGATTATCCGCGTGCAATGAGTATAGTGCGCGCGGTTTCGCGGTATTTATCGCGGATGATGACCAGGTAGATTGAGGAAAGAGGGAAAGTATCCGTGGCTGACTATTACGAGATTCTAGGGGTTTCCCGGGATGCCACCGAGGCAGAAATTCGTCGCGCATACCGGAGGAAAGCCCGCAAGTTACATCCCGATGTGGCTGGACCGGAATCAGAAGAGGCTTTTAAAGAAGTCTCTATGGCGCACGAAGTTCTCTCTGACCCTGACAAGCGTCGCCGCTACGATATGGGAGGTGAATCCGGGTTTGGCAGCTCCGGTATGGGGGACTTCTCAATGTTCTCCGATATTTTTGAATCCTTCTTCGGAGCCGAAAGTGGCGGTCCTACTCCTCGAGGTCGAAGGGGTGAGGATCTGCGACAGCGTCTAGATATCTCTTTGGAAGATGCTGTTTTTGGGGTAAAGAAACAGGTACAGGTACGCACCGCCGTGCTCTGCACTACCTGCGAGGGTAGTTGTTGCGCTCCCGGAACTTCTCCCCGTACCTGTCAGGTTTGTAACGGGCGCGGTTCGGTAACCCGCTCCACCCGTACTTTCCTGGGACAAATGCAGTCTACGGTTCCCTGCAGTGCCTGCGCCGGTCATGGCACCACCATCCCGGATCCTTGCCCCGAGTGTTCTGGGGAAGGACGGGTGCGCACCACCGCTACTATGCAGGTTGAGATTCCGGCAGGGGTACAAACCGGGCATAAAGTGCAGCTGCGCGGTAAAGGGGCAGTTGGGCCGGGAGGTGGTCCTAGCGGAGATTTGTATTTAGAGATTAAAGTGAGTGCTCATCGGGTGTTTTCTCGACATGGCGATAACCTGGAGACCACTTTGCGAGTGCCGATGACTGCCGCGATTTTGGGAACCCAAGTTGATCTGGAAACTTTTGATGGAACTCAAGAGATAACTATTGCAGCTGGTACCGAGCCGGGTCAACAGATTCGCCTGCCCGGTTTGGGGGTGGGGCGTCTGCAGCGGGAAGGCCGCGGTGACCTTATCGTAAACATTATGGTGCAGGTACCTACCAACTTGGATACTGCCCAGCGCGAGCTGATTGAACAGTTAGCTCAGCTACGAAAAGAGGATCGGGTGGAACCCGAGCCCCTAGCGGATGGCGGGGTATTCTCTCGTTTGCGGGAACGATTTGCAGGTCGCTAATGTTTCTTCCAGTATTTTTAGGTGACGACTCCTGTCCTCCGCTTTCTGCCCTTCAGGCCAAAGGGCGTGGTTCCCTTAAAGGGGCAGAAGCTGCTCACGCGGTGGGTTCTCTGCGTCTAGGAGTGGGCGATCCTCTCGACCTTGTAGATGGGAGGGGGCTGCGTCTGCGCTGCCAGATATTGGCAACTGACAAAAGTTATTTAGAGTTCGAAGTACTAGAGGTAATGCGCCTGCCCTTACCGCATACCCAGTTCGGCCTAATCCAGGCGCTTTCTAAAGGAGGGCGTGATGAACAGGCGGTAGAGTCGGCAGTCGAGTTAGGGGTGAGTCGGGTACGCCCCTGGGCGGCGCAGCGGTCCATCGTGCAATGGAAGGGACAAAAACTGCAGCGAGGAAGTAGGAAATGGCTGTCACTACTGCAAGCGGCGGCAAAACAGTCTCGCCGTGCGAACTGGCCACGTTTAGATTCGTTGGCTGATTCCCGACAGCTGCGAGAAATAATTTCCTCCGGGAGTGGTGAAGAAAAGTTTTTGTTGCTTGACCCGGATGCCTCCTTATCTCTTTCCGAAGCTTGGGAACAGGTATGTCAAGCTAAAATGATACAGGTGATAGTGGGACCTGAGGGTGGGGTGAGTCCGCAGGAAACCGCAGATTTTAGAGCCGCGGGTGCCATAGCGGCTAGGCTTGGACCAACGGTTTTACGTTCCTCGAGCGCCGGTCCGGCCGCCTTGGCAGCGCTAGGGCTTTGTAGTGGCCTGTGGAGCCGGAAGGAATCTCTTTAAATGAGCTATGAACAAACTCAGGTGCTATTGCCGGAAGACCTAGACCCGGTACTGGTGTTCGGTCCTGGTGACCAGGTGTTACGGGCAATACAAGACAATCTTCCGGGGGTGCGGATTAACTCTCGTGGTGGAATAGTCACTTTTCAAGGTAATCCCGGCGAGGCACGGATGGGGGCGGATTTGCTAAGCGAATTGATTGCGGCTGCCCGCCACGGAAATCCGTTATCGGCGGCGGCTGTCCAGCAGGCCTTAACTTTAATGTCTACCCAAGAAGTTCGGCCGGTGTTGCGTACCAAACGCCGGCAAATTCGGGCAAAAACACCTGGTCAGCAAAGTTATTTAGAGGCGATTACCAATAACCGTATCGTGTTTGGGGTGGGGCCGGCCGGTACTGGAAAAACCTATCTGGCAATGGCAAAAGCAGTGGAAGCCCTGGAATCAGGGGCGGTTTCCCGGATCGTACTAACCCGTCCTGCCGTAGAAGCTGGAGAATCCCTAGGCTTCTTACCCGGTTCCCTCACCGAAAAAATCGATCCCTACCTGCGCCCTCTTTATGATGCCCTGCGAGAAATGCTGGAACCAGCAGAACTTGCCCAGTTGCTAGAATCGGGAACTATCGAGGTGGCGCCGCTCGCCTATATGCGGGGACGCACCATTTCTCATGCCTTTATCGTGTTGGATGAAGCCCAAAATACCACTACTCAGCAGATGAAAATGTTCCTGACCCGCTTGGGGGAGGGGTCAACTATGGTGGTGACCGGTGATATTACCCAAATTGATTTACCTCGGGGCAAACTGTCGGGATTAAAGGACGCCCGTGACGTCCTCGCCGGAGTTAAAGATATAGATTTTTGTTATTTAACCAGTGAGGATGTGGTGCGCGATAAACTGGTGGGAATGATTATTGATGCTTATGAGCAATCCGCGAAAACTCGAGAACGCCAGGGGGAGGAGCGCCGATGAGTGTAGAGGTGCTAAACGAAACTGAATACCAGATCGACGGGGTGGAATTCCAAGAACTTGCCGACTATGTGTTGGAAGCGATGCACGTATCTCCTGCCGTGGAAATGTCGCTGATCTTTGTGGAATCAGATGTAATTGCGGCTCTACATAAGCGTTGGTTAGATCTGGAAGGTCCCACTGACGTGATGAGTTTTCCTATGGATGAGCTCCGCCCTGGAAATGCGGATTCCCCGACTGAAGCGGGAATCTTAGGGGATATAGTGATTTGCCCCCAGGTAGCTCAGGAGCAGGCTGCCCGAGCGGGACATTCCTCTACCGAAGAAATGTTGCTGCTCACGGTGCATGGAATCCTGCATCTACTGGGGTATGATCATGCGGAAAAAGAGGAAGAAAAAGAGATGTTTGCTCTGCAACGTAAATTATTGCTGACTTTCCTGGCGGAGCGAGGTTAATCTTGTTCTCCCAGATACCCGCTGGGGGTCTACTAACTTTAGCGATTGTGCTAGTGGGGGTAGATGCTGCCTGGACGGCGGCGTTGGGAGCATTCCAAACCTTATCTCACGCGCGTGCTCAAGACCTGGTAGAGGAGGAATACCGCCGTGCCCGTTTAGTGCGTTCACTGGTTGTAGATCGGGCGCGTACCGTAGCCATTTGCCAGTCATGGCGCCTGTTTGCCCAGGTATTAGCGGCTACCTGTATGACCCTAGCCATGTTGGGCTTCGGGCTGGTCTGGTGGTTGGCGCTCTTAGTTTCCCTACTGGTACTGGGAGCTTTGCTACTAACTTTTGCCACTTTTGCCGGAGCGCGGATAGGGCGTTATCGCCCCGAAGCTACTGCCTTGTGGCTCAGTAAAATGGTGAATTTTGGGTTAAAAATCTCGGTGCTTTACCGCCCCGTTGAGTGGGTTGCACACAAAATTGCGCCGCTAACTCCCGCAGATGAGGCTGCCTCCCGCGCCGAAATCGCCGAAGATTTCCGGGAAATGGTAGAGGAAATGGCTGAGGAAGAAAACCTGGATTTCAGAGACGAAGATCGTCAAATAGTGCGCTCTGCTCTGGAACTAGGCACTACTTTAGTACGCGAAATTATTGTTCCCCGCACCGATATGGTTTCGGTGGAAACTACCACCCGTGCCCGGGAAGCCTTCGAAATATTTATTCAGTCTGGTTTTTCTCGGATTCCAGTATTGGGCGAGGACGCAGATGATGTGCGAGGGATGCTCTATCTAAAAGACGTAGTTTCTAGATGTTTTGCGCGTCCTGAGCTAATGAATCACCCGGTTCCCGAGATGATGCGGGAGGCGTTCTTTGTCCCGGAAGTTATGCTCGCCGATGACCTAATGCGTCAGATGCAAGCAGATGCTCCCCATATTGCGGTGGTAGTGGATGAATGGGGTGGCACAGTGGGGCTGGTAACTATCGAAGATATTCTGGAAGAGTTGGTGGGCGAGGTAACCGATGAGCATGATCGTGCCGAACAGGAACCGGAGCAAATTGGGCCGGACTCATGGGTGATACCTGCGCGCCTAGGTCTGTATGACTTGGCTGCACTGGTGAATTTGGAAATAGACGACGATGAAGTGGACACTGCCGGCGGGCTGCTAGCAAAAGCCTTGGGGAAAGTGCCGCTGCTAGGGTCTCATGCCCTTGTCAAAGGATTGGAACTAACGGTGAAAACGGTTGCCGGGCGACGCCGACAAATGGATACCTTATTGGTAAAACGCCTGGAGAAAGAAACGGACGCAGAATGAGTGAAGAAGAGAAAAAATCCCCTAATGAGCATCGTGCGGGATTTGTTTCTATCGTGGGACGCCCCAATGTGGGTAAATCTACCCTAACTAATGCACTGGTAGGGCAAAAGGTGGCAATTACTTCTTCCCGCCCGGAAACTACCCGCCATAATGTGCGAGGTGTAGTTCAGGGGCAGGACTACCAGATTGTGTTGGTGGATACTCCTGGTCTACATCGCCCTCGTACATTGCTGGGTAAGCGCCTTAACGATATGGTGCGTGAAGCTTTGGTAGATGTAGATGCGGTGGTGTTTTGTGTGCCTGCGGATCAAAAGATTGGTCCGGGAGACCGCTATATTGCCGCGGAACTGAAAGACCTGAATATCCCGGTAATCATGGCGGTTACCAAAGCGGATTTGGTTTCTAAAGAACGGATGATTAACGCGTTGGTAGCTGCGGGGGAGCTAGGAGATTGGCAGGAGATAGTACCCCTAAGTGCCTTAGAGGGGGAAGTGTCGGTACTGGCCGATCAGATTGCAAAATACTTGCCTCCTTCCCCGCCCCTATATCCCCGCGACCAGGTTAGTGATGAGTCGGTAGAGAAAATGATTGCGGAGTTTGTGCGTGAGGCCGCCTTGGAGGGGGTACGGGAAGAACTACCGCACTCCATTGCGGTTCAGGTAGAAGAGATTCTTTATCAGGGGGAAGATAGAGGTCCGCGCCTGGGATACGGAACGCATCGGCTCTCTAAAGAAGAAGAAAGTACTAAACAGGCCGAGAGTGACTTCGCCTCCGACATTGCGGACTCATCCTTAAACCGTGTTGATGAGGGATATTCGGCGCCGTCTAAAGAGGAAATCAAGCCTCTAGATGTACACGTTAATGTCTACGTGGAACGCGATTCCCAAAAAGGAATTTTGATTGGTAAAGGAGGGCAGCGTATTCGCCGGGTACGGCTGAAATCTAAGCGGCAGATTCAAAAGCTTTTGGGATGTCCAGTGCAGTTGCACTTGCATGTACGAGTGGCGAAGAACTGGCAATCTGACACGAAAATGTTAGGACGTTTGGGGTTCTAGTGCGTTATTAGGGGCTAGTCTTAAGCTGCACTTCGCTATAAAACCAAGGCTTTATCTTTAGGCTTACCCACCGCAATTTTGTAAACGTTTCCCCAAGGCAGGTCTTTCTTGCTAGGATTTTAACGTTAAAACACTTACAAGCGGAGGGGGTTTCGTGGCAACCATTCGTGACGTGGCTAAAGCCGCCGGAGTCTCGATTGCCACAGTTTCGCGCGCCCTTAATGGGAATACCCATTTAGCTCCTGAAACTCTCCGTAAGGTATTGACGGCCGCCGAGGATTTAGGTTACCAAAAAGATCGTTTAGCAGCGGCAATGCGTACCGGGCGTACCGGAGCTATCGGCTTGGTAGTAGGTGACGTGATGAACCCCTTTTATGCGATGCTGGCGCATTGCGTAGAGCGGGCAGTGCGTTCCCATCAAACTTCTCTTGTACTCTCGAATGCTCATGAAGATGGAAAAAGTTATGAAAACGGGATTCGAGCACTGGCAAAACAGGGGGTAGACGGACTATTGGTGGTACCGCCCTCGCGGATAAAGCCTGGGTGGAAGCATCCAGATCCTCCCGAGGGAATGGCTATGGTGGCTTTAGACCGGGAACCTCCAGGGGCGATGATCCCTTCAGTGCTGATTGATTCTACCCGAGCGATGCGGGATATGGCAGAGCATTTAAGGGATGCCGGTTATCGTCGTCCTGCCTACTTAGCTGGTCCAGAATTTTCTTTATCGGAACAAAGGCGTAGTAAACAACTGCAAGTGGCCTTAACTGAATGCGGTTTTGAGAAGCTGGAAGTGGAATATTGTCACCATGAGGCAGTTTCCGCGGCTAGCGCCACTCGGGCTTTGCTGGCACTTTATCGTCCAGATATTATTATCTGCGCTTCTAACCAGATTGCTTTGGGGGTGCTGATGATTGCTAAAAGTATGGGAATGCAGCTAGGTTCCGATCTGGGACTAGCGGCAATCGATGATATTTCCTGGTTCTCTGTGATGTCCCCGGCAATTAGTGTGATTGACCAACCTGTAGACAAGCTGGCTAATCTGGGGGTGACTGTGCTGATGAAACAGATTTTCGGTGCTGCCTTTGTGCCGAAAGCTGAGGATCGTATAGTGGCCGGTGAAGGTGCCTTTATCCCGCGAGAATCTACACAAGGGCCGCGCCTTTCTGCTCAATATGCGGGACGTTGGTTACCAGAAAGCGGGAAATCCGTTTAAAGTGGTACTATGCGTTTGATTGCTCTGCTGCTAGGCTGCCGCGACGAAGTCCAGTAAATCTGGTCGAGACTCGTCGCGGGATTCCTTGCTTTCCTCGGCCAGCCGTTTAAAAGCAGAAAGAAATCATAAAATGCGAACTACTGGTAAAGCTCCTCGGCAACAACCTTCTGGAATGCCCTTTCAAAAGTATGCTCATTTTTGGGATACTTCGCTGAAATTATCGGATCGTACCTGGCCAGATAGAAATGTAACCCAGGCTCCTCGCTGGCTGTCTACAGATTTGCGGGATGGTAACCAGGCCTTGATCGACCCGATGGATCCGCGGCGTAAACGCAAATTGTTTGACCTTTTGGTTCAGATTGGGTTTAAGGAGATCGAAATCGGCTTCCCGGCAGCTTCACAGGTAGATTACGACTTCGTGCGCTCGCTGGTGGAAGAGGATGCAATCCCCGAGGACGTGTGTGTTTCGGTGCTTACCCAGGCGCGCGAAGATTTAATCGGACGCACGGTGGAGTCGCTAGTAGGGGTGCCGCGAGCCAATGTCCATATTTATAACGCCACCTCACCCACTTTTCGAGAAATCGTATTCCACAACGATAAGGCGGCCACCGTGGAGCTGGCGGTTAGCGGAGTACGAGAAATAATCGCGCAAGCAGAAAAACAGTTGGATGATTCTACGGTATTTGGTTTGCAGTATTCCCCTGAAATTTTCGTGGACACCGAGCCCGAATTTGCTTTAGAAATCTGTGAAGCGGTAATGGATATTTGGCAACCCGATGATAGCCGCGAAATTATCTTGAACCTGCCGGCAACAGTGGAACGTTACACCCCGGACTCCTATGCCGATCAGGTTGAATGGATGAGTCGTCACCTTAGTCGCCGTGAGCACGTATGTTTGTCAGTACATAACCATAATGATCGGGGGACGGGGATTGCTGCGGCAGAACTGTCTATGAAAGCAGGCGCGGATCGGGTAGAAGGCTGTCTGCTGGGGCAGGGGGAAAGAACTGGTAACGTCGATTTGATTACTTTGGCGATGAATCTTTATTCCCAAGGAATCGACCCTATGCTGGATCTTTCTAACCTGGATCAGCTGCGCAAAACCGTGGAGCACTGTACTCGCATGGAAACCAATCCCCGCCAGCCCTACACTGGTGATTTGGTTTACACTTCTTTTTCGGGTTCCCATCAGGACGCCATTAAGAAAGGGTTTGATAAGCGTGCCCGAGAAGTGGCAGCTGCCGATGGTGACCAGAACCAGGTGATCTGGACGGTACCTTACCTTCCGATTGATCCCGGTGATATCGGACGTGACTACCAGGCAGTGGTAAGGGTTAACTCTCAGTCTGGCAAGGGGGGAATCGCGTTCATGATGAAACGCGACTACTCCTTGGATTTGCCACGGCGCCTGCAGGTGGAATTCTATCGCCATGTACAGGAGTACACGGAAAAGTTCGGGGGCGAGGTAGACTCACAGCATTTGTGGAAGATCTTTGCCGATGAATATCTGCCCGGCGAAGAACACAGTCTTTCTCCCTGGGGACGTTTCAAACTGCGTGATTCCCTTGCAGATAACAACCATGAAACGGGGGAAGTCTCCTTGCGGGCTCGGGTTATTGACAACGGTAATTTGCGTACTTTGGAGGCGGTGGCGCCCGGCCCCATCGAAGCGTTCATTACCGCCTTCCAAGGGCTGGGTCTGGATATCAAAGTGCTCGACTATGTTGAGCATGCGATGGAAACCGGCGAGAGTTCGCGGGCAGCGGCTTATGTTGAGGCTGAAATCTCCGGTCAGGTGCTATGGGGAGTAGGTATTGATTCTTCGATTACTCGCGCTACTTATAAAGCGGTAATAAGTGCCCTCAACCGCGCAGAACGTTAGGGCTTGGTGGCTGCCAAATAGCATTTTGAACTTGAAATCAAAAGTTGTTTCCTAGCAATCGACTTGCAGGATTCGCTTTGGTACGGCCTCTATATTTGCAGAGGGAGCAGCTAATAGTTGACCACAAGTGTTATTTGAACCGGGTTAACGCTGAACTGTCACCTGGATGTGAGATAATATCCAGGTGCTGCGAACCTATACCGACCAGGCGATTGTTCTGCGAACCACCAAACTAGGGGAAGCAGACATGATCTTGACTCTGCTGACCTTAGAGCATGGTCAAGTACGGGCGGTAGCTAAAGGACTGCGCCGCACTTCCTCGAAATTCGGGGCGCGTCTTAGTCCCTTTAACCGCGTAAAACTGCAGCTACATTCCGGGAGAAACCTGGACACTGTCACTCAGGCTGAGTCACTCAGTCTCGATGCTCCCCAAATTGCCTCCGACTACGAACGTTATCTCTCGGGGCAGGTCATGCTAGAAACCGCCGAGAAACTTTCCGAGGGAGAGGGCTCACGCAGTCAATACCGGCTACTCGCTGGGGCGATAGCGGCCTTAGCGAACCGAGCCCACCGTCCCGGCATGGTATTGTCCTCTTACCTATTGCGCACTCTAGCGATAGCTGGATGGGCGCCTGCCTTAAGCGAGTGTGCACTGTGCGGAGCTGGCGGTCCTTTTAAAGTGTTTTCTGCACCTGCCGGCGGAGTGGTGTGCGAAGATTGTCAGCTTAGTGGGGGAGTGCGCATTTCAGCGGCGGTAACCAACCTGTTTACTTCGCTGCTCTCGGGGCAGTGGCCACAGGGATATCAAGCAGATGCGCTAACCCAGGGAACAGCAGAAGAAGTGGTCACTGCCTATACCGAATGGGTGTTAGAACGAAAGCTAAAATCTCTGTCGGTGCGGGACCGCAAGGCATAATAAGAACATGAGCGATAAAGACTTGGTAGCAACCGTTCCCCCCGGGCAGGGCGCCTCAATGCCACTGCTATCGCCAGTTCCCTCCCATGTGGCGCTAATTATGGATGGCAATGGTCGCTGGGCTAACCAGCAGGGCTTACCGCGCACGGCAGGGCATCAAGCTGGAGAACTATCGCTGATGGACACCCTGGCCGGGGCAGTAGAAGCCGGGGTGAAAATGGTGAGTGTCTATGCTTTTTCTACCGAGAACTGGAGACGCTCCCCGGCAGAAGTTCGTTTCCTTATGGGGTATTCGCGGGATGTGATCCGCCGTCGCTCCCACGAACTTAACGATTGGAACGTGCGCATTGTGTGGTCGGGGAGACGAGGACGGCTGTGGAAATCAGTTATCAAGGAACTAGAAGCTGCCGCCGAGCTAACTAAGAAAAACACCGGGATGGTGTTTAATATGTGCATCAATTATGGAGGGCGGGCAGAACTAGTTGATGCTGCGCGTGCGGTTGCACGCCGGGTTGCGGCCGGGGAAATTAGCGAAAAGCATATCCGTGAGGACACCCTGGCGCGGGAAATGTACCTGGGAGGTATGCCAGATGTGGACTTACTGATTCGCACCTCTGGGGAACAGCGCCTGTCAAACTTCTTGCTCTGGCAATGTGCGTATGCGGAACTCAGTTTTGTCCCCGAGATGTGGCCTGATTTTAAACGGGAACAACTCTGGCGGGAACTTGCAGCATTTGGGGGACGTAATCGGCGTTTTGGAGGGGCGAAAGATCAGCCTGCACACTTCTAAAGTCATTTCGAGACTCTTGAAAATTCGTGTAGCGCGCTTTCGCATTCCCCGGGAAGGCGCCCTCGAAAAGACGCAAAATCCGGGTAATGCTAATCCCAAAGGGGGTGGGCGAAGAGACCGCTGCCCAATTTAGGTTCGAACCAAGTGGATTTAGGGGGCATGATTTTACCGGCATCTGCCACTTCCATCACTTGGTCAATCTGGGTGGGGTACATGTAAAATGCACAGGCTGCGCCCTTATCTACCGCAGCTTTAAGCTCTCCATCTCCGCGAATCCCGCCTACGAACTCGATACGTTCGCTGGTGCGCGGATCTTCAATCCCCAGTAGGGGAGCAAGTACCTTTTCTTGCAGTAATGACACATCCAAAGAATCGGGCAGTTCTTTACCGGCGATAACGTCGGGGTGGAAGCTGCATGTGTACCATTTGCCATCCAAATACATACTGAAGGAGCCGACTGCTGGTGGTTCCGCAAATACACTGAGCTCGCTTATCGTCGCTACTTGCGCTAAGTCAGTTAAGAACTGTTCGGGGTTAGTGTCTCCCCAATCAAGCACTAGCCGGTTGTAGGGTAGGCATCGCAGATCATGATCGGGAACTGCGACTACCAGGAACTCATTCCAAGGAGCATCTGCGCGCTGGGGGCGAGAAAGCCCTACTTTTGCTGCAGAAGCCGAGCGGTGATGACCATCGGCAATATAAAAGTAGTCCAAAGATTCTAGGGCGCGGGTTGCCAAGGTGGTATCTTCATCCGATAAAGGCCAAAGTTCATGGTAGGTTCCATCGAGAGTTTTTCCGGTAAGCAGTGGCTTTTCTCTAGTTACCCTCGCGGAAAGTTCATCGATTTCTTGATTGGCACGATAGGTCAAAAACACCGGCTCGGTATGGGCGTTAACCCGGTCAAAATGCTTAATCCGGTCGGCCTCTTTAATCGCCAAAGTTTTCTCATGTCGCTTAATAGTGCCGTCCTGATAATCGGTTACCTGGGCGCATCCTACAATCCCCACCTGGGAGGCGCCTCGCCAATTCTCCCTGTACAGATAAAGGCAAGGCCGCTCTTCGCGGATAAGTATGCCGCGGTTAATAAAATCCGTTAAGTTTGCGGCAGCCTGCTCATGTACTTGGTTTGCGTGTTGATCTACGCTTAAAGGTAAATCAATTTCTGCGCGGGTGACATGTAGATAGGAGTCGGGGTCTTTTCCCTGCGCTGCGGCCTCCTGTCGGTTCATGACGTCATAGGGCAGTGCCACTACCCGCGGGGCAGCCTCACTAGTAGGACGCAGGGCGCGAAAAGGACGCAACTTTGGCATCAAAATCTCCTTAGGGTCGTACTGTTATTACTCTACCGGCATATCCGGTTTTCCAAGCAAGCACACCGCCTATTAGACTGGGCGCGATGACAAGCAACGATAAAACGCCCCGTACCTACCATGTGCGCACTCTCGGGTGCCAGATGAACGAGCATGACTCCGAACGTATGGCGGGTCTGCTAGAAGCCGATGGATTAGTACCGGTAGAACTGGTGCCGGCTGCAGCTGCGCGCGCCACTCTTGCCGGTGACGGGGGAGCAGATGTAGTAGTAATCAACACTTGTTCCGTGCGGGAAGCCGCCGCTACTCGCCTTTTCGGGAACTTGGGGCAACTAGCCAGCGTGAAGCGGCAGCGGCCTGGAATGCAGATTGCGGTTGGGGGTTGCCTGGCGCAACAGATGCGCGAAAAAATTATCGAAAAAGCCCCCTATGTGGATGCGGTGTTCGGCACCCACAATATCGATGTCCTTCCTGCCCTACTGCGCAGATCTGCCCATAACCAACAAGCGGCAGTAGAAATTGCGGAATCTTTAAAAGTATTTCCCTCCACTTTGCCTACCCGTCGCGAATCGGCTTATTCTGCCTGGGTATCTATCTCGGTGGGCTGTAATAATACTTGTACCTTCTGTATCGTTCCCTCATTGCGAGGACGTGAGCGGGATCGGCGTCCCGGGGAAGTACTTGCGGAAGTAGAGGCCGTGGTAACGCAGGGAGCATTAGAAGTTACCTTGCTGGGGCAAAACGTGAATTCCTATGGCGCTGGATTTGGTGATCGCGGAGCATTTGCCAAACTGCTGCGTGCCTGTGGAAATATTCAGGATTTAGAGCGGGTGCGCTTCACTTCCCCCCATCCGGCCGCCTTTAGCGATGACGTGATCTGGGCGATGGCAGAAACTGAAAACGTGATGCCCACTCTGCATATGCCGCTCCAATCCGGATCGGATCAGATTCTACGGGCTATGCGTCGGTCTTACCGGCAAAAACGCTTCCTGGGGATATTAAATAAAGTGCGGGAGGCGATGCCCGAGGCCGCGATTTCCACCGATATCATCGTGGGTTTCCCCGGAGAGACCGAGGAAGACTTCCAACAAACCCTAGAAGTAGTGGAACAGGCTCGTTTTGCCTCTGCTTTCACCTTCCTGTATTCGCCGCGCCCAGGCACCCCGGCGGCGGATCGTGAAGATCAGGTACCTCACCAGGTAAAGCTAGAACGCTACAATCGGTTGATTGCGCTGCAAGAACAGATTTGCCTGGCAGAAAACCAGAAGTTGGAAGGTACCACGGTGGAAGTTTTAGTTGCCGAGGGAGAAGGACGGAAGGATGAAGAAACTAAGCGGATTTCGGGGCGGGCTCGCGATGGGCGCCTAGTCCACGTGGCTTTGCCGGCCGAGCAGAAACCGCCTCGACCGGGAGATATCATCACCGCAACCGTCACTTACGGTGCTCCCCATAACCTGATTGCTGATTCTGCCTTGCATGGGGGATTATTCTCGGTGCGTGCTACCAGAGCTGGGGATGCCTGGGAGGCGCGCCAAAGTAAGGAAGAAGCCTATTCCCAGCAAGTTTCGCTAGGTATTCCTGCTATTCGTCCTCGCGGGTAGGTAGCTCCGTGGATTCCTCTCAAATTCCTCTGGTAGCGGTAGTAGGGCTCACTGCCAGCGGAAAATCTGGTTTTTCCCTGCAGCTAGCTCGAGCATTAGGGGAGCGGGGCATCCCCGGTGAAATTATTTCTGCCGATGCTTTCCAGCTTTACCGGGGTATGGATATCGGAACCGCGAAAGTTTCCGTGCAGGAACGTGAAGGAATCCCACATCATCTGCTGGATGTGTTGGAACTACAGGAAAAAGCCTCAGTAGCCGCCTATCAGCATAGTTGCCGACAAGTGATTAACGATATCCGCAGGCGCAAAGCTCTCCCGATTTTGGTGGGAGGCAGCGGACTATATGTGCGTGCTGCCTTGGATGAAATCGAGTTTCCCGGAACCGATAGCGGTATTAGAACGCGGCTAGCAGCCCAGGCAGCGCAGCTGGGGATAGATAAAATGCATCAGCGCCTCGCCGAAGTTGATCCGCAGTCCGCAGCGAAAATCTTGCCTAGTAACGAACGTCGAGTTATCCGCGCGCTGGAAGTCTACGAGCTAACCGGAAAGAAATTCTCTGCTACCATGCCCCGCCGGGAATACTTCCAACCCACCTTACAATTGGGAATCAAGTGGCCATTAGACGTGTTAGATGAGCGCATTTGCCAGCGCACCACGCAAATGTTGGTACACGGATTTATCCAGGAAGTCGCTGGGCTGGAAAAGCAGGGGCTGGCAGATACTCCTACGGCTTGTCGAGCCACCGGCTACCAGGCAGTTATGGATTTGTTAGCCGGAAAAATCACTCGCGAAGAGGCGACAGAGCAAATAGCGCTACAAACCCGGCAGCTTGCCCGTAAACAGCGCAAATGGTTCCGTAAAGACCCTAGAATCCATTGGTTAGATGGCGAGGCGGGTGCCGCCGCCAACCTGGACCAAGCCCTAACCCTCCTGGGAATCAACGAAAAGAAATAAACTGTCTGGAAGACCGGTTCAGCTTAATTCTTGTCGGAAAGAGCGCGGAAAACTTTTTTCCTCCTGCCCAAAATGTTACGAGGGGCGGGAGGAAAAAACTATCCCCCGCATGTTTAACCCTTTTTACGCATAATCGACTAGCTATAAAGCTTTCACCGGGGAGGAAAAATCTTGCCCCGCGTGCCCAGCCAGCCCCTACTAGTCCTCGATTACGATGGCATGGGCGGTTTCTCGGTCGATGCGGCCGAAGTTATAGAAGGCCGCACATGCGCCCTCGGGAGAAACCATACAGGTACCGATAGGTTTCTCGGGGGAACAGGCAGTGCCGAACACTTTACATTCCCAAGGTTTGATCCGTCCGGTTAGAACTGATCCACATTCACAGGCTGGGGGATCGGGAACTCGCATTCCCGGTACCTTAAATAACCTTTCCGCATCCCAGGGGGCAAATTCCTCGGAAATTCCCATCCCCGAATAGGGCATCCACCCTAGGCCTCGCCACTCGAAAGTGTCACGGGTGGAAAATACCCGGTCAAGGAGCTTGAGTGCAGCAAGGTTACCTTCGCGGCGCACTACCCGCGAATATTGGTTTTCTACCCGTGCTTCACCCCGTTTAACCGTTCCCGACAGATATTGGTCGATTAGCATGGCTACTGCCTGCAATATATCTAGCGGCTCAAATCCTGTAACTACTACCGGTTTATTGTATTCTTTCGGTAGGAACTCAAAGGCATCGGAACCGATTACCGTCGCCACATGACCTGGTCCGATAAAGCCATCAATCCGGGTTTCATCAGCACCAACAATTGCACGCAGTGGCGGCTCAATCTTGACGTGATTGGAAAACACAGAAAAGTTTTTTACCTGCTGTTTCTTCGCGGCTACCAAAGTAACCGCAGTGGAGGGAGCGGTAGTTTCAAATCCGATCGCGAAAAAAATAACCTTCTTATCCGGATTTTCCTTTGCAATTTTTAAAGCATCTAAGGGGGAATAAACGAAACGGACGTCTCGCCCGCGCGCCCTCGCCTGCAGAAGGGATTCTTTGGATCCCGGTACCCGCATCATGTCGCCGAAAGTAGTCAAGATGACATCAGGCTGATTTGCCAGCCAGAGCGCGTCATCTACCCGCCCCATGGGGATTACACACACCGGGCAACCCGGGCCGTGAATGAACTGTACGTTTTCTGGTAAGAGATGTTCTAGTCCATGCCGGTAAATCGTGTGGGTGTGTCCTCCGCAAATCTCCATAAACGCTAGCGGATGTTCGAAATGCTCAGCCTCCGCGTTAATGCGTTCTACCAGTTTGCGTGCAAACTCGGGGTCACGGAATTCGTCAACGTACTTCATTCGTTAAGTCTCTTTTCGCGGTTAAAGATACTGGTAGGGTGAGCTGGTTAAACCGAGGTGGTTTTAAATTGTTCCAGCTCGCTTTCGAACTGTCCCAGTTTCCTGATCTGATCTAAAGTAGTGGCGGCCTCTTGGGCGTCAATCTGTGACATTGCAAATCCCACATGCACGAGCACCCAATCGCCAACTTTCAGACCCTCATCTGCCAGCAAATCTGTAGAAATCATGCGTTCGACTCCCGACAGTGAAACTTTGGCGCGGCCACTTTCCGTCTCGTCGAATGCCACGATTTCGGCCGGAACTCCCAAGCACATATAACCCTCCTTGAGTTAACTACTTTCCAGGTTACTTGCATTTGTTAGCGCTATCAAAGATGAAAACCATAAGCGATTTGTGCGATTATCAAAGAGTGGATCCGAAAAACCGCCTAAATAAAGATGAACTCAAAGTAAACTCCAATATCGCACGAGTACGCAGTCGCGGAATGAAACTCAAAGACGACTACGTGACTTTGTCGCATGGCGCGGGTGGGAAAGCTTCCGCTGCGCTAGTCGATCAGGTTTTTGTTTCCGGTTACGGTAACGAAGTCCTAGCGGAACTTACCGATGCTGGGGTGATGCCCCTAGCGGAAATCTTAGGCGAGGTCACTGGGAGCGAAGGTGGCAAGCTGGCGATGTCTACTGATTCCTATGTGGTTAACCCTACGGTGTTCCCGGGGGGTTCCATCGGGGAGCTTGCGGTAAATGGTACCGTAAACGACCTGGCAGTTTCGGGTGCGATCCCCAAGGTAATTAGTGCCGGTTTTATTTTGGAAGAGGGCTTGCCAATTGCGGATTTACGTCGGGAAGTGCAGGCGATGCGTCAGGCTGCCGAGACCGCGGGGGTAAGGATCATTACCGGCGATACCAAAGTTGTTCCCAAAGGCAGTGGAGACAAACTATTTATTAACACTGCTGGAATCGGAATAGTACCTGGTGAAAGGCAATTGGGAGCCAATCAGGTGCAGCGTGGAGACCGAATTATTGTTTCTGGAGCAATTGCCGATCATGGGATGTCAGTCATGATGGCGCGCGGTGACCTGGAGATTGAGGCTCCGATTAAATCTGATACCCGCGCAGTTAATCACTTGGTTGAAGCGTTAATATCGGCGGTTCCAGACACCCGTTGGATGCGTGATGCTACTCGCGGCGGACTGGGAACGGTGCTGAATGAACTAGCGGTGGCTACTAAATGGGGGATAGCTATCGAGGATGAGTCTATTCCAGTACACGATATGACCCGTGGTGCCTGCGATATGTTGGGGATTGATCCCATCTATGTGGCAAACGAAGGTATGTTCTGCGCAGTTGTGCCTGCCGGACAGGTAGATACGGCGCTAGAGGTGCTGCGGGCGCTACCCGGCGGGGAAGAGGCCGCCAATATTGGGCGGGTAGTTTCTAAACCAGAGTCGTCGGTAGTAATGGTGACAGCTTTCGGGGGTACCCGGATGATTGACATGTTGGTGGGGGATCCGCTACCGCGAATCTGTTAATCGGCTCAAAATTACAGTAGGTAGATTACGGGTAGTAGCTAAATATAACTACTCTTAGCAGGCGTCTAAAACTGCTGCCCAGGCCTGCCCTAGGCACAGGCCGCCATCATTTGGAGGCACGGTTTGGTGAGTCAAGACTTGATAGCCGTCTTCACGCATGATCCGGATAAAATGGCTGCTAAATAGGCGATTAAGGGCAACTCCGCCGGTCAACCCCACGGTTTTAATCCCCGCTTTTTGGGTGGTTTCTGCGGCCTGGGTAGCCAATAGCTGCGCCAGTCCCAGATGAAAGTGCCAGGCGCGTTCGCCCACTTCCTGGCCATCCTCGGCGAGCATTTCAAAAAGTTCCCGGTAACTACCAAAGTGGTGAGCCTTCGCCCCTAGATGCCTA
This sequence comes from Varibaculum vaginae, assembly GCF_900604285.1. Classification (GTDB taxonomy): domain Bacteria; phylum Actinomycetota; class Actinomycetes; order Actinomycetales; family Actinomycetaceae; genus Varibaculum; species Varibaculum vaginae. The sequence goes on from NZ_UWNY01000001.1 coordinate 997,390, forward strand.
TTTGCCCATGTGGAGGCGGCATGCTCTAATTCCATTGCCGCTTGTGCCTCGTAGGTGACTGATGTGCAGATCCCTAATACAGCGGCCGCGGCATCGAATAATCTGCCGCAACTGGTGGTCGGAACTACTCCAAAACCGCTATTTAACTGACTTTTCACCAGTTCTAATTCGGTGCTCTTTCTTTGCCTATCACCGATTTCGGTACTGATTTTCCGGGTAATGCCCTCCAGGTTCCAATCGTGGGCAATCCCCAAGGCGACTCGCCAGGGGTACTTTACGGCGCGATCTCCTCCCACCAGACTAAAAGTGGGTAGATGGGCGCGCCGGTGCCAAGCAGCACCCGCAATTTCCAGGATTTCTCCGCCCCAGATAGTGCCGTCGGTACCATAACCAGTTCCATCAACTGCCACGATTACCGCCGGATCCAGGTGGGAACGTTCTGCCAACAGGCTATAGGCATGGGCTACATGGTGCTGCACCTGCAATAACTCGATGTCGCGCTGCTCGGCACAACGGTAAGCCCAACTGACGGTGGAATAGGCCGGGTGTAGGTCGCAAACTATTTTTTCGGGACGGAGATGCTGGAAATTTAGCATTTGGGTTACCGCCCGATCTAAGGTCTCTTGGCTGGCAAGGGTACCCATATCGCCAATATGTCCCGAGATGTGTGCCCAATCGCCATTGGCCAGGCAGAAACTGTTTTTAAGTTCCCCGCCAACCGCCAAGATTGGTGCCGCTGCTGCCTGCGGCAGAGACACCGGCAGCGGTGCGTAGCCCCGGGAACGGCGGGAAGGAATAGTTACCTGCGGGTTCGCTAAGAAAACGGAGTCTTCCATTGGCAGGTGAATATCGCGGTCATGGAACACGAAACCATCCGCGATTCGTGACAGCCGATTGAGCGCGTCCTCGTTAGTAAAACATAGTGGCTCTCCCGCTAGATTTCCCGAGGTTGCTACCAGCGCCATCTCGGAGCATTCGGCGCTTAAAAGTTCTAAGTGCAAAGGGGTATAGGGTAATAAAATTCCCACGTCCCCCAAGCCGGGAGCCACCGCGGGAGCTAAATCGTATTCGGGAGCAAAAGGAGCGATCATAATCGGCCGCGCCGGGGAGGCGAGCTCCTTTAGCTGCGAATCATCGAGTTGTGCGAGCCTCCTAGCAGCCTTAATACTGGGGGTCATCACTGCAAACGGTTTATCCCCGCGATTCTTGCGTTCACGTAGCCGCGCGACCGCCTCTTCATTGCGGGCATCACACATTAGATGAAAACCGCCAATACCTTTCACCGCCAGGATTTCTCCGCTCCGTAAACGCGCACGAGCCTCAGATAGAGCGGCGGCGATCAAAGGACGGCGATCTCCTGCTGGAGGGCGCAGATTTGGGTTGACAGTATCGCTGACCCACAATACGGGGCCACAATCAAAGCAACTAACCGGCTGCGCATGGTAGCGGCGGTTTTCCGGATCGGTATATTCGACCCTACAGGCGGGACACATCGGGAACTTAACCATAGTGGTAGTGTCCCGATCGTAGGGCAAATCCACCATAATAGTTGCTCGTGGACCACAGTTAGTACAGGTAATAAAGGGGTAGTGGTAGCGCCGATTATTCGGGTCAGTCATTTCCTGGCGGCAATCCGGGCAGGTAGCAGTATCAGGGGGAATCAAAGTGCGTACTCCGAGACGCCGCCGCGAAGGGGCAATCTTAAATCCGCTTTCACCTTCTAGTTCCGGTATTTCTCGGGAAATGCTCTGGAGGACGCTCGCTAGGGGCGGTAAGGTCGCCAGCATTTTCGCTATAAAGTTTTCAATATCGTCGGGGCTGCCTTGCGCTTCAATAAACACTGATTCGTCATCATTTCCCACGAAACCACTGATGGGGAAGTTGGTGGCGACTTTAGCTACGTGCGGGCGAAACCCTACCCCTTGCACTACGCCGCGTAGCCGATAGGCTCGCCGCATCCCGTCCTCCTCATGTAGTGAAACCTCAACATTCTAAGCCTAACGGTAACTTGCAAGTTGGGAACAGGGTAAGGTTAGTAGCATCCTCGCGGCGGTGCTTGCCAGATGAACGAAGGAGAAGCAATGCATGAAGTTGCGCTTTCGCGCCAACTGGCTCGTATTGTTTCTCGGCATGCGGCGGGACGCGAAGTCCTAGAGGTGGAGCTAGAGGTCGGACATTTACGGCAAGTGGTGCCAGAAGCTTTACAATTTGCTTGGAGCGCGGTTCGTAAAAACACTTTGTCAGGTCCTGCCCAGCTGAATATTACCCAGATACCAGCCGTGATTGCCTGCCGCAACTGTGGAGCTAGAACCCAGATGGGGGAAGTTTTAGATTTTTGTTGCGCAAAATGTTCCTCACGTGAGGTAACTACTGTTAGCGGCGAGGAGTTTAGAGTAGTGTCCATAGAGGTTACGTCAGAGAGGAAACAATAAAATGGGACGTTTTCATCGCCATGATGATGGCAGTGTGCATTCGCATGATCACGGGGACCACGCCCATCACCACGATCACGGTGAATATGTGGCTGACCCGGAAGTAATCGGGGATCACTCGGGATACGATACCGAGAAAGAACGCATTGAAATCCTAGAGGATATCTATGCTGAAAATGATCACTTGGCAGCGCATAATCGCCAAGCATTCGCAGAAAATAACGTCAAAGTTGTCAACCTAATGAGTTCCCCCGGGTCGGGGAAAACTACTTTGCTCGAGCATACTTTAGCAAGACTACAGGGGCAGTTACGGGTAGGTATTATCGAAGGTGATATCGAGACTCCTTTAGATGCTGAGCGCCTTAACGGTTACGGTGCCCAGATATCTCTGCTTAACACGGGACATGGTTTCGGGGGTGAGTGCCACCTGGATGCGCCGATGGTGCACCACACTTTGGATGGTTTGGATCTCAGTCAACTTGACCTGGTGATTATCGAGAATGTGGGTAACCTAGTGTGTCCAGCAGAATTCGACGTGGGAGAAAACGCTAAGGCAATGGTGTTTTCGATTACCGAGGGTGAGGATAAACCCCTCAAATATCCGGTCATGTTCCGTTCGGTTGAAATCGTATTAGTAAACAAGATGGATCTAGCCCCCTATCTGCAGTTTGATATGGACAAGTTCCGCGGCTATCTCGAGCAGGTTAATCCGGGAGTAAAGGTGATTGAAATTTCTGCGTTAAATGGGGAAGGACTTGACCCCTGGATTGAGTGGCTAGAGCTACTTTAAATACGCTAATTTTTTTTGCGAAATAAAATAGCTGTTTTAGCAGGTTGAAGGGATGTAAAAGAGATAACTGAATATAATAATTCCGAGAGACGTTGTGATCTAACTTCGATATTAGTGAGGAACCGGAAATGAGCTATGAGATAAAACCGTGGCGGGAAGGAACCCTCGCCGATAACCTCGCTAGTGCCGGGGTGAGCCGACGGGATTTCGTGAAATATTGTGCTGGTCTAGCAGCTGTTTTCGCTGTAGGTACCCCGGAGCTAGCGCACGCTGCTCCGGCGCAAAAGGCTGCTGAAGAACTGGCTGACAAGCTGGGGGCTATCACCAAACCGAATGTAGTCTGGCTGCAGCTACAAGAATGCACTGGCTGTATGGAATCCACTTTGCGTAGTGGGGGAACCACAGTAGAAGAAGTAGTGCTCAACCTACTATCGGTGAATTACAACGAGCTGTTGATGGCGGCCGCGGGTGAGGCAGCAGAAAAGGCGTTAGCTGATCTCAATGCCAAAGAGCATATCTTGGTAGTTAATGGCTCTGTCCCTACCAAGGATGGCGGAATTTACTGCACTATCGGTGGTAAGACTGCCGAGCATATTCTGCGCGAATCTGCCGAGAATGCGACTATGATTCTCGCAGTTGGAGCATGCGCGGTTTACGGTTCGGTACAAGCCGCTAAACCTAACCCCACCGGTGCAGTGGGGGTGGATGAAATTATCAAAGATAAACCAGTTATCAACGTATCGGGATGTCCCCCAATCGGAGAGGTAATCACCGCCTCTTTAAGCTACATTTTAACTCATGGGAAAGCTCCGGAATGTGATTCCGAGGGGCGCCCGCTATTTGCCTATGGACAGCGGATTCACGACTCGTGCCCGCGCCGTCCTCACTTTGACGCGGGTCAATTTGTGCGTACTTTTGACGATGCTGGCGCTCGGGAAGGCTGGTGTCTTTACGATGTAGGCTGCAAAGGACCATCTACTTTTAGCCCCTGTCCCATAATCCAGTGGAACCTAAAAGCAGGTTGGCCGATTGGTGCTGGTCACCCTTGTATTGGTTGTACTGAGCGTGACTTTTTTGATCGTTTTACTCCTTTCTATGAAGTGCTGCCGAACATCCCAGGATTTGGGGTGGAAGCTACCGCTGAGAAGATAGGTCTTGGTCTTACCGGCGCAATTGCCGCTGGAGTTGCCGTGCATGCCGGGGTTACTGCCGCGAGAGCCGCCGCTGACCGGAGAGCAACCCGAAATTCTCCGATGGCTGCTTTTGGTGACGCTACCGATATTGATACCGAACCGCCGAATCCGGAAGAGATGACCAACACGGAAACATCCGAAGCCACCACCGAAAAGAACAGTGAGGATAAGTAATGACGGAAAAAGTTGTTATCGACCCGTTTACCCGGATTGAGGGTCACCTGCGTATAGAGATGGAGACTTCTGGTAACCAGATTAAGAAAGCCTGGAGCGTTAGCACTCAGTTTCGCGGGATTGAAACCATTGTTCAGAACCGTGATCCACGGGATGTATGGGCTTTCGTCCAGCGAATTTGCGGGGTTTGTACTTCGGTACATGCCATGGCCTCTATTACTGCGGTCGAGAATGCGATTGGATCAAATCCTCCCGAAAATGCGCGTTTGATTCGTTCTTTGGTATTGGGTTCTCAAGAAATCCAAGACCACGTGATTCACTTTTATCATTTGCACGCTTTGGACTTTGTTAATGTGCCTAATGCGGCGAAAGCGGATCCCGCTAAAGCGGTGGAATTTGCTCAGTCTATTGGTTCCAAGTGGCGGGGAAATAACCTGAAGCGCTTTACCGAGGTGCGCGACACTATTCAAAAGGTTTTAGATTCCGGTCAACTTTCTGTGTTCACCGGCGGGTATTGGGACCACCCCGATTACCGTCTTCCTCCGGAAGCAGATTTAATGTGTGTGGCACACTACCTGGATGCTTTAGAGTTCCAGCGTTCCATGATTCGTATCAATACGGTATTTGGAGGTAAGAACCCTCATCCCAATTTCCTGGTTGGTGGGATGGCCTGTTCGATTGATCCTAAGTCTTCAGAATCAATTAACCAGGTGCAACTAGATCAGGTTAAAACCTGGATTGATGAAATCATCGAGTTTGTTAATGATTGTTATTACCCGGATGTGATTGCTCTGGCGGGTGTCTATAAAGACTACTTTGATATCGGGGCAACTCATGCCAATTATTTGGCGGTTGGTCTAGCCGGATCAATGTTTGCCGGGGATCCCAATAAATCGCGTTTGAAATCTCCACATACTGCGATTAAACCGGGGGTAATTTTTAATGGTGATTTAACTAAAGTTCATCCCTTTGATCCCCACAAGATTGAAGAGTTTATCAGCTCCGCCTGGTATGAATATTCAGTAGGAGACGATAAAGGCTTAACCCCTGACAAGGGGGAGACCACAGTAAAGTACACCGGCCCGCAGCCTCCCTTTGAATGGCTTGGTGATAGTGACAAATATACCTGGTCTAAAGCTCCTCGATATGATGGTAAACCAATGCAGGTAGGGCCGGTAGCTCGAATGGTATTGGCCTATGCCCAGGGATACGAACCGGTCAAGAAGCTGCTCGATGAGGCTATGCAAACTTTGGGTATTACACCCAATCAGATTAACTCCACTATGGGGCGGACTTTTGCCCGCGCTGCAGAGGCTACGGTATCTGCCGCTTTGTTGCGTGAGGACTACAATGCTCTGGTTGAAAACATTAAACAAGGCGATATTGATGTTTTTGACGCCAGTAAGTGGGAACCAAGTCGTTGGCCTACCGAGGCGCAAGGATATGCGTTTATCGAGGTTGCTCGCGGAAATTTATCTCACTGGGTGGCTATTAAGAACAAGAAAGTGGAACGTTATCAAGCGGTAGTGCCTACTACCTGGTTGGCAGGAGGGCGTGATGCAAAAGGGGTTACTGGTCCTTACGAGGAATCATTGATGGGGACTGGAACTCACCCGTTGGTAGATCCCCAGGCGCCTCTGGAACCAATGCGTACTATCCACTCCTATGACCCTTGCATGTCTTGCGGGGTTCACGTGCTAGATCCGGAGGGAAATCTCCTAGGTAAGGCGGTGACATCGTGAGCGGTGAAGATACTTCGGTTCAGAGCGCGGGACTAAGCGATAAGAGGGGAGCTACGACAGTAGAAAAGCCAAAGAAATTATCGAAGAAAGATTTACTGAAAGCTCATAAAGATCGCGAGATTGAGTTCTTCCCTAAAGATGCTTCGAAGACTAAGGGGATTGAGGTCGGGGGTGGCTTCAGCTGCTCTGATATCTCCTTGCGGCGCTTATTAGTAATGGCGGCAGTTTCGCCGGAAGGCAGCACTGATCCGGTAGATGTAGCTCTGAAAGAGTCTTTGCGTTACCGCTTCCGTCATGGCATCCCCAATGTAGAGATTCCTAAATATAACTTTGATCCGGCGGTGGATCGCCGCTATTCGCTGGCACGTATCAATGGTATGCAGCGAACCAAGTCTGGACAGGGGCATAACATCATCATCGCTCGCGGAGATCTCGAGTCAGTGATGAATGTTGCTAAACCAGAGCGAGCGCTGCGAACAGTTTTGAGGAAGAATGCTCAGATGGCGGGCTCGCGCGGCTACCGTTGTTTGGGGGTAGCCACTGCTACCATAAATGAAAACGGTGAGATTAGCCCCTTCGCTATGGAAGGGTTTGTCAATGTGCGCCCGGTGGGAACTGGTCTGCAAGGAGAGGATCTTACTCCTACCAGTGAAGACTGGGTGAGACTCAGTGTTTGGTCAGCCGGTTTGCGCTTTCTGCATTGGCTGAATGTGTTCTTGATCGTTACTCTTTCGGTAACGGGTTATTACATTATGGATCCGTTCTTTGGGGATACTTTTTTCCAGGGGATTGACCCCGGATACCTGATGGGGATTATGCGGTTTATCCATTTTACAGCGGGATTTGCCTGGCTCGCGGTGGGGGCTGCTCGCGTATTTATCGCCTTTATCTCTAAAGATCGCTATATGCGTTGGGAAACTTTCTGGCCGTTTAAAAAGAAACAGGACTGGATAAATTTCAAAGAAACTGTGGGATTCTATCTTTTCTTAAGGAAAGAAAGCCCGCTTTACGTCGCACATAACCCTCTACAACAAATGGCGTATACCTCAATTTATGCTTTAGGGGCTTTCCAAATGTTAGTGGGAGTAGCCTTGTATGCTCTGCCATATAGAAACACCAGCCTTTTTTGGCAGATTATGGCAGCTCCCAATGACTGGTTTGGTATCCCCATGATGCGTCTTATTCATGCCATGATTATGTTTGCCTTCTGGGGCTTTGTTATCGGACATATCTATCTTGCCTTCCGAGCGGATTCCTTGGAACGGCATGGAGGGATTTCTTCGATTATCTCTGGAGGGGTGTGGATGCGTCGTACCTCCAAGCCCTATGATGCCCCTGAACTTTAATTTGAAAGGATTCTATGACCCCAGGTGAAAGAACATCGCTATCTCCTGCATTCAGTGTTACTCCTGATAGCATCGCGACTTTTGCGGAGAGGGGGATCGATTTAGATGTTTCTAAGGCGCTACCTGATTTTTCTGCTGTAGATGGCAGTGGTTGGGAAGGCAGTCGTTTTACGGTTTTGGCAGTTGGTAACCCGATTATGGGCGATGATGGTATTGGTTTAGAGATTCTGGCCAACCTGCAAGGTCTATTACCCGACCGCCCCGCTTGGCAAGCAGCGATAGCCAGGGGAGAACTTGCCCTGATAGAAGGCGGAACCAATGGTATGGAATTGGTTCCTGTGGTTCAAGAGGCTGAGCAGCTTTTGATTCTTGATTCGATAGCGCCCGGAAATGACCGGCTACCGGGGCAAGCATTACATATGAGTGGGGATCATGTACCGCGGCTGCTTTCCATGAAGATGTCGCCACATCAGGTAGGGTTACTTGATGTTTTAAGCTCCGCTCGCTTGACCGGTAAAGAGCCGTCGATTCTGGAAGTAGTGGGGGTAGTTAGCGAAAAAGTAGATTTAAATTTGGGGCTGACACCTACGGCAGCATCGGGAATAAAACAGGCTACTGACTTTGCAGTCGAAATTCTAGATTCTTGGCTTTTAAATAGCTAAAGAGACTTTCTAGCTGACTGTTGGCGATTTTCCTCCGCCGTATAAACCAGAGACTCTACCCTGGCTAATCCCTATCCCATTCCACCCAGGAAATTTCAAACTCACGCCCGTGACTGAGATTGCCGGTGGGCATCCCGCATTTAGGACACAGCAGTGCGAAGAATTCATCAATTTGTACGTCCTGGCTGCAATTAATGCAATATACACTGGCGGGAATGGTTTTTACCTCTAGCTCGGAAGAGCTACAAATAGTTCCTTCCCGGGCAATTGGCCAAGAACCGTAGAGAGCCTCCGGGATGGCGCCAGACATCGTTCCCACATTTAGCGCCACTTTTTCAACTCGGGTAACCTGGTAGTTAGCGTCAGCGGCTGCTTTTTCTACTGCTGCCACTACCGAAGTTAATAACCCAAGTTCATGCATATACTCATTGTCCCAGGAGAGTCATGAAAATCAATCTAGATGAAATCATCGATCCCATGGAAGGACGGGTAGTAGTAACCCATGACTCCGCTGGACGGCAGCAAGCTTATTTTGATCTGCAAGGACTTCCCCGAGTTGACGGGATGTTGCTTGGGAAATCTGCTCATGAAGCCTTAAAACTAACGGAACATTTATGTGGCATTTGCCCGGTAGCTCACCACCTGGCCGGAACCCGTGCCTTAGACGTCCTCAGTAGTAGCTCTCCGATATCCCCGGTAGCTGAGCTTACCCGCCGGCTTTTGCACTATGGGTCGCTGGTGGAGACTCATTCGCTGCGGTTCTTGCTGCAAGAGCGGGATAGTGGGGTGGCGTTAAAGAAAATCTCTAAGAAAATACTGGTGGCGGCCGGATCTCCCGGACATTTTCCAGTGACTGCTATTCCGGGAGGGGTGGCTAACTGGCCGAAAATAGAAAACCTAAAAGTTGTGAAGGAAGAGCTTCCTGTTGCATTGCAAGTGGCAAAGAAACTCTGTGAACAGGGATTTAAGAAGTATTCGCAGTCTAATAGCCTTGGAGAGTTTACCGGGGCGGAGCTAGCTCTAATTGATGAGGACGGGAATCCAGATGTTTTTGGTACTAGAGTGCGAGTGGCGCGACAGGGAAAAACTGTAAAGGATTTTGACTTCTCGCATTGGAATGAGCAGATTGCGGAAGAAAAACCGGGCGCTGCTGCTCCCCGTCCTTACCTACGTGGAGGCGATCCTAGTGGTGGCCGTTACCGGGTAGGCCCGGTAGCGCAGCTTTCAGTGGGAACTTTACCCAGCGAACTGGCCTCTTCCCTACAAATGCGCTGGTTAGCCTCTAATCGTGATGCCGCTAGTGCGCGCGCAATCATTACCTTGCATGTATTGGAAAGAACTGGTGAAGTGGTAGCACAATTATTGCAAATACTAGAATCCGATAACCTCGAGCCTTGTCCACAAATGGGGCAGATACGTTTCCTTTCTGGAGCTGCTACCGGATTGGTAGATGGCCCGCGGGGGATTCTGGCTCACACCTATGCTACTGATTCTCAGGGACTAATCAGCGCGGCCACGATTCTTACCCCCACTGCCCAGAATGAGCCCTGGCTGGCAGAACTACTCACCCAGGCAATTAACTTTCAGGACGTAGACCGGGCAAAGGCTATGGAGCAATCGATTCGGGAGGCCGATCCTTGTCTACCAATCAGTTCCGCTCCGGCGGGTCAAATGGGGCTAAAAGTTGATAATCTCTAAAGGTGTAGCAGAGGATATCCTGGGGTTAGCTTACGAGACTGTTCTTTGCGGGAAAGGAAGTAGACCATGTGTGTGGGAGTGCCTTGCAAGATCTTGTCGATTCAGTCGGGGGTAATGCCCATGGGGCGTATTGACGTTGCCGGGCAGATACAAGACGCCTGTATGGCTTATCTTCCAGAGGCGCGGGTGGGTGACTATGTGTTGATTCAAAATGGTTTCGCCATGAATCTTTTAACCGCCGAAGAGGCTAAAGAGTCTTTGGAAACTTGGCGGGATTTAGGGATGATTTCCTAGCCGCAGGTTGAGCAAAGAATTGAGATTAGTGGCAGCAAATTCGAAATCACATTAGAGTGGATGTTTGGATACGCGGAGTAGTCAAAGGAGTTATTATGGCGTGTTTTATTGTTCCTACTGTGGAAGCGATAGCCGTAACGGCTGCCAAGAAGCAGATTGAAAGAAAGGCAAAGAGCGGATCCTCTCCCGAGAGCACTCAGCGCTCCATGAACCTGGTTCGCAAGTTGACCTGGCTAACCAACCTGTTGTGGGGTGGCGCCTTGTTACTAGCTTTTGAACATCTTTGGCACGGCGAAGTGGTACCTTATTTCCCGTTCCTAACAGCTTTGACTGAGCGTTCCACCACCCAGGAGATGCTATTTGAGATGGGTACTGTAGGTGTGGGGATGGCGGTGTTGGTGACTGTAGTTTGGGGGGTAGGAATAGTCCTGATTAGCGCAAACGAACGTCGTAACCACCCTTCCGCTGAAAAGATCGAGGCCTAAAGGATTAGCAATGACTCTAGTAATTACGCTTTTTGCAGCAATCTGTTCCACCGCTTGGTGGTATGCCCATGCCCCGCAGTCCCGGATGCGTGTAGACCTTCTTTGCTGGATGTATTGGGGTGCCTCTTTGATGTGGACAGTTGACTTGATGGCTGAATATATCGAAGAGGGCGCGGATGTTTTCGTCCCCCCGGTTAAAGATATGCTCAACGACACCTATCTTGGTCTATTTGTGGTGGCACTAGCCGGCATCGTCTGGATTGCCTACCTAATCGTTAAGGATCCGCGCGGAGTCCGCAACGCACCGCTTACCCAGCGTGGCAGTGAGGCTAGCGTCGATGCTAAAGAGTTAGTAACTTCTCGCTAACTATAGGCTGCTGCTCTTTTACGAGAAACTTGCTGAATAAATAAACTCAATAATTGCGCGGGTAGATACTGGTAAAAGTATCTACCCGCGCTTTGTTGTATCTGTGGTAGCTAGTGAATGCGGGGGATAACTTTTATCCGAGTGGGCGCGGTGGGCATAAGAATTCGGGAAACGTCGCAACGTTTTCCGAATTCTTGGGCGGGAGGAAAAAGTTATCCCTCGCGCCCTAAATGGAGTGTTCTCATTGGCTCCGCGATCGCTTGCAGTCGCCTAACTAGGCAGGGGAAACAGATAAAAGACGAAAACCTTTCTTTGAGGCGAGGCGGCGAGTGGGGTAGCCTTGCGCGCACAGCCACTTTTGCATCGAATCTGCACCCAGATTCTTTCCCATTACCAAAATCGCTTCTCCGCCGGATTTTAATAGCGGCAGCCAGGTAAGCAGTAACTCTTGTAGAGCTTTCTTCCCGATTCTTACTGGAGGGTTAGACCAGATTAGATCAACTCCTCCGGCGGCTTTCGTAGTGGCAAGAATTTCTTCTGGGGTTCCTACCTGTATCGATACTCCAGCGCGTTGGGCGTTAGTACGAGTTAGGTCGCGGGCTCGTTCGCTCACATCTACCGCCAAGACCTGTGCGGAAGGGCTTAGAAGTCCTAAACTGATTGCTAGCGGCCCCCAGCCACAGCCTAAATCCAAAAAAGTCCCAGCCGCCGGGGGAGTCGGGGCACTCGCCAATAAAACTGCCGTTGCCTTGTCTAGATGTCGAGCAGAAAAAACTCCTTCTGCGCCCTCTAAAATTAGCTCTTTCCCTGCCAGTGATAGCGTAATTCTGGTGCGTTCTTCAGCACTCGCCACTGGTTGATTCGTAAAATATTGTTCCATCATCTCTAGACTATTGTTTTTGCCCTCGTAATGCGCGGCGGTCATAATATAGGGCTAGCAGAGATTACCGGGAAGCTAACTAGCCCGGCAGATGCTAGTAGGTGCAAATTGAAAGGAAGGCGGCGGGGTGGAAACTGAAACCGCTCAAATCGACAGTGTGCTAAATCAGTATGTTACCGCCTACGCTCGCATAAATCCCTTTAAGGCAACCGAATGGGGAATATCTGGGTACGATGCTTTATTGCCAGATTATTCACCGCCCGGAATCTCACAACGTTACAACCTGCGTAAAGATACTTTAGAACGAGTGGCAAAAACCCCTAAGGGCAGTGCTCGCGAACTGAGAGAAGCTGAAGGGTTCACCCTGCTTACTCGTGCTGAACAAGAGAAATTTGAATCTGGTTTCTTAGCCTCTGAAATTAGTGGCACTAACTCTCCCATTCAAGTATTCGCGGAAACCTTTAAACTGATGGATGTTTCCTCCGAGGCGGGGGTGGGGAACTTAACTCGCAGGTTATTGGCACTTCCGCAGGTCTTTGCGGGACTGCGTACCACTATGCGGGAATCTCGAGATCGCGGTTATATTTTCCCGCAAGAAGTTTTGGAAATGGTGCTGGGACAAGCGCAGATACTTTCAAATCCGGAACATGATATTTACCGGGGTAAACATGCCGAAATGAGCAATACTCGTCTTTCGCAAATGGGGGAGCGTGCTTTTGAAAGGGGAGTAGCCACCGCTCAAGCTGCTTTTTCTGAAATGGCGAATTTTTTGCAGCAGGAGATGCTTCCTGCCTGTTCGCCGATTGGGCTGATAGATCCCCACTCCTATTTTATCTCCCTGCTATGCGTGGGTCTTAGAGAACCGAATCCGAGTGAGCTTTATAAAGAGGCCAACGCAGATTTAATACGTTTGGGAGCACAGCGCGATCGAATGCTCAGGGAACTTGGGGGAAAGCATGCTTTCCGGCTCTCGGATTTAGAGGTTGCAGACGGATTCAATGTGCTGGCTTGGGCAATAGAAGATGCCTGGGATGCTTTTCGTACCAGCGTAGATCCGGAGCTGGCTCAGCTAGTTAGCCCCCAGGATGCTCCGCTAAAGTGGGAAAACGATCCTCACGGTTGTCTCGTCCATCCATATTACCCAGCGGGAGTTAGCCTATCGAACAGTTCACGGGTTCTTCCGCGCAAATGTGCTGCCAGCAGGGCTCCGCATGCCTATGAAAATAGTGAAATTCCAGCGGCTATTAGCGGGAGTGCTTTTGACTCTTTCCTAGAAATTGAGGATACCTATTATGCGCTGGCTGCTCTGGAGAAGGGGATCCCAGGGAGTCATCTGTATTCACGGGCGCGAGAGGTCTACGGAATGAATCTGTTTACCCGGATTGCTGCCCATCTGCCCGCTTCTAACTTGGGATGGGATCTGTTCGCCCTGGAAATGACCCCAGAACTTTGGGATATTCCCGCAGAAATTTCTTTGCTTATCCAGGAGCGGATTATGCGCTATGTGGCGTTAGCCTTAGCTGATCTGCAATTATATGGTGGCCAGGGGGAAGGCGGATCTGTTTGGGGATTGCCTGAGGCTATCGCCTACCTGAATGATACGGTTTCCGACCCTTGGAATCAGGTGCTCTTGCGGCAACGTTACCTGGGAATTCCCGCCTTAAGTCTGGCTCCATGGTATGGTTGGCGTCGTTGGCGAGAAATCTATCGTGATTTCCAAGCCGCTGGTGGTGGCGGATTTGCTGATTTTGTGCGGAAAGTATCTCCGGTGGGGGCAGTACATTTTGAGGTTATAGGGAAGGTTCTCTGAGCTAGAAAACTTAATGTAAAAGGGCTTTTCAGTAACTTGAGATGGGGAAGCTAGTAGTGCGGCCTCGTGTTTGCAAAGGTGTCTGGAAAAATACCTCCGAGAGAGAAAAAAGAGATTATTTCTGCTTATTTTGGAAAAATAATAGCTAAATGCGCAGAATATCAACCCATAGTAATAAATCGGTATTATTAAAGCTAACAATTTTGGTTTTTAGAAAGGCTGAGGATGACTATGCGCAGTCGTTGGCTTCCCCTAGCAGTCCTGGCAGCATCTTTGCTTGCAGGCGGGACTTTGACCGCTTGTAGCAGTAACAACTCACAGGAAAACGCAGTAGATCGGGTAGCAATCAATGGCGCGGAACCAGCTAGGGGACTCATTCCCGCAGCCGCTGATGATGATGCTGGAATCAAGATTATTGACCTACTCTTTGCTGGTCTGGTTACCTATGACCAACAGGGGAAAGTGGTAAATGACGTCGCACAGGAAATTACTGATTCTCACGACCATAAAACCTGGACTATCCAGATGAATACCGACCGAAAGTTTTCCGATGGTACTCCCGTATTGGCCAAGAATTATGTGCGCGCCTGGAAGGCGTCAGCTGTGCAAAGCCTGGGGGCTACTACTGCTTATGAAGCAATTGAGGGCGCGAGTGAAGATGGTACCGGGAACCTAAAGGGAGTAATGGCTAATGGGGATTACAAAATAACTATCAAATTGAAACGACCGGTGGCTGACTTTTCTAATCGTCTGGGAATCAATGGGTTTTATCCACTACCCGATAGTGCTTTCGATAAACAGGGGAAAATTAAAAAAGAATTTGGGTTAAAACCAGTGGGGAACGGTCCCTATACCTTGGTTAGCTGGGAGCCTTCCAGTCGAATCCTGCTAGATAAATCCACCACCTACCGGGGGCCTCGCCTAGCTGCAAATGCGGGTATTGACGTGAAAATTTATGCGGATCTTTCTGCTGCCTACCAGGATTTATTGGCTGGAAACCTGGATGTGCTAGATCAAATTCCAGACGGGGAACTTCCCAATGCGCCGAAAGATTTGGGCAATAATCGGGTAAGTGCAGTGCAAGCCAGTATGCAAACCTTGGATATTGACTATCAGACCAAACATTTTTCTGGGGAAGAAGGAAGACTGCGTCGCCAAGCTATCTCTCAGGCGATAAATCGTGAAGAAATAATCAAAAGTATCTTTTACGGTACCCGCAAAGCGGCTACAGATTTCTTACCGCCCCAAATCTTAGGACATATGGGAGCGGGGGTAAGCAATAAAATTTTGAAATTTGATCCGGAGGCAGCCAAACAAGCCTGGAAGGCTGCCGATGAGATTACCCCCTGGCAGGGGGAGTTAAAAATTACCTATAACACGAATGAATCTAATCAACCCTGGGTTGATGCGATTTGCAACCAGTTGTCAAACATCCTGGGGGTAAAAGCAGTTGGTGATCCAAAACCAGATTTTAAAACTCTGATGGAAATGATGGATGAGCATTCGTTTACCGGGCCATTTCGGATGGGGTGGTCGATGGGTTATCCTTCCCCAAATAATCTGCTGGCAGGACGGTATCTTAAGGGCGGTAATGGTAATAAAACTAGTTACGAAAACGCAGACTATGCTGAGCTTTTGAGCAGGGCACAAGCCACCGATACTCCGGAAACCGCTGATACCCTCTATAAACAGGCGCAAAAATTACTGCTAGCAGATCTACCTTCGATTCCCCTATGGTCTCCTAGCTCCAATATTGGCTATAGCCAGCATGTGGGCAAGGTTAGCACCGATTGGAAAGGTGAGGTAGCTTTTCATAAAGTTACGAAGAAATAATTAGCTCGGAGGTTACTGTGGCCAACAATCAGGTTTCTTCAAATAACAATCAACAATCGGAAGAAGCCCCCCATCTTCACCGCAAGCTAAAGGCGCGTCACCTCAACATGATCGCCATCGGGGGAGCCATTGGTACCGGGCTCTTCGTAGCCTCGGGTGGCACCATTACCGGAGCAGGCCCGGGAGGCGCCTTGGTTGCCTACGGAGCGATTGGTGTCATGGTGTTCTTCTTGATGCAATCGCTGGGGGAGATGGCGACCTATTGCCCTACCTCTGGGGCTTTTGAAGTCTTCGCTACCCGTTATGTTTCCAAATCCTTCGGTTTTGCGCAGGGCTGGAACTACTGGTACAACTGGGCGATTACGGTAGCAGCGGAGCTCGTAGCCGCGACAATCGTGATGCAATACTGGTTCCCAGAATCAATGGTACCGGCCTGGATCTGGTCACTGTTGTTTCTGATAATCCTGTTTGTTCTTAACGCCTTCACTGTCCGGGGTTTTGGAGAATCAGAGTTTTGGTTTGCCTCTATCAAAGTAGTAACCGTAATCGTATTTCTGGTGCTGGGATTGTTAATGGTGATAGGAATCCTGGGAGGGAAGTCCCCTGGATTTACCAACTTCACTCGCGGAGATGCTCCCTTTGTCAATGGTTTTTGGGGCATTATGGGGGTCTTCATGATTGCGGGTTTCTCCTTCCAAGGCACTGAAATGATTGGGATTGCCGCTGGAGAAACTCAAGATCCAGAGACCAATGTTCCTCGCGCCACTCGGGCAGTGTTTGTGCGTATCTTGCTGTTCTACATTGGCGCAATCGCGGTTATTTCTTTCCTGATTCCCTATACCGATCCTGCTCTTCTCCAGGGAGCCAGCGCCGACTCGGATACTGCTCAAGGTTTTACCGAGGCAGTAACCAAGTCTCCTTTCACCTTGCTCTTTGAGCGCGCTGGGATTGCGGTTGCGGCGGGAGTTATGAATGCTGTCATTTTAACTTCCATCCTCTCTGCCGGTAATTCGGGTATGTACGTAGCTACTCGGATGCTTTATTCCTTGGCCAAAGAAAAGAAAGCTCCTGCGGTTTTTGCGCGTCTAACTAGTCATGGAGTCCCGATTGTGGCACTGATTGTTACCTCGCTAGTGGGGGCGCTTTGCTTCGCAACTTCCCGGGTAGGCACGGGGCAGGTCTATGTGTGGCTAGTAAATGCTTCTGGACTTGCTGGATTTATTACCTGGATGGGAATCGCTTGGTCGCATTATTGTTTCCGTCGTGCTTACAAGGCGCAGGGTAAAGCAGTAGAAGAACTTCCTTACAAGGCGCTGTTCTATCCTGCCGGGCCGATTATTGCCTTGGTAATGTGTGCCATCGTGGTGGTGGGGCAATCTCTGGACGTGATTAATGGAGACTTCT
Source organism: Varibaculum vaginae (assembly GCF_900604285.1). GTDB lineage: Bacteria > Actinomycetota > Actinomycetes > Actinomycetales > Actinomycetaceae > Varibaculum > Varibaculum vaginae. The sequence goes on from NZ_UWNY01000001.1 coordinate 1,014,500, forward strand.
CTATTTTAAGTTTCTTAGGGATTTATATTGGTTTGATCTTCTTCTTGGCGTTGTGGATTGGGCATAAGCTGATTACCCGTTGCTCCGCAGTTAAACCTGAAGAAGCCGACTTGTCTCGCCATGTGTAGGCGTTAAGAAGAAAAAGCTGGACTGTTGTAGCTGAGAAAATCCCGAAAAATAGTTTTTTAAAACCTGAAGAAAAGCTATCCTAGCAGTTATTGGTTGCTCAAGCGCAAGTCGAGAAAATCTTGGGATTTTGTAAAAAATCCAAGATCAAATGCTATATATTGGCTGTAATCGTGTAAGCGATTTTGCTGATAAATCAGCTTTCAAATGTAAGCAACAAGCTTGGAGGCAATAGTGAAACGACGGGGCGCATTGACCCTGGCATCTGCACTTGCTCTTTCTCTGGGATTAGCTGGCTGCTCTGGTGGTGCTAGTGAATCTTCCTCGGATAAGGCAGACGCCAAAGGGATTATTACTGTAAATACCGTAGAACCACAAAATCCCCTGATTCCGACTTCTACGAATGAAACCGGTGGCGGGCGTGTTCTAGACGCACTTTTTTCCGGTCTGGTCTACTACGAACCTAAGACAGGAGAGGCCAAGAACGAATTGGCCGAATCGGTTGAATCTAAAGACCAGGTGGTTTGGACTATTAAGCTAAAGAAGGACGCGAAGTTCTCCGATGGCTCGCCGATTAAGGCTGATAACTACATCAAAGCCTGGAACTATGGTGCAAACCCGAAGAACGCTCAAATGTCTTCCTCGTTCTTTGAAGTAATTAAAGGCTTTACTGCTGGTCCGGAAGAAGAAGGAGCCGAGGCTCCCGATGTTCCCGAGTTGTCTGGGTTAAAGAAGATAGATGACTATACCTTCCAGGTAACTTTGAACCAGCCTACTTCTGACTTTGAACTGCGTCTAGGCTATTCCGCATATGCGCCGTTGCCAGATGTGGCCTTCAAAGATATTAAAGCCTACGGCCAAAACCCCACGGTTACCCCCGGTCCCTATACCTTAAAGGACAAGGGTTGGCATCATAACGAATCCATCGAGTTGGTAAAGAACGAAAAGTACGCTGGACCGCGTGAAGCTAAGAACGGTGGATTGACTTTCAAGATTTATGCCAAGTCTGATGCTGCTTATCATGATGTCCAGTCGGGTCAACTAGATGTACTTGATGATTTATCAGCAACATCTATGAACACCTTCCAATCGGACTTCCCGGATTCACATGCCAATCAGCCGGTAGCTATTTTCCAGTCCTTCACTATTCCGGATCGGATAAAGCATTTCGGGATGGATGAGGAAGGTCGCCTGCGGCGTCAAGCGATTTCCTATGCTATTGACCGGGAAAGTATCTGTGACAAGATTTTCCAGAAGACGCGGGTGCCGGCGAAAGATTTCACTTCCCCTGCCATGCCTAACTACGAGAAAGTTCTAAAGCAGGTTAAAGGCAACGAGGTATTGAAATTCAATAAAGCCAAGGCTAAGGAACTGTGGGCAAAAGCTGACGCTATCTCCAAGTTTGAGGGCAAGTTCACTATTGGTTATAACTCTGACTCTTCCCACCAAGACTGGGTAGACGCGGTCAGCAACCAGCTCAAGACCAATTTGGGTATTGATGCAGCCGGTGAAGCCTACCCGGACTTCAAGGGACTGCGTGATGCTATTACCCAGGAAACCATTAAGGGAGCTTTCCGTTCTGGCTGGCAGGCTGACTACCCGGGCATGAGTAACTTCTTGGAGCCCCTATACTCCAAGAACGGTAATTCTAATGATGGTAAGTACAATAACGAGCGGTTCAACCAACTTATGCTGGAAATCTCGAACTCGCCGGTAGGCGCAGATCAGGATAAGAAATTTGCGGAAGCGCAATCGATTCTATTTACCGATATGCCCGCTATTCCGCTGTGGTACTCCAATGTTGTGGGTGTTTGGAATAAAGACAATGTCTCCAACGTTGCCTTCAACTGGAAGAGTGAACCGGTTTACTACCAGATCACCAAGAATGCCTAGAGATAACGAAACATAAAAATACTGTAATAATGCAGTTTCGGAGGCGGGTTTGAAGGTAAATAAACACCTTTTACCCGCCTCCGGTTTTTTCCAAAACGCTTGAACGCGATAAGGTTTAACACAGCTTATAGTCAAGGAGAGACCTATGCTCAGATACATAGGGCATCGTCTGTTACAGATGATCCCGGTATTCTTTGGGGCAACGTTGCTGATTTTCGCTATGGTTTATGCCATGCCGGGCGATCCGGTGCAGGCATTGGGCGGAGATAAGGGACTTCCCCCTTCAGTAGCGGCCCAAATCCGTGCGGAATACAACCTCGATAAACCGCTGTGGATGCAATATCTGCTTTATTTAAAGGGGATTATCACCCTAGATTTCGGGAAGACCTTCTCTGGAAGGGAAGTCACGGAAGTAATGCTCAATGCGTTCCCCGTAACTATCAAACTTGCTTTTATGGCGATTATTTTCGAGGCAGTAATCGGGATTTTCTTTGGCTTTTTCAGCGGACTCAAAAAAGGTAAAATTTTTGACTCTACTGTACTAGTAATTTCCCTGGTAGTGATTGCAGTACCCACCTTCGTGATTGGCTTCTTGTTGCAGTTCCTATTTGGGGTAAAACTGGGGTGGCTTCCAACAACTGTAGGGGCAAATGTTAGTTTTCAATCTTTGCTGATGCCGGCGTTAGTTTTGGGAGCAGTTTCTTGTGCTTATGTTATTAGGCTAACTCGTCAAGAAGTTTCGGAGAATCTTACCGCAGATTTCGTACGAACTGCCCGGGCAAAGGGGATCCCTGAATCTCGGGTAATGACCCATCACGTGCTGCGGAACTCGCTAATCCCGGTGGCTACTTTCCTAGGGGGAGACCTGGGAGCCTTAATGACCGGAGCGATTGTTACTGAAGGTATTTTTGCGATTAACGGAGTGGGCGGTACCCTTTATCAGGCTATTTTACGTGGTGAAGCCGCTACCGTGGTATCCATTACCACCGTACTGGTAATGGTTTATATCGTCGCTAACCTGCTAGTAGACCTGTTATATGCCGTACTCGACCCGAGGATTCGCTATGAGTAACCAACTACTTCCCGGACAAACACATTTCGTTAACAAGGTCGATGAAACCGGCTTGGGGGCAGTCGATGCGGTAGCCGATGAATCGGCGCCCTCCTCAGTATGGGGGGAAGCTTGGAGACAGTTACGACGTCGTCCTCTCTTCTGGGTAGCCCTGGTGATTATTGTGCTGACGGTGCTTATGGCCATGGTGCCCCAGCTGTTCACTTCGCAAGATCCCACTTACTGTACTCTGGAGAATTCCATTGAGGGACCATCTAAAGGCCATATTTTTGGATTTGATAAGCAAGGGTGCGATTTGTATTCCCGCATCGTATACGGGGCACGTGCCTCCATTGCGGTAGGGATTTTCTCTACCCTCACTGCCGCTATTATCGGGGTAATATTTGGCTCCCTGGCAGGATACTTCGGGGGAATCCTGGACTCGATTCTTTCCCGGATCGTGGATATCTTCTTCGCCATTCCCATGGTGCTAGCAGCCATCGTGATTATGCAAATGTTCAAGGAGCATAGATCAATTTGGATGGTGGTAATCGTCCTGGGGGTCTTTGGTTGGACTCAGATAGCCCGAATTACTCGCGGCGCGGTGCTTGCTATTAAGAACGAAGAATACGTAACTGCGGCTCGCGCTTTGGGGGTATCCAATATCCGGATTCTGCTGCGTCATATTTTGCCGAATGCGGTGGCGCCGGTGATTGTATATGCCACTGTGGCATTAGGAACCTTTATCGTGGCAGAAGCTACCTTGTCCTTCATGGGAATCGGGTTGCCTTCTTCCATTGTTTCTTGGGGCGGAGATATCTCTACTGCCCAGCAGCAGTTACGGACTGCTCCCATGATTTTATTCTTGCCGTCTATTGCTCTGGCGCTAACGGTATTGAGCTTCATCATGATGGGAGACGTAATCCGTGACGCACTCGACCCGAACCAGAGGAAACATTAATCGTGAATCAAAATAACCAAGAAGATCAGATTATGACAGCTGAATCGGATCAGACTAGCGACTTTGGCATCGAAAACGCCGAAAATAGCGCTATGCCCTCGCCCTTATTGGAAGTCAAAGACCTAGAGGTCAATTTCCAATCCACCACCGGTGTGGTTCCCGCGGTACGGAAGGCTAATCTCACCCTTTATCGGGGACAGACCGTGGCGATTGTGGGGGAGTCCGGTTCCGGTAAATCCACGTTGGCGATGGCCATCATAGGACTGTTGCCTGGTACTGGAAAAATCGCAGGAGGCTCTATTAAGTTTGATGGTCGCGAACTGACTAACCTGACTGAAAAAGAGATGCAGCAGGTGCGAGGAGCCCAGATTGGGATGGTGCCGCAAGATCCGATGTCGAACCTGAATCCGGTTTGGAAAATCGGTTTTCAAGTGGCAGAAGCTTTGAAATATAACGAAGCTACCAAGGGCGGTAATATCCACGAGCAAGCCATGAAAGCGTTGGCAAACGCGGGTTTACCGGATGCCGAGGCACGCTCTAGGCAATATCCGCACGAGTTTTCAGGGGGGATGCGCCAGCGCGCTTTGATCGCCATTGGTTTGGCAGCTAGCCCGAAACTTTTAATTGCGGATGAGCCCACCAGCGCCCTGGATGTTACCGTGCAGCGGCGAATATTGGATCATTTGGAGAAAGAAACCAAAGAACTAGGCACTTCCACTTTGTTTATTACCCACGACTTGGGGTTGGCTGCAGAGAGAGCCTCGCATCTGGTGGTAATGCATCGCGGGCGGGTTGTCGAATCTGGACCGGCACGGGAAATCTTAAATGATCCTCGTCATCCTTATACCAGACGTTTGGTTAATGCGGCTCCTTCTTTAGCTTCTCAGCGGATTGAAATTAATTATTCTCCGCAAGAAACAGAGGATGCGCCGGACACCATTGATTCGCGTACCTCCGCAGATGTGAATCTGGCGGTCGCTGCGTCCAAAGATTCCAGGCAAAAGGTGATGGGCACCAATGTTTTAGGAGAGCCCTTAGAGAAACATCTGGGTGACGAGGTAATCCGGGTGGAGCATCTGGTTAAAGAGTTCGACATTCGCGGGCAAAAGGGCAAGAAAAAGACCTTCCGTGCAGTCGATGATGTTTCTTTCGCGGTTCGTCGAGGCTCGACTTTGGCACTGGTAGGGGAGTCGGGATCTGGCAAATCTACGGTTGCGAATATGATTTTGAATCTTCTGGATCCCACTTCCGGGAAGGTCTACTACGAGGGAATCGACCTATCGACTTTGCGTCGTAGACAGTTGTTTGCACTTTGCCGCAAAATGCAGGTGGTTTTCCAGAATCCCTACGGATCCCTAGATCCCATGTTCTCGGTGTATCGCTGTATCGAAGAACCGCTTCGTACCCATCACGTGGGTGATCGTGCAAAGCGAGAAAAACGCGTGGCGGATCTGTTGGATATGGTGGCGCTGCCGCGTAGTGCTATGCGACGCTTCCCGAATGAACTTTCCGGGGGGCAACGGCAAAGGGTAGCGATTGCCCGTGCCCTGGCGTTACGCCCGGAACTGGTAGTGCTGGACGAAGCAGTTTCGGCGTTGGATGTACTGGTTCAAGATCAGATCTTACATTTGCTTAACGAACTACAAGGACGGCTGGGATTAACCTATTTGTTCATCACCCATGATTTAGCAGTGGTGCGTGAAAACGCTGACGATATCGCGGTGATGGAACAGGGGAAACTGGTCGAATACGGCAAAGCTGACGACATCTTCGCCAATCCGCAAAAAGAGTACACTCGTGAACTAATTGAAGCCGTTCCCGGTGGAGATTTACTCAAAGCACGTACCGGATATCAGGTGGAATGATCTGCTTTGCCCGCCCCGCTTCTGCGGAGAAAACCGGGAAGTTCCAAAATACGTAGGCTCAGTTATATCCAAAAGCCAGCAAAGCAAAAACTATTTTGCACTTTGAGATGAGAATGGACGTTTAAAAGGTTCTCCTAGGCTCTCTGTTAAACTCAAGGTGTCTTGCAGGTTTATCCAAGAGAAAGATTCCAAATGAAGCTGAAGAAAACGCTATTAATGCTAACCGGTATGGTGATGGCCCTGTCCCTTTCTGGATGCGCAGGAGGCTCGGGTAGTAATGATGCTGGCAAGGCAAAGGGCGATGACTTCACAGTGGGCTTCGACGCCAACTTCCCGCCCTATGGATATAAAGATAAAAGCGGAGAGTATGTAGGGTTCGATTTGGATCTGGCCGCCGAAGTTGCTAAGCGAAACGGTTGGAAACTGCAAAAGCGGGCTATTGATTGGGACTCCAAAGATATGGAACTCAAGTCGGGTACCATCGACTGCATCTGGAATGGATTCACCATGAACGGGCGGGAAAAACAATACACTTTCTCTAAGCCCTACATCGATAACTCGATTGTGTTTGTAACTAAAGCCGGATCAGGGATTAAAACCACTGCGGATTTGAAAGGCAAAACCGTGTTGGTACAGGTAGATTCTTCCGGTCTCGCCGCCCTGCAAGATAAAGGAAACGCGGATTTGGTCTCCAGCTTCAAGGAAATGACTCAGGTGCCGGACTATAACAACGCGTTTATGACCCTAGAGGCAGGCGCAGCCGACGCGGTCGCAGTGGATATTGGGGTAGCTGATTACCAGCTGGCTCAACGCGGGAAAGATAAATTCGAGATTATGGATCCGCCATTCCACACGGAGCAGTACGGCATTGGTTTTAAAAAGGGTAACCAAGCAGTGCGCGACCAGGTACAAAAGACCTTGGATGAGATGAAGAAAGACGGTACTTTCCTCAAGATTGCGAAGAAATACAAATTAGAAAAATCGATTGTTACTAAGTAGTGTGCTGCGCGAAAAATAAAAGGCTAACGCAGGGAGCTATTGGTAATGGATTTATCGTTTTTGCCGGAACTAGCCGGTGGTATGCTACAAACCTTCATAATCTTCGCGCTAACCCTGGTTTTATCTCTCCCTCTGGGACTGGTGGTCTACGGGGGGCGGGTGAGTCGCTTTAAGCCGCTAGCCTGGTTTATCCAGTTTTATATCTCGGTTATGCGGGGCACCCCCTTAATGCTGCAATTGCTGGTGGTATATTTCGGCCCCTTCTTCCTTTTCGGAATGCAAATAGGGGCAGCCTATCGGTTTAGTGCGGTGATTATGGCTTTCGCGATTAACTATGCCGCCTATTTTGCGGAAATATACCGCGGAGGTTTTCAGGCGATCCCAGTGGGACAAACCGAGGCGGCATTTGTACTTGGCTATTCCCCGGCACGCACTTTCTTAACTATCAAGTTGCCACAAATGTTCCGTACGGTTTTACCTTCAATTACAAACGAGGTAATTACACTGGTAAAAGATACTTCTCTGGCTTTTGCTATTGCGTACGCAGAGATGTTTACAATCGCAAAGCAACAGGCATCTGCCAGTGCTTCGATGCTTCCCTTCGTGGCCGCTGGAATCTTCTACTGGGTGTTTAACCTAGTAGTAGCAGTAGTGATGGAACGGATTGAAAAACGCATGGGAAGTTACAAGATTAGGTGAGGGATATGGAAGCGCTACGTATTACCGGGATGGAAAAAAGTTTTGGCACTAACCAAGTGTTGAAAGGAGTATCCCTTACTGTCAATACCGGTGAAGTACTGGCAATTCTTGGCCCTTCAGGTTCTGGAAAATCCACCCTTTTGCGCTGCTGTACATTCCTAGAACAGATGGACAGCGGAGAAATCTGCTATTTTGGCCGGCAGGCTTTAAAGAAAGAGGGGGGAATTAAGCTGTCCTCTTGCGACGAGCGTGAGTTTCGGCGCGACTTTGGCTTGGTTTTCCAAGACTTTAACTTGTTTCCCCATTGGACAGTGCTGCGAAATCTCACTGATGCTCCGATTAAGGTACAGGGAAAAAGCCCGGAAGAAGCTCAGGAAACAGCACTGCAGCTGCTGAAAAGGATGAACCTAGGTGATAAAGGGCAGGCCTACCCGGCAGAGTTATCAGGTGGACAACAACAAAGGGTAGCAATCGCTCGGGCGCTGGCGCTTAAGCCCAAAATGCTGTATTTCGATGAGCCTACCTCGGCTTTAGATCCCGAGCTAACCGGAGAAATCCTGCAAATTATTCGCTCCTTGGCAGCCGAAGAGATGACCATGGTAATTGTGACTCACGAAATGGATTTCGCTGCCGAGGTAGCTGATCGCGCCCTCTTTATTGATAACGGAGTCGTACTGGAATCCGGGGATGCCAAGCAGTTAATCTGCAACCCTTCTCAGGAGCGTACCCGCCAGTTCCTTAATAAACTACGCGGGCAAACTTCCTCTGCAGATTAATAATCTTTATCCTCTGCGGTGGGATTATTTCTGAGGCTTGCCATCCAGGTTTCTACCTCTTCAATTTTGCGGGGGATATCTTCTGACAAGCGGCGTACGCTGCCGTCGGCTTCCACTAGTACATCGTCCTCGATTCTAACCCCAATACCTCGGAGTTCTTCGGGTAATAGCTGATCATCTTGGTGGAAATAAAGACCTGGCTCAATGGTGAAACACATGCCTGGCTCCAGCGGGGCGTCCATATACATATCGCGAGCGGCTAAGGCGCAATCGTGGACGTCTAAACCTAAGTGGTGGGATACCCCGTGAGGCATCCAGCGGCGGTATTCGCCGCCATCTGCCGACAGGGTTTGTTCGGCGCTAACTGGTAGCACCCCCCAGGCATCTAGATGTTTAACTAGGGCTGCAACTGCCGCGTCATGCACATCTTTGAACCTACATCCCGGTTGGTTTGCCTGCTTCAATCCGGCTTCACAGGCATCGAGTACCGCGTTATAAACTTTGGCCTGTACCGGGTTGAACTTGCCGTTTACCGGCAAGGTACGGGTGATATCTGCGGTATAGAGAGAATCAGCCTCCACTCCAGCATCGATTAAAATCAGGTCGCCGTCGCGCACCGGGCCATCATTGTCAATCCAATGCAAAGTATTAGCGTGATTGCCGGAAGCAGCTATGGTGTCGTATCCTAGGCCGTTACCTTCTTCACGGGCTCTAGCCTGAAATGCTCCCTCAATCACCCGTTCGCCGCGGCGGTGCTGGGTTGCGCGCGGCAGTGCCCGAATCATTGCTTCAAAGCCTGATTTAGTAACCGCAATCGCGTGTTCTAGTTCCTTAACCTCGGCTGCATCCTTTTGTAAGCGTAATACGGAGGCAGCTTCTTCGAGTTTTTCATCCAGACTTCGCGCTTTCTCTCCAGTGGGTAATCCAGCTTCCCGACACACTGTTTCTACCGCTGCCTGTAGGGAAGTGTCGACTTCACGAATTACTCGCAACTGTACTAGACCTGCATCTTTAGCCAGTTGATCGGGGAGGGTGTCGAGCGGGCGCGCCTCCAGGCCAGTCACTGCCTCCATTTGAGAAAGCGTCATCCGCGGCCCTACCCAAAACTCGCCATAGGTGGAGTCGGCATAAAATTCTTCGCTGCTGCGCGGAGCCTGGGGACGGAAAAATACGATCCCACGGTGAGTGGCTGCACCCTTATTTTCGGGGAGGTTTTCTAAGGGGATGCCCTCTTTATCGGTAAGCGGTTCCAGGACTAGGACAGCGTCGGGTTCTAGCTCTCCACCTAGCCCGGTTAAATGGGCGAATGCGGAGTGAGCTCGGAAACGATAGTCACAGTCATTGGAGCGCACCTTGTAGTTTCCAGCCGGAATCACCAAACGTTCCCCTCGGAACTGAGCTCCTAATTTTTGATAGCGAGCAGCCAAGAAGTCCCGCGAAGGGCTGGGAATAGGTGCGGGATCCTTGCGTTCCCCCCAGCCGCTGCCAATGAACTCGCGAAACGCGGGACTGCCAATGCGGCGAGAACGGTTATTTACCCGGTCTTTTAAGGGTTGTTCTTCTGCTGCTGCCAAGTTTTCTTCCATGTATCCATCATGCCACGATGGCCTAAAATAGTCCTATGGAGGCGGCGCGAATCGATTTACATACTCATTCTTCCTGTTCAGACGGTACTGATTCCCCTGCAGAGTTGATGCTTGAAGCTGCGCGAACTGGCCTGGATGTGATTGCTCTTACGGATCATGACACCTTCGCGGGGATAGCTACTGCCAGTAAAATGGTTCCGGAATGTGGGGTTACTTTGGTACCCGGGGTAGAGATTTCTACTTCTCATCAGGGAATCACCGCTCATCTGCTGGCGTATTTACCGGATTCTAAAAGCCCAGTACTGCCGGAATTATTTGAAAAAACGGTGCAAGCGCGGCAGCAGCGGATGCGGCAAATGGTGGAGCGGTTATCCGCAGATTTCGATATTTCTTATCAGGCAGTTTCCGAGCAGGCGGGTTCGAGCCCCATAGGGCGGCCGCACGTTGCTGACCTTTTGGTTAAGGCGGGGTATTTCTCGAATCGCTCCGCCGCTTTTGAGCAGGTACTAGCTACTTCCAGTAAATACTATGTGCACTATCAGGCTCCTGATACTATCTACGCGGTCGAACAGGTAGTAAAAGCGGGGGGAGTCCCGATTCTGGCTCATCCCCGAGCCGGTGGTCGGCAGCACCGGTTCTTATCGGTAGACACTATTACCCAGCTAAAAGAGGCGGGACTATTTGCCCTGGAGGCTTTCCACCCGGAACAAAATCCGATTGAACGGGCAGAGGTTAAGGAAATAGCGAAACTTCTGGGATTGGCTCTTACCGGATCTTCGGATTATCACGGCAGCGGCAAGCCTAATCAACTGGGGCAATGCCTCACGGATCCGGAAGTATTTGCGGAAATCTGCAGAAGGGGAGCGGGCGAGCTGGTCTGTCCTTAGGCTGGGGAGGAGGGAGGGGTTGCTCTCTTTAGTGCCAGACAGTGAGTAGCTACTAGAGTAGAGGACATGACCGTAACTTTTCGAGATTTTCGTCCGCAAAATATTGCTCCGGTTTCACTGGCGCGTCTAGTCGAAGGCTTTGCCGCTGAAATTGATCCCGGCTGGGAAGGGGTTCAGGTGCGCGGGGTCTCGATGGCTTCCAATGAGATATTAGCCGGGGAGGCCTTTATCGCTGTGGCTGGGGCGAATGTGCATGCCGCCAAGTTTGCCAGGGAGGTGGAATCCCTGGGGGCTGCAGCGGTGATTACTGACGAAAAGGGTGCGGAGCTTGCTCTCTCCCAAGGGGTGAAAATCCCGGTAGTAACGGTGCCGGATCCACGAGAAGCGGCATCGCCCCTCGCGATTAGAGCCTTCGATAATCCGGCTGGGAAAATGAAAACCGTAGCGGTAACCGGGACTAACGGCAAGACCACTACATGTTTCGCTGCCAAATTCGCTTTTGAGGCTGCAGGGCTTTCCACCATGATTCTTTCCACTGCGGAAACTCAGGTGGGGGAGTTGCGGATTCAATCTTCGCGGACCACGTTTGAAGGTCCGATGTTGCAGCGAATCTTGGCTTACGGGGTGGAGCAGGGGATGCAAGCCGCGGTAGTGGAAGTGTCCGCACATGCTTTGGTTTTAGGGCGAGTCGCAGGAATGAAGTTTGATGCTACTGCTTTTACTAACCTACAGCACGATCACTTGGACTATTTCCATACTATGGAGAACTATTTGGCAGCTAAGGCGCGACTATGTTCCAAAGAGTATACGGATTACTCCGTGATCTGTATTGATGATAAGTGGGGGCTGCGGTTAGCAGCCAGCTGCGACACTGAAAGCGTGACGGTATCTGCCTATGATCCGAATGCCCAAGCCGATTGGGTGGTGAGCCGAAAAGTTAACAACATTGCCCGTGCGGCCTGTGATTTTACTTTAACTGGGAAGACGGAACCGAATGCGGGACACGCGGAAAAAATTACCGTTGCCCTGCCCGGGGAGGTCAATGTTCAGGACGCTGTGATTGCCTATTTAATGGTTACCGGTATTGGAATTCCTGCCGAGGCCGCGAAAGCAGGTTTGGCGAGTCTAGCGGTTCCCGGGCGCTTGGAAATAGTCAGTCGGCGTAATGAAGGAACTCCCCTGGTTATCAATGATTATGCCCACACGCCCGAGGCATTAGCTTCGATTTTGCGCACCATGCAAGAGTTTACGCCAGGAAAACTGCACTTGGTTTTTGGTACTGATGGGGATCGAGATGCCAGCAAACGGGTACCGCTGGCTAAAGTGGCGGCTAAAGAAGCGGACATTTTATGGGTGACTGATGAAAATCCGCGCACGGAAAATGCAGAAAGTATTCGTGCCCAGTTACTGTCTGGGATTAAAGAACAGCGCCCCGGGATGGAAAACGTTTGTGAGGTATCCACCTGCCGGCGGGATGCAATTCGTAAAGCAGTTTTAGCAGCTCACCCGGATGACACGGTAATAATCACCGGCAAAGGTGCGGAGCCCTATCAAGAAATTGAGGGAGTTTTCCACGCTTTTAATGACACCCTGGTAGCTCGTGATTGCCTGGCTGCCTATAAGGCTCGTGCTCACGTTAAAGGCTAGTGCTCGCGAAAGCGCACTAACAGGATAGGCTGCGCCTTGGCTTAGCTATCTCATGTATAGCTGGCTATTCTGAGAGCAGTTTAAAGTCGTAACTGGCACCATCATCTAGGGTGTGGCCAACAGTACAGTATTTATCGATTGCTTCCTGGGATTTTTCACGTAGCAGTGATATTTGCTCCTTCCGGAGGCTAGAAAGATCAGCGACCATTTCAACTGTCAAGTGTGAGTAGGAATCACGCCTAAGGTCTTTATTGGCAGCAACCCCCACGGCGGCTGCAAAATCCTGCCCTAAGGCGGCGGAAAATACGTGATCGGCCGAAAAGGTATGACAGGTGGCTAGTGCTAGCTGCAATAGCTCGCCGGGAGTGAATTGGTTTTCACCCATACCAATTTCAACTTTAGCGCCGCGTTCATTTTGTCCTACGTAATGTTTCTTTCCTTGGCGGTGTGCCCACAAAATTTTGCTCATGCCTTTATTGTGGCAGGAAACGATAGTAAGTAAAGCTAGGGATAAAAAATCCTGCAACCAGAAGGCTGCAGGATTTTTACTAGTAGCGGGGGCTGGATTTGAACCAACGACCTCCGGGTTATGAGCCCGGCGAGCTACCGAACTGCTCCACCCCGCGTCGACCTGTCTATGTTAAGCAGGCGAGGCGGTGAAAGGCAAAAAAATTCACTGTAGAAGAAGTCACGTTAAGAATCTATAGGCTGAAATCGCGTTTAAAAAAGAAGCAAGATCAAATAAGAAACAAATGAAGGGAAACTTAGGTGGCGGGGTAGATTTAGGGGGGAAGTACAAGGTGGTAGCTATTTTATAGCGCTCGCAAGACGGTAACTACTTTTCCTAAAATGGTGGCATTATCACCGGGAATGGGGGCAAATGCGGGGTTATGAGGGAGTAACCAGATGTGTCCTTCGCGGCGCGCCAAGGTTTTGACAGTGGCCTCTCCGTCTATCATAGCGGCCACGATTTCACCCAGCTCTGCAACATTTTGGCGGCGCACTATCACCCAGTCTCCATCGCAGATGGCAGCCTCAATCATCGATTCTCCGTGCACCTTGAGCATGAAAAGTTCGCCCTCTCCGGTAAAGCGGGTCGGGATGGTAAAAACGTCCTCTACGTCTTGTTGTGCATCTATGGGGGTACCGGCAGCGATCTGTCCAACCAGCGGAACTACCTGGTGATTTAAGGGCGTTGCTTCCGTAATTGGGGAAGGGGAGGCGGTGGGGCTGGGGTCGCTTGTCGAAAGCCCCACAAATTGTGGATTGACCTCGAGGGCGCGGCTGCGTCCGGCGGCGCGTACCAAGAAACCTTGAGTGACCAGATTGTCTAGATGGTGTTTGACCGTAGAAGACGAGGAAAGCCCTACTGCTGTAGCAATTTCCCGTACGGAAGGTGGGTATCCCTGAGTGCGGATCCCAGCGCAAATCGCCTCAAAAATAGAACGTGCGCGCGGACGTAAATCTTCTAGATTTAAGGTGTGGTCTTGCTGGTCGCTCATGTTCCCTCCCGCTCTTAACTTGATGATAGAAAATTGTGACCCGTTATGCAAACATTTGTTCGAAAAAATTGATTTTTTACTTGATTTTCCAAAATCTGCTTATTAGTATACCAAACAGATGTTCGACGAACGGTTGTTCGAGAAAGGTGGGGTCATGTCCATACAGCTTTCCTTTGATTTGGAAGAACTTGCTCAAAAGCGAGTGGTGGGATTGGGTGACTATCAGCTGCTAAAGCAGACTGCGGTTAAAACCCAGCGCCCGCGGTTGCAATTGGTTGACGCCACCTATATTGAACGTGTACGGGCAAAGACCCGTCATCCTGCGGGCTCGAAATTGCCATGCCCGCCCGCCGTCGGTAGGGAGAACCGCACGGATGTGGCGGAAGCGGCATTTGACTCGCTTCCCTCGTGGGTGCGCCGGACGTCGCGCATTAATCGTGATTGTTCCGTATCTCTGGCAGCGGTTCCTCCTGCTGCCCAGGATAGGGAAATGTCTGCAGTGCGGCGTTCGGCTTCTCCAAAAAAGAAGTTACGTGGTTCCATATTTCCCGCGATTAGTCGCCGTCTAGCCAAAGTTTCTATGCTCCTAGTTTTGGGGGCAGGGGCACTTATGGTCGGAGCTGCTCTCAATAGTTTTTGGGATTTCACTACTGTTGGTCACAACGAAACCTTCCAGGTATCGGAAGGTGGCGTAGTTGCGGGTAACAGTTCCTCTTCAGCTGATTTGCTCTTAGGGCAGTAGCTCAACTGCGGGTACTGAACCTGCTGAATGGATGTTTTCTCGGGATGTATAGAGCTGTTTAGAGTGGTGATTTAGGACTGTGTAATCATCGCTCTGAGAGCGATGATGCAAGAGTGTCTTGTGGTGCGATAAGCTAGACTTCCAGGTTGTTCATTGATTGGGGAAATCTTGCACTGTCCGTTCTGTCATAACGATGATTCACGGGTTATTGATTCGCGTACCGCTGAAGATGGGAATGCCATTCGGCGGAGACGTGAGTGTACTGCCTGCAATAAACGGTTTACGACCATAGAGTCTGCGGCTCTTTCCGTGCGTAAACGTTCTGGTATTTTGGAGCCTTTTTCTCGCGAGAAAGTAGTTAGCGGAGTAAAGAAAGCCTGTCAGGGGCGTCCAGTTAGTAGCGACGACCTGGCAAAGTTAGCGCAACTGGTGGAAGAAGACCTGCGTGCAACCGGGAAATCGCAAATCGATAGCCATTCGATTGGACGCGCTATCCTGGGGCCACTGAGAGAATTAGATGTGGTTGCCTATTTACGTTTCGCCTCAGTGTATTCCTCATTCGATGATCTGAATGACTTTCAGGCGGCCATCGATGAAATCCGGGCAGAGCAGGATCAAGCTATTGCAGCGATAGAACCCGCAGACCAATAGCCTCCGGCATTGAACGAATCTGGGCTACTGCCGAAACTGGCAGTTCAGAAGCGATATCGGTGAGTGCGTAGCCCACTTCTCCTTCTGTTCCCAGGATCTGTCCGTTAATGTTTACATTTTGATCTGCGAAAACCTGGTTTACCCTACCCAAAACACCGGGAATGTTGCGGTGTAAAAACGCTAGGCGATATAGGGAATTGTGGTGGGCGGACAGATTTAAATTCGGCATATTAACGCTCATCTCGGTGCTACCTAGGCGCCAGTAATCGGCGATTTTATGTGCGACGAACTGACCGATATCGAACTGGGCTTCCAAAGTTGAACCCCCAATGTGTGGGGTCAAAATAGTATTCGGCAGCCCTAAAAGTGGGGAGTGGAATTCGTTTCCATTCTTCTTTGGTTCTTCGGGGTAGACGTCCACTGCAGCTCCCGAGATCTTCCCAGAACGAATATTCTCTGCGAGGGCATTAACGTCTACTACTAAACCACGCGACAGATTAATAAAGAGAGCACCCTCTTTCATCATTTCAAACTGACGTTGGCTGATTAACCCCTCATTGGATTTACGTCCATCTACGTGAATTGAAATAAAGTCGGCAGTTTTTAGTACCTCATCCATAGTGGGTAAAGCCCGGGCATTGCCCATTGCCAGCCTCTGGGCGCAGTCATAAAATACCACGTTCATTCCCATGGCTTCCGCTAGCACCGAAAGCTGAGTGCCGATATTGCCGTAGCCAATGATTCCCAAGGTTTTGCCGCGAACTTCGTGAGAACCGGAAGCACTCTTATTCCAGATTCCGCGTTGTAAATCTTGGTTGCGGGTTTCAATATGTCGTGCCAGGTTAATGATGTGTCCAATCGCTAGTTCCACTACCGAACGGGTGTTGGAGTAGGGCGCATTAAAAATAGTGACCCCTCTCTTGGTGGCGGCATCTAAGTCAACCTGGTTAGTACCAATACAAAAACAGCCGACTACTTGCAAGCGTGGGCAAGAAGAAATAACTCGCGAAGTTATGTGGGTCTTCGAACGGATTCCAACAATATCGGCATCCTGGAGGCGCTCTATCAGAGCCTCTTCATCTAAAGAACCCTTAACGCGTTCTACTTCAATGTTGGAACTGGAAAAAACTTCATCCGCGACCTGGTGCGGATCTTCAAGTAACACTGCCTTCGTCATGTTTCTATCTTTTCAGCGTCGCCATTAGTTAGCAAAACCGTCCCAAAAGCGGTATGTATCGTCCGGGAAACCAGCTGCTATTTCCAGCCAGGAGGGAGTTCTTGGGAGTGTAAAGTGACTAGGCGGCGGGTGGGGCGGGTCATGGCCACGAATAGATTCCCAACGCTTTCGGCACAAATATGGGATGGCTCCAGCAAGATTACGCTGTCAAACTCTAACCCTTTAGCGGTAACCGCATCTAGAATGCATACTCGATCGTTAATCGGGTCAGTACCAATCTTGAACGGAAGCTGTGAAGATAGATGCTGGAAAGTAACCAAGTCATGCTGGCTGCAGACGAGAGCGATCCTGCCTCTGTCTTTCCCTAAACAGGTATCAAGGTAATCCAATTCTTCTTTAAGCACTTGTTCGACGCTAGCAGCGTCAATTGTGACAACCTTTTCGGTTAGTAGCGAGTTCGGGTCTTGCCTGACCGCTTGTACTGGATAAGGGGAGGGGCGGCCTGCGGCTGTAGTGACCTGCTCAGCCAAATCCATTATTTCCTTCGGAGTGCGGTAACACACCGTTAAATAGGCTTCTTCCTCCAGAGCATCAGCGGCCGGTCCCAGTAGCTGGTGCCACGAAGAACCTCCCGAGGAGATACGCTGCGCTAAGTCACCGACCACGGTAAAAGAGCGCGAGGGGCAGCGCCGCAGTAGGCTCCGCCAATCCATCGGGGAAAGTTCTTGCGCCTCATCGACCACTACGTGCCCGTAGGTCCAGGTTCGATCCTGATAGGCCATTTCCGCCAAAGAAGATTGTTCAGCGCTGGCGCCGGCCCGGCTGGCCAAAATTTCCGCGGACACGATTCCTCCCCCCAGGCCTTGTCCCTCGATAGCCGCTTGCGCACGAGACTGTTCCTGTTTACGGGCAAAAGCACTAGCCTGCTGGGAGCTGGGGGAGGAAGAATTAGGGAGATCTCCCAGCAGTTCCGCCAATTCATCCAGTAAAGGCACATCGGCAGGGGTGAATTCCGCTTGTTTGGGACGATAAAGAATTTCTTGCTCGGTATCGTTAAACTCACTGGCAAAGCGAGCGAGAAATGCGGGATAGGCGTACAAGCGTCGCAAAAGATTCTGCGCTGAGTAAGGCAGCCAACACAGATTGACTGCGCGGCGCACATTCAAGTTAGAACGCAAATCTTCACGCACCAGGGCGCGTTCGGAAAGAGAATCCCGATCGATTTCAATTTCTCCCAGGCCGGCAGTACTAGCAGCCGCAGCTAACTCGGCTTCTTCGCGGCGATTTTCAGTGTCTAAATATTGGTCTGTTAAGGAATCAAGAACATAGTTAACAAAAATCTCGCGTGCTTGGTTGTGGGGTTTACCACTTAAACGCGCCCGGCGAATTGCTTCTTTAACTGTTTTGGGACGCAGAGCCAGTTTGCTGGAGCCCACCAAGAGAATTTGGTTGTCATCGGGAACTCTCTGTAGGGAACGAACTGCCCGCTTAATTAATTTTACCCAACGTAAATCTCCTTTGAGGGTAGCGATCTTGGGGTGTTCTTTCCCCTCGGCGTGAATTCCCGGCAACAAAGTTGCCATAGTGCTAGAAACCACCCCGGTTTCCCCTAGAGCCGGAAGTACTTGCTCAATGTAACGCAAAAAGGCAGAGGAAGGACCTACTACCAAAACTCCGGATTTAGCTAGACGCTCTGCCTGTTCATAGAGTAAAAAAGCAGCTCGGTGGAGAGCCACGGCAGTTTTGCCGGTGCCAGGTCCGCCTTGAATTACCAGAATCTGAGAGGTATCTGCGCGAATTATCCGGTCTTGCTCGCCTTGGATGGTGGCGACAATATCGCCCATATGTCCAGAGCGTCCCGCTTGTAATGCTGCCAGCAGCGCGCCCTCTCCCTGTAGCTCAATCTGTTTGTCTCTAGCATGAGACAAGTCGAAGGCTTCGTCTTCCAAAGAAATTACCTGCCGACGATGCAATCCGATGTGCCGCCGGCTAGCCATTCCTAAAGGGTGCCGTGCGGTTGCTTGGTAAAAGGGAGTTGCTGCCCGGGCACGCCAATCCATTAAGACCTGCGAATGATTTTCATCTTGTAGTCCCACTCTGCCGATATAAAAGTTTTCGCCCTGGAGGGGAGTTAGCTGGCCAAACACTAGGTGCTCTTCTACTTGCTCCAGGCGAGCAGCTTGATCTCCCAGATGGGCGGCCATCACGTCCCGCTCAGAGCGGTTTTGGGGAGAGCCGGTGGCTCCATGAGCCTGAATCTGGCGTTGGCGCTGACGGTAGCGGATACGGGCGTCATCAAGAACCTGGTATATACCGTCAACTGCCGCTTGCTCGCGGGCCAGTTCTGCTGGATCGTTCAAGAATCGCCCCTTTCATATGAAAAAAGTAGGCATCTATTCTAGCGGTTTAAGATGAAAGCCCATAGTTGGGGCGAGCGGCAGGTGCGTACCTAACAGTATCCAGGTAGGCTGGAATACAGAATGGAGGGTAGATGACAAAGCGAAGCCGTTTTATAATTCCCGGTCCCGCTTATGAAGATACGCAGGCCGAAGTGTTGCTCTATGCCTTTTCTGGGGCAATAGATTCTGGCGATATTGGGGGAATGATTATTGAACAGCTCTTGCATGCCCTCCCGCATGAAGAAGTTGCTCGTTTTGCCCTAGAAACCGTGCTGGACTATCGGGCGCGTCGCCCCCGAATCACTATCGAAAACTGGACGATGACCGATATGCGTTATCCCAGCTGCACCCTTGAGCGGATTACAGATTATTCTGGGCGTAATATCTTGCTGTTGCGCGGTCTGGAACCAGACATTAACTGGGAAGATTTTTCTTTGGCGATCTTTGAAGTTTGTCAGAAAATGGGGGTTAAGCAGGCAGTGGATCTGATGGGGATTGCCGCTAATATTCCTCACACCCGGATACCATTTATTAACCAAACTTCCCCGAATCCTGATCTGTTACCTCCTCAGACCGAGATGCCGGGTACATTCATCATCACTGCTTCTTTTGGCCAATATTTGCAAATGCTGTTCAAGATGATTTCGGTACAGGCGCGAGGAATCGTGGTGGGCGTTCCCTATTACCTGGCGGATGGACAGTTCCCGCCGGGAGCAGTCAGTGCTATCCAGTACCTGTCCGAAACTTTGAATCTGGATTTGCCGATGGGGGATTTGGAAGCAGCCAGCGCTCAAATGACCCAGGAAATAAACCAACAGTTAGACGAAAATCCCGAGGCTCGAGAACTCGTGGAAAAAATGGAGCAGCATTACGATGAAGCGCTAACTCAACCCTGGGGGGAGTTGCACCCCAAATCTTTGGCTGAGTCGGTAGATTCTCGTTCCGGAGATGCCATTGCCGAACGTATCGAAAGGTTCTTAGCTCAGGTAAAGCCGCAAGACTCTCAGGAAGAGGCCGCTGACAGACTATTAGGGGGGCGTGACGATCTGTTGGCCCATCTAGCCCAAAAGGTGGCTTCGCGTCAGCTGCTCGATAGTGATCCGAAAATCTCCGGAAAGCTGGGACGGTCGCCCAAAGAGCGGAAACAAAATATTCCCGAGGATGAAAATCTTTGCTTAGAATCCGGGCAAACAGGCCTATCTAACCAGAAAAGTGCGGTTGCGTCTGGGGAAAAAGCTTTTGAAAATCCCTCTAAAGGCAGACGTTTTCCTCCCCGTCGCTCGCATCTAAAATCCCGGAAAACCAATAACTGTTCTCGGGCTTCCCAGGTAGATCTGCCGACTCCACCTCCACCGCCTGAAAGTAAAAACCTGGATTCTAATGGATATGAACCGGGCGCAGCTAGTGATCCTGGGGAAAGTGGAAAGAACTGACCCGTGAGTAAAGCGCCCCAGGCTGCTGCCGCTAAACGTGATTGGGGCAGCGATGATACTGGTACGAATATCCTCCACGTAGATATGGATGCGTTCTTTGTAGAGGCTGAGATTCTACGCAATCCCGAGTTGCGGGGAAAACCAGTAATTGTGGGGGGCAAAAGCAATCGGGGAGTAGTATCTTCGGCCTCATATGAGGCGAGGGCGCAAGGTGTGCACGCCGCCATGCCGGTCTCCCAAGCTAAACGGCTGTGTCCACAAGCGATAGTGCTTGCTTCGGGGCACAGTTACTATTCGGCGCTTTCCAAAAAAGTAATGGCGATTCTAGGGGAAATTACTCCGGTTATGGAGCAGATTTCGATTGATGAGGCTTTCTTAGATGTCTCGGGTTCACGTCGACGGTTGGGCACTCCGGTGAAAATCGCTCAGCTGTTGCGTTCTCGGGTGCGAGATGAGCTTTCCTTGCCGGCCTCTGTCGGCATAGGGCGCAACAAGTTGGTGGCAAAAATAGCTTCTGCGCACGCTAAACCCGATGGGATTTTACTGGTGCCTGCAGACAGAACTATAGATTTTTTGCGAATCCTTCCCGTGGGAGCCATCCCCGGGATTGGAAGTAGTGCGGGAGAGAAGCTACAGCGGAAGGGGATATCGACAGTTGGACAGCTAGCTGCTATAGATATTTCCCAAATGAATTCCCTATTTGGAAAAGCTATGGGGGTACGCCTGTATCAAATGGCGCGGGGGCATGATTCTCGAAAAGTCGGTACTAGCAGCAAAGAAAAATCTATTGGAACCGAGATCACATTTCTTCAGGATGTGCACTCGCGGGAAACGATTTCCGTAACTTTACTGGATCAATCCCACCAATGTGCCGCGCGGCTGCGGGCTAATAATCTTTTGGCCGGAAACGTCACTTTAAAATTGCGAGCCGCAGATTTTCGTACTTGGACTCGTTCTCGTACCCTGCGGCAGCCCACTGACGTGGCTAGGGATATCGCCCAGGCAGCTTTGGGGTTATTTGCTAAAGAAAATTTCCCTAAAGGAGGGATTCGCCTAGTGGGGGTAACTACTAAGGAACTGACTTCCGCAGTTTCGGGAGTGCAAATGTCTTGGGGGAGGGACTCTCGTGGGCGGGCAACCGAAGTGGCAATGGGTAGAATCCGTGAAAAATTTGGTGATGTTTCCTTACGTCCCGCTACTCTAGTTACGCCCGGCAAGAAGGTATCCGGTTATGGAATTGAATCTCACTGACGTAGAGTTTTGTTTTATGCTGGGAGTGTCGATGCGGAAAGGAGTGAGCCACTATGGGGCTATCTGAGAAAGAAAAACAAATTTTGGCAGAGATGGAACGTCAATTCTCCGATGTCCGCGTGGCAGAATCTCCGGCTGAAGATCGTTCAGCCCAGGAAAAAACGCAAAAGCTTAATCTTTCTCCGCGTTTGCTCGCCACTATGACCTTACTGATTTTGATAGGAATTGCCCTGTTGGTGGTGGGGATTTCTGTTTGGACGATTTCTAAGTTTTTGGCAGTTGCTGTGGCTGTAGTCGGTTTTATAGTGGTGCTTTTTTCCGTGACTATGCCGATGAATTCCCGTTTAGCTGACTTTGGGGTAAACCCCAATAAATCCGCAGGAAACCCTAGTTCTTCTGTTAAAAAATCCCGTTCAGGTCGTAGTTTTAAACAGCGGCAAGCAGATAAATGGGATCGTCGCAACGGTCGCCGCTAGCTGGTAACCAGATTTCTTCCTCTCAGTTTTCATAGCTGTTCTCCTGCCAGAATCCCCTTTCGTCATCTGGTAGTCTTTGCGTTCTCTTTCAGGCTCTCTTTACTCTTGTAAATTCAATTTTTTCCCATTGCTCTTGTGCTTTCGCTTGCTGGGGAGTTTGTATTTTGATCCTCTTTTCCAGGCTAAATCATTACAGTAATCGCTAGTTTTTACTCCACGTCCTAAAAATCTAGTAAACGCAGGTTAAGTGGGTAATTTTTCTCAATTTTTTCGTAAATCTCTGCAATTTGCTACTAAGGTGGGGGAAAGTGGGGTAAAGTGGAGTTATCTGGCTGGAAAGGAGGAAGTGCTTATGTTCTTAGGTACCTACGAACCTAAAATGGACGATAAAGGGCGCTTAATCCTTCCTGCTAAATTCCGGGAGCAGCTAGCCTCCGGTTTGGTGATTACCCGAGGTCAAGACCGTTGCCTCTATGTTTTTCCAGTGCGTGAGTTTGAAGAGATGTATCAAGAACTGCGCAGGGCTCCACTATCCTCCCGTCAGGGGCGCGACTATGTGCGGGTAATGCTTTCGGGGGCATCGGATGAAATCCCCGATAAACAAGGCCGCATAGTGATTCCTCCGCAGTTGCGTACCTATGCCGACTTGGGAAAACAGCTGGTGGTCATCGGTGCCGGTGCGCGAGTTGAAATCTGGAATTCCGCTTCCTGGAATCAGTACCTGGCTGAACAAGAGGAAGCTTTTTCACAAACGGGAGAGGAAGTGATTCCTGGAATGTTCTGACTTGGAGAGCCTGGTCTTTTCCCGAATGCTCTGATGCCTCTTCCCCGGTAGCAGATCTTCGGGGAAAGCCCTGGTTTTCCAAAATCTGCGTAGTAAAATCCCGAATCTCCCTAAGGAACAATATGTCGCAAAGCGTTAATTTCACTCACCAGCCGGTGCTGGCTGAGCGCTGCATTGCGCTCTTAGGGCAGGGGATTAAGCAGGTGGGAACCGAAGGGTGTGCCCTAGTCATTGATGCCACCTTGGGGCTGGGGGGACACAGTGAACTAATTTTACAGACCTATCCCCAGGTGCGCTTAGTTGGTATAGACCGAGATAAGCAGGCTTTAGCTAGGGCTTCAAAGCGTCTGCGGGAACACTCTGCGCGTTTCACGGCAGTGCACGCCACTTATGATGCTATTGATCAAGTTGCCGCGGCCTATAGCAGCGAAGAATATCCCCTTGCCGGTGTGTTAATGGATTTAGGGGTCTCCTCGATGCAGCTAGATGATACCGCTCGTGGTTTTAGCTATTCCCGCGAGGCTGACCTAGATATGCGTATGGATCAAAGTAGCGGGAAAACTGCTGCGGATTTACTAGCCGAGCTTTCAAGCTTGCAGCTGGCTGAGATCTTGCGTAAATGGGGAGAAGAAAGGTTTGCTTCCCGGATAGCTCGGGAAATAGTAAACGTACGCGAAAAAAAGCCCGTCACTTCCTCTGCGCAGTTAGTAGAAATTGTGCGGGCGGCTATTCCTGCGCCTGCCCGGCGCAGCGGGGGTAATCCGGCAAAAAGGACATTCCAAGCGCTACGGATAGCGGTTAACCAGGAGCTTAGCATCCTCGGTGATGCCTTGCCCAAAGCCTTACAGGTATTGGCGCCGGGGGGAGTCCTGGTGGTTGAGGCTTATCAATCTCTAGAGGATCGGATAGTCAAACGCGCCTTTCAGCAGGCAGTGGCACCGGCAACCCTGGACGGGATTCCACTAACTGATCCAAAAACTTTCCAATTGTTGATCAACGGAGCAGAAAAAGCCGGCGAGGCAGAAATGGAAAATAATCCTCGGGCTGCATCGGTGCGGTTGCGAGCGATTAGCAAATTAAAAGCGGAAGCAGAAAGGAACGGGGAATAAAATGGCTAATTCCGCCGCCATACGACCAGTATCGCCAATTCGCAGGAGGCCGGTTCATACCCCGGAGCTTCGTCGCCTGCAAGTAGTGGGGGAAACTCGCACTCATAACAAGCGTTCCCCGCTACTGGTGAAAATCTTCGCTGCTGCTTTGACTCTGCTGGCGTTAATCGTTTCCCCGTTACTTATCAATACGCAAATGGCGATTATTTCTTACCAAATTCATGATGATCAAGTGCAGTTGGCACAATTGCAAGAAGATAACCAAAAGTTAGAGTCCCAGGTTCAGGCAAAATCTAGCCCAGAAAAAGTCCGGGAAGCGGCTTTAGCTGACGGTTATGTGCCAGCTGGAGAAACCGGATACGTTACCCTAAAGACAGGTAAAATTGAGGGAGGCACCCCTCCGAAACAGGAAACTAAGGAACAATAGGTATCTATGACCGGGAAGAAGCGAAGCAATTCGCAGGCGAAGGGCGCTTCTTCGCAGGGTAAAAAAACTTGGTCTTTAGAGGCAGTAATCGCAAATAAAAGTGAGGGGCATTCCCCTGTGCAAGCCCCTATAAGTGCTGCTTTATCCAGCGGAGTGGCTAGGAAACGCGGACGTCTCTTGCTAGCAATGGTGTTATTTATACTGGCCATGTGTGGCGTAAGGCTCTTCGAATTGCAGGTAGTACAAGGACCAGCCTTAGCCGATGCTGCAACCGATGCGCGCACTAGTTCCACCCAGATTGTGGCCAAACGGGGCGACATTATTGACCGTAAAGGAACCGTGCTCGCCACCTCGATTGAGGTCTACAACATATCGGTGAATCAACTTCTAGTGAAGGACTATATTCATCGGGAGATAGTTGACCGTGACGGAAAAGTTGTTATCGATAAAACAAAACTGCGCGACCCCGGAAATCGCGAAAAAATCGTGGGAACAGGAGCTGCGGAAGCGGCTCGACAATTGGCGCCAATATTGGACATGAATCCTGCGGAACTGGGCGGGAAAATGGTAGGTAAAAAGGGCTTCGTTTATCTCGCAAAAAATGTTAGCGCGGAAAATTGGCGGAAAATTCGTAATCTAGCAATTGACGGTATCGACGGAGAACGACGCTATCAGCGGGAATATCCTAATGGGGCGACAGCTTCCTCAATTTTGGGCTTTACCGATTATGAGGGCGCGGGGCAGGCGGGAATCGAAGCTACCCAAAATAGTTTGCTGGAGGGAGTGCCCGGAAAAAGAACTACCGAGATATCACCTTCGGGACAAATTATTCCCGGTGGAACTGATACTTTGAAGGCTGCTAAGCCTGGGAAAACTCTGAGGTTAACTATCGATGCTGATTTGCAAAATATTGCCGAGGACGCCATCAATAGTAAAGTTTCAGAAGTTGGCGCGCAATGGGGAGCGGTAATAGTCCAACGGGTTGGAAATGGGCAGATTCTAGCGCTCGCAGATTCAGGAAATGAGCCTCCAGAACAGGTGCGTAGACGTACCTCGGGAACTACCGGTTCGCGGGCAGTGCAATATACCTACGAGCCAGGGTCAACTGGAAAATTGGTTACTTTTGCTACTGCTCTGGAACAAAAAAAGATAAATCCTTTAACTCCGATTGAGGTTCCCTACAAAATTACCATCGGAGGTCAGACTTTCCGTGATGCGGTGGAGCACCCAGCGCAAAGGATGACTGCCACCGGAGTGCTGGTGGAATCTTCAAACACCGGTACTGTCCAAATTGGGCAAATGGTTACTGATCAGCAACGCTATCAGATGATGAAGGCTTTAGGGTTGGGACAAAAAACCGGAGTCGAGATGCCGGGAGAGTCGGTAGGTGTGATTGGCAAACCCGAAGAATGGGACGGTCGCCAGCGCATGACTACTATGTTTGGTCAGGGCATGGCTTGTACCCCGATGCAGATGTCAATGACGATTTCAACTATCGCTAATCATGGAGTTTGGGTAAAACCACACCTGGTAGAGGGATATCAAGACTCCCAAGGAGTTTTGCATAAAAATAAGCAACCGGCAGCAAACCAGAAAATGGATCAAAACGTTGCCGCCACTTTAGTGCGGATGATGGAATCGGTTCCGGTTCATGAAAATGTGGCAAAGTCCGCGCAGATATCTGGGTATCGTGCTGCAGGCAAAACCGGTACCAGTGAAATTATTTCAAGTTCAGGTTCAGTAGAAGGGGTTATCGCTTCGTTTGTGGGACTGGCTCCCGCAGAAAATCCGCAAATATCAGTCTCAGTTGTCGTCTACAATCCCAAATCTGGTTTTTATGGGGGTGCGGTCGCTGGCCCGGTATTTTCGCAGGTAGCTTCGCGAGCTCTGACATTGTTAGATATTCCTCCTTCCACGGCTCAGCCGCAGTTATACCCCCTGAAAGCTTCCTAGGTATTCTGAGAAGGCATAGATCAATAACATAGGAGCGGTTAAATGTGGACACTGGGGTGGATTGCTCAGGCGCTAAACCAACCATGTAAGAATCCCGATATTAAAGTTACTGGACGGGTGGTAACCGATTCTCGTGTAGTTCAACCAGGGGATTTATATGTAGCTCGTCGCGGTGAAAACTCTGACGGACACCGCTACCTGGAAGCAGCCTTAAAAGCCGGAGCTGCGGGAGCCCTGGTTGAACGCGCAGAATTTGCCGAGCAAGCGGGGATTCCCTATGTGCAGGTTCCGGAAGCAACTCGCGCCTTAGGGTGGTTAGCGCATGCGCATCTAGCGAATTTACGTGCTAAAGGCGCAGGGAAAAAACCAGTTTGTGTGGGGATTACCGGTTCTGCGGGTAAAACTACTACCAAGGATTTATTGGCTACCTTATTGCAACTGCGCGGAGAAGTCGTAGCTCCTGAAAAGTCTTATAACAACGAGGTCGGGGTACCTTTAACTATTTTACGTGCGGATGAAACTACTGACTTCTTGGTGCTAGAGATGGGAGCATCCGGCCCAGGGCATTTGGCGCTATTAACCGCAATTGCTCCTCTGGATATGGCGATTGAATTGATGGTGGGTCACGCTCATCTGGGTGGATTCGGAAGTATAGAGGGGCTGGCACAGGCGAAGGCAGAACTGCTTTGGGGACTGCGCAACTTTCCGGGAAAGCGGTATTGGCCACTAAGTGATCCCGCTTGGCAGGAAAAACAAGTTTTTAAACAAGATGGTTATACCGATAGTTTTCCAAAAACTAACGCTATTCCCTCCCTAGCAATCCTTAATCTTAACGATGAAAGAGTACGTCAAATGGCTTCTGGGCAGGGGGTGCGCTATTTTGGGGAGTTAAAAAATGCTGCTGACCAGAAAGAAGCGAAAAATTTCGTTGGAGTATATGCTTCCCAAGTAGAGGTTGATGATCAAGGGCGAGCAGAGTTTTTAATTACTCGCGGGCATGAATCAATGAAAGTGAAATTAGGTCTGATAGGCCGGCATAATGTCACTAATGCTTTGGCGGCAGTAGCTGTTGCTACTGAACTGGGGGTTAGTTTTGCAGATGCCACTCGCGTCCTCGAAAAGGCTCATCCCTTATCGCGGCACCGCTTGGACGTACAGGAAATCGGAGACGAAATTACGGTAATCGACGATTCCTACAATGCGAATCTTGATTCGATGCGTGCCGGAATCAGAACTTTAAAGACAATAGTCCAGGCTAAGGGGCGAGGACGCGCGATTGCAGTACTGGGAGAGATGTTGGAACTAGGAGCAGATTCTGCTAGCCACCATCGTCTAGTTGGCCAGGCTTGTTTGGAAGCAAACTTGGAGCTAGTTGTAACTGTGGGCAACGCAGCAAAGCCTATTTACCAGACAGTTTTCGGCCACGCCGAGGTGCAACACTGTGAAAATGCCGAGCAGGCGCTTAAAGTAGTTAAGCAGGTTCTAGCTCCCGGCGATACGGTATTGATTAAAGGATCTAACGGATCTGGAGTCTGGAAAATCGCAGATGCCCTGACAGGAGGTGGCGAGGGCTAATGGTGCCTTTGGGGATAGCGCTTTTAACCTCTCTAGTTATCTCGTTGGCGGGGACGCCGGTGTTAATCCGGCTCCTCCGTAAATATCAATATGGTCAGTTCATCCGAAAAGATGGGCCTACCGCCCATTACACCAAACGGGGTACCCCCACGATGGGGGGAATCGTAATAATCCTAGCTACGCTTGGTGGTTGGGTTGGTGCACATATTGCCTCCTGGACCCTCCCTGGCCCATCAGGTTGGTTACTAATGCTCCTGATAGTGGGGCTGGGGTTCATCGGATTCTTAGATGATTACATTAAGATTTCCCGGCAGCGTTCACTAGGTTTAACCGCATGGGCGAAAATAGCTGGGCAATTGGCAATAGGTACCACTTTTGGGGTACTGGCTTTACTATTTCCCCGGCAGGAGGAAACCGGGATTTCGATTACTCCTGCTTCCACAAAAATTTCCCTGGTGCGCGACGTAAACGGGCTGGATCTTGCATTCGCGGGTGTCGTGGTGGCTTTTATCCTCTTTGCGTTATGGGCAAATTTTCTTATCGCTGCCTGGTCAAACGGAGTAAATCTGACCGATGGCTTAGATGGTTTAGCCGCAGGATCTTGCCTATTTGCTTTCGGGGCATATACCGGGGTAGCTACCTGGCAGTTCTACCAGCGTTGTCCGCTTAGGGAAGTAGCTCCGCAAGTGATGGACGCTTGCTACGAGGTACGCGATCCGGCAGATTTGGCCATAATCTCACTGTCAATAGTAGGAGCCTGTTTTGGATTCTTATGGTGGAACACTTCTCCTGCGCAAATTTTCATGGGGGACACCGGCTCTCTCGCCCTCGGCGGAGCTTTTGCCGGGTTATCGATTCTCACGCGTACCGAGTTTCTAGCCGTCATCATCGGTGGGTTGTTTGTGGTAATTGTGATGTCAGATGTTATCCAGGTGGGAGTATTTAAATTGACTCGGAAACGAGTGTTTAAAATGGCGCCCCTGCATCACCATTTCGAGTTAAAAGGGTGGAAAGAAGTAACCATCGTAGTTAGATTCTGGATTATTGCTGGCCTCTTTGCGATTGTGGGAGTTGCCCTGTTTTATGCCGAATGGGTGGTTGCGATCCGGTGAAAAATCAAATATGGGCAGACCGTCGAGTTTGCATTATCGGTTTAGGCTCCTCAGGTCGCGCCTGCGCGGAAGTATTAACTACTTTAGGGGCAAAGGTATCGGGGATTGACGCTCAGGAAGAGGTAGTATCACGTTGCTGTCAAGAATATCCGAGAGCACAGTTTTACCAGGGAGACCAGGATAGCTGCGAAGGCATCCTCGATAAGATCACGCCTTCGTTAATAGTAGTTAGTCCCGGGGTTTCTCCGCGTCACAGTGCTTTTTCTTGGGCGGCAGAGCACCAGGTGGAGCTGTGGGGGGAGGTAGAGTTAGCTTGGCAGATTCAAAAAACTGCAACATCGCGACCCGATACCCCCTGGCTCACTATTACTGGCACTAACGGTAAAACCACCACCGTGGGGATGACACGTTCAATTTTGGAAGCTGCCGGGTATGAAGCCCTGGCGGTGGGAAATGTCGGATCTCCGGTGGTTTTAGCAGCGGCTAACGCTAAAGCCCAGGTATTAGCAGTGGAGCTATCTAGTTTCCAGCTTCACACTATCAGGACACTGTCACCACTGGCAGCTGTATGTTTAAATATAGATGCCGATCATCTTGATTGGCATGGTAGTCAGCAGGCTTATGCGGCAGCGAAAGCGCGGGTTTATGAACGTACCCAGAAAGCCGCGATTTATAACCAGCAAGCTCCCCAAACTCTGCAAATGGTGTTGGATGCCGATGTAACCGAGGGATGCCGGGCAATCGGTTTTACTACCGGTACTCCTGATATCTTCCAACTGGGGATAGTCGAGGATATGTTGGTAGATCGGGCTTATAGCGCTAATCCTCATAAAGAGGCAATAGCGTTAGCTGGCCGGGGAGATTTCCACTACTACCAGGCAGAACCAGGGATTACTGTCCTTCAAGATGCGTTGGCTGCTGCTGCTCTGGCCAGGGCATTTGGAGTTGAGGCAGAAGCGGTACGTGATGGGATACGTTCCTTTGTCCCCCAGGCTCATCGTCGGGTAACGGTTGGTCGGGTAGCTGAAGTTACTTGGATTGATGATTCCAAAGCCACTAATACTCATGCGGCAGCGGCCTCCCTGTCTGGGAGTTCTCCTAATTCGGTAGTGTGGATTGCCGGTGGGGATGCCAAGGGACAATCATTTGACCATTTGGTTCAAGAAGTAGCCAAATATTTGCGTGGGGTAATTTTAATTGGAGAAGACCGCTCTGCCTTGCGCCAAGCGTTAGCTACGTATGCACCTAAGGTGCCGGTGGTTGAAGTTGTTTATCACGACGACATGATGTTTTCAGTGGTAAACGAAGCTGTAGCTCTTTCGCGCCCCGGGGATCAAGTAATTCTGGCTCCCGCGTGCGCATCTTGGGATCAGTTCGCTAGCTATTCCCAGCGAGGGGAAGCTTTTGCTAAGGCCGTGTCCCGCTTGGAGGCCTAGAATGGCCAAAGCTAAACCGGTTAACAATCAGCAGAAATCCCGCAACAGGGTTACCAGCGCAGTAACCGCAAAAATTCCTCGTATCAAAGTGGAACGAGCTCCTAGTTTTCGTTCGGATAACCCAGAGGATAAGCGTCGTTTGCTTACCTTGTGGCGTTCTCTGACCCGTAATCCGCTCTTCGACTACCAAATGCTATGGTTCCTGATTATCGCGCTGTCGCTCATCGGATTACTAATGCAGTTTTCGGCCTCAGTAATCCTGGAACTTTCAGCCGGAATTAATCCCTACTGGGGGATCATCCGTCCCTTCTTCATCATGGGGGCGGGATTTGTGGCCATGATTTTTATTTCGCGTTTATCTTCTGGCACCCTTGAGAACTATACTTTTTTCCCAATATTTCCCCTAGCCGTGGGGGGACAATTAGCTGTGTTCAGTGGCCTGGGACGTTCCCAGGGCGGTAACCGTAACTGGGTATACGTTCCTGGAATCAACCAGGTATTCCAGCCTTCCGAGTTCTTAAAAATTGCTTTTATTTTGCTGTTGATAACCGTGTTTATAAGCGGCCGCTGCCAAATTGATTCTCTTAGCTCCCTTGCAAAATGGGTGGGGCTACCGTTCCTGATTATCGTAGCCACGGTAATGGGTGGGCATGACATGGGAACCTTGTTGATTTTCGTTTCTGTTTTGCTGTGCGTATTGCTGGTGGCGGGAATCTCCATCCGTTGGTTGGGGATGGGAATCCTCCTGCTCGCCCTGGGGGCGGTAGGTGCGGTGTTGGCATCTTCGTCGCGTCGTCGTCGAGTGCTTTCCTTTTTGAATCCGTCACAGGCAGATCCCATGGGATCGGGACTGCAACCCCTGCGTGCAAAATGGGGGTTAGGAACCGGTGGATTGACCGGGGTGGGGCCTGGGGCTTCCAGGCAAAAATGGAACTACCTTCCGGAAGCACACACGGATTTTATCTACGCAATTTTGGGTGAAGAATTTGGTTTGGTGGGAACGCTGCTGGTGCTGCTACTGTTCGGACTACTGGCTTGGATACTTTGCCGCCTGATTATTCATTCCGCTAATCCGGCAACTCGAATCTGTGCCGCCGGAACCCTGGGGTGGATAATCGCCCAAGCGTTAATAAATATCCTGGTAGTAATTGGGTTCTTACCAGTAGTTGGGGTACCACTACCGCTAGTATCCTCGGGGGGGTCTACTGCTTTGGCAACCTTGATACAAATGGGAGTGCTCTTAAGCTACGTGCGTGCAGAGCCGGGGGTAGCAGAGATGGCGACGCGCAGGCCAAAATATCTACGTGCCACTAGAGCTGTGAGATTGGGGAAACGCAATGGAAAATAAGAAATCGATACTCTTAGCGGGAGGTGGAACCGCCGGTCACGTGAATCCTCTACTCGCGGCCGCCAGGTGCCTACGGGATAAGGGATGGCAGGTAACGATTGTTGGCACCAGGGAAGGTAAAGAAGCCGAACTAGTTCCAGCAGCGGGATTTGAGCTTAATACCATCCCGCGAATCCCGTTACCACGTCGACCCTCGCTGCAGTTTTTTACTATCCCCACTCGGATGCGCTCCACTGTGCGGAAAATAGAATCCCTAATCCGGGAGAAAAAAGTGGACATAGTGATTGGGTTTGGAGGCTACGTGTCTACTCCCGCTTATTTAGCTGCCCGGAGCATGAACGTTCCTTTGATTATCCATGAACAAAATGCCCGTCCCGGTCTTGCTAATCGCTTGGGAGCACGTTGGGCAAAAGTAGTGTCTTTGACTTTTCCCTCTACCAAACTGCAGGCTAAGCGGGGCAAAACTGTTTGTATTGGACTGCCCTTACGTCCAGAAATAGCGACCTTAGCGAAGGAGCGGCAAGATCCACAGGGACTAAAACGGGAGCGACAGAAGGCTCTAGAATCTTTCGATCTTGATCCTAAATTGCCAACGCTGCTGGTAACCGGGGGATCTCTGGGAGCGCTTTCCCTAAACCAAGCTATGCAAGCCGCACTGGAAGAGTTGCCAGAAAATGTTCAGGTGATTCACCTAACTGGCAAAGGTAAAGATGCTCCTGTGCGTCAGCTGCTGCCTGTAGGATTACAGTCCCGCTACCGGATTTTAGATTACCTAGTAGATATGGAACGAGCGTTAGCCGCTAGTGATTTGGTGGTTTGCCGTTCGGGGGCGGGAACGGTTGCGGAGATGACCGCGTTGCAGCTGCCCGCTATCTACGTGCCGCTCCCAATTGGAAACGGAGAGCAGCGGCTGAACGCGGCAGATGCGGTAAAAAGCGGGGGAGCTCTGATAATAGATAACGCCAGATTTGATGCCAATTTCGTAACTGAAAAGGTAATTCCGCTGCTTTTGGCTCCTGGACGGCGGGCAGAAATGGCACGGTCTCTGCCTAAAGAGGGTACCGATGCCGTTGAGAAGTTGGCAAAAATCGCTGAGGAAGTACTTAAATGAGCGAGAAAAAATATCATTTTATTGGGGTAGGCGGAGCCGGAATGTCGGTGGTAGCACAGCTATTTTTCGCTCGCGGTTGGGAACTGACTGGCTCGGATAAAAACGATTCCACCAATTTAAAGAAACTGAGGGAACTGGGGATTAAATGTTGGGTGGGTACCAGACCTCAGCTGATTACCCCGGATACGACTATTGTCTATTCCAGTGCGATACACCCGGATAATCCGGAATTCGCGGCCGCTAAAGCCGTGGGGTGTAAGGTCATGCACCGTTCCCAGGCGCTGGCGCTCGCGGCGGCAGATCGCAAGTTTGTAGCGGTGGCAGGGGCTCACGGTAAAACCACCACTTCGGGAATGTTGGCGCAAACTTTGTCACAACTAGGAGCCGACCCTTCCTTCGCGGTGGGTGGGGTAGTGCGCCACTATCAAACTGGCGCTCACCTAGGTAAAGGTGATTATTTTATTGCCGAAGCTGATGAATCTGACGCCTCATTTCTGAACTATTGCCCGCAGTTAGCAATCATTACTAATATCGAGCCTGATCATTTGGACAACTATGGTTCTCCAGAAAAATTCGAACAGGCATTTTTTGACTTTGCTAATTGTGTTAAACCTGGTGGAACCGTGATTCTATGTACTGATGATCCCGGTTGCTGCCGGTTAATCGAACGGCTTCGTTCCCCGGGGGCAGCGACAGAAAACAAGAAAAATAGCCTTCGGATTCTGGGGTATGGAATCGAAAATCCTCCTGCCGATCTCGATCTGTTCTGCTCGGTCAAGCCACAGGGAGAAAATCCCGGCTCCGTGTCTGCAGATTATATCGTCGGGGAGGAGACCACGGCGGTACGCCTCCCGATCCCCGGGCGTCACAATCTATTAAACGCGGCGGCAGTATTTTTAGCTGCGCGGGTAGCCGGTTTTTCTAATGTAAATATCGCTGCAGTTCTAGGAGAGTTTTCGGGAACTGCTCGTCGCTTTGAAACTAAAGGTGAGATTGGAAGAATCCGGGTCATTGACGACTATGCCCATCACCCCACCGAGGTGCAAGCGCTCATGCGCCAGGCACGTGAGGCGGCTGCCGGAGGGCGAGTGCTGGCGCTTTTCCAACCGCATTTATATTCACGCACCCGTAATTTCGCTTCCCGTTTTGCCTCTGCTTTGGATTTAGCAGATCAGGTAATAGTATGCGACATTTATGGGGCTCGCGAAGATCCGATCCCTGGAGTTACCTCTAGAATCATCACTGAAAAAATGAGGCGCGGCAGTTACCTGGGAGATCGAGATGAAGCTGCCCGTGTCCTCGCTAAAGCTGCGCAGCCAGGGGATTTAATCTTAACAGTGGGGGCCGGGGACGTCACAGCAGCCGGGGCAGTTATTTTGCAGGCCTTAGCGGTAAGGGTTTCCCGTGACCACCCGTAAATCTTCTTTTTCACGCCGCCCAAAATCCACTGACGTATCGAAAAAATCTGTCGTGGATAAAAATCGCAGGTACGACGGCAGTAGAACTCGTAATGCGGTTTCTAAGCTGCGGGTACGGCAAGTTACTTTAGCTTCGAAAGATCGGGTGGTAATTTCTAGCGGTCTCGCCCAGAGGCGGCAGGAAATAGCCCAGGTTAAACGACGGCGACAGCTACGCCGTTCCACTATCGGTGCTCTCATTGTAATAGTAGTAGCGGCATTGGGATACTTGTTTTGGTTTTCCCCAGTTTTTGCCTTTGATCCCGCGCAAGTTCGGGTGATGGGAACCAGCGCCCAAGCGCCTGCCAAACAGGTACAAGACAAAGTGGCCGGCTACGCAGGTACGCCGTTGTTGCGACTACCGACAGGGCAGGTGGCTACTTCCCTACAAAAAGAAAATCCTTGGATTAAAGAGATACAGGTTAAACGGGAATTCCCCCAAGGGCTCGCTGTCTATCTGACCTTGCGCAAACCGGTAGGTAAAACTACAGAAGGCGCGGTGGTTGATCAAGAAGGAAAGACGGTACCTGCGAACGGATTTGAGGCCGCAAATCTGGCGGAGGTGGGTACCAGTTGTCCGCTGGCACACGCACGTGATTGTTTGAAGTCGGTTGCCCAGGTACTGTTATCTCTTCCCCCAGATCTTAAGGAAAAAGTCGCTAGTGCCCAGGCGGCTCGACTAGATAATGTTGAGCTAAAGCTGAAATCGGGAGCGAAGGTTGTTTGGGGTGCCAGCAGCGATAACCGGAAAAAAGCACAGGTTCTCACGGTGCTTTTGCAACGTGGAGGTAGTGTCTACAACGTCACCGATTATGCCCACCCTACTATTACTGGTTAGGGCACGCTCTAGGTGCTCCGCTTGAAAATGAGTTAGCAAGGTGAAAGAGGAATTTATAGGCAGATTTCACCTAGAAACCTGGAGACAATAGCCTCGCATCATATGGGGTAGGCTTTGAGGGAGTACTGAAGGGAGAAAAGTCCATGAGCAACAACGCTAGTGACATACCGGCATATCGTTACACCGCCAAGATGGCAGGTGAAATCGAAGAGAAATGGCAAAAATACTGGTTAGAACAAGGTACTTTCAATGCCGATAACCCGGTGGGTTCCCTAGCCGGGCCGCTGGCAAAGAAAGAATCATTTTTCGTGATGGATATGTTCCCCTATCCATCGGGGAAGGGGCTACACGTTGGACATCCCCTCGGATATATTTCTACCGATGTCACTGGGCGTTTTCAGCGGATGCAGGATAAGAACGTCCTCTATACCATGGGATATGATGCTTTTGGCTTGCCCGCGGAACAGTATGCGGTGACTACGGGGCAGCATCCGCGTAAGACTACCCGGGAAAATATCGCTACTATGCAGCGCCAGTTAGCGCGTATCGGTCTTTCCCATGATCAACGGCGGTCTTTTGCCACTATTGATCAGGAATATTATCACTGGACGCAGTGGATTTTCTTGCAGATTTTTAACTCTTGGTATGACCCGGAAGCGAAGCGCCCAGATGGGGGACAAGGAGCGGCTCGTCCTATTCAAGAACTGATTGAAAAGTTTGCGAGTGGGGAAAAGCCTCTACCCGAGGGGGCAAAGTGGGATGAATTAACCGCGAAGCAGCGTGAGGATATCCTAGAGGATTACCGTTTAGCCTATTTATCCTATGCGCCGGTTAACTGGTGTCCAGGATTGGGGACGGTACTGGCTGACGAGGAAGTAACTTCCGAGGGGCGTTCCGAACGCGGAAACTTCCCAGTATTCCGCTCTCATCTGCGTCAATGGATGATGCGGATTACCGCCTATGGTGATCGACTGATTCAAGATCTAGCCACTTTGGACTGGCCGGAAAAAGTGCGCACTATGCAGGAAAATTGGATTGGACGCTCCCATGGAGCCACGGTTTCTTTCCAAACGGAGGGAGACAGCCTGCAGGTTTACACTACGCGCCCGGATACTCTATTTGGTGCCACCTTTATGGTGGTAGCGCCGGAGCACCCGCTACTTTCCGGGCTGGGACAGACAGAACTTCCCCAGGGAGCCGCACAGATTCCTGCGCAGTGGCCGCAAGGAACCCGTAAGGCATGGACTGGGGGATATGATAATCCTCAGCTAGCGGTGCGTGCTTACCAGGAACAAGCAGCTGCTCGCAGCGAGCTTGAACGTGGGGAAGATGCACGGGAAAAGACCGGGGTGTTTACTGGTTTATTTGCCACCAACCCGGTTAATAATCGCCAGATCCCTATTTTTACCGCTGATTACGTGATGATGGGATATGGTACTGGCGCGATTATGGCGGTTCCCGCCCACGACCAGCGCGACTGGGATTTTGCGAAGAAGTTCGACCTGGACATTATCTACACTATTACTCCGGCGCCCGATGCCGATAAAGATGTCGCGTGGATTGGGGATGGGGTTATCCAGAACTCGGCTAATGACCAGATTTCTCTTAACGGGTTGGGCAAAGCCGAGGCGATTAACAAGATAACTTCCTGGCTCGAAACTGCGGGACTGGGGGAAGCTACCACTACTTACCGTCTGCGTGATTGGTTGTTCTCGCGTCAACGTTACTGGGGAGAGCCATTCCCAGTGGTTTATGACGAGGACGGAGTAGTGCACGCTCTCCCAGAGTCTATGCTGCCTCTGGATTTGCCGGAAGTAGATAACTTCTCGCCGCGCACTTTTGCCCCCGATGATGCTGATTCCAAACCGGAAGCACCTTTGGGGCGTGCCGAGGATTGGATAAAAGTAGAACTCGACCTGGGACAGGGTAAACAAACCTATTACCGGGATACCAATGTGATGCCTAACTGGGCGGGTTCCTGCTGTTACGAGCTGCGTTACCTTGACCCAGGTGAAAAGGATTTTCTGGCTAACCCGGAAAATGAACGTTACTGGATGGGGCCGCGTGCGGGCGCATCCTCGGGCGGTACTGATCTTTATGTTGGCGGGGTAGAGCACGCAGTTTTGCATTTGCTGTATGCACGTTTTTGGCACAAAGTCCTTTACGACCTGGGGCATTTGTCCAGCCTAGAGCCTTTCCATAAGCTGTTCAATCAAGGTTACATTCAGGCCTACGCCTATACGGATAAGCGGGGAGCATACGTTCCTGCTTCCGAAGTAGAAGGTGATGAGGCTAGCGGGTTCACCTATCAGGGGGAGCCGGTAAATCGTGAATACGGCAAAATGGGTAAATCCCTGAAAAATATTGTCACTCCGGACGATATTTGCGCTGAATATGGGGCAGACACTTTTCGGGTTTATGAAATGTCGATGGGGCCGCTAGATATGTCACGGCCTTGGGAAACCCGGGCAGTGGTGGGCTCGCAGCGCTTCTTACAGCGTTTATGGCGGAATGTGATCGATGAAAACACAGGTGAAGTTACTGTCAGCGAGGACGTGCCGGATTTGGAAACTCAGCGCGCGCTAGCCAAGGCAATTGCGGCAGTAACCGAAGATTATCGGGAAATGCGCCTGAACCTAGTAGTTTCAGATCTGATTGTGCTCAATAATCATTTGACTGCGCTGAAAGCGGTTCCCCGGGAAGTAGCGGAGGCGCTGGTTTTGATGATTTCCCCGCTCGCCCCCCATATTGCCGAGGAATTATGGAGCCGGCTGGGACACTCTTCCTCACTGGCACGTGAACCTTTCCCGGTAGTAACCGATGAATCTTTGCTAGTAGAAGAGGAAATCACTGCGGTGGTACAGATTAACGGCAAGGTGAAATATCGTCTGCAAGTTCCGCAATCTATTTCTGCGGAGGATCTGGAAAAACAGGCATTGGAAACCGAAGTGGTCAAACGGAATCTAGACGGTGAGGAGCCCTTGAAAGTGATTGTCAGGGAGCCCAAATTGGTGAACGTAGTAATCAGAAAGAAGAAATAATTGCTAATGGAGACAAAGGGGAGTGAGCTTTTCGTTTCCAATAGCTTTAGAGTTTTAGCCTTTAGATATTTTTAAGGAGCAGCAAGCTTGAGCCAAGAAATCTGGACGCTAAAAGCGGGAAAAGATTCGGTATCGATAGCTAAAATCGGGGCAACGGTTTTAGATTGGCAGGTTAAAGACCTATTTGAGGAGCCCAGTGAGGATCATACGCCTTTAGATGCTCCGCGAGAGTTGGAAGAGCGTACCGCGCACGTCATTGATGGTTATCGTGACGAGGCTGAGGCGCGCGAGATGGACGGGTTCCGCAGTGCGGTGCTTGCGCCCTGGTCTAATCGCTTGCGGGACGGAAAATATACTTTCCAAGGGCGCGAATACGATTTTCAGGGCAAAACCGTTGGAGGGGTACAGGCCTTGCACGGACTGGTAGCTGATCAGCCTTTTGAATTGGTTGAGTCTGGCGCGGATTTCCTGCGGGCAAAAGTTCAAGTGACAAAGCTGGACGCCTATCCTTTCGACGTAGAGATAGAAGTTACATATCGCCTTACCTGCGATCCTCACCGTTTGTCACTAGATATATTGGCTCGGAATCTTGGCGAGGGCGCTGCCCCGATTACTTTAGGGTGGCATCCTTATATAGCTTGTCAGGGAGGCAGCGTAGAAAATACTAGAGTCACGGTGCCATCGCAGGTTCGCGTGCAAACTGATAAAAATCTGATTCCCGAGCCGGGAATCAGAGGATTTTCCACGCAGTCCTATCCAGTGACTTTAGTTAACCGCCGCGATATCGACTGGGGATTAACTTCGCTAGTTGCAGAATCGGGGATAGCTACCGCTGTAGTTGACCACGCCGACGGCTCACAAACTACCGTGGAGTTAAAAGATGCACGTCAGGGGTTAGGGTTGGCAACATTGCATGTCTACACCGCGCAAGATTTGGCATACCGTCGGGGTTTGTCAGTCGCTGTGGAGCCCCTCTTGGCAATGTCGGATTCCTTTAATCGCCCCGAGTGTGAAGATCTGATTACGGTTCCTGCCGGTGGCATTCAAGAAATGCATGCAGCGCTCGAACACCGTAGTCCCAGACAGCTTCTTTAGGGGGGGGGAGCTGACACAGCGACTAGCTGTCCCTTGCTTGGACATCCCGCCGTAACCGCTTAAAAATAAGCGGTTGCGGCGATTTTAATTCTTGATAAAAAATGAGTTTACGCAGGTAAACACAATAATATTTCCGATTTTCTGTGGCTTCGATTACTTTTCGGGGATCTGGTTTGACGCTACGGCTTTAGGGCGGTAACTTTGTATTCGTTGCCGAGCGCGGAGGCCGGCGGGAGAAAAACTTTCCCGCCGATTATTTTTTGCTCGCAACGAATCCTGACCGACTGGATTGGTTGGTTTGTGGTTTGGTTGTTTGTGTTCTCGATAGTGTGTTTTTTTGTTTTGTTTGTGTGGGATTGAACTGGGTTTGCTCTGTTTTGGGGTGGGTTTGGTTTTTTCTGTTTATTTTGTTTTTTTGATGCTGATGATTTTGGAACGTTTTGTTTTTTGATTGTTGGTGTTTGTTTTTGCTGGATTGTTTTCTGGCTTGAACCTTTTTTTGGCCTGCTTTTTTGGTGGGTTGTTTTTGGTTTTTGTTGGAGAGTTTGATCCTGGCTCAGGATGAACGCTGGCGGCGTGCTTAACACATGCAAGTCGAACGGGATCCAAGGGTGCTTGCACTTTTGGTGAGAGTGGCGAACGGGTGAGTAACACGTGAGTAACCTGTCCTTTTCTTTGGGATAAGCTTCCGAAAGGGTGTTTAATACCTTATGTTCTGTCTGCCTCGCATGGGGTGGGTGGGAAAGGCTTTTGGCCGGAATTGGGTGGGCTCGCGGTCTATCAGCTTGTTGGTGGGGTGATGGCTTACCAAGGCTTTGACGGGTAGCCGGCCTGAGAGGGTGGTCGGTCACATTGGGACTGAGATACGGCCCAGACTCCTGCGGGAGGCAGCAGTGGGGGATATTGCACAATGGGCGAAAGCCTGATGCAGCGACGCCGCGTGGGGGATGAAGGCCTTCGGGTTGTAAACTCCTTTTGCTCTGAACAAGGCATGCCAATGGGTGTGTTGAGTGTAGGGGTTGATTAGCGCCGGCTAACTACGTGCCAGCAGCCGCGGTAATACGTAGGGCGCGAGCGTTGTCCGGAATTATTGGGCGTAAAGGGCTTGTAGGTGGCTGGTTGCGTCTGTCGTGAAAGCTCATGGCTTAACTGTGGGTTTGCGGTGGGTACGGGCTGGCTTGAGTGCAGTAGGGGAGACTGGAATTCCTGGTGTAGCGGTGGAATGCGCAGATATCAGGAGGAATACCGGTGGCGAAGGCGGGTCTCTGGGCTGTTACTGACGCTGAGGAGCGAAAGCGTGGGGAGCGAACAGGATTAGATACCCTGGTAGTCCATGCTGTAAACGTTGGGAACTGGGTGTGGGGGGCTTTTTTGTCTTCTGCGTCGTAGCTAACGCGTTAAGTTCCCCGCCTGGGGAGTACGGTCGCAAGGCTAAAACTCAAAGGAATTGACGGGGGCCCGCACAAGCGGCGGAGCATGCGGATTAATTCGATGCAACGCGAAGAACCTTACCAAGGCTTGACATGCACTGGACCGATCCAGAGATGGGTTTTCCTTTTTGGCTGGTGTGCAGGTGGTGCATGGTTGTCGTCAGCTCGTGTCGTGAGATGTTGGGTTAAGTCCCGCAACGAGCGCAACCCTTGTCCTATGTTGCCAGCAAGTTGTGTTGGGGACTCGTGGGAGACTGCCGGGGTTAACTCGGAGGAAGGTGGGGATGACGTCAAATCATCATGCCCCTTATGTCTTGGGCTTCACGCATGCTACATTGGCGTCTACAAAGGGTTGCGATACCGTGAGGTGGTGCGAATCTCTTAAAGGGCGTCTTGGTTCGGATCGGGGTCTGCAACTCGGCCCCGTGAAGGTGGAGTCGCTAGTAATCGCAGATCAGCAACGCTGCGGTGAATACGTTCTCGGGCCTTGTACACACCGCCCGTCACGTCACGAAAGTTGGTAACACTCGAAGCTTGTGGCCTAACTCTTTTTGAGGGGGAGCGGGTGAAGGTGGGGCTAGCGATTGGGACGAAGTCGTAACAAGGTAGCCGTACCGGAAGGTGCGGCTGGATCACCTCCTTTCTAGGGAGTTTTGTTTTTTGCGCAAATGGAATGAGAAAACACTTTCCCCCCGGGGCTTTGCTTGTTTTGGGTTTGGTTTTGGGGGGCTGTCGGGTATAGGGACAATCAGGCCTTGTGGGTTTGTTTGTTTGGCTCATTGACTTTTGAGGCTTTTTTGGTTTTGGGGTTTTTTGGGTTGGTTGTTTGTTTTTTGGAGAGTGGATGTGAGTGTCTTTGTGATGCTTTGAGTGAGAATCTTGTTCGTTGGCCGCCCTTTTTGGGTGGTTGGTGTTTTTGTTTATTGGTTTGTTTTTTGTTTAGAGCGTTTGGTGGATGCCTTGGCATCGTGTGCCGATGAAGGACGTTGTGGCTGGCGATAGCCTCGGGGAGTTAGCGAGCGAGCGTTGATCCGGGGGTTTCCGAATGGGGTAACCTAACCATAGTTGTGTGTGGTTGGACCGTACTGAAGTTTTTGTAGGTATTGGTTTGGTAGGGTGGGAAGTGAAACATCTTAGTACCGCCTTTTGTGAGATAGTCCGTGTGTAGTGGTGAGCGATAGCGGGTGTTGGCTAAACCGTTTGCGTGTGATACTCGGCAGGGGTTGCGCGGGCGGTGTTGTGGGGCAAAGTCGTTGAGAATCTGCCGGTTCTTGGAGCGTTTTTGTGTGTGCGAGGTGAACAGGTTGGGATGCCTGGCCGTAGACCGTGATAGTCGGGTAGCTGGTTGTGCATGTGGGGCGTTGGGTTTTGTTCCCGAGTAGCGCGGGGCTCGTGGAATCTCGTGTGAATCTGCCCAGACCATTGGGTAAGCCTGGACGGGCGCGGTGACCGATAGTGGATTAGTACCGTGAGGGAATGGTGAAAAGTACCCCGGGAGGGGAGTGAAATAGTTCCTGAAACCAAGCGTTTTTAAGCCGTCAGAGCCATGGGGTCTTTCGGGGCTGGTGTGGTGGTGGCGTGCCTATTGAAGAATGAGCCTGCGAGTTATGTTGCGTGGCGAGGTTAACCCGTTGTGGGGTAGTCGTAGGGAAACCGAGTCCTGGGGGCGTTTTAGTTGCGTGGTATAGACCCGAAGCGGGGTGATCTACCCATGGCCAGGATGAAGCGGCGGTAGAACGTCGTGGAGGTCCGCACCCACCAGGGTTGAAAACCTGGGGGATGAGTTGTGGGTAGGGGTGAAAGGCCAATCAAACTCCGTGATAGCTGGTTCTCCCCGAAATATATTTAGGTATAGCGTCCGTTTTTTGCTTGCGTGTGGTAGAGCTACTGGTTGGTTGATGGGCCTTGTTGGTTACTGAGATCTGCTAAACTCCGAATGCGCGTTAAGTAGGGCGGGCAGTCAGACAGCGGGGGATAAGCTTCGTTGTCGAGAGGGAAACAGCCCTGATCATCGGTTAAGGTCCCTAAGTGTGTGCTGAGTGGGAAAGGATGTGTAGTTGCGTTGACAGCCAGGAGGTTGGCTTAGAAGCAGCCACCCTTGAAAGAGTGCGTAATAGCTTACTGGTCGAGTGATTGTGCGCCGATAATGTAGTGGGGCTTAAGCATGCCACCGAAACTGTGACTGCGATGCTTTTGTGTCGCGGGGTAGGGGAGCGTCCTGCACTGTTGAAGCGGTCTGGTAATGGGTCGTGTGTGGTGTGGGAGTGAGAATGCAGGCATGAGTAGCGAGTCCAGCGTGAGAATCGCTGGCGCCGATAAACTAAGGGTTCCAGGGGAAGGTTTATCCGCCCTGGGTTAGTCGGGTCCTAAGGCGAGGCCGTCAGGCGTAGTCGATGGTTGAGCAGTTGATATTCTGCTACCGGGATGGGACCGTTTATAGCGCTTATTCTTTTGAGCTTGACGCCCTTTTTGGTTTTTGTCTTCCTTCGGGTTGGCAGGGATCGTTGGGTTTTGGGTTTTTGGTTTGAGTGTTTTAGCTTCGTGGTGACACAGTGAGATTGCCTGGCGCGGTGGTGGTTTACCGTGTTCAAGCCTGCAGCCTGTCTTCTAGGTCAAATCCGGGAGGCGTTAAGGGTCAGAGGTGATGGTGGGATCCTTTTGGGTCGATAACAGGGTTGGTCTGTGCTGTCGAGAAAA
Source organism: Varibaculum vaginae (assembly GCF_900604285.1). GTDB lineage: Bacteria > Actinomycetota > Actinomycetes > Actinomycetales > Actinomycetaceae > Varibaculum > Varibaculum vaginae. The sequence continues at coordinate 1,058,034 of NZ_UWNY01000001.1, forward strand.
GCTGCGTTGTGAGGTGTTATTCCGCCCGTACCCTAAACCGACTCTGGTAGTTGGGTAGAGAATACTAAGGCGAGCGAGTGAATCGTGGTTAAGGAATTCGGCAAATTGCCTCCGTAACTTCGGGAGAAGGAGGCCCTGCCCCTTGAAACCGCTTTGCGTGGTTAGGGGGTGTGGGGTGCAATAGCAAGATGGAAGCGACTGTTTATCAAAAACATAGGTGCGTGCGAAGCTGTAAGGCGATGTATACGCACTGACGCCTGCCCGGTGCCGGAAGGTTAAGAGGAACTGTTAGCATTTATGCGAAGCGGTGAATTTAAGCCCCGGTAAACGGCGGTGGTAACTATAACCATCCTAAGGTAGCGAAATTCCTTGTCGGGTAAGTTCCGACCTGCACGAATGGCGTAACGACTTCTGTGCTGTCTTGACCGCGAACTCGGCGAAATTGCATTACGAGTAAAGATGCTCGTTACGCGCAGCAGGACGGAAAGACCCCGGGACCTTTACTATAGCTTGGTATTGGTAGCTGGTTGTGTTTGTGTAGGATAGGTGGGAGACGTTGAAGCAGGAACGCTAGTTTTTGTGGAGTCGGCAAGTGAAATACCACTCTGATGTTGCTGGTTATCTGAACCTCGGCCCATTATCTGGGTTAGGGACAGTGCCTGGTGGGTAGTTTAACTGGGGCGGTTGCCTCCTAAATGGTAACGGAGGCGCTCAAAGGTTTCCTCATCCTGGTTGGTAATCAGGGTTCGAGTGTAAGTGCACAAGGAAGCTTGACTGTGACACTGACGGGTGGAGCAGGTACGAAAGTAGGAACTAGTGATCCGGCAATGGCTTATGGAAGCGTTGTCGCTCAACGGATAAAAGGTACCCCGGGGATAACAGGCTGATCTTGCCCAAGAGTCCATATCGACGGCATGGTTTGGCACCTCGATGTCGGCTCGTCGCATCCTGGGGCTGGAGTTGGTCCCAAGGGTTGGGCTGTTCGCCCATTAAAGCGGTACGCGAGCTGGGTTCAGAACGTCGTGAGACAGTTCGGTCCCTATCCGCTGCGCGCGTTAAGACTTGAAGAAGGCCTGTCCCTAGTACGAGAGGACCGGGATGGACGAACCTCTGGTGTGCCAGTTGTACCGCCAGGTGCATGGCTGGTTGGCTATGTTCGGAAAGGATAACCGCTGAAAGCATCTAAGCGGGAAGCCTGCTTTAAGATAAGGTCTTTTAGGTTCCCAGTAGATCACTGGGTTGATAGGCCAGAAGTGTACACGTTGTAAAACGCAAAGCTGACTGGTACTAAATAACCATAAAAAAACAAGCAGTTAAAACACTTTCAGTGTTCAAGGCTTACTTAAACGTCACGAAGACGCTCACACTCACTCTCAAACCGTTAAACAAGACGGAATCCCGGGGAACCTGTTAAAAGGGATAGCAGCAAAACTCAAAAGGTATGAAACACGGGATTAAACAAAAGTCTTGTGGTGGTCATAGCGCCGGGGACACGCCCAGTCCCATCCCGAACCTGGAAGCTAAGCCCGGCAGCGCTGATGGTACTACGCCCCAACGAGCGCGGGAGAGTAAGACACCACCACAACCATTTCAAAAGGAGGCCAAACCCCAAAAAAAGGGGCTTGGCCTCCTTCATATAATAACTGCAGCTAGACGCGGATCGCAGATTCTAAACCACATAAAAGGCAATAACCACTAGCGGGGTCAGAACTCAAGAAATCAAAGACAGGCAGAGTATANCCTGGAAGCTAAGCCCGGCAGCGCTGATGGTACTACGCCCCAACGAGCGCGGGAGAGTAAGACACCACCACAACCATTTCAAAAGGAGGCCAAACCCCAAAAAAAGGGGCTTGGCCTCCTTCATATAATAACTGCAGCTAGACGCGGATCGCAGATTCTAAACCACATAAAAGGCAATAACCACTAGCGGGGTCAGAACTCAAGAAATCAAAGACAGGCAGAGTATAGAAGCGATTTGCTTTTGTACCCCGCCTTTTCCAATTTACTTTCAGGTAAGCATTTCGGGTACGGGCATTAACTGCGGGTAGATAGACTTTAGATTGTTATTTTTTTAACCCATTTGGTGCAAGTATCTTCAAATCTGGGGACAAAAATGTCTCTTTGCCAGGCTCTTGCTTTAGCTACCTCTAATAGGGGTGTGCTGTTCCCGCGGGTTTCCCAATAGGCAGCCACTTGTCGGATGGCACTAGGAGAAAGCGCGAATTCTGCCCAAATCTGATTTTCCTGCGCCCAGGTGGATACAATACCTTTAAGCTGGCGGTAAAGCTCGGCCCGTGCGGGATCTATTTTTTCCCAGGTTGCAATAGAGGTTATTTCATGCAACTTATGCTGTGGTGCTTTGCTCGGCAGCTGTTCGCTGGTTAAATCTTGCACTTTTTTTATTACCTGCCACCACAGTCGGCAGTTACGGCGCAGCTGGCGGCGTTTCATAAAGGGACGTTGAGATAATTCTTGGTAACTACGGGGTGTTTGCAGGACTAAGTCAACGAGGTCGCTATTGGGTAGTACCCGGGAAGGGGATATATCACGACCCTTAGCGACCTGTTCACGTTGATAATAGAGTTCTCGTAATAAACCTAACTGCCGCGGGGACTTAGCTTTCCCAGCTCCCTTCAGATGCCTCCAAGGATCGGTATCTGCCGGTCGGCGAATAGTTTCTAGGACATAGGAGAACTCTTGCTCTGCCCAAGTCATCCGGCCCGCTGCTTCCAGTTGCTTTTTGAGCACAATTGCTAGTTCTACCAGGTATTCCACATCGAGCGCAGCATAATCGAGCCAAGATTGTTTGAGGGGACGCAATGACCAGTTTTCGCGAGTATGGTTCTTTGCCAGTTTTACCCCCAGCACTTGCTCAGTTACCGCTCCTAGTCCCACGTGTTCATAGCCCAATAATTTCGCCGCGATTTGGGTGTCAAACAGGTGGGGAGCTCGTAAGCCTGCCCACTCCATGCACTGTAAATCTTCTCTTGCTGCATGCAGTACCCAGGTGCTGTTTTTACAGGCAAGGCTAAAATCAGATAAATCCGGTAAGGCTAGTGGGTCGAGTAACACCAGGGGAGCGCTTTGGCCCTTCGCCTGAATCAAATAGGCCTTGTCTTGGTAACGAATTCCACTGGCCCGTTCTGTATCAAAAGCTACGTATTGTCCAGGATCATGATATTCCCGCAGACAATCCCGGTATTGCTGTTTGGTATCGGTTAGAGGAATCGAGCCTTGACGAGGACGGTAAAGGGTCTCACTCATACCAGTTTTACCTGTCCCAGCAGCGATATTCCGGCGCTAACTTCCACTGGGTGTCCCGATATCATAGCCAAAAGCCGCGAGATTGCTCCCGCATGGGGAGCCAGGTCATTTTCTAGGGGTGTCCAGGAAGCACGTAGCTCCATTTCTGCCGACTCTGAGCGTTTTTCTAACTCACCGAAGCTGGCGGAATGGGAGCGGGTAACCGATCCGGCAGCCTGGAAAAAACTGGCATCTGCCTGGGTCAAAAAATCGCTAAACCAAGACCAACAAACCTGGTCAGCCAGTGGTTCGGTGACTAAATCTACATCTACATGCGCACTTAGCATCGTTACTAGGCGAAAACGTCCCTGCCATCCAGGCTGCTCCTGGGGGTCATAAAGAATCACGAGCCGCCCTGAACCCCCGCTATGGGAGTTCTCCTCCAAAGCGCCACAATCCATGCGAATTGCCGCAGAAAAAGGAGCAATTCCATGGGGAGCAGGAATCTCACTCACTTCCACATGAGAATCATAGGCGGCGTGGCGCAAGGTAAGCAGAGCATCGGTAAACTCTGCAGGCGTCTTCTGATTCACTCCTTCAGCGTAGGCAGGAAACTTCTGCTAAAGTCGCTGCCACGCCGATAACCAGTCGAGCAGTAACCCCAGAGATAGTAACTGTTCCTGGATAATCAGTCAGTCCTCTAATCAGCGCTTAGGAACGCTTCGTTTAGATTTGTATTAGAGATTCGGGGATTAAAATGCCCCTATTTCCGGTCAAATAGTGAACAATAGGGTGTCCTCACCTGCGATTTTTGAGGGCGGATTCTCTAGCTTTCCAAAGGTAAAGGAAAAGCAATTACCTTCTGGCATCTGCGTGAATAGGTCAGCGATATTACGGGAGAGGGGATGTAAGTTTACTATTACCTGAGCGTGCCTCGTTTTTAGAATTAGTAGTTTTCGCCGGCGCTGAAGATCAATAAAATCAGCAAAAACGCCCTCGCTGCGTAGCGAGATTAGATGTCGATACCAGGCGAATATCTTTTTGTTCTGGGACTGTGAGAGCTCCTGCCAGAGTAGCTTAGAATTTAGGAAAGTGGAAAGGTCTTGGGGGGAAGGTACCTCCACCTTGTCACCATAAATTTGCTCCCAATCATGGGAGGCGAACTCCTGTTTTCGTCCCTCATCGACTGCTTTACCAATACTTTGATCCGCATAGTCGGTAAAGAACTGGAAACGCGAATGACTGCCCCATTCTTCGCCCTGGAACAGCATCGGAGTAAAAGGAGAAGCTAAAATTAAAGCGGCCTGACCAGCCAGGAGCTCGGGGGAAAGTTTTTCGCTGGGACGATCCCCTAAAGCCCGGTTGCCTATCTGATCGTGATTGGAAGTAAAGCCGAAGAAACGGTTACGGTTCATATCTGCCGGAACCGGAGCCCCCCAGTTTTTCCCTCGGAAACTTGAGTAAGTTCCGTTATGGTAAAAAACCTGCGAATATATCTTGCTCAAGGCTTCCGGATCAGAGAAATCCTGGTAGTACCCCTGGGTTTCTCCGGTAAAAGCTACGTGAATACCGTGGTGGATATCGTCATCCCATTGCCCGTCCATTCCGTATCCACCCTCATCAACGGCCGTAACCATTAGAGGATCGTTAAGATCAGATTCGGCCACTAAAGTTAACGGCCGGCACAACTCTTCCGAAAGATCATCAACTGCCTGCGAAAGCTCAGCCAAAAGATGTAGTTCAGAATCATCCTGGATTTCGTGCACTGCATCTAAACGCAGGCCATCAAACCCGTAATCAGCAAGCAAAGCCACTGCCGCGCCAATTAAGAAATCTCGTACCGGGCCGCTATCGGAGCCATCGAGATTGTAGCCATCACCCCAGGGGGTTACATGGTTATTGGAAAAATACGGAGCAAACTGACTCAAATAGTTTCCGGAGGGACCCAAATGATTCAAAACCAAATCTTGGGCAACCGCAATTTCTAGCTTATGTGCCTCATCGATAAAAGCCACCAGATCTTCTGGGGTTCCATAGGGGTTAAAGAGGGCGTACAAACCCACCCCGTCATAGCCCCATCCACGCTCTCCCGGGAAAACTGCGGTGGGCATTAGTTCGATTACCTCAACTCCCAAATCAGCAAGGTAGGGGAGTTTTTCTATGGCTGCCCGCAGGGTTCCTTGGGCAGTAAAAGTCCCTATATGCAGTTCGTACCAGACCCTCCCCAAAAGTTTTCCATCGGGTTGCCAGTTAGAACTCCGTTTAAGAGCAGCAATATCGGCAGTTTTTACCCACCGTTCACTACCGGGGACATACACGCGTGCCCTGGGATCAGGGAACGGACCGTTTCCTTCTACCTCAAAAGCATAGACGGTGCCGTTTGGCAGTGGCCGGGGAGCCAGCCACCACTGACCATGCTTAATCATTGGAGTTTTTCGAGGATTATCTGGTGAACCAACCAGCAGATTAACCTGCTCTTTGTCGGGAGCCCACAGGGGTACTCGCTCGCAGCCAGCGGTAAGCTCCCAGGGAGGAACCCCTTCGAAATCCCAGTCATAGGAATCTTGAATCATTTATTCCACCCGCTCCAGTATCCGCGCGCCACGTCTGGCTAGAAGCTCCTCCAGACTCTGAAGTCCTCCCGAGAATACCTCATTGGAACAAATATCTTTCCAGGTGCCTTCTGGTAAAACCACGGTATGCTCTGGTCGGAAATCTCCTTGATAACGGGCGAGGACGCCGGCCAGACGCCGGGCGAGGGTTACGATTTGCGCTCCCTCGTTTTCGGTTCCCCGCGCAAAAGCTACCGCATAACCAGTAGAGAGGGCGAGAGCCTGATAGCTGGCAGTGGCAGAAACGAAACATTCGGGGCGGCGGCGGCGCAGCCTTAAAATTGCCGCTGTCAAGTTTAGCTTCAAAGCATCTATTGCATAGTCTCCAGCAGGATCTAGCCCTTCTTGGTCAAGCCTAGACAGTGCTTGTGCTAAAGCTGTGAAATCTACCGGACGCCGATTATCCGGGTCTACCAGTGAGGTCTGGGTAATCTCTGAGCCTTGATAAACATCGGCAACTCCTGGCATGGTTAGTTGCAAGGCCTTATTAGCTACGATGGTGTAGCGGGTGGCTGGGTCGGTTTCGTTGTGCCAACGGGTAACAATCTCGACTACGTGCGGATCATCCAGAATCTTTTCTGCATAATCCAGTAATTCATTTTCTCGAGCGAGATTTGGGGTCGTCCAGGTAGTCCAAGTTTTTTGTTCCCTAATCGCCTTGACTAGATAATTGCGCAGCCTGGAGGGTGGGATCGGGCCTTTATCATCCCAAGTACCGATAAGGGTCTGCCACAGCATATTTTCACTGCGGCCATCTAGGTCATTAGGACAATACGGTTGGGTCACCGCCCGCAGGTCGGAAACTATTTCCGCCCACAGTGTGGGGTATTGGCTGATCACGGCCAGACGCATCCGTACGTCCTCGCAACGCTTGGTGTCATGGGTGGAGTTGGTGGTCATGGTAGCTGGCCAGTTGGCTTGAATATCACGGGCAAAGATATGCAGACTATCAGAAGAAATTCCGAATGCTTGCGGGTTAGAACCCACTTCATTTAGGCACAGTAAGTGGGTCCAACGATAGAAAGTGGTATCTTCCACCCCTTTAGCCATAACCGCTCCGCAAACCTGCTGGAAGCGTACCAGAAACTCTTTTCGATCCCGGTCTATTTCTTGTAAAGCAGCAGATCCAATTTCGTCCCCTAGTACCAGGGCAATGATCACTGCCATGCTGTCAGTATGTTCCGGTTCCAGCTGGCACAGTGCCCGTTTCCCGGCTGCTTCAACAATTTCTCGCGAGAGGGCGGGGGCGGGTTGCCCGCTAGTGACATAGACGCGGTAACAGGGCATTTCAATAATCAGTTCCCGTAAACAATCGACTAGGTAACGGAAAGTGTAATCTCGTAAGCGGAAATCATTTTGACAGATATTCCACACTAGTTGCCCGATACGCCTCAACTCCGCAGCTAGGGAGGTATCAATTATTTGTCCCTTGGCTTCGCGTTGCATTTGTGGATAGGAGGAGGGTGAATCTGCGGTTAAAGTTTGCATTAGGGTTCCCAGTGGTAGGGAAGCACGCGGGTCTATCTGCAAGGCGGTTAGCCGCCAGGAAGTGTCATAACCGGTAGTTCCGGCAATCTGCCAATCACTAGGGAGTCGTTCAGCGTCCTCGAGAATCTTTTCCCCTGCGATCCAGGCGCCGCCGGTAGCCTCAGATAACCAGCTAAAATAACCGGCAGGGTCAGCCAATCCGTCGGGGTGATCCACCCGGAATGCGTCAATGTATCCCTGGTCAAATAACTCCAGTAGTAAGGCGTGGGTAGAATCGAACACATCGCGATCCTCTACCCGCAGCGCCGCCAGGGTATCTACATCAAAGAAACGGCGATAGTTGAGTTCTTCATCGGCCACTTTCCAATGTGCCAGGCGGTAATGTTGACGTTCCACCAAGACCTCTAAGGGCAAGGCTTCGGTACCGGCCGCTACCGGGAAATAGTGGTCATAGTAGCGTAGGATCCACTGTTTACCGCGTTCCGGCTCGGTAGGAATCACCAGCTGCTCGAGTTTTAGTTCTTGATCAGCTAAAACTTGCCCAATCCGTTTACCAAGGATTGGCATGAGAATTGGCTGGTCAATATCAATATCGAACCAGTGTGCATAGGGGGAATCTTTCCCCCTTTTTAGTACGGACCACATAGGGCGGTTAATCCATACCGGGGTCGGCACCGCCATATGATTAGGTACCACGTCAACTACAATTCCCAAGCCCGCCTGGTGGGCAGCAGTGGCCAATTTTTCAAACTGTTCGCGCCCCCCAAGGTCTTTAGAAATCTGTTTATGATCAACTACGTCGTAGCCGTGCATGGAGCCGGGAACCGCTTGCAAAATGGGGGAAAGGAATAAATCAGTTATCCCCAGATTATGCCAATAGCCCAGGTGCTGCCGCGCTTGTTCGAAAGTGAATTCCGAATTGAGCTGGAGGCGATAGGTACTGATAGGAAGGTGTCTATCGCCTGCCGGCAGGTGGGGGTGTTGGCTTTTCATACGGGGATCTCCTTTGATTATTCCTCCGCTACTTCATGGATTAGCACCACTACCGAGCGATCTAGGATCTCTAGGTAGTCATTTTCACTGTACTCATTTTCGCTGTTAGGGTCATCCTCCATAGTGGAGATCGCGATCTTCCAACCTTTACCGTAACCTTGTGGGATCTGGAAGGTACAAGCCTGCGGATCGGCGTTAAAAAGCAAGAGGAAAGAATCATCCACAATGCGTTGTCCGCGAGAATTTGGTTCCCGGATGGCCTCCCCGTTTAGGAAAATCATTAAGGAGCGCGCTTCTTCGTTATTCCAAGCTTCCTCGGTCATTTTTTGCCCATTGGGAGCGAACCACTCGATCTCACCTAGTTCGGACTGCCCGCCCCGCGAAGGAGCACCCGCAAAAAAACGGCGGCGGTGGAACACCGGATGTTCGTTGCGGAACTTAATCAAGTGTTTAGTAAAATCTAAAAGTTTAAGTCGGTAGTCATCCTCGTCAGCAGCTTCGAATGACCAATCCATCCAGGAAAGTTCATTGTCTTGGCAGTAGGTGTTGTTGTTCCCTTTTTGGGTACGAGCTACCTCGTCTCCCATGAGTAGCATTGGTACTCCTTGGGATAGGAAGAGGGTAGTTAGGAAGTTCCGGTGCTGGCGTGCCCGTAGTTTATGAATCTGGGGGTCATCGGTGGGGCCTTCCACCCCGCAGTTCCAGGAGCGGTTATGAGACTCTCCGTCGCCTCCGCCCTCTCCGTTGGCCTCGTTGTGTTTCTCGTTATAGGAAACCAGGTCGTGCATAGTGAAGCCGTCATGGGCAGTTACAAAATTGATAGAAGCATTCGGTCGACGCCCGCTTTGTTCATACAAATCGGCGCTGCCGCAAAATCGAGAGGCGAACTCGGGTAAGGTGGCGTAGTTGCCGCGCCAAAAATCGCGAACCGTATCCCGATATTTGCCGTTCCATTCACTCCACATGGAGGGGAAACCACCCACCTGGTATCCGCCATCGCCTACATCCCAGGGCTCAGCGATTAGTTTCAGCTGCGAAAGTACCGGGTCTTGGTGAATGATATCGAAAAATGCTGATAGTTTGTCTACATCATGGAGTTCGCGCGCCAAGGTAGACGCCAGATCAAAGCGGAAGCCATCTACATGCATCTCAATTGCCCAATAGCGCAGAGAATCCATAATTAGTTGCAGCACTGCTGGCGACCGCATCAATAGAGAATTTCCGGTTCCGGTAGTGTCGAAATAATGCTCCTTATCGTCCTCTACTAGCCGGTAATAGGAAGCGTTATCCAAGCCTTTAAAAGAGAGAGTCGGTCCCATATGGTTACCTTCAGCAGTGTGGTTATATACCACGTCCAGGATTACTTCAATCCCCGCCTGGTGTAGGTTTTTCACCATTTGTTTGAACTCTTGAACTTGCCCATCAACTACTTCTTGAGAGCGGTATTCGGCATGGGGCGCGAAAAATCCGATGGTGTTGTATCCCCAATAATTCGATAGGCCACGTTCTTGCAGGGTGGAGTCATTAACAAACTGGTGCACAGGCATCAGTTCGATAGCATTTACCCCTAGGTTCTTTAGATATTCGATAGTCGCTGGGTTGGCGATCCCCGCATAGGTGCCGCGTTCCCTTTCTGGAATCTGTTCGTTTAATTTAGTGAAGCCCTTTACATGTGCCTCATAAATAACCAATTTATGGAGGTCGTGTCCGGGCGGGCGATCATTTCCCCAATCGAAATAAGGGGTGGTGACTACCGAAACCGCCATATCGGGCAAGGAATCATCATGGTTGGCTTGGCTGGGGTCGTTCCAGTCGTAAGAGTACAAAGACTGTTTGGCCCCCACCACGCCATCGGTTGCTCGCGCATAGGGGTCAAGCAAAAACTTGTTGATGTCACAGCGGTGTCCTTGCTTTGGGTCGTAGGGTCCTTCCACGCGGAATCCGTACCGCTGTTCATCACGTAGTCCTGGAATATAACAATGCCATACATGGTGGTCCACTTCGCGTAGTTCGATGCGTTCTTCCCTGCCATCCTGAGCGATCAAACAAAGATAAACTTTGGTAGCTACCTCGCTGAATACTGCGAAATTTACCCCGGAACCGTCATAGGTGGCGCCGAGCGGATACGGTTTTCCTGGCCAAATTTCCATGCTTCTAGGTTGTCATAAAACGCGTCAATTAGCACTTACTCGTGCCTAATAACTTTTTCAGGGGTAATTCCCACATTCAAATATTGATTTGGTGGCCATATAAACTCGGTTCTATCCTCCAAGTTAGTCCCGGCTTTGCTACACTTTACAGGAATTATCTATTTCGCTGAAAAGGATAAATAATGGCCGATACTCCCACAAATCCGTTTCCTGCGGTTTCGCCGTTGCCGAATGCTTGGTCGCCAGATGCCGGCGGAGATCCTGTGTCTCCTTATCCACCCCAGGGAACTGTAAGCCCCATGCCTGGGGGATTTTATCCGGTAAATACCCCATATCCAGGATCTCCATTACCAGTGGAGATGCCCCAAGAGCAGAAAAGTTCTACCCCCATTATGATTGGCCTGATAGCCGGAGTTTTAGTGGTGGTTTTAGCAACTTTAGGATTCCTAGTTTGGTATATAACTGGGAATAACAAGGGTGCGGCGCAGAGCCCCGCTACTCCACAAACTACGACCCAAACCAGTACTATCACCAAAGAAGCGCAGCCGCAGCGGTCAGCACCTCCGGTTCGTACCCGGGAATCCTGGGCTCCTCCGGCGGGATTTGCCGCTTGTTCCGGTATGGGGGGCGCTGTTTTAGTTAATGGGGTTACTAGCTGCGATTTCGCTGAAAATGTCACTTCCGACTACTTTTCTTCTGGGGGATCATCTGTAATTCATGATGTTTACTCCCCGGTAACGGGAAAATATTACGATATGAGCTGTTCTGGTGTAGGAACAGACTCTAGTGGGAATTCCTGGGCGCTGTGCACCGGCGGAAATGATGCCCAAGTATACATTCGTCGTTGAGTATTCAGGGCAGTGACTTCTAATGTTTGATCCGGAACCTCCCCAGCGCTGGCACTCCCTAAAAGTCGGTGTTGCGGCCGCTTTAACGGTTATTGCAGCAGCAATATTAATTTTCGCCTTGGTAGTTTCGGTTCGTGCCTACATTAATTTGATTTCCCCTGCTAGCTCCCTGCCATCTGCTTCCTCTAAGCCCTCCGGTACCAGTACTAACCCCCCGATGTCTGCAAATGCTGCCCCCACCAATAGTGCTGCCGCGGATACCGCCAGTAAAGAAAAAGATAAAATAGCGGCCGAGGTTTTACGGATTGAACAAAGCAAGGGGGCGCAAGTTCAACTATCCTGGCTGGCAGGAGGGAAAATTCAAACAGTGGGAAGCCTACAAGATTTACCGGCTTGGTCTACTTCGAAAGTACCGCTGGCAATGGCAATCTATGCACAGGGGAAAGCTGATGCTAATAGCGCAAATATCAGTGCTGCTATCCGGGCTTCCGATAACGCAGCGGCCGAGGCATTATGGCAGGGGTTAGGCACATCTGATTCCCAGCGAGCGCAGGCGGTTACCGCGATTTTGCGGCAGGCCGGAGACGACCACACTACGGTTCCCGCTACCCGCTTGCGTAATGGTTTCACTATTTTTGGGCAAACTCAATGGACTACCACTGATCAGTTGCAATTTCTGCAAAACTTTAGTTCCTTGCCGGGGGCTGCGCAGCTAAAGTCCCATATGTATGCGGCCGATGGTAATCAACGTTGGGGGATAGGACGTCTGCCGAATTCTGCAGTTAAAGGAGGCTGGGGGCCGACTCTGAGTGGTGGTTACACTGCCCGGCAGATAGGTTGGTTCCAGACAGATGGGCGGGAAACTCCGATTGCGATTGCCGCGCAGGCAAGTTCTTTTGGAGCCGCAACCGCGGTGGTTGACGAAGTTGCCAGACTGTTCTACTAGTTGACTGCTACCAGTGGCTGCTAGCAGTTATTAGATTTCTTCAAGATCAGTGAAATCACTGTCTGAATCTATAACTTCCTGCAAGCCCAACTCTGGATCTTTTAATAGAAGATCTTCAATAATCCCCCGTTTATCTTTATATTTATCTTTGTGAGCATTGAAAAAAACGAGAATCTTTTCAATCAATGCCAGCAGCTCCCCGGTGCGGGCAGCACTGGCGATCACTCCTTCCTTAGCCCGTTCCAGATGCCATAAAGCTAATAACTCCGAAAACACCCAATTGGCATCCGCCTCTTCGACGGGTACTTTCTTTCCATGTAGAGCTTCTTGGAAATGTTCTTTGTAATCCGCGTCTAGCTCATCTGCCAGGAAATCGAGAGTGTCGACTACTCCCTGATAAAGCCACAGAGAATCTTTAGGGGGAAAGATTAATAACGAGCCGTCATCTTCTCGTTGCCGGGAACGTAAATCACCAAAATCCCCGGCTATCAGCCGGTCGCGAAATTTTGTCACTGCCCGGCGTCTATTTCTCCAATTCCGGTCATCTTTAAACCCTTCAAGGGTTTTTACTCGGGTAGCCGCAGCATCTTTCGGCCAGTTCCCCACCCAGGTGGCATGGACAAAATCATCAAAGTTGAGAGAAAGTTTTTGTACGCTACCATAGTATTTTTTAACTACCAGGAACTTGCAGGTTTCTATCCAAGTCAGGTCGCCACCGTAAAAAATCCGCTAGTTATTCGGCCACTCAAAACTGGTATCAAACCTTGCTTCATAAGAGGCAACGTACGCATGTAAGTCTTCGGGGAAATACCGGAGTGCTGATTGCGCCATAAACTTCATGCGTTCATCGATCCCGTAGCGGGTGGAATAGTATGCCCAGGCGATAGCGCCGGTGATTGCCCCCATCGTGTCTGCATCACCACCCAGCCAAATGGTATTGCGAATAGCGTCCTCGAAACTAATCGACTCCGTAAACGCCCTGACAGCTTGAGGTACCGTACCTTGGCAGGATTCATCAAAATGATAGTTAGCCTTGATTTCAGCGAGCGATTGCTTAAGAGGATAGAAATGCTCCGAAATATAGTATTCGATTTCCTGCTTGCTTCGGCTATTGCGCGCTAGGTAGATTGCCGCGGCCACTGCCTGTGCGCCTTTAATACCTTCGGGGTGGTTGTGAGTGACTGCCGCACTTATTTCCGCAAATTTGAGGGCTTCCTCTAGGGTTTTCGCACATTCAGCGGCAGCCGATACCCGCATGGCGCTGCCATTTCCCCAGGAGTTGTAGGGGCAGGGATTATCTTCATCTAGCCAAGCTGCAAAACGGCCTCCGTAGTATCCCATCGGTTCGGGGAAGCGCCGCCCTATTTCCTGCATACGCTGCACCAGAAGCTGGGAGAGACGCTGCTCAGAGCGCTCGGAATCTTTAAGGTTTAGCCACCTCAAAAATGCCATTCCCTGAGCGATAGTCATTAAGGAGTCATCAGTGTAGTTGGTGCTATAGGGAAACAGTTCAAAATCACGGCGGTCTACCGGTGAGAACTCCCGGGTTGAGCCGATAATATCCCCAATAATCGCGCCAATCATGACGATTCCTCCTGTAAGTGGATTACTGCTTTATTTACTATTATGTGCTCCTGTCGCAGATACCGGCAGTAAACTTCCGTTTTTTGTTAATTCGAGAGGTTAAGTTGACGATCCTGCATACTGTGTTCAGCGCTTAGCTATAGCTGCTGGAGCTAAGCGCGCTGTCTAGAGGATGCTGTCTTCCCGGTTTTTCAGATTTCCGGGTGGGAAAACGCGGAAACCTAGCGGCGATGCACCGGAGCTGCTAGCCGTCATAGAGTGGGAGCGATGCATTTTTCACAGCGAGTAAGCCTTTCGCAGCCCAACGCCATCACTGTGGCGGCGGGGGAAAGGCGCGCCCAGGGGCAGAAACTGGTAAATATCTCTGACTCGAATCCCACTCGGCATGGGCTGGGGGAAGCAGACATCCCCTACCAGGCGGATCCGCGCGGATCCCGCTCAGCCCGCCGCGCCCTCGCAGATTTTCTTTCCCAGAGGGACGGGCGCAGCGTCAATCCCGATAATCTGTATTTGCTTAGTTCCACTTCGCAAGGCTACTCCTGGCTGATGAAGCTGCTTTGCGATCCCGGCGAGGCAGTGCTGGCACCTACCCCTGGATATCCGCTGATAGAGGCTTTGGCTAACTTAGAAAATGTGCAGGTGGCGTCTTATAGTTTTGCTTGGCTAGGGCGAAACTGGGAACTAGATCCGTTTTCGCTACCAGCTGTTGGTGTTTCCCCGCGTCCACGAGCCCTAGTGGTTATCAATCCGGGTAACCCCACCGGCGCCTATTTAGATAGGGGAGAGCGCCAGTTGGTGCAAAAATACTGCGCCGAAAATAATCTGCCCCTGATAGCCGATGAAGTGTTTTATGACTTTCCCATGGACGAGGCGCCGGAATCTCGAGCCCGACTGGCCGGTTGCCCCGAAATCCTCACTTTTGCTCTAGACGGTTTATCGAAGAATCTCTGTGCTCCTGGGGTGAAAATTGCTTGGCTGGAGGTATCGGGTCCGGAGGCGTTAGCGAAGGAGGCAAAAGCGCGGTTAGATATCATCGCGGATGCGTTCTTGCCGTTTAGTGATATTTTGGCCGCGCACCTTCCTGGTTTCTTGGAAAAAATCCCGCGTCAGTTGGAGGAAACTCGCGGGCGCTGCGCCGACAACCTGGCCACGTTGCAAAGTTTAGTAGAGGAGGACCCGGCCAGCCCGGTTACGGTGATGCACCCGCAAGGAGGCTGGAACGTGCTCTTGCGTTTTCCCTCCCATATTGACGAGGACGAGCTGGTGGAAAAACTATTAAACGACTATGGAATTTATTGCCAGCCCGGCTACTTTTTTGACTTGCCCTTCAGTGGCACTATCAGCCTGTCCCTGCTGCTAGAGCCAGATTCTTTCCGAGAAAATGCCGCTAAAGTGCTGCGTTCCATCACGGCCTTGAGCTAGGGGAGCGACCGGTTTCTCGTCCTCTCCCAAGCGATTAGCGGGCGTATATTGATTAATTTTCAATTACTCGAATGCTTCTAGGGCTTCTGGTTCCAGATCGCCACCAGCAACTAACTCCCGCGCTAATTTCTCTATTTCATCAGATAGGGAGATACCGGCGGCGCTTGCCCAATCAAGTGCCAGATCAAGATCGGGGCCATCGTGGATTTCCAGCTCTATTAGGTTTTCTAGTAGGTCAGTGCGACCCGCCTTGCTAATGGTGGCAAGAACCATGTCCCAGGCGTCTAGGTACCCCATCATTGGTGCTGCTCCTTAACATCGGGCGCGGTTAATAATCGTGTAGATTCTTAGCTAGATACGCACTTGTAGCTACTCTACAGCGGCCGCTCTCCTGACTGAGAAAAGTCCCGATAGTTTTAGCTTGACTGTTCGCTTAAAAGATTCTCGTCTCGCAGGGCTGGTAGCGACCGTTTGAGTTTCGCAAAGGTATTAGAGCCTATTCAGCAAGTTTTTAGAGCTGGAATCACAATCGTGTCGATCAGGTTTACCAGTGTTTTAGCATCGGCCTCTCCGCGGGTGAGGATTTCTCCCATCAGGAGTACCAGCGGGAAACGGATGAAGTTTTCGTTAAGTACGCCCTCGTCTAAGCGTCCGGCTGCAACTTCCTGCTGGTAGAGCTGTTCGAGCAGTGCCAGACCCGGATGAGTGGTGGCGGAAGCAAAAATCGCTCTTGTCTCGGGGGTGAGTTCACTCATTAAGGCGATAATGTTTGCCACGCCGACCGCTTGGGCACGGGCAGCTAAGGTACGTGCCGCTGCGTGTAACCCGGCTTCCAAACCTTGGTTGGTAGGAATCTGAGAGATCAGCGGTTTTGCGACATCGAATAACGCGAAAATCACCATATGTGCGCGGCTAGGGAAACGGCGATACAGCACCGGTTTGCTGGTACGCGCCCGGCGTGCCACCCCCTCGAAGGTGACGCCCTGATAACCGCCTTCAGTAAACTCTGCCAGCACCGCTTCTGCGATCGCCTGTCGCAGTTCTTCGTTGCTGCGACGCGCTCGGCGTTCTTTCATTGGGGTCATATTTATATTGTAACTTAGTTTAGATACGCTCCGTATCTAAATGGGGTTATAATGATGCTCAGAAAGCAACTTTTTGTGACTAAACGATGACCTGGAGGTGGTAGCGATGCCTGCAGCGGTATCAATCAATTCCGTTTCCATGCGCTACGGCAAAAAACAAGCATTACGCGAGGTAAGCCTGAATATACCGGAAGCGAGTATTTTTGCGCTGATCGGCCCCTCGGGATGTGGGAAAACGACTTTAGTGAAAATCCTTATGGGGCTACTCAAACCCACCGCGGGCAGCGTAAATATCTTTGATGAGGGCGCGCCAAATTGCGTTAGCGCCAGGCAAACTGGCTATATGGCTCAGGCGGCTGCCCTATATCCGCTACTTACCGGCAGGGAGAATCTCGAGTTTTTTGGCAAACTCTATGGGCTGCGCGGCCAGCAACTAAAAGAGCGGATCAGCGTTATGGCGCAGTTAGTGCGCTTGAGCGAAGACTTAGATACCCAGACGCAAAACTATTCTGGAGGAATGCTGCAACGGCTTTCGCTGGCTGTCGCCCTCTTGCATAACCCGCGCCTGCTGGTACTAGATGAACCCACGATGGGAATCGACCCCCTGCTTCGCAGCGAAATCTGGAAGGAGCTGCGTTCCTTGGCTACCGCGGGGATTACCGTGCTAATCACCACCCATGTGATGGATGAAGCCGAAAAATGCGACCAGCTCGCGATGATGCGCGATGGGCAGGTGCTTGCCGTAGGCGGCGCCTCAGAACTTATTAAGCGGGCGGGTACCTCTACCTTTGAGCAAGCATTCATAAAGTTTGCATCCGGTGAAGAAGCTGTGAGCAGCCCAGATACTAGCCGCCAGGAGGCCGTGAAATGAACGCTTTTACCCTCGCCCAGCGGGTACTTTCCGGTCTGCGTCACGACCGCCGCACCATGGCGCTAGTACTGGTCGCCCCACTGCTGATACTGGGACTGCTGTACCTGATCCTGACCGGTGCCGGATCCACCTGCATAGTAGCGGTAGGAAACGCGCCGCAAGGCTTTGTAAAAACTCTGGAAAATAGCGACAAAGTAGATATCGCCGTCACCAATTTGAAGGGTGATGATTGGAAGGAGCCAGCAGCGGACGCTCCCGCCGCCACTAATGCCCAGTTACGTGCCGCCGTTACCGAAGAGGGCGCCCTCGCCGCGGTTAATGTAGGTAGTGACCTGTCGAAAATAGATATTTATCTAGACGGCACTTCCGCTGCAGACGCGGCAAAAGTACAGGCAGCGATCGCCTCCGCCTTACAGGAGGAGACCCAACAAGCCATAAAAGACCGGCTGTCTGCCCTACCTATCCACTTGCCTGCCGGAGCGATCGCCAGCCCGGAAGTCAGCACCAACTATGTTTACGGGCAGGAGGACGCTAGTATTTTCGATTCCTATGGAGCAGCCCTGGTGGGGCTGATCGTGTTTTTCCTGGTGTTCCTGATTGCCGGAATTAACTTTCTAACCGAACGTACTTCCGGCACGTTGGGGCGAATGCTGGCAACCCCCATTAGGCGCTGGGAGATTGTAGCTGGCTACACGCTTGGCTTTTCCCTGTTGGCGCTGATCCAGACGGTGCTAGTTACCCTATTTGTTATTTACGTAATCGGCATGAAGGTAGTGGGCAGCATCTGGCTGGTGCTGCTAATAAACGCCCTTACTGCCCTGTGTGCACTCACCATGGGGATTCTTATTTCCAACTTGGCGTCCAGCGAATTTCAGATGGTGCAATTTATCCCCATCGTGGTAATTCCCCAGATTTTCTTATGCGGTATCTTTTCCCTTAATCCGGTGTGGGATGCAATCGGTCATGCCGTGCCGCTGTACTACACGGCGAACGCGCTGCAAGGGGTAATTATTCGAGGTAGCGGAATCAGTGACATTTGGCTGCCTATCCTGGTGTTGTCGGGATTTTCCCTGGTGTTTATCTCAGCCAATATCGCGGTATTGCGTCGCCGGCGAGCCTGGTGAAACCCTGAAATCCAGTGGGGTGTAACTCGTCCGGACGCGGTATACCCAAAACTGCAGATGACTGCCGAGAATCATAAACCCACATGGTCCGATATCGATAGCCGGAGTTCTGGGGTCTTTAAAAATCTTGGTCGCAAAGCAACCGCAGCTACCATAATTCTGCCAAAAGAGTTGCGGAAGATATCTTCCGGCTAAGATTCCCGCCCGGTATCTTTACAATTACGGCAAAAAGATCCGCATCGAGATCTAATATAAATGCCAGGGTTGAAAGGAGAGAGTCACCGACGGCTCTAGTGATGAAGGCTCGCGATTCGCGTGCCTCTGTCAATCAGGACAGTAGGGGATTACCCTGCCATTGGTTCACAGATTGACATGGAATTTGACACGTCGTGGCAAAAGAAAGCCCTAGGCTCACAGTAGATCGTTACGGAACTCCCTCCCTTCAACCCGATAGTGAAACCAGCAAAAGTCGCGCCCGCGCAGATTAACTCGCTTAGGCATCTTCTGCGTTTGCCTAACCTAGAGAATCCAGAAGAATCGATTTTATATCCCTCTGCACATGTAGCAATCAGCAGCCACAATACGGCAGAAATCTGGCTCGATCACGATAAAACTACCCCGCTGCGCAAAGTACCGTTGTACTACAAGTATCGAAGTGTCCCAAAGCATTCTGGTGGCAGGCGGATATTGTCGGAACCAAGTTCCAGTTTGAAAAGTTTACAGAGATGGATACTGCGGCATTGCTTCACCGACGATATGGTTTCACCTGCCGCCTATGCGTATCGCCCAGGGCGTTCAATTGAAGACTGTGCCGCCGTACATATAGGCGCTAAATGGGCTTCTCAAGTTCGATCTCAAAGATTTCTTTGGGGGAATTTCCGAGGCTCGAGTATATGAACTCTTTAAAGCTATTGGATATAAAGAGCTTGTCGCGTTTGAACTAGCGCGTCTGACGACTTTTCTGCCGGATAAGAATCTAGGACGTAATATTCAGGCACTTATATAACGAAAAGTTCGAAATAACCCCGGCGGCGCGGAACTACACAAAGCTCGAATTATCAATAGATAGCAGCGATGGTCCCTACCCGAGGTATCGAGACAGCGCGGGGAAGATCATTCGCGGAGTGCTTCCGCAAGGAGCCCCTACCTCGGGGATTATCGCCAATATTTGTGCGGGTGAACTCGATAAAGAGCTTGCGTCTTTAGCCCTGTGTAACGGTTTAAGATATTCGCGGTACTGTGATTATTTATTTTTCTCCCCGTGCCCTGATCATGAACATTTTGACCGCGGTTTCGCAGGTTTAATGATCCGTGACGTCAATCGAGCCGTACTAAAACATGGTTTTCGGATAAACCAAGGCAAAACCAGGGTAGTACCACCTGGGTCTAAGAAGCTGATTTTGGGTCTGCAAGTGGACGATAGCGTTCGTCTGGATACCGCGTTTAAGAAAAATATTGACTACCACATACGCGGAATTGCTAAATTTGGGCTCCAGCAACACGTGGCGCACGCTAAAGGCACCCCGCCCCCAGTATTGAGTTTCCTAAACCATCTGCAAGGATTAATCGCTTTTGCGAAAGGAATCGAGCATTGGTACGGGGAAACACGGGAAACAAACTTGAGAAGGGCATTATCGATTGGTGAAGTAACGCAATAATTCCCGCGTTGCTTTCCGAAGACCGCTGCGACAACTACACGTGATCCCGATTTTGGTAGAAGCTCAATAAATTTGGCAATAACCGCAAAAATCCTACTGGCGAGGGCGAACGCGCAGCCCGCGTTCGCTGCCTTCCCGCGCCAGCCCTTAAAGGTTCGATTCCCCGCGGCTCCACTACGAGCACACTGAATTGATACAATTGCGCAAAACTTGAATTTGTTGAGGATAAGGTTTTATGAATAATAAATACGAAAGCGTAAGAAAATTTTTATTATATCCAGATAATATTGATGACTTTTGGGAAAGTAATGTTTTAATTTGGATTGATTGGAGAGAAGAATGCGAATCTGTAATCAATTACTTTAATAGTGAAATAGGAAATCTTATAGAAGTAGATTTTATAAAAAATAATAAAAATATGGTGATGACATAAAATTAAAATACAGAGCTAAAGAAATAGTTATTCCTTAAATCTTTTCGTGCAAGGTTCTTCGCCTTCCGTGCTTCTTTTACATCCGCACCGAAGCTTTCAAATCCAGGGCAGTCTTTAACTTTTGCCATTTAGCATCACCCACATACATTCTATATTTCATAGATTGTCCGTGGAATGATGCCATATGCAGTTTTCTTAAACTTTATAATTCATATTTCTGTGAACTAATCAGAATTCGGAAATGTCAATAGCGTCTTACATCCATGTGGCACTACGTTTTCGATTTGCATTGTGCCTTTATGTGCCGCCACAATCTGCTGAACAATCAAAAGCCCCAATCCATGCCGCAAGTCCAGACGCTCATCTATACTTTCCATGTAGTGCGGCTTTTCTTCTAGCTCTTGTCGCTTTTCAGGAGACAGACCTACTCCGTTATCTGCAACAGAGAGCGTAAGACCATCATGTGCATTTTCCAGATCAAGCCGAATTTCGCAGCCTCCTGGATTATGTTTGATGCTGTTCTGCACAAGGTTGTTGATTGCCCGTGAAATCAAGCGGGCATCACATTCCAGCCTGGCATTTTCTACTTCTGGCGCAAGTTCAATTTCAACCGTATAGGCATCCGAAATCCCGGAATTGAGCAGTTCCGCCACATAGGAACGAAGGAGTTTGGACAGGCGTATTTTCTCCTTGTGAAGCGGCTGTATTTCATATTCCAGTTGAGACACTAAATTCAAATCCTGCACGAGTTCTTTGATTTTGGCGCTTTGCTTTTGCACGATCACAGCCTGCTCTTTTACCCCCTCACTGGCTATTTTGTCTGCGGCGATCCGGTCTGCATAGCCCATAATCATAGAAAGCGGAGTTCGGATGTCATGAGAGACCCCGCTGATCCAGTTGGCTCTGGCTTCGTTTTGCCTGCTTAATATCAGAGAGGCTTTATTTACGCTGTTCGCAATTTCGGATAACTCTCTATCAATATGGAGAGAAACGGGTTTGCCATCGGCCAATGTTTCAATGGCATCTACAATCGGTTCCGTGTTCTGGATGATCCTGCGTTTTGAAAAATAGTAGGCCAAAAACAGGCACAGCACATCCATGCCCAACGTTCCTATCACATAGAGAGGAATTTTCTGAATAGTCTCCATGGAATAGTAGTTGCTGGTGAGCTTCATATAGCTATTCTTTGGATACCCTAAAACTAACAATCCATCCTCTGTACTCCAGACAAAAACAGGATAATTCTCCAGATAGCCTTTGGAAAATAAAGCTACCTCTTGAATGCTGTAATGTTGCGGCACTTCTTGTGGCACATCGAGCCGCCAGAAGCATTCGCCCGTTGACGTTAGATACATGGCCCAGATATTGTACTGGCGCAATTTCTGCTCTGCGTAATCGGGCAAACCTTCTGTGGTAGCCGCAGTAGAGGTCAGCTCAAGCATGGCGCGCGGGGACGCTTCTCCGTAATCCTCTGAAACTGTGTGATAGAAAGTCACGCCATACAGAACGACATTGACAATTACCAGGATCAAAAGAAATGCAGCGAAAGACGCCAAGTGCTTTGAAATATAGGTTCCAAAAGATTTCAAGGCGTCACTTCCTTGTAATCAGTTTATAACCCAGCCCCTTGATCGTAATCAGGGAAACGGGCTTTGAGGGATCGGCTTCAATTTTTTCCCGAATCCGCCGTACATGGGCATTCAGGCTATTTTCATAGCCGAAAGGATTGTCGCCCCATAATGCTTCACAAAGAGCGTCAACCGTAACGATCTTTCCCTCGTTGCGGGCCAGCGTTCCCAGCAGGGTATGCTCTTTTGCGGTCAGGGGGATAATCTCGCCGCCCTTGTTGACCTCTGCCCGGCTAAAATCAATCGTACATCCATCCAGGAAAACCCGCGGGCTGTCCTCTTTATAAGTTCGGCGCAAAATCGCATAGACACGCAGTAATAGCTCCTGCGGCATAAACGGCTTTGAAATATAATCGTCTGCTCCAAGGCCAAGACCGGCCAACTTGTCTGCTGCTTCGTCTTTTGCGGTCAGAAAGATGATTGGCACATTTGTAAAAGTGCGGAGCTGCTTCATCAGGGAAAAGCCGTCCCCATCTGGCAGCATGACATCCAAAACCATCAAGTCGGGTTTTTCTTTTTCTGCCGCTATTATAGCCTCTTTTACCGTTGCGGCAGTAAGTACCGTTTCAAAACCAGCATCGCTTAAAATATCGGATACCATTTTCAGCAAATCTGGCTCATCGTCTACAAGCAAGAGCTTCTTCCGATGCAGAAAAGAGTTGTCCATAGCGTCACCTCCCGAAAGTATTATAAAAAAGGATTTAAAGTCTGCGGAGGGCATCCTCAAAAAGTAAGGTAAAAGTAAGGACGGGAGAATGTAGATGTCAGGTTGAACTTGTACCGTAGAAGCATCGAAAGGAGATGCTTCTATGGACTACATCATTACAACGGAACATTTGACCAAGAAATATAAGAACTTCACTTCGGTCAATCATGTTTCGCTTCATATTCGCAAGGGCAGCATTTATGGTTTTCTTGGCCCGAACGGGGCAGGCAAATCCACTACCATGAAAATGCTGTTGGGGTTGACCGCTCCCACAAAAGGCAGCTTTACCATTGATGGGAAACAGTTTCCGCAGGATCGGATTGCCATTCTCAAAGAGATCGGCTCTTTCATCGAAGCGCCATCTTTCTACGCAAATCTCACCGGGCGGGAAAATCTTGACATTATCCGCCGCATTTTGGGACTGCCGAAAGCTGATGTGGAAGATGCTCTGGAACTGGTAGGGCTGACCGAGTTTGGCGACCGGCTGGCAAAACAGTATTCGCTGGGAATGAAGCAACGCTTGGGCCTTGCCGGGGCGCTCTTGGGGCGTCCGCCGATTCTGATTCTGGACGAACCCACAAACGGTCTTGACCCGTCTGGTATCCACGAAATCCGCAATCTGGTAAAATCCTTGCCCAGCCTTTACGACTGCACGGTGCTGATCTCGTCCCATATGCTGTCTGAAATCGAATTGATTGCAGATGACATTGGGATTCTCAACCACGGGCGGCTGCTGTTTGAGGGAAGCATGAATGATCTGCGTCAATACGCCCTGCAATCCGGCTTCGCTGCGGACAATCTGGAAGATGTGTTCCTTTCTATGGTTGAGAAAGATAACAGGGACAGAAAGCAGAGGGCAAAATTATGAAAACGCTGGCAATCGAACTTCGGAAAGAAAAGCGAACCGGCGTGATTCCCGTGCTGCTGGCCGTTGGTGTCTTGGGAGCCGCCTACGCATTTGTCAATTTCATTGTGCGGAAAGACATACTTCTGAATCTGCCGCTTGCCCCGATGGATGTCTTGTTGACCCAGCTCTACGGCATGATTATGGTGCTGAATCTGTTCGGTATCGTAATTGCTACCTGCATGATCTACAACATGGAATTTAAGGGAAGTGCCGTAAAGAAGATGTATATGCTTCCCGTCAGCGTCCCGGCCATGTATCTGTGCAAATTTCTGATTCTGACGGTCATGTTTTTGATTGCAATCGTGCTGCAAAACCTGGCACTTGCACAGATCGGAATGACGGACTTGCCGAATGGAGCATTTGAGATGGGTACTCTGGTACGCTTTGCCGGATACTCTTTTCTCACATCCATGCCGGTACTGTCGTTTATGCTGCTGATTTCCTCGCGCTTTGAAAATATGTGGGTGCCGCTTGGAATTGGTGTTGCCGGTTTTCTGAGTGCTATGGCCCTTGCAAATTCGGGGCTGACGCTTTTGCTGGTGCATCCTTTTGTGATTATTCTGAAACCAGCAGTAGCCAAGAGCGCCCAGCCTGATTCGACGGTTGCCCTTGTCGCTTTGGTGGAAACACTGTTGTTCCTTGCTGTGGGCTTGTGGCTGGCGAAGTACAGACGCTACGAGTAAGGAGGGATAATAAGAAATGAGCTTTTTGGATTTACTCAAAATCGAGTTTATGAAAGTAAAACGCTCCAAAATCGTACCCCTGATTTTCATTGCACCTTTATTGGTGGTGGTTTTCGGGGTTGCGAATTTGAGCAACTACTTTACACCGGAATACACCAATGCGTGGCCTGCCATGTTTATTCAAAGTGCGCTTGTTTACGCCTACTATCTGCTTCCATTCAGCATGATCGTGGTTTGCGTGATGATCGCAGGACGAGAAACAGGAAATAACGGGATTCTGAAAATGCTGGCGCTACCGGTCAGCCGCTGCGCATTATCCATTGCCAAATTCTGTGTGCTTACCTTTTATCTGTTTATGGAGATGGTGGTGTTTCTTGTCGTATTTGTAATCGCTGGGCTGATTGCGACACAGACAATGGGAGTAACAGAAACCCTGCCGATCCTATATCTTCTGAAATGGTGCTTGGCGCTGTTTCTGACTATGCTGCCGTGCATTGCGGCTATGTGGGCCATCACTGTGCTGTTTGAAAAACCGCTTCTTTCTGTGGGATTAAATCTGCTGCTTGTGATTCCCGGTGTATTGGTTGCGAATACGCCGCTGTGGATCGCCTACCCGTACTGTTACAGCGGTTATCTCGTTTCCTGCTCTCTCCATGACTTTACAGCAGAAACTTCCGACGCCGCTTTTTCGTTTTCGGTGTTTCCGTTCCTGCCGTGCGCGATTGTAGTGTTCGGCCTGTTTATCGCGCTGGCTGTCACCCAATTTGGGAAAAAAGAAATGAGATAAAACTATGGAAAAGAAAAAACTTCAACCAGTTAGTATCGCTGCGCTCATTGTGAGCATCATACCGCTGGCGGCTCTTGCCCCATCGCTTCTGCACCTTTCGCTGTCGGATGGAGTCCGAACCGCTTGGACCGGAGCCAATATCGCTTTTGTCCTGCTGGGTCTGATTCTTTCGGTGGTATGTGTGCGGAGCAGGGAAAGCCGCAGCATAATCAATATTGTATCAACTGCAATCAGCGTTTTTTGGCTGCTGCTGATGGTGGGAACTGTCGCACTTGCCATGTTCCTTACTTTCGTTCAGTGAAGAAACAGTTATGCGTAGAGTTGGGAAATTTATTGGATGATGCCTGATCGCGGTTTCTTTGCTGGCTTGTACTGCCTGCTCCGGCCTCGATAGGTTAAGTGATAACCTAAAAGACGGAGCAGAGCAGTTGAGCGATGATGCGGTGATTGGGAAAAGCAACGCTCTTGTCACCCCATATCAGTCCTTTGAGGGCAGCCGGACTTCGGACAACGATGCTTTTCTGTCCACCTATGACGCTTCTGTAACTGGAGTTAATGGACAGGATATTTTCGTTGTAGACACCGACCTCAAAGAAAATGAGTGCCGTGAATAGTGATCCGATACCAGTTTGATTCCCTCGACGGAGAATGTCAGCTCATTTACATCTCACCGGATTTAGAGGAACAAGTGCTTTCTGAATCTGCCAGAGGAAATGTTACTGTTCAGCTTCAAGAAGGCGCAAACTACATCGGGATTACCGGCACATATTATTCAGGCACGATCCAGGTTACCGTGGAATAAGCGACAGAATGATATGAAGCGAATGCTGATAGTAGACGACAACACGGAATTTCTGGAAACCCTGTCAACCGTGCTATCCAGTGATTTTGATACGATTACGGCCACAGGCGTCAAGGACGCATGGAATATTCTTCAAGCAATTACCGTAGATGCAATATGTTCCGATTTCAATATGAAAGCTGGCACAGGATTGGATTTGCTTGAAGATATTCGTCAAAAAGGAATCTCTGTTCCTTTCCTGCTTATGTCTAGCAACGACGATTCCCTGCTTGAAACGCAGACAAAATTTTATGGCGGCGTTTTCTGCTGTAAAACA
This sequence comes from Varibaculum vaginae, assembly GCF_900604285.1. Taxonomy (GTDB): domain Bacteria; phylum Actinomycetota; class Actinomycetes; order Actinomycetales; family Actinomycetaceae; genus Varibaculum; species Varibaculum vaginae. The sequence goes on from NZ_UWNY01000001.1 coordinate 1,084,320, forward strand.
GATTGTGATTTGATTGCAAAAATAAAGGCACTAAATAAATCTATCTTCTTCATGTAAAAAATAAAGGAAACTATAGTTGACGAGAAGTCTTTTTATGACCTATATGCTTATGTTAGTAAATTGGAAAGTATAACTCATGCAGAATTAAGAGATTTATATTTTATTCAAAATCAAGTAATGAGGCATATTGTTTACCACTTTGATCAAAATGATATGAGTGAAATTCTAAACTTTCCGACAGAATACTGGAAGTATATTGACCTTTTAGATCATGCTATAAATAATATTTGTTCTATTGTTATATAGTTAACTCCCAGTTTGTCGAGGTAATACTTTTTAACGATAGCCTTAAGCTATCGTTAAAAAGTTCATGGATATGTTCCTAAATACGAACGTAGCTACTTGACATACTTAGTGTTCACTCGTTTCATGTGGAAATATGAGCAGTGTCTGAAGGCGGAGGTTCGTCCAAGGTCGACCCGCTGTACACCGTCGACCCGGCTCCGGGCATGGAGGACGTGCTCAAGGAGATGGGCTCGGAAGCCAAGGTCAACCTGGTTGTCGTTGTCAACGACCTGTCCAACCTGGACGAGGCCAAGGCGGCCGCCAAGGAAGCCGATCTGGTTGTTCTGATGGCTGGCCTGGTGGCCACCGAGGGCGCTGACATGAAGAACGCCAACATGTTCAACGACCAGAACAAGATGCTCGACGAGCTGCTTGGCCTCAACGACAAGACCGTCGTTGTGATGAAGGACTCCGCTCCCGTGCTCATGCCTTGGCAGGACAAGGCCCCGACCATCCTTGAGGTTTGGAACCAGGGCACTGAGGACGGCCACGTCGTCGCCGATCTTCTCTTCGGCCGCATCAACCCGTCCGGCAAGGTTTCGACCACCTACCCGGCTCGCGAAGAGGACACCATCTACTCCAACCATCCCGAGCGCCACCCAGGCGTGGAAGAGGATGCCGGCTACCCGGTTATTTGCTACTCCGAGGGTTGAATATGGGCTACCGCTGGTGGCAGTCGCAGGGCATCAAGCCGCTGTTCGCTTTCGGGCACGGCCTGTCCTACACCACCTTCGAGCTCAGCGATGTTGCGGTAGACACGAAGAAGCTCACCGACGCCCCCGTCACCGTGACCGCCAAGGTGACCAACACCGGCGATCGTGCTGGCGCTGAGGTCGTCCAGGTCTACCTGGGCATCCCCGAGGACGGTCAGCCGCCGAAGCGTCTGGTTGGTTTCCAGAAGGTTCAGCTCGAGCCCGGCGAGAGCAAGACCGCGACCATCGTCATCGACCCGGCCGCCACCAACCACCCGTTCGGTGTCTGGTGCAAGGCTGCGGAAGATTTCGTTATCCGCGATGGCGAATACAAGGTTTACGTGGGCACCTCCAGCGAGGACACCCCGTTCATCAAAACCATCACGCGCTAAGCTCGCGTTAATCGGAGGAGCACCTTTATGGGTGCTCCTCCTTTTATGTTTCCGGGAGATCCGCTTCCCTTTTAATAACAACGCGGTTGTCTAGAATGACTGTTGTGACTACCTCTCGTGATTCTTCGGTTTTGGTGTTGGTTGATCTACAGAACGATTTTCTTCCCGGTGGATCGCTCGGCACTAAGATGGGCAATGTTGCTGCCGCCGCCGTCGCGGACTATGTGCGCGAGCATGGCAATGACTACGCCTACATCGTGGCTACCAAAGACTGGCACATCGACCCGGGCACGCACTTCTCGGATAACCCGGATTTCGTGGACTCCTGGCCCCCGCACTGCGTGAAGAGCACCACGGGCGCTGACTTTGGCCCCCAGATCGACGCATCTGAGGTTGACGAGGTCTTTTACAAGGGCGAATACGAGGCCGCCTACTCTGGCTTCGAGGGCCACGCATCTTCGGGCGAAACGATGTCAGCATGGCTTAAGGATCGCAACATCACCCACCTGGACGTGGTCGGCATCGCCACGGATCACTGCGTGCGGGCAACCGCCCTGGATGCCCTTGACGACGGCTTCACCGTGACGGTATTCGCGGACAAGACCGCCCCGGTCTCCCAAGAACGAGCGGCAGAATCGCTGAGGGAAATTGAAGCCGCGGGCGGAAGGGTGCGAGAAAAAGTCCCGGCTTAAAGGCCTGCCACGACACCACGCTGCGTACGCTCCAGGAGGGTTATTTTGTTCCATGCGTTTTATTCATAGTGTGTCTACATCCGCAACACGAGAACTGTTTTTTGTTCTGGTAATACTTTGTAGACCAGATGGTGTTGGATATTGATTCTTCGTGAATAGTAGCCGGATAGGTTTCCGACAAGCTTTTCGTAGCGTGGCGGATTAGTGAATGGATCTTGAGCTAAAACGTTTAATGGTTTTTGTGTTTTTGGTTTAAGACCGCTACTGGCAAGTTTTTTGGCGTCTTTTTGTGCGGCTTTTGAGTAGACGATTTTCCAGTTACTCACCAGTCCAGCCTATTGCTAGCAGCTTCAATACCTTCTTGGTCGGCCTCGATGACCGATTGGCTCATACCTGGGATCGAGTTTAGGTAAAGGGTTTCTTGGATTGCGCTCCAATCGTCTTCACCTATTAATACTGCGTTGCCACGTTTGCCGGTGATGGTGATGGTTTGAGATTCTTCGTTGGCTTGATCTACGAGTCGGTATAGGTTGGCTCGGGCTTTGGTGACACTTATGGCAGTCATTTTTCTTCCTTCTTTAGCTAGTACGGTTTAACGTACATGAATGAGCATAGCTGTAATTTAGGTGAAAAATAACCACCTGTTTTCAGGTGGGTTTTGGGTATTAACCCATAAACAAGCCTATTTTCGCCCATTGGTGGATAGAAATACTTTTTGGCGCTTGTTTATCGGAACCTTCCGTCAGCCTAGGAATCTGACAAACTGTGCCGAGCCAGCGACGTTTCCAACAGTTAACCAGCACAGCCACCTAAATCGATAAAACAACCCCGACAAGGCAAAACGCCAGGTTTTAGGGCATAAAAATAGGACGCTCACTTTGTATCAAAATGAGCGTCCTAATGGTGCAGGTAATCCCTGACGGGATTACGCACTATTTCCTCACTCTCACTAACAAGCAAACTTGCTTGCCGTTCGAGTTCGTCATGGTGGAGCCGCGGGGAATCGGCGGTGCTGCGCACCAGCAAGGGTTTTCGGAGCACAGCCTCCAAAAATCACTGGCGCGGGCGAACGCTCAGCCCGCGTTCGCGACCTTCCCGCGCCTGCTGGATTGGCTTGGTATCTAATGCCTGTGTTTGTTGTTCTGGTTCTACAAATTCTGTTTTCAGTATGCTAAACGTATACCGTGTAATGGTAAGTTAATTTGCGGTTAGAGGAGAGTAGAAAACGAAAGGAGGGTGCGGTTGCAGGACTACAGATAAAACTGACCTGGGGAACCTGTTAGCCCTAGCCGGTCTACTACTTGCCTTGTGGGATCACTTCCATAAAGACGAAAACTAGCCGGTAAGGTCTGGCGGGGTCGAAATAGAAAGTAGCTACTTCGACCCCGCCTAGGTCAGATTCTACCAGCCAACACCGCTAAAGAAACATGAATCGAAAAAAGTTTAAGGGACATCTCGGAACCTTAGGGTGTCTTATCGCTATTGGTGGCGCTAACTTAGCCATCACTGACCTGCAGGCTGCCACCTGGAAGACGGTAACCATGTGGGTTATTTGGGTCATCGCCATGGGAGTATGTCTATATGATCTGAGCGCTGGAGGTAAAGGCGATGAATGAGACTTTCTTGGCGTTGCGTGATGTAGCGCGCCTAATCGGTGTCACTCGCGGTACGGCGGCATCTTATAAAGCTAAGGGGATGCTTCCAGCCCCTGACGTAGTGATTGGTCTTGACGACCGGGCGGTCGCTGGGTGGCGTAGGGAAGCAATCGTTAAATGGAATGAGGGGCGTCCTGGGAAAGGCAACCATAGTCGATAGATAGCGTTTTTGGGTATGCGAAACCACTCCTTCCGGGTGACGGTTCGGCATGTTTTTCTTCCATAGGATGGGTGGGAGTTGATATCTACCCGAGCGATGCTGTTAATCAGTAACAAAAGCGGGTGATTTTTGGGTCAAGAGAACAACGAAAAAGCGATATTGATGCCCAACTGATACGTTCGAGTGGAGGAAAATAAAATAGGACGCTCACTTTGTATCAAAATGAGCGTCCTAGTGGTGCTGGTAATCCCTGACGGGATTACGCACTATTTCCTCACTCTCACTAACAAGCAAACTTGCTTGCCGTTCGAGCTCGTCATAGTGGAGCCGCGGGGAATCGAACCCCGGTCCAACTGGTACTCCTGCATTCTTCTCCGTGCGCAGTTTGCCTGAGCTTTTTCTCAGCCTGAATCTACTTGGCAAACTAGAGATTCTATAGGCTCAGTCACTGTAAAGTGTCGCTGCAATCCCATTGACGAAAACTGCAGCCAGTGGCTCCTGAAAAACGACGCCAGGAACCGAGGTAGAAGCACCCTCGGAGCTGACGGACTTTTAAAGGCTCTGCTTAAGCAGCTAGAGCGAAGTCAGTGCGGTTATGTTTAGCACTTATTGTTTTGTGAAGGACGTTAGCGAGATGACTCCACATTCTCGGCACGCTTCTCTGCAACCAATACCAGCTGTCGAAACCGATCGACCCCTATTAAGTTAAAAAAACAACCGGCGCGAACGCCGTCTTTCATTCTCAAAGATTTTTCCCTAATAGTCAATACTTACGGTGACACTTTCCGTTTCGCGCTCAGCAAATATCTGTGTTAGCACCTATTAAAACCTTAGGTATGCAAACATTTTTGCCTTATTAGCCGCTAAGATGGGGGATATGCAAATGCGTAACGGCTTATCAGATCCAGACGGCGTACAAAGAGAGGGCGGCCTAGGAGTTCTGGAGCGTCCAGAAACTCGCCGCCAAGAACCCGGTGACAAAGACCGTTACGCGCATTATGTCTCGGCGCACCGCTTGGCGGCTTCACGCCTTACCGGACAGCCGGTAGTGGCTCTTTGTGGCAAGGTGTGGGTACCCACTCGCGAGGTGCGAAATCATCCGATCTGCCCCCGTTGCGTAGAAATTAAAAAGGAAATGGATGCCTCCGGTGGACCCGACTGGCCATTCCGCACCCCGGGGGGACCGCGTTAAAACTGACTTGACCAGGTGAAATTACCCAGCAAAACTATCTTTTTTTCAATAGGGAGCGGCTGCAGCTTATAGCTAGCTAACTGGTAGCCGCTCCCTAATCGTTTTAGTTAACTGTCCAATAAAAATCTTCTAGCGACGAGGATCTGGATTGTCGCTAGGAGCCTCGACCTCGTCCTCGCGATCGGTTAGATCGACAATTTCGGTAGGAATCGCTGCTTCCCCTGCTGAAAGCCGCCAGCCCTGGTAGGGGAGTTCGTTACGTGCCTGTAAGTGATGGTTTTGAGCATCTTGCAAAGCCTGTTTACCTACGTAACGCGAATTGGGTTGCCCGTCGGTAACTAGATCAACTAAAAGCGGGCGGGCATTGCGGCGCGCGAACTCGGCCTGCGCCTGCTCGGCATTATCTGCTACTACCACCAGTTCTGCATTGGCGTATCCGTCCTCGCCGCGGGCGCGGCCTGCGAACTTGCGTCCCCCCAAAGTGGATTTAGAGATAGAGCGTTTCGCCACATCGTGAATGGAGCCATCCTCATTGACCCGCTGCACCAGTTTGTAAACTAAGGCGGCAGTCGGAATTCCGGAACCAGTTACCATTTTGGTGCCCACTCCATAGGAATCAACTGGAGCGGCACCGAGGGCGGCAATCGCGTATTCGTCCAGGTCATTGGTGACTGTAATCTTGGTGCTTTGTGCGTCCAAAGAATCTAGCAAAGCCCTAACTTTGAAAGCTTCGGCTACCAGGTCTCCCGAATCTAAACGGACGCATCCCAGTTCTCCGCCAGCTTCCCGTGCCAGTTTTACCCCGCGCTTTACCGCCCGCGGAACATCAAAGGTGTCTACTAGTAAGGTAGTGCCCGGTCCTAGGTTAGCCAGTTGCGCCCGGAAGGCGTCCTCTTCGCTGTCGTGAATCAAAGTGAACGAGTGTGCGGCCGTCCCGATAGTAGGGATTCCGTAACGTTTGCCAGCTTCTAGGCAGGAAGTTCCCTTAAAACCGGCAATATAGGAGGCGCGCGCGGCAGAAACCGCACTGCGTTCATGGGTGCGCCGCGCTCCCATATCTACACACGGCCTTCCGTGGGCGGCGATAGTCATCCGCGAGGCCGCGCTGGCGACCGCGCAGTCATGATTAAGGATCGACAGTAGCAGTGTTTCTAGTAAAACACATTCCGCAAAACTACCTTCAACCTGTAGTAGGGGAGAGGATTCAAAATAACATTCCCCCTCGGTGTAGCCGCGAATACTACCCTTAAATTTATAAGTTTTTAGGAAGTCAAGGCAGTCGTCGCTAACTATCTTTTCTCGGGAAAGATAGTCGATTTCATCAGCTGAAAATTCGAAACGTTCGAGAGCCTCGATAATACGGGCATTGCCGGCCATCACCCCGAAACGACGGGCTGGCGGCAGTCGGCGACCAAATAGTTCAAAAATGGCACCCCGATTCCAAGTGCCAGACTGCAGGGCGGCATCCACCATGGTCAGTTCATACATGTCCGTTAACAAAGCGGTGTTTACTGAAGAACTCATATTTTCAGCATACTCAAAAATAGCTAATATTCCAGTTTTCGACTCGCGGGCGAAAACAAAATTTGGTAGGTAAATACCCGCCTAAAGAAAATCATCTTCCAAAACCCCCCATTCTGTGCATCCTTTTTAATACCCTGAATGTATGGTTAATCATCTGGTTTCCGGTTCGGGGACTCCTTCATACTCGGGAAGTGCCTGTCGGCGGCAATGGCGGGTCACCATCTCGCGAGATCCAGTTAACCAGCCGCGATATGTGGAAAGGGTTTTAGCTCACCAGTTTTCCATGTCCAGCGAAAAAGCGCGGCGTACTCGACTTGAAATCTTTAACCAGGGGCAAACTGAAGTAGCCTCGGGTACCCGCGAGAGAATGGAAGCCCTGGTGCAGGCGCTACACAGTTATGGTTTATGCGCCACCCTTGACAGGTCGGACGCAAAATGAACGCTTTCCGTCCCGTTCCCGGGGGATGGGAATGTTCGATTGGGGAAGTTGAGCGCAGCCTCTTCTTAAAAGCGATTTCCGAAGTGCGTACCTTGCTTGACCCTCCGATATTACCTTTTGAAATCACTACTATGCTCGGAGAGGATGATCATGAGGAATCGGGCGCCGATATTCATCTCCCGAATGCTTCTCTAGATCGGCTCTTGCCTCCAGGATCAGTTGATGAGGAAACCGCGCAAACTATGCGGGATCTGACTGATTCCCAACTGCGCACTCAAAAATATGAACGGCTAGACCGTCTCTATCAGCTTCTTTCCGATCAGTCCGGTTCAGTGCTGGTCGTAAAAAGCGGAGAAGAATGGGATTGGCTTGGCGGTATAAACGATGTGCGTCTGGCCATATCTGGCAAACTTGAACCCGAAGATTTATGGGTTGATTCTCAGACCAATGGAGAAACGTCTGCGCAGTTAAAACCCAAAACAGGGAATGAACAATTTGAGAAAGTCCTGGTTATTTCCTTCTATAAATGGCTCTCCGGGTGGCAAGATTCACTCTTGCAAGCGATAGATAGCTGGCCGCAGCCTAGCTAGGCTATTTTTGTGAGTAACGAATCCGCTATCGGTATTTTCGACTCGGGAGTCGGTGGGCTAACGGTTGCGCGCGCAGTTTTAGATGTGTTGCCCCGCGAAGAGATCCGTTACGTGGGGGATACTGCCCACACCCCCTACGGGGAAAAGGATCTCGACACTGTGCGTCGTTATTCCCTATCCATTATGGATTCCCTGGTGGAATCGGGAGTGAAAATGCTGGTCATAGCTTGCAATACTGCCTCGTGTGCAGTACTGGATGAAGCGCGGTTTCGCTACCAGGGTCAGCAGGGGATTCCGGTAGTGGAAGTGGTGCAGCCGGCAGTTGAAAATGCAGTTACCCGTTCTCGTAACGGTAAAATTGGGGTAATCGGTACCAGAGCTACGATTGACTCCCAGGTTTACCAGCGTAAACTCTCTGGGATGGGGGCGGAAGTTTTCACTCAAGCTTGTCCGCGTTTTGTAGAGTTTGCCGAGGAAGGTATTACTGCCTCTCCGGAATTATTCGATGTCACTGAAGAATATTTAACTCCCCTAAAAGCCGCGGGAATAGATACGTTAGTGCTCGGTTGTACTCACTATCCGCTGCTAGTCGGGCCGATTTCTTATTTCATGGGAGAAAACGTATCCCTGATTTCATCATCGTCGGCAGCAGCACGAAAAGTCTATGGGGAATTGGTAAAGGCTAAAATGCTACGTCCTTTCGGGGTTGAAAAAGCTGATCACCATTTTATTTGTACCGAAGCTAAAAATAGTTTTACCGCTCTTGCCTCCCGGATAATGGGGGCAAATTTTAACGGAATCAAAGAGGAGTGCATTACAAACTAATGATGGTCACAGTAGTAGGGGTAACTGGCTCCATGTCCGGACCGACCTCCCCGGCTTCCTGCTACCTAGTGCAGGCGGAAGGAACCGATGCTCTCGGGCTACCCCACACCTACTCGGTAGTTTTTGATTTAGGGCCAGGGTCTTTCGGACAGCTTTGGAACTATACGGATCCCACGAAACTAGATGCAGTGGTACTCTCGCATCTGCACGCCGATCACTGTTCAGATATTGTTTCTATGCAGGTGCATCGACGTTGGCATCCAGGCGGTTCTCTCGGGCCTATCCCGGTCTACGCACCCAAGGGGGTCAAAGACCGGGTGCGTGGCTTGGACGGTTTTAGTCCCCGCGATGACTTCAGTGGTGAATTCGATTTTCATCATATTAAGCAGGGACGAGCATTTACTGTTGGTCCTTTGCAGATTAAGCCTTTTGCGGCCTGGCATTCAGTTCCTGCGTTTTCTTTCCGGGTAGAAGGCCCCGGTAAAAATGGTCAGGCAGTCTTCACTTACTCGGGGGATTCAGATGAGTGCGATACTTTAGTGCAGGCTGCTGCGAACTCTGATCTGTTTTTTTCCGAATGTGGTTTTACCAGTGATGACGAGGTTCGTGGGATTCATATGTCGGGGGATCGTGCCGGGCGGGTTGCCCAAAACTCGGGAACTAAGAAACTGGTACTTACCCATATTCAACCTTGGACCGACCCCGAAGTTCCGCTTCAGGAAGCAAAAACTACCTGGCGAGGGGAACTGGAAATCGCCCGTTCCGGGATGCAGTTCGAGCTTTAGTAGACCATTCAATCAGAGGCGTCATTAGGGGCGTGCCTGTGCGGGAGTAACGCGTCCTCCTAGCTTGATAGTGGCCGCAATCGCGGGGGCAAGGGCGCGGAAAGCTTTGCCCCGATGTGACAGAGCGTTCTTTTCCTCTGGGCTCAGTTCTGCGTTAGTGCGCTGTTGCCCTTCAGCAAGGAAAATTGGGTCGTAACCAAAGCCGCTTTCACCTCGCGGAGCTTTAAGTATCATCCCGTTCATCTTCCCGAGGCAGTGCCGCTCTAAACCTGCTGGCGACACTAGCACCGCCGCACACACAAAGCTGGCTCTCCGGTTCTCTTCGGGAACGTCACGAAGCTGGTTCAGCAATAACTGCAGGTTTGCGTGATCATTCCCATGGTGTCCGCACCAGCGTGCCGAGAAAATTCCCGGTGCTCCTCCCATAATGTCCACGCATAGTCCCGAGTCATCCGCAACTGTGGGTATCCCGGTTCTTTGCGCCACTAAACGTGCCTTAATCAGGGCATTTTCAGTAAAACTCACCCCGTCCTCGCATGGTTCTTCGATTCCAAGGCCTTCGGCTCCCACGATCATTTCCGGATAAAAATCAGGGATTAGAGGGGAGAGAATATCGGATAGTTCACGCACTTTATGGGGATTATGGGTGGCAAGAATCAACCGGACAGTAGGAGGTATCTTCATGAAAGTGTCTCCGTCTGGAGAGCTGAAATCTCTTTAATTCCTTTGTCTGCTAGTTTCAGTAGCTCATCCAACTGGGAGCGGTCGAAAGTTTGTCCTTCGGCGGTTCCTTGGATTTCCACAAACTTGCCTGAGCCGGTTGCTACGATGTTCATATCTACATCGGCACGTGAATCCTCTTCGTAAGGTAAATCTAACAGCGCGTTTCCCTCGATAAAACCTACCGAAACCGCGCACAGGGAATCAGCAAGCACCTTACCGGGGCTTATCCATCCCTTTTCTTGTCCCACTTTAATCGCATCTACCAGGGCAACATATGCACCGGTAATCGAGGTAGTGCGGGTACCGCCGTCAGCACTGAGCACATCACAGTCCAGCACGATGGTGTTTTCTCCCAAGGCGCTCATATCTACAATCGAGCGCAGCGAGCGGCCGATTAACCGGGAGATTTCGTGCGTTCGGCCTCCGATTTTTCCGCGTACAGATTCGCGTCCTGAACGGGTTGCGGTGGCACGCGGGAGCATCGCATACTCGGCAGTCACCCATCCTAGACCGGAATCTTGCCGCCAACGGGGCACTCCCTGAGTTAGGGAAGCATTGCAGAGTACACGGGTATTTCCGCAGTCAATCAACACAGAGCCTTCGGCCTGCTGTGCCCAGTTACGGGTGATTTTTAACGGGCGCATCTGGTCAAAAGCGCGTCCATCGGCGCGCACAAATTTTTCACTACTCACGATGCCGATTATATGATGAGGCTCAACTTAGGCGACATTTAAGCACGTAAATCAACCTTCGCCGCAAATTTTGCCGCCTCCTTTTATTAATTTGTTTATACGCTAAGTTAAAGGGGTTTATCAGGGAAAATAACATTTGGATGGTTAGGTAAAAATGAATATGGATGCTACCGAGGCCTAAAGCCGATAGGTTAGAGGACATGGATACTCCTGCGCTTTCCCGTTTTCGCCTCGATCTGGATACTGGGTGTCGCCAGTTTGTAAACGTCCCCAGTCTCTTACGCGAGGGCGCCACGGAAGTAGTTGCGGTCGCTGATCGTCGCCGGGTGTTGCTGCCGCTTACGAAGGGAGTTAGTGCGGGGCCCGAAATGGCTGCTTCGCGTTCTCATGTAGATGCCCCCGCAGGTAGCGGACGTCTTTATCGCCTGGGCAGCGCGGAACGACAAATGTTAGGACAAATTGAGTCCTGGGACGAGCGCTATCAAGCAGGTAAAGCCTGGTATCTGGGCAGAGATGGCGCTACTAGCCGGGTTGCCCTATTTGTTAGTGACCATGAACTGGCGGGAATCGCCGAACATACCACCACCTCTCTGGGTTTAATCCCGCTGCGTCAAGTAGGGGCATTTCTAGGGGGAGAGGATGCAGCTATCGCCACCCATGCGGTTTGCCTCGCGGTCTGGCATGGTGATACCAGCTATTGTTCCCGTTGTGCCACCCCACTCAGTGTCGCTGCCAGCGGTTGGGAGCTGCATTGCCCAGAATGCTCGAATATCTTCTACCCGCGTCAAGACCCCTCGGTTATCGTGGCTATCAGGGATGACTCTGATCGTTTGTTATTGGCGCACAACACTGCTTGGGAGAGTAATTTTTACTCCTTGATTGCCGGATATCTGGAAGTCGGGGAGTCTTTAGAGGCAGCTGTACAGCGCGAAATTGCGGAAGAAGTCGGACTGGAAGTCGAGGAAGTGCGTTACCTGACCTCCCAGCCATGGCCGTATCCTCGTTCGTTAATGCTGGGTTTTTTTGCTCGTTCTCACAGCCCTTATTTTATATTGGATGAAACCGAGATTGACCGTGCTATGTGGGTAACGAGAACCGAGTTTATGCAGCTAGTGGTGGGAAAAGAAATTAGTCCTCCCGGGCCGGCCACTATTGCCGCCAATCTGATCGAAAGGTGGCTGGGACAGCCAATCGTTCGTCCCGAAGACCGTAACCTTTAAGGTAAGTAATGTGGAGCAGGCAGAAGAATTACTGAAATATTTAGATCCTGATCAGGCCAGTGCTGCGCAGGCTTTGCGTGGACCGGTATGTATCAGAGCGGGGGCAGGTACTGGCAAAACCCGGGCAATTACCTATCGCATTGCCTATGGGGTGCGCAGTGGTATCTATATACCTACTTCGGTATTGGCAGTTACTTTCACTGTCAGGGCGGCCTCGGAAATGGCGGCAAGGCTACGCATCCTGGGAGTCGAAGGAGTGCAGGCACGCACCTTCCACTCGGCAGCTTTACGTCAACTGAGATATTTTTGGCCCACTGCCATCGGGGGCGAGTTACCAAAAATCATGAAAACAAAATCTTCCCTGATAGCGGCGGTAGCTTCGCGTCTGGGATTGCCTCATGATCGAGCCGCTTTACGCGACTATGCGGCAGCTATCGAAATGGCCGCGGTGAGCATGGTTGAACCCGACAACTATGGTAAGTGGGCAAAAGGAGGCGGTCAGCAACCTCCAGCGGGAATATCAACTTATGATATGGCAGATATTATGCGCGGATACGCCGAGGCTAAACGGGAACGTTCTGTTATAGATTTTGAGGATGTGCTCGCTTTGACCTGCGGGATGATTGAGGAACGTCCGGATATAGCCGGACAGATTCGCTCTCAATATCGTTTCTTTGTAGTTGATGAGTATCAAGATATTTCTCCCCTGCAAAAGCATCTGCTAGACCTGTGGCTGGGGCCGGGGAATCGGGATCTTTGCGTAGTCGGGGACGCGGCACAAACCATTTATTCTTTTGCGGGAGCGAGCCCTCAGTATTTAAGCAACTTTGCCCAGGAGTATCCCGGGGCGCAGGTGGTGACCCTTTCTCGGGATTATCGTTCTACTCCACAGATAGTGTCTTTAGCTAATGGCATCGTTACCCGCGATAAAGAAACCAAGAAGCAGTCAGTACGACTCACTTCCATGCGTGAATCCGGGAAAGCGGTGCATTTTGCTCGCTACCCAGATGATGAGGCCGAAGCATGTGCGATTGCAAAAATGATTAAAGAACGAATTGCGGCTGGTACCCGCCCTAGCGAAATCGCGGTACTGTTTCGCACTAATGCGCAATCTAGCCAATTCGAGGCAGCGTTGGCGCATCTGGAAGTGAAATATTGCGTGCGCGGAGCAGAAGGGTTCTTTAAACTTCCTGAAGTTTCTGCCCTGGTAAAACAGGCAAACGCGCTGGCTCAGCGGGGAGCCAAAGGAGATATTGGAGAAATCGTTAGTGAACTAGCCCGTCCTCTGGGGTGGTCAGTACAGCCTCCAGCTACTCAGGGGGCGATCCTAGAACGTTGGGAGTCTCTTAATACCCTGGTAGAACAGGCACAATTGAAACAGGCTGCGGGATTATCCTTAATCTCTTTAGTGCGCGAGTGGCAAGAGTTGGCCGAGGCGCAACTAGACCCTTCGGGTGGGGGAGTTACCTTGGCTTCTATTCATTCGGCAAAAGGCTTGGAATGGAAAACTGTTTTTTTGGCGGGGGTTAGTGAGGGGTTGCTGCCAATTGCCCAAGCTAAATCTCCTAAGGACTTGGCAGAAGAACGCCGTCTTGCCTATGTGGCAATTACCCGAGCTCGTGATGAACTCTTGGTTAGTTATGGGGAGAAACGATCCCTAGATCGTAAAGCTACCCGTACTTGTTCACGGTTCTTCTCTCCATTTTGGCCCCGAAAGTCTGAGGCCGCGAAAACTGCGCGCACCCCCAGCGTGCGCGGGGAAACTAAGCGTTTCTTACTGGAGGCCAGCCGGGAAGAACAAGAACTTTTTGAGTATTTGCGGCACTGGCGACTAGAAGTTGCTAACGGGCTGGATAAACCGGCCTATACGGTGTTTTCGGATACTACTTTGCGCGATATTGCCACCGTAGCTCCCAAAAATCTCAAGCAGCTTTCATTACTGAGAGGGATAGGGCCGGTAAAGCTAGAAAAGTTTGGAGCCGCAATTTTGAGAATCATCGACGGGGCGGATCCGGTACAGGTAGCTGCGGATAACTTGCAGATTTTAGAAAATTAGAGGCTTACGCAACCACATTGGGGATGGGGCTGCCATTGACGCACCTGGGGTAAGGGGTCGGCAGGATTGAAAACCCAAGAGGCTCCCACCAAGGAGACTGGCAGACCAGCTAGGTAGCTTAATATCTCTCGAACTGCAAAAGCAGTGGCGTATTCAGATAAAGAAGTATCTGCCATTACCGGATCGGTGCAGGCCAGTTGGGCAGCAATCTGCGGCCATTCCGGATCGGCATCGCGTTTTGCTAAATGTTGACAGTGTAGGCAGCAGGTGCGTCCCGGAATGAACAGGGGGCCTACCTCGATTTCAGTTTCCCGTTTGATAATTGGAAGGTGGGGAAGTCCCTGCTTGATACAGGCTTTTGTCCAGGTTGGGTTCGTAAGGTAGGAACAGATGGCGATTTCCAAGGTGACCGGCCGGTTAAGTAGCTGCCTATTCACTCCTAGCACCAAGGGGGCAACATCCTGGCGAACTGCTCCTAACTGCTCATCGCTATAGACGCAAAGGTCACGGGTTTTTACTTGCTCCCGATCTCGCAGAATCAAAGATTTTATACCGCAGGCTACTAGTTTACGGGATAAGGTGATTCCTAAAGGACCCAATCCGTTGACTCCGATGAGGGCTTCTTTACGGGCTTTGATCGGCGCATCCGATCCGTATAGGTGGAAGGCACAAGCGCAGTCCCCATCCATTATCTGATGCTTCGCGGTTAAACCCCCATCAGAGAGCATTTTTAGGATATCGTTGATCTCTTTTTTATTGCCGGGGAAACGACGCTCTAGGTGGGAGTTGTACCAACTTTGTTTCTCAAATAACCATTTCAGGATAGCGATATGGGCTGGGCTTAATCCTTTTACGAGGAATCCGTTACGTTCGCCGGTACCAAACTGGGCTTTTCCTCCAGAGCGCAGCAACATTACTGAACCGTTTATTAGTCGCATAAAAATAAGCATCCCAGGGTGTCTCTGGTATCACTAGAGCGATTTTAGATCTGTGGATAACCTATTATAAAAACTTGTTTACCTGCCGCTTTGTTGGGTAATCGTTTCCATTATGGTTCATCTGAGGTAGATGAATCTGGGTTGAAGTCCTCGGGGGGAAATTTCTTTTCTTCACCGTGGTCTTGATTGCCCATCAGTTGATCTCCTTGAGAATCAACTTCTGGCGTTAATCCTTTTGCCCAACCTAAAGTGCCGGAAAGTAAAGAATCTAAATCCTGATCTACCTGGTCTTTTACTGGTTCTTCTCCGCTTTGGGTCGCAAAGTTTTCCGGGTTAGCTAAATCTTGCAAGGTAGGAATCATATCTGGATGTGACCAGAGCAGGTCTCGTTTTCCCATTCCTTGCTGGCTAAGCATTGCTGACCATAGATTTGCAGCCTGCCGAGAATACTTGGGGCTAAGCTCCATTCCAATCAGCGGTTTTAAAACTTTTTCAATTGGGGAAGTAGTTGCGCGCCGCCTGCGCATCAACTCGCGCAACTGTATAACGTGCGCCAGATTGGGCATGCATGCCCTGGTGGAAACTTCATCTACCCAACCTTCAATAAGTGCCAACACGGTTTGTAAATCTTCCATTGCTTGACGCTGGGTAGTAGTTTCGTCAGCGGCAAAAATATTGGCAGATATTCCGATTCCCAGGTTCGAGGGGTCGAAGTTACCGAGCGGGAAACCAATCGCACCTTCTCCCTCTCCAAATTGTTCTTGGAGTCGATCTTGTAGATTTCTTACCGAACGATCAATAGCCTCCCCATCGACACGAATCTCTTGTGCATAGCGACCAATAAGCTGCGACAACTTGTGGCGTAGCCAAGGTACAGAGTGGAATAAGCGCGCATGAGCCGCCTCCCGCACCGCAAGATATTGACTGACCTCGGATGCAGAAATATCTAAATCCTTAGCAAAGGCTGTGATATTTACCGGCACTAACCCCATGATTTTTTCTTTCGCCAGGGGAATCCCAATATCGGTTGAGCCAAAAGCCGCTTGTGCTATTTGTCCCATGGCCTGTCCGATCTGTACCGCGAATAGTCCAGCTGCCAAATTTTTTAATAAAGAATCGGGATCCATGGGGCCGATAATCTGCCCGATGCCCGGGATGGCGGCAGAAGCCTTCATCTCTTCACGATCAATGCCCTGGCGTTCGAGCTGTTCCCCAAGAGCCTCGGTAAATGCGCGCACTACGTTAGTAATCACCGGCTCGGTAAGGCGTTGCCATGCTGGTAACGTTGCCTGAATCCATTCTTTAGGGGTCCAGGCAACTCGAGTGGTGGCAGTCGGGCTCAAAGTTGTAACCGTGTCAAGCCATAAATCTGCCACTGAAAGTTGTTCGCGAATCCTTTGGGCTTGGGCGGCGCTGGTGGGGATACTACTGGGGAGACGAGAATAAGCCACTTCCATAGCTGCCTGCCAGTTTACGGCACCTTCCCGAGGGGAAAAGAAATGCTTTAGCTGGTTGACAGGATTGGAGGTACCAGTGAAGAAGGGAAATGGAATAGTACCTCCCGCAAGTTTTTCGGGGTCGATGCCCTGATTTTGTAGTTGGCGATAGGCGTCCTCTGC
This sequence comes from Varibaculum vaginae, assembly GCF_900604285.1. Lineage (GTDB taxonomy): Bacteria > Actinomycetota > Actinomycetes > Actinomycetales > Actinomycetaceae > Varibaculum > Varibaculum vaginae. Next base: position 1,100,859 of record NZ_UWNY01000001.1, read on the forward strand.
AGCCTCTTCTCCCAGCATCTGCTTAAGCAGCTGGAACCATTCCGGTCGCTGCTCGTCACCGCGGTGTTCCTCCAAGTGCTGCACACCCCCTGAAAATTGACTACTGTCTTTAAGGGTATCGGTATTGCTGGCTGAGGACTAGGTGGCAGTGCGAGTTTCGCCTTGGGCGGAGCATAATTGAGACCTAAAGAAGGAGAATTTGTGGCCAGGAAGCAGTCAAAAAAATCTCGCCTACAGGGAAAAATCGGAACAGCCCTGATGGCTTTATCTTTGCTTGGTTTCCTGATTCTTGGTTTCGCTATTCGTGCCCCCTTCATAATCGAATCCCCTGGCCCAACCTTTGATGTTCTCGGTTCCCAGTCGGGGCAAGGGCAGATTATCAAAGTCGAGGGGGCGAAAACCTATCCCACCAAAGGTCAACTGCGGATGGTGACGGTTTCGATGCGGGGAGGCCCGGGAACCCATGTGAGCTACGTGGAAGTGTTGCTGGCAAAAATGCGTTCTTTTACCGAGGTTTTACCAGAATCTGCGGTTTATCCGAAAGGGGCGACTGAGAAACAGGTAGAACAGGTTTCTCAAGCGCAGATGGAGGACTCACAGCTTAGTGCGAAAGTGGCGGCACTTAGCGAACTGGGGTACAAGGTTCCGGCAAGATTCAAAGTAACCGGGATAGCTGAGGACTCCGATTTCTCGGGCAAATTGAAAGAAAATGACGTGTTACAGACGGTCACTTACCGAGGGAAAACTCGGCAACTAAACCTGGCTAACTCACTTTTTGATGTTTTAGAACAGGCTCCGCCGGGAAGCTCGCTGACCTTCAGCGTTCGCCGGGCAGGCCAAAATCTCTCTATCAGTGGGAAAACCCGCAAACCTAATGATGGCCGTCAGGGATCCCAATTGGGAATTTTCTTGAACCCCCAGGCGAAACTGCCGGTAGATATCAAAATCGCGTTGCAGGAAGTGGGAGGGCCGTCGGCGGGAACTATGTTTGCCCTGGGAATTATTGACCGCATGAGCGAGTCCTCTTTGACTGGCGGGAAAGAGATAGCGGGAACTGGAGCTATTTCCTACGGGGGACAGGTGCTGGAGATTTCCGGAATTCCCCAAAAAATGGCGGGTGCCAAGAAGGATGGCGCACACTGGTTTTTATTGCCTAAAGCGAATTGTTATGAGGTGCAACCCATGTCGGGAATCCGAGCGGTTCCGGTGGAAAATCTGCATCAGGCGCGCCAGGTAAGTGCGCAAATCGCCGCTAATCAGCTGGAGAAGCTTCCGTGTTGTCCGGCTCGCTAGCCAGTTCCGCTAATTCCGCGTCACTGACCAGCATGGCTTTTAGTACCTCTAAAAGCTCGGGGACAATCTTTTCCCCTTGCGCCACCATCTCATCGCTATCTTCGGCACGGGCACGGCTCGCGCACCAGGTGTTGCCATCGCGGGTAGCCCCGGCCACGATTCGTACATCCTGGCGGGAGGGATGAGAAAGCAAAAACTTTTCACGCTCGCTGGGGTCTGTAGGGGCTTCAGAGTCAGCTTGTGGAGAAACCAGGAAACGTTCCATAGAGACCGCGACTCCCGCCACATCCTCGCCAAAAACTAAATGTCCTAAAGTGTCCATTAAATCGCTTGGGGGCAGGTGATCTTGGAGGACTGCAGTGAGGTGGAGTGGGTTTTCGGATAATGCTGCCTGCAGTTGCTTAGCTTGGGTCGGTTCCATTTCCGCTTCTAGCTGCGGGAAAATCGACTGGGTGTAAACCAAGGCGAAAAGGCTAGGGGTCTTATCCCATCCCAGTTGAGCTACGTCTTTTTCTAAAGAGGAAACCGCTAGTCGCAGCGATAGCTGTGCGGCAGATAAATCCGGTGAAGTACTCATGGTGTTATGTTGCCATCTTCTGCAGAGTAGCGGCTAGTTTAACTCTTTGGGGGTGAGTAAAAACCCTAAACGTGAAAGAATGCCTAGAGGCAGATATAGAGAAAAACCCGGAGGGGCTCGTGAGTAACGATCTATTTGGAAATCTTGGCTTTGGCGGCGGTAAAGGCGGTGGCTTCCGCGGCTTTCCTGGCGGATTCGGAGCCGGTAGGGGCGGCGGAAATAGCCGTGGCGGCTCTACCGGAAGCGAGGGCGAGGGGCGTGTGCCCTTGCCGCAAATTAAGTTGAAGAAACCGGGGCCGCTGGCTATCGCTATTGGCGTAATCGTGGCGCTAGTGATTTTATTACTGGTGGCTTCACGAGTATGGACGGAGATTCTCTGGTATCGCCAGACCGGCTATTTGCGGGTACTGCTTACTCAGTGGATTGCGGCGGGGGGCATGTTTGTTGCATCTTTCCTTCTCGCCTGGGTGATTGTGGCGTTAAACTTGCAGATTGCGTACCGTAATCGGCCGGAGATGGGTACTATCACAGCCTCTATTCGGTCGTATCGCACCACTCTTACCCGGCGTCGTCGGGGAATCCTTTGGGGGATTCCTGCCTTAATCGCTTTATTCCTGGCAACGGGAATGGCGGCTAGTTGGCGTCAGGTGCTGGTAGCGATTACCGGAGGCTCCTTCGGGAAAAAAGACCCTCAGTTTGGTTTCGATGTTTCTTTCTTTGTGTTCCGTCTGCCGCTAATCGATATGGCGGTAACTTTCCTGCTTACTTTGTTGGGAATTTCTTTGGTGGCCTGCTTGATTGCATACTACCTACTGGGTTCGATGACAGTAACTCCCAAAGCGAAAGCTACTAAGCCCGCGCGTATTCATATGGGTATCTTGTTGGCGATTTCTTCGGTGATGGTAGGGGTTACCTATTTCGTTGACCGCTGGACCATGGTTTATGGGCAAAATTCGCCTACTGATGGAGCCATGTATACCGATGTGCACGCGATTATTCCGGCTCGCACGATTTTGGCGGTTATTGCTCTGATAGTGGCAGCACTATTCGTATTTGCATCCTTTAGAGGTGGCTGGTATTTGCCGGCAGCGGGCATTGCGGTAACCGTGGTTTCTGCCCTGGTGATTGGGGCGGGCTACCCGTTTATTATTCAACAGTTCCGGGTACGTCCTAATGAGCGAGAATTAGAAAGCCAATATATTGACCGGAACATTAAGGCTACTTTGGATGCGTTCGGAATGAAGGATTTGGATCTGATTTCCTATGATCAGGTTACTAATGAAGCCAGTGCTAATCAGCTGCGTCAGGATGCAGATTCCACCCAACAGATTCGTTTATTAGATCCCGAGGTAATATCTCCCGCGGTGCGGCAGATGAAACAGTCACGTCCTTACTATTCATTCCCAGATCAGTTCGCGGTTGACCGCTATAACTTTCCAGATAAAGACGGGAAGATGGAAAAGCGGGACACCGTGATTGCGGTGCGCGATATTAACTTGAACGGTTTGGCTAATTCCCAACGTAACTGGGTAAATGACCATACGGTTTACACTCACGGTTTCGGGGTAGTGGCTGCCTACGGTAATCAGGTAACTTCCGAGGGTTTGCCTTCCTATTGGGAATCTTCCCTGTCAGCTAAGGAATATGGAGAAATTGGCGATTACGAGAAACGGATCTACTTCTCGCAGGCCTCCCCACTGTATTCCATTGTGGGTGCCCCCAAGGGCTCGGATCCTAAAGAACTGGATTACCAGGATGCTAAGAATAACCAGCAGGTTTATACCACTTTCGATGGTAATGGTGGTCCCCAAGTTGGAAACTTCTTGAACAAGGTGCTCTATGCCTTGAAATTCCGCTCTACTGACCTGTTCTTCTCTGACCAGATCAACGCTAACTCCCAGATTCTCTATGACCGTGATCCAGCGCTGCGGGTAGCCAAAGTAGCTCCCTATCTAACCCTGGATTCGCGGGTTTATCCTGCGATTGTGGACATGGATGGCAAGAAGGGCGCCAAGAAACGGCTGGTGTGGATCGTGGATGCCTATACCACTACCGATTCCTATCCCTATTCCCAGCACATTAACCTCACGGATGCCACCGCAGATACCGCAACCGCTAAAACCGCCCAGTTCGCGGTGCAAAATAATGTTAACTATATGCGCAACTCGGTTAAAGCCGTGGTGGATGCATATGACGGTTCGGTTCAGCTGTATCAGTGGGACAAACAGGACCCGATTTTACAAGCCTGGCAAAAAATTTACCCCGGTCAGATCAAACCACTTTCAGAGATTAGCGGGGATCTGATGAGTCACTTGCGCTACCCCGAGGACTACTTCAAAGCCCAGCGCTCGTTGCTAGCTAACTATCACGTCACCAACCCTTCCGAGTTCTATACTGGCGGTGACCAGTGGAAACTTTCTGAAGATCCCACAGCTACCTCGCGTGATTTGGAGGGCTCAGGTAAGCTGCAGCCTCCCTATTACCTGACGATGAAGATGCCTACCGGTAAGAACACCGATCAGGGGAGTGCCGAGTTCTCCTTGACTTCGGTGTTTATTCCTGGTGGCGAGGGCCGGCGCGCAGCTATGGCCGGCTTCCTGGCGGTGGATTCCGAAACTGGCAATGAGAAAGGTAAAGTCCGGAAAGGCTACGGCAAGATGAGGCTTTTAGCCTTGCCTTCGGACACCACTGTTCCCGGTCCTGGGCAGGTGCAAAACACCTTCAACTCGGATCCGGAGGTCAACCGGGAGCTAAACTTGCAAGACCAGCAAGGATCCCGAGTTATTCGCGGTAACCTGCTGACTTTGCCAGTAGGGGGCGGGCTACTCTACGTACAACCGGTTTATGTACAATCTACCGGTACCACCCAGTATCCGCAGTTGAGAAGCGTATTGGTTGGCTTTGGTGACAAGGTCGGGTTCGCACCTACCCTTAAAGAAGCCTTGGATCAGGTCTTTGGGGGAGATTCCGGGGCGGTTACTGCCTCCAATGATGGCAATAAGAATGCCTCAGAGAGTAACGATAAGCATGCCAAGGGAGCAGAAAAGGCTCCTAATGCGCAAGAGAAACTAAACTCTGCACTGCAGGATGCTAAGAAAGCAATGGCGGATGCGAATGCCGCGATGAAGGCAGGGGACTGGACGAAGTACGGTGAAGCTCAAAAGTCCCTAGATGACGCGATTTCTCGGGCGGTTTCCGCCCAAGATGAGGGCGCCAAGACGGCGAAGTAACCGTTAGCAGTGTAAACGCCATAGCTTAGGGGCTAGGACGCCAGGTAAAACTGGCAGCCTAGCCTCTAAGTATTGGGTTTCGGTAGCTGCGGAGCTACTCCTCGCTAGCGGTTATCTATCGCAAGCTGGCTGTAACTACACCAAAATCTTGAATATCTGCGAGGAAGGATCTATCTCTTGCACCTGCAGGGGAGAGGCCGCCATCCGACGCCGCAGCCCCTTAATGTCGGTGGGATCTGGGAGTTCAATCCCCACCAAAGCCGGTCCGGTGTCCCGGTTATTCTTCTTGGTGTACTGGAAGTAAATAATGTCTTCACCTTCGCTAAGCACATCATTTAGGAATGAACGCAAAGCCCCTGGCTCCTGGTTGAAAGTCACCAAAAAATAGTGACGCAAACCTTCGTAACGTCCGGATCGCTCGGTTACTTCCGCGTAGCGCGACAGATCATTATTTCCACCCGAAACCAGGCAGACCACGGAGCCATTGGGGATTTGCGGCAAGAAGTTACGTGCCGCCGCCGAAGCTAAGGCTCCGGCAGGCTCGGCAATTACTCCCTCGGAATGGTAGAGGTCGAGCATCTCGGTACAAACCGCGCCCTCGGGAACTACCACAATGTCATCGACCAGGTCCCGCACAATCTGATAGGTCAAATCCCCAGCTCTGCCGACAGCAGTACCATCTACGAAGGAATCTACCCGATCCAGGGAAACCGGATTCCCGGCCTCCAATGCTGCTTTCATTGAGGCTGCGCCGGCAGATTCCACCCCCACGATCCGGATTCCGGGGCGATGAGCTTTGAGCCAAGTGGCCATGCCAGCGATCAATCCGCCGCCACCCACCGGAATCAAAATCATATCGGTATCTTCTGGCAGCTGGGAATCTAAATCCACTGCGATACTGCCTTGACCAGCAATTGTGTAGGGGTCATCATAGGGGTGTACATAGACTTTTCCCCCATCTTTAGCCGCCTCCCCGGCCACCCGATTGGCTTCATCAAAGTCCCCAGCTACGATCACCGGCTCTACCCATTCACCGCCGATAGTGGCGATGCGTTTGCGTTTTTGCCGCGGAGTGGAGGCTGGTAAGAAAATCGTGCCCTTTATTCCTAGGTGTGCACAGGCATAGGCGACTCCCTGGGCGTGGTTACCCGCCGAAGCACATACCACCCCGGCCGCGCGCTCGTCCTCATCCATAGCTGCCATGCGCACATAGGCGCCCCGTACTTTAAAGGAGCGGCAAATCTGTAGATCTTCACGTTTTAAATAAACCGGACGTCCAACTTCCTGGCTTAAACGCTCACTTTTTTGTAGCGGAGTTTTCGTAGCTACCTTGGCTAGTACCCCGGCAGCTACCTCTATATCTTTTGCGGTAACTGTGGTCATTGCTCCTCCTAAAATCGATAGTTAATAACCTATCGGGATTTTTCTGACGGGTGCGTCGCCCTTTCGGTATCTGGTATCTAAAGCTTGATGGATTAGGCTAAAGGTATGACGAATAACCTGAAAGATCCGTTAGTGTGGATCGATTGCGAAATGACTGGCCTGGATTTAGAGCAGGATTGCCTGGTAGAGGTGTCAGTGATTATCACCGATGGGCAAACCAATATCGTAGACGAGGGGATCGATCTGCTGATTAAACCTAAAGCGGGCGCCCTAGAACACATGGGGGATTTTGTGCGGCAGATGCACACCAAGTCCGGTTTGCTGAAAGAACTGGAATCTCCGGAGGCACTCGATTTGGCAGAGGCCGAAAAACAGGTTTTGGAATATATCAAACGGTTTGTGCCAGGGCAGGGACAGGCGCTTTTAGCCGGTAACTCGGTAGGTACTGATAAGCAGTTCCTGGAAAAGGAAATGCCACAGGTAATCTCACATTTACATTACCGTATAGTGGATGTTTCTTCTGTGAAAGAACTGGCAAAACGTTGGTATCCACGCGCCTTCTACCATGCGCCCGAAAAGCATGGGGGACACCGCGCCCTCGCCGATATTCGCGAATCCATCCAAGAGTTGCGTTATTACCGCAAGGTGCTCTGGCCGGCCGGGGAAGGACCTTCTAGCGAGGAATGTGAGGCAGCCGCAAAAGAGATTCTGGCGCAAGGACTGGGTGCCTAGCCGAATTCGGGGCTAAGTATCTTAAATACTGGACACTTGTAAGCTTTAAAAATCCAGGATTTAACTGCCACAAATTTTGCAGGTAAACCATGTTTACCTGTATCTTGGCGCCCCCGACAGGAATCGAACCTGCAACCTCGGGATTAGAAGGCCCTTGCTCTATCCTTTGAGCTACGGGGGCTGGTTGTCCCTCAAGTTTATCGAGAAATCCCCCGGGTGCTAATTCCTTGTCCCCAGGGGCAGATAATCCTCCTTTTCCCTGGTGGCATGGATTTATTTTTAGAAAATCCTGCTATTGCTTTGCAACATGGTGAGGTAAGCAACACTAGGAGGAATCATGAGCAAAGCAAATATCGAGGTTACCTTTACCGGCTGGGTAGCAACTGCCCCTACTTTTCACCGTCCCGACCCGACTAAACCCGAAAAGGCGCTCAGTACCTTCCGGGTTATGCATACCCCTTTTTCCCGCGATAATCAGGGTAATTGGCAAAAAGGTGAGTCGCTCGCGGTTCGGGTAAAAGTTTGGGGGTGGGGTGCGCACTATGTGTCCCGCTCGATTCGGGTGGGGGATCCGATTATCGCTTGTGGACGTTTGATCCGCTCTAAATGGCAGGATAAAGAGCAGGTTACTCACTATGGGTTAGAGCTAACGACCTCTTCTCTGGGGCATGACCTGACTATGGGGGAGTCTAACTTTGTGCGGATGGTAGGTGCGCTGCCTAAAAGGGGAAATTACACTTCCCCGGGAAATGAAAGTACCACTTCACTAACTGATCCCGAAGGTGAGTTTGAGACCTCTCCGACAACAGAGTCTGCGCAGGCCTCACCGGTGGGGGTAGAGGGTAAAGTGGTAACTGATCCTTCCACCGGCGAAATCATTCCTGCCGAGGCAAAAAGCGTCCTGGGGAATAACGTATCTACCTCCTCGGAAGAAAATGCTACAGAGCCTATCCTCGACCCGGAAGGGGAATATATTTTAGAGACCACTTTTAGCGGAGAAGCCCTCTAGTCGCGCGGGGGTTCGCTTTGCGTTTTTAACTCCACTATTCTGGGTATTAGAACAATACCGTCTGGCAGAAAGTGGCAGCAGTGGCAGAATTCATTTACCAAATGATCCACACCCGCAAGTCTCTAGGTGACAAGGTCATTTTGGATGATGTAACTATGGCTTTTCTCCCGGGAGCCAAAATCGGCATGGTCGGCCCTAATGGTGCCGGTAAGTCCTCGATCCTCAAAATTATGGCCGGTCTTGATGAGCCCTCCAACGGGGAGGCGCGGCTTTCGCCCGGCTATACCGTAGGAATCTTGATGCAAGAGCCGGAATTAGACGATAACCTCACGGTCAAGGAGAACGTAGAGCAAGGGGTCGGTCCGTTAAAGGCAAAACTTGACCGCTTCAACGAGATCTCCGCGCAAATGGCGGATCCGGATGCGGACTTTGATGCTCTAATGGAGGAAATGGGGACTCTGCAGGCAGAGATTGACGCTGCCGATGGCTGGGACGTTGATTCGCAACTAGAACAGGCGATGGACGCCTTGCGCTGCCCGCCCCCGGAAACTCCGGTGTCGGTGCTTTCTGGTGGGGAGCGTCGTCGCGTCGCCCTCTGCCAGCTGCTGCTAAAAGCCCCTGACCTGTTGCTACTGGATGAGCCTACTAACCATTTGGATGCGGAATCTATCCTCTGGTTGGAAAAGCATCTACATACCTATAAGGGAGCGGTTATCGCCATTACCCACGACCGTTATTTCTTGGATCATGTGGCGGAATGGATTGCGGAAGTCGATCGTGGGCGTTTGTACCCTTACGAGGGCAACTATTCAACGTATCTGGAAAAGAAACGGGAACGCCTGGAAATCCAGGGACGCAAGGACGCAAAACTAGCCAAGCGCTTGAAAGAAGAACTGCAATGGGTGCGTTCGTCAGCAAAGGGACGGCAAGCTAAATCTAAGGCTCGTTTGCAGCGCTACGAAGAAATGCAGGCAGAGGCAAAACGCGCCAAGAAATTGGACTTTGAAGAAATCCAGATTCCGCCCGGGCCCCGTCTGGGAACTGTGGTGTTGCGTGCCGAGAACCTTTGTAAAGGGTTTGGTGATCGTGAACTGATCAAGGATCTTTCCTTCAATCTACCTCCGAACGGAATCGTGGGGATTATTGGCCCCAACGGGGTCGGGAAAACCACTTTGTTCAAGACGATCGTGGGGCTAGAGGAACTAGATTCGGGCACTCTCGATATTGGGGAGACCGTAAAAGTCAGCTATGTAGATCAAAACCGGGCTGGCATTGATCCCCATAAGACCCTTTGGGAAGTGGTATCCGACGGTCTGGACTTCTTGGACGTGGGGGGAGTAACGATTCCTTCGCGTGCCTATGTGGCTTCCTTTGGTTTTAAAGGTCCGGATCAGCAAAAACCGGCCGGAGTGCTCTCTGGTGGGGAGCGCAACCGTTTGAACCTGGCGCTGACCTTAAAGCAGGGCGGAAACTTATTACTGCTGGACGAGCCCACGAACGACCTCGACGTAGAAACCTTGGCCAGCCTGGAAAATGCGCTCCTAGAATTCCCAGGTTGCGCCGTGGTAATTACCCACGATCGCTGGTTCCTTGACCGGGTTGCCACCCATATTCTGGCCTGGGAGGGAACTGAAGAAAATCCGGCGAACTGGTATTGGTTCGAGGGTAACTTCGAATCCTACGAAAAGAATAAAGTTGATCGCTTGGGTGCGGAGGCTGCGCGTCCGCACCGGGTAACTCACCGCCGTTTACGCCGCTCTTAGCGGATGCAAAACCGTCGATAAAAGGCCTACAAGAACAGGGGTAGCAAATGAGCGAGAGCCAAGATCAGTTGCAAGAACTGGCAAGCGCCTATGGGGTTGCCATTGACTACTGGGATTATTCCGGGGTGCACCGTATAGTTTCCGATGAAACTTTGCGTGCAGTCCTCAGAGCTATGGATATCGACGCCGATACGCCAGCGCAGGTAGCAGCCTCGCTAAAAATGGTTGAGGAGCGTCCCTGGCGGCGGGTGCTGCCCGAATGTGTCGTTACCCGCAATGATGATAATTATTGGGTGCGGGTACACGTACCGCACGGTAAATCCGTAAGCGTGACTATGCATTTTGAGGAGGGCGGCTCCTGGGATTTGCCCCAACTAGATGTGTTGGTGGCTCCCCGCGAAATTAACGGGGTACTAACCGGGGAGGCAACTTTCAATATTCCCCCGGGGCAACCTTTGGGCTGGCACCGATTGACTGCCCAGGTCGAGGGGGATGAACGCCCCTATACCTGCCCGGTAGCGGTTACTCCGGCTCGGTTGGGGATGCCTAATTTGCGTGATGGGCGTGCCTGGGGGGCAATGAGCCAGTTCTATGCGAACCCTTCGCGGGAGTCCTGGGGGATTGGGGATGCGGCAGATTTGGCTACTATCTGTAAGTGGACGGCCTCCAAGGGGGCAGATTTTTTACTGATCAACCCGGTGCATGCGTCGCAGGTATCTTTCCCCTTGGAAAACTCTCCTTACTTACCCTGTTCGCGTCGTTTTTGGAATCCGATCTATATTCGTCCCGAAGCGATTTTAGAGTACAAGAGACTTTCAGATAGGAAACGTAGAAAAATTGCGGAACTACGGGGTAAAGCGCAGTCATCGCTCAGGGAAGCAGTTTCGGCTGATCATCCGGGAGTTTCCGGGGCTGGTGCCCAATTTTTTAGTGGTGATTTAATTAAACGCGACCCCGTGTGGAAGCATAAACTGCGCGCTTTAGAAATCATTTATCAGGTTCCCCGCTCGCAGGAACGTGAAGCCGACTACCAGCAGTTTCTGGAAGAACAGGGATCGGCTTTGGAACAGTTTGCCACCTGGTGCGCTTTAACCGAAAAATACGGTTTAGAGCTGCCTGAAAAATGGCAAACCCCAGATAGCCCTCAGTTTGAAAAATCCGGCGGCAAACTGCGGCAGCGGCGCGATTTCTTTAAATGGTTGCAATGGCTCTGCTACCGGCAGCTGCGGCAGGCACAACAGGTAGCCCTGGATGCGGGCATGAAGATTGGGGTCATGCACGACTTGGCGGTGGGGGTACACCAATTGGGAGCTGACCACTGGAGCAACCCGGAAGTTTATGCACACGGGATTTCGGTGGGTGCCCCTGCAGATATGTATAACCAGTTGGGGCAGAATTGGACGCAGCCACCCTGGCGTCCGGATCGCCTGGAACAGCAGGCCTATGAGCCCCTGCGGCGTACGGTAGCAGCGGCCGCTAAAATGGGGGGCGCGCTGCGCATCGACCATATTATGGGGCTGTTGCGTCTGTGGTGGATTCCCGAAGGAATGCTGCCGAAAGATGGCACCTATGTGCGCTACAACCACCAAGCGATGGTGGGGGTGCTGCTGCTAGAGGCATACCGGAACAACCTGGTGGTAGTGGGCGAAGATTTAGGTACCGTGGAGCCTTGGGTGCGCGACTACCTACGTTATCGGGGGATTCTGGGTACCGGGGTGCTGTTCTTTGAATTCGATGCGCCTGACCATTTAGTGCCGCCCGCAGATTATCGAAGCGAACAACTGGCAGCGGTTAATACCCATGATATGCCGCCAGTGGCTGGCTATCTTACCGGCGAGGACCTGCGGATACGCGAATCGTTGGATCTTTTGGATTCTACTCCTGAGGAAGCGGAGGGTAATCAGGAACGGGTTTTTGGGGCAGTGCGTCGCGCGCTGATTGAACATGCGGGTCTAGCTGAGGATGAACGCGATATGGGCGAGATTATCCGCGCTCTGTATCGTTATGTAGCTGCTACCCCGGCCCAGCTGGTGGTGTTGACCCTGGCAGATGCGGTACAAGAACAGCTCACCGAAAATCAGCCGGGTACCGAGTTTGAATACCCGAATTGGTGTGTTCCTTTGCGTGATCAAGAGGGAAACACCCGCTTCTTAGAGGATGTTACCGCTGACCAGTTCGCTAATCAGCTTTTGGAGATGCTAGAGGAAGCAGTTCACCCCGCCTAGGGTATTCCGGCTATGTGCTCCGGCAGTTAGCAGGCGTTTTCTTCGCAAAGATAGGGCAGTAGTTCTTGCAAACTGTCGGCGACCAGGTCGGCTCCTGCTTCCGCTAGTGCCGCGCGTTTTTGGCTGGTGGTAACCGCGTAGATTCTGCCGGCTCCAGCCTTGCGCGCCGAGATAACTCCACTGGTGGTATCTTCGATGACGATGCAGGAGGACGCAGGTAGACCCAGGGTTTTCGCTCCCACCAGGTAGGGTTCCGGTGCGGGTTTGCCGGCACGGATGTCTTCTTGGCTAATCACTTTTAGACTAGCCGGGGCGTCTAGTAGCTGGGCGGACAACTGCGCCCACTGTCTCCACGCGGAAGTAACTAAACATTTCGGCATCTTTAGCTGCATGATTTCGCGGGCTCCAGCAAAAATACGTGGGGGATCGCGGCGAATATCAACATAAGAGCGAGCTTCTAACCCCAGTTTTTCGGGGTCGAGGCCGGACCAGGGACCGGGTTCGCTTTGGAATACTTCCGGTCCGGGGCGCCCCTTAAAGATCTCCATCTCGGATGCTGCTACCTGCCATCCTTTGGCGGTAAACATTCTGCGGTAGGCGGCTAGGTGCGTGTGTTCGGAGTCGATTAGGGTGCCGTCCAGATCCAGCAGTAGACCTTTGAATATGCTTTGAGGTCGCTGTTTCGGGGTGAGGGTGCTGTAGCAGGTTTTTATGGTCATCTTGTTGTTTTTGGTGTTATCGTATTTTGTGTTTTTGCGTGCGGCAGGTATCTACATTTGGCTGCGGTAGTGGGCGTGAAAATTGCTCGGTAGTGCTTTTGCCGGGCAGGGAACCGGAATAGCAGCTAACGCAGCTTTTCTATGTCAGCTGCAAGTTCATCGGCGACCGGCCCCACCACTACTTGAATGCAGCGGCCGGTTTTTACTACCCCAAAGGCTCCGCCAGCAGCTAGCACTTCCTCGTCTACCTTTAGCGGGTCTTTTACCTCTACCCGCAGACGGGTAATACAGGGTTCAATCTCAGTGATATTTTCGGTTCCCCCCAGCCCTACTAGCAACTGTTTTACCTGTTCCAAGCGATCCTCCCGCACAAAAACTTCTAAGAATAACCGTCAATAGTGAGATTACCATCAATCTGCAAAAGCTTAGAGTAAAGCCTGGTGGGGTGGTTTAAATCATGGTGATTGGGAAAAAAAGTCCCTAGGGCGTTCTACAGCATTGATGATAGGATCATTAAGTAAAAGTCATGAGTAACAGCAAGTTACGGGAAGGCCTTATGCTTAACTTAAATAATAAACCGGGAACTTTGTTAGCGGTGGAATCTGGCGGAGCGGTGCGCAAGACTGTCAGTTTCCTCAAAAGAGCGGTGGTTATCGCCTTGTTTTGCGCGCTGGGATTTACCCTATCTGCCCCCACGCTAGTGCAGGCAGAGGATCTGCAGGAGGGGACGCTGGCGGGGCAACCAAGCACTAATGTGCAGCCAGTCAACACCGCAGACCCTGCAGAGCTTAAAACCAGCGCAGCATTGGAAAATAAAGCAGCTACTAAGGCGAATACCCGTTCAAGTGATGGCCTAGAGATCAGCCCGGAGTATGTTGAGCGGGCTGTAGGTGCCGGAGAAGTAAAAGCACCGACAATTAACAAAGTGTTTTACGATGCCACAACTATTTCCGGCGGTAAGGTACACAAAGTTAGAGTTAAAGTTGGTAAAAATTGGGTAACTGAAATAGCAACAGTTCATGTAACATTAAAAGCTAAAGACGGCACTGTTAAAGCCAATCTTTCCGTTACCCCTAAAAGTGGAAACACCTGGAAAGTAGATCTACCTGCTGGAAAAAAAGTTGAAGAAGGAGATACAGTTACTGTTTATCAACAACTAGGTGAAGATACATCACCGGAAGTAACTGCAAATGCTCAGCCATCAAAAGCATTAGAGAATAAAGACAAATTGCAGATGCCCTCCGGTGAAATCTGGATTGAACTAACGAGCTCCAGCCTTGTAACTGAAGATGAGCAAGCAGAAGCTATTGAAATGTTTAAGAAGGTAAACACAGAAATAGCTGGGGATATTGAATCCGTTAAGTTTTCTATCAATGGCACTGAACATGCTTACTATGAAGTGACCTATACCGATAAATCAACCTCCGGAAAAATTGAAGCTACGAAACTTAAAATCAAAGAGGTAAAGGAATACTCTGCTGCTCCGACAATACAAAAAGTCCAGGTAACAGACGGACAGATCATCGTTACACTTGAAAAAGAGGTTTCCTCAGGTACGAAGTATTATTTTATCAGTGATTTTAAGGATGGGGAGGACAAGAATTTTAACCCAGGTGGAAAATGTAAAGTGGACAAATCTACTGTAAAAGAGATGTCTCAAGCAGTATCCGTTGACGGCACAAAAGTTACTTTCTCAATCAAGGATAACGATTTAAAACTCGCAAGAGAGTTCGGTATCACCGTCAAAGAGCCACATAAATTCCGTTCTTGCGCGAAGTCTGATCCGGTACCAACAGTCCCCGCCAAAGTTGAGGTAAGAGATCCTCACAAATTAACGAAGGCGGATAAGACTGCCATCGATAAAGCTATTAGAGAAGCCAATACAAAGAACGGCGTATCTAAACTCCCCGATGGAACTGGACTTAGTGTTGGAGGCGTGCCTGCAATTATTGAATTTGATAACGCTGGAAACGTTACAATAATAAGCCCTAATGATGTGGAGGGTTCTCGGGTAAATGGCAAGTGGGTATTAGCACAGAATGACGATGGAACTTATAAAGTAAAGAGTGGATCCAAAGTTTTTAAAATCCCTGCCAAAGATCTGGTGAAAAATATTGCACCGAAATCTCCTGCGATTGCGGTAGATACGGGTAAGGGTGAAGTAACTATTACCCCGCCAGCTTATGAAAATCCCGGTGATGATACCGACTTGGCGTCCTACACCTTTACCTATACGGACGCTTCTGGTGCTAAGCAAACTGGCATGGTTACAAGGACTGTGGATGGTGTCGGCAAAACCACATGGTCATCAGATGACGCAACCGTTGATGCAAATACTGGTGTGATTACTCTGAAAGTTGAGGACATCGAAGTCGGTGGCACCGTTAAAGCAACCGCAAAAGATAATGGCGGATTAATTCCTGAAGAAAAACCGCTTGATTCAGAGCCGGCTAACAAGAAGCTCGAAACTGCCACTGTTAGCTACGACCGCAACGGCGGCAAAGGCGAAATGACGGGTAAGACCGTAAATAAAGGCGCTGAATATGAGATTCTAGCCAATGCTTTTACGGCTCCGGAAAACGAGAAATTTAAGACCTGGCAGATTGGCACTACCGAACATAAGGCCAAAGATAAAATCAGAGTTAAGGAAAACACCACTATCAAAGCCATTTGGCAAGACATCGAGGTGAAGGTTTCCTATAGCCCTAATGGTGGCAGTGGCAATATGGATTCTGCGACCATGAAAAAGGGTAGTAAGTACACGGTGTTGCCTAACGGTTTTACTGCTCCTGATGACACTCAAGAGTTTGATACCTGGGAAATCGATGGCAATAAAGTTGCCGCGGGTAAAGAAATCGTTGTCACCAAGGATACGGTCGTGAAGGCTGTTTGGAAGAAGATTCCGGTGAAGGTTTCTTACGACGGTAATGGTGGTAAGGGGACTATGGAGGGCAAGACCCTGGACAAGGGCAGTAAATATACCCTGCTTGAAAGTAGCTTCAAGGCTCCGGATGACACTCAAGAGTTTGATACCTGGGAAATCGATGGCAATAAAGTTGCCGCGGGTAAAGAAATCGTTGTTAACAAAGACACCGTGGTGAAGGCTGTTTGGAAGAAGATTCAGGTGAAGGTTTCTTACGACGGTAATGGTGGTAAGGGGACTATGGAGGGTAAGACCCTGGACAAGGGCAGTAAATATACCCTGCTTGAAAGTAGCTTCAAGGCTCCGGATGACACTCAAGAGTTTGATACCTGGGAAATCGATGGCAATAAAGTTGCCGCGGGTAAAGAAATCGTTGTCACCAAGGATACGGTCGTGAAGGCTGTTTGGAAGAAGATTCAGGTGAAGGTTTCTTACGACGGTAATGGTGGTAAGGGGACTATGGAGACTAAGACTGTTGATAAGGGTAGTACTTATAAACTGTTAGCTAGTGCTTTTACTGCTCCTGAGAATAAAGAATTCTCCGGATGGGAAGTAAACGGGCACACCTACAAAGTGGGCGACAGTATCACCGTTAATGGTGACGTAACGGTTAAAGCCCTCTGGAAGAACAAGCCGGCCCCTTCGTCGACAACTCCGGGGAATCAAAAACCTGGAAACCAGGCGAAACCACAGCCGAAACCGCAAGCACAGAACCCAGCTGCAGCCGGGAAGCTGTCACAGACCGGTGCCGATGGAATTTATTCCCTATATGCCTCGCTGTTGCTGCTAGCAACCGGTGGGCTATTTGTAATCAGTCGTCGGCAGCGTAATCAGCGCTAATCCCAGCGAAACTAAATAACTAAATACCTAAAGGCCGTTCATAAGCATCCCCTGCTTATGAGCGGCCTTTAGTTCTCCCCTAGGTATTATCGAGGAGTAGAAAAAGCAAAGTTTTTCGAGCGAGTATGATAAAAATACGTAGCTCAACATGGTCGACTATCTAACCGTCTCTAACTATGGACGAGTTAAATTCATATTTCTTGACGGGAGCATACTGAAAATAGACGGGAAAATAACGAATACTGCAGGCCTGATTGATAGCATTGTGGCGTTGGGTATTTTTTTAAACAATTTCTTAAATCCACAAAAAATTTTTTAACCTTCTACAAGAAGAAAAAAGATGAAATCATTAGTAAAAAAGACAACTAATCTATTGATAGCCACATTAATAACATTTGGCTTAATGACTGGCACTACCCAGTGCTTTTGCTGATGATACCGTCGCAACAGATCAAAATGCTGCACTAGAGAAAAATAATAAAACCGCCACGAAAGTCGATGATGAGTTAACAACAAATATTTCCCTGTCATTCCCAGGTAAGGAAGACGTAATGGCCCAGGATGTAGTATTTGTGCTGGATAAGAGTGGCGCAAGTTATGCTACTGGAATAGATGCTAAAGCACAACAGTTTTTAACTGATATCAAGCAGCAGGCAGACGAAAAAGGTTTAAACATCAAAGTAGGTATTGTTAATTTTTATTATGCCGGCAAAGTTCATCAAGAGCTTACTGATGTGGTGAAAAACTATGATGATATACAGAATAAATTAAAAGAGTCTGTACTTGGATTTGGTACAAATATGCATGCTGGTCTTTGGCAGCGAAGAAAATGCTGGATGAAGATGCCACGGTTACTGCTAAGAACAAACATATAATTTTAATTAGTGATGGGGCTACGTATCTTTATTCAAAAAATAATGATTATAAAACAGCATACACACGTTCCTTTAATCCGAACAAGCAAAAAGATCCAAGTAAATATGGTGATAAGCGAGATTTTCAAGGTGGTATTTGGGAATATCAAAGCCGCGAATACAATCTGAAAAATGACTGGAAAAAGTTTGAAGGTACTGATGTGAACTTCATCTTCTCATATGCTATGGGTGATGCTTGGCCGTGGGATACCAATAAACCGGAAAACCAGGATAAACCTAAGCCAAATATTAACTACCTTGGACAATACCTCGATTACTATCGTGAGTAAGAGAAGGATCCTGTGGCGAATTGGGCACAATATGACTATGCTTATAATTCCTTTTCTCGTAGAAAAGGCGGCGGAACAAAAGGTATAGTTGTGCCGATTGAACATAATGCTCCAGCAAATATCGACATTGCGTTCATTAAAGCTGATGACGTTTTCCAGGAGATGGTAAACGCTGGATACCAAATGAACGTGTAGTACAAGAACAAGGCAGACTTTGATGGCTCTCTATTCCTGAAGTACCTCGCGCGTAAATCCAATAATGGTGAACTTAATACCGATTTTGAGCAGCTTAAGAAGGAAGTACTCGAAAAAGTAGCAACTGGCTCAACGGTTGTCGACTATATAGGAAAAGATTTTGACTTCGTCAATAACGATAAAGAATTGAGCCTCAAGGTTGCTAATGACACCTTAAACGCTGAAAAAATTACTGACACAACTCTTGGTAAAGACGATGCTCACTTTGGTTTTGGCAAAAAGACCGGCGGCACCTATCGCTTTGAGCTGATCTACAAGAAGGCAGATGCTCAAGATAGCAACAAAGAAAAGCTCATCTTGAAGATCAACGAGACGGTGTATCCAAAAATGGCGGTAGCGCTCAACTACCAGGAAGAGCTGGTAAACGTGCCTGCCCAAGCTGGTACTCACATCCTTAATACCAACGAGAGTGCAACTTTGAAGCCAGTGGATGCCAATGGTAAAGAGGGTGATGCAGTATCATTCCCAGTTCCCCAAGTGGAATACGTTGCAAAGGATACGAACAGCACGGTCACCTTCATGAACAGCGCGGAGAAATATGCATTCGTTAAGGTCGAGACTGGTAAGGCTATTGATACCGATGCCTTGACTGACCAATCCATGCCGCACGATCCAATGAAGGCTGGTTCTGCCTTCAAAGAGTGGAATACAAGGGAAGATGGTACGGGTACCGCATTTACCGGGGATACTACCGTAAATAGTGATATCACTGTATATGCTATTTACACGAATAACCCTAAGTCGGTACCGGGAAAAGAGATTCCAAATGCTCCTGTAAAGAAGTCTGCTGCACTTCCTAAGACAGGTGCATCACTCACGCTTCCGGTATCGCTAACTGCATTAGGACTTGTGATTACAGGTCTGGGAATCCTCATGAAAAAGAGGGCGAGGGAAGAAAACAATAAGTAGGAAGTATTTGCTTTTAAGCGAAGTCTCCCAGGCATTGCGGACGTATTGCGTCGCCGCCGATTTTGCCGGAGTTTTCTCCTAGGTATCCCTGCAAGATTTATTGAGGGGTAGCGAAAAATGCGAAAGTAAGGACATACTTTCGCATAATTGTGTCAAAATCAGGACATAACCGCTAAGGGTACACTTTTTGCGTCTCTATGGTTTTAGAAAAAGACTATTTAGACCGGCATGGAGCACTTTTCGGGCAGTTAAGCGAGTGCGTTAGGAGGGGGTTTGCGGAAGCAGGATGCGGATACCTATATCCACTTCTATGATTCCCCGCTGGGCGAGCTGGTAATGTCCAGCGATGGCAGCGCGCTGATTGGGTTAGGTCTAGTATCACAGCAGGCTGCGGGCACCCGCCCTCAGGAAAAATCTTTGCCGATATTCCAAGAAACCGTGTGCTGGTTAGATACGTATTTTCGAGGACGCGCACCCTCGTTTACCCCAAAGCTAAAGCTCTCGGGCTCGGACTTTCAGAAACGGGTTTGCGAAATCATGCTTACCATCCCGTTTGGGGAAACCGTTACCTATGGGGAAATCGCTGCCCGGATCGCGTGGGAGCGAGGGATTCCACGCATGTCCGCGCAGGCAGTTGGGGGAGCAGTAGGGGCGAATCCGATTCTGTTAATTGTTCCTTGTCACCGGGTAATTGGTGCAGGCGGCAACCTCACCGGCTATGGTGCCGGAATGGAGAGAAAAATCCAGCTGCTGAAACTAGAAAAAGTCGATATGACGAATCTGGTCATGCCAAAGAAAAAGTCGGGACCAATGAAACAGCCGTTACCAAGGAAGCTGCATCCTTATTCCTAAGCTAAATAGGTGTTGAGTAATTTTAATGAACTTGTTAGGGTGGCCTTTGTTAGTTAGTCCTTACTGAAAATAAGCGAGTTGTAGTGAAACAAGAACTTAACCCCGTACGGAAAGTATTGGCCCTGTTGCTGACATTCTTCCTGGTGTTTGCAGGGGCGATTATGGATGGCGCTAAGGCATCTGCATTAGAAAGTTCCTCGCAGATAACAATAAAAGCAAAAAATAAAATAGATTCAACAATTGCTGCCAACCAAGATGGATTAGTGGACGTTTTAGTTACGTTCCAAGATGATGCCCCGGATAGAAGGCTGGGGGAAGCCAAACGCTTGTTAGGCTCCGAAGCTTCTCCGGCGGCTATCTCGTTAAAAGCAGCACAGCTGCGTGCGCAAGCAGCGCAAAAATCAGCACAGGCGTTCTTAGCCGATAATCCTAAAGTTAAAAAATATGAGTCTTTAGAGATAGCCAATACTATCCGGGTAGTAGGTAAACAAGAAATATTGCAAGGGCTAGCAAAGCTCTCACCGGTGGTGAGCATCACTCCAAATAGAATGGCGCAAATGATTGTGCCGGCTAAAACCAGTCAAGCCGTAGGAGGGAGTTCTCGTAGTGCGGACATTAACCCAGAAGAAGAAATAGAAGCCAATTTACGGGCCATTCGCGTTAATAAAGTTTGGACAGAAAAAAACATTACCGGTTCCGGAATTACTGTTGGTCTAATTGATCAAGGGGTCGATTATCAACATCCCGCATTGCGCAGTCACTTTCGCGGCTTCGATGCCAAGACAGGAAAGTTTATTTTAAAGGGAAACTACATAGATTTTGTAGGCAGCGGAAAAACAGACAGTCATGGGACTCACGTTGCGGGAATCATGGTGGGATCCGAGACGCGTAAAACGGGTAATGAAACAGTTGAAGTGAATCGAATCGGAGTAGCTCCTGGGGCAAAATTTATTGCTGCCCGTGCTTTCCGTGATGGGGTAGGTGGAAGTAACGCCAATATTATCAAGGCGTGCCAGTGGATGCTTGCGCCGGGAGGGGACAGCGCGAAAGCCCCTCGGATTATTAATCAAAGCTGGTCGGATGGAAGTAATAAAGCGGATCCATGGCTGGAAGAAGTATCTAAAACTATTCGTGAAGCTGGGATTTTGAATGTTTTTAGTGCTGGAAATAACGGGGCAGTAAAAGCGGCTCCTGGTTCGGTAGATAATCCTGGTTCTATGCCGGGGGTGCTAAGCGTGGGAGCCGTTAATAACACTGGGATACTGGCAGACTTTTCCCGTCGCGGGCCAAGCCAATGGAAAAATGCGGGAATAAAACCCGATTTGGTTGCTCCTGGGGTGCAGATTCGCTCGGCTTTACCGGGAGGAAAATATGCCTCCTGGGATGGCACCAGCGGAGCTGCTCCCCACGTATCGGGTTTAGCAGCCTTGGTTTTACAAGCTAATCCCCAGCTATCGGTAAATGAGTTAGAAGCTATTTTGAAATCTAATACTCGTAAGGGAACTGATGATGAATATCCACAAACCCCAAACTATGGGTATGGGTATGGAGTGATAGATGCGTATGATGCTGTGCAATCAGCTCTACAAAAAGCAGGAAAAATTCCGGCCGGCGAAAAACTTGGGAGCCTCAGTGGTACGGTGAGTGCCGCAACTACAGTAAATACCAAGCTACCGGCGATAATACAGCTACCTAAACGGGCGTATATAAGTCGAAAACTACCCGTGTTAGTCAATCTGCAAGAGCCAAATAAATGTAGAAGTATTTCGTTATTACTCATCAAAGACGGAGAAGAAGTAGCTCAAGAAAAACTGGCTATAAGCAGTACTAACAATGAAAAATCCTACGAAATTTCCCTACCTGCGGAAAAAATAACAGCACCGGGAAATTACGAAGTTAAAGTTCAAGTAGAGACTACCAGCAATAAAATTTATGAAACCTCCAAAGCCTCGGTGCAGGTGCAGGCGGCAATCCTTCCGGGTAGCTACTTTAATGATTTTGAAAAGTTATCGACTGGAATAGATATGGAAGGAGATTTCCGGGTATCCACCGTAAATTTGCAGACAGATCCCCGTCCGGTCACCGGAGAAAGAATTTTGGGGCTTAATCCCAATCAGCATGGTATGGGTACAGCGGAACAGTCAACCTTCCAACTGCCCAGAATTGATCTAACTAAGGTAGTGCCCAGCGATAAGGTGGAGCTAGTCTTCCAAGAAAATGCTAGTTGGGCTGGCGGGGTAATTGGTTTCCAAGCTGTTAGTGTCCCTAAAGCACCTGGCGAAAAAGCAGAAGGGGTATTTAACTATCCCACCGAGCTAAAACAAGAAGGATGGGTAGAGCGGCGTGTCGATCTTTCAAAATTTGCGGGTAAAACCATCGATTTATTTGCTTTCAGCCTTAATAAGGGGGGAGTAAGTGGAGACGGTTGGTCGATTGACAACCTTTCTTTGCTTTTAAATGGGAAAGGAGAAAGTGCTAATACCGATCCCGTTCCACACACAGATTTACAGTTGAATCTGAAAGGTGAAGATTCTTCGGGATACGAAGCACTCGCAGCAGCAATTGAAATACCGCAGCTAGGGTTAAAACTTTTAGCAGATGAAAAAAGCGGAAAATATAGTATCCCTAAGATTCCTGCCGGAACATATGATGTCTATATTGGGCATTCAGGATACGCAACGCAAAAACATTCGGTCAAGGTGCATCCGGATAAAGATCTCAAACTAGATGTGATTCTTGAAAAAGAAAAACCTGGTGGCGCGGAAGAACCGGAAATAGAAAATTCGCAAAATTCAGTTCCTCCCGCAGACAAACAAGTTGGTCGCCGGGAGGTAGCATATGACAATAATAATCCGTTAGCCGGAGGGATCTTACATTCAAAGGTAGGTCGAGGAGTCGCGATAGATGTTAACGGAGGAGAGCGCACTCAGCTGCGAAAAGTTCACATTTTTGGAGCGGGAAATAATCCTTACCTGCAAGCAGGGCAAATGAGATTATCTGTAAAATCAATCAATTCGCTTGGCCGCGTAATTGATGTGGTTAAACCGCGCCTAATAAACATAGTTCCTGGAAAATGGAATGAAATAAATCTTCTTTCAGATAAAATCGCGGGAAACCGCCAGCTGTATATTACGGTAGAACAAGTTTCCCCCAGCGGAAAGACTCCTGCTGTGGCTTTGGATTCTTCAGTGAGGCCAAAAACCGGGGCAGTTCAACATGCTTATTTGTACACTGGGGAATTCCTGCCTTTAATAAGCGGTGGTTACTTTGGGGTACCAATGATTAGAGCAGAATTTGGTACAACCGACCCTAACGATAAAGCTGTTAGTCCGGTTCAGCCCAAATTTGCCTCAGAGGTGAACTTAACCCCAGTAGCTGATGCGTTAGTCTCCGATGAACAGAAACCAAAGGATCTGCTAACTATTGGTGACTGGGAAATTAGCCCCTCTCGCGGCATGATTACTAAATGGCTCAAATTAAAAGAGTTCTTAGAAAAGCCCTCTGACCAGCAAAATCTAGAGATTCCCGAAGTGATCGGCGGAGTAAAAATCACTAGTATTGGAGCTGGAGTTTTCAAGAATCCTACTTGGGGGATAAAAAACGTAGCTAAAGTACAAATTCCTGAAGGGGTTACTGAAGTTAACTCTGAGGCATTCTATAACCTAGGAATTAAAGAACTTAAGTTACCGAGTAGTCTGGAACGGATATATAGTAGCGCCTTTCAAAACCTGCGTGTTACTCAGTTGGAACTGCCAGATAATTTGCGCCATATCGGGGATAACGCCTTTGCCTATTGTCGTAAACTTAAAGAATTGAAAATACCTAATAGCGTGGAATATCTGGGCAGGGCAGCATTCGAAGAAGCTGAAAGCTTAACGCTATTGAAATTGCCGAATAATCCTAAGTTTACGGAAATAGCTACGATGGCCTTCCAAAATGCCGAAAAGCTTAAGCAGGTAGAAATACCGGATTCGGTGAAAATAATTAAACCAAATGCCTTTGCACGACCTTTCGCATTTGATCGCGGGGGAATTGAGAATCTGAAATTGCCTGAAGGCCTAGAATCTATTGAAAATAACGCTTTCATCGGCAATTCTCTCAGTCAATTGAGAATTCCAGATTCAGTGCAGGAAGTGGCGGAATCTGCTTTTGAAGGAAACCAAATAGAGACCTTAATCTTTGGGGCGGAATTGAAAAAACTTGGCGCAAGTTCCTTCGAAGGTAACTTGTTAAAGAAAGTAGTATTCACCGAACAAATTCAGACAGTGGGGAGACGGGCATTCGCCGACAACCCACTCGAAATGGTTCGTTTGAATCGTAGGATTAAGCCTTATGATAAAAACCAGAAAATAGGTTTGCGTGAATATGCTTTACCGAATGCCATCGGAAGCTTGGAAATCTATCGCGATGACCAGGTTAATAAGCAGATTAAGGAATCCTTGACTCGCGATGATGACACATTGCCTGAAATTAAAGTTGTGTCGGATGCAGAAAAACAGTTTGAAGATAAAACTAATAAAATAGTCGGAAAAATTATTGCTCTTAATGCTGGTAAAGCCTCCCAGATAAAGGCGGAACAACTACCCCAGATGGAATCGACAGTAGCTTCTCTTAATAGGCAACTGCTTGACAATCCTTATCAAAAGTTGGAGGTTAAACAGCTACTGCAAGTTGATTTGCTAGACGATGAGAAAGAATCTGTCCCGTGGCTAGGTACCTTGAAAGTGAAGTTACCTTTGGAAGAAGATAGCTCAGTTTCAATCTACACCCGACCGTTGGGTAACAAAGGGAACTGGACCTTACGTACGGGTGATTATTCTCAGACAGGTTTTGCTGTCATAGATCTCTCAACTGCGAGTGAAATAGCGGTGGTGAAATTTGCTCTTAAGGTACTGGATCTACCGGGAATAGTAGACTACGGTTTCTTGGCTCCCTGGATGGCTCCTTATCGGGCGCCACTGCCGATAGATCCACACCCGGGTGCCTCTAATAATGAGGATGAAAATAATGCTAGTTCCGGCAATGACGGTACTTTAGAAAAAGTGGAGCCCAAAGAAGGTTCTACTGGGGAAAACAACAGAAATAAACGAGAAACTAGTAATAAACGAGGTAATAGTTTAGTTAATACCGGTATATCTACCGATTTGTTGGCATTGTCGTTGGGGAGCATGTTGTGCTTTATCGCGGGTGGAGCGTTACTTATGAGACGAAGGGAGAAAAGCCTCCGCTAATTTGTCCCCTCTGTTACAAACGGTAGGCAGTTGCAGTGATAAATACCCCGCATTTGCGCCTGATGGTTCATACATCTTGTGAACTCGGGCGTAAGTGGTAAGGGGAGACTGCCAGCTGGAACGACTGGTTGTGACCAGCGTTGGCTAATAGATGGAGAGGACTTGCTATTAATGCTGGCAAAATAGATTTAGGAATCTAATCATTCTGAAAACCGCGCCCTCACCCCGGGCAACAAGATATGCTTGACCGGCTAGTTGATTCTGTTAATTACACTAGAATTGCCTGGTAACTGGGGTGAGGGCGTGGTCGCGAATTACCATGCTCTCTAATGTAGGTGCGTTAAATGTGTGCCTCGAGATCCGGGAGAGGGGGCAGTTAACCTTTAGCGGGGCTGGAGGGCAAGGTCGAAACCTTGGCTGCGCACCGCATTTAGCATTCCGCGGCGTAAGGGCGCATCTCGCAGCATAATCCGGGTGAGGCTATCGGTGAAAGAATCCGCGCGTTTTCCATGTGCCCGAGTGTCATAGTAGGAAGTCATTTCCTGGTCATAATCCGCGAAGATTTCCAGGTAGGAACCCTCAAAACAGTTATAGGAGTCCTCAAACATGCGCAGCTCCATCGGCATTCGCGGCTTGAGCTGCGGCTGCTGCCCCGGGTAACCAAACATTACCCCCAGGGCGGGGAAAGTCAGTTTCGGGAGCTGCAAAATCTCAATGAGTCGGGTTGGGTCATTCAAGATTGAGCCTAAGAAACAGGTTCCCAACCCCAGGGATTCAGCGGCATTCACCAAGTTTTGCGCCATTAATACTGCATCGGTGAATCCCTGGAAAAACCCGTCCATACCGCGCACGCTAGCTTTATCCTCTCCTTTTTCCTCCACGATTCGGTAGGAACGGTATAGGTCGGTAAGGAAAATCCAGAGCTGCGGAGCCTCAGCAATATAGTCTTGTTGACAAACCTGGGAAATCTCCTGTTTCTTTTCTGGATCTCTCACCTGAATAATCGAAGCCATTTGCACCCCGCAAGAGGTCGCAGTGCGCCTGGTAGCCTCTTTCAGCTGTGCTAACACTTCTCGCGAGATTGGTTGAGTATCAAAAGACCGTACCGAGCGGTGTGCCAACTGGTTTTCAATAGTTTCAGACATAACAGCTCTCCTAAGATCCTCGCCTACCTTCACCACCGGGACTGCCGGTTCCTTGTCGTTAAGTTTAACCTACCTGCTGGTTAACTCGCAGAGGTGACCAGGTGGGTAATATAGCCGAGGACGCTAAACGGGGGAAGTCATGATTAGACCGATACGAAACTTTCAAAGAGCCGCGATTGACCATCCCCATGCCCAAAGCCTGGCCGGTCCCCGGGGGCATTTTTCCGTGTCCGATACCTGGTCGCTATCGCAACATTTACTGCTATACCTGAAAGAACGGGGGGTAGTGAGGGGAGATCGGGTAGCGATTTGCGGCGCTAACAGCGAATATCACCTGTTGCTTTGGATCGCTTGCGACCAGATGGGAGCAGTATTTGTTCCCCTGGCTAAAGCCGCCGCGCCTGCCGATTTACGAGCGATGGTGGCCGACTCTGCCCCGCGCCTGCTCTTTAGCGATCAGGAGGGGGAGCTGCCGCTAGCTAGTGTCGCCTCCGCTGCCGCAGAGTCCGCGTCCTCCCAGGGGGGCGCCCTCGGAAAACCGCAGGTTATAAACCTGGATCTGCTGCATGAACAGCTCCTAACTGCCCACAGAGAGCAACCTTTTTCTCCCGGGGAACTAGCCGGTGAGATTGCTCCGGTAGCCGAGGGGGAGCTGTCAGCAATCATTTATACCTCCGGGACTTCTGGGCGCCCCCTGGGGGTGGAGCATTCCCGCGAAACCATGTATTGGGCGTGGGCGAACTATCGTGACGCTTTCGATTACCGCAACTCGGATACCGGGTTGGCACTCGCGCCCTTGTCCCATATCGGCGGGTTTAACGGCACCACCAACGATATTTTCTGTCACGGCGGAAAAATAGTAGTGATTGCGGGATTTTCTCCGCTTACCGCTGCCCGGATTATTCACCAAGAACAAGTCACCATCGGGTTCGCGGTTCCCACCATGTTCACCGGAATGTTGGATGCTCTGGAGAAAGATGCGGGGGAGGAACTCACGGAAAATCCCTTCCCGTATTGGCGCCGTCCCCTGATTGGAGGCGCGCCTCTATCGGCAGCTTTAGCGCGGCGGATGGAAAAACTTGAGCTGCGTCCGATCCAAGTCTGGGGAATGACCGAAACCGGAGGTGCCGGCTGCTACCTGGGAATAAACGAATCTTTGCAGCATCCGGAGGCGGCTGGGCGTCCCTTTACCTATTCTCAAGTGGCGGTGCGCGACGCGGACGGGAAAGCGCTGCCGGCAGGCACTCAGGGACAAATCACTATCGGCGGCCCGCAGGTATGTAAAACCAACTATCCGGGCAGAGCCATCAGTGCTATTGACGGGCAGATTGAAACCGGAGATATCGGGTTTATCGGTGAAGACGGCTTGCTGCGCCTGAGCGGACGGGCAAGTGACGTAATTATTAGCGGCGGGGAACACGTTTTTCCCGCACAAGTAGAGGACGCGCTCTCAACTTTCCCCGGTATCGGACAGGTCGCGGTAATCGGCCTAGAGGACGAGTATTGGGGGCAGAGGGTTTGTGCGGTAATCACCGGAACCGCCACCCTCTGGGCCCTGAAACAGTTCCTAGCAGGCAAACTAGCCGCCTATAAAATCCCCAAACAAATAATTCAAGTAAGCGCGCTACCCCTAAACAGTGCCGGAAAAATATCCCGCCAAACCCTGAAAGAATTCCTTTCCTAAGACTGATCTCGCAGTTCGCGGGGAGTAAGTTTTTCCTCCCACCCAAGAATTCGGAAAAAGACCGCAGGTATTTTCCGAATTCTTATGCGCACCGCGCCCACTCGGATAAAACTCACTCCCGGCGATACTCAGGTATTCAGCCCGGATTTCGGGGCGTGAGGTAAAAACTGCCCCATTGTTCCTTTCGTCTTTCCAAACGTTATTTAAGTCCCAAGAAAACTGTGGTGGTTAAGGATAGCTGCTGTAAATCTAATAGCTACTAATGTTTGACTAAGGTTTATCTTGGTTATTAGGGTTTTAGTATGGAAAATACATCTTCTTTGCCACAATCTGATCGTTCAACCAGTACTGCTGCCGGATATTGGGTGCTCGCTCGTGCTGGTAAGCGGGTGCTTCGCCCTGGCGGGTTGAAGTTGACGAAACAGATGTTAACTGCCGCCGATATGCAGGGAAAGCAAATCGTCGAGTTCGCTCCAGGGCTAGGTCGTACTGCCCAATTGCTCGTCACCGAAGGCGTAGCCTCCTATGTTGGTGTTGATCAGGATCCGGCGGCAGTAGCACGGGTGGAAGCCATAGTCAAACCCCACGGCGGAACAGTCATTAATGCTAAAGCGCAAGACACCGGGTTGAGTGGCGAAAGCGCCGAGGTAGTGGTTGGTGAAGCGATGCTAACCATGCAAGGCGAAAAAGCTAGAGCCGAAATCGTTGCCGAGGCATTTCGTCTCCTCAAACCAGGGGGTCGTTACGCCATCCACGAGCTAGGACTCACCCCAAATGATATTGACCCAAAGCTGGCTGACGGGTTACGCCAGCAATTAGCCCGGACGATTCGAGCTAACGCGCGCCCGCTGACCGAAAATGAATGGCGTGCGGTGCTAACTAATGCTGGCTTTGAGGTGGAATGGATTAGTTTTGCACCGATGGCGTCACTATCAGTCAGGCGTAATCTGGCTGATGAAGGTATCTTGGGGGTTGCGCGGATTATCCGTAACCTAATCCGGGATAAAGACCTCCGAGCCCGGGTTCTTCAGATGCGATCCACTTTCAACAAATACCGCGACCACCTGACCGGCATTGCGATAGTAGCTAAGAAACCGTCCAAGTAATTTATCTCCCTAATCACCTGAACGGTCACCGTCATGAGCGCTGAAACTCCAACACCTCCCGCCCTAGGATTTATCAACAATCTAGCTAATGAAATCGAGTACGCGGCAGGCTCAACTGTCTCAAAAACCTTGCTGCGCGCAGAGGGCGTCAACGTCGTGCTATTTTCTTTCGATGCTGGCGAGGAACTTTCTGAGCATACGGCTGCGATGCCGGTGCTTGCTGAAACCTTAGAAGGTGAGCTCGAAATCACCGCCGAGGGTAAAACCGTGACTCTGCTACCTGGTGGTTTAGTGCATTTCACTACCCGATTACCGCATGCCGTTAAAGCTATCAAGCCATCAAAAATGGTGCTTTACATGCTGGCAAGACCAAAAAACTAACCTCGGCGGATAAGAATCGCAGGGAGTAAGTTTTTCCTCCCGCCCAAGAATTTGGAAAAAGACCGCAGGTATTTTCCGAATTTTTATGCCCACCGCGCCCACTCGGATAAAACTTACTCCCCGCGACCACCAAAGCACGCGTACCTGAAAAACAGTCCTCACATAGCAAGCGCTCAACCCCAAAGGAACGGCTAGTCAAAAGAACGATCACCTATTTTACTTTTATCTTTCTGGCCGGGAAACGCCTCGCTAAAGTAGCTGCAACGTAAGCGTGCAAAGGAGTTATCGCTGAGGCAAGGATATAAGAAAGTATCCGCCCAGCAGGATAGGGCTCAGTACAATAACTCTTCTGGGAGCGTGCGAGCTGTGATGGCGAACAGGGGCTGGGAGAATAGGTTTTATCCGAGTAGGTTAGGTGGGCATAAGTCGGGTTAAATCTCTAGGATTTAACCCGACTTGGGCAGGAGGGAAAACCTATTCTCACAGCTCTATTGCGTGGAACGGGACGCTAATAGCGCAGAGGCTTCTTGGCGCGCGGTACCTTCCTCCGCTAGTTGCGCCAGATTAGCGGGGAGCTCGCGGCCTTTCGTCTGCATGGCGCGTGCCCACAGCCTGCCTGCCCGGTAGGAAGACCGCACCAGGGGGCCGGCCATTACTGCCGAAAAACCCAGGCTATAGGCGTATTTTGACAGTTCTACAAACTCGGTGGGTTTGACCCAGCGGTCAATGGGATGATGCAGGGGAGAGGGACGCAAGTATTGGGTGATGGTCATAATATCGACTTTGGCATCCCTGAGGGCGCGCAAGGCAGCCTCGATTTCCTCGCGGGTCTCACCCATTCCCAAAATTAGGTTCGATTTGGTAATTAAACCGGCATCTGAGGCGGCCTCTAATACCTGTAGGGAACGTTCATAACGGAAGGCGGGGCGGATCTGCCGGAAAATCCGGGGTACGGTTTCCAGGTTGTGACCGAATACTTCCGGGCGCGCCGAGAACACTTCCTCGAGGGCGCCCTGGTGCCCCCGAAAGTCGTCTACCAGCAGTTCTACCCCGGTATTGGGGGATTTAGCGTGAATCTGGCGAGCAGTTTCCGCATATAGCCAGGAGGCTCCATCGGGTAGGTCATCGCGGGAAACTCCAGTTACCGTGGCGTACCGCAGCCCTAGTTCGGCGACCGATTCTGCGACTCGGCTCGGTTCCTCGCGGTCATATTCACCGGGGCGTCCGGTGGCGATATCGCAAAAGTCGCAGCGCCGGGTGCAGACTGCGCCACCTATCAGGAAGGTGGCTTCCCGATCCTGCCAACACTCATAGATATTGGGACAATTGGCTTCCGCACACACGGTGTTTAACCCGGAGCGGTGTACCAGGTGCCGCATATCCATATAGTTTTTACCGGAAACTACTTTGGTTTTTATCCACTCGGGTTTGTTTTCGATGGGGCTGAGGGCGTTCCTGGCCTCTACCCGTAATAGTTTGCGTTCGCCCACCTCAGGGAGTGTAGACATTTGCACCCTCCTGACTTTGCTGTTCGCCTCGAAAGTAAGGGGTGTCTAAGTTGCGGTGCAACCCGGCGATTACCGGGGCACGCATAGAGTCCACGGTTTCCTGGCATCCTTGTTCGCTCATGGAAGTTACCCAGGCATCGGTGAGACCGCAGGGGATTATCCGGGCGAAATCACTAAAAGTGGGATTCACATTGAGAGCGAAACCATGCATAGAAGCACCCCGCGCGGTATGGATCCCGATGGCGGCAATCTTTTTATCGATTTCCCCCGGTTTCAGTACCCAGGCACCTGCCCGTCCCTTTATCCGCTGCGCGTCAATCCCATAGGGCGCTAAGGTATCGATTACTACCTGTTCCACGGCGCGAATAAAGCGGATAACATCTAGAGGCTGCGGCAGTTTCACTATCGGGTAGCAAACCAGCTGTCCCGGGCCGTGCCAAGTAACCGAACCGCCCCGGTTTACCTCGATTACCGGTACATCTTTATTAGGTACATCTTCTGGTTTGGTATTGCGCCCCACTGTGAAAGTGGGGGAGTACTGCACCAGGAGGGTTGTGTTTTCCCGTGTTCCCGCTGCTACCTCGGAATGTACCTGTTTATGCAATTTATCCAGGGTGCGATAGTCCTGCAGCTGCCCGGTTAAATCCATTATTTGCACGCCCTCCAGCCTACCTGCTTTAACCCACTTAACCGCTATTTAGTGGGCGTGAACGATGACTATAAGCCAGCAACGAAATCCGCCAAAATTTTTTCTACCTGCCGGGTTTCCACCAAGAAACCGTCATGACCGGAGGAGGAAGTAACTTGCCGGTACCTGGCACCAGGAATCTGGCGTGCCAGTTCCGCGCATTCTTCCACCGGGAATAAGCGGTCAGAATCCACTCCAATCACCAAAGTGAGTGCAGAGATGGAGCCGGCGGCGCGGCGGGTGCCGCCGCGTCCGCGCCCGATATCGTGCGTTATCATCGCGCGAGTTAGCGTCCGATAAGATCCGGGATCAAAACGCCTGGTCAGTTTCTTCCCGTGATAATCCAGGTAGGACTCCACGGCATAGCGTCCCCCTGCCAAGGGATTTTCATCGCCTTGCGGGTCATGTCCAAACCGGGTGTTTAGCTCGCCGGAAGTGCGATAGGTGGCGTGTGCGATTTGTCGAGCTAGCGCCAGTCCGGCATTACCTGCTTCTTTATCGCCCGATAAGTAATAGTTTCCTCCGGCAAAGCTGTTATCTAACTCTTGGGCACACACCTGCATATGTGCCCAACCGGTCTGGTCGGCGGTGGTCGCTCCGGCGGTCGCGACCACCGCCAAAGCCCGTACCCGCTGCGGATAGAGGCACGCCCACTCCAGGGCGCGAAAGCCTCCTGCTGAAGGTCCAACTACCAAGGCCCAAGACAATATTCCTAGGTACCTGCGCAATTGATTTTCCGCGCGTACCTGGTCACGGGTAGTGATTTCCGGAAAACGTGAACCCCAAGGTAGGCCATCGGGAGCCGGCCAGGCCGGTCCGGTAGAGCCCTGGCATCCCCCTAGACAGTTAGGTGCCACCACAAAGTAACGATCCGTATCAATCGGTTTTCCCGGGCCAACTACCCGCTCCCACCAACCGGCAGTGGGGTGTGCGGGGCTTTG
This sequence comes from Varibaculum vaginae, assembly GCF_900604285.1. Lineage (GTDB taxonomy): Bacteria > Actinomycetota > Actinomycetes > Actinomycetales > Actinomycetaceae > Varibaculum > Varibaculum vaginae. The sequence goes on from NZ_UWNY01000001.1 coordinate 1,133,457, forward strand.
CAACCCAATTACATGAGAATCCCCGGTAAGGGCGTGTTCAATCAATATCGCATTGGAGGCATCCGCGTTTAGTTTCCCCCAAGTTTCATACGCCAGGTAGCCACTTGGCAGGGAGCCTCCATTTTCTAAAGGTAGTTCCCCTAGAGAAACAAACTGGCGGTTACCGGGATCATCGCCGGGCAGCCAAGCCGGATTGTTTGCCCAATTAGTGCCGGGATATTGCTGGCGGGGGTTAACACTAACGCCTTGCGCTCTATCTTTTAGTGCCGTTCGCATTTTGGTTCTTCCTTCAGGTTCTATCTGCTGCGGGTAAGAGTGTTACTTGCTGATCGCCGCAAAACCGGCCTTTAGATCAGCGATAATGTCCGCCACGTCCTCTAACCCGACTGAGACCCGGATAGTGGATTGGGTGATACCCGCCGCCGCCAACTCTTCTTCATTTGCCTGTGAATGAGTGGTAGAGGCTGGGTGAATTACCTGGGAACGCAAATCTCCCAGGTTAGCCACATTAGTTAGTAGCCTCAAAGCATCAACGAAAGCTTCCCCAGCTGCCCGGTCGCCTTTAAGGTCAAAAGCCAAAACTGCACCGGCACCGCCGGGAGCGTATTTTTGCTGCAAATCATGGGTGGGAGACGACTTCAGCCCCGAATAGTTAACTGAGCGCACCTGCGGGTGCGCCTCCAAGAACTCTGCTACTTTTTGGGCGTTCTCCACATGGCGTTGCACTCGCAGTGAGAGGGTTTCAATCCCGATATTTACTAGGAAAGAGTTAAAGGGGCTGGCAGCAAAACCAAAGTCACGTAATCCTTGTACCCGGGCTTTAGTAATGAAAGCAGACTCACCTAGGTCTTTATAAACCAGGCCATGATAGGAAGGATCTGGCTGGTTGAACTGGGGGAAACGCTGCGGATCAGCACCCCAATCGAAAGTGCCGCCGTCGACAATCACCCCTTGAATAGAGTTGCCATGTCCGCACAGGTATTTCGAGGCTGAATGCACCACAATATCGGCTCCCCACTCAAAGGGGCGAGTTAAATAGGGGGTGGCCACCGTGTTATCAACGATAAAGGGCACCCCGACTCGGTGAGCCGCCTGGGCGACGGCCTCGATGTCTAGAAAATCGTTCTTCGGATTGGGAATAGTTTCCCCAAAGAAAGCGATAGTGTGCTCATTAGCGGCTGCCTCCCACTGCGCTGCATCCGTAGGGTCAGCCACGAAAGTGGTAGTGATGCCATAACGTGGCAGGTTATTAGCCAGGAAGGCGATGGTGCCGCCATATAGGGAAGGTGAAGCCACAATATTGTCTCCCGCTTCGGCTATTGTCAAAATAGTCAGCGCAATCGCAGCGGCTCCGGAGGATGTTGATAGCGCCCCTACTCCGCCCTCTAGTGAGTTAACCCGCTCCTCGAAAACCTCGTTAGTGGGATTATTTAGGCGAGTGTAGATAGGGCCCGGTTCTTTTAACGCGAAGCGATCCGCGCCTTGTTTCGCATCCTTAAAAACGTAACCATTGGTTTGATAAAGCGGAGGCACCGGGGATCCGGTTTCTTTATCAGGACGGTATCCGGCGTGAATCTGGCGAGTGTTGAAACCCCAGTTTTGCTTAGTCATTTTCATTTATCCTTTTCAAAGTAGATTTGGGTTTTTTTAAACGTTTGCCAATAGTCCACTTCGGATAAACAAAATGCCCGGCAAGGCAGTCCAAAGGGACCTTCTTTGCACGGGCAAACGCGTCGCCGCCTAGGGGCGGACTAGATAGAGCTGACCGTGCGGGTCAGCTGAACATTCGACGTGTCATGTCCCCAAGATAACCCGCTGTGCCCCCGCAAAAGCAAGCCAGTATTAAACTCTGAGAACTAAGTCACTATTTCGGTATGGGGAAATTTTGAGATTCTAAGCTGTCTAATAGCTGAAAAACCGCCCCTCAGCGGTTAATCTGGAAGAAAGGATAATCCTAAAAGGAGAAAACATGAGCCAAGACAGCCTGCCCAGTGTGGATACCCCAGCCGACCCGGTAGTTTCCTGGACTGTTCAAGAGGGAGCAATGGTAGCTGCCAAGCTTGATCCTGCTGCGGTTTGTCGGTTTTTCCAGGAACAAAATATTGTGGCTGAGGCTGATTGGTTTCCTGACACCCCTAACTTGCTAGGGGTAAATATGCTCCGCAACCAAGCTGATGGTCTAGCCTCCCTGGACGAAGCGGATCAGCCGCTGCGGGTTGGGGCAGCGCTTCCAGAAGTAGTAGAAAAATTGGCGGAAAAGTTTGCGGCCGATGTACTAATCGGCGAATATCAAGCAAATAAGCTCCCTGCTGACACACCTGTTCCTTCCCGCAACGCCGATTCCACTCAGCGGGTGCGGGTAGTGGAAATTTCGCAGATGCCGGTCACTTCGGTTCCTTTTTGCGCTGCGTCGGAGGGGAAAACTCTAGGCTGCATTACCCTTCCGCAGGGGCGGGTTGCGCTATTCTATGAAACTATTCGAGCCGAGGTAGTGGAAGGTTCCCTGATTTCTCGAATCCCAGCTCTCGGACTCTATGTTTCTGACCATGACCAGCGGATAGTAGCAGTTACCTCCGACGAAAATGCCGACCCAGAGAAACTAGCAATTCACTCCTGGTCGCTGAAGAACCAAGTAGTTCCCGGAGCGGTTGAAAATCCAGATTCGTTGCTGCTAGAGAAAATGCGCGAGTACCTCGGGCATTCATCTTCCCCTAAACGTATTGCCGAAACTGCTGGCTGCGATGCTGAACAATTAGCTGAAACCTTCAAAATGCCAGGCCAAGATGGCATGGTGCGGGCAATCGAAGTCTTGGGGTTACCGGCGGAAGCCGCTGCTTTCCTCTATGGGCGGCTAGAGTTAGAGGACGTGCCCGGCATCGAGATTTTTCACGAACCAGGCTGGGCAGCTGCCATGGGGCAAAGCGTAGATATGCGGATATTGCAGTCTGCTGAGGACGAGAAAACTCTTTTCGGAATTTTACGGAAACTGGAGATAGAACACCCGATCCTGATGAAAGTGGCAAATATTTCCCAGTTAGCAGTGGGAATTGGTTTGTTGGGGGCAGGACTGGTAGGGATCGCCGGAAAGCGGCGTTTCTCAAAATTATCCTTGCTCGGGGGAATAATGTTGGCCTTAGACAGCGGCTTGCGTTCCTCGGTGGTTTATCATATTAAAAATCGGACTATCGGGAATTAATTCCGACAGTACTGCGGTATTATCTGTGTTTTTAGACGATAGTTAAGCGTCTGAAATACGTCCGTGCTCTAGCGAGGGTCACGCCGAGAGTCTTTGAGGGAGCGTAAGAACGCTATCCGCTTTTCTTGTCGGTTAATCAAACGGTCGATATAAGCGGAAACTTTTCCTTGCCACGGTTTACCGCTTTCACTTGCCAACCGTGAGCGCCACTTTTTTCCCCGTCCTAAAGATGAGGCAGCCGGAAAATCTATTTCCGCAGGTACGTTCAGATCCACCATGCCGCTCAAGCGATGGTGTGGCCAATCCAAAGTCAAGGGTGCAGACAGGGAAACGTAGTTAGGGGTTTCGCTACCATGCACGTCCTCTGCTTCGCTAACTTTGAGAGTTTTGGGAGGATTTGCAGTAAACGAGCAGCAGATCAGCATTACTCTCGAAAGCAAATTAATCCACAGCAGTAAAGTGATAATAGCGGCGAATGAGGCCAGTAAAGGATTATTAACTGAGCCGACTACCGAGGTTCCCAGGGAACGTATCAGGGTAGAAACCGTGCCAAAAATTGCTAATCCCCAGAGTAGATCGTTTCTGGGGGCCCGAATCAAGGCTACGAATCGAATTAAAACCCAAAGGACTAATCCATCAATCGCAGCGCTGATAATAAAAGATCCGATGCGAATAGCTGTGGAGGTAATCTCCGATTCCAGACCGATAGATAACAAGAGATGCCTACCGATAATAGAGTTTGCCAGAGTTAGAATTCCGGTGGCGCCCACTCCCAAAGAAATAGTTACGAACCCCAACAGGTCACGCAGTTTTTCCATTGCCACCCCGGCAGGTACTTGATCAATTCCGAACATGGCGCGGATAGAGGACTTCATAGCGCGCATAACTGAGGTAGCAGAAAATAGTAGCACCACTACCGCCACCATTCCGGTTAACGAAAAGGAAGTAGTAAGTATCAGGTCGGCAGGGTTAAGGATCCCGGAAGATCCTTTCCATTGCAGTACTCCCGGCAACGAATTTGCCAGGGAAGAAAATATGGCATCCTGTAGGCGCGGGCGACGTCCCAGGATTCCCAACAAAACCGTTACCCCTATGGTTAGGGCGGCTGCCAGAGAAAAAATAGCAGAATAAGCAATTCCTCCCGCAAGTAGGGCTCCCCGGCCGTTGCTATAACGCATAAAGGAACGCATGATCCGGGTACGTTGAATCCACAAAATAAACTTCTTAGCTTTTGCTATTATTCCTTTCTGTGCTTTCACCTCGGAAAAGGTAGGTGAAAATTGTTCACGATGGCGAACACGCACCGATAGCTGCGCTGAAGCTGAGGTTTGTTGCATAGCTTCAATCTAGCGGTTTCAACCAGCGAAAGCACCCCGGAAACGAACAAAAACGCGCGAAGAAAAAGACAATTAGCAACATTTGGGGTAATCTAAGGGAAAGGTTCTCTCGAACATGGAGTAGCTCATGTTAGCGCACCAGCGGCACGACGAAATATTGCGACAAGTAAATCAAAATGGATCAGTGCGAGTAACTGACCTAGTAACACAACTGGACGTATCGGAAATGACGGTGCGACGGGATATTCAAGTTTTAGCTACTAAGGGTCTACTCGAACGAGTACATGGCGGTGCGGTACGGATTGCGGGGGCTTCAGAAGAAGGAAATCTAGCTACCAGTGCTCCTAGCGGGGAAGAAAAAATACTTGCCCAAGCTGCGCTCGAAACTATTCGCCCTGGCTCTAGCGTGTTTATTGGAGGCGGCGGTTGCGGACCCATTCTGGCTAAATTAATAACCGAGAGCGATTTTTTCTCTTCGCTTACAGTAGCGACTAACTGTTTGCCGGTAGCTAAGCTGTTAGACCGTGCCCAACAGGAACAACGTAATCAAGGTAGGGTGCCCGCTCAAGTAATTATCTTCGGAGGACAGCCGGAAGGGCATGAAAACTTAGGCCCGCTAACCCTGGCGAATGCCCATAACTTTTATTTCCATTCAGTATTTATTGAAGCGGAAGGAATGGATAAAGAAACTGGTTTAAGCTGTGGAAATCTTGATAAAGCAGCTCTGAAACAAGTCTTGATCCGCAATTGTGAGTTCGCCACGGTGATGGTGCCGGCTCGCAGTTGGGGGCGTACCGCGCTAAATGTAGTTTGCCCTCTGAAACAACTATCACGGGTTATATCGGCGACGGAGCCTCCTACGGAAATAGCCGAAGCTTTGACCCAGTCGCAAATAATGCTGGATATACGCCAGCTGGATTCAAACCGATAAACCATAATTTCAAATCATGAGCCTGCACCTAATTATTCCCGCCGGGGGCCCAGGAAGTCGCCTATGGCCGCTGTCACGGGCAGCGCAACCAAAATTTCTACTCGACCTGCTGGGGCAGGGATGCAGCCTTCTGCAAGCAACTGTGGATCGTCTCCGCCCCCTCACGGCATCCTTAACCGTGGTAACCGGAGCTAGTCACGGCGAGGCCGTAGCCTCGCAAAACCTGGCCGACCGTTTAGACCCTGAGGTAAAAAGTAAATATGCGATGCTACTGGAGCCCAGTCGGAAAAATTCGCTCGGGGCGATTGCCTGGGCGGCTGCGCGGCTGCAAGCAAAATATGGGCCCGTAATAGCTGGATCTTTTGCGGCTGACCATGCCATCAAAGATGTTCCCGCGTTTCGCAGAGCCGTAACTACAGCAATTAAAGCTGCCGAAAGCGGAAAAATCGTCACTATTGGGATAGCTCCTTCTCGCCCTGCTACTGCCTACGGTTATATCTGCGCCTCCGAAATGCTTGTGAGAGCCGAAAAGCAGTATCCGCCCGTTCTGCTAGCTAGAAGTTTTAAAGAAAAACCATCCGAGTCTGAGGCCAAAAGTTATTTGCAATCCGGAGGGTACTTTTGGAATGCGGGAATGTTCATTTTCAACACCAGCATTCTACTTTCTCACTTGCAAAGACTGCTTCCTGATTACTTTGAAACTATTCAGGAAATGCTTCATTACCAGCAGGGGAGTGCCCAGTTCGTAGAACTATGGAACTCGCTTTGTTCCTATCCCATTGATACTGCAATAGCGGAACCGGTAGCTGCAGTCGGGGGAGTAGCTGTTGTTTCAGCCGCGGATTTCGGTTGGTCAGATGTGGGAGATTTTGATTCCCTACACGAAGTGCTCGCCGGAAATAATCTGCTAAACCCAATTGTGAGGGGAAACGGGGCAACTCAGGTTATAGCTAGCCCGGGAGCTTTTATAGACCATCAGGGAAAAGAAAAGCTGGTAGTACTGGGGATTCCCAATGCGGTGGTGATTCGCCGCGGGGACGTAACTTTGGTAACTACCAGTGAGTGTGCTCAACAAATAGGGGATGTGGCTAGCGAGCAGGGGGAATTGGCTTGAAGCTCTTGGGACAAGCGATAGTACTTTTGGTCTCGGCTTTAGTACTTGCAGGTTGCGCGGGAACTAATGTAGCTCCCGCAGGTTATATAAATGCCGCGGATTTTCGCACTTGTCTGCTGACCATGGGTAAAGGCGAGGCTGGATCTATTAATGCCAGTGCGATCAGTGCTTTAAATGACGGTAAAAAACGGCTAGGAGTGGCGGAGCATCGTCGCACGGTTGAATCCCCAGCTAAGATAGATAAAGCTATAGCTCATGATATTTCCATTAATTGTTCCTTGATTATTGGGGTGGGGGAGGCATTTGTCGAACCCTTGATGGAACAGGCGAAATATCACCGCGCTCGGCATTTCGCGTTATTGTTGCCACCGGGTACTACTGCCCAAGCAACCCGCGAGAACCTAGCTGTTATTACCTACGATTTGAGCCAGCCTGCCTATGTGGCTGGGTTTATAGCCGCCGGGACCTCCGCAAGTGGACAGGTAGCAGTAATAGCAGGGGAGAAAAATCCGACTAATCAAACATTGCTGACTGCTTTTGCTAAGGGAGTTGCCCGTTATAACACCGAGCAAAACACAAAAAATTCTTCGGCGGTGAAAGCGAATGTTAAACCTGGTGGCAAGGGGCTGTATTTAGGGAAGAAACCTCCGGTATCCCAAATAAAAAGCCGAGTGGAAGGGCTGGTGAAACAGGGGGCAGATGTGATTTTCTTTGCAGAGGGCGTGCAAAGCCCGGCTGGTTTAGCGGTGATTGCTAAGGCGAATCAAGATAGGGAAAAAGCGTTTGAAGCTACTGAGGAAGGCACTAAAAACGTGGAACCTGATAGCGGAGATTTGAAGCTGAGTCCCTCCGAGAGCAACGAAAAAACTATTGCTTCGCCTACGGTGACTGAAAGGCCGCAGGAAAATGACGCCGTAGGATCTATTACCGCGATTTGGTATCTAACTGATGGTCACGAGACGCAAGCAAATTCGTTGGGGCAAAATCCTCCTGTTTTAACTTCGGTCGTTCCCGATCTTTCACAGGCAATGATTTCCTTGATAGAACAGGCACGTAAAGATCGCTTTGCCTCGAACTCTACTCAAATTTTAGGAACCTACAAGAACGGTTGGGTGAGGCTTGCGCCGTTTTATGAATACGACTCTACAGTGCCTAATGAAGTCAAGAAAAAGTCACAAATAATTGAGGAAGAATTCCGGCAAGGAACCTTGAAAATTTAGCGCTATTTTTCCTGCCGGGCAGAAACTAGAGATAAAAAATCGCTAAGTCCCTTAACTTAGGCGGGGTAGAGGTAATCTACATTTTAGGTTTCGTCGGGATAGAGATGGTGGATAGCTATTGCTAAATCAATAACTTCTTTCTTGCTCATCTCGATAACCAGGCGTCCGCCCCCTAAAGCCGGCAGACGCAACACGACCTCCCGACCTTCTTCCGTGCGTGCCCCGTCCTCGGCCACTTCTAACGGACCATCTCCGGTTCGCGGTTTCATTGCTGCCATGCTGACCCCCCAGAGAGCTTAATATGTAGGATTAAAATTAATAGAGACTTCGCCAATTATAGCAGATAAACACTGCTAAATAAGCTGGAATATGGGGTTACAGTAGCTAGGTAACCCGGTTTATTTCTATTTGAGTCCCGAAGCTGGAGTCTGGCGAAATTAGTTATTTCGACATTAATTGGAATCGCTTATTTCAACTATTTTCATTTTCTGTCTGATAATGAGTCATTACATTATTTCAGTTTCGCAGCATCAGTTGATCTTTGAAGCAGGCATCGGTTATAAGTGCGGAGATTTTAGGAATCTTCAGAAGCTTTCCCGATAATTTCTAAAGCTTGGGCAGGGGTATCGACTAGTTGCACCGCCGCTAGCTCCGCCTCAGTAATCATTCCTGAGCCTAGTAATTGATCTTTGAGCCAGGAAATTAGCCCACTCCAATAGCTATGCCCTACCAAGACAACCGGGAAAGACTTGATTTTCCCGGTTTCAGCTAAGGTTACGGCTTCAAAAAGTTCATCCAAAGTACCGAATCCGCCTGGTAACACAATGAAGCCTTGAGCATATTTAACAAACATGGTTTTGCGGGCAAAAAAATACCGGAAATAAATGCCGAGGGAAACCCAGTCATTGAACATCTGCTCATGTGGTAGCTCGATTCCTAGGCCTACCGAAATCCCTCCAGCCTCGGTACAACCTTTGCAAGTGGCCTCCATTTGTCCCGGGCCTCCACCGGTAATCACCGACCAACCGGATTCAGCTAAGAGTCTTCCAGTTTCTTCCCCCAGGGCATATTCGGGGCTATTTCGGGGAGTGCGAGCCGAACCGAAAACTGAGATTGCTGGCCCCAATTCTGCTAAGGCTCCGAAACCTTCAATAAATTCGCTTTGAATCCGCAACACCCTCCAGGTGTCGTCGTGTAGCCAATCAGTATCTTTTTGCGGACCTAACAAACGTTGCTCGGAAGTCTCCTTGGGATGCAAGGGACTGCGCATCTGAATGGGGCCACTCCGATAAACGCCTTTATTCTTAAAACTCCTCACTTGCGCAGCATACCAGGATGCGGCTTAAGGGCGAGCTAACCTCGCCGAAACTTTAGGTAGCATAGCGCGGAAATACAGACAAAAGCACAGGTAATATGGGAATAAAAGCGAATGAACACCTGTGGTAAAGTTCGAAAAACTTTATCGGGCTATTCTTGCGGGCAGTAAATGCCAACTGCTAACCCATCCCCACAGGTAAGAATATTGGCAATGAATCGCTCGTCCTTTAACAGGGAAGTGACCGCTTGCCGCATATGGGTAGTTTCCATTTCCCTACGGGCGGGGTCTCCAACTTGATCCATCCAGAGGGCGTGCACGATTGCAACCATGCCTCCGGGACGTAGAATTCGAGTAGCCTGTTCGATATAGCTAGCAATTTCCCGGACATCCCCGTCAATCACTACTAAATCATAGGCAGCACCCGCCATCCGAGGCAGTACTTCCAGGGCATGACCGTTAATCAAGCGGGTACGATTTGGCCGGTGGGTAGCGGCTCGAAAAGCACTACGGGCGGTCGCCTGGAACTCTGATTCGGAATCGATAGTGGTAAGCACTCCGTTTTCAGACATTCCCGCCAGCAGATAGAGTCCTGATACTCCCGCTCCGGTACCAATCTCAAAAATTGCTTTAGCTCCGCATGCGGCCGATAACATCCGTAGCGCTGCCCCAGTTGCGGGAGAAACCGGCGCAGCTCCCATTTCTACGGCGGCGGCGCGTGCTGCCGCCGTGACTTCGTCTTCTGCCACCTGAGACTCTGTCCAGTCCCAACTTAAAGCCTTGTTGTTGTTCATAACGACTTCCTTAGCTAGCGGATTTACGCTTTTATCCAGTTTATGAAACCTGAAAACCCGCTTACAGCGGTTTGACCCCGAGGTTGCGTCCTGCTAGAGAGCGGGTGCGTTTAGTGAGCGCCCGCGCAACCTCTTTAATAGCTTGGGAAGCAGGAGAATCCGGATGCATGGCTACCACTGGAGTTCCCTGGTCAGAGCCTTCCCTCAGAGCAATATCTAGCGGTACCTGCGCTAAAACCGGAACTTGATATCCAAGTTGCGTGCTCAGACGGCCGGCCACCATGTCCCCGCCACCGCTGCCAAACAGGTTTAGCTTGCTGCCGTCCGGTTGCGATAGGTAAGACATATTTTCGATTACGCCAATTACCCGCTGTTCGGTTTGCGCTCCGATAATCCCGGCGCGTTCAGCAACTTCAGCTGCTGCTACCTGCGGAGTGGTCACCACTAAAATTTCTGACCTGGGCAATAACTGGGAAATAGAAATTGCTACATCGCCGGTTCCTGGGGGAAGATCCAGCAGTAAAACATCTAGGTCACCCCAGTAAACATCAGCTAAGAATTGTTGAAGGGCGCGATGGAGCATCGGTCCGCGCCAAACTACCGGCTGCCCATCAGGCACAAACATTCCGATAGAAATCACTTTCACTCCGCCAGCAACCGGCGGAACAATCATGCCATCAATAACAGTGGGGTCTTCCGCTACCCCCAGCATTCGAGGAATTGAAAAACCATAAATATCAGCGTCTAGTACCCCAACCTTGAGGCCTTCGGTTGCTAGAGCCAGTGCCAAGTTCGCGGTCATCGAGGATTTACCGACTCCACCCTTACCAGAAGTAATCGCATACACGCGAGTCAACGAATCGGGTTGGGCGAAAGGAATAATATTTTGTGGTCCGGAAAGTTTCTCTTTTAAGGCAGCGCGCTGGGCTTCATCCATCACACCCATCTGTACTGTGACCGTGCTTACCCCCGGAACCTGAGAAACCTGTTCCTGCACATCTTTTTCAATCACTGATTGCAGGGGACAACCAGCGATGGTCAAATCCACACTGACCTTGACCGCACCGTCCTCACTGATAGAAATTTCCCGCACCATGTCCAGGTCGGTGATTGCCCTTCCCAGTTCGGGGTCGATTACCCGCGAAAGTGCCTGCCTAATTGCGTCCTCGTTTAACTGACTCATATTCCCTATCCTATAGGGTGAGCGTTCCGACCTCACTTTCCGGCAGTGACCGTTGGCGAGCTAGGGGTCGAATTTTTACTACCTTTTTATGAAACTAACGAGGTGGCGTCGGGGAATTGTCATCTCGGTGTGCAGATTTATTCAGCTCAGGTGGATTATTTTCTTCCTCTAATTCCCGACGTGCTCTTTGGTATTCCACGTCCCGAAGCTCGTCTAAGAGATCGCGGAGTTCGCCACGAACAAAGTCTCGGGTGGCCACCTCAGACATCGACAGACGCAAGGAAGCAATTTCGCGGGTTAGGTACTCGATCTCGGCATGGTTCTTTTCTGCTCGCCGACGGTCTTGTTCCGCGGAAACTCGGTCACGGTCATCCTGCCGGTTCTGCGCCAACAAGATTAGGGGAGAAGCGTAAGAAGCCTGCAACGAAAGCATCAAAGTTAAGGCAGTAAAGCCTAGAGCGGAACTGTCAAAACGCCAAGCATCGGGAGCCCAAGAGTTCCAGCCTAGCCACAAAATTACGAACACCGTCAGGTAGACCAAAAATTGAGGAGTCCCCTGAAAGCGGGCAAAAGATTCTGAAACCCGTCCCACGCCCTCGGACTGTAAATTTATGCGAGGAAGACGAAAACGACGCCTTCTTTCCCGAGGGGTATCAAGCCTGTCCGCCATCTTCGCTCCTTTCTCTTTCCATCGCTAAATCGGTTTCGTCCTCGTCTGCATCTCGCCAATCTGCAGGTAAGAGGTGATCGAGGACGTCATCAACCGAGACTGCCCCCAGTAAGTGACGATTCTTATCCACAACTGGTACTGCAGTTAGATTGTAAGTAGCCAGTAGGCGGGTTACCGTGCCGATTCCAGCAGTAGGATCCACCCCTTTAAGGTCATCGTCAAGGATTTGCCCCAGCAGGGTTTGGGGCGGTTCGCGCAGGGCTTTCTGGATATGAACTGCCCCTAAGAAACGACCGGTAGGAGTTTCGGTCGGAGGACGACAAACACATACCAAAGCAGCCAGGGCGGGAGGGATGTCTTGCCGACGAACATGAGCTAACAGAGTGGCAACATCGGCATCGGGGGGCAAAATTACCGGGGTGGTGGTCATCAAACCACCGGCGGTGCGTTCCCCGTATACCATCAGACGTCGGACATCCGCGGCCTCCTCTGGTTCCATCTCTGCGAGCAGAATTTGAGCCTGTTTTTCCGGTAGTTCTTTTACCAAGTCGGTAGCGTCATCAGGTTGCATTACATCGAGCACATCGGCTGCGCGTGCAATATCCAGGGACGTAAGGATGGCAACGCGATCTTCTTGTCCCAGCTCTTCTAATACGTCTGCTAAACGCTCATCTCCCAGTTGGGCTGCTACTTCAAGGCGGCGTTTTTCCGGCAGGTCGGCCAGGACATCTGCCACATCCGCGGCTTTCGCATCCTCTAACTGGGCGAGTAGGGTAGTGGCCTCTTGTGGAAGTACTGATTTACGCAAGTGCGTTACCTCTGCCGGGTCAATCAGCATAGTTTCCCCGCGGCTAAGAGCTAACGCAGAAGTTACCCGTTGGACATAAAGTTTGGTGATATACCAGTCGCGGCGGTCATCCTGCTCCATGCACATGTCTTGGATTTTCACATCCCCGGAACCATCACGCATGGACAGTACCCGATCCATCAGCTCACCCATTACCATGGTTTCTGCTACTCGCTGCTGGAATTGGCGAATATTAACCAATCCGGTGGTGATTACTTGCCCCGGTTGAATAGCCACAATTCGGGTTACCGGTACGAATACTCTTCGGTGACCGGCAACTTCAACCACCAAGCCCACCACCGTGGGTAACCCGGTAAAACGCAAAACGATAATTACGTCGGTTACTTGACCGATCTCATCTCCTACCGGATCAAATACCCGAGTCCCCGCCAATTTTCCTATGAAAACGCGGGAACCTATGGGTTTGATTGAGTGCTTAGCGTGCTCCATAGCTCTAACCTTACGTGAATATTGGTGCTATTGAACCTCTGGCTTTCTTGAAAGCGGATCTTCGTTAGAATTTAAAGCTTTCGAGGACGCGGCTAGGGAAGAAAATAGATTCGCCAGAGGCTAAATCGCCAGATTTACCGGATATCATTTTGCATTGCCAACAGGTAACATACAGACTTAAGTTATGGCTTTATTCCAAAATCACCCGGATACCTCCGCCCCTAGCGGGCAGGATTTAGCGACCTTTTCTTCCAAAGAGAGCGCGGAAGGAGCCATTAATTATTTAAATTCCAAAGAGTTTCCGGTACAGCAACTTTTAGTGCAAGAGCGTGGTTTGACCCGCTCCAATCAGGTGGTCGGAGTGGTTACCTGGCCAAGAGCCGTGCTAGCGGGTTTTACCCGTGGCTTGATGATGGGACTCTTCTTATCTTTGCTTTTCGTACTGTGGAAACCAGCCTGGGCAGTTCTTGCACCCCTAATAATCGGAGGCTTCGCTATTCTTAGAGCTATCGAACGCCTAGTTGCCTGGGCGATTCGTAGTTCCGCTGCGGGTTATCCCATAGCTTTTTCCTCTGCCCTTACCGCCGAAAAACACGTCTTAATGACCACCGATGATTACTATACTGCCCGGCGGTTACTCCTAGACGACTCCCGTTTTCAATCAGCAGTAGTGGAACAGGATCCCCCCGCCAGCATTAGCACTGGGCCTACCGAGTTTGGCTCAGGTATAGATGAAAAGCCACGCTACGGGGTACGACTGAGCTCGGAGGCACGGCGTCAATTGCGTTCCCAACAGGAAAAGCTACAAAATGAAACTTCCATGGCTGTTACCTCCACTCCGGAAGTCGCGGTTTCGCGGTTCCTAGAAGATAACCAGAAATACTCTTCGGAATCTAAAAACATGGGGGATTCCAGTGAGGGAGCATCCCTAAACAGTGACCAAAATGACGCTCGTTAGCACTGGTAGCGACGTCAGGGGTATATTTGAGAAAGTTCCGGCGCGGCGACCTTAATCCCGCCGGTTTTTTCATGCCCGAGTAAACACTTGGAACGGTATAAGGAGGCGCGAATGAAGGTTCGCCAGAATTTGCGAAATGTGGCAATCGTTGCTCACGTAGACCACGGGAAAACTACCTTAGTAGATAAAATGCTCTGGGAATCGGGAGCCTTTGGTGATCATGCCAGCGTAGAAAAAACCGGCGAACGGGTGATGGATTCTGGCGACTTGGAACGCGAAAAAGGGATCACTATCCTGGCGAAAAACACCGCCGTCCATTACGCGGGGAAAGCAGCCCAAAACGTAGGGGTCAGTGAGGGCATCACTATTAACGTAATTGATACCCCGGGGCACGCTGATTTCGGAGGAGAAGTAGAGCGTGCCCTCTCTATGGTTGACGGGGTTGTACTGCTAGTGGATGCGGCCGAAGGGCCGCTACCCCAAACTCGCTTCGTGCTGCGCAAAGCGCTAGCGGCACGCCTACCGGTGATTGTGGTTATAAATAAAGTTGACCGCCCAGATTCGCGGATAGAAGAAGTAGAAGCTGAAACCGTGGATCTGCTCTTGTCCTTGGCGCAAGACCTGGTTGATGAGGGTGAAGAAGTAGATCTAGATTCTTTGCTTGACGTTCCAGTGCTTTATTGCTCTGCAAAGGCCGGATGCTGCTCCTGGAAAAAACCGGCTCACGGTCAGCTCCCCGGCAGCGACCTCCACGACCTTTTTGATGCGATTATTAATCGGATTCCCGGACCTCAATATGACCCGGATGCCCCCTTGGCAGCTCACGTAACCAATTTGGATTCCTCTCCATTCCTGGGGCGCCTGGCTTTACTGCGCATCCACAACGGTACTTTACGGCAAGGAGAACACGTAGGTTGGGCACGTCATGACGGTTCGATTACTGACGTGAAACTCACCGAACTGCTGGCCACCTTCGGCTTAGAACGTAAAAGCGTAGAGGAAGCCCATGCTGGCGATATTGTGGCCGTGGCCGGTATCCCGGAAATCACTATCGGGGAATCCCTGGTGGATCTAAATGATCCCCACCCCTTGCCACTAATTACAGTAGATGACCCCGCTATCTCTATGACCATTGGAACTAACACTTCTCCGTTGGCTGGCAGGATAAAGGGACATAAACTTACAGCGCGGCAAGTTAAAGACCGCTTAGATCGCGAACTTATCGGGAACGTGTCCTTGAAGGTACTGCCCACCGAACGTCCGGATGCCTGGGAGGTACAGGGGCGTGGGGAACTGGCGCTGGCAATTTTGATCGAGCAGATGCGCCGGGAGGGTTTTGAGCTAACTGCCGGAAAACCTCAGGTAGTGACGAAAGAGATTGATGGGAAAACCTATGAGCCGATGGAGCAAATGACCATCGATGTTCCCGAAGATTACCTAGGGAAAGTCACCGAGTTGATGGCGGCCCGCAAAGGAAAATTGCAGACCATGTCGAATCATGGCACCGGTTGGGTGCGCTTAATTTTCCGAGTACCGGCACGTGGGCTGATTTCTTTCCGTTCGAAGTTCCTAACTGAAACTCGCGGTTCAGGAATCGCTTCTTCTATTGCGGATGGTTATGCCCCTTGGCAGGGCACGATTACCCGTCGCCAAAGCGGATCTTTAGTGTCGGATCGCGCCGGGAAATCAACCCCCTATGCCCTGATACAACTGCAGGAAAGGGGGAGTTTCATTATTCAGCCAGGTAGCGAAGTCTACGAAGGGCAAGTAGTAGCGGAAAATCCTCGCGGGGAAGACATGGATGTCAATATCACCCGGGAAAAGAAGCAAACCAATATGCGTTCTTCTACTGCTGACGCATTTGAAGGGCTAGTTCCTCCTCGGGTACTTACTTTGGAAGAATCCCTAGAATTCGCGGCAGAGGACGAGTGCGTAGAAGTTACCCCCGAAGAGATTCGAATTCGTAAAGTGGTATTAAGTGCGCAAGAGCGTTTCAAAATTGCCTCTCGCCGCCGCCGTCAAGAACGCGGGGAATAAGTGATTTTTGTAGCGCCTGCAGCGGTTAGATTTTTGGTGGGGGAGGCACTCTTTTCCCGGTGACCATCTTTTCTGCCGGTACTGTAACCGGACCTTTGCGGGTCAAAATAGTGACGCTAGCAGGGCTTACCGCTAATACTTCCCCGAGGGCGTCGTAGAGACCGTCGGCTTCCCGGCGGCGTAAGACTACCCGTTCGCCTACTCTCCATGACAGCCAAGGAAGACGCGGCGGCGGTTTCTGATTGCCCACAGACTTCATAGTGAGATACTAGCAATATCAAGACCAAGGAGAATCTATGACTTACGTAATCGCACAACCTTGCGTAGATGTTAAGGATCGAGCCTGCGTCGATGAATGCCCAGTGGATTGTATTTACGAGGGTAAACGCACGCTTTATATTCACCCCGAAGAATGCGTAGACTGCGGAGCCTGCGAACCGGTCTGCCCCACAGAAGCCATCTTTTACGAAGACGATCTGCCCGAAGAGTGGTCGGACTATTATCGTGCCAACACCGATTTCTTTGAGCTTAAAGGTTTGGGTTCACCTGGGGGAGCCTCCAGCGTTGGGCCAACCGGCTATGACGACCCCATGATCGAAAAATTACCTCCTCGCGAGGATTAATCTGCAGTGCGTATTTCCCCGATTCGCTACTTTAGGGAAGGCGGGATCTGTCACGCTGCTGTCTTAGGGAGAACACATGAAGAACAGTGAAATACCGCGTCCGTTACGCCTGCCGGTTTTTCCCTGGGACTTACTTGCCTCCTACCGGGAGACAGCGGCAGCTGTTAGCGGAGGAGTCATTGATTTATCCATTGGCACCCCGATTGATGACTGTCCACAGATTGCACAGGCTGCTTTGCAATCGGCGGCAAACAGTCCCGGTTATCCGATGGTGGTTGGCAGTTCCCAGTTGCGCCATGCCATGCTCACTTGGGCAGTGGGGCGGGGAATTACTTGCCTGAATGAGGACTCCTTCCTGCCAACTGTGGGCTCAAAAGAGTTGGTAGCGAACCTGGGATGGCAGCTGGGAATTGGTGCTGGAGATAAAATTCTTTTTCCCGAAATTGCCTATCCCACTTACGATATTTGCGCGCGGCTAGCAGGTGCTCAGGGGGTACCGGTATCCAATGACATTTCAACTTGGCCTCGTGATGCCAAGTTAGTTTGGATAAATACTCCCGCTAACCCTACTGGCAGGGTAGCGGCTAAGGGATGGTTACAGAACGTGGTTTCTTGGGCGCGGGAAGTGGGAGCCGTGGTAGCCAGCGACGAATGTTACGGTGAACTTACCTACGAGGGGGCGGAGCCGGCGCCTTCTCTACTGCAGGAGGACGTTTGCGGGCAGAGTGCGGAAAATCTGTTGCTAGTGTATTCAGTTTCTAAAGAATCTAATTTGGCGGGCTACCGGGCGGCTTTCGTAGCTGGAGATTCGCAGCTAATCTCCGCATTGGTGGCGGTGCGTAAACATAGCGGGCAAATGATGCCGGCACCAGTACAGGCAGCGCTGGCGGCGGTGCTTTTAGATCGTTCCCATGTGGGTAAACAGGTGGCGCGGTATGCTCGGCGGAGAAAAATTCTTTCGGCAGCGCTCACTAAAGCGGGTCTTACAATTGCTAAGGAATGTCAAGCGGGTCTTTACCTTTGGGTTTTTGACCGGAAGGATCGAGCTGACGTGGAAAAAATTGAATTCGATAGCGGTGCCGACTGGCGTTTATTAAAGAGATTTGCTCAGGTTGGAATGATAGTTGCTCCAGAAAGTTTTTATAACTCCTGTCCTGGTTCACATGTGCGAATAGCGCTTTGTGTCAGTGATCAGGAAATAGAAAAAGCTGCTAATCGTTTAGAAAAATTTGCCTAAGAATGGTGAACTCTTTAAGAAAATGTTATATTCTTAAGGGTGGCGAGTGGTAGATGGTAATCAGGGGATGACACTAAGTCACCTCTTTTTTGGGAAGGTTGTCGAAATGGTTCAGGATCTTCAAAATACTTCAAAACCAGATAGTTTCGGCCGCCAACCAGGAGTATTGCAAGTTGATGGTAAAACCATTCAATTTCCTCCTGTGCCGGCAACCTGTGGTGACCAAGGGATTGATGTTTCTAGACTCCGTAATCAAACCGGTTTAGTGGCTCTAGATCCCGGTTTTTCTACCACTGCCTCTTGTACTTCCAAAGTTACTTTCATTGATGGCGGTAAGGGGATTTTACGCTATCGCGGTTATCCAATTGATCAGCTCGCTAACCATTCTAGTTTCCTAGAAGTTGCGTATTTACTGATTAAGGGAGAATTGCCCACTCCTTCCCAATTAGATGATTTTGTACGCCGGGTAAAGCGTCAACGGCTCTTGCACGAAGATTTTAGGGCGTTTTTTACCGCCTTTCCTTCTGACGGTCACCCCATGGCAATTTTGCAAGGTGGTATTGCGGGAATGGCTACCTATTACGAGGAAACTTTTGCTAATGTGCATGATCCACAGTTGCAAGATCTTCAGGCGGTGCAGCTACTGGCCAAAGTTCCGACCATGATTTCCTATATTGCTAAACGGGCTGCCGGCCTGCCACTGCTCTATCCAGATAACGAGCGCTCCTATGTAGAGGACTTTATTCGCCTAACCTTTGGTTTGCCCTATCAGTCTTACGATATTGATCCCGCGATTGTGCGTGCTTTGGAAGTGCTATTTATTTTGCATGCTGACCACGAGCAAAACTGTTCCACCTCCACAGTTCGTTTAGTGGGATCCTCTAACGCCAATATGTACGCATCAATTGCCGCCGGAGTGGGTGCCTTGTCGGGGCCGCTGCATGGGGGTGCTAATGAGGCAGTGTTACGGATGTTGATTAACATTCGCGACACCAAGATGTCGATTAAAGACTTCGTGCAGAAAGTCAAAAATAAGGAAAAGGGGGTTAAGCTTATGGGGTTCGGCCATCGCGTCTATAAGAACTATGACCCGCGAGCAGCGATTGTGCGAGAACAAGCACACAAGGTTCTCGACCGCATGGGGAAGAATAACGACTTGTTCGCTCTAGCTATGGAGCTAGAACAGGTGGCACTGTCCGATGATTACTTTATTGAACGCAAGCTCTACCCGAATGTTGACTTCTATACTGGTCTGATTTATTCAGCAATGGGTTTCCCCACCAAAATGTTCACCCCGTTATTTGCCCTGGGACGCCTGCCGGGGTGGATTTCTCAATATATTGAAATGCTTCATGATCCCATGACCCGCATTGGTCGTCCGCGCCAGGTTTATCAGGGTGCTCCGCAACGCGACTATGTGCCACTGCGACTGCGGGAAGCAAGATAATTATCGGTAATCGCCAGGGTGCGGCTGAGATTACCTCGCGTCCTCGCCCGTTTAATTGCTGGCAATATGCTAGGTTATGGACAGGTATTTTCCATTACAGGGGGGAAGAATGCGAGACAATCAGGAAGGCTTACTTGCAGGTGAACTAGCCTTTAATGCCGATCCCCTTTCTCCGCCTCCGGCGATGCGTTCCGGGCATATTCCTTGCCTTTCTAGTGCCGGAATCATTTTATTTTCGCTATTGGGAATGGTAGCTTCTTGGCAGTTGTGGCGTACCGAAATGTTTCATCGTGCCCAGCCTGATCGGGGACTCGGCTGTTCTTTGAATAACGTGGTTGATTGTCGGGGAGCCATGGAATCTGCATCAGGTCACCTGATTTTAGGGATTCCAAACTCGATTTTCGGGATGATAGCCTTCGGTGCACTCTCGGTAATGGGAATCTATCTACTATTCGGTGGGCTTATTCCTAAATGGGGACTATGGCTCTTTGCTATCGGAACCAGTGGAGGCCTAATAGCAGTAGTTTTCTTCTTCACAACCTCGGTATTTCAGTTGCACTCCCTGTGTCCCTATTGCTTCTTAACCTGGGTGGCAACTATTTTTCTAGCCTGGCTATCCTATGCGCTGTGGGTGCGAGCTGCGGCCAGACCAACACATCCGCTAAAGGGGATTCGGCGCGTGCTGGTTGGTTATTGGTGGTTGGGAGCCATTTTTAGCGTAACGCTTGTTGTGGCGGTATTATTTACAGTTTTCGGGCTGGAGATTTTTCGCCTTTAACTTATAAGGGGTGGCTAATACGATGAAGAAGAGGGAAATGATTGGTCAGGCAGACTCTGATGGCGCTACCTCTCGGGTAGTGCAGGATTATTTAAAGCACCTTTTAGGGGCTACTGAATGGGGAGGTAGTTCCCTTTCTGTATCGGGACTGGCTCAAAGAATGGGGGTAGCGGTCTCCACCGCCTCTGAAAATGTGCGTCGTCTCGACAAGTTGGGGCTGATTACCCATGTTCCCTACCGGGGGATCACTCTGACTACAGAGGGCAAAAAGTTAGCTTTGAAGATGGTGCGTAAACATCGCATCCTGGAAACCTATCTGCATCAAAAGTTGGGGTATCCGTGGGATCAAGTCCATAGCGAGGCCGATGTACTAGAGCACGCTGCCTCCGATAAATTAATTGCTGCTATGGATCAGGCGCTGGGAACTCCGAAGGTAGATCCCCATGGGGATCCGATTCCCACCGCGGATGGTAACTTTCCGAAAGTTTCCACTTTGCCCCTAGCTAAGGCTCCTTTAAATACCCTTGCTACGGTGGCGCGGATAAAAGACTCCAATGCCCAACTGCTGCGTTTCTTAGAATCAGTAGGGATCGTTCCTGGCTGTTCCCTATCACCCTTAGAAAACATCCCGGAAGCTGGAATTATGCGGATAGAGGTAGCCGGGAAGGAAGTTACCCTTGGTAAACCGGCAGTAGCGGCCATATGGGTAACCGCCTAGATCTGCTTGAGTGGTAACTACTGATATTTTAAGTGGATCAGCTAATTGCCAGTGATTTTGAGAGTAGATCCCCGTCCCTTACTCGCAATCACTTCAATCTGGTCAGAAATTTCACTACGCAATGAAACTACGTGGCTAATTAGCCCAACGCTTCTGCCCGAAGCGGAGGTTTTCTTTAACGCCTGCATAACCTGAGTTCGTTTGGTGTCATCAAGAGTCCCAAAGCCTTCATCAATAAACATAGAGGAGATTTCTACTCCACCGGCCTCGGCGGTTACCACTTCCGATAATCCCAAAGCTAAAGATAATGAACAATAAAATAGTTCCCCACCTGAAAGCGCAGAAATCTCGCGTGCTTTATCGGAAAAGTTATCGGTTACCGCTAAAGATAAAGCTTGGTTGCGACGGCGGGAAGACTCGCTATCGGTGTGTGAAAGCTGGTAGCGTCCACCGGAAATACCCATTAAATAGGGATTGGCGGCATTTAGCACTTCCTCGAAACGATCAAGCAAAACCCAGGTAGCCAGGGGAGCTTTTAGCGCGGAACCTTCTTCCCCCTTTGCTAGATTAGCGAAGGTAATCAACAGAGAAGTATCGCAGATAGACTCCAAATATCGGGCAGTATCTGTCTGCAGGTCACTTACGGTTATCTCTACCGTCTTTAGCTGTTCCTTAACCTTGGCTAGCTCCTCCTGATACTTTTGGAGAATTTTTGCTTCCTCCCTCACCTTGCTCTCTAAAATCTCTAAATCTGGTAGTACAAATTCCTGTTGTCGCACCCGTTGAATCCGGTCAGAGTTCAGCTTTACCTGGTTGGTTTTATACTCGTCATCCCAGGTTTGTACCTCACGCTTTAGTTCTTGGAATTTCTGATCTTCCAAGAGGGCGGCCTGTGCCGTCGGGGGATCAGGGAACTGTTCTTCGCGTAAGGATTGCTCGAAACGGGCGCGCGCTTGGGCTAGGTTACTATGGGCATCCTTGACTTCCTGCAACGCTTTAAACAGGCTGGAGAGCTTGCCTTGCTCCCGCTTGAGCGATTGCTGTCGAGCCCCCAGATCACTTGATTGCCCAGATGCTGCAATCTCTGTTGTTATTTCCCGGATTTGCTCTAGGGTCATGTTGACCGAGTTTTTTTCGAGTTTCGCCGCATTAGTCGAGTTTTGTATCGAATCCCGATACTTTTGAGCCTGTTTCTTTCGCTCTATCAGTTGTTTCTGTAGTTTTTTAAGTTCTTCTGCTTGCTTCTGTAAATAGGCGACATTTCGGTCAATGGCCTGCGCATTTCCCGGACACTTTGCTCGCAGCTGCTTTATCTCGCCTAGCAGCCGGTTTCGCTCGCTTATGACCTGCTCTTGTGTTTTCATTAGGCTAGTCTTTGCCCTGGTGAGCTGGTTTCTTAATTGGGTTAACTGGCTGAGGGAGTGCTCCCCGCTAACAGTCCCGAGCGCCGGGTGGGGGTGAGAGGAGGAACCACAAACCGGGCAGGGGGAGTCAGGTTCCAGATGGGAAGCTAAAAGAATCGAAGAATCCACAAAAAACTCGCGTTCGTATGCGGAGACTGCCGCTCGCGTCCTCGCCACCTCTTTTTTTAGAATTGGAAGTTTAGCAACCTGGGCTTGAAACCGTTTGAAATCCTGCAAGAAATGTTGGCGTTCTCCCTGATATTGACGCAACTGCAGTTGTTTTTGTTGCGCGGACTCAAAACAAAGTTGACCTTTTTCTAGGTGCATCTGCCGTCTTAGCAACGTTTTAATCTCTGGCACTAACAGTACAAACTTTTTTGCCTCCTGGGCTGCAGCTCGGGAATGTTCGATATATTTCTGGCGGGATTTTTGCGCGTGTTTTTTCAGAAGGTCTAGTTTTTTCTGTCGTTCGATTAGAGGGGTTAACGCCCCCAGGTCTTTATCGTTTTTCCTCTGTTGCCTGGTTATTTTTTCTTCTAGGTCAGCTAGCGAGATTCCATCCTGTGGTAGTTTCCAGGTGGCAAAGGGCGCGGGAGAAACTTGTAGTTTTTCTGTTAGCTTCGCCTGGGCGGCATGCAAGTTCTCTTGGTAATGCTGTTGGGCTGTTAATTCCACGTTTACTCGCTGAGCACGTTCATGAAGTAGCATTTGTTCCCGAGCGTTTTGAATTTTCTCTTGGCTTGCTAAAAGTTGTTTTTCAACTGCTAATAAGCGGGTTAATTCCTGGAAATCATGGGTTAATGCCTTTGCTTTTTCCTTATTTTCCAAGGCGATCTGGTAGCGTTTTGCAGTTGCTTTTACCTGCTGAGTGTACTCAGTTATCCATTCGTGAGCCTGGGCGGTGGGCAAGTGGTAGTAGGGTTCCCACGATTTGATCAGATCTTCATCTAAAACTGTAGGTAAAGAGGTTTGAATGGCACGTAAAGTTTCTATTTCAGTGCGAGAGCCAGCAACAGAATTTGCCAAGTTACTCCAGTTCTCAATAAATAGTTTCAGCTGACTGGATAACATTTGCGACTCTGTTTGGGCGCTAGCTTGTGCTGTCCGGGCGCGCTCAATGAATTCGTTTTGCATCCGCTCGTAAATCTGAGTACCAAAAATCTGTTGCAAGATCTCTTGACGCTCATCCGAGGAGGCTCTTAAAAAACGGGAAAATGCGCCTTGCGGCAAAATTACCGTTTGTAAGAACTGTGATTTTGTCAAGGGGAGGATTCTGGTAACTAACTCTTCATTGACAGTTCGAGGTTGGGAGGCAATCGCATCGCCAGGATCAGCATCCTCGCTGTTTAGTCGCCAAAGAGAAGCTTCCGCTGCCTGGGAAGTGGTGCCGGAACCACGACGTTTGGGGCGGACATATTTCGGGGTGCGCCACACGCGATAAAGTTGTCCCCGCGCCTCAAAATCTAGTTGCACCCAGCTGATTTGATCGTCACCAGCATAGTCAGATCGTAAACGGCTTTTCGAAGAGTTAGATTCTAAAGCCACATCGTTATAGAGGGCGAAGACAATCGCATCTAGGATAGTAGATTTCCCAGAACCGGTGGGTCCGTGAATCAAAAACACCCCGGATCCGGTACCAAGTTTGGTGAAATCAATAGTTTCTTTGCCGCCAAAAGACCCCACGGCCTCGAAGCTAAGTTTTAAAATCCGCATTTAGCTCTCCCCGCGCACCTGCTCGTAAACCTGCTCTATCAGTCGGTTTTCTTCTTCATTTAGTTCTTTACCCTGGCGTGCCTGGCGAAAAAAGTCTTTGGCTAGTGCCTGAGGGCGGCAGCGATTGGTTCGCAGTGCCTGGCGTTGATTTTCCCAGCTGATGGAGGTGACCTCATGTAGTATTGCTAAGGCTTTCGGGAAGCGCTGTTTTAACTTACTGACCATAAAATTGGGGCGCTGGGGATCTGTGACCGTGATTTCCAACCAATATTGGGTGTACTCCTCGTATTTGGGATTAGAAATTAGGTTAGCGAAAGAATCCTTGATGCGTCCTACTGGCCGATAAACCGGGGTGGGTATTAGCTGAGGATCCAGATTAGGATCCCTGGTCTCTAAAAGCACCACGGATTTAGGGGTATGGCATTCCGAAAATGAGAAAGTTATCGGCGAACCACTATAGCGTCCTACAGAATGCTGGGTATGCAGTTTTTGTGGTACATGTAAATGCCCCAGTGCCAAATAGTCTGGAGCCGACAGATCAGAGGATAGCTCTGAATCAGGCTTTCCGTAGCTTTCAAATACCCGCAGAGGAACTGATTGCACTGTACCGACGGTGATATCCCGTTCACTATCACTGGCTGTACCTCCCACTGCGAAAGCGTGTGCCATAACCATAGTGCGGTCAACTGGTCGCAGGCGATGCTGTGCTTTGCCCACTCGGCGCATAGCTGCCGCTACTACCGCTTCATGAGAACGTGGCAACTGCATAGGCGCATCTCCATCCTCAATATTCGCTCGCGATTCTGGGTTATTGGCAGAAAATAATCCATCATAAAGGCTGGTACGCACCATGTCGGGGTTGAGATAAGGTAATCCCCAAATCCGCAAGGTTTCGCTGGGTGTGGAGATTTCTACCGGAGAAGAAATATCGGCTATTGAGGTGCGCAAATGTAGGTTTCCACGGACATAGGGGGATAGGAAGCCCAGTCTTTCCGCGGAATCATGATTGCCGGGGGTTAAAATCACTGCGGTCAACGCGGTTAGTTCTGTTAAAGCCTGGGAAACAATTTCTAAAGATTCCAGCGAGGGAATCGCGCGATCGAAAATATCTCCAGACACCATTACTGCCTGCACGTGCTCATCGCGCACTAGTTGGGTAAGGAAAGAAAAAAATTGGCGATGCGCCGCAGATAGATCTTCCCCATAGAGAGTACGCCCCACATGCCAATCGGAGGTGTGGATTAACTTCATAGCCCCATGTTACTTAGCTGTGCCAGGCGCGGGGGTTCTTGGGTGCGATATGTTGGAGACAGTAACATTCCTAGGAGGCAAACCGATGGAACCAGGTTCGTTGTTTTCTCCGGGACGGCCGGCACTAATCGTCCCCCTGACCGGAACCAATGAGGTCGAGGTACGGGGACAGATTTCTCGGATCCCCCGGAAAGTTGACGTAGTAGAGTGGCGTCTAGATCTACTACGTGAATACCGCAATCCCGGCTACCTGCGGAAAATTGTAGGTAAGTTGGCTCCAACTATAAAACTCCCTTGGCTAGCTACCTGCCGTAGCATCCACCAAGGAGGGAGTTCACGGATGGTTCCCATCCACCAGTTTGAAACTATGAAAATGCTGGTGAATGCGGGAGCCAGTGCACTTGATATCGAAGATGATTTTCTCTTTGCTAAGGAAGCTTTGGAATATGCCCATAATCACGGGGTAGTGAGCGTGCTGTCCCGTCACTATTTTGCAGCTGAAGAAGCTGAAAAAATGGATTGTGAAAGCATCTACAATTGGCTTTCTACCGCTCATGAACGCGGGGCCCAGGTGGCCAAACTGGCTCTCACGATTACCAACCGCCAGCATTTGTTGGCAGTTTTTACCGCCATGGAAAACTATTATCGTGATACCGCTGGTCGGCGACTGTTTTTGATAGCCGGAATGGGGGCGCTTGGAACTGCTAGCCGTCTGGTAGGGGGAGTGTTCGGTAACTGTGCCACCTTCGCGGCGCTTCCGGGATCGACACCCAGTGCTCCGGGGCAAGTTAGGGCGGCTTTGCAGGCAGAGGTGTTATCTGCCCTCGGAAAGGAATAATCATAAAATGAGAAATTTCGATGAGGACGTAACGCTACTGCTGGAAATTAGCGACCAAGTAGACCGGTATACGTTAGCTCATTTTAACCAGCGTGATTATCAGGTGTACGAGAAAGCTGATCTGACCCCGGTATCTGATATTGATCGCGGTGCGGAGCAGATGATTCGCCAGGCTCTGGCCTCTGCTCGTCCCGATGATCTGATCTATGGGGAAGAATACGGGGGTAAGGGCAGTGAAGCTGGCTATGCGCGGTGGATAATTGACCCTATTGACGGCACCAAAAATTTTGTGCGCGGGGTACCTGTCTGGGCAACCCTAATCGGTCTGGAAGTTGCCGGAGAAATGGTAGCTTCGGTAGTTAGCGCTCCGGCTTTAGCGCGCCGTTGGTGGGCGGGGCGCGGTCTGGGATCGTGGCGTGCTTTTAACGGTGGGAATCCACAAGCTAATCAAGTATCAAAAATATCGGAACTAAAAAATGCTTCTTTGAGCTATTCTTCCCTGTCAGGATGGGAAGAACGTGGCAAATTGCCGGCATTCTTGGAGTTGACGCGAAAAGTTTGGCGCACCCGCGCCTACGGGGATTTTTATTCCTATATGTTGGTGGCTGAGGGCGTGGTTGACGCCGCGGCGGAACCGGAACTTGAAATCTACGATATGGCGGCACTGGTACCGATTGTAGAAGAAGCCGGCGGATATTTTACCTCCTTGCAGGGTGAAAGAGGATGTCAGGGAGGTAACGCACTAGCTACCAACTCTCACCTACATAGGCGAATTTTGGCTCTGTTGGGAAGCTAGCAGACGGCGGAAAGATTCCACTCTCCGCAGTTGCGCAGGATTACTGTCCTCTAAGGCGCTCAGCTGACAACCTGGTGAAGACGCTAAGTGGCTACAGAGTTTCGGGCAGTCGGTGGTTACCTCCGCCAAATCTGGGAAAGCTGCCAGCAGATCATGTTCGCCAATGTGAGCTAGCCCGAAAGAACGAATCCCGGGAGTATCAATTAACCAGCCTTCCCGGAAGGGGAGCGCCATTACTGAGGTAGATGTGTGGCGACCACGTCCGGTTACTTGGTTAACTCTCCCAATGTTGCGCTCGGCCTGGGGAATAAGTTCATTCATTAGCGATGATTTTCCAACTCCCGAATGACCTACCAGTACGCTGACTTTTCCGGCTAACAGTCCGGCTACCTCAGCGATTCCTTCTCCGGTTTCGATGCTGGTTATTACGCTACGAACTTGCAGTGGTCTAAAAAGTTCCAATAGCGGCTCGGGGGAAGTAAGATCGGATTTAGTAACCAGCAGCAAAGGCTCGATTCCGGCGCAATAAGCGGCTACCAAAAGGCGGTCAATCATTCCTGGACGGGGCGCAGGGTCAGCGCAGGCGGTGCAAATTGCCATTTGGTCAGCGTTAGCCACCATCGGTTTTTCTTTTGCTCCCGGACTATCTTCCGCGGAACGAGTTAGTTCAGTTTTGCGTGGTAGAACCTCCACAATTCGCGCCAGGGATCCGCTGTTGCCACTTAAATCTCCGGTAACGCGCACCTGGTCACCAACAATAATTCCGCGCCGCCCTAGTGCCCGGGCTTTTACCCCTACTAATTTAGTTTTCCCCATTTGTACGTGGATGCGACCACGATCTATTGCAAACACGAAACCGGTGGGACTAGCAGAGTAATCTACCTGCTTTTTTGAGCGACGAGGTTTGGAACGAGCGGGACGAACTCTTACCCGAGGATCGTCAGTTCCGATATCACGCCGTGCCATTTGCACCGGCCAACATGGTTTCCCAAGTTGCAGTAAAGCTTGGGAAGGTTTTACTGACGCACTCGATATCTGCAATCTGTACCCCGGGAACCCGTAATCCGATTAGGGCAGCGAACATCGCCATCCGGTGGTCACCATAGGTTTCCACTAAATCACCGTGCAAAGGTGACGGAAATATTTCCAGGTAATTTTCCCGAGCATGTGCCTTTCCACCCAAGCGGTTAATCTCGGTTTCGAGGGCGTTTAAGCGATCCGTTTCGTGTCCGCGTAAATGCCCGATACCTGTCAGTTTTGAAGGGTCGACCGCCAAGGCACATAGCGCCGCCAAGGTGGGGGTAAGTTCGCCGAGTGCCTCCAAATCACTGCGGATCCCCCCGATGATTCCGTTTCCTTGACAAACCAAGCCCCCGTTCCGGGTGCGATAGATACGCGCCCCCATGGGGGTAAGGAGTTGTCGCCAAGCATCCCCAGCCTGGAAAGTTTTCGCTGGCCAATCGGGGATATTGACTTGCCCGCCGCAAATCATGGCCGCGGCCAGGAAAGGCCCAGCATTAGTTAAATCTGGTTCGATGCTGCGTTTACCCCCACGCAATGACGCGGGTTTACAACGCCAAAGATGATGAAGCTGGCGCGTATTCCAATCGCCGGATTCTCCACCGATGTTTTCAACTGCCCCACCGCAGGCGTTGACCTCTGCGACAGTCATTTCTACGTGACGAATAGAAGGCAAAGTCGAATTTACTTCTATTTGCAGTTCAAAGGGGAGTGCGGGAGAGATCAATAGCAGTGCTGATACGAATTGGGAAGAGGAAGCAGCGTCAAGATTTACTTTTTGCAGCTGGTCGCTGGGAGTTAGTTTCCCCTCGATAGTGAATGGCAGGTGACCAGGGGAGGGCATATCAGTAATTTTGGCACCCAACTGGGTGAGCGCGTCTAAGAGACCTTGCATGGGACGATCACCCGCAGCTGCGTCTCCTTGGAAATGTATGGGGTGTCCGCTAAGCAGAGCTACCGGTGCCAAAAAACGCATCACCGTTCCTGCCAAACCACACTCGATAACCCCGGTTTGGGGATTTAGACTGTCCGGTGGGGTGATTAGGATTCCCCCGGATTGTTCTTGAACCCGGGCTCCAAATTCTTTGATACCGGCAAGCATCAAATCTGTATCTCGGCACTGCAGCGGATTAGTTATGAAAGTGGGCTCCTTGGCTAACAAGGATAAAACCAAGGCGCGGGCAGTTAAGGATTTAGAGGGGGGGAGGGAAATTTCCGCATTTATAGGTTTGTGTCCGACGGGAGCATTCCAAATAGTCACAAGTTACTCCTGCTTGCGGGGAAAAATCTCGGAAATTAGACCGGCATGGAGGGCTAGCCCTTGCGCGATTCTAAAAGTATCAATTTTATCTCGCTGCCAACCATTGACAATCGTGGCTGCACCATTGGCCAAAATGAGAGCACAGGTAGCTAGAGGAGAGCGACGAGTGGTCGCCATTCTTAGAGCTAGCAGGGTTACAGTCACCCCGCACACCTTCGCCATGGTTTTCACATCGCTCATCGTTAAGGGAGGAAAACCGTTTTTCTCTATAACTTCCAGGTGATATTGGGCAAGTTGTGCGTGTTTATCGCTGTTACGCACCGCATCGATTCCTTCGATAAATAAAGGCGCAGCAACCAGTGCGCGCGAAAACGAATACCCATTAGCCATATTTCTATTCTTACCCATTGTCGGGGTTTATTGCTAGCTTGCAAGATTTTCTTGATCAAAGTAGCAGGGTGGGAACTGGAGTAGAATAGAAAGCAATGAACACCGATACCTTAGCTGTGGAACTGGCAGATGTTCCCGCGCCTGCTGGAAAAGGAGGTTTTTCCCGGGATGTGGTGGCGGGTAAGAAAAATGTTCCAGGTGCTGTTGCAGAAGGGCAGGCAGAAAAAGAAGAAAAATCTCTTTTGGCGGAACGTTTTACCGCCGAGGCTTTGCCGCTACTAGATCAGCTCTATGCGGGGGCGCTGCGCCTTACTCGTAAACCGGCTGATGCCGAAGATTTAGTGCAAGAAACCTATATGCAGGCTTTCCGTAAGTTTAACCAGTATCGTCCGGGCACAAACCTCAAAGCCTGGATGTACCGGATTATGACGAATACTTTACTTAACCAGTACCGTTCTAAAAGTCGTAGACCTCAAGAGGACGGAACTGGAGAAATCTCTGATCAAGCTCAGGTTGCGCAGTCTTTGCATCATCAGGTAGGAATGCCCTCAGCGGAAACCATAGCCCTCGAGCTGGTGCCGAATGAAACTATCCAGGCGGCCTTTGATCA
This sequence comes from Varibaculum vaginae, assembly GCF_900604285.1. GTDB lineage: Bacteria > Actinomycetota > Actinomycetes > Actinomycetales > Actinomycetaceae > Varibaculum > Varibaculum vaginae. The sequence goes on from NZ_UWNY01000001.1 coordinate 1,163,594, forward strand.
GCTTTCAGATGAAAACCGTACTGTGGTGTATTTAGCGGATGTAGAGCAGTTCAGCTACAAGGAAATATCGCAGATTCTGGAGATTCCCCTGGGTACAGTAATGTCTAGGCTTCATCGCGGACGTAGCCAATTACGAGAAGAACTAGCTGAATATGCTAGCGAATATGGAATCGGGGTGAAACGATGAGCGAGCGATTATGTCAGCGCGACCCTTTCCGGCGTGCCGCGGAAGAATCCCGCGAATTGAGCGAAGAAGAGGCTTGTCACATCGCTCATTGTCCCTGTTGTCAAAAACTATTAGAGGGGGAGGCTATCGCTATCTCCTCATCTTTGCGGCGTTGTCTTTGTCACGATACTGCAGCTCCGGCAACTTTGCGCACACGGATTGTGCAGAGCCTAGAGGTTTATATGCAAACAGATGGAATGCAGGTGTCTTATAGGCAAGAACGTTTTAGCGAAGACCTATAAACGTTGCATTAACTGTCTTACCGAGGGGAGGGGAAGGCATCTTGCTAAGTCTTGGTTTTCGGCGTCAGTTTCCAAAAACATGGGGTGGTGTGTAAAACTAGGGACGTTGATTTTTATTTGGGAAGGTGCAAAAGATGTCTAAACGTGGACGTAAACGTAAAACTCGCCGTACCAGTGCCGCCAATCACGGCAAACGGCCTAACTGCTAAGAAAAGTATTTAGCTACCGCTTAATAGTAGCGGTTAAAACTTTGGGGGATTGGAAGACTATCGGTCTTCCAATCCCCCAAAGTTTTCAGTACCCGACTAAGAGAAAGCCTTCTCCATTAACTCGGCGTTCTCAGCTTTGTGTAACTTGGCATTGCCGGCTGCGGGGGAGGCAGCTTCAGCACGCGATACTACCTGCAGATTACGGGCGATTGCTTTCGGAAGATGCATAGCCATGAACGGCCAGGCGCCCTGATTTTCTGGCTCATCTTGCACCCAGGTCAACGGCAAATCGCCCCAGGATTCCAAAACCTGCTGTAGTTCAGTTACCGGCAACGGATACAGCTGTTCTAGGCGGATAATTGCGGTATTGAAACTTTCCCGTTTTACCCGCTCTTTAACCAGGTCATAATAGATGCGCCCGGTGCATAGCAGCACCCTTGACGGTTGGGTAACTCGTTCGTCAACCTCGCCAATAACCGGAAGGAAATGACCGGAGATGAACTCCTCGACTGGAGAGGCAGCGGCCGCCAGGCGCAGCAATTGTTTCGGTTCGAAGGCGATTAAGGGTTTACGTGGTCGCTGATAGGCCTGTGTGCGTAGCATGTGGAAGTTATTGGCTGGATTAGAGGGCTGACACACCCACATATTTTCTTGGGCACACAGTTGCAAGTAACGTTCAATCCGAGCCGAGGAATGGTCGGGGCCTTGCCCCTCGTACCCGTGTGGCAGCAGCATTACCACGCCGGAGCGTTCATTCCACTTTTGGAAAGATGAAGAAACGAACTCATCGATAACTGTCTGCGCGCAGTTGGCAAAATCCCCAAACTGCGCCTCCCAAAGCACCAAGGTTTCCGGAGACTCTACCGAATAGCCATACTCGAAAGCCAGGGGAGCATACTCGGAAAGCGGAGAATTATTGACCCAAAAAGTTGCCTGATCTTCAGTGAGAAAATTTAGTGGTGTCCATTCGCGACCATTGCGGTAATCATGAATCACTGCATGACGGTGTGAGAAGGTGCCTCGCCGGGAATCTTGCCCTCCCAGGCGCACATTTGTCCCCTCCATTAGCAAAGACCCGTAGGCTAGCATCTCACCCATACCCCAGTCGATTTTGCCTTCCCGGGACATGATTTCCCGTTTTTGCAGCACCTTCATGATTTTAGGGTGGGGAGTAAAACTTGCCGGTACCCGCACCTGGGATTGGCCAATGCGTTCAACCTCTTCACGGGTAATGGCCGAGTTCCAACCAATCATCATGCCTTGGCCGGGTTGCTGTGAGGAAGGCATTACCCAGCGAGTATCGCCGCCCGGGTTAGTGGTGTCGTCGTGCTCTGCCGCGTCAAACTCTTTCTTTTCCCTGGTTTCCTGGAAAATCTTATTCAAATCGTCATGATATTCCTGCAGTGCCTCCTGGGCTTTTTCCTCACTCAAGTCCCCGCGTCCAATCAAATTGCGGGTATAGACCTCGCGGGTAGTTGGTAGCCGATCGATTAAGGAATAAAGTACCGGCTGAGTCATCGAAGGATCGTCGCCCTCGTTGTGTCCGCGCCGGCGGTAACAGACCATGTCGATGATTACATCTTTATGGAACTCTTGCCTAAATTCGAAGGCCAGCTTGGCCACTTTCACTACGTCCTGAGGGAAATCCCCGTTAACGTGGAAAATTGGAACCTGCAGTCCCTTAGCCAAATCAGTACAGTAGCGGGTGGATCGTCCAGAAGTGGGGCCGGTAGTAAACCCAATCTGGTTATTGACGATAATATGAATGGTTCCGCCGGTGCGATAGCCGCGCAGTTGGGACATATTCAGAGTCTCTTGTACTACGCCCTCGCCGATAAAGGCAGCATCACCGTGGATTAGAATTGGCATTACCAGGCTTTCCGCCTCTTTGCCTCCTCCCAAGCGGTCCTGTTTGGCACGTGTGATTCCTTCACTTACCCCATTAGCGGCCTCCAGATGAGAGGGGTTAGCGGTGAGTGACACTAACACGCCTTCTCCCTCTGCAGCGGAATAAATCCCCTCAGTGCCCAGGTGATATTTCACGTCCCCAGAACCCTGGGTAGAATTAGGATCCAGGTACCCCTCAAATTCGGAGAAAATCTGACCATAGGATTTGCCTGCCACATTAGAGAGTACGTTTAAGCGTCCGCGATGAGCCATTCCGATAGTGATATCTTTCAGACCTGCACGGGACGCGTTAAAAAGCATGTTGTCTAGCAGTGGAATCAGGGATTCTGCGCCCTCTAGAGAGAAACGTTTTTGCCCCACATACTTGGTTTGTAGAAAAGTCTCAAAGGCTTCGGCATGGTTCAGCATGCTGAGCACGTGCATTTGTTCTTCTCTCGAGAGTTTCTTCGTAGGTTTCTCGATACGGTTTTGAACCCAACGCCGTTGGACAGGATCTTGAATATGCATGTATTCAATCCCGATTGCCTGAGTGTAGGTAGCGCGTAATTGTGCTAGTAGGTCGCGCAAGTTCATAGTGTCACGGCCGGCAAAACCTCCCGTGGGAAAGATTCTGTCCAAATCCCACACGCTCAGCCCATAGGAACCGATAGATAAATCGGGGTGGCGACGGAGAATCTGCTGTAGGGGATCGGTATTGGCGGCCAAATGCCCGCGGGAACGATAGGCGTGAATTAGTTCCGCTATCCGGGCGGGCTTCCCTTTCTCAGTTACCGCGTCATAGCTGAAGTCTCGTTCCCACTGATAGGGTTCGTGGGCGACCCCTAAAGTGGAAAATACTCGTTCAAAGAAACCGTCGTGCCCAGTTAGTTTTTGCTCAACAATTCGCAAAAATTCCCCGGAGCCTGCACCTTGAATTACCCGGTGGTCATAGGTGGAAGTCATAGTCATAATTTGACCGACACCCGCATTAGCAAGTTGCGAGGGGGAAGCTCCAGCCCATTCTGCGGGGAAGGAGGTAGCGCCCACTCCAATAATCGCGCCTTGACCAGCCATTAATCTGGGGACCGAATGTTTAGTTCCCAAAGTACCAGGATTGGTTAAAGTAACGGTTCCCCCCGCAAAATCAGCAGGTTTTAGGGCGCCCGCGCGTGCTCGCTTAACTAGATCTTCGTAGGCGGAAATGAACTGCTTAAAGTTCAAAGTGTCAGCATCGTGAACCACCGGTACCATCAAAGAGCGGGAGCCGTCCTCCTTGGGAAGGTCAATGGCTAGCCCAAACCCCACGTGAGCGAATTTACGGATACAATCGTGTCCCTCCTCGTCCTGTTCAAACCGAACGTTCATGGAGGGCATTTCCACCAGTGCCTCTACAATCGCGTAACCAATTAGATGGGTGAAAGACACTTTACCGCCCGTGGTGGCTGCCAAATGAGAGTTAATTACTTTGCGATTTTCGATTAGCAACTTGGCTGGAATCTCGCGGGCAGAGGTGGCAGTAGGAATCCGGAGAGATGCATCCATGTTTTTGACCACTGCTTTAGCCACTCCGCGTAGCCGTTCAATTTGGTCTTCCTCCGCTCCGGAACCTCCCGGTCCTAAGTCAAGAGCGGTTTGCCGGGCAACGTAGGGGGAAGTAGGTTCCGAAGCTGCGACTGGGGGAGCTGGAGGTAAATCGGAGCGGGTAACATCGCGGCCATTGACTGTAGATCCGCTAGTAGTGACGCGGTTAGGTTCAAGTTGTTCGGATTCTGGCTGCTTTATTTGTGCATTCCGAGCCTCTAGGGCGGCGAAATATTCTCGCCAGTCCTCGGGAACCGTTAGGGGGTTTGCACAGTATTTGTCATAGAGTTCATCTATGATTTCTTGGTTGATTGGGCTTACAGATTGATCTATTTGATCTTCCGAATTGGGCATGGCGATTCCTTTTCTGGGTGGCGGCAGAGTGTCCACTAAGATATTAAGCCCAATTAGTTCTAAAGTCCTAGCGTATCTCTTGGCGGCAAGAGAGTTTATTTTAGCTTTACTATGATTGTTGTATAGCTATTAAAATAGTTTAGGAATTGCCTAAGTGAAGAGGTGTTTGTTGTGCGCCCTAGCCCCCAATATCGGGTAATGGTGGTGTAGTTGCCTGCGAGTATTTACTACCTGCTAATGATGCTATTGGGAGTGGTGCTTACCATCGGTACCGCCCTATTCGTGGCGGCCGAATTCTCGATGGTGGCCTTAGATCCAGCCCAGGTTGAGGGGCGAGCCAAGCGCAAAGAAAAAGGCGCTATTGGGGTCTTAAAATCGCTACGGCATCTATCGACTCAGCTTTCAGGGGCGCAAGTTGGAATCACCCTTACCACTATCCTTTTGGGGTATACCACTCAAAATGCGCTTACTTCGTTATTTGTTAAGTTTTTGCAGGATATAAGACTTGCGGCTTCGCTGGCCACCGCAATCGCCGTGGTGGTTGCGTTGGTGCTGGTTAATGCCTTTTCGATGGTGTTCGGGGAGTTGTTCCCCAAGAATCTGGCGCTAGCGAAACCTTTCGAAGTGGCGCGGATGGTTACTCCGCTCCAGCGTGCTTTTACCCTGCTGTTTAAACCGATAATTACGGTTTTGAATGGGCTCTCTAATCGGGTTGTGCGGTCTTTGGGGGTGGAGCCTTTAGAGCAGCTCTCCTCTGCTCGTTCCGCTTCGGAACTAGCAGCTATGGTTCGTCATAGCGCCGAAGCCGGTACCTTGGATTTATCTACCGCCACAATTTTTACCCGCTCCGTGGGGCTGGGCAAACTATGTGCCCGCGACGTGATGACCGATCGGCGCCGGATGGACTCGTTAGAGGAGGGGCAAAGCGCCGAGGATGTAGTAGAACTTTCCCGGCGAACGGGGCATTCGCGTTTTCCGGTTTTAGGGGAGGACGCAGACGATATCCTCGGTTTGGTGCATTTGCGTCGAGCCGTAGCGGTACCTTTTGCTAAACGAAAGAATGTTCCAGTTACTGCCCAATCCTTGCTGGTAGAGGCGTTGCGTGTGCCAGAGACTGTGCGGTTGGCGCCGCTTTTGGTACAGCTGCGAGCCGCTAATCTGCAAATGGCGGTGGTAGTCGATGAATATGGCGGTACCTGTGGAATCGTTAGCTTAGAGGACGTTGTGGAAGAAATCGTGGGGGAAGTAGCGGACGAACATGACCTTAGGCGGCGCGGAATCAGGCTGGAAGGGAAGAATAAATGGCTGGTTGACGGAGATCTGCGTCCTGATGAAATTGCTGATCGCATTGATGTGGCGCTGCCAGATGATGGCCCTTATGAAACCGTAGCCGGGTTAATGCTGGTGATTTTGGGGAAGATCCCTAAAGAGGGGGATAGTGTCAAGGTACGGTCGCACACTTTGACAGTGGCCAGAATGGAGGGGCGGCGCATAGAAAAAGTTTTGATTGCAGCTGGCGGGTCAGAGAAAGCTCGTACTGCAGCTAAAGATCAACAAAACCAGCCTGGCAAAGGTGGTGGCAGCCATGTCTGATTGGGTGGCTTTATTGGTGGCTATGATCTTGCTGGCCGCTAATGCCTTCTTTGTTGCCGGCGAATTTTCAGTTACTTCTGCGCGGCGCTCGCAAATCGAGCCACTGGTTGTGCAAGGAAAACGGGGTGCAAAGGCGGCGCTGTGGGCGGTAGAGCACGTTTCGTTAGTACTGGCCGTCACCCAGTTGGGGATTACTTTGGCATCTACAGGACTCGGGGCAGTTGCTGAACCGGCGCTTGCGCATTTGATTTTGCGACCTTTGAATTTCTTTGGAGTATCCCCCGCGCTTGCACATCCCATTGCCTTTGTATTTGCACTGGTGTTCGTGGTTTTTCTCCACATTTTATTAGGGGAAATGATTCCAAAGAATCTAACAGTGGCGGCGGCGGTCCGGGTTTGTCTGGTGATTTCCCCTCATCTAGTGCGGATTGCTCGCGCGGTGCGCCCGATTGTGCACGCGCTGGATTCCACTGCTAACTGGTTTGTGAAACTGGTGGGAGTTACTCCCCGTTCAGAAGTGGCGCAGTCTTTTACGATTGAAGAGGTAGCCACGATTGTCGCGAAGTCTACTGCGGCAGGGACCTTGCGCGATGATCTAGGACTGTTGTCTGGCACTCTGGAGTTTTCCAGAGAAGATGTTCGTTCAGCTATGATTCCTCTCAGTCGCTTAGTGACTTTGACATGGCCGCTTTCTCCGGCTGATTTTGAGGCCGAGGTAGCGAAAACTGGTTTCTCTCGTTTTCCAATCACTGATGAATCTGGGAATCTACAGGGTTATTTGCACATCAAGGATGTGATTTTTGCTGATTCTACTGCTGTGCGCGAAGCACCGCTTGAATCTTGGCGGATTCGGGTGCTACCCGAGGTTTCACCTGATGAAGAGGTGGAGGATGCCCTGAGGCTAATGCAGAAAACCGGGGTTCACTTGGCGAAGGTGACTGAAAATGGTCAAACTTTAGGGGCTATTTTTCTAGAAGACATCTTGGAGGAACTGGTGGGGGAAGTTCGCGACATTATGCAGCGAAAAGAGGACTAGGGGATAGAGGGAAGTCTTTTCAAATTAAGTAGATAACTTTCCTTGGTTATAACCGGTAACCGTATTGTTTAGTCCCGTTAGAAAAGTTTGGGACAGTGGAGTGGAATCCAGGATATCTGTATGCTGCTGGGGTCTGTTATCACCGGTACGGTTATTTCCTTTGCAGGAAGAATTATTCTATTCATGCTAACTATAGGGATGGTGTCGTCAGTTGGTGTTAACTAGAAAATATGTTTCGGGAACAACTAAACACAGATTCCTTGGATAAATTGTTACAAATTCGTTATCATTTCAGGGTTGGCTAATTTTCCGGAGGGAGCACGTATGGAACAATCGCTTGCGTCTAGACGTTCTCGCCGTGATGAACGCATACGTCGACGGCGCCTGCATCGTTTTGCTGCTATTCCGCGTGCCTTCGTGATATTAGGGCTGGCAACTGTCACTATTGTCGCTCCTCTTACCGGGTTTGTGCAGGCTAATAAGCCAGGGTCTATGACTGCCCACATTCTTTCTTTGCAAGGTGCCGGCCATAGTTGGGCGGGCAGCTCCAACGCTTTAGCTGCTCGGGACTCCGGAGAAGGATTAATTCCTGTTCCTGCGGCTGGTACCCGTGCCCGGATTCTAAATTCTGATCCCCAGTGCCAGTTCTCTAACGTTGGATCCGGTAACAAGGGGTCCGAAATTATGTCTACTGAGGGAGCGATTCTTTTTCCGCTGGAGCGAGGAGTTTTTCAGCAGACCTCACCCTTTGGGGATAGGGTTCATCCGATTTCGGGAATTCGATCCCGCCACACGGGAACCGATTTTGCAGCTCCAGGGGGTACCCCGATTCATGCTTTAACCGATGGGGAAGTAGTGTTCGTCGGTCCTTTAGGCGGGGGAGGCAATGCGGTACGGGTGAAACACAATATTGATGGGCAAACTGTTTTTTCGCAGTACAAGCATATGCTAGATGGTTCTTTTGCGGTTAAAGTTGGTCAGCATGTCAAAGCGGGAGACCAGCTGGGAGCAGTAGGATCGACCGGGGATTCCACCGGAAATCACCTGCACTTCGAGATAATGCCAGACCGGGAGGAAAACTTCGTTGATCCGGTTCCCTGGCTGGAAGCCCATCATTTCCGCTACCTAGGACAAAAATGCAATTAAAACCGCAGATAATCGCGCACCGGGGTGGCGGGGGAGAGACAGTCGAGAACACCCGGGAATCGATTCTTTATGCGCTTTCGCTCAAAGTTAGTCGGTTTGAAACCGATGTGCGCACCCTCAAAGATGGAACTGTGGTGCTTCAACATGACGCGCAGCTACAAAACCCTTGGGGGGATTGGCGCAAGGTAGGGGAGCTTACCTCTCAGGAATATTTTGCTCTTCGTGGTCCACAAGGTCAATGTCCGATTTCGCTGAAAAGCGCTCTGGAGGACTTCCCTAATCTTGCCTATAACATCGACATTAAAGAACCCCGGGCTCTCCAAGGAGCCCTGCAAGCAGTTAATGATGCGGATGCTTGGGAACGGGTAGTGTTCTCCTCGTTTTCCCCTAAGACTCTGTGTGAAATAAGGAACCGGCACCCTCATGCACAAATTTGCTTATCAACGCATGAAGTTTTGAAGGCGGTGGTTGCTGCCCGTACCGGAAATACCTATCTATTTCAAACTTCGGGAGGTTTTGCACAGGTTCCCTTGCGTTGGTGGGGAGTAACTATCGTTGATCGGGAATTCGTTGCTTGGAATCATTGCCGGGGAATCCGGGTTGAGCCCTGGACTGTAAATGATGAGCCAGCAATGCGGGAACTAGCTCGTCTAGGTGTAGATGCAATTATGACCGACTATCCAGCGCGTCTAAAAAAGGTGCTTGCCACGCTGTGAATTGCTGCTAACTGGTAGAGTTGAGGCATGAGAATTCACGTTGCCTGCGATCATGCAGCATTTGACCTAAAACAAGCATTGGTGGCTCATCTTGAAGATCAAGGTCTTGAGGTAGTTGACCATGGAGCTAAAGAATATGACGCCCAAGATGATTATCCCAATACCTGTATTCCTTGTGCGCAAGCCGTCCTAGCTGACGAAGGTTCTCTAGGGGTAGTGCTTGGGGGATCGGGTAATGGTGAACAGATGGCCGCAAACTGCGTCAAGGGAATCCGAGCAGCTTTGGCCTGGAGTCTGGAAACCGCTAAGCTAGCTCGCGAACATAATAATGCCCAGGTTGTGGCGGTGGGGGCGCGTATGCATGAAACTTCCCAGGCATTAGCCATAATCGATGCTTTCATTGCCGAGCCCTTTTCAGAGGGAGAGCGCCATCAGAGACGCATTGATTTAATGACCCAATATGAACAGGAAAAATAATTCCTCATTCAAGCATATTGAAGTTCCTAGGGTGCGCCTGAGCGAGGTTAGCTACCCTGGGGATGAAGCTGGGCAACCATTGCTGGCGGGGGTATCGCTCACAGTTAGGCCGGGCGAGATGTTGGCAATAGTTGCCTCAGCTTCCATTAATCGTGTTTTGCTAGACCTAATTTCTGGCCTGGAAGAACCCTGCGCGGGCAGTATTGAACTCGAAGGGCAAGACCTTAGAGAAATGAGTGCTCAGCAGCGCGCTTGGTTGCGGCGGGAAAAGATTGGGATAGTGATGCCCGCAGCGAACTTGGTTGATGACTTAACCGCAGCCGAGAATATCGCGTTAGTTTATGAACTTTCGGGTATTAGTCACCAGCAGGCACTTTCTCGAGCCGGGGTAGCTTTAGCTAATGTGCGTGCTTCTGAATTCGGCGACCGATATCCGCAGCAGCTAGATCTTTTCAATCAGCAAAAAATCGCAATAACCAGAGCCGGACTAGGGGGAGCGAAGTTAATACTAGCTTTCGATCCTGTGACAGAACTGGATGTAGCCCAGGGAAAACAGATTTTGCATATGCTGCGCACGCAAGTTGAAAACGGCAATTCTTGCTTACTGTTTTCCACTCGAGAATCTCTGGCAGACTTTGCTGACCGCTCCTTGAAAATTCAACCAGTAGCTTCCAGCTGTAGGGGAGTAGAAAGATGACTAGAACGGGCTTAATCTGGAGATTAGCCTACCGAGGAATTACCCGCAATTCTCGTTACTCCTTGCTGGTGTTTGCCCTGGTTGCACTAGCATCTTGCCTGATGACAATAGTAACAATCTCGCAGGTGACCCGCGATCCGGTGGCAGCTGCTCCGCAAGAAGCAGTTTTCCCCGCAGCGAGCGCCGCCATAGAGTATCGTCCCGGGCTTACATGGCAAGAACTGGATGGTATCGAGTTTTTAACCACCGACGGAAAGCGGCATTGGAGAATTGGGGAGGGGGCAAGTCCTTTTATTCCTGGAAGCCAAGATATATCAAAAATTCTTGGGAAAACCCGACTGATACCCCTGATTTTTACCTCTGGAAGTTTTTTATCTACCAGTTCTGAGGCCGAGAGGGGGGATCTTTCGGGGCTGACGGCCAACTGGCAGTTGTTAGATCCTCTTGCAGATACGGTAATAAAAGGGAAAAATCCGACTAAAATCGATGAAATTTCCGTGAGTCACAAAACAGCCAAGCAGTTGTCCTTACAAAGTGGGGGAAAAAATTCACGGCAGCAAAATCTGCTCAGCGAACACTTGTTTAAAGGATAGAACATATCGGGTTGTGGGGCTTTTTCGGGCGCCTCACAGCTCCTGGCAACAGTTCCGCCTGGCGCCCAACGCGCAAAATATTTTTCTCAGATCCTCTGCAAACTTGCAAAATCAGGAAATTAGCATCATCTGGCCATTCAATAAACTTTCCGAACAGGAAAAGAAATATCCTTACTTCATTTACTCTTTTCAGGTCTTAGCGAATACTGATATTTCTGCGCACCAACGAAGCCAGCTGAACAATTCACAGCTGCGGGTGATTGCGATAGATGATCGGCCATATTGGGATTTTGAAGCGATTACTTTCGCCCAACGCACGCTGCTATTCTTACCGGCGATTGCAGTCTATCTGCTGGCATTATTTTTGCTTAATCTGCCGTTCATGACGCGTTTGCTGCTTAGACAGCGCGATAATTTTCGGGTGATGCAGCGTGTTGGTGCTCCCCCTCGTCTGATTCCCCAGATATTGGCAGTACAGGCGATATTGATGGGTACAGGGGGAAGTATTGTGGGAGTTATAGTCGGCTATGCTTTACAACAAATCATTATTAGTCCCGACACCGGAGCGCCCCATATCGTATTATTTTTCCTAGCTTTAGCGGCTTGCCTCGGGGTTTGGTGCTGCGGGCTGGCAATGTCTTGGGCAAGGAAAAATACCTGCAAGCACCAGCATCCGGCAAAAGTATCTTCAAACTAAACTGGGGTTAGTATTCCGATAACTGGCACCAATTAAAAAGATGGCGGGGATAGGACGTGTCCTATCCCCGCCATTTATAGCAACTATATTTTTCCGCTAGGAGTTAACTATCGAATGAACCTGTTGAGCGATGGCTAACTCTTCATTAGTTGGGACTACTAGTACTTTTACGGAAGAATCAGGGGTCGAAATAATTGCTTCGTCATTCGCGTGCCCTTCATTAAGCTCCGGATCAATTTTTATGCCCATAAAGGCGAGCTCCTGACAGAGTTTGGCGCGAATCCTAAAATCATTTTCACCGACTCCGGCAGTGAAGGTCAGAGCGTCTAGTCCGCCCATTACCGCCCAATAGGCACCAACATACTTCACCAGGCGATGTAAATAAATTTGCATCGCCATTTCAGCCTGTTCATCTCCTTCTTCGATTAGCTTCCAGTTCTCACGCATATCATTATGCCCAGTCAGGCCTTTCATGCCGGAGCGCCGGTTGAGAAGCTCATCGATTTCATCGATGCTCATATGGCCTTCCCGGTACAGATGGAACACAGCTGCCGGATCGATATCGCCGGTGCGTCCCCCCATAACCAGTCCCTCTAGCGGGGTTAGTCCCATGGAGGTTTCTACGGGATGGTGCCTAACAATTGCAGAGGCGGAGGCGCCATTTCCAAGGTGTAAAACAATCTGTTTAAGATCAGAGGTTCCCAATATGGATCGTACCCGATGAGCAACATATTGGTGAGACGTACCGTGGGCACCATAACGACGAATCCGGTATTTTTCGGCGACAGAACGTTTCAGTGCATAGGTATAGGCCTTTTCGGGGAGATGATTAAAGAAGGCCGTATCGAATACCGCCACGTGCGGAACCTTCGGCAGGATCCGTTTAGCGGCATCGATGCCTTTCAAGTGGGCAGGGTTGTGTAAGGGGGCGAGAGGGCAAAGTTCCTCAATCAAGGAGTGTACTGTCTCGTCAATTAGAGCCGGTCCAGAAAAATATGGACCTCCTTGTACAATGCGGTGACCTACCCCGACCACGTGGGAGTCTTCAAGTGCAGGACCGATGTTTTCGAAGAGTTCTTCTACAACCGACATCCCCTCGAGATGATCCCTAACTGGGCGCTGCATTTCATGCTCTTCATCCTGGTATACGTGTTTGATGCGACTGCATTTCTCGCCAATCTGTTCGACAATTCCAGATGCTATTTCTTTTTCGCTCTCCGGGTTAATCAGCTTGTATTTAATCGATGACGAACCGGAGTTAATTACCAGAATGGTATCGTTTTCCATGCTTTCCTCTTCCTTTTAGGGATTATCCCTGTGCCTGAATCGCAGTAATGATAATGGTATTAACCATATCGGCAACCAACGCTCCGCGCGATAGGTCATTGACCGGTTTATTTAATCCCTGCAAAATCGGGCCGACAGCGACAGCTCCAGCGGTGCGCTGCACCGCCTTGTATACGCAGTTTCCCACGTCGAGATGATTAAAAACAAATACGTTTGCCTGTCCGGCTACCGGTGAATCGGGGCGCTTGGTAGCGGCTACCTTCTGGTCGATTGCAGCATCAAATTGCAACGGGCCGTCCACTGTTAGCTCGGGGTGGTTTTCCTTCACCAATTTTAGGGCTTCTGCCACTTTAGTGACGGTTTCCCCACTTCCGGAATCCCCGGTGGAATAGGAAATAAGAGCTACTTTGGGGTCAATTCCGAATTGGGCTGCGGTTTTTGCGCTAGAGGCGGCAATGTCCGCCAACTGGCTGCAATCTGGATTGATTGAAACCGCACAATCGGCATATAGATCCGCGTGATCAGAAAAGAGCATGAGGAAAGCTCCGGATACGGTCGAAACCTCGGGCTTGGTCTTAATAATTTGGAGGGCGGGACGAATAGTATTTGCAGTGGTGTGACAGGCTCCAGAGACCATGCCGTCGGCGTCGCTACATTCAATCATCATGGTGCCGAAGTAGGCGGAGTCTTTTAGCATCTCCCGCGCCTTCTCCGGGGTTACTCCCTTGTGAGCTCTCAGTTCGCTCAGACGCTGACTGTAGCGCGCGATGAGTTTTTCATCGCGCAAGGAAACTACCTTAGCGTCGCTCAAATCCAGCTTGAGCTCTTGAGCGCGGGTCGTGACCTCAGATTCTTCCCCTAGCAGGATTATTTTTGCCGCCGACAGCTTTAGAATCTGAGCCGCAGCTTGTAGTACCCGATCATCCTCTGATTCGGGTAAAACAATAGTACGCGGTAAGGCTTTAGCCCGTTCGGTCAATATCCCCTGATAGGCCAACGGGGGGATAGCGACCTGCGGTGGGTTTTCCAAAACCGGGCGGAGCTGCGCAAGATCGCCAGCGCTTACTTTAGAACCACTTATCGTGGCTACTGGGGCATGTTCAAGACTTACCGAGGGGGTGAAAGCGGCATTTATTAGGATAGTTCCCGCCGGAGTGCCTCCGTTGCGGGAAGCAGTTAGTGCCATAATATGGCTGGCCTTGATAGCGGCATCTTCATCCATCCCGGAAGCATCGATTAACAAGATCATGGGAGCCAGCAGGTGGGCGGCTACGCGGGCATGAACCGCGGTGATATCTAAACTGGCAGGTGCGGATGAGTAGGAACCATCATAGATGGCAGCCGGGGAGTGGGAAAAAGCATCTATAACTTGCTGTGCCGATTGCTCAGATTTGAGAATCCAATCTTCTAGCGAGGGTGATCCCTTTTGAAAAACTGGCTGTATCGGGGAGTTCTCTAGCAGCTGTGCCAGAGACTCAACAATAGACTTGGTATCAATATCTGCCTGTAGAGGAGCTAGATAATAGGATTTTTTCATAGATAATATTCCTTTTCCGGTACTTTCAAGTATCCCTAATATAACCAGGCTACCAGGTAAAGTAGTTGCAAATCATCAGGATATAAAATAGCTTTCGAATTTCTCGATAATGCTCAGGTCGCTTGGAGAAAGACCCCACTCATAAAAAATCCCGGTATGCTGGGATATGTGAATGAATCAAGTCCTGATTGGGTACGTCCTGTCCTTGTTTTCGATATGGGTGCGCAAACCGCCCAACTGATTGCGCGGCGGGTGCGGGAAGCCCATATCTATTCTGAAATTGTGTCTCCGAAACTATCTGCCGAGCAGATTTTGGCGAGAAAACCCCTGGCATTAATAGTTTCCGGGGGGCCGAACTCCGCATACGCAGAGGGTTCTCCCCATATCGACCCGCAGCTTCTAGACAGCGGAGTACCAATATTGGGAATCTGCTACGGATTCCAGATGCTCACCCAGATGCTGGGGGGTAAGGTTGCGAGCGCGGGGCGCCAAGAATACGGCAAGGCTGAAGCGAAAGTCGCTACCGACTGTCCTTTGTTCGCGGATACACCAGCTGAGCAAGTGGTTTGGATGTCGCACAATGACGAGGCCAAAGCGCTCCCGGAGGGCGCAAAAGTGGTGGCCAGCTCGCCCGGGGCCGAGATTGCCGCTTTCGAAATTGAGGGGCGTCCCATTTGGGGAGTGCAATGGCATCCCGAAGTGCGTCATAGTGAATACGGCAGTCAGCTAATTAAAAATTTCCTGTACAAGGCGGCAGGACTGGAGCCTAACTGGGATTCGCACTCGATTACCGAACATCAGATTCACCAGATTCGCGAGCGGGTTGGCAATGCTCGAGTGATTTGTGGGCTTTCCGGGGGAGTTGACTCCTCAGTTGCTGCTGCCCTGGTACATCGGGCAGTAGGTGATCAGCTTACCTGTATTTTTGTAGATCACGGTTTGCTGCGTGCGGGTGAGCGGGAACAGGTTGAACGCGACTACGCGGCCTCCAGCGGGGTAAAGATCGTGACCGTGGATGAATCTGAACGCTTTCTGAATGCTCTTGCCGGGGTGAAAGAGCCGGAGCAAAAGCGTAAGATCATCGGCCGAGAATTTATTCGGGCTTTCGAGGACGCGCAGCGTGCCCTGGTGAAAGAAGCCGGAGAAGCCGGAGAAGAAATTAAGTTCCTGGTGCAAGGAACTTTGTATCCGGATGTTGTGGAATCTGGCGGGGGAGAAGGCGCTGCCAATATCAAGTCTCACCATAACGTTGGGGGGCTGCCCGACGATCTTTCCTTTGAGCTTATTGAACCGCTACGTAGCCTATTTAAGGATGAGGTACGCGCTCTAGGAATAGAACTGGGATTGCCCGAAAATCTGGTGTGGCGTCAGCCGTTCCCCGGTCCCGGCTTAGGGGTGCGGATTCTGGGCGAGCTTACTAAAAAGAATCTAGATATTTTACGTGCTGCTGACCTTATAGTTCGCGAGGAATTAACTACTGCCGGGCTTGACCGCCAGATTTGGCAATGCCCGGTGGTATTGCTGGCAGATGTTCGCAGCGTGGGAGTACAGGGTGATGCCCGTACCTATGGGCATCCGATAGTGATTCGTCCTGTCGTGACCGAGGATGCAATGACCGCCGACTGGTTCCGGTTGCCTTACGAGGTGTTAGAGAGGATTTCTAACCGCATCACCGGGGATGTTCCCGAGATTAACCGGGTAGTGCTGGATTGCACCTCGAAGCCCCCGGGGACCATCGAGTGGGAGTAGGCTGATAGGGTTCTGACCTGCATTTTTGAGTGCCGCACTGTGCCGCTGAGTTTCGTTTCGTACGAGAGTCATGGCAAAGCCGCCAGCGATGTTGGTGAGTAAATACGATAACCGAGCCTCCGTTCCCGCGTTGGGACGGAGGCTTTTTCTTTGTCGTTTTACTCCCTTTCACCTGCGATTTCGCAATTTACTCCCCCGTGTTTCAAGACGGCAAGGCACGGTGCGGCATTCGGAGGAACGGGAGTAAGGATTCATCCCAAGTGAGTAGACGCGCGATTTTTGTCTCCGAGAGCCAAACGGGGCCGTTTCGGGGCCTGTGAAACTCAAATCGAACTCAATAGGCTTTTCGGCGGTCTTCTCACAGCGTTTTCCCAGGTGGTTAATGGGGAGTAAAGAATCTCGCCGCCTCAATGAAAACGGGAGTAACCAGGGGAAATGCCGCGGCGTACTGCCGCGTGCCGCCGTGTAAGCCACCGCGTCATTTACTCCCCAGGTGCGCCGGAAATGCCTTGGCATGCAATGGGGAGTAAAAACTCAGCTTACGCAGGCCCGAGCGGCGCTCGCCGCCTGGTCCACCGTCCTGATTCGGTTGCGTTGATCGCGAAATGCGGAGAGCCGCTACAGCGAGGCTTTCCAGTCCTCGTATTCGTCGGCGTCGATCTTGCCGTTTTCGAGCTGCGCGCGCTTCTCTGCCCACAGTTCGATCGCCATCGCGGCTTTGGGCGCGTGCGGCGCCTTGGGGTTCAGGGAGAGGCCCGTGCCGTCGGCTGCGGGCACGATGCCGAAGGAGTCCTCGAGCCGCACGAGCAGCGACATGAGGTCGCCCGCAGTCTCGACGCCGTAATCCTTGAGGGCGTTGACGGACACGCCGAGCGCCGCGGAGATGGACTCGAGCAGCTCGGGCTTCACGGCGCGGATGCCGCTCTCGTAGTGGCGCACGGCCCCCTCGGTCAGGCCGACCGCCTCGGCGAGCTGCGCCTGCGTCATGCCGCGCGACTTGCGGTACCGCCTTATGTTCTCGCCTACGGACATGAGCCCTCCTCCTGGAATTACGTACCAGCACATCTTATCAGCGTACGCAAATGTACGCAATTCTATTGACAGTACAGATATGTACGTTTACTCTGAATCTGTGAACCGTACGTATCCGTACGCCATTGATTGGAGGAGCCATGGACGAGAAGGTGGCGAAGACGCCGAGGCCGCACATGCTGGACGCCGACGAGGTCGCGGAGCTGCTGAGGATCAAGAAAGGCAGCGCCTACGAGGTGATCAGGAAGATAAACGCCGAGCAGGAGGCGCGCGGGCGCGTGGTCATCCGCGGGCGCGTTCGAAGCGACGTCTTCGACGCCCTGTACTTCCCGGAGGTGGACTGACATGCCCGTGTACAAGGACGACGGCAACGGCACGTTCTACGTGCAGTGCTACTACCGCGACGCCCGCGGCTCGAAGCGCCACAAGACGAAGCGCGGCTTCTCCTCCGAGGTGGAGGCCGCAGTGTGGGAGAGCCAGTTCAAGAGCCTTAACGGCGGGGCCATGGACATGACGTTCTCCGAGTTCGTCGAGGTGTACGCCTCCGAGGTGAAGCCGCGCATACGCGAGCACACGTGGATCACCAAGGAGTACATCATCAACGACAAGCTCGTGCCGTTCTTCGGGGACATGCGCATGTGCGACGTGAGGCCGATCGACGTCATCAGGTGGCAAAACGAGCTCACCGAGCACCGGGACGCCGACGGGAAGCCCTGGGCACCGACGTACCTGCGCACAGTGAACAACCAGCTCAACGCCATCTTCAACCACGCCGAGCGCTACTACGGCCTCAGCGACAACCCGGTGCGCAGGGTCGACAAGATAGGCTCGAAGAAGGGCGGCGAGATGCAGTTCTGGACCAAGGACGAGTACCTGAGGTTCAGCGAGGCCGTCATGGACAAGCCTCTCTCATTCCACGCCTTCGAGCTGCTTTACTGGACGGGCATACGCTGCGGCGAGCTCCTGGCGCTCACGCCGTCCGACTTCATGCTGGAGAGCTCGCGGCTGCGCATCAACAAGTCGTACCAGAGCCTCAACGGCGTTGACACCGTGACCGACCCCAAGACGCCCAAGTCCGTGCGCACGATCGTCATGCCCGCCTTCCTGCGCGACGAGATGGCGGACTTCATCGAGATGCGCGACGACGTCGCCCCCGACGAGCGCCTGTTCGCCGTGACCAAGCACTTCCTGGCCCACGAGATGGAGCGCGGGTGCAAGGCGTCGGGCGTGAAGCGCATCCGCATACACGACATACGCCACAGCCATGTGAGCCTGCTGATAGAGATGGGCTTCTCCGCGCTGGCCATCGCCGAGCGCATGGGCCACGAGGCGGTGGACATCACCTACCGCTACGCGCACCTGTTCCCCACGAAGCAGGACGAGATGGCCGCCGCGCTCGACGGGGCGAGGGGGTAAGAAGGATGCCGTGCGAGAACAGCGCCCGCAAGCGCAGCAAGACGATGGCGTTCCGCTGCACGCCCGAGGAGCGCAAGCTCATATGCGAGATGGCAGCCTGGAGCGGCATGAACAGGCAGGACTACATCATCGCCAAGCTCACCGATACCCAGGTCGAGGTGAGGCCCTCCGTGAGCGTGCAGAAGGCACTGAGGGACTCGATGGCGGAATTGGCCAAGGAGGTGCGGCTGGCGGCCTCCTACGGCGAGCTGAGCGAGTCCCTGCAACAGAGAATTGAGCACGTGATGAGGTTCTTCCTAGCGCTCGGCGAGCCTGTTGACGCGCCGACGGAAGAGACATCGCCACGAACTACGTTTTTGGAAGAGCCGGTTCCATCCGTCATCGATGCGGGTTCCGACACCGCAAGCATCTTCGAGATGGGACGCAGGTAGGGCCTAGCGCCAGACCTCCAACGCCTTGTCCGCAAGCCATTCGGCGCGATCGGCGATATCGCCCTCGTTCCAAGACTCCTTCTCTAGGGCGCCGGCCATGGTCGCAAGGCCGGCGGCGCAGAGGGCAAGGCCGTCCTTGTATCCCTTTCCCTGCTTCTTGGTGGGCCAATCGGCATCGCGGATGGAGGCGTTGAGCGAATGCGTGATGATGGCGAGGTTGCCGAGCGTGAGGAGCTTCCGGTCCCTTCGCGTGGCAGCCTCATCGTCGAGGGCTCCCCATTTGTTGCGCCACTTCTTGGGCATCATGTGCTCGAGGGTGTACTGGTTGAACCCGAGCAGGGCCGTGCTGCTCATGCCCGGACGAATGGCGCTTTCCAGCAGATAGAGGACGCCCTTGGACTGGAGGTTGTACAGACACGATTCCTCGAATGCCGCTCGAACCTCGGCGTCGCCGGGCATGTACGTCGTCGCCTCGTCATTGGCTTCGAGAGCCTTCCTCAGCGCCTCCGCGTCCTTCACCTCGTTCAAGATCAGCGAGGTGAACAGCCTGTTGTAGTTCTTCGTGGTCGCCTGAACCAGCATTCGGCGGACGATGTAGCTCTCAAGCAGGGCGTAGATCTTAGATTCCTCGCTCGAAGACTCCGCGTTCTTTCGAACGTAGAGCACGTACGGGATGAGCGTCGAGTTCTTGAGGCCGAATATCAGCACGTTCAGGCGCTCGACGCCGGGGGCGGAGGGGATGTCCGCGTCGCAGCAGCTTGGGTCAAACGTGGACTCGAACACCTTGGCATACGCCTTCATGCTGCTGAGGATCTCGTCCTTGTCTCCGTTGCAGTACCTGCCGATGAAATCCTTGTAGGACTGGAAGAGGTTCGAAGTACGCGAATAGAAGAGCTTGTCCTCGGTCGTGACGCCACGCCTCTTGTCCTGGACCAGAATCTGGAGGAACGCGTCGAAGAAGAGGTCGACGAGCGTGCGCTTGATGCGCCCGGTAACGATCTCCTGCTCCCAATACTCCCTCTTCTCAGCCGTGGGCTCGAAGACGTCTTCCCAGCACTCCTTGAACGCCTGCTCGTTCTCGCGGTTGAAGAAGTAGTTCTTAAGGAGCTCCGCCGTCGTCAGGCGCACCCCGAGCGAGTTGATGGTGTCGAATATCTGCTGCTCGTCCTCGCCCTCGGTAAGATCGATGCAGACGAACTGGACGTTCGACTTGATCGTGTTCCTGTCGACCTTCTCCGGGTCGATATTCTTGAGGAAGTAGTTGTAGGCAAGGACGATGGCCGAGGAGCCCTCGAGGGGTTCGCAGCCCGTGGCGCTGACGACCTTTTCGAAATCCTGCCGGTCGTACTTGCCGTGCCGCAAGGCGACATCGCCGGTCTCCAGGACGAAATCTCGCTCAAACAAATTGTTGGTGCCGTTTTTTGCACAGAGTGCCTTGAAGAAGATGACCATGGTCGTGAGTCGCTGCTGGCCGTCGATGACGGTGCGAACCTCGGAGACCTCGGACCAGGTGTTGCCGGAGGAGGCCTGCTTCAGGATGATGGAGCCCAGGAAATAGGGCCGCTTCGAGGCCGTGACGAACTCCATGTCGCCGAGGAAACGCTCCCATTGCTCTTCTCCCCAGACGTACGCCCTTTGGTAAAAAGGTATTTCGAGCAGGCGCGATCCGTTGAACACGCCGCTTATCGTTGCTTTTCCTGCATCCATCCTTAAAGCCCTATCTATCCTTTGCGGTTATTGCTGGCGGGGTCAATTTTATCAATACGCTGCTTGACCCTTTAATGTTCCCGGTCCTTGCCGTCTTCTCCCCAGAAGGTGCTCGAAGATGATGCGCAGGTCCTCGTCATCAAGGCAGCCGCCCTCGAGGCAGCCACGGTCGATGGTATCGATCATCGTCTGCCCCTTCTTCTTCGAGCGGTCGTAGATCACTATGTCGAGGGATAGCTCCCTGCCGTCGCGCGTGAACATCTCGTGCATGAATTCGGCACTGTTCGCTTGACTCCAATCGCGTACCGCGTGCTCGAGCGGGCCGCTTCCCCTCGATATGGCGACATCCCAATGCTCGCAGTTAAGCAGAAGAAGTCGGTTCATGAACTCGACGCCCGAAAAACCGAGTCTCGCAAACGGCGGAAATAGAGGGTCATCTGAAAAGACCGCAGCATACTCACTGCTCAACGGCATATACGCGAGATGAAAATCGTACGAGTCGTCCTCGGGCCCGATGATGAACATAGGCATCGACGTCGTAACGAACCCTGAGCCGACGGGTGCCCTAAGGATGGAGAAGCTCTTCTCAAAAAAAGCCTTTCGAATACGGTTAACTGGCACAATATCATCGTTGGAGAAGAGCATGGTTGCGGCGGCGGCAAGCTCGACCACCGCTTGGGAATCCCCGCGCCAATCCGACCAATCGAGCAAGCCGAGCTCATAGGGTGTCAGATGAACGTTTCTGAGCAGCTCTTCGGCAGTCTCGCGTGACCATTTCTTGTCGACGCGCATACTGATAGGGTGCCGGACGATGATATTTGCCGCCAGCTCGCAAACGGCGGCTTTCCCATCAGAATACCCTTCGTCTTCGCACTGGTCTTCTTTCTGGCGTTCCAAAAAGCGATCGTAAAGCGGCGCGATGCGGCTCTCGAGCTCAGATAGCTTAACCTCGATGAGGTTCTGCGCATAGAATCTGTCTGTCGCATCGCCTGTCGCATCGGCATGCTCGACCTCATAAAGATCGCGCATGCTGCAAAGGTTCTCGCAATTCGTGCGGAAGAAGGAGCCCTTCTGTCTGCTGTAGGCATGAAGCTGCCCGGAGGAATCCGCGAAATGGCGCAGGTAGAACCGCGGCACCCAGTGCTGCTTTCGCGTCATCTTTCCGGGCAGCTTCGACATCCTAAGCCTTCACCGCCTCGTATTGGTAGGTCGTGCGCACGTTGTAATGGAAGTCGTTTCCGAGGTCCAGCGCCTCGAAGTGCTTCTTGGCGCAGCCGATCTTGATCTTCTCCGCGTCGCGCAGGGCGGGCTCGCCGTTCTTGCCGCCCTTGGTCTCGGTCACGAAGTACACGCGGCGCTCGCCGTCGGCCTCCTCGACGTACGCCCAGTCGGGGTTGTAACTGCCGAGCGGCGTGTCGATCTTGAACGCCGAGGGCAATTTCGCGAACACGAGAACCTCCTCCTGCTTGTCTAGAGCCTCGGCAAAGGAGCGCTCGACCCCCGCCGAGTCGTAGACCACGTAGTTGTACAGGCTCTTGCTCGTCATGTCCGGCTTCCACGCGTTCTGCCCAAGGTAGGCCGTGTAGTCGTCAAGCTCGAGGTCGCGCATGGTGTACCACTCGTCCTCGGGAAGGCGCACGTACTTGATGCCCTGGGCGATGAGGTCGTTCTTCACGCGGTTGATCTTGTCGCCGACCTGCGCGAGGAAGGTCGCGGGGTCGATCTCGAACTCGTCGAGGCGGCTGCAGCCCTCGAGGATCGCCTTGATGGTGCCGCGGGTGAGCCCGACGGCGTCCTGCAGCTCTGCGATCGGGTCGGGAAGGTCGTATTTCACCTTTCCCGAAACGGACACCACGGAGGTGCCCGTGCCCTCGGCGCTCACGCCCGCGTCGTCGATGCCCAGCGAGGCACGCTCGCTCGTCACCTGGGGCGGGCGCACGGCGAGCATGCCGTCGACAGCTTCGATGGCATGCTCGATGAGCTTGCCGGAGTCGACCTCGACCTGGAAGCGCGTGCGCTGGCGGATGCGGTCCCACAGGGCCTGGAACGCAGGGTCGAGCGTGACGTCCTTCTGCAGCTCGACCGAGACCTCCTTGGCCTTGTCACGGATCTGGACCCTCTGGGACTTGTGGATGATGATCGCCTCGACCTGCTCCTTGGCAGGCTCGAGCTCGGCGGGGAGCTCGACCTTGCCCTCCTCGGCGGCCGCCTTCAGCTCGGGCGTCACCGCGCCCTTGCCGTCGACCATGCCGGTCGCGACGAGGTGGTCGTAGACCTGCTTGGACTTCTCGTAGCCCAGGCGCTCCTCGACGCCATCATCGCCCTTGACCGTGACCTTCGTGAAGCTCTCCGGAGTGATGACGCCGAACTTGAAGTCCTCAGCCTCAAGCTCCTTCTGCAGGCCGTTGGCGAAGTCGTCGTAGCTCTCGTTCGCGATGACGGTGAGCACGTTCGCCTCTGGGTCGTACAGGCGCTCGCCATCCTGGTTCACGCACAGGCGCAGACCGCGGCCGATCTTCTGGCGCTTGGTCAGGTTGTCCTTTGTCTCGACGAGCGTGCAGATCTGGAACACGTTGGGGTTGTCCCAGCCCTCCTTGAGCGCGGAGTGGCTGAAGACGAAAGAGACGTCCTTGTCCGCGTCCTTGCCGTCCGGGAAGGAGATGAGCGTCTCCTTCTTCTGCATGATGAGCTCGAAGGCCCCGGCGTCGTCGGCGGTGCCGGCGGCTCCCTTGGAGTCCTTGAACTTGCCCTTCTTGTCCTTGGCGAAGTATCCCTGGTGCACGGCGTGGGGGTCGCGCACCAGCGGGGCGCCGACGGCTTCGTAGCACTCGAGCCACGTGCCCTTGCCGATCCCCGCCGCCTTTGCGATGCGACGAGGCGCCTTCGAGTTCAGGGCACCTGCGTACTCCTCCTCAAACATCAGGGCGTACAGGCCGCCGTGGACTTCGGGCTCGTAGACGCGGTATCGGTCGACGCGGTCGATGAAGAAGAGCGAGAGCACCTTCACGCCGCGCGGCCACAGCTCGAACTGGCGGGCCAGGTGGTCCTCGATGGTGCGGCGGATCTGCGCGCGCTTGACGACCTCCTCGTTGACGTCGCCCAGCGCCTCGCCGAGCTCGAGCACCTCGCCGTTCTGGAACTCTATGAACTCGTCGCCCACTGCGGCGCCGATGTTGTTGACCACCCAGCCGCTCTCGTAGTCGCTGTTCTCGCCGCTCTTCTGGTAGAGGTCGTTGCCGGTCTTCACCGTGACGGCCTTGCGCTTCTGCGTGCCGTCGGCCTGGCGCACGTCGATGGACACCTTGGCGGAGAACGGGTCGGACTTGACGGACTCGAGCCTCACGTACGCGCCGTTGAGGTTCGCCTCGGCCTTGATCGAGTCCACGCAGATGCCCTTCACCAGGTGGCGCTCGAAGGCGTCGACCGGCGTGAGGCGGTAGATCATGTTGTAGGCCTGCTTGTGCGTGGCCGAGTAGCGCAGCACGAACAGCGGGTTCAGGCTCTTGATGGCGGCCTTGGCCTGCTTGGTGTTGTCGACGCTCTGGGGCTCGTCGATGATGACGACGGGCTTGCAGGCGCTCACGAGCTCGCGAGGGCTGAAGCCGCCGGTGAGCTTCTCGCTGGGACGGTGGAAGAGGTTGCCCTCCTTCGCGGTGCCATCCTTCTCGAGGCCCTTGTTGAACGCGTCGATGTTGATGACCATGACCTGGATGGAGCTCGACGTGGCGAAGTTACCCACCGGCCCCATGTCCTTCGAGTCGTACACGAAGTAGTCGAGCGGCGTGCGGTCGTAGAGCGTCTCGAAGTGCCTGCGGGTGGTCTGGAGGCTCTTGAGGACGCCCTCGCGGATGGCCACGCTCGGCACGACGATAACGAACTTGGTGATGCCGTAGCGGCGGTTTAGCTCGTAGATGGAGCGGATGTAGACGTAGGTCTTGCCGGTGCCGGTCTCCATCTCGACGGTGAAGTCTCGCAGGCGCCCATCGGTGAGGACGTCGGTTGCCGGGAGGCAGCCCTCCTCCTGCACGGCGTGCAGGTTGTCGAGGAGCTGGCCCGGCGCCACGCGAAGCTCGTTGCCGTGGCCGACCATGAGCTCGCCGATTGCCGTCTGGCCTTTGCGGCCGGAATCGGCGGAGAATACGCTGCCAATAAATTGTTGTCCGCGGAACAGGTCGCAGGTTGCTTCGATGGCCTCCAGCTGGTGCTGCTGGTCGGATGAGAACTTGAACTCGAGCGCCGCCATGCTAGACCGTCCTCAATTCGATCTCACAGCCCATGCGCTCGCCGGCGTGCTTGAAGATCTGCACGGCGTTGAGCTTGAGGGTGTCGTCGAGGACGGAATCGAGGATGAGAACGCGCCTGGGCTCCATGTCGGCGATGGCCTCGAGCGCCTCAATGGTGAGGCCTCGGGACATGCAGCAGACGAGCTCGTCGCAAGCGACGGACCAGATGGGATAGCCCGCGGCTTCAGACTTCTCGACGGGCAGCGTGAGCTCGAGGCCCCATTTGAGCATCATCTCGAAGACGATATCCATATCGGAGCGATCGGGCTTGACCACGTCGAAGAGGAGCTGACCGGGCTCGGGCTTCTCAATGCCGGACTCATCGAGCTCGAACACACGGAAGCCGATGTCGGGAAGCTGCTTGGGTCCCTCGCCAAGCTTGAGTTGACGGTTGGATTCCTCGAGCTCGGTTTTGATTTTGTCGCCTGCGCGGCGAATGCGTCCTTCGCCTATGTCGCAGAGAGTCTCATACCCGTCCTTGTAGGCGTCGCGTTTCGGGTCACAAGGCTCTGGAAGCTGGACAAGGATAAACTGATAGCGATCATCTTTTCCGAGCTCCTGCAGGAACATGGCATGGGCGGTCGATGCTGAGCCTGAGAAAAAATCAAGCACAATATCACCCGTGCTTAGATGCTCATGTACGGTAAGGAAGCAAGCAACCGAAAACAAGAGATAGACCGCCAGCACTACACTATTCCGAACCAAAGACCAAAAGATAAGCATTGTGGGAAAATCTAAACTTTTGGATTTTCCTACAATGCCAACTACGGCGGAATCCCTCCCACTCCTTATATCTTTCTGTATACATTGAATTTGTATTTAGTAAAATGCAGACAACACCACGGATCGGCTTTTGGCTGGACAATTCCAACCAAACACCGCAGCAGACAGTAGAAACCATTCTGAACGTTAGGAAGCCGGTATGATTGTTACATATAAGGGGAAGAAAAATTTCTTTTAGATACTTGTTTTCCTAAAACTGATGTGTAATAATTCAATTCCAGAAAAGGAGTAAAAAATATGCGGCAAGGTATTCTTAAATAAAACTATAATCAAATAGTGGGAACAAAGGATTATGATAGTACCTTTTGTAGGGGCTTAGTTTTTTGTACCCAATTTAAGAATACTTTTGCCTTATCAATTTTGACATATCCCCAAAAACAGCACTCACAAACAGGTGTATGTCCGCAAATTATCATCCCCAGTGGTAAAAGTATTTTACTGCTGGGGATTTTTATGCCCTTCGGGGCAGTAAAGGGAGGACAATCACATGAAAATAATCAATATTGGAATTCTTGCCCATGTAGACGCTGGAAAGACGACCTTGACGGAGAGCCTGCTATATGCCAGCGGAGCCATTTCAGAACCGGGGAGCGTCGAAAAAGGGACAACGAGGACGGACACCATGTTTTTGGAGCGGCAGCGTGGGATTACCATTCAAGCGGCAGTCACTTCCTTCCAGTGGCACAGATGTAAAGTCAACATTGTGGATACGCCCGGCCACATGGATTTTTTGGCGGAGGTGTACCGCTCTTTGGCTGTTTTAGATGGGGCCATCTTGGTGATCTCCGCTAAAGATGGCGTGCAGGCCCAGACCCGTATTCTGTTCCATGCCCTGCGGAAAATGAACATTCCCACCGTTATCTTTATCAACAAGATCGACCAGGCTGGCGTTGATTTGCAGAGCGTGGTTCAGTCTGTTCGGGATAAGCTCTCCGCCGATATTATCATCAAGCAGACGGTGTCGCTGTCCCCGGAAATAGTCCTGGAGGAAAATACCGACATAGAAGCATGGGATGCGGTCATCGAAAATAACGATAAATTATTGGAAAAGTATATCGCAGGAGAACCAATCAGCCGGGAAAAACTTGTGCGGGAGGAACAGCGGCGGGTTCAAGACGCCTCCCTGTTCCCGGTCTATTATGGCAGCGCCAAAAAGGGCCTTGGCATTCAACCGTTGATGGATGCGGTGACAGGGCTGTTCCAACCGATTGGGGAACAGGGGAGCGCCGCCCTATGCGGCAGCGTTTTCAAGGTGGAGTATACAGATTGCGGCCAGCGGCGTGTCTATCTACGGCTATACAGCGGAACGCTGCGCCTGCGGGATACGGTGGCCCTGGCCGGGAGAGAAAAGCTGAAAATCACAGAGATGCGTATTCCATCCAAAGGGGAAATTGTTCGGACAGACACCGCTTATCCGGGTGAAATTGTTATCCTTCCCAGCGACAGCGTGAGGTTAAACGATGTATTAGGGGACCCAACCCGGCTCCCTCGTAAAAGGTGGCGTGAGGACCCCCTCCCCATGCTGCGGACGTCGATTGCGCCGAAAACGGCAGCGCAAAGAGAACGGCTGCTGGACGCTCTTACGCAACTTGCGGATACTGACCCGCTTTTGCGCTGCGAGGTGGATTCCATCACCCATGAGATCATTCTTTCTTTTTTGGGCCGGGTGCAGTTGGAGGTTGTTTCCGCTTTGCTGTCGGAAAAATACAAGCTTGAAACAGTGGTAAAGGAACCCACCGTCATTTATATGGAGCGGCCGCTCAAAGCAGCCAGCCACACCATCCATATCGAGGTGCCGCCCAACCCGTTTTGGGCATCCATCGGACTGTCTGTTACACCACTCCCGCTTGGCTCCGGTGTACAATACGAGAGCCGGGTTTCGCTGGGATACTTGAACCAGAGTTTTCAAAACGCTGTCAGGGATGGTATCCGTTACGGGCTGGAGCAGGGCTTGTTCGGCTGGAACGTAACGGACTGTAAGATTTGCTTTGAATACGGGCTTTATTACAGTCCGGTCAGCACGCCGGCGGACTTCCGCTCATTGGCCCCGATTGTATTGGAACAGGCATTGAAGGAATCAGGGACGCAACTGCTGGAACCTTATCTCTCCTTCACCCTCTATGCGCCCCGGGAATATCTTTCCAGGGCTTATCATGATGCACCGAAATACTGTGCCACCATCGAAACGGCCCAGGTAAAAAAGGATGAAGTTGTCTTTACTGGCGAGATTCCCGCCCGCTGTATACAGGCATACCGTACTGATCTGGCCTTTTACACCAACGGGCGGAGCGTATGCCTTACAGAGCTGAAAGGATATCAGGCCGCTGTCGGTCAGCCGGTCATCCAGCCCCGCCGTCCAAACAGCCGCCTGGACAAGGTGCGCCATATGTTTCAGAAGGTAATGTAAAGATACATAATCGTCAAGACGGCAACAATCAGAAGTTATGGAGGGTAACAATGGAATATAGTAAGGAAGATTTAATGGAAGCAAAAAAGCAATTCGCAAGGGTTATCAGGCGCTGAAGTAGTTTCGTCGGTTTCGGTCCATCGAAATAGCCCTTTCCGTCAAATAGAGATACGAGCTCCTTGGCGCCTTCCTGGCTGTGACCCACTTCTTTGTAAAACATGATTGAAGTTGGAGCCATTCCATCATATTTGAGCTCTGTTAGGAAACGCTTGATGCAAGGGACGCTGTCGCCGTTTGGGCCAAACCAAATGCGGTTATCCTGGAGTCTCTCGCGAAACGCGTTTCGCGAGAGACTCCAGCAGCGTCCTGCTGGAGGCTCTACAACACGCCCCGAGGGCGTTGTGATTGGATAGTCGGAATCTGGGCTGTAAGTCTTTACACTGAGGTCGCTTGGCTTCCAAACGCCTCGAGGGTCGTTGTCTGGATTCTTGTAGCGGGCGTTTGCCTCGTCTGTTCTCGGCAGGCGTCCAATCACAAAGCGCTCAATGGATTTGGCGTATACGAGAACATAATCATGGCTATTTGAAACGTATTTGGCGTCATTCTTGGGCGAGTAAGCTCGTTCCCAGATTAGCTGAGAAACGAAATTTGCCTCTCCGAACACCTCGTCACAGAGGATGCGCAAATTGCGGTCTTCGTTATCGTCAATCGAAATGAAAATGACGCCATCGTCGGTTAGGAGCTCTCGAGCCAGTCTCAACCTAGGGTACATCATCGAGCACCAGTCGCTATGGTAGCGGCCACTTGTGTCGGCGTTGGACTGGCCGGCGAGTCCCGCCTGCTCCTTATAGTTATCGACAGAGTTGCCGAAATTGTCCTTGTAGACAAAGTCGTGACCCGTGTTGTAGGGTGGGTCGATGTAGATCATCTTGACCTTGCCGTGGTAGCCGCGCTGTAGGAGCTTCAGCACCTCGAGATTGTCGCCTTCGATATAAATGTTGTCCGAGTCGAAGGACCCATCCTCTCCATCGCGGCTGCGGCTTTTCTCGATACGGGGACGCAAAGTAGCAGTGCTGGACATCTGCGACTGGCGGATGGCATCGGCCTTGCCGGGCCACGTGAACGCATAGCGCTCCAGGCCCTCGTCTACCTCGTCGCCAAGCTCCAGCCGCAGTTTGTCGAAGTCGATTCCGCTCTCGGAGAACACTTCGGGCATCAGCTCCTTGAGCTTATTCAGGCGGTCGTCAATAAGACTCTCCGATTCAAGAGTCATCTTTTCTATCTCGCTCATGAGGTCTCCTCCTAGGAAAGTTGAGATTTGATTAGTTGAACTATGTAGGGCATGGCGGCAATAAAAACGTCGGTGCCCTTGCCGGCAAGCCAGCTCAGGAGTTTGTCAAGCTTGCTGCCCCGTTTGCTTTTATCTTTTGTGTTGAGATCGCCCATCATCCCTTTGAGCAGCGTCTTCTCGTCATCGGAAAGCGTTGTCTCTGGCAATTTGTCAATCTGTTCAAAGGTTGCCTCTAACGTGACCTGTACGTTGCTCGTGGCGGATGCCGTGAGGCTGACGCTAGCGCCCTGCGCTTCGGCGATTTTCAGCTTACGGAGCTCCTCATCACGGAAATGCTTCAGTTTGTCGATACGTAGTTGCGTCTGTTCATCGTTGAAATCATTGCGATTGGAAGACCCATAGGAATAGGAGGCTAGTCCGTCCGTGTAGGAGTCGTAGCCCCTCGCGTTTGCGTAGACGTAGTCGATTGAGTCGTATACGGCTTTGAGCTCGTCGTCTTTCACGCCCTCTTCAAGAGCTTGCTCCAGTCTCCTGATATGCTGCGTTATAGTTGCGCAGAATGCGGCACCGAACGCTTTGTCGTCTGAGTCTTCCCGCTTTAGGCGCAGCTTCTGGAGAATCATCCCTAGGTCGCTTTTCGAGTAGCGAAATGAGCTTGAGGAATTGATATATTTTAAAGCCTCGGGGTTAGTGTAGTCGAGGTCGAAGACCTGCATGATTTCACGGCAGAGCGCATCAACATCCTCATCTGCAGCATCACTCAAAAGGCGCGCCGCTCGCAAAATATACTCATCTAGAACGGCCATTGCAGATCTCCTTTATCTCATCGGCGACCGCCCTCAGGCGTCGCTCCTCTTCCTTCATTTCCATCCTCAGCTTCGCGGACTCGTTGAGCGTTATGTCCTTCGACCGCCGCTGCTCCTTCAGCCGCTTGACGGAGGCTCCCATCTCATCGTAGCGCGACGTGAGGGCGATCAGCTTTTCCCGGTCTCGAGCGGGGCATACGGGGTAGAACCCCAGGCCGCCAATCGCGCGGGACAGCGCTACGGTGCGCGACAGGTCGACCAGGTACTCCCAGAGGTCGCCCTGCGAGAGCCGCCCGAATGCCAGCGCGCCTAGGAAGTCCGCGTATTCTGAACGGCCAGGATCGAACGCGCCCGTCGACTCGACTCGGTCGACGACCGTCGCGCCCTGCTCGGCCTGGCTCCTCCGCGTGAGGGCGACCGATATGCACGCGCAGCCGCCCGCCTCGACCAGGAGCACCGTCGGGTTCGGGAAGCACTTGTGCACGAGCTCCGCCACCTCGGCCACCGCCATGGTCCCGGCTGTCATCTCGCAACGGAGGAAGACGACGCTCTGCACGTTACGCTCGTCGTCCTCGTACGGCGGGATGCGCGTCGTGGACTTCTGGACCGTGGCGAAGTGCTCGAGGCGCGCGACCTTGTCGAGCCTCTTCTGCTCGGTCTTGGTGAGCATGGCCTGCTTGACGAGCACCGTCTTGGGAATGCGGCGGCATCCCGCGAGCGCCGCTTCGGGCAGGCGCAGGATTCCGTTCCAGTCGATGCCGCTCATCGCAGCACCGCGAAACATACCAACGAGTAGTCGTTGAAGCCCATGACGGTGCCGCTGCCGACCTCTCCCAGGCTGAACAGGCTCTCGATGCCTTTGTCCTGCTGCGTTCCGGTGATGGCCGCAACGACATCGTCAAGCAGGTCGGTGTAGGCGTCCATCCTCGTCCCGTCGCGGGTCTCGCGGTTGAACTCGCGGCACAGCTTAGCGATGGGCTCGGGATGCCCAGAGCAGACGGCGCGCATGATGTCGAGCGCCGGCTTGGGCTGGGTGTGCTTCGTCATGACCTCGCCGTCGGCCGACACGTACACCACGTAGTACGGGAAGACAGGGTTCGTGTCCCTGGGATCGTTGCCCTCGTCGTTCTGCTTGAGGCAGAAGACCACGCCTGGCTTCACGTCGCTGCGAAGCTCGTCGGGGATGGGGGCCACGGCGTGCAGTCCCGCCGGCGAGTTCTCCAACGCGCCGGGATGCTCCTTGGCGTAGCGCTGGAGCTCCACGCGGAAGTCGTCGAAGGCGAAATCCGTGATCGAGATGCCGCCCGAGATGTCCTCGAGGTCGAGCACCTCGCTCTTGAGCTGCTGGAGCTGCCGGCGACGGTACTTGAGGTCGTTCATCTCTCCATTGCCCTTGGCCTCCAGCACGTTCTCCTCGCCGGTTGCCGACGCGTCGAGCAGCGCCATGCGCCCCTTCACGCGGCCCTCGAGCTGGATGTACTCGTCGAGCGCGATGTCCGGCCAGAAGTTGACCAGCTGGATCTGGGAGTTCTTCGATCCCAGGCGGTCGATGCGGCCGAAGCGCTGGATGATACGCACGGGGTTCCAGTGGATGTCGTAGTTCACCAGGCAGTCGCAGTCCTGCAGGTTCTGGCCCTCGGAGATGCAGTCCGTCGCGAAGACGACGTCGATCTCGCCGAGCTCCCGCTGGCTCTCCGGCAGCTCCTTTGAGACGGGAGAGAACCTCGCGAGGATGTTCTCGAAGGTGGCCCTGGGAAGCTTCAGCGAGTAGGTCCGGTTGGAGCTGCCCGCCACCTCGGCGCACTCGATTCCGAGCTCGCGCTTCAGCCAGGGCGCCAGCTGCTCGAAAAGGTACGCCGTCGTGTCGGCGAACGCGCTGAACACCAGCACCTTGCGGTTGCCGGGGTTGTACGGCTCGCTGACCTTGCCCGCGATGAAGTCGCGCAGCTTCACGAGCTTGGCGTCGCGCTCGGGCGTCACCGCGTCGGCATAGGTTAGCAGGGCCCGGAGCACCTGGATGTCGAAGTCGAGGTCCTGGCCCAGGCGCAGGGCGTCGACGTCTCGCAGGTCGACTCGCACCTTGCCGCCGGCCTCGAACTCCTCGGCATCGTCGTCGTCGAACCCGTCCTCGAGGCCCTCGGTGCCGTAGGCGACCCCCGACGCGTCGGCGTCGAGCCTCGCGCGCAGGTCGACGCAGCCGTCGAGGATTCGTCGCAGCGTGATGCGGAAGCTGTTCACGGAGGACTCCATGCGCTTGAGGACGTTGACGCGCATGAGGTTGGCCACCGCCGTCGTGCGGTGGACCTGGCTCTCGAAGTCCTTGCCCCACGTGTCCCCGTAGCGGTCCTCGTACTTGCGGCGCTGGTCGGCGCGCACGTAGGAGAGCACCTGGTACTGGGCGAACGTGAGCTGGGCGATCATGTCGTTGAGCACGGCAATCGGCGGCAGCTCGCCTTCTAGGTCAATGGGCGTCTGAAACGACAGGGGCGGCCGGCGCGCCGGGAAGGTACCGCTCGCGGCGCCGTAGTACTTCGTGATGTGCTTGCGGCTGCGCGCGATGGTCAGCACGTCGAGCAGCTTGAAGTAGTCGGCGTTCACCGCGTTCACGAAGCTCTCGGTCGTGCGCTCGGAGTCGGAGAGCTTGCTCCACTCGTTGAACCTCTGCTGGGCGACGCGCGTCACGTGGGTGATCGACGGGATGCCATCGGTATCGGCGAGGTACGCGTCGTCTCCCTCGGTGATGAGCTCGATCTGGTTTCGCAGGTCGAGCAGGCGGTTGTTCACCGGGGTGGCAGAGAGCATGAGCACCTTCGTGCGCTGGCCCGACTTGATGACGTCCTCGATGAGGCGCGTGTAGCGGTCGGTCTTGTCCGCGTCGGTGCTCTTGTTCCTGAAGTTGTGGCTCTCGTCGATGACGAGGAGGTCGAAGTGGCCCCAGCGCAGGTGCTCGAGGTCCACCTCGCCGCTCATGCCGTGGTAGCGCGACAGGTCGGTGTGGTTGAGCACCGTGTAGCTGAAGCGGTCGTCGGCCAGCGGGTTGCGGTCGTCGTTGTCCTGCGTCCACAGGGTCCAGTTGTCCCGCAGGCGCTTCGGGCACAGCACGAGGATGCGGTCGTTGCGCTCCTGGTAGTACTTCATGACGGCGAGCGCCTCGTAGGTCTTGCCCAGGCCCACCGAGTCGGCGATGATGCAGCCCTTGTACTTCTCCAGCTTGCGGATGGCGCCCACGACGGCGTCCTTCTGGAAGTCGTAGAGCTTGCTCCAGACCACGGACTCCTCGAACTTGAGGCCGGGGCGGATGCCGTTGTCCTCGTCGTCCTCCATGAAGTCGCGGAACAGGTGGTACAGGGTCAGGAAATAGATGAACTCGGGCGGGTTCTCGCGGTAGAGCGTCTCGACCTGGGCGGCCACCTGCGCGGTGACCTCCTCGACCATGGCAGGGTTGTCCCAGACCGACTCGAACATCATCTTGAGGCCGACGGCCTCGGTCGCGTTCTCGAAATGGCTCACGCAGGTCACGGTTCCCGGACGGCGCTCGTAGCCGAGGCCCTCCTGCGTGAAGTTCGCGGCGGCGCCCATGAAGGCGTGGTCGTCGCCGGATGGGTTCTCCACCACGTAGGTGCCGCCCGGCTGAATGGCGCCGGACGTCTTGGCGGACTTGAAGACGCCCTTCTCGCGGATCCACTCGGCGCATTCGCGGGCGAGCGCGCGTTGGTTTAGGTTGTTGCGCAGCGTGAGCTCGAGCCCCGAGCCGCCGACGCCGACCTCGCGCGCGCGGCGGGCTACCTCGAACTCGCGCGGCTCCTTCGAGTCGGCCATGCGCTTGATGAAGGTGGGCTCGCTGAACAGGAAGCGCACCTCGTCGACCTTGGAGAGCTCCTCTTTGAGCTCCCCGTAGGCGAACACGGTGAAATACGAGCTGATTATCGACAACTTCGCGCCGTCGTCGATGGATTCGCCGAGGGCGTCTCCCAGGCGCTCCGCGCCGACGTTGCTTAGCGACTTCACGCCTCTATGCCCCCTTTTTCGCGAGCTCTTCGATCATGCAGGTGCGCACGAAGGCGGAGAAGCTCATGCCCCGCAGGGCCGCCTCCTCCTTCGCCGCGTCGCGCAGGGTGTCGGGGATGCGCAGGGTCACGGAGACCTGGTCGCCGTCCACCAGGAAGCTTCTGATCTCGGTCTCGTCGGGATTGCTCTTGATGAGCTCCTTGTAGCTGTCGGGCATCTGCGCTCCCATCGCTCGAAATGCAATACAAATGCGTTTGCAGCATTATAACGCGACGGCACGCGGCGGCACTGGGAATGCGAGGACAGCCGATGTCCAGGCTTTATATGAGCGCGGACGGCGATGGACGCCCTGATCGGGCTTGGATGGCCGCTTTCGTTCGGGTCCTCATCTCTCGTTTTCGCGAGGTTTGGCGTTTGCCCATTCCTCGGCGTAGAGAACCTCGTTCTGAGCCTCCAAGATTCGCGCGGCGTCGCCG
Organism: Varibaculum vaginae; assembly: GCF_900604285.1. GTDB lineage: Bacteria > Actinomycetota > Actinomycetes > Actinomycetales > Actinomycetaceae > Varibaculum > Varibaculum vaginae. Next base: position 1,198,261 of record NZ_UWNY01000001.1, read on the forward strand.
ATGCGCTCGGCGCACCTCTCACTTATCGACTTCAGGGCCAGAATCCCCTCGACGTCGAGCGGGTCCAGCTGGTCGGCATGCGCCAGGGACTCGAGCAGCTGGTCCAGGCCCCTCGCCAGCCTCCCGGCATCGCACACGGCATCGATGAGCTCGATGCGCTCCAACTTCTCTTCGTGGCTCAACATCAGCTCGCCTCCTTCTCTCAACGGACGTGTCGCGCAGCACCGTAGCCGTTCCATGCGGAGAACCATCTCGCCGCCCGCGGTCCCGTGCGCATATCGGCCGCAAGCGGCACGGGAAAGCCGTCCGTCCCGACTCATGCCGCGGCGCCGCGACTCGGGAACCCGCCTCCGTCCCCGCCACGACGTCGTCGTCAATCCCCGCGGGAGCCCAGCAACCGCCGATGGGCCGCATCCCATGCCCGGAGGGTCTCGGCGCCCACGCCGGATTCCATGCCGCACGCCTGCGCCCCTTTGATCCGAATACCCGCCCCGGCGCTCCTTGGACGCGCAGGGTCGCACGCCGGCAGGCGGCCAGCAAGGGCCGCGACACTTTTTCGGGTTCTTCGCCCCATGCGCTCCGCGCGCGAACAACGCGAAAAACTGCCGTCGGGAGACTTCTATTTCCATGCCCGACTTCGCTTCCTCCCTTGCAGGCACGCCCGCGCTGCATGCGACTCACGCGGCGCAAGGCACGCCACAGGGGCGGGCCTCAGAGTCTAAGGAGCAAGACATGAACGACATGAAGGAAAAGGCGATGGGCGCGGTCAAGGCCTTCCTCGAGCGCAAGGGCTACGAGATCGTCGACGAGGCCTGGCAGGGACCCGAGGGCATCGGCGGGATCGACCTCGTGGCGGTGGACGAGGACGGGACCCTGGTCTTCGTCGACGCCACGGTCCGGATCGGGACGGACGGCTTCCCCGAGGCCCACAGGGCGCGCGGGCTGCGCGAGGCGCTGGCGGCGAGGTGGCTCGCCGGCAACGGCGACGACTACGCCGACACCCCGGTCCGCTTCGACGAGGTGGCGATGATGGTCGTCAAGGAGAACCGCGCACTCCTTCGCCACCACATCAACTGCTTCGGCGAGATGGAGCCGCTCTCCTAGGCGGCGCGCCCGGCCCCGGGCTCCCGGGGCCGGGCTTTCCCCCGAAACCGGCCCCTGTACCACTAAAACGTACATATACGTACGTTTTCGTGGTACACTCCGCTTGTCGGACAAATCCGTACGGTTTTGTCCCGACGCTCCGAGACTCGGGGCGCGCCGGACCGGATGCGGCGAGGCGCGCCCCACGCTAGAGAGGACGCGACCCATGCGCACGATAGCCATTTCCAACTACAAGGGCGGCGTCGGCAAGACGACGACCGCCGTCAACCTGGCGGCCATCTTCGCCGCCAGGGGCCTTCGGACCCTGCTCGTCGACCTCGACCCGCAGGCGTCTGCCACCGACTTCTTCGGCCTCTACGACCGCGCCGCCTCCGAGCGCCGCACCTCGGTCGAGCTGCTCTACGGCGGCGCGCCCGTGGAAGAGGTCGCTTACGCCGCCGGGGAGGGCCTCGACGTGGTGGCCTCGACCATCGACCTCGTCGACCAGAACGAGATGCTCCTGCGCGAGCAGCGCCTCAAGTTCGCCCTCGACGACGCCTCGGGCTCCTACGACGTCTGCCTCATCGACTGCAGCCCCGTGATGCGCAGGCTCGCCTTCAACGCCTACCTCGCCGCAACGGAGGGCGGCATGGTCGTCATCCCCGTGAAGCTCGACTCCACCGTGATGCGCGGCACGGCGCTCACCGTGGAGGCGACGCGCTCCATCGCGGACGCTCTGCGCATGCCCACGCCCAGATGGAAGATACTGCGCACCTGCGTGCCCGGCCGCATGACCAACGCCGAGGCCACGGGCGCGGCCGTGCTCGACGGGTTCTTCCCGGGCGAGCAGTTCGAGACGGTCATCCACGCGAGCAGCAAGGTCTGCGAGGGCAGCTGGCAATGGAAGCCGGTGGCGGCCTTCGAGCCGGGGAGCCGCCCCGCACGCGACTACGAAGCTCTCGCCGACGAGGTGTCCCGTGAGCTCGCCTAGCCAGGTGGCCGCGGGCTTCACCATCACGGGGCTTCTCGACGGCGCGTCGCGCACCCGCGGGCGCTACCCGGTGTCCGAGATAGCGGTGGCCGACATCGCCGACCACCCGGCGAACGCCGCCTACTCCATGGACCCAACGGGGATAGCCGAGCTCGCCGAGTCCATACGCGAGGACGGCCTCACCGACCTGCCGCTCGTGCGCAAGGTCGGCGACGGCTCGTGGCAGATGGTCTCCGGGCACCGGCGCAAGGCCGCCTACGCGCTGCTCGCCAAGGACGACCCCGCCTACGAGAAGATGCCCTGCCGCGTGATAGAGGGCATCGACGACGAGCGGGCGGTGACGCTGCTCCACGCCGCGAACTACTTCACCCGCGCGCTCACCGTGACCGAGCGCGCCGCAGCGACCGAGGCGCTCAGGGGCGACGCCGTGCGCCTGCGCTCCGAGGACCCGTCGCTTTCCGGCATGCGCGTCGACGACGTGAAGGCCGCCATCATCGAGCGGCAGACGGGCCGCAAGGTCTCCGGCAAGACCATCGCGCGCGAGGAGAGGCTTGCCCGCCGCATCGCCGAGGACCTCTCGCCCGAGTGGGCCGCCGAGGCCGACCGCGGCAACCTCAGCGCCGAGGCGGTGCGCACGCTCGCGGGCATGCCGAAGGAGCGCCAGGCGGAGATGCACGCCGCGATGGAGCCCTGGCGGCGCACCAAGCGCGAGCTCTCCGACTACGTGAGGAGCGAGGGCAAGACGCAGGCAGGCCCCGACGGCCGCATCGCGAAGGCCGCGAGGCTCGTCGCCGACTTCCTGGAGAGCCCGCCCGAGAGCCCGAGCCCGGCCGACCTCTCGCTGCTGCGGGAGATGGCGCTCATGACCGCGCCCTACACGGATGCGGGCACCGATGCCCGAAAGCGCCGCAGAAGGGCCTCAGGCCCGAAATCCAGCAAGTAGCCTATGGCGTCCGACATCGCGTCGGGCGTCCATAGCACTTGGGGACCGGGCGGCCTCGGACCCGTCATGCCGCGGGCCGTTCGGGAGCCCGCTTTCGCGAGGCCCGGTCCCAGAGGCGGCGCCCGAGCCGGGCCGCCGCCTGCGGGGGATCCCCCGCACCCCTAGAGAGACGCGCCCGCCGCGCGGCGGGCCCGAGGAAAGGAATCCGCCATGGAAGAGGAAGCCGGCGCCGCCAAAGGCAAGGAGCGCCGCGTCACGTTCCGCATGGAGGGAGGCGACTACGACGCGCTCTGCGAGCGGTGCGAGCGTGCCGGCCTCAGCAAGTCGGAGTACCTGCGCTACCTCGTTCGCATACCGCTGTCGACGGAGGCCAACGCGGGAGACGAGCACCGCATACTCGTGGACCGCAGAGCCCTGTGGGCGATGTCGCGAGAGCTCACGAAGTGGGGCTACCACTACAACCAGGCCGTGCACGCGATGAACCTCATCAACTTCCACGCCCGCCACGGGCACGTCGACCGCGACCTCGTCGCGGATAGCATCCCGACGATCGAGCGCGAGCTCGCCGACGTGAACGCCGCGGCCCGAGAGATGGCGGCGGAGCTCGGTCGCATCGGCGCCGACTCGCTCGTGGAGGGCTCGCCATGCCGATCCTGAAGCCGATAAGCGGCCACGGCTCGACGGGCGGCATCCGCCGCTACCTCGAGAAGGGAGGCCGCGCCCTGGCGCGCGACCTGTTCAACCTGAGCTACGACGAGCGCGACGCCGGCGCGCTGGGGGAAGACGCCAAGGAGGCCTGCGCCTGGGACGCCGAGATGGACGCCACGCGCGCCGCGTTCGGCACGGACGCACCCTGGAGGGGCAAGCCCGCGCGCACGTTCAAGCACTTCGTGCTCTCGCCGGACCCCGGCGACGACATCGACCTGGCGACGCTGCGCGAGCTCGCGTGCTCGTGGGCGCTCAGGCACTTCGACGACCACGAGATCGCCATCGTCTACCACGACGACAACGCCCGCGGCATACCGCACGCGCACATCGTCGTGAACAACGCCAACCTCCGCACCGGCTACCGCATGCAGACCCAGCACCCCGAGGACCTCAACCGAGACCTGCAGGACATGGCGCGCGAGCGCGGGCTGTCGGGGCTCTCCAACGACCGGGCGCCCGAATCTCCGTCGAAGGCGCGCGGGCGGGCAGGTGCGGGCGGGCCCAGGAGCCGCAGGAGCGTCTACCTGGGCCGGGCCGAGAAGGAGATCATGCGCTCGGGCGGCTACTCGTGGGTCGGCGACATCCGCGCCCGCGTCGCGCTCGCCAAGACCGCGGCGCGCGACGAGGCGGAGTTCTTCGGCATCCTCGACGCCCTGGGCGTGCACGTCGCCGACAACTCGGCCAAGGCGCGGCGGGACGACTGGGTGTTCAGCCTGGCGGAGGAACCGTCCAAGAAGGTAACCGGCGAGCGCCTGGGGTTCGTCTACGGCAAGGAGATGCTGCGCCGGCGCTTCGAGCGCGAAGGCGCCTACCGCCCCACGGACGCGAGCGCCGCGCGGATCCGCGAGGCCGCCGAGCGAGCCCTCGAGCTCAACGACCTCTCGGAGCTGAGCAGGCTCTCCTCGGCGCTCGAGACGTGCGCGAAGTTCGACGTCGAGTCCATCGAGGAGTTCGGGCTCAGGATGGCGACGCTCGAGCGGCGCGGCCAGGCGGGCGGCGAGGGATACCGTCGCCTCGAGGCCGCCCGCGCCTACATGGCCGAGAACGGGCTCATGCCGCTCAAGACCCGCTACGGGGACGGTGAAGGGCGCGACGATGCCAGCGGCAATTCGCGCCAGTGCCACCGAGCGGACGAGCAACAGCGCATCCTCGCCGCCGAGCGGCAGCGGGCCCAGCAGGACCAGCGCAGGGAGAGGGGCCGGAGATGATGGTGAGGATAGAGTACGAGGGCGGCAGGACGACGCTGTTCGACACGCTCTCGTTCACGGAGGGGTCGCCGTTCTCCGGCGCGAACATGCTCACGGAGTTCGAGCTCGAGATGCGGGAGGAGCCCGAGAAGGGGCTCTGGCTCACGGCGAACTGGCACCAGGTGCGCGACGACTGGCGCGCCGACGCGCCCGCGGACGGGATACCGGCCGCGCGCAGGTCCCGTGGCTGGCGCTTCATGCTGGCCTCGGAGGCCGAGCTGGGGCGAGCCCGCCGCGTCCTGCTCGACGGCGACGAGGCGTTCGCCCGGGTGCGGGGCTTCCTGTGCGACGCGGCCGCGATCGGCGCCTGCTACCGCGAGCACGTGGGCCCTCCCTCAAAACCGCTGAAATCGCAGATAAGGGACCTGCAGCGCGCTCTGGGGAGGGCAGAGGTCCCGGGCGTGCCCGACGAGCTGGCGAGGCTGCTCGCGCAAGAGAAGGAGGAGGGCGCCGACGAGGGCGCCCGCAAGGTCAAGGAAGATTGGGGTGACGTCGATGAAGAGGCTTGGTAGGTTCCTCATGGCGGCGCTTAAGGTCACGCTGGGCTTTTTCGTCTGGCTGTTCCGTGCCGTGTTCAAGTGGGTGATGTGAGAAGAGGCGGGCAATTGCCCGCCTCTTTCCGTTGTGCGATTTCGATTTCCCACGGCTAGTCCCGGTCGTCGTCGCCGGCTGCGCAGCAGGCGTAGGCCGTGAGCGTGAGGAGCCCCATGAGGAGCCCTATTCCGAAGGGCGCGAATCCCATCCTTCCACCTCCTTCGCGTAGACGACGGTGCGCGAGTTGCTCGTCTGGTAGCTGCACGTCACGAAGGCCCAGGCCTGCGCGATGTCCGCCGGCTCTTCCAGGACGACCTCGCACCGGGACAATTTGTCCCCGAGGTAGGCGGCGAGCTCCGCCGCGTCGGCGAAGTCGGTCCGCTTGCCCTCCGAGCTCGCGTCGACCACGTCGGCCGCGAAGACCTTGAGCTCGATCGCCTTCTCGCGGGTGTAGACCCGGATGGTGCGGTGCCCCTCGGCGAAGTCGCGCGACGAGTACTGCGCGAGCGGCGCGAACATGGTGCCGTCGGACATGTGGTGCCCGTAGACGATGACGAGCGGGCTCTCGGCACCCTGCGCGCACCCGGCATCTATGTAGGGAGCGCCCCACGCGGATCTTTCGCCGCCGGCGTCGTGCGTGAGGTAGAAGTCGGGCGATTCGGGCCGGCCCTGGACGATCGGGTAGTCGACGGTCGTGCCCGGCACGCGCACCCAAGCGACGACGGAGGCGGGAAGGGCGTCCCAGTCGATGCCGCCTCCCGTCTCTTGAGCCTCCATTGTCGCGTCCTCTTCCGCAGTAGGCACCTCGTGCACCTCGTAAGGGTTCCTCTCGGACAGCGGCAGGACGGCGAGCGCCCCCATCGCCAGCAACGCCACGGCAATGGCGAGCGCCGTGGCGGCTTTCCCTTTGTTCATGTCCTCCCCCGTTCGCAGGGGAGGCCCCGGGCGAGCGCCCAGGGCCTCCGGTTCGGTATCGATGCGGCGCCGCTACTCTTCCGGCTCTTCGTCTGCCGCGTCCTTGCTTGCGCCGGCCGTCTTGCGCTTGCGGTACGCGAGCGCCCCGCCCGCACCCGCCGCAGCTGCCAGAGCGATGCCCGCGGCCACGGCGTAGCCGGTGCCGTCGGGGGCGTCGGCCCCGGTCTTGGCGTAGGGCTCCTCGGGGACCTCGGGCGTGCCGGGGTTGTCCACGACGACGCTCTGCTCGGCGGAGTCGATGTCCTCGTGGGCCGCCACGACGTTGCCGGCGGAGTCCAGGACCTTCTCGAAGACGACGAGCTCGTCTCCCTCGGCCAGGCCCTCGGTGTCGAACTCGAAGGTCACCTCGACGGTGCCGGAGGGTGCCTCGGGCTCGAAGGGCGTGCGCGCGGTCACCTCGTTGCCGTCCTTGTCGAGGAACGGCTCTCCGGTGCCCTTGTCCATGAGCGTGCCCACGGCGATGTAGGTCTCGCCGGGGACGAGGCCCTTGTAGGCCACCGTGTCGATGACCTTGGCCTTGCCGGCCTCGATGACCTGGTCGCCGTCGGGGGCGTCGGCCGCCTGCGTGCCCACCTCGACGGCGACGTGGACTGTCTGGCCCTCGTCGGAGAGGTCCGCGTGCGACGCCACCTCGGCCTCGTCCTTGCGTAGGCTCTCGAACGCGACCAGGTCGCGGCCGCCGAGCAGGCTCGCGTCGAAGGCGATCTCGACGTCCTGGCTGCCGGTCGAGAGCGCGGGGGCGAACTCGGCCTTGGCCTCCACGGGCACGCCCGAGGCGTCGGCCACGGGCTCGCCGGTCGCCTTGTCGACGAGGGTGGCCGAGAGCTCGTACTCCTCGCCGGCCTTCAGGCCCTCGTAGGCGACGGTGTCGACGACCTTGGCCTCGGCGTCGGCCGAGACGTCCTTGTCGCCGTCCGCCCCGTCCTTTGCCGTGGTGGAGATGCGCGGGCCCTCCTGGTCGTCGAGGCCCATCCACACGGCCTTCGCGACCGTCGAGTCGCGATCGACCCAGAAGCTCCTCGTGATGAGCTCGAGGCCCTCGTTGGCATCGCAGCGCAGCTCGGTCATGGTGTAGGCGCCGTACGGCAGGGCCGCCAGCGAGTCGTCGACCGGCGCCGAGGAGCCGTCCTCGCCGAGCGAGAACCAGATGCCGGCCTTCGGGTCCATTTCGGCGGGCTCGATCGGACCCTCATGGCCGAGCAGGGCGTCGTTGGCGTTGGTGTCCCTCGAGTGCCTGTTCCAGCTGCTCGCGGTCGACGCGTCGCCGTTGCGGTCCGTGACCAGCACGTGAGTCTCGCCGGTGGCCGCGTTCTCGATGGCGAACGGGACCATGAGGCCGGCGTTGTCGGACTCGCTCTTCTTGGAGAGCTCGAGGTCGTTGCGCACCACCTGGTCGCGGAACTCGAGCGCGGCGCCGTCCGCGGAGGCGCTCACGATCTCGCCGCCGGTGCGGACCTCGAAGGTGCGGGGCTCGCCGTCGGTCAGCAGGTAGCTCCCGTTCGTCGCCGTCTCCCGCACGTCGTAGGTCCCGTACGGCAGTGCGTCGGCCGCGGTCTGCGCGGTGTAGGCGCCGGCCTCGTCGTTCCATGCGGTGGTCAGCGTGGCCACGGCTTCGCCCGGCTCGCGCCATTCGCCGTCAACGAGGACCTTGTGCGCCGAGCGGTTCGTGACGGTGAACTCGATCCCGTCGAGGCCGGGGTGCTCGCCAGGCGCCTCCTTGTGGCCGCTGCCCGCGAGCGCCTCGGACGCCTGCAGCTCCTTGTCGGACTTGGTCACCTGCACGCCGCCGCGGAAGACCTCGTCGGTCACGGGGTCGCCCGTGAGGTCGCGCATCTCGTCGGCCTTCACGGTGAACGTGACGGAGGCGTCGCTGGCGTCGTAGCCCTCGGGCGCGCCGGACTCGACGATGCGGTAATTGCCCGCGGGGAGGGTGTCGGCGCCGGTCGCGGCGACGTGCGACCCGTCCTCGGGCGCGGTCTTTATCGTGGCGCATACCTCGCCGTCGGCGTAGTACTTGCCGCCGACCAGCACGTAGCGGCCGGTCTCGTTAACGACGGAGAAGCTCGCGCCGTCGAGCGAGGCGTCGCCCTGGGGCTCCGCGCCCGCCTCGGAGTCCGTTTTGGCGACCTTGACTCCGCCCGTGGACCAGCTGAAGCTCACGAGCGTCTGAGAGCCGCCGCCGGTCCTGACGCAGAATGCCTCGAACCCGGCGGATACCTTGCCGGCGCCCGCCTTCATCTTGGCGAAGGTCCCGCCGATCAGCTCGGATTTCGCCCAGGAGGCGAACTCGGCGCTCGTGCCGTGCGTGGCAGCCGACTCGGACCCAGAGTAGGCGTAGGCGATGAGCACGTGGCTCGCCGCGGCGTACTTCGCGTCGTCCCAGCCGCCGCCGTCGTACCAGCTGCCCGGGAACATCGACGCGTCGAAGCCGGGAGAGCCGAACGAGTACCAGATCGCCGCTGTCACGTCGCCGCTCGGCACGGGGCTCGTCGAGTAGGAGCCCGGCGCGGGCGTCGGGGACGAGGGCTCGGCGCAGTAGGCGATGTTCCCGTCGGCGCTCATCCACGTGGTGGCGAAGCCGCCGTAGGGGATCTTGCCGCCGATGGACACGTCTACCGTGCTCGGCGCGGCGTAGGCGGGCGAGGCCGCCACGGAGGCGAGCAGCGCCCCCGCCGCCAGGATGAGCGCCATGGCGCATCGGAGGAGCTTTTCCTGCAGGGTGCAGTCTTTCGCTGCGTTCATCTTTCCGCCTCCCTATCTCTCGACGCTTCGCTGTGCGCGGGGCGCCTCGTGCTCGGCGGCGCGGCTCGCCTGGCGGGCGTGCTCGGCGCGCTCCGCGAGGTAGCGCGAGCGCCCTGCGTCAACGGCCTCCTTGAGCTGCGCGGGCATGACCTTCACGGTGTCCTTGACCGCGCGGCCGTCCTCGTCGAGCTCGGGCTGGCCGTCCGGGCCCATCACCGTCTTCCTCAGCCACACCTCGCGGTTCGCGAGCAGCGGTATGTCCCGGAAGTCGGCCCCCTTGAAGCGGCTCTCGTTCACGAACATGGGGCTGAACTCGTAGCCTCCCACGTCCACGCCGTCGACGACGGTGCCCTTGGGAAGGGTCGCCGAGTTGAAGGTCCTGGTCTCGCCGGTCGCGCGGTCGGTGTACTCGATGCCCTCGCGCACGAAGCTCTTGTGCAGCGAGAGGTACACGTTCTTCCTCTCTTCCATGTCTTTCCTCCTTTTCGTTTTCAATCGGTCCTTGTCTTCATCCGCCGGGACGCGTGCCCCGGCGCGGTGCCCCTATCTCATGGCGACCGCCCCCTTCCTCGCTTTTCCGCTAGAAGCCGCTCACGATGTCGCGCGCCCAGGAGCCGCTCTTCACGAGGGCCAGGATGAGCAGCACGCACATGGCCAGGTACTGCAGCGCGTAGGTGAGCCCGTTTGCGACCGCGTCGGCCGGGGTGCCCGTCCCGGGGTTCGCCCCGGTGAGCCCGCCGAGCACGAGCGGGAACGATATGAGCAGCACGAGGATGATGACGCCGGCGATGCAGACCGCCCCGAAGCTCTTCAGGTAGCCAAGGCCTATCTGGCGCGTGGCGTCCATGCCGAGGAACGCCAGCGGGATCGGGGCGAACGCGGCCATGATGTAGAGCTGGAGCGCGCGGGCCCAGCAGACCACGAGGGCGACGACGTAGGCCGCCAGCACCACGACCCAGCTGATGAGGCTCACGACGAGCATGGCGATGAGCGACGGGATGTCGTCGTCGGTGGTGACGACGGACGCCTCGGGCAGGTCGAGCGCGCCTCCGGCGCCGAAGAGCGCCTCGACTCGGTCGATGGCGAGCCCGCAGACCTCGTAGATCGACGCCATCAGGTCGAAGCTGTTCTGTATGAGGAACAGGAACACGGCGAAGAACACGAGGAGGAAAACGACCTCCTTGACGCCGGGAAGGCTCTGGCTGCCGTCCATGCGCTGGGAGATCTCGATGAGCTTCAGGGTGAAGACCAGGCCGAGCACCCCGCACCCGATCGGCAGGATGGCAACCTGCCATACGCCCCGGGCGACGTCGTGCATGGTCAGGTCGCTCGAGCTCGTGAGCATGTGCGCGAAGTCGGCCGAGAGGATCCCGTTCGCGCCGATCGACCCGAGCACGCCCGTCTGAGCCTTGAACATCCAGTTGCAGCAGTCTCGCAGGAGGCCGCACAGCCAATCGTTGACGTCCCCGGCTATGTCGGCGTATGCCGGCTGCGCGGGGACGAGCAGGAGCGCGCAGAGGGCGAACGCCGCCGCGGCGGAGATGGCGAACGCCCTGCGGCGCTGCGCCTTGAGCGCCCGCACGGCTACATCGCCTCCAGCGAGCCGCCGCGCGAGACCACGGTGACCACCGTCGAGGCGGGGTCGTCGAGCGTGAAGGTCGTCGACGCGACGTTCCCGGCGTAGTCGAGCCACACCTCCTTGTCCCAGGTGGCTCCCGCCGCCTGCGGGGACACCTCCGCCGCCTTCCCGGCGACGGCCTCCTCGATGGCGGCGGCATCCGCGCCCAGCGCCTCGGAGAGGCGGTCGTCGGTGCCGGTCACGGAGAACGCTCCGTCTTGCGCCTTCTGGAGCGCGTAGGCCTGCGTCAGGAGGTCGCATGCCAGGGTGCGGGCGTCCCCGTCGCCCGAGACCTGGATGAGCGAGAGCCCTCCCGCCTTGTCGCCGGTTCCCTTGACCTCGATGGGCACGCTGAGCACGCCGCCGGCCTCGGAGGGCTCCTCGGCCGAGAAGAACCAGGCGCGCTCGGTGCCGCCCGCGCTCTCCACCATGGCGCCCTCGACGATCCGCAGCGTGGCTGTCGGGTCGTCGGCGCCCGTCCATGCGGTGTTCCAGAGCGCCTCGGCGCCCGAGGCGGCCTTCCCGGTTGCCGCGTCGGCGCCTGCAGCCGCGGGCTGCTCTTGCTCCTGGGGACTATCCTGCGCGCCTTCCTGCGGGGCGATGGCGCAGCGCGCCGCGCCCGCGCCGAGCGCCACGGTGAGCGCGCCTGCCGCGACGGCGGCCATGACCCTTGACTTTCCCTGCATTGGTTTCTCCTATCTCGCGGTGAGCGCGCAGCTGAAGCTGCCGATGCCGCTCGCTATGCGGCACACGTCGCCCGTTCGCGGCTCGTGTATGTACCTGTCGTCGCCGATGTAGATGGCCACGTGGCCCGAGCGGTAGAGGATGTCGCCGGGCTTCGCCTCCGAGAGCGGTATGCGCCTGAGCTCCTCGTACTGGGAACCCGTGTAGTGGCTTATGCGGATGCCCGCCTGCGCGTAGCAGTACTGCGTGAGCCCGCTGCAGTCGAGCGCCTTGCCGGGGGTCGAGCCTCCCCACACGTAGGGCACGCCGAGCTGGCTGTACGCCGCCTCGACGATCGCGTTCCCGTTCGCGGCCGGGTACTTCAGGTCCTCGACCGTCATGGAGTCGAGCCGGTAGAGGCCCCATTGCGCCATGATCGACTTCAGGGACTCGACGTAGGACGAGTCGGTCGCCCAGCCGGCGTCCTTGAGCCCCTCGGCCATCCTGTCCGAGTCGTGCCTCTCGATCGCCTCCCGGATGAGGGCGTTGCCCGAGTAGCGCTCCGCCTGCAGGAAGACCCTGCTGCGGAAGCGGATGCACTCGGCGTCGCCGGTGAAGCGGATGAAGCTCGCCGTGATCTGGGTGTGCTCGCCGGGCACGTACTCCTCGCTGGTGGCCCAGTTCGCCTTGCCGGCCACCTCGGGGCAGCCCGCGTAGCCCGACCACCACTTCATGCCGAAGAGGTTGTGGTCGCGCTCTGCGAGCTGGCTCATGCGGTCGCCCTGGCCGGACTCCTGGATGATCTGCGCGATGGTGCAGCCCGCCGGGTGCCCGTACTCCTCCTGGCACTCGAGCGCCGCCTCGACCATCTCGTAGGTGATGTAGGGCGGCAGCCCCTCGAGGCCCTGCTTGGAGGCCGCGTCGTCCCAGAAGCCGAACAGCGCGCTCAGCAGCTGCGCGACGGCGAGCGCGCAGGCGACGAAGGCCACGATGCCGGCCACCGCCCCGAGCAGGGCGGGCGCTGCGCCCGAGACCGCGCCCGCGATCGCGGAGGCGGCGCCCTTCGACCCCGCGGCTCGGGCCGCCTCGCCCGACGCCTGCGCGGCCGCCTGGGCCGCCTGGTGCTTGGCCGGGGCGGTCGCGCCGGCTGCCTCGGGGCCGCGCGCGCCTCCCTTTGGGGCGCCGAGCGCGGTTGCCGCCTTGCGGCTGCCTTGGGCTGCTTTCTTCGCCTTCCTCTGCCGCAGCCTTCCCGCGGCCTTCTTGGCCGCACGCCCCGCGTCGTACATGCCCGAGGCGCCCTCGAGCTCCTCCGAGTCGTCGAGCTGGGAGACGGCCTCCCGGGCGATCGCCAGCTTCGCCGCATCGACGCGCGAGCGCATCGCGGCCGCCGCGCGCCGGTCGCCGGCTGGTTGGGACAATTTGTCCCCGAGCCCGCCTTCCGGCGCGTCGGGCCTGGAAGGGCGCCCCTTCGCCGTTGCGGCGGGGCCTCCCGCCTCGTCGAGCGGGCCGGCGCCCTCCGAGACGTTTCCCAGGGCGTCGCGCTCGGTCTCCGCGACGTCGCCCGCGGTGAGCACGTCGCGGCGCTGCGCCCCGACCACCTCGAGCATCCCGCCGCCCTCGCTCGGGCCGGCCATTCCTATTCCTCCGCCTCTCGCGCCGCCCGGCGCATCTCGCGCTCGGCGACCTCTGCGGGCTTGGTGTTCCACAGGTCGTAGAGCGGGCCTTTCGGGAAGTCGTCGGTGATGGGCACGCGGATCCCGGCGCTGATGAGCAGGCCCTCGCCGGGCTTGACGGCGTCGCCGATGTAGCCGCGCTCCGTGGCGGAGAGCTGGAGCATCTCCGCCCATGCGTCGAGGTCGGCGGTGGACTGCTTGTGCAGCAGGAAGAACTCGGAGTTGAGCACCATGTCGCGGGCCTCGGCGTTGGCCAGCATGTGGCTCGTGTTCTGGCTGATGCCGGTGCAGATGAGGCCGAACTTGCGCCCCTCGCGCCACAGGCGGGCGAAGTACTCGACCACCGTCGGGTGCGCGAAGAGGCTCTGCACCTCGTCGATGTAGAGCCAGGTGTAGTTGGGGCGCGGCGGCGTTACCATCACGCGGTTGCGCACCATCTCGAGCGCCGTGATCATGCCGAACACGCGCATGTTCTGGCCGAGGCCGTGCATGTCGATGTTGGTGATGCGGTTGTCGAGCGCCACGTTGCTCTGGCCGTTGAAGAAGGAGAACGCGCCCTTCACGTAGCGCTCGTAGCGCAGCGCGATGTCGGCGGCCTCGGGCTCGGGCTGAGCGAGCAGCGCCGCGTGGAAGTCGCCGAGCGTGGGCAGGCGGCCGTCCCTCGCGCACTCCCGGTACGCCTCGCCGACGCAGCGGGCGATGATCGAGCGGTCGCGCTCCGGCAGGCCCTCGCGGCCCTCGGCCATGAGCGCGCTCGAGAGCGCGAGCACCGCGTCGGTCTTGTACGCGAGCTTGGCGGCGTCGGCGCGGTCCGCGACGTCGGCGGTGTCGAGGGGGTTGAGCACCGCCGAGCATCCCGGGGCGAGCTCGACGTTCGCGCCGCCGAGCGCGCCGACGAGGTTGCCGTACTCGCCGGCCGGGTCGAAGATCACGACCTCGTCCTCGGGGTGCGCGAGCACGGTGTTGGTTATCTCGCGCTTCACCGAGAAGCTCTTGCCCGATCCGGGCTTGCCGCACACGAAGCCCATGGGGCTCGCCAGGCGCTTGCGGTCGCACAGCACCAGGTTCCCGCTCTCCCTGGACTGCCCGTAGTAGCCTCCGCCCGCCTCGTCGAGGCTCTGGCTGGCGAAGGGCATCTGCATGGCCACCTGCCCCGTGGTGAGGTAGCGGCTCACGGTGACGTGGTTGTCCCCGAGCGGGAGCACCGAGTTGAGAGCCTGGCGCTGCCGGAAGTGGAGCGGCTCGAGGCCGATCGTGCAGCCCTGCGCGACGCTCGTCACCTGCTGGACGCGGCGGTCGAGCTCCTCGAGGCTGTCGGCCCAGGTGTAGACGAGGCCCGTGTAGACGAACAGGCGCTCGGACTTGTTGCGCAGGAAGTCGAGCAGCTCCTCGGCCTCCTCCTTCGAGAAGCGCAGCTCGGGCGGCAGGATCTGGTAGTCGTAGCCCTTCTTCACGGCGCTCATCTGCTCGTCGATGATCTCCTTGTCCATCCAGTCGATCTGGCGCTTCACGAGCGCGAGCGCCTCGCTCTGCGCGATGGGCTGCACGTGCAGCGTCACGTTGAGCGGCAGCGGCAGGTCGATGATGGAGGCGAGGTAGGTCTCCTCGATGACCGACCCGAAGCTGCGCACCGCGAGCACCGCGCCGTAGCGCCCGTCGCTGCGGAAGCAGTCGGACCTGCCCTCGGGCTTGAAGTCGAGCGTGGAGGGCATGACGAAGTCCTTCGTGCGCGCTCCCGACGTCGGGGACAATTTGTCCCAGGAGAACTCGAAGCGCGACCCCGGGCGCAGCTGCCCCTGCAAAAGCTCGAGCCTCTCGACGCCGTCGAGGGCGCGCGACGAGCAGCGTATGCGCGCGAGCGTCTGCTCCACGTCGCCCCGGATGCGCGCGAGCTTGGGCACCGCGGCGTCGACGTCGTCGGCGCCCACGGCGTAGGTCAGGTAGCGGTGGCGCACGAGGTTCGAGACGCCCTCGCGCATCTTGTCGTTGAGGATCCGGTTGTACTCTTCGGCGAGCCCGGCGGTGGCGCGCTCCCCGGGCTCGAAGAAGACCTTGCGGCCGACCTCGTCGGCGGGGATGGGCGCGTTCACTACCTGGAGCTGCACGTGGGAGTCCGCCGGGAAGTAGTTGAACAGCGAGCTCATCACGGTGAAGGCCGTCTCGCGCGCCTCCTTGCGCGCGGACTGGTAGCTGATGTCGGAGAACTCGACCGTCTGGCTGAACACCCCGGGCATCACCTGGGCGATGCCGTCCCTGTACATGGCGTCGTAGCCGACGTAGGCGGCCATCTCGCGCGAGCGGTCGCGCTCCCGGCGGCGCCTCTGCCGCTCGGCCTCCGCGCCCTTCGAGGCGTCCTTGCGCCCGCCCGTGCCGCCGAGGAGCAGCCCGAGGGTGCTCGGGCGCTTCGGCCTATTCTCCTTGTTGCTTCTTGCTCGGCTCATAGAGCTCGGCTCCTTTCTTCCTTGCCCTGCGCCTCGCGCGACGTCCCGGGCGGCCCGGGCGCGGCGAGCCCTCGGGGAGGCTCCCGGCGAGGCAGGGCTCGTACGCGAGCAGCTGCGGGGAGAGCTCGTGTGCCGCCAAAAGCGGCAGCAGCTCCTCGGCGCGCATGCCGAAGGGCCGCCAGAACCCGGCGAGCCAGAACGGCATGCTGCAGAGCATGATCGGGAAGGCCGCGTCCGCGACGTCGGCGTGCAGGCCCAGGTGGACGAAGGCCGCCGCCCCGACCGCGCTGCCGAAGCCGAGCGACACGCATGCGAGCGTGCGCAGGCTCATCTTCCCGACGATCTTCTCCTCGTACTCGCCGATGTCCTTCTGCACCGGTATCCGGAGCGCCATCCGCGACGCCCCCTATGCCGGCAGCCAGGACGTGTCCAGCTGCCCGAAGTAGACCGACGCGGCGATGATGATCGCGCCGCCGGCGATGGTGGAAATGGCGGTCGCGATCTGCGGGCCGCCCTGCTGCTCCCTGATGGCCAGGCCGAGCGAGACCGCTCCCCACACGACCAGGAAGCCGCCGAGGAAGGTCACGCAGCCCGACACGAGCTTGATGACGTTTGCGAGCATGCTGTTCTCCTTTGCTTTCGGTTGACGATGTTCCTTGCTGTTCCTCCCCCGCGGCGGGGGAGGCCCGCGTCGTCGCGGCCCCGTCACGAGGCGCCGTCCTTCCGCCTGCGGTACTCCGCGAAGTCAAACGGGCCGCGGCGCGCGGCCTCCTCGAGCAGGCTCGAGCGCGGGTGGCGCTCGAGCCGGTACTTCCGGTCCATGAGCGGCATGCACCCGTTCACGAGCACGAGCGCGTCCTCGCGCGGCATGCGCGCCACCTCGGCGGGCTGTATGAGGTCGCGCTCGGAGATGCCGCGGTTCACGGTCCGGGTCCAGCCGGCGCCCCGCGAGTCGCTCTGCGTCTCGCTCGCCACCGTCTGCTTGCCGGCCATCTTGCTGATCTCCTCGTTGGTCTCGTTCGCCTTGCCGCCCAGGTAGAGCAGCGTGTCGCAGGCGTTCACGATGGTCTCGGCGTTGTTGTCGCCGTAGGTCTCCTTCAGCTGCGAGAGCGACTGGACGATCATCGAGACGGCGATGTTCCTGCTGCGGGTGACGGCGATGGTCCGCTCGAAGTCTGGTATGCGCCCGATGTTGGCGAACTCGTCGAAGACGAAGTGCACCGTCGTGGGCAGCGAGCCGCCGTGCGCCTCGAGCGCCTCGGCGCAAAGCGCGCTCACGGCTGTGTCCATGAGCAGGGCGAACAGGAAGTCGAAGGTCGAGTCGGTGTCGCTCATAGACGCGAAGAGCGCGACCTTCGCGCCCTCGTCGCCCATGTGGGCGAGGTCGAGCTCGTCTTTGGAGGTGAGGTCGCGCACGGCGCGGATGGAAAGCGGCTTCAGGCGGACGTTGCAGCTCGAGAGCATCGACTTCATGGTGTCGCCGGCGGCCACGCGGAACTCGCGGTAGCTCGCGAGCGCGAAGTCGTCGGGGGGCGCGGGCTCGCGGACCTTGACCCACTCCCACGCGCCGTCCTCCTCGGCGAAGCCGCGCAGCGAACCGCCCTCCGCCGAGGCGCCGCCGCGCCTGACGTAGCGCTCGCCGGTCTCCAGCTCGCGGAACACCATGTCGAGCGGGCTCATGTAGCCCGGGTCGTCGCGGGCGTCGGCGAGCGAGAGCAGCGTGAGCAGCCCGTCGAGGTTCCGGTCGGCGGGCTCGCAGTGCATGACGAGGTAGGCCGTGAGCGCGGTGTAGACCAGGCGCTCGGCCTTCTCCCAGTAGGGGTCGCCCTTGTGGTCGGCCTCGCCCTCGGTGTTGGCGACGATGCCGCGGGCGAAGCGGATGACTCCCGCCTCGTCGCTTATGTAGGCTATGGGGTTGAAGCGCATGGAGCGCGTGAAGTCGATGGTGTCGAACGCGCGGATCTCGTAGCCGAGCTCCGCCAGCGCGCCGCCCATCTCGCGGATGAGCGTGCCCTTCGGGTCGGTCACGAAGAAGCTGGCGTTGGCCTGCAGGAGGTTCGGCTTGACGTAGTAGCGCGTCTTGCCGGTGCCGGGTCCTCCAACCACGAGCACGTTGTCGTTGGTGTCGGTGGAGAGGTCGAACCTGCGGCTCACGAGGCGGATGCGCGCGTTGTCGGTGAGGATGATGTTGTTGTCGGGGTCCTTGGGGTCGCCGAAGGGCGCGATGTCCTTGCGCGTGGCCCACCTGGAGCTACCGTGCTCCTCGCCGTCGCGCCGGGCCCCCTTGGTCCCCAGTGAGCGGGCCCAGGCGAAAAGTGCGCCGCACGCGCAGGCGGTCCCGGCGCACAGGGGAAGCGCCTCCGCGGAGAAGACGTGTCCCGCGCGGAGCGCTGCCGGGATCGCCGCCATGGCGGCCTCCGGGTCGAGGATCGGGTTCGCGCCCGACGCCGCTATTGCCGCGGCCGCTGCGTCTCCCATGGCGAACGCGGCTGCGGCCAGCGCGGCCGCCGCCTGCCACCTCATCTCTCGGGCCCCTCGATCTGGCGCGGGCCGCGGTCCCGGCCGATGTCCTGGCTGTGGGCCCTCGACGCCTCGCGCGCACGCTCCGCGCGCTCCGCCAGCCGCTCGGGCTCCTGGCGCCTCTCGGCGATCTCGGCTAGCCGCTCCCTCGCGCGGTCAGCGGCCTTGCCCGTCTCTTGCTCCAGCTGGCGGAAGGCCTCGTCGACCTCGGGGGCGTCCTCCACCTTGAAGAGCAGCCAGTCGCGGCCCTCGCCGGGGATGATGTGGTGCTCGACCGACGCGGCGCGCAGCTTGTCGGAGACGACCTCCTTGATCGTCGCGTACTCGGGAAGCCCAGAGAGCTCCTCGAGGCTGAGCTTCGCGTAGGTCGGCACGCCGTCGGCCGCGATGGCCTCGGCGCGCCCGCCGGCGATGGTCCCGCGGATTCCCGCGAGGCGCTCGGAGAGCTCCCTCGCGCTGCGCGCCATTGCCTCGGCGCCGGCCTCCTGGCCGATCCTCAGCATCCAGTCGAGCAGCTTGCCGCCCGCCTCGTCCCCGTAGTCGCTCGCCATCCCGCGCCTCCCTTCCAGTCGAGATGAAAAAGGGGCGCCTTCGCGCCCCGGTCGTCCCTATTCGGCCCCGACGGCCCTCTCGCGCGCCATTGGGGCGCGGGCTTCCTGCCCGGCGTGCGCGCGGCTCGCCTCGCGGGCGGACGCGGCGCGCTGCGCCAGCGGCTCGGGAGACTTCTCGTGCAGATGGGCCCACTCGCCGCTGCGGCACTGCTCCGGCGTCGCCTCGCACATGTCGCGCATGGCGCGCTCGAACCGCTCGGGCTCCTGGGCGATGGCGCCGAAGCTCCAGCTCTCGAAGCCGGTCCACGCGTCGCCGTCGCGCTTGAGCGTCCACCACTCGTCGCCGCCGTTCACCTGCTGGATGAACGCGAGGTCGCGGTAGCAGAACCCCTGGCGTATGGCCCAGTTGCCCGAGCCCAGCGCCTCGCGGAGCCTGTCGACGCTGTCCGTGCGGGAGAACTCGTAGGGGTACTCCTCGAGGAACGGGTCGTCCTGCCAGTCGAAGCCGCCGACCTTGAGCCAGCCGTTCTCCTGGCACTTCTCCACGAGCCCGTCGTGCTCGCGGCCGGTTATCCTCTCGAAGCCGTCCATGGGCCCTCCGCCTTTCGTTTGTTGCTTGGCGGGCGGCGTCCTCGCGATGGGGGCACGGTGCGAGTCGGAGCAGACGTGCGTGCTGGCGCGTCGGCGCCGCCCAAGACGTGTATAGCGATTTCAATTGCGTCGGAGGGCGGGGCCGCCCGCGATGGGTCGAGCTGGGTCGAGCCGTCCGCGCCTCCACGGGAAGCGCACAGGTCAGCCGCGCCGGCGCCTGTCCCTTCCGCCCAGGTAGACGGGCCTGCAGGTCTGGGAGATCCTGCTCGCGATGGCCTCTGCCGTGACGCGCTCGCCGCGCCTCGCGAGCCTGTCCGCCAGCGCGCCGGGCGCGTAGTTCGACGTGACGATGGTCGGGCGCATGTCCTCGTAGCGCGCATCGAGCACGCTGAACACGGTGCCGACGGACCATTCGGTCGCGTCCTCCTTGCCGAGGTCGTCGAGCACGAGGACGTCGCACTTGGCGTACCGCGCGACGGCGGCCTCGGTGCCGCCCTCGTCGAACGTCGCCTTCACGCGCTCGAGCATGCCCTTGGCGGTCGTGAAGGCGACCTCGTAGCCCGCCTCGGCGAACAGCCTGGCCATGGCGGAGGCGGCGTGCGTCTTGCCGGCACCGACGCCCCCGTGTATGTAGAGCCCGGCGCCACCGTTGCCCGCGAACGAGGCGATGTACTCGGCGAACTCGGGGCGGTCTGCCTCGGCGGCCCAGTAGCGCCTGGGGATGCCCGCGCGCGCGAGCACCTTCTCCCGGCGGGCCTCCTCCTCCTTGGCGGCGAGGTTGGCGCGCCTTCGCGCCTCGGCCTCCCGCTCGCTGACCGCGCCCTCGCACGGGCAGGGGGCGGCGGAGACCCAGGCGACCCTGCCTGCTAGCGCCGCGCCGAGCGGCTCGAGGGCGGCGCCGCAGTGCGGGCACGCCCTCGGCTCCGGCTCGTCGAAGGAGAGCCCGGCCGCACGGGCCTGCTCCAGGGTGATGAGTCCCGCTCGGTCCATCGGGCGCCCCTTCCTTATCTTCTGAAGTCCTTGTTGTCCCTTTTGCTTATTGGGTGGCATATCGTCAGGGGTTTCCCTGTCATCTCGTCAGGGGTTCGGGCTGCGAACCCTGACGGTTCGTCATCCTTGTTCGCGGTGAACCCTGTCATCTCGTCACCCTTTCGCGCCGGGAACCCTGACGAATCGTCAGGGGTTGCCAGCGCTCCGGGCGGCAGCCTCTCGCGCACGATGCGGTACCGCTTGGTTGCGTGCCCGCGCGCCGGGGCGTGCACGCCGCATTCCTCGATGAGGCCCTGCTCGAGCAGGTCGCGGATGGCGCGGTATGCGCTGCGCTCCTGCACGTTGAGGAACCGGGCCAGGCCGCCCTTGCTCTCGAAGTAGCCGCACCCGGCATCGCAGAAGCCGAAGATGCGCGCGTAGACGAGCAGGGGAAGGCCGGAGAGGCCCAGGTCCGCCATCATGAAGTGCCGTACCGTCGTGAACTCGCGCGGGGAGGGGCCGTCGCGCCCCCTCGGGCCTGCGGCCGCCATCGGCGCTAGCCCCTTCTGGGCGAGCCGACGACGCTGTTGCGCTCGACCCATGCGACGAGCTCGTCGTGCAGCACGATGCCGTCGCGCGTCTTGCCGCCGATGTAGCGGATTGGGAACGGGTCGTCGGGGTCTTTTGCGAGCCGGTACATGGCGTCGCGGCTGATGCGCAGCATCGCGCACGCCTCGTCGGCGCCGAATATCGCGTTGGTCGATGCGATGAGCCTCACCTGGCTCCTGCTAGTGCTCTTGGTCATGGTCGTCCTCGAGCTCCTTTCGTCTCGAGGCTCCCTCGCGTGCCCGGCCGCGGGCGGCTCCCGGGGCGGTCGCCGCCGTCATTTCCTGCCGCTCCTCGATTCGATGTAGGCGTCCACGGACGCCCTCGAAACCAGGAGCTTCCTTCCGAGCCTGTACGAGTCGATCTCTCCCGACCAGATGAGGTCGTACGCCTTGTTTCTGCTCGCCCTCATGTACTCCTGCATCTCGATCACCGTCATCCATTCGTCGCGGTCCTGGCTTCCCTCGGGCGCGGCGCATTCGGCTGCGCGTGCCATGGTTCCTCCAATCTTCCCGTGCGGCACCGCGCGGGCACGCCGCGCGACACCGTGTGCCTCTTCGTCTGCGCGACGATTGAACCGCCTGATGGCGATCTGCGCGCCCGACGGGAACGGAGACGGGTCGAGGTGGGTCGAGCTGGTCGGGCCTCCACGAAACGGCCATGAGCCACGTGCCTTAGCTCTCAGCTAAGTCCCTGAAAAGAAAAAGGCGCCCATGCGGGCGCCTGCCTAGGATCGAAGATTGTTCGGTTGTGGTCGGAATGCTCGTCTTCCGCGGTGCTGTCGTCCGGGGTCCGGCATCTGTCGTTCGCCTCTTCTGTCGTGTTTGATGTTGCGTGTTCTGCGAGCGACCTTGCGCGGGCCTGCCGGCCCGTTGCCCCAGGTGCACCCGGATAAATGGTACCCATCCGTTGGGACATGGCCTGTTGCGGTTGGCGATTCGGCTGAGCGGGAGCAGACGAACGGCGAAGGTATGCGCAAGGACGCCCCGTAAGGCTCGGTGGCCTTTGCGTTGCTTTTTTGGAACCCATCTGCAATACAAGAATTCCCTTGCTAGGCTGGGTTCTTCTCCGCCATTGCTAGATGGCGAATCCCCAAAGCCGGCGCGTCACGCCGCGAGCGGACCTTCTTATCGAGCGGAACAGAGAAAGAATGGGCTCGTAGCTCTTCTCGGAAGAGCCGCTTCTCGTCCCCCTAAGCAGGACGGCATCGTCAGTCCCGAGGATGTAGCTCCAGTAGAAACCGTCGTAGATCATCCACGGGCTTTCCCCGCGCTCGCCATAGTGGACGCCTTCGCCGATGGTGGCATAGGGCGCGAGCTTGGCCGCGGCAACCCTGAATCTGGCGGCGGGAAGGTCGCGTTTCCTGGAGACGTACTCGATTTCGCACCAACCCGTGACCAGATCGCAGCTCATGTCTATGTTGTCCTCGAGGGCAGGTCCCCACGTCCAGAACCGCGCCCACGTCGCCTTCTTGCCGACGCCTCCCGCAAGGGGCTCCTCACGGGAGACGGGCGCGGGGAGAAAGCCCACCTTGGGTTCGCCGTCGGCACCGTTGTACCATCGGGCGTAGGCGAAGCGGGTCCCGTAGAGCTTTGCGACCTGCTCGTCTTCGCGTGCCGCGAAAAGGCGCTCGAACGGTTCCGACTCCTCCTGCGGGATCAGATAGCCCCAAAGGTTGGGGCAGGCGATGTCCGTGTGGCCCTCCGGCCCGTATTCGGCCGGGTAGAACGTGCCGTCTGCCTGGTCCTGAAGCGTCTCGATTGCGTCGAGGATTGCGTCGTCTTCCCAAAACCAGCTGTCGCGCAGGCCCAGATACGCGCCCATGGCTATTTTCCCTGTTGCTTGGCGGGGAGGGGCTTGTCCCACTTTGCGGTATCGGGATTCCAAGCGGCTGTGAAATCGTCGTCCATTCCCTCGCAGGTGAGGCTTACGTTCCCTGCGGAGGGTTCAGGCTCCAGCTCGAGGAGAACTCGGTTGCCGCCCCTGCCGGTATTGAGCTCGAAATCCAGGGAGAACGAGAGCCCCGCGGCTTCGAACCCGCAGTATACGCTTAGAATCTCGGCGTCGAGGGCGGGTACGTTCTCATAGCTGAACCTGAGCTTCGGCGGGATGGTATGTGCCGGCAGCGCCTTGAAGAGGATGCCGGCAATGGTGTCGGCGATGATACCATCGTGCTCGTCTCGCCAGTCGCGGTTCTCCGGTGAGGCCTCGTCGTCGAACATCCCGTTTGCAGCGGCGTCTTTGCGGTGCCAGACGTCGTAGTCGAGGACGAACGGCAGCCCTTCTTCCTTATAGTCGTGGCGGCTCATGTCGAGCTTGAGGCCATGGGCCTCGGAGAGCAGCATGATGGCCGCGTGCAGGTCGAACAGGTAACGTTCGGCAACATCGACATGGCATCCAAGCTGCGCTTCCAACTGGCGGTAGGTCGTGGTATTGAAACCGTCGGGCGCCTGCTCGAGCGCGAAAAGGATCGTCTCCGCATCCCTGCGCGTCTCAAGGTCGATGGACATCAGCTCATCCAGTCCTTCTCTGTCCATGTGCGTCCTCCTTGCGATTGTCGCTATCGGTTCGAGCCATGCCAGTTGCTTCTCTGCTACGGGCATTCTTATCTTTCTTGCTGGTATTATCTCACCGCGTTGCAGCTGCCGCCACATCGTGCGATGGCCAAGACGGGCCCGAAGTCCAGACGACGGAGATGCCTCGGCTGCGCGCCGAATCGCGGTGTCGATTCAACTCATGGGCAAGCCACCCGAGACTACTCACTTTGTTCACCGATGGTGAGTGCCAGCGACCTGCGGTTTTGCGAAACGCCTGCAAGCCACCTGCGTTGATTCACTTGCGATTGCAGCTGGCGGCTTGCGGGCTAAAGGGCGGTTGAGTTTCAAAACGGGCGTTTTCGGCGCTATCGAGCCTCCAAAGGCGGCCAATCGCGGCCTTTGGGACAAAAACAAAAACTCAAAGCCCTGAGTTTGAAAAAAGTTTCTGAAATTGTCCCGACTTTTGTCCCCAGAGCCGACGAAACACGACATGGTGTTACTTGGCGGCACTCTGTTCGAGTCGGCAGCGAAAACTGGGCGCAACTGGAATGACGAGGCGGCAGAACCGAAGCCATCGAGTGGGAATAGCCGAGTCTCTAATCGACTACTGCGTTTCTTGGGAATTATTTGTCTCATCGGGGCTCATCGGGGCGGATTTCAAAATGAAGGTCTTCCCCGCTGATTCCAATTTTTTCAAACACTGCTTCCAGCACCCGAATTTTTGAGGCGGTCGGTGTTGATAGGAATGCATAAAGGTTCCTGCCGATATTGACCCATCCTTCCTGTGGGGCGTCCATAGTGGTAATGAAGGAAGCAGGGAAGTCGTCTTGGGATGCGATGCGGTAAATTTCGGCAGTGTTTGATTCAAATATTTGTCTTAAGACCCCTGCTGTAGCATCTTTCCAAGTAGTGACATTATGTTTTCCCTCCCTAAATGTGTAGGAAGAAATTTTAGTGCCGGTGAAGTCATAGTCGTCATCTAGGGAATAATCGGGATTATTCTCCACCATGGGTTGGAAATCGATTTCTGGAAATGGCCATAATTCGAGGAACCGCTCCGCCAGGAAGTCACTGCGGGCTTTCAACTCATGCAGAGTCCACTTTTCCTGCTGGCCTATCCATTTATTCAAAGGTAGCGGAGAATCAATAAAACCATCTTTCATGGTGAGTTTTTCTTGGAAGGCGCGATTGCTGTACTCGCTGTTATAGGCAGTGAGCGCGAGGTTAGCGATGCGGTTTTTCCAAGTTTTGTGAATATCTGCGAAATCTTTTCCGAGCTCTTTTTTCCAGGTTTCGGTAAGAGTTTGAGGCATGATGTGCTCTACTGACAGGTTGTGTTCTTTAGCTACCATCGCTTCCGGGACATTGATAGTTTCATACGAGTCGCCGTTTTCTAACCGGTTAAAATAATAGATTTTATTTTTTGTTCGCATGTTGTAGAAGTCGCGGCTACGTACACTGGCCCCGAATTCCTGGTTATTTGGGAACCTACCCGAAACGGTTTTCTGTTGGAGGACGTAAATAACAGAATTTGCATAGTCTTCCTCGTCGTGAAGTAGCCGGATGGCATCATTCTTTAGGGTCGCGAAAATCTTGTTGAGGGAGTTGGTGGGAACTTCGCAAACCAGCCGTCTAAACAAGTAGCTTTCGATGGTCTTGAGGACTAAGCAGGTCTGGATTTCATTTATCTTGCCGTCATGAAATCTACCTAGCAATGCGAATAAAAAGGGATTCACTACCGTCATCTCTAGTAGTCCTAGCCTCTTCAAGATCACGTCCAGACGGCAAACGCCGGTGGAGGCATTCATTATTTGTGCATAAAATCTGGCGTGCGCCAGCAGATCTGTTAATAGCTCCTCAATTTCTATCTTTAAGCCGGTTACATACTGTTTGAAAGTATGGTAAACCCCGTTGATCTTAGGCCATTTACCATGCTTATAGGTAAGGTATTGTCGGACGAACTCGCTAACTTGGTAACCGGTTAGTTCTTCAATCTTGTTCCAATATTTCTCGTATAGCTCTTCTTGCTCTCGCTGATCAAGCCCCATTAGGATATAGTTTCTGATCTTGTCAGCCTCGTTTAAGTCCAGGCCAGTTGAGTTAAGGCTTTCGAATATCAACTGGGGATCGTCTCCGCGTTCAAGCGTAATGTCAATTACCACTAGCTTCCGCAATGCTCTAAAAAGCTCGTCAGCATCTACAGATGAACCTGGAATTGCTTCGTAAAAGAATAGATAGTTTTGCGTAATGTTTGAATCAGGAAGGTAGTCAGCTTTTTGATTGAAAAGACTATTGAAAGCTTTCATATCATTCTTTACAGGTTTCAGTTTAATTTTTCGTTCCTCGGGCTGCCATTTATCGATCAGGTAGTCCTCTCTGATTTTTTCATTGAGACGCTCTACAGTACAGGGAAGTTTCTTCTCTTCGATGAGATTCATCAGTGCCAGCAGTAACAATGAAACAGTGGTAAGACGTTGTTGTCCATCGATAATCAGGTAGTCGTCACCTTAAGTTTTGGAGACAATAGAACCAAAGAAGTGAGATGACCGCTGGGTTTTAGCCACATCTATGAGATCGCTGAGTAGTTGCTGGCAGTTCTCTTTTTTCCAATCATAGTTTCGTTGATACACGGGGATTACAAAACGTTTATCCGATCCCTCCATAAATTTGAGGAGTTCCTTAGAAGTGCCTTTCATTATGCTGCTCTCTGTAGATACTAGGTTTGCGGTACGAATGCCAAAATTATAGAGGCGTCAGGTCTTGAATAGTTAAAAATAATATTGCGAGAGCAAAGCCGGGGAATGAGTAGGATAAGGGCAGGCTTTGGGGAGCTTGGACGAATATTTCAAGTGTTCTGCTCAATAAAATTTACGATGCTAGAATTTGTGTATAGCAATAGTTTGAAAGGAAATACATTGAGTAATTCACCCCATTTCCAGCCTGATGAAGAAGCTCAGAAGCTTGAGGGATCGGAAACTCAGCTAGCTTCCAGTGACAGCTCTGGTGCCGCAAAAAGCTCGCTTTCTCCCTCGGCTAGCTCCTCACAGCAATCTGTCCCGGCTAACGGAGTAAATCCTCCATTTCCGCCTGCTCCGACAATGGGGATGAATCCGCCATATCCGTCAGCGGGCTACCCGCAACCGATGCCTCCCGCTGGCTATCCGCCTTATCCACCGCAAGGGACAACTGGAATGCCGCACCCCCTTATTCCTGCAGGTTCTGGTCCCCGGGCAGAAGCGAGTTTCCCTCAGGCAGGCTATCCACCGGTAAATCCGGCAGCGATGCAATCTCCTTACGCCGCTAGCCTCCCTGGTTATCCGCAACCCCCAAAATCAGCTAACGATTTTGTACTTGCCTTAAAAGCTATTTGGCCTACTTTTGTGGGACTGCACAAATCTGAAGGCCAAGTGAGGGTGAAAGCCAACTCCCAGTTGAAACACTGGTGGTGGGTAATGATGCTGGTATTTTCACTGATGACTGGACTTAGTTCGTCGGTGGTGCTCGCCCGTAGCGCGGATATTTTCTCCGGGGGATTGCTCGGTGGCTCTGGGTATGGGGCTTACAGTGTGCTTTATTTCGGTTACTGGTTCCTTTGCTTTTTCGTATTCACTCTGGTGGCATTCGCGGCAGTTATCCTGAGGGCAGCGTTAGCATTAGCTGCTGCGCGCACCAAGCAAAGTGCCATCACCTTTACTCAGGTAGCTTCCATAGTTGCTACGGGGCTGGTTATGCCTTCCTTTGCGTTGGCATTAATGTTTTTGGTTTCCCTGCTTCCGATTCCGGTTTTGCCACTGATATTTATAGCTATCCTACAAATATTGTTATCGGCCTCCTTCTTGATTATGGAGCTATTGATTTTCGGAGGCTTAAAAGAGCTCTATCCGAAAGATAAAAGCCCGGAGATGCGCCATACCATTTTCTTTATTATTTGGACACTATGTGCTTCCCTAGTAATTGGGATAGTTGCGGTTCCTACCGGAACTTATGCCGTCGCCTCCAGTGCCAAAGCTGCGGTAGAAGATACAGTGCAAAGGCAATTTGATGATATGCAGGATCTAAAGCGGCTTTTTGATAACTAACCCGTTAGTTATCCAGTAATTAGCAGATAGCCTCACCTACCAGGACAGCAGAATGCTAGCGTTTAGTTGTATTCGGAATAATTGGTGATTTCAAATCCTTGTATCGACATTTCCGATATTAATTCTGGGCTTCCTGACCCGGTCATGGGATCAGATCCGTAGATATTCACCCTGCCGGGGCTAACTATTTTCACTAGCCCCGCTTCCATAGCTGGTCCGATGACTGACAAATAGGGGTGATTGGGGTCGCCGGGATCGAAAATTGCTAGGGTGAACTCGGTCGCTTCATAGTCGTTTAAAACTAGAAGTGCGTCTAAGTATCCATCGGCATTAGCGTCCCCATATCCAACTGCATAAGATTTTGTGGGATCCGGTTTGAAGCTTGCAGAATCGAAAAGATCGCTAATTTGCGGGTTTGCTAGTTTTATCGCGTCGAGCTCGGTCTCTGGGTGCTGAGGGGAGAAACGAAACTTCTCCACCGAATTCCCGTTTTTCATAGTTGCCCAACATTTACTAGTTCCTTCAGGCATTTTATTGGCAATCGGAGTTCTATCCGATTCTTGCCAGAAATTTTTGTTCGGACACTTTGGGTCATTAAAGAGGCGGCACCAGTGGGTTTGCTGGGGGATGGGCTCCCGGGGATATAAACGTTCCGGCAGAATATTGCGGATAAGTTTGTGTATGAGCTGAACCCTGCGGGGAGGGAGAATGGAACGTGCCACTACTAAGGGACATCCCCTTAGGGTTACCTGCCCGCTGAGGAGCTAACCCGGAATCAGGAATTCGAGCGGGCTCAGCAGATCCGTCATTTACGCCTTCATCAGGGGAAAACTTAGACATAATTCCACTCTAACAAGCCGAAGCCGTCCTCTACATGAAATCTGAACAGTTAACTAAAAGGCACTAATCTCGCGAGGGCAATCCCTGTTTAGCTGAATCGGTATAGCAGCGGTGAACTAGCTAAAACTTCTAGGCAAACCACGCTAAGAAGCAATCGTTTAGCCAGCAAATATTCTGAGAAAATTCAGCTGCTATCCTGCTTTGGGTTCGTGGTTTACATAGTTGGTGATTTCGTATCCACTAATCGATATTTCTGAGAGTACTTGCTTAGTTTTTGAGGGAGTTATAGCTGCTGGATAGAAAATAGTAATTTTTCCCGGGCTCTCAATCCTTACCGTTTTTGGTTCTTGCGTACCCCCGATTATCGAAATATAGGGATGTTCGGGATCTTCGGGATCAAAAAGAGCCAACTGGAATTCAACCGCCTCTAAATCATGGGTGATGAGCAGTGCGTCGAGGTAGCCATCACCGTTTGCATCTCCATATCCAACGGTATAGAGCTTGGAAGCATCTGCACTAAAACTCTCGGAATCGAAAAAACTGGAACCATTTCCTTCATTGTCTGACAGCTTGAGTGCAGTAAACTGTTCTCTCGCATCCCAGGGAACAGTGACTTTTTCGATTGATTCTCCGTTTTGCATAGTGGCCCAACAGGGGGTGGTTTCGCTGGGCATTTTTCTAGATATGGGAGTGCCATTGCTTTCACGCCAGAAATTTTTATCTGAACAGTCTTCAAGTCCATATACGGGCAGGTAGGCCTTGGCGAAGTCAATGTTTTTGATAGCGTCCTTGGCTACTTGAGGTTCACCTGCTTTGCTCTGGCCAGGGCTTAACTCTTTTTCGGGATTTTGTTGTGGATTAGAACTGCCGGTCAACGTCATGACTTCCAGCTCGGTCGCTTCCTTTTCTGTCGGAGAATTAGATTCTTCAGATTCTCTATTTTCGTTACTGTCTGCGGACTTTAGGGTAGGTTCTGAGGGCGAATCTCCAACGGTACTGGTGGTATAGACTTCTTTACCGTCACAGGTGACGGAGGCGGGCTTTTTCAAGTTCTGCACCCACAATAGCTTGTTACTTTCGGGGTTATATGCCACGATTTGCTCCGCATTTGTGGCGGAGGGACTAGCTCCAACTAGCAGGTGTTTATCGGCATAGATTTGTTCTTTGAACTGGTATTTCTTATTCTGATTGGCTTTTACGGTGTCTTTCTTGGCACATGCGATTTTTCCGCTCACAGTCAAGAAGGGCTGTTGAAAGGCGTTATCGCATTTTGGCAAGGCGATGAGTTTACCGATTTTAGCTCCAGTTTTAGGGTCTAGAAATTGTCCTACGCCACTGCCATCTTTGAATGGTTGCAGCAAAAGCAGCTTGTCTTTTTCCGGCTCGTAAAGCGTATATGCTTGCCTGGGTTCTTTTTTATTTCTATCACTACTTTTGACGGTTTACCCCACGCTGGGTTTACCCCCACTGCGAGAGAGCCCTCTCCGGTGAATACTTTGAAGAGAGTTATTCCCAGGACGCACAACGCGAGCACTAAGATCACGCAGAGAGTAACTATTAAACCCCGCCGTGACTTACCCTTTCCACCAGCAGCCGGTTGCCCCGGAATGTTAGGAGACATCGATTGCAATACAGGATAAGCAGGAGGCAACGGTTGCGATCCTCCGGGCATCGTTTGCCTCGGGTAGGTAGGGGGCGTCGGTACAGATCCCACTGTAATTGGTTGTGCCGGAAAGTTAGGAGCTAGCGGCTGTCCCGGATAGCTAGCAGGTGTCGGTTGCCCCGGGGAAACCGCAGGCACAGGCGGGGTAGCCAGGATATTGGCATTAGGAGATCCGTAGGAGCTACCAGCATGATTACTATCGTCAGGGGAAAACTTCGACATATCTCCACTTTAACAAGCCAACAAACCGCAATATTCAAAATTCGTAAATCCAGCCTAAGAGACGGGTAGAGCTATCGGTAATCTCAAAACAAAATAAACTGCTCAACGCTGGTAGCGATATTTTGCAGGAAGTCCTGCATCTTGGAAAAAGCCTGGCTACCATGGAAAGTAAGATTTTCGAAGGCGAGTAAGAAAGGAAAATCATCATGGCAGTGCATGACAATGGACCGGAGCCCTATAGCTTCGATTTGGAAACCGAAACCAAAGAAAACACCAATTATCGCACCACCGCCTGGACCGGGAAATACCTGCAAGTAACGCTAATGTCTATTCCGGTAGGTGAATCTATCGGGCTGGAAGTTCACCCGGACAACGACCAGTTCCTGCGTCTGGATGCCGGTAAAGGCAAAGTAGTAATGGGGGATGCGAAAGATAACCTGACCTTTGAGCAAGAGGTTAGTGACGGCTGGGCAGTAATGGTACCGGCTGGCAAATGGCACGACATTATCAATGTCGGGGATGAACCGATGAAGGTATATGCGATTTACTCTCCTTCTCACCATGCGCAGGGAATCGTGCAGGAAACTTTCGCCCTGGCAGAAAAGGACGAGGAATCCGGCAAGGATGTTCCTCCTGAATGGACAGTGCAGCTAGGTAAATAGCTCACTTATATTAGAAGCTGGCTCCCAAAATAGCCTCATAAAATCGCTATTTAAACTGGAAGGCTCTGAACATAATCTTTAGTGGCGTCACTCCGTTATTGGGGTGGCGCCACTAGGTTTTGTAGCAACCGGTTATAGCTAAAACTAGCTTTCGGACTGCAGCCTGTTTAGAGCGGCATCTAGGCGGGTAAGTTTCGCGGTCATTTCACCTTTGCGGCCAGGGCGGATATCCGCTTTCAGTACTAAAGATACCCGGGGGGCGAAGCGGGAAACTGCGTCACAGGCCTCTTTTACTACCTGCATACATTCATCCCACTCGCCTTCGATGGTGGTGAACATGGAATCCGTGCGGTTCGGCAGTCCCGAGTCTCGAACCACCTGTACCGCGGCAGCAACAGCGTCATGGACTCCGCCTTCAGCATCGGAGTTAGAAGGAGTAATAGAAAATGCAACTAACATGCTTTTACTCTAGCCTCTTTGATAGTAAAACTGGCCAGAAGCTGCGCTTGTAAAATCATTTTTTCCTCAATTCTTGCTGTTAAGCGGCGCGGTTTAAAAGATTGGAGCGTTTACCCCGAGCCTGCCGAATTTGAGGAAAAGGTGAGAAATATTGCTAACTGGTTTCTGGCGGCTGATTAGTACGCTGGGCACTGCCCCTGCTAGGGTTAAAGGGTAGCTGATTGTTCTTGATTTCCTTAAAGGGTTCATTAATAGCCAGCTAACAGGCTCCCCGGGCAACTGGTGAAACCAGTGGTCAGGGGGATGCGGTTGGGCAGTGGGTGAGAATTCAGACGACTTCCTGCTGTCGCGCGCAAAATTTCATACCGGGCAGCTATTTCATATAAGGGAAGACTTTGAATAAGCGGATTTTCGTAAGAAAAAAGAACGATACTACCCAGTTCAATGTCTATGACATTTTCGGCCTTGATACGGCTGCGCTGGAACAAGCCAAATACACGGTATTCGCCGAGGTTAATCAGGATATTGTTCTTGATCAGATTGATATTGAAGACTTTTACGTCCTCGAATACCTACCTGGCCAGTTTGATCAACGCGCAGATGCTGCCGAAAAATGCCTAGCGCTCCAAGGCTATACGGCTACTGTGAAATGCGGATACGGACGTACAGGGCGGGTTAAATTCAACCCTATCGAAATGCGCCTCAAAGATATGTCGGTGCTGGAAAACGAAACTTATGTTCCCAACCGGCAGTTGCCGCCCAGTGTTGAAATCACTGCAGACTACTACGAGCAATCCTCCTTGGCGATGACCAAGGAGGATTTGCTTTTCATTAAAGAATATTTTGATAGCATCGGGCGTCTTCCCACCGAAACTGAAATCAAGGTAATAGACACCTACTGGTCAGACCATTGCCGGCATACCACTTTTGAAACTGAACTTACAGAGGCTACTTTCATCGGCCCCTATGCGGCTCGCCTACAGGAAGAATGGGCTTGCTATCTCGCTGAACGCAACCCCGATAAACCGATTACCCTGATGGATCTGGCTACTCTGTCGGCAAAACGTGAAAAGGTGAAAAATCAGGAAGTCTCTAACGAGATCAACGCCTGCTCGGTGTATGTAACCGTGGGGGGTGAACGCTATATCCTGCAGTTCAAGAACGAAACTCATAACCATCCCACCGAGATCGAACCTTTTGGGGGTGCTTCTACCTGTATCGGAGGAGCTATCCGGGATCCCTTATCGGGACGCACCTTTGTTTACCAAGCAATGCGTATCTCCGGTAGTGCTGATCCCCGAATAGAAGACCCGATAGAAGGTAAACTTTCCAGTAAAGAAATTACTCAGGGAGCGGCCGCCGGATATTCCTCTTACGGTAACCAGATTGGGTTAACCACAAACTATGTTAAAGAAATTTATCACCCCGGTTACCGGGCAAAACGCCTTGAATTAGGGTTCGTAGTGGGAGCGGCTCCCGCCGAGAATATTATTCGCGAGGAACCTGCTCCCGGGGACTTGATTCTGTTAATCGGAGGGCGTACCGGACGTGACGGAATTGGGGGAGCCACCGGCTCTTCCAAAACTCATACTCGGGACTCCTCGCAAACTTGTGGAGCCGAGGTACAAAAGGGTAACCCCATTATTGAACGCAAGATTCAGCGGCTCTTCCGTCGCGGTGAAGTCGCGAAACGAATTAAGAAATGTAATGACTTCGGTGCGGGGGGAGTGTCTGTCGCCATCGGAGAACTAGCTCCTGGACTGGAAATCGAACTGGACCGGGTGCCAGTAAAATACCAAGGGCTAAACGGAACCGAGTTAGCGATCTCTGAGTCGCAAGAACGCATGGCAGTCTGTATAGACCCCGCGGATCTGCAATTCTTCTATGATGCGTGCGCAAGTGAAGACGTAGAAGTAACCCACGTGGCTACCGTTACCGCCGATAAGCGCCTAGTTATGCATTACCTGGGAGAAACCATCGTCGATATTTCCCGGGACTTCTTGGACACCAATGGGGTACGTTCCCACACGCAGTTCGCGGCAGTCTCTAATGGGACAATCACTCCCGAGCGCAAAGTTTCCGGGGATAATTTGCAGCAAAAACTAGCAAATAACCTGGCGGACTTAAATATTTGTTCCCAGCGCGGCTTAAACGAGATTTTCGATTCCTCGATTGGCGCCACCACCTTGACTTTGCCCTACGGAGGCAAATTTCAGCGCACCCCCTCCCAAGTCAGCGCGCAACTAGTTTCGGTTGAAGAGGGACAGGCCGAGGTGGCCTCGGTAGCAGCCTATGGATTTGAACCTTCGCTGGCGGAACTGAGTCCTTACCACAGCGCGATCGTTTCAGTCGTGCAATCCATGTCACGTCTGGCAGCAGCTGGAGTAGATTACCGGGATTTGTATTTCACTTTCCAAGAGTATTTCCCTCGCCTGGGCGAAGACCCTGAAAAGTGGGGGACAGTGGTAGAAGCGCTTCTGGGAGCAAACCGGGTATTACGCCACTTCCATCTCGCTTCCATCGGAGGCAAAGATTCTATGTCTGGCACTTTCGAAGATATGAATGTGCCGCCCACTTTGGTTAGCTTCGCAATTGGGATGCAGGAAGCAGCTAAGTTACGCACTCCGGAGTTGAAAGCTCGCAATCACCGTCTCTATCTGTTGAAAGTTAAAACAGATGAGCTAGGAACGGTTGATTTAGAATCCTTCCAAGAGAATTTAGATCAGCTACAAAAGATTAATCCGCTCTCGGCCTATGCGTTAGGGTACGGAGGAATTGCCGAGGCGCTACCAAAAATGGCCTTCGGGAACCGGATCGGTTTCGAAATTAACACTGAAGAGGATCTCTTTGCTTCTCGCTATGGCAGTTTCTTGATTGAGACTGACCAGCATTTAGATTTGCCTTTGCTGGGATACACCGGGAGCTGGGCGAAAACCGTTATTAACGGTAATCAGCTGAAGCTGGATGTTCTACAGGAGGCATGGGAACAGCCTTTAGCAGAGATTTTCCCCACCGCTGGGAAACGGATTAACCAAAAAGTTGAGCAAGTTAGCGATGCTTGTTTGAACAAAACTTGTCACGCGCCCTATCGAATACAAAATCCCCGGGTGTTTATCCCTATCTTCCCGGGCACTAACTGTGAATACGATATGAGTCGGGCTTTTACGCGCGAAGGGGCGCAGGTGGTAACCGGGGTTTACCGGGATGCCACTTCGTATGCACGTCAAATTGAGCAGGCTGATATCTTTGCACTGCCTGGGGGATTCTCCGTGGGAGATGAACCAGATGGTTCTGCAAAGTTCATTGTTTCAGTGCTCAGGCAGGCAGAAGTAAAAGAGGCCGTACATTCGTTACTGCGTAAAGGAGGCCTAATTCTGGGAATCTGTAATGGTTTCCAGGCGTTAATCAAATCGGGTTTGCTGCCCTACGGACAAATTCGGGATTTAGAACCTGATTCGCCCACTCTGGCAGCAAATGATAGTGGACACCACGTGGCCAAAATTGTGCATACTTCAGTATCTTCGGTGGCTTCTCCCTGGCTGAGCTCCTTTGACGTGGGAGAAGTCCATCAGATACCGATTTCTCATGGTGAAGGACGGGTAGTGATGAGCCAGAAGGACTATCACAAGTACCTGGCGTCCGGCCAGATAGCTACCCAATATCTGGGGGAAAACCCCAATGGATCTTCCTTCGGAATCGAAGGGCTGTTGGCTCATCAAGGGCAAATCCTGGGCAAGATGGGTCATTCAGAAAGGAGCGGTAGCGGTTTATACCTCAACTACTGCCCCGAAATAGAACAAAACCTATTTAGAAACGGGGTTAATTATTTCCGATGGATGTAGCAATCATTTTTGGTTCCGCCTCCGATAAGGAAAAAATGGCGGGAGCGGCCAAATGTTTAGACGAATTCGGATTGGAATATAAAGCTTATATCGCTTCGGCACATCGGGTACCGGAACTTTTAGAGAAGATTCTAAAAGAGGCTGTGGACTCGGGGGCAAAAGCCATAATCGCCGGGGCTGGCCTAGCAGCGCACCTACCGGGGGTAATCGCCTCTAAAGTGACGATTCCAGTAATCGGAGTGCCACTAGATGCGGCTTTAGGTGGGCAAGATGCCCTTTACTCAATTGTGCAAATGCCGAAGGGTATCCCGGTTTCAACAGTAGGAATTAATAACTCTTACAATGCAGCCATGACCGCGGTGCAGATTATTGGTACCAGCAATGAAAAGGTAGCCGCACAACTCAAAGAATACCGCACCAATATGAAGAAAAAGTTTACTGCCGATCCGGTTAGTTTTTAAAAGAAAAATTTAAAAAAGAAGGCAAATAATGGAAAAGAAAGAATTCCTTTACGAGGGCAAAGCCAAGAAAATTTATGCTACTGATGACCCAGATAAGGTCATTGTTTATTACAAAGACGATGCCACCGCCGGCAATGGCGAAAAGAAAGGTACCATTAAAGATAAAGGCATTATCAATAATGAGCTCACCAGCTATCTATTTGAAATGCTAGCGTCACACGGGGTAAAAACCCACTTCATTGAGAAGCTGAACGATCGTGAACAGTTGTGCTGGAAACTAGATATCGTTCCTCTAGAGGTAATCACTCGTAACATTATCGCGGGTTCAATGGCAAAGCGGCTAGGGATAGAAGAGGGCACCGTCCCGAAGAAAATGATTCAAGAGTTCTCCTATAAGGATGATGACCTGGGAGATCCCCTGATTAATTCCGACCACGCGGTGGCCATTGGGGCTGCTACCGAGGAAGAGGTGGCAGAAATCTTGCAGGTGACCGCGAAGATTAACCAGATTCTTTCTGAAGCGTTCAAGAAAGAAGGTGTTCTCCTGGTGGACTTTAAGATCGAGTTTGGCAGGGATAAGGACGGAAATCTGCTGCTTGCTGATGAAATTACTCCTGATACTTGTCGGCTGTGGGACGCGGAAACTAAGAAGAAATTAGATAAGGATCGTTTCCGGCGGGATCTAGGCGGCATTGAAGAAGCCTATAAAGAAATCCTGCATCGCATTACCAAGAAATAGTTTTTACTGCTAAATCCTGGGGCGGAGGAAGCCCCTCCGCCCCAGGAAAATAGTTATACAGGGCAAGGGAAAATAGATAATATGGTCAGCTATAAAGATGCCGGTGTCGATAAAGAGGCAGGATACGAGCATGTTCGCCGGCTAAAGCAAATGGTAGCCTCCACCCAAAATAAACAGGTTTTGGGGTCACTGGGATCCTTTGCTGCTCTCTACGAACTCGGAAAATATCAAGAACCTGTCCTGGTTTCCGGTACTGACGGGGTAGGTACCAAGCTGAAAATCGCCTTCGCCCTAAAAAAATACGATACCGTAGGCATCGATCTGGTGGCCATGTGTGTAAATGATGTACTCTGCCATGGAGCCAGACCCCTGTTCTTTTTAGATTACCTGGCTTGTTCCCAACTAGATGCGGAGGTGTCTTCACAGCTAGTGGCGGGAGTGGTTTCGGGATGTAAACAGGCGGGTGCGGCTCTAGTCGGGGGAGAAACTGCGGAGATGCCCGGATTCTATCAAAGCGGTGAATACGATATGGCCGGGTTTGCTGTAGGGGTAGTAGAAAAGTCTGCCATAATCGATGGGTCGGCGATTAAAGCCGGTGATTTAGTGTTGGCGCTGCCTTCTTCCGGATTACATTCTAACGGATTTTCACTGGTGCGGGCAGTCTTTAAAGATGATTTCCCAGCGGAATTGCTTACCCCCACGAGAATCTATGTCCCCGAGATCCTGTCTTTGCTTGACCAGAGAATCGAAATTCACGGCCTGGCGAATATCACCGGGGGTGGGCTAGAAGAAAACGTTCCTCGGATCATTCCCCCAGGGTTGTGCGCACGGATTGAAAAAGGAAAAATTCGTATTCCCGCTATCTTTAAACGCGAAGAATTCGCGGCAGTACCCGAAAGTGAAATGTGGGGAACCTTCAATATGGGAGTGGGATTCACCCTGGTAATTCCCCCCGAAGAACTGCCGAAAGTAACCGCTGCGTTGCCCGAGGCCTATCAAATCGGAGAAATCCTTAGCAAAGAGCAATGCGATGACCCTGCCGAAAATAAAATCTGTCTGCTCTAACCGCAAGTAACCAAGCCAGCTAGGAAAGAGAAAATACTAATGGCCAAGATTTTGATAGTAGGCAACGGGGGACGTGAAAATGCGATTAAACGTGCCCTGGAAGCTCACGAAATTGCCCAAACCACTTCCTCTGATATGCAGGAAATTTTGCGGATAGCCCAGGAATTCGCCGCAGATTTAACGATTGTGGGCAGCGAAGAACTGCTGGTAGCGGGGATTGAGGATTTATTTAGCCAGGCCGGGATGAAACTCTTTGGCCCAGGTAAAGCGGCGGCTCGCCTGGAAGGCTCTAAAGCCTATGCCAAAGACTTTATGCGCAAATACGGGGTTAAAACTGCGCGCTATGAAACCTTCACTGATCCGCAGGCCGCCATCGCGGGGCTAGCTGATTTTAACTTGCCGGTAGTGGTTAAAGCCTCCGGGCTAGCCGCCGGTAAAGGCGTGATTATTTGCCAGAGCACCCAGGAAGCACGAGACGCAATCTCGGAAATAATGGTGGAGCAACGATTCGGGCAGGCCGGCGAAAAAGTAGTGCTGGAAGAATTCTTGGTAGGTAAGGAAGCTTCGATTCTTAGTCTGGCTAATGAAAAGGGGATTTTCCCGCTAGTCTCCGCCAAGGATCATAAGAAAATTGGCGAGGGGGAGACCGGCCCTAACACCGGGGGGATGGGAACTTTTGCTCCGAATCCTTTCTACACGGCGCAGCGGCAAGCAGAGTTCGAACGTGATATTTTGGCTCCCACCTTAAAGGGAATCCAAGCGGAAGGTCTTGAATTCGCCGGTTGCATCTTCTTTGGGTTGATGCTCACCGATAACGGCACTTACCTGCTGGAATACAATATGCGCTTCGGGGATCCGGAAACTCAAGTAGTGTTGCCTCTAGTAGAAGGGGATTTTTATCAGTTATTGGTTACCTGTATGCAGCGGCGTCTGAAACCTGCTGATATTAAAATCCGCGATCAAAAAGCTATTTGCCTGGTGTTGGCTTCCGGAGGATATCCGGGGAGCTACGAGAAAGGCAAAGAGATTACCGGACTAGAGGGTGTGGATTATCTCGATGCCGGGGTGCGGCACGAAAACGGGAAAGCCTATACCGATGGCGGACGGGTGTTGAACCTTGTGGCTCGCGCGAACACTTTAGAGGCTGCTCGCCAGGTGGTTTATGAAGCCGCGCAAGAAGTGGATTTCCAGGGAAAAACCTATCGGAAAGATATCGGTGCAGATGCGATTTAGGAGCAAAAGGTGAAGGCACAAATCGTTAATAACCTAGGGGAAGAGTGTGGAGTTTTCGGGGTTTACGGTTCTCCCGATGCCTCCAGCCTGATCTACTACGGTCTACATGCTTTACAGCACCGCGGTCAAGAGGGAGCGGGGATCGCGGTAGCCGACGGGGAAACTATTCGGGTTAAAAAAGCTAAAGGACTGGTTAGCGAAGTTTTCGATGATCCCATACGGTTAGCAAAGCTCAGTGGTAACTGCGGAATTGGGCATGTACGTTACTCGACTTCCGGTAATAACTGGAGCTGCAATCTACAGCCCTTTGTATTCCACATGCATAACGGCAATATTGCCCTAGCCCATAATGGCAACCTGGTGAACTCGCCAGATTTAAAAATAGAGTTGGAACGGCAAGGAGCAATTTTTAATTCCAACTCCGATTCTGAAGTGCTGATGCACCTGATAGTGCGGGAACAAGGTAGCTTTTATGAAAAACTCTGCGCTGCTTTACAACGGTTGCGGGGAGGGTTCAGCTACCTAATCATGACCGATGACACCATGTATGGAATCGTGGATCCGCACTGCCTACGACCGTTGGTAATTGGGAAAATGAAGACTCGTGGCGGCTGGGTGATTGCTAGTGAAACCTGTGCTCTGGATTTAATCGGAGCCGAGTTCTATCGCGACCTGCGGGGCGGGGAAATTGCGGTTATTAATCAGGAGGGTCTTCAGATTGACCGCTATTGCCCTCCTGCTGAGACTTGCGTAGCCGCCATGGAATATATTTATTTCGCTCGTCCTGACTCCAATATCTTGGGTAAAAATGTGCATGCTGTGCGTAAACAGTGTGGGATGACTCTAGCTCACGAACAGCCTGCTCCCGGTGCTGATATCGTTATTGGGGTTCCCAACTCTTCCCTGTCGGCCGCCTCAGGTTATGCAGAGGCCGCGCACCTGCCCTACGAGATGGGGCTGGTAAAGAACCAATATGTGACCCGCACTTTTATCCAGCCCAAACAGTCTCTGCGGGAAAAAGGCGTGCTGATGAAGCTATCGGCGGTCAAGGGGATCGTGGAAGGAAAATCGGTAGTGATGGTAGACGACTCCATCGTGCGCGGTACTACTTCCCGGCGGATCGTCAAGCTTCTAAAAGATGCTGGTGCTCGCGAGGTACACGTACGAATAGCTTCTCCGGAGTTTATTTTTCCCAGCTTTTACGGAATAGATGTTTCCAATTCTGCGGAACTAATCAGTGCCCATATGGATGTCGAGGAGCTACAAGTTCATTTAGGAGCAGATTCTCTGGGGTATTTGTCGATACCAGGACTGGTGGCGTCGGTGGGTTTGAATCTGCCTGGTACCTACGGAGGTCTTTGTATGGATTCTTTCGCCGGTCACTACCCAGCAGGTCTAGGTAGCTATGAGCAGACATACCTAGAAACCCAAACTCAGATTCAAAAGCACTTTTCTGCCTAGCGGCTAACGGTACGCTTACCTCGCGTTATCTACGCAGTGTGCTCCTCTGTTAAAGGGGAGTGAAGGGCTTTATTCTTTTGCTGTGCGGATTTTATCGCGGGCACGGTAGGCAGGGATTAGTTCCGTGGCCAGCATGGCGGAAACTACTAAGGTGCCTCCAATAACTAGCCGCAACGTCACGTCCTCTCCTCCGAAGAGGACGGCAAAGACCGCTGCGAACACCGGCTCCACTGTCATGATTACTGCGGCTTTAGTAGGGCGTAGGTGTCGCTGCGCCCAGGTCTGCATAATCAAGGCTCCGATTGCTGCAAATATTACGGTATAAAGTAAAGCCGACCATTGCTTGGCGTTTTGGGGCAACTCGATTCCATAAGGTAATGCCGTCAAAAAACAGAAAACTCCAATGGCAATCAATTGAATGGCTGCCAAGGTTATGGGATCATCCTGGGCGGCCCAGCGGGCAGTGAGTACGATGTGGAGCGCAAAAAGAACCGCACCTAACAGCGATAATAGTTCACCAATTCCCAGGGAAATTCCTTTTAAGCTCAACACCATTAACCCCGCCATGGCCACTAGCGCTGCCACTAGGTTCACGGGTTTAATCTTTTCTTTAAACAGCAACCACACCAGCAGGGGAGTGATCACTACATAAAGTCCGGTAATGAAGCCGACAACGGAAGCGTCGGCAGTTTCTAAGCCTTTAGTTTGCAGGATTTGAGCCGTGGAATAGACGGCTCCAAGGGAAAAAGCATGTTGCCAGACTTTCCGGTTCGCCCTCATCAGACGGGGCGAAAATATTAGTGCCGAGAGTGTGCCGGCGATTATGAACCTAACCCCCAGGAAAGACAAGGTGGTCATATTGGTTAGTAGGTCTTTAATTAAGAAGAAAGTAGAACCCCAAAAAGCGGTGGTTAGTATCAAAGCTAGAACTGCTAGAGACTGCAGATAGTAGCGATTGATTCCTTTCAATTCTTCCTCCTTGGCTTTGACCGTCATTCGATTTTAGGGGGCTTTGTGGGGAGAAATCTATCTGCGGCGATGTGTACTCGCGCACCTTGAAATACTTAACGGCGAGAAAGAGAACACAAATTTACCGCGAGCTGGATTATACGAGTCGATCGATGTGTCCGTATGCTATTGTTCCATTCAGGAAAACGTTAGGAGCGTGATGAGAACCAGACGGCGGCGGCAACTACCTGAGGTTTCTATTTCCAATTTTACCCCGCTGCGGCGGGGTATTTTTTTATCTAAAACACTCATTTGGAAAGGGCAATAACATGCCGGAAGACTATGATTTCCCGCGTTTTGGGGTAGGGCAACACCTGATTTCAGTGGGACAGTTCGATCGCGAAAACCTTGGCGAGCTGTTTGATTTAGCCGAGTTTTTACGTCCGATAGCCCAGCGGAAACAGATTTGCACGGTACTAGATGGCGCGGTACTTTGTTCCCTATTTTTCGAGCCGTCCACCCGTACTCGTCTATCCTTCGAATCTGCTTTTCTACGGCTAGGAGGGGAAGTGGAAACTACTACTGGTTTTACTTTCTCTTCCATGGCAAAGGGAGAATCCATTGCCGATACTTCCCGAGTGGTTTCCGGATTCACCGATGTCTTAGTGGTGCGCCACCCTGATGCCGGATCTGTGGCGGAGTTTGCCCGTCACTCGGTAGTGCCGGTACTAAATGCGGGAGATGGTTCTGGAGAGCACCCCTCGCAGGCTCTACTGGATGTGTTTACCATGCGGATAGAACTGGAAAAAAGGGGTAAATCTCTCGACGGCTGTACTATCGCGATTATGGGGGATCTTAAATACGGACGTACCGTACATTCCCTCATGAAACTGATGAGCCTGTATGAGGGGGTAACTTTCCGGCTATTTTCTCCGCCCTCGCTAGAGCTACCTCGGGAAATCGCCGAATACGCACTTTCTCGGGGTGGTGAAGTAATCGAATGCGATAATCAGATTGAGGCGTTAGAAGGGGCCGATACGGTTTACGCAACTCGGGTGCAGCGAGAGCGTATGACTGAAGAACTGGCTAAATCCAAGGAACTGCAAGGATGCCTGTTAGATAAAGCTATGCTAGAGGAGGCGGGTGCGAGAGATATTATAATTTGTCACCCGCTGCCGCGAGATTCCCGCCCCAACGCCCTGGATCTGTCTACTGACGTGGATGATCTGCCCGGCTTATCAATTTTTAAACAAACCGATAATGGGGTCTTGGTGCGGATGGCGATGTTCTTAACCACTATGGGGGTTAGTAAAGAACTAGTACAAGCTAAAACCAAACAAAAGATTTGGAAAGTCAGCCCCGAAGGCTAGATTTACTGCGTATTTATGAAATCACCGGCAGGGATTGTATGTAATCCCTGCCGGTGAAACTATTGAGATAGATTCCAGGACTAAGCTGAACTATTTCTTAAAGAGGGTTTTACGTGCATAAACCGGTTCTGAAGTAACCTGCAAACCAAGTTGCCGGAAAATTTGGGTGTCTACCGAACCTAAGATGGTAGTGGTGTGCACTTCACTACCACGCAAATGCTCCAATTCTTCAAGCGCTTTGCGCGCATTTTCATCGGTATCAGCTGAAACTGAAAGCGCAATCAAAACCTCATCAGTGTGTAGGCGCGGGTTGCGTGCCCCTAAATGGTCAACTTTAAGGGTTTGGATGGGTTTGATTGACGAGGGTGCGAGCAGCTGTACTCCCTCATCGATGCCTGCCAATGTTTTCAAGGCATTAAGCAGCATAGCGGAACAGCATCCCAACAGAGGAG
Source organism: Varibaculum vaginae (assembly GCF_900604285.1). Taxonomy (GTDB): domain Bacteria; phylum Actinomycetota; class Actinomycetes; order Actinomycetales; family Actinomycetaceae; genus Varibaculum; species Varibaculum vaginae. The sequence continues at coordinate 1,241,149 of NZ_UWNY01000001.1, forward strand.
AAGTCTTACCGGTAATAATCCGCCCATCACTAAGCTGCATAGCTGCTGCTGGAGCTCCAGTTTCGCTTTCGAGATCTAATGCCGGTCGTACCACGTTCCGATATTCGGTAGTGATTCCCAGTTTTGCCATAGTCATCGCAATTCGGTGTGATTCTAGGGGGTCTGCATGTGTGGCAGCCTCGTCACCCAAGGCGTGATAGTAACGGCGTACTACTTCTTGTTTTGCGGCCTCCTGGCAAACTAAATCATCACTGATACAAAAACCAGCCATATTGACTCCCATGTCGGTGGGTGACTGGTAGGGACACGAACCTGCAAGTTGCTCCAGCAGGGAGCGCAGCAGCGGGAAAACTTCCACATCCCGGTTGTAATTCACAGCCTGTTTACCGTAAGCCTGCAGGTGGAAGGGGTCAATCATATTAACATCATCCAGGTCAGCGGTCGCGGCCTCGTAAGCGAGGTTGACCGGATGATCTAGGGGAAGATTCCAAATTGGGAAAGTCTCAAACTTTGCATATCCCGCTTTTATTCCCCGCTGATATTCGTGGTAAATCTGCGACAGGCATGTTGCCAGTTTTCCGGATCCTGGGCCGGGAGCAGTTACTACCACTAAATCACGGGTAGTTTCTGCATATTCGTTGCGTCCGAAGCCATCCTCCGAAACAATCAGGTCGGTATTGGAGGGGTAACCGGGAATTGTGTAGTGCCGTGCAACCTTTAGCCCGGAACGTTCTAGACGCTCTTTAAATAACTTAGCATTGTGATTATCGTCCTCCATCTGCGTTAAAACGATGTTTTCAACTAGAAAGCCTCGCTCGCGAAATACGTCAACTAGACGGAGAACATCCTGCTCATAGGGGATTCCCAAATCTGCGCGAATTTTTTGACGGTTCAGATCCTTGGCGTTAATCGCCACGATGATTTCCATCTCATCCCGTAGACGCTCCAGCATAGAAATCTTATTGTCCGGGGTGAATCCTGGTAGTACTCGAGAGGCGTGAAAATCATCAAAAAGCTTGCCGCCCATCTCAAGGTATAGCTTGCCGCCTATTTCTTTGCGGCGCTCATCAATATGCTCTGATTGTGAAGATATGTAACGTTCAGAATCAAAACCGATCCTCATAAAGGCCCTTCCTGTCTCGCAACTTAATGGGGGACAAGGCGCCCTTACCAATAATAGTGTTTGTGGGGCGAGAGGTTAAACTCGCAGAAAATAGCGATTTCAATATCTATTATTCGATTGTAGGAAGCAGAGTGTTTTGGGTTTTTCAAATGAGTTGTATCGTAAATTACATTGTTTGCCAGTTCATTTAAGCTGGCTACCCCGAGGTTGAAACCGTAAAACGTGACGGGAAATACGCAATTCCTGGCAAGAAAGGCTAAATCTGGATTAGGAGGGTAATCCTGATTGCCCAGTAATCGGCTGCGAGCTTTGTCCTCTGGCATTCCTTTGTCTATTAAACTCAAGAGGTGAGCATTAAGTTAAGCAACATTGTGAAGCGTCTTGAGGAAGCATATCCTCCCGATTTAGCCGAAGAATGGGATCGGGTGGGTTTAATCGTGGGGCGGCCTTCTTCCCCGATAGATAAAGTTTTAGTGGCGGTAGATCCAGTAGACACGATACTTACGGAAGCGATTGAGCGCAGAGCGCAACTAATCGTCACCCATCATCCGCTCTACTTGCGGGGAACCTCTTTCGTAGCCGCTACGGATCCGAAGGGAAGCCTGGTACATCGGTTAATAGAAAATGGGATTGCGCTATTCAATGCCCACACTAATGCGGATTCCGCTGCTGGAGGGGTAGCCGATTGTTTGGCTCAGGCAGTGGGGCTCGAAGATACTCGTCCATTGATCCCGCATACTGAAAATACCGGTAGTGGTCGGATTGGGCGTTTAGCAGTACCGATGCCTCTTAGGGATTTTGCTAACAAAGTGGCGCAAAGTCTTCCATCATGTCCGGCAGGAATTCTAGTGGGGGGAGAGCTAGATGCTTCAGTAAGTACCGTTGCCGTTAGTGGAGGCAGTGGGGACTCTTTCCTAACGGATGCCCGTCGTGCGGGCGCGGATGTCTATATTTGCGCGGACTTGCGCCATCATCCGGCCTCCGAACATTTAGCGGGCGGCAGACCCTACCTGATTTGTGCTACTCACTGGGCAAGTGAATGGCCGTGGGTGCCAAGATGCGCGCGTATGTTGCAGGAAAGTTTCCCAAAGCAGCTAGAAGTAGAAATTTCTCGGATTTGCACCGACCCGTGGGAGATGCGAATTTCCCCGGAAAATGAGAACAGATAAAGGAGATTGTGATGGAAGCATCCTGGAGGGACCAGCTAACTTTACTGGATTTGCAAGAGTTAGATAGCAAAATGGCGAAGTTGCAGTTTCAGTTAAAGAAAATGCCGCAGCTAGCCCAACTAACAGACGTGAAAGAAAAAGATCAGATACTAGAGACTAAAAAAACTAAGCTTGCGGTGCTACAAGCCGATAAAAAAAGAGAAATTGTGGGCTTGGAAAATGACTTGGCAGCTATTGAAAATCGGAAAGCAGCCCAGCAACAGCGCCTGGATAGTGGACAGGGCTCGCCCAAAGAATTGGTGAATTTACAAGAAGAAATCCGGCAGATGGATAAACGCTCTCGAGATTTAGAAGAGCAAATGCTAACCGTAATGGGCGAAATGGAGAACCTTGAGAGTATAGAGGCAGAAATCTCTCAGCGTAAAGCAGCGTATGCCCAAGAAATCGTGCGGCTTGAAAGTGAAGTAGGCTCGGAAAATTCTGAGATTAGCTCTCAGCTTCAGCAGTTAGCAGGCCAGCGGGAACAGAAAGCCGCTGGCGTGGATGCGGAACTGCTAGATCTGTATGAAGAGGTTCGCGAACAGACCGGAGGGGTTGGTGCGGTGAAAGTTGTTGCCGGTAGGTCGGTAGGGTTTGATCTCTCTTTTTCGGTTGCCGAAATTGCGCGGCTGCGGGCAGCTAAACCAGAAGAAGTTATTACCTCCGAGGACGAAGGCTATCTGCTGATTCGCTGCCCGCAGTAGTCGCTTATTTACTTTTAGACGATGCCTTGTTCGGTCATGGCGCCCGCAACTTTGAGGAATGCATTGATATTTGCTCCCATCACGTAGTTGCCCGCATGTCCATATTCTTCAGCGGTTTGCGCGCACTCATCGTGAATGTTGTGCATAATCTTGGTGAGCTCTTGCTCTACCTTTTCGAAACTCCAAGAAGCTCGAGCAGCGTTTTGACTCATTTCCAAGGCGGAAGTGGCTACCCCTCCGGCGTTGGCCGCTTTGCCGGGAGCAAATAGTACTCCGGCGTCTTGGAACAGAGCTGTCGCGTTGGGTGTACAAGGCATATTGGCGCCCTCGGCGACTACCTTGACTCCGCCATCTAACAAGCGCTTCGCATCCTTCGAGGTTAGTTCATTTTGGGTGGCACAAGGCAGCGCAATCGTTCCGCCAACTGCCCAAGGTTTAGAACCGGAATGGTAGCTAACCCCCGGTTTACGGTTTGCGTACTCGGTGAGCCGGGCGCGTTCTACCTCTTTGACTTGCTTTAGCAACTCGACATCGATTCCATCTTCGTCAAGTACCCAGCCGGAAGAATCAGATACAGTCACTACCTTTGCCCCTAGTTGCTGGGCTTTTTCAACTGCATAGATAGCTACGTTACCTGCCCCAGAAATCATGACTCGCTGGCCTTCCATATCGGCTCCCCGGGTTTGCAACATCCTTTGAGCAAAAAGTACCGTGCCGTAACCGGTAGCTTCTGTGCGGGCTTGAGAGCCGCCCCAAGATAGGGACTTTCCGGTTAAGACACCTGATTCGAAGCGGTTGGTCAGTCGCTTGTACATTCCGAAAAGATAACCGATTTCGCGTCCACCAACCCCAATGTCGCCTGCGGGGATATCAGTGTGTTCACCGATGTGACGGTAAAGTTCGGTCATGAATTGTTGGCAAAAACGCATTACTTCGGTGTCGGAGCGTCCGTGGGGATCGAAATCTGATCCACCTTTGCCCCCTCCGATACCTTGACCGGTGAGTGCATTCTTGAATATCTGTTCAAAACCTAAGAACTTCAGGATGGAACGGTTGACGGAGCGGTGGAAACGTAAACCACCCTTGTAGGGGCCAAGTGCAGAGTTGAACTCGATGCGGTATCCCCGGTTAACTTGTACTTCTCCGTTGTCATCAACCCACGGAACCCGGAAAAGAATCTGGCGTTCCGGCTCTACCAACCTATCTAGAAGTTTGGTTTCAACGAACTCGGGATGTTTTTCTACCGCCGGACCAATGGATTCTAGGATTTCTCTAACTGCCTGGTGAAACTCCGGTTCGTTAGGGTTACGGTCTAGAACCTCGTCGTAAACGGCCTCCACAACACTGCTCATCAGCGGCTCCTTAATTTTTTCTGAGCCTCGTCCACCTTTACGGGACGAAGCGCTTTACCCCTGTAGGATTACATTTTTCGCGGAAACTTTACCACCACCATCCACATTTTGACTAAAGCATTAACTTTTTTGCTTTTCTCACATTTCTTCAGGGGTAGGGCGGGACTTAGGACGCAAGTTTTAGCGGAAAAAGGTATCTCACGCTGAGGCATAAAATTTGGAGGCGCTTAGCTAATAGAGATAAGCCAGGTATCCTGGAGCATATGGCTGACCCTGCATCTTACCGGCCGAATCCGGCAGATATTCCCCCCAGTCCCGGGGTCTATCGCTTCCTAGATGAAAATGGTCGAGTTATTTATGTCGGTAAAGCTGTTAACCTACGTAACCGTTTAGCTAATTATTTTCAGCCGCTAGAATCTCTGCATCCACGAACTCGGAAAATGGTAACCACCGGGGCGGCAGTTAAATGGATAACGGTTGATAATGAACTTGAGGCGCTGTCTTTGGAGTATTCCTGGATCAAAGAATTTACTCCCCGCTTCAATGTAATGTATCGGGACGATAAGTCCTACCCCTATCTGGCTTTAACTATGGGGGATGAGTATCCGCGTATTCACATTACCCGGGAACGTCGGCGGCCAAACTCCCGCTATTTCGGTCCGTATACTCAGGTGTGGGCGATTAGGGAAACCATGGATTTGCTGCGTAAAGTTTTTCCTTTACGCTCATGTACCAAAGGAGTTTTCAATCGCGCAAAAGTATTAGGGCGTCCTTGCCTGGAAGGCTATATTGATAAATGCTCTGCCCCCTGTGTGGGAAGGATATCCCCCCAGGCCTATCGGAAATTAGCTACGCAAGTAAGCTCCTTCCTGGATGGAAAAACCGAGCCATTCACATCTAGGATCCATAATGAAATGGAGGAGGCTGCTTCCCGTCTCGACTTTGAGCAGGCAGCGAAACTACGAGACCAGTTACTCGCCCTCGAAAAAGTTAGAGAAAAAAATACGGTAGTGCTAGACGAGAGCGTAGACGCTGATGTGTATGCCCTGGCCAAGGATGACCTAGAAATGATTGTGCAGGTATTTTACGTACGTGCTGGTAGGATTCGCGGTGAACGCGGGTGGGTGGTAGAAACCCCGGAGGAAAGTGATCTGCCAGAGATGCTTGAGAGCTTCTTAGAGCAGGTATATGGCGAATATCGGCAGCTAAATCAAGCGGTAGCTGCCGCGAAAAGTGTAGACGACGTTGAACATACTCCCACCCAGGCGATTCCCTCCGAGATATTGATGCCGCTCATACCGCAAAGAGCCGCTACCCTGAGCGCCTGGCTTAGTGAAATTCGGGGGAAAAAAGTCCAGATAAGAGTGCCTAAGCGAGGGGCTAAACGTTCTCTGATGGAAACTGTTGCCGCAAATGCTTCCCAAGCTTTGCGGCTACATAAAACCAAACGGGTAGGGGATTTAACTCAACGTTCCGAAGCCCTGCGGGAATTACAGGAATATTTAGAATTGGCGGATGCCCCTCTGAGGATAGAAGGCTACGACATTTCCCATACCCAAGGTGCGCATCAGGTAGGATCAATGGTGGTGTTTGAGGACGGTGCGCCCTTAAAACGTGCCTATCGCAGTTTTAATATCCACAGCACTCCTGCAGATTCTGCCGATGATACTAAGGCTATGAATGAAGTGCTAAAGAGACGTTTTGCTAGGTTGCGTCAAGAAGAACTGGATGTGCAACGAGAGCTAGTCAGCGCCGAAACTTCTGGGGAACCAATTTTACGACGTTTTTCCTACTCTCCGGATCTGATCGTAGTAGATGGGGGAGCGCCTCAGGTTAATGCAGCTCAAAAGGCTCTCGAAGAAGTAGGTGCCAATGTGAGTGTCATCGGATTAGCTAAGCGCCTAGAGGAAGTATGGCTGCCGGGAACAGAGTTTCCAGTTATTTTTCCCCGCACTTCGCCCGCGCTTTACCTTTTACAGTATTTACGCGATGAATCCCACCGTTTCGCGATTACCGCGCATCGGAAAAAACGGGGTAAAACCGTGCGAAATTCACTCTTGGATAGCATTCCCGGTTTAGGCCCAGTTCGGCAAAAGGCCTTATTAAAACATTTCGGTTCCCTCAAACGCCTCCGAGAAGCGGAAGAGGGGGAGATAGCGGAAGTTGACGGTATCGGAGCGGTAATGGCCAAGCAGATTCGCGATTGTCTCGCCGATAGCCGGTAACTGAGCTCACTTCGTAGCATACTTAGAACATGGATGAAGCTCAGCCGCATTATTTATCTTCCCCGCCTACGGTGCCCGAGGGAGTGCCGATACTTGATGAAACCGCTCCTCCGCGTGAGGCCAATGTTCCCGAGATGATTATTATTACCGGGATGTCGGGGGCTGGTCGGTCACGGGCTGGAAAGGCTCTGGAGGATCTGGACTGGTACGTAGTCGATAATTTGCCTCCGGCTATGTTGCTGCCGTTTGCCGATATGATGACCCCTGAAGGTGAAGGTATCCATCGGCTGGCCGCGATTGTTGACGTACGTAGTGGGGAACTGTTCTCCAAGTTTCAGCGTGCTTTGGATGAACTATCCCGACGGCATATCCGTTACCAGTTAGTGTTCCTAGATGCTGATGAGCGAGTTTTAGTGCGCCGTTACGAGTCCAACCGGCGTCCTCATCCTTTGCAAGAGGGAGGACGAATTTTGGACGGAATTCGTGCGGAACGGAGGATACTAGCTCCGATTCGTACTCGCGCCGATGTTTTAATCGACAGCACCAATATGAACGTTCATGACCTTAACCGTCATATGCGCGATGTGGTGGCCGGGGAAGGCGATCGCCCCATGAAACTCACCGTAATGTCCTTCGGATTTAAAAATGGAATTCCCCTAGACGCCGATTGGGTTTGCGATGTGCGTTTCTTAGCTAATCCCTATTGGGTGAGCGAGCTGCGGCATTTAACCGGCCGGGATGCACCGGTGGCAAAATATGTTCTTGATCAACCGGGAGCAGAAGAATTCGCGCAAAAATTGGTGGACATGTTGACCCCAATTTTTGCGGGCTACCTTACAGAACTCAAACCTTTTGTTACTATCGCGATCGGCTGTACCGGCGGACAGCACCGTTCGGTGGCCTTAACGGAAAAAATCAGTGAACTTTTCCGTGCCCAAGGGCTGCCGGTGCGTACCGTACATAGAGATCTGGGGTTGGAATGAGAACCTTATTAGATTCAGATGGTTGGATGACCCGTGGTTGGACTGGCCCCAGCATCGTGGCATTGGGAGGGGGGCACGGTCTGTCTGCCACTTTGCGTGCCTTACGCCATATCACGCGACAGCTAACTGCGGTAGTGACCGTAGCTGATGACGGAGGCTCTTCGGGCAGATTACGCAAAGAACTAGGAGTGCTCCCTCCCGGGGATTTACGGATGGCATTGGCTGCGCTATGTGATGATACCGATTGGGGTCTTACCTGGCGTGATGCTATGCAGCATCGTTTTAGTTCCGACGGGCCTCTTGACAATCATGCTTTGGGGAATCTCCTGATCGTGACCATGTGGGATTTGTTGGGAGACGTAGTTGAAGGTCTGGATTGGGTTGCCAGGTTGCTAAATTGTGAGGGTAAAGTACTCCCGATGTGTGCCGACCCTATGCAGATCGAGGCTGATTTAGTCTTAAATGGTAAAAAACGTACCGTTCATGGGCAGGCCAAAGCCGCGAAAGCTCCCGGGAAAGTAGTTGATGTGCGTCTTAGCCCTGCCCATCCGCGAGTTTGTCCCCAAACTATCCAAGCTATCCGGGAGGCAGAGGGGATTGTTCTTGGTCCGGGATCTTGGTATACCTCGGTTATTCCGCATTTGCTAGTTCCCGAACTGGCCACGGCTCTACAACAGTCCTCGGCGGGGAAAGTAATGGTGATGAATCTTGAGCCTCATACTGAGGAAACCGAAGATCTGACGCTATCGGGACACATAGAAGCGTTTCGGCATTTCGCACCCGAGATGAAAATCGATGTGGTGATTGTCGATCCCACGGCGATTGATGATGACGATGAACTGGAACGAGCTGCCGAATCTGTGGGTGCAAAACTGGTAATACGTCAAGTTAGAGCCGGATCTGCCTCGGAGCAGCATGATCCTCTGCGGCTCGCAGCTGCTCTTCGAGATGCCTTTCAGGGGTATTTGTCGGAAGTGGGAGTGTCCGAGTTCTAGTTAGAATGACGGCTAGAAAGAAACCAGACCATTTAGGCCGGAAAGGGAAAATAAAATGTCGTTGACCTCAGATATAAAAAATGAGCTAGCGGAAAAAACTATAGCTAAGCAGTCTGAGGCTAAGGCGCAAACAGCTAGTATTTTGCGTTTCGCGGGCGGGATTCACCTGATTAACCGGAATATTGTGGTGGAAGCGGAGGTGGACAACGTAAAGGTGATGAAAAACCTGGTGGTCAGCCTAGAGAATCTATTTGATGCCCACCCCGATGTGGTTCGGGTAGGAGCCGGGGGGATTCGCGCCGATGACCGCTACGTGGTACGAACGGTTGAGAATGCCGGAAGTCTAGCCCGCCTTACTGGTTTGATTGATACTGCCGGCCGACCTATCCGGGGATTGTCTCCGCGGTTAGTATCTGGGGATATGGGGGTGGCTAAGGCAACCTGGCGGGGTGCTTTTATGGCACGCGGATCCTTATCGCAGCCGGGTCGCTCTGGATCTTTAGAAATTACTTGCCCCGGCCCCGAGGCTGCACTGGCTTTGGTAGGGGCAGCGCGCCGCTTGGGGGTGAGCGCGAAATCTCGCCAAGTGCGTGGGCAAGATCGGGTGGTGGTACGCGACGGGGAACAAATCTCTAGATTACTGACTGCCATGGGAGCTTTCCGTGCCCAGGAAATCTGGGAAAAAAATCGGGAAACCAATCAGGTACGGGGGTCGGTTAATCGTTTAGCAAACTTCGATGATGCTAATCTGCGACGCAGTGCCCGGGCAGCGGTGGCTGCCGGGGCGCGAGTACGCCGAGCATTCGAAATTTTAGGGGACGATATTCCCGCGCACCTTTTGCAGGCTGGCCAGCTACGTTTGCAGTATAAGGAAGCCTCCCTAGAAGAATTAGGGCAAAAAGCTGATCCGCCGCTAACTAAAGACGCGGTAGCTGGCCGTATCCGGCGCCTGCTGGCGATGGCGGATAAAGCTGCGCATGATCGGGGAGTGCCTTCTACCCAAGAAGCGGTGGAAGCAGAGGGCTTGCAATAATCAATCAATGGTGAAAGTCACTATTGGAGTTTTCCCTGCCTAATAATGGGATAAATAACGACAATAGACCTAAGCGGAAATACCTCAGCCCGTGTAAAGTAAAGCTAAGAGGACGGCTCAAGATGGTCGTCCCCAAGATTGAGGCTGGCGGTTCTTGTCAGCTGGCCAAGGATCTTGACCTAGTAAGTAGACTCCGCTGGTTAAGCCAGCAGTTCAGGAGGATAATAGTGACCATCCGCGTAGGAATTAACGGCTTTGGCCGTATCGGGCGTAACTTTTTCCGGGCTATTCGGGCTCAGGGCGCCGACATTGAGGTTGTGGCCGTTAACGACCTGACCGATAACAAGACTCTCGCTCACCTGCTGAAATACGATTCGATCTTGGGTCGCCTCGATGCCGAGGTAACCTTCGATGAAAAGTCGATTACAGTAGGTGGCCACAAGATCGTAACTTTCGAAGAGCGCGATCCCGCAAACCTGCCTTGGAGTGAAGTGGGAGCAGATATTGTAATCGAATCCACCGGTTTCTTCACTGACGCCACTAAGGCAAAGGCACACCTGGAAGGGGGCGCGAAGAAAGTTATTATTTCCGCTCCCGGCAAGAACGTTGATGCTACTTTCGTAATGGGTGTGAACCACACTGATTACGATCCGGCAAAACACAACATTGTTTCTAATGCTTCCTGTACCACCAACTGCCTGGCTCCCATGGCGAAGGTACTTAACGATAACTTCGGTATTGAGCGTGGCCTAATGACCACGATTCACGCCTACACCGGCGACCAGCGTCTACATGATGCTCCGCACAAAGATTTGCGCCGCGCTCGCGCTGCTGCCCTGAACATTGTTCCCACCACCACTGGTGCTGCTAAGGCTGTATCTCTGGTGCTCCCGGAACTTAAGGGTAAATTGGACGGCTACGCCCTGCGGGTACCGGTACCTACCGGCTCCGTTACCGACTTGACCTTCACCCCCTCCAAGCCTTGTACCGCTGAAGAAATCAACGCGGCGATGAAGAAAGCTGCCGAGGGTGAGCTGAAAGGTATTCTGGCCTACTCCAATGACGAGCCGCTAGTTTCCACCGATATCATGACCGATCCGCACACCTCGATTTTCGATTCTGCTTTGACCAAGGTAATCGACGGTCAGGTGAAAGTGGTTTCTTGGTATGACAACGAATGGGGTTACTCCAACTCTTTGGTCAACTTGACTAAACTGGTCGGCGAGAAGCTCTAAAGTAATGCGACACGATGCATAAGGTATGCCCGCCTGCCTGTTTCAGGCAGGCGGGCATAGTCTTGTTATCCACTAACTTCATGCCCACAGCGGCAGAAAGGTAAAGCAAATAATGGCTCTAAGAGGTATTGAGTCTTTAGGAGACTTAACCGGACGTAAGGTTCTGGTGCGCTCCGACTTTAATGTGCCGTTAAAAGACGGTAAAATCACTGATGACGGGCGTATCCGTGCCGCCTTGCCAACGTTAAAGGCATTGGTAGATGCCGGGGCGAAAGTAGTGGTAATGGCGCACCTGGGACGTCCTAAAGGACAGGTAAACCCGGAATTTTCTTTAGCTCCAGTCGCGAAGAGACTAGGAGAATTACTGAATCAGGATGTAGTCCTGGCGAAAGATACGGTAGGCGAGGATGCAAAAGCTCAGGCAGCCGCGTTAGCGTCCGGACAGGTGCTACTGCTTGAAAATGTTAGATTCGATGCCCGAGAAAACTCCAAAGATGACGCGGAGCGCGCGGCTTTGGCTAAAGAATATGCGCAGCTTGCTGAGTGCTTTGTTTCTGATGGGTTTGGAGTGGTTCACCGTAAGCAAGCGTCGGTATACGATATTGCTAAACTGTTGCCTTCAGCAGCGGGATTCCTAGTAAAAAAGGAAATCGAGTCTTTACGACGGGCAACTGAAAACCCGGAGCGACCCTACGGAGTTATCTTGGGGGGATCTAAGGTTTCGGACAAGTTGGGAGTTATCGCTAACCTGTTAGAAAAAGCGGACTTTTTGGCTATCGGTGGCGGTATGGCCTACACGTTCTTGGCTGCTAAGGGCTACGAGGTAGGTAACTCGCTTCTAGAAACTGATCAAATTGAAACCGTTAAAGGGTATATGAAGAAGGCTGAAGAGCGCGGGGTAGACCTATTACTCCCGGTTGATACCCTGGTCGCTCCAGAATTTTCGGCAGATGCCCCTGCCACTTTGGTGGATTGCGACAATATGCCTGCCGGTCAGCTGGGTCTTGATATTGGTCCTAAGACCGCTCAACTATTTGCCGAAAAGATTAAAGCAGCGAAAACCGTTGCTTGGAATGGCCCCATGGGCGTATTCGAATTTGCGACCTTTAGCGAAGGTACTAAAGCGGTAGCACAAGCACTAGCCGATTCGGAATGCTTTAGTGTGATTGGCGGGGGAGATTCCGCTGCCGCAGTTCGCACCCTGGGATTTGATGAAACTAAGTTCAGCCATATTTCAACTGGTGGCGGAGCTTCTTTGGAATTACTAGAAGGTAAAACCCTGCCGGGTATTGCCGTATTGGAGGATTAAAAATGACTCGTACCCCATTGCTTGCTGGCAACTGGAAAATGAATATGAACCACCTCGAGGCGACTCGCTTGGTTCAGGAACTAGCTCTAGATCTGCAAGATCATAACTTTGACTACCGCAATGATGTGGTGGTAATTCCACCTTTTACCGATATTCGTTCGGTGCAGACCGTGGTGGAGTCAGATAACTTGAAAATTACCTATGGTGCACAAGATGTTTCCGTGCATAAGTCCGGCGCTTACACTGGTGAAATCTCGGCCTCTATGCTCACCAAACTGGGTTGTTCCTGGGTGGTAGTTGGACACTCTGAGCGTCGCGAATACCACCATGAGAGTGACGAGCTGGTGGGGCAGAAAGCTGCGGTGGCTTTGGAAGCGGGTATGACTCCGATTATCTGCTGCGGTGAAGGCCTAGAGGTACGTAAAGCCGGTCAGCATGTAGCTCATGTGGTGAAGCAGATTGAAGGTGCTTATAAAGGTATTTCCGCTGATGATGCAGTTAATACCGTGGTTGCTTACGAACCGATTTGGGCCATTGGTACCGGTGAGACCGCAACCCCCGAGGACGCTGAAGAGGTTTGTGCTGCAATTCGGGCGAAGCTAGCTGAGCTCTATTCAGCAGATGTTGCCGAATCTATTCGGGTTCTCTACGGAGGGTCGGTAAAGTCGGCAAACGTAGCTGAAATTATGGCGAAGCCGAACGTTGATGGTGCCCTAGTTGGGGGAGCATCTTTGAAGGCCGAGGAATTCTCGAAAATTGCTCGTTTCGACGACTAGCTGAATTTTATAAATATAAATCAACCGCTTTAGCGCGGTGAAGTTGCTAACGATTGGCGGCGGGTCTACTGTGACCCGCCGCCAATACGTTATAGTAATGACAGGTTAAACTTTTTGGGGAGAAGAAATTAGTGCAGACCGTAATCGAGATTATCGCGGAAGTAGTGCTGGTGATATCCAGTTTGTTTCTGATTCTTACCATTTTGATGCATAAAGGATCTGGTGGAGGTCTTTCTGACATGTTCGGAGGGGGACTGACCTCTAGCGCTGGTTCCTCTGGCGTCGCCATGCGTAATCTTAATCGCATCACTATTGTCACCGCGGTTATTTGGTTAATCAGCGTAATCGTCCTGGGTCTTCTACCTAGGATATTTGCATAAAGCCTGACTGGTTTAAATTAGGTTATAAATAAAGTTGTTCCCTGTGAACCGTAGAAAATATTCTCATCTAAAGGCGTGCTTGCTGTTCTAGATTTGCTTCGAATACTTTCCGGTTTAGCGGTAAAGAAAACCCGGCAAAATCTGCTGATAGTCCCGGTTACCAGGGAATAAAAGTTTGTCTGCTCATTTCATCTCGAGATTTCTTCTAGTTCCCTAAACAGTTGGTAGGTGAGCACACTAAGTGGTACCCGGATATCTGTACGAAATTTTTAGGGCATAGCTAATTATCCTGGAAGCAGGAACTTCCTCAGCAGCTCATGCCGCCACGAAATTGGTAGGCTCAAAATGAAAACTTTTATTCTTGTGTGGGTACGCTAGCTCACATCCGAGCCTAATCATTTCCTGAAAGTCGCGCTGTGCCTTAAGATTATCAGCGTTGCAATTTATTCAAACAGGTGAATTCTGCCGGCTAGAGGCAGGGCGCCGTAGACAAGCCGCGGGAGCGTATTTGTGAAAACAGACGTGGAAAAGCTGGAAGAAACCAGGGCTAAATTGACCGTCCAGGTACCGTATGAAAACCTTAAATCGGAAATAGACAAGGTATACAAGCAGCTAGGGAAGCAGGTATCGATTCCTGGTTTCCGCCCCGGTCACGTTCCTAATCAGATAATTGATCAGCGGATTGGACGCGGCTATGTACTGGAGCAGGCTATCAATGAGCGTCTAGGGGATTTTTATGGCCGTGCTCTGAACGAAGCTGAACTGACTCCTCTGGGACAACCGGAAGTTGAAGTTGTAGAAACTCCGGCTGTTGAAGGCAAACCGGGTGGCGATCTGAAGTTCACCGCAGAAGTAGATATCGTTCCAGATTTCGAGCTGCCTTCCCTGGAAGGTGTTTCCCTAGAGGTAACGAAGCTAGAAGTAAGCGATGAGGATGTAGAAAAAGAGCTAGACCAGCTTCGTGATCGTTTTGCCTCCCTGAAGACCGTCGAGCGGGCGGCGCAAGACGGTGATTTCACCTCCATTGATATGGTTGCCAAGATTGGGGACGAGGAAGTTGATTCCGTTTCTGGGGTTTCCTACCAGATTGGTTCCCAGTCGATGCTTGCGGGCATGGATGAAGCTCTAACCGGGATGAAAGCTGAGGAAACCGCCGATTTCAAATCTGTTTTGAAAGGCGGAGAGCACGAGGGGGAAGAGGCCGATGTTACTATTACCTTGCATAAGGTAAAAGAGCGGGAACTGCCCGAGGCAGATGATGATTTCGCGCAGATGGCATCGGAATTCGACAGTATTGGCGAACTGCGTACCGATTTGCGCGGCACTGTAGAGAAGATGCGCCGTCAGCAGCAGGCTCTGGAAGCACGTGAGAAACTACAAGACTACCTGGTAGATAATACGGATTTCCCGCTGCCGCAAAAGTTCATTGATAGTGAGGTTGATCGCCTAGCTGAGGGACAAGAAGACGCGGATCGCGAAGAACTTGCCGAGTCAGTTAAGAAACAGGCTAAGCAACAGATTGTGGTTGATCGCATCGCTAACGAGCGTGAGGTAGAGATTGACCCCAACGAGCTCTACCAGTCTATTTTTGAGATTGCCCAGATGTATGGGGTTGATCCCATGCAGATGCTGCGGGATCAGAACCAAGTTGCCGCTATGGGGCAAGATTTGCGCCGTAATCGTGCGTTGGTATCGGCTCTGCGCGAGGTAACCGTCAAGGATGAGGACGGTACCGAAGTCGACCTTTCGGAATTCACCAAGGATCCGGCGGAAGCTCGGGCGGAACAGGCGGCAGCTGCCGCTGCTCAAGCTGCAGAGGAAGATAGCGAAGCCGCGGATAGCGAAGAAGAAAACTAGTAGCTAACGCTATCAAGTAATCCTTATAGGCGGTGGGGCGGAAAGTGAGAGCTTTCCGCCCCACCGGCGTTTATTTCTAGCTAAACTGATTTCCAGGATGCTCATTGCCTAATTTTCATGCGCTTTAAGCGTAAAAGGGTATGGCAGAGAAGAAAACCGTCTCCAAAGACGGTAGTTTGATAGAGAACCATTTTTAAGTCCCACAGATAAGGAACATCCCGTGCAAACTGCGGCAGTAAAAAATGAGGGAGCCCAGCCTAGCTCCCTAGCTTTAGGCGATCATGTTTTCAATAAGCTGTTAAAGGAGCGGATTATTTGGTTGGGTTCCGAAGTTGCAGAAGGCAACGCCAACCAGATTTGTGCCCAGATGATGTTGTTGGCGGCTCAGGATCCGGAAAAACCAATTTTCCTCTACATTAACTCTCCGGGTGGCTCGGTAACTGCCGGGATGGCCATCTATGACACTATGCAATACATTGAACCAGAAGTGGTGACTGTGGCCTTGGGAATGGCAGCTTCTATGGGGCAGCTGTTGCTCACTGCCGGTACCCCCGGTAAGCGCTATGCAACTCCGCATGCGCGGATTCTGATGCATCAACCCTCGGGGGGAGTGGGAGGCACCGCTTCTGATATTCGGATTAACGCTAACTTAATTTTGCAGATGAAACAGGAACTGGCGGAAATTAACGCCCAGCGTACTGGGAAAACGGTTGAAGAAATCCGGGAAGATTCTGAACGTGACCACTGGTTCACTGCTCAAGAGGCTCTTGAATACGGTTTCATTGATCATGTTATAGAGTCGGCTCGCAACCTCGGCGCTGATGGAAAGGAACTATAAAAATGGCTTTTTCGCCTCTATATCCAGCGGGTGCGCCGCGTCTTGCTACGAATATGCCTATTGATCGTTATGTGCTTCCCGAGTTCGAGGAACGTACCTCTTACGGTTTTAAACGCCAGAACCCCTATACGAAACTCTTTGACGAACGGATTATTTTCCTGGGGGTACAGGTTGATGATTCATCGGCTGATGACGTGATGGCTCAGCTGCTGGTGTTGGAATCACAAGATCCGGATTCCCTTATCACTATGTACATTAATTCTCCTGGTGGTTCTTTCACTGCGATGACTGCGATTTACGACACTATGCAGTATGTAAAGCCCCATATTCAAACAGTTTGCCTGGGGCAGGCAGCTTCCGCGGCGGCAGTGTTACTGGCGGGGGGTTCTCCAGGAAGCCGATTGGCTTTACCGAATGCACGAATTGTGATTCACCAACCTTCAATGCAAGGCTCGCAGGGGCAGGCTACCGATATTGAAATCATTGCGGAAGAGATCGATCGGATGCGTACGTGGCTAGAGGAAACAATTGCCAAGCACTCAGGACAAACCGCTGAGCAAGTACGTAAAGATATCGAACGCGATAAAATTCTTACTGCTCCCGCTGCCAAGGAATACGGTCTGATTGACCAAGTCTTAGAATCTCGTAAAACCCCGCTAAAGCCATAGAACCGCGTAGTTAGCGTGTTGGGCACCGCCTAGCTGCAACCATACCTTTAGGCTAAGAGGTGCAGGTTTGATTTAGGAGGAAATGGGTGGACGAAGAGGCAGAACTGCTCAAGTGTTCGTTTTGCGGAAAGACCCAACGGCAGGTGCGTAAGCTAATCGCGGGTCCGGCTGTCTACATCTGTAATGAGTGCGTTGATCTTTGTAACGAAATTATGGAAGAGGACACCGCTAAACATTCGCGGGATAAAGCGAAACCCCTACCTAAACCTAAGGAAATCTATAGTTTTTTAAATAGCTATGTAATCGGTCAAGATCAAGCTAAACGAGCACTCTCAGTCGCAGTATATAACCATTACAAACGGGTGCAGGCAAAAGAGCGCGGCCAGAATATCGACATGTCCTTAACGAAGTCGAATATCTTGCTGTTAGGTCCCACTGGATGCGGTAAAACTCATTTGGCGCGTTCTTTAGCAAAATTATTAAACGTACCTTTCGCGATTGTGGATGCTACTGCCTTAACTGAAGCTGGATACGTGGGCGAGGACGTTGAGAATATTCTACTCAAGTTAATTAATGCTGCCGATGGAGATATCAAACGCGCAGAACGCGGCATTATCTATATCGATGAGATTGATAAAATTTCCCGCAAGGCAGAGAATGCTTCTATTACCCGGGATGTATCGGGGGAGGGCGTGCAGCAAGCGCTGCTAAAAATTATTGAGGGTACGGTAGCCTCGGTACCTCCGCAGGGGGGACGCAAACACCCCCATCAACAGTATCTCGAGATAGATACCAATTCGATTTTGTTTATAGCGGCAGGTGCATTTGCCGGTATTGATGAGATTGTTAAATCCCGCTTGGGGCAACATTCGACTGGATTTGGCTCTTCCTTAAAATCTTCTGCTGAACATGGTGATCTTTATGCGCAGGTAAACGCAGAAGATTTACATCGTTTTGGTTTAATCCCTGAGTTCATCGGACGTCTACCGGTGTTGACTTCGGTTAAAGAACTCAGTGAATCGGACTTGGTGCGAGTACTAGTAGAACCAGAGAATTCCTTGGTTGCGCAATATTGTTCTCTGTTTGAACTTGATGGGATTGACCTGAAATTCACTGATGGGGCGATTAGGGCAATTGCCCGTATGGCGCAAGAGCGAGGCACCGGAGCCCGCGCGCTTTCCTCCATCATGGAGGAAGTGCTAAAGGAAACTATGTTCGAGGTGCCTTCGCAACCCGATGTTCGTTCAGTTACGATCACTGAAGAAGTGGTGAACCAGGGGGCAAAACCCACCTTGCTCGAGTCAGTTTCCCGCTCTAAGACTGCCTAGCTTGGACAAGGCTCGCCCACGGCCGCATCCTCGTTTATCCTTATTTCATGAGCAGCGAACAGGACAAACCAGCCAAGGGTACGATTCCACCGGAGTTAGCGCAGGCGCGTGCTACTATCGACAACATTGATGCGGCACTGATTCATATTTTGGCAGAACGATTTAAATGCACCCAAAAGGTGGGATATCTTAAGGCGAGATTAGGACTTAATCCTGAAGATAAAGGCAGAGAGAAACAGCAAGTCGCAAGGCTGCGAACCTTAGCAGAAGAGGCCGGCCTTAACCCCGTATTTGCCGAAAAATTCTTGAACTTTATCGTGGAAGAAGTAATCCGGCACCATATTGATATTGCAGAACAACAGCGTAATTAGCTTTACAGACGCACCTCCTGGGAGGGAAGGCAGATCCTGCTAGATTTTAGTCCTCTTCCAGGGGGCCACCATAAATAGCGTTAATCTCATTTTCAAAACGTTTCAAGACCACCGCACGTTTAACTTTTAGCGAGGGAGTCATAGTTCCGTTTTCTAAAGAGAAATCGGTGGTTAGTACCCGAATTTTACGGATAGATTCGGCGCGGGAAACCTTTTGATTAGCTCGCGCGACTGCTCGTTCCAAAGCCTTTAGGACAGCTGGATGGCGGGCAGCACCAGAAATATCCATTGGCGGCAGGTTATGGTTGCGTAGCCAACCAGGTAACATTTCCGGATCTAGGGTTACTAACGCCGCGATAAAGGGGCGGCGATCCCCAACTACCACCACATTTGAAATTAGGGGGTGACCTCGCAGACCATCTTCTAGTACTTCCGGAGAAACATTTTTACCCCCAGCCGTAACAATAATTTCTTTGATACGTCCGGTAATATGCACGAAACCGTCAGCATCAATCCAGCCTTTATCTCCGGTTCGCAGCCAGCCGTCCTCGGTGTAAAGTTCGGCGGTTTCCTCCTGGAGGTTGAGATATCCAGGAGACATGGGATCTCCCTTAAACTGCACTTCGCCTTGCTCAGATATCCGAACCGCAACCCCGGGAACCGGCTGTCCAACCGAACCAATCTTGGCGCAATCAGGAACATTCACGGTAGCCGGACCAAGAGTTTCAGTCAGACCGTATCCTTCGCAAACCGTAACCCCAATGCCGCGGAAGAAATGACCTAAGCGGGTAGAGAGGGGGCCACCTCCAGAAATGATATATTTCGCGTTTCCACCCAAAAGACTAGTAAGGCGGGATAATACCAGTTGGTAAAATACCTGTCGCCGTACTTTTAACGCCCATGACGGCCCTTGGGGAGTGTCTAGAGCTCGAGAGTAGTCAATCGCAGACTTGGCTGCTAAGCGGAATAAACGCAGTTTAATACCGCTTCCTGCCGAGGCGTCAGCGGCATTGTAGATTTTTTCTAGAACACGGGGTACCGCCAGCAGATAGGAGGGTTTAAAAGCCGCCAAATCTGCAAGTAGATTCTTGGTATCGGGTACCAGTCCAAGTACTCCAGGCCCAAGTAGCGCGCCCCACGATACTAGGCGAGCTAGTGCGTGAGCCACCGGTAAAAACAATAGACAGCGAGTGGTTTTCTGTAGCCCAATCTCTGTTAAATACTCCAAAAGGTTTGGTACTAAGGCAGTGGCATTGCGCTGTGTAATGATTGTGCCTTTAGGGCGCCCGGTGGTTCCAGAGGTGTAAATAATAGTGGCAATGGTGTCCCCGGTAATTTGGGCGTTATAAGAATCAATAACTGCCGGTGCAATTTGCCGTCCAGCTTCGATAATCGTAAGTAAATCCCCTGCGGCAAGCGAATATATTCGGCACTTGTGGTCTGCGCGCGCGGCAACTGCCTGAATCAGTTCCTGAGAGGCCTGGTTAGAAGCGATTGCGTAGCTAATATCAGAATCTTGTAAAATCCATTCGATTTGCGCAGCCGAATCCGTTTCATAAATTGGAACGGTCACAATACCGATCGCCAAGGCAGCCATATCGATCAGTGTCCATTCATAGGAAGTGGAACCGTGTATGGCCAGGCGGTCACCGGGCTTTAAACCGATACCGAGTAGTCCTCTTGAAACTGAACTGATTTCATCCCAGAACTCTCCAGCAGAAACTTTGCGCCACTTTTCCCCTAGCAGACTTTTTTGCTCGATTACGGTCTGCGTTGGATCCTGGTTGACGCGGCGGCGAAACATGGCCACGATATTGTCATGCTCGGAACGAACCTTGGTTGCCGGCATGGAAAACTGGGTTAAGGTTCCCGGAGTTTTGCCGGCTACTGCAATCGTTCCTGGTGGAAAAGTTATGCTTTTATCTGTGTCCACTTGTTTCTCCTTAAACCAGTTAATCACGGCTTTAGCCTACCCTAAGTTAGTTACGTGGTTTCTTGGGGGGAGGGGTACCTAGCACCGCGTCCTGCGTCGTTACCGGCGTGTTTGCCTCTGGATTAACCTGTACTTTTACCGTCCCAGATAATGACGCAGCTGCATCTAAATCAGCTCGCACTGCCGGTAGATTTTCTGCTGACCAATCGTCGGCGTAAACAATAGTTACCTGTTCGAACGGGGTACGCTGACCAACCTTAGCTTCCGACTTAACCTTTCGCAGTACGCTTAGCGTGTCGCCGGCCAGTTTTAATAGTTGCGCATCTCCCGCGGCAGCTTGCAGGGCGGAGGTAACCTGCGGCCAAGGAGCAGTATGGACGGAGCCAGTGCGGTACCAGGACCATACTTCCTCTGCAGCGTAAGGTAGGAACGGAGCCAGAAGCCGGGTTACATTATCGACTACCAGAGCAAGGGCGGTGCGGGCAGAATCTTGCAGGTCAGTTTCCCAAATACCTGCGAAGTTATGAGCACGATCTTTGACCAGCTCGAGGTAGTTATCGCAAAAATCCCAGAAGAACGATTCTGTTTGCTCTAGAGCACGCGTGTGATCGTAGTTATCAAAAGCAGTGGTAGTCGCGGTAATAACTTCGTTTAGACGGGCGATCACAGCTTTGTCGAGAGGAGAAGTTACCTTTGCAGGGTCGAGGCAGAGGCCGGCGTCCTCGGTCATCGAAAGTGCAAACTTAGAGGCGTTCAGCAGTTTCATAGCGAGGCGTCGCCCAATCTTCATCTGGGCTTCCTCAAACGCCGTATCGGTGCCCAGGCGAGCCGCAGCTGCCCAATAACGTACTGAGTCCGATCCGTGCTTTTCTAGCAGCCCCATGGGGGTAACTACATTGCCTTTAGACTTCGACATCTTCTTGCGATCCGGGTCCAGGATCCAGCCCGAAATTGCAGCGTTTTTGAATGGTAGAGCACCAAACTCCAGGTGTGCGCGCACTACCGTAGAGAACAGCCAGGTGCGGATAATGTCTTGACCCTGTGGACGCACGTCCATGGGGTAAACTCGCTGGAATAAATCTTCATCTCGCAGCCAACCGCCTGCAATCTGGGGAGTCAGCGAAGAGGTCGCCCAAGTGTCCAAAATATCTACTTCGGCGGCAAAGCCGCCGGCTTTACCGCGTTGATCTGCGGTGTATCCCTCCGGAATGTCGCTGGTGGGATCTATCGGCAAAGATTCTTCAACGGGCATCAGTACCTGGTCGTAAGCGACTTCGCCATTCTGGTCGATGCGATACCATAGCGGAATCGGCACCCCGAAGAAGCGCTGACGCGAAACCAGCCAGTCATTATGTAGGCCGTTTACCCAATTTGCGTAGCGTACCTTCATAAAATCGGGATGGAAATTAAGTTCCTCGCCGCGTTTAAGCAGTTCGCTATTCAGGTTTGCGGAGTGACCGTTCAGGGTATAGTCGCTGCCACCATTGCGGATATACCATTGGCGGGACATCACGATCTCTAAGGGGCGGTCGCCCTTTTCAAAGAAGTTGGTTTGCCGCATAGTTTTTTGCGGTTCTCCCCGTAGCTCTCCGCTTTCTTTCAGAGCCTCCACTACGATTTGCCGCGCTGAGAAAGTGGTCTTTCCGCGGATAGCATCCATTAGTTCTCTACCAGCGGGATCGGTAATCCAATCAGTCTGCTCGTGAGTAATCCGGCCATCTTTAGCCAAAATCACTCGGGTGGGTAGCTCAAGGTCGCGCCACCACTGAACGTCGGTAACATCACCGAAAGTACAACACATGGCGATACCGGCGCCCTTGTCCATTTCGGCTGCCGGGTGAGGCAGCACCGGAACCTCTACTTTAAAGCCCGGACTGGTAACAGTTTTGCCAAATAGATGCTGGTAGCGTGGGTCATCTGGATGTGCCACCAGACAGCAGCAAGCTGCCAGTAGCTCCGGACGAGTGGTTTCAATTATTACGTCATCGCCGCCTGGCAGGTGGAAAGCCAGCGCATGATAGAAGCCAGGGTAGTCACGAGCCTCGAGTTCGGCTTGTGCTACCGCGGTTTGGAAAGTTACATCCCATAACCCCGGAGCTGCCGCTTGATAGGCTTCCCCGCGTTTGAGGTTGCGCAAGAACGCTGCTTGCGCAACTCTTTGGGAATCTTTAGAAATGGTTTGGTACTGATGGTTCCAATCCACGCTGAGGCCTAGACGACGCCACAGTGCCTCAAAGGATTTCTCGTCCTCTTTAGTAAGTTCTTCGCACAGTTCAATGAAGTTCTTACGAGAAATCGGTACTTGATCACGAGCCTTAACCGACTTGGAATCCCCGTGATGAGGTGGCTCAAAATCTGGGTCATAGGGCAGGGTGGGATCACAGCGCACCCCGTAATAGTTTTGAGCACGGCGCTCGGTGGGGAGTCCATTATCGTCCCAGCCCATCGGGTAAAACACCGCTTTGCCCCGCATTCTTTGGTAGCGGGCAAGGCAATCGGTATGGGTATAGGAAAACACATGTCCAACATGCAGCGAACCGGAGGCCGTGGGCGGAGGAGTGTCAATAGAGAATACTTGAGAACGCGGTGCCTCGCGATCAAAAGCATAAACCTGTTGATCTTCCCAAATCTTTGCCCAGCGATCTTCGAGGCCGTCTACGCTTACTCGCTGAGGTACTTGGGGTGCGGGTAAATGTAGATCTGCTAAATCCCGGTGATCATGGGGATTATTCATCGGCCATCTCCTATTTTGTATTTTCCCTCTTTAGCAGGCCTGCCCCCTATCTGGGCCAGAACCCGGCGATTACATACCTTACTAAAATACTCGGTATCGCAGGCCAAACCCAAAATATTTTGGACAACCTTAGCCTAGGGAAATTCCTGAAAGGCGAGGTAAACTTAAGAGCCTGCCACCCGTAAAACCTTAATCAAGCTAAGGGAATCTGGGCGGCAGGCTCTGGCTCAACGCCTCGGTAAGCAACTGCTAATTATTTTGCAGTTTTCCTCCATTTTCGCGAGCAATCTGCTGATTGTAGGGAGTATCCCAATAAACTTCCTGCTTAAAGGGACTACGTCCTGTTGAGCGCACCTTATAGAGGTGGTAGCCGAACACCACCACATTGGCTACTAGCGCCGCTGCCGAGAGTAAGAACATAGCAGTCGGATTGTGGGCGCTGCGGTGAGCAAACAGAGAATCTTGCATGAAATGCGGGAAGGTTAGCACTATCGCTGACCAGAAGGTCAAGGTGTAAGCCCGGTATTGAATCCAGGCACCTTTCCCGAAGGTCAGGAATGCGGGAATCGTACAAGACGCCAACAAGGCTACCCCCGAATACCAGGCACGGTCAGCCAGGCAGTTGTAAACGTAGGCAACATTCCACAGGTCGTAGGCGATAATCCATCCGATGGTTAGGTCGCCCCAAATAATCTGTTTATTTTTACCTTTGGATACATAGATTCCCATCCAGCCCGAAATCATTAGGAAGTTTAAAATTCCAGCGATTCCGTTCATGATGTTCCAGGGGCCGCCCCAGGTGACCATGCCTTGCGTAGGGTCTACCCCGTGGATGCCGTAACACTGGAAATCGCGAATTACTGCCTCGATAATGTTGACTGCCAAGATAAACGGGGGAATGCACAGGTACCAGTGTTTATCACGCAGCTTCGGGAAATATTGCAGTGCCACCAGTGATAACGACCCGATTAGTGCCGAATATTGCTTTACTATCGGGAACCAGCCGTCCGAGTTAGTACCAGCGCGCGAAGTTGGCCACCAAAAAATCGTCAGCGCCACCGGGATCACAATGAACACGGCGATCGCCACCCATTTATAACGGATTGCTAGCCATGCCAACGCTGCCAGCCCTACCACAACCACCAACAGCATTAGGTAGTCGTACCACTGACCAAGTTCAAAAAAGAATAAAGTGGGATAGTCCGGTTTCATCAGCTACTTCGCCGCCTTCTTCCCCCAACCAGGCAAATAGGTTTTTTCTTTCTTTTGACGGATCTGTTCCTCCCACGAAAATTCGGGTTCTTCCCAATCGGTGAAATACTCGCTATCAACTACCTCTGCCCAAGGGGAATCCGGGGAGGTAGGAGGCCAGGCGGGGTTATCGGTTACGGGGGGACGTACCTCGTTTACCGCTGGGTCTTGGCGGCCGTAGCGCAACCACTGGTTATGGGTGCCTTCGTAAAGCTCCGTGCCATCCCAGCGTCCTGCCGGGGTGTCATACCCGAAGAGCTTGCCCCCTAATACTGCCCGCTTAATCCGACCCTGCCATTGTGGTTTCTTCCGAAATTCGGCAACCCTTTTCACGTAGAGGTTCTGCAGGTGGGCCATGCATCCGCCGATAAGTTCAATATTTATCCAGTTAATGGCGGCAGCAAACTTGGTATCTGGTTCAAAACCGATTCGCCAATGGTTGATTAACCGGCAGCGCTCACCCTTAAGAGGTATTAGGTAGAAACATCAGGCAGCGGCATAGTGTTTCATCCCCGGATAGCGGAAAGCGAAAGAACCTGGAGCCCGCGGCGGGTGCTTGGTGTCGACCCATTGAGAAAGATACTTACCGGGTACTACGTCCGCCCATTCCATAGACATTCCGGTGTAGTCGAAGGCAGCGATATCTCCGGGCTGCAAAGATTCTGGGCCTTGCCACTGTTCTTGAATTTCGTAAGAGTTAAAGAAAGGGAGTCGTGCAAAGGTACGTTCTAGAAATTCCGAGGAATAAGAACCTGCCTTATCGCATCCCAGCTGTTTTAAGTGCCGATATACCGCATATGCGGGAGCGTCAATATTGATCGCGTAGGTAGAGGAACGTCCATTGGAATAGCAGCGGTCAATCAAATCGTCGGAAGGGTAGTGCCACGCATTTTCTTCTTTAGTGGCTTTGCCCGAAAACTGACTGAAGGAGAGCATTCCGCCGAGGGCTACGCTGCCCCCTAAAGCGCCTAGGCGCAACACCTTCTTCATACGGTCATGGTAATTAGACATTTTGATTCTCCGTAGTTGTGTATTTCTTTGTTTAAACAGGTAACACCGTTGTTAAACCTGAGTTAATATTTAACTTATCACTGTCTGGCGGATTGTAAGTCCTTTTGAACGGGTATTTATTATGACGTATCCGCAGGTGGTGTAATTTTAAATCTGAATAAGTAAGGTCAAAGTAATCGGGCAGCGCGGCCTGGTTGAAAAGGAACTCTGATGGGATTTTTGTGGGAAGTAGGTCCGGTTTGGGTCTACCTTTTTTGGATTCTGATTTTTGCGCTCCAGATGCTGGTGGCGGAAATACATCGCCGCTGGACCTGGACTGCTTTCGCGGTATGGACAATCGGTGGGGTACTGCTGATTCCGTACGTCATTATTCACGGGGTTCCCATGGTGGGGTGGTTCCCCTTCGGCAAATTTATAATTATGCTCGCCACCGCTACGATGACTGCTTTCCTATTGCATTGGGGAAAACGTAATCCGCTAAAAGCACGACGCTACGCAATTTGGTTTGGCGTTGCTCTATGGATTGGGTTGGCAGTAAACATTATGGAAGCAAATATTCGGGATATAACTATTTTCTTTGAAGCCGATACCTACCGAGCATGTGCCACTAACTTTCAATGCCTAATGGATATTGATAGTTCCCGTTCTATTTCCATGATCGAAGGGCTGCCAGAAACTCGAGGTATCACTGCTGCTAGTGGATCGGTAGCCTGGTATCAAGCAGCTGCAGAAGCTTTCAAGGCCAGTGGAGTAGGAATCGACCCTGCTACCGGGTTCCGTACCATCGGCGGATATTGGAATCTACTTTCCGCCGCAGCCGGGGTGCTAAACATTATCACTATTACTGGGCTAGGTAAGATCTTTATTTCCTCGGCGAAAAAAGGAAAAGTGCAGGGGCTGATCTGGGCAGATATGGCTTGGCCGTGGGTAATTGCCTACGATCTTTGGAATCATTCCTTCCTGTATAACTCGCTCGCGGACTACACCTGGTACTGCACCTTGGCATTGCTGTTGGCATGTACAGTTCCTGCCTTCACCTGGGCAAAGGGGCAATGGATTTGGTTCCGTTGTTTCACCTTGATGTTCTGGATTGCCGCCAACAATATTTTACCGGAGTTGCTGGTACGTCCGTCGATAATGACTAACTATGCGACGATGAACCCGCTGGCAAACATTATTTGCGCTTGGCTGGCACTAATTTCTAACGTGCTGCTGTTTATATATTGGCTATATAAGATGCTTAAGCATCACCGCAATCCTTGGACAAACTGCTTGTTCTTCGAGTTGGGGGCCTTTAGAAAAGTAGTAAAGCTCTATGCAGATGACAAAGACAAGTATTTCCTAACCGACTTCATCCCCGAAACTCCTACTCAGCTTGGTTTCGAACCGGAATCCACATTGCCACCAGCGGAAGGATACGTAGGATGGATGCCCTGGTGGAAGCAGGATAAACGCTATCCGAAGCCCCGCACTCCACTCTCGGCTGACCCTAAACTGGTAGAGAAAGGGGTTAAGTCTGATTCTAGCTGGGACGTCAGCAAGTCTGAGTAAATATATCCGCCGCTAAAATGCGAAATAGAACGTTTGTTCGTAAGATAGGGGTGTGGATGAAAAACTGGTAGTTAAAGGAGCAAGGGAACACAATCTACGTAATGTAGGCATTGAGATTCCTCGCGACAAAATGGTGGTGTTCACGGGGCTTTCAGGCTCAGGAAAGTCTTCGCTTGCCTTCGACACGATTTTTGCCGAAGGGCAACGGCGCTATGTTGAGTCGCTGTCCTCCTATGCTCGCCAGTTCCTGGGGCGCCTGGATAAGCCGGATGTGGATTTTATCGCGGGGCTGTCTCCGGCGGTTTCTATCGATCAAAAATCTACCTCCCGGAATCCCCGTTCTACAGTAGGTACTATTACCGAGGTCTACGACTACTTACGTTTGCTTTTTGCCCGCGCTGGGCAGGCTTACTGCCCGGTGTGCGGGGAAAAAATCCAAGCCCAAACTGCGCAACAAATCGTAGATCGCCTGCTTAAGCTACCAGAAAAAACTCGATTCCAAATTTTGGCTCCGGTGGTGCGCGGACGCAAAGGCGAATACACCGAGCTATTTGCGGATCTAGTAACCCAAGGCTTCTCGGCAGCAGTGGTGGACGGGGAAACCGTGCGTCTTACCCAGCCTCCCAAGCTGGAACGCAAAATTAAGCATGATATTTCCGTGCGGGTTGATCGCCTGGTAATGAAAGCAGGGATACGCACTCGGCTTTCCGACTCAATAGAAACCGCGCTCAAACTGGCAGATGGGTTAGTGGTGGTTGATTTCGTGGATCGAGATGAATCTGATCCCCAGCGTTACCAGCGTTTTTCTGAAAATCGCGCCTGTCCCAATGACCATCCGCTGCTCTTAGAAGAAATCGAGCCGCGTACTTTTTCCTTCAACGCCCCCTATGGGGCTTGTCCAGACTGTTCCGGCCTGGGATCCCATCTGGAGGTTGACCCGGAACTGGTGGTTCCCAACCCGGAGCTCTCTCTTTCCGAGGGCGCGATTCGTCCCTGGTCAACCAAAAATAAATATCTAATGCATATGCTTTCTGGCTTGGGCGAGGAACTAGGATTCGACCTGGACACTCCGTTCCGTAAGCTTTCGGCCTCCCAACAGACGGCTCTTTTGCGCGGTCGCGACTACCAGGTGAAAGTGAAGTTCCGGAATCGTTGGGGGAGGATGCGTACTTATTCTTCCGGATTCGAGGGGGCTATTCCTTGGATTATGCGCAAGCGCGAAGAAACTGAATCCGAGGTGATGCGCGCGCGTTACGAGGGGTATATGCGGCAGGTTCCCTGCTCAACTTGCAACGGGGATCGCTTAAAACCTGAGGTTCTGGCGGTAAAAATCGGAGAATTAAATATCGCGCAGCTAACTAAACTATCAATTACCGCCAGTTGCAAATATTTGGCGGAAGTAGAACTGACCGGATCGGCCAAGAAGATCTCCGAACCGATTTTAAAAGAAGTCCAGGTGCGTCTGCAGTTCCTGCAAGATGTGGGTTTGGGATATTTAACCCTAGCTCGGGGAGCAGCTACGCTTTCCGGGGGGGAAGCTCAGCGGATCCGCCTGGCTACCCAGATAGGATCGGGACTGGTTGGGGTGCTTTACGTACTCGATGAACCCTCAATCGGGCTACATCAACGTGATAACCACAAGCTAATCGAGACTCTAAAAAAGCTGCGCGATTTAGGGAACACTTTACTGGTGGTAGAACATGACGAAGACACTATCCGTGCTAGCGATTGGATAGTCGATATCGGTCCGGAAGCGGGCGAACATGGGGGAGAAGTTCTCTACTCGGGGCCGGTAGCAGGGATTGCGGATTGCAAGCGTTCGCTGACTGGACAGTATTTGTCCGGAAAAAAACAGATTGCAGTCCCTAAAAAACGGCGCAAGATTGAAAAAGATCGGCAGCTAAAGATCATTGGTGCGCACGAAAACAACCTCAAAAATTTAAACGTTTCTATCCCCTTAGGTAAGTTAGTTTTGGTTACCGGGGTGTCGGGGTCGGGCAAATCTACCCTGATTAACCAGGTAATGTACGAAGCTTTAGCGGCAAAGTTACAGCGGAAAAGAGTCGTTCCTGGTCGCCATAAAGCTATCGAGGGCATTGAGCAACTAGATAAGGTCGTGCACGTAGACCAAAGCCCGATTGGACGTAATCCCCGCTCTAACCCGGCTACCTATACCGGGGTGTGGGATGCAGTGCGCACCCTATTCGCACAAACCCCAGAAGCACAGTTGCGTGGCTATGGGCCTGGACGTTTTTCCTTTAATGTGAAGGGGGGACGCTGCGAGTCTTGTAAGGGGGACGGCACCCTGAAGATTGAAATGAACTTCCTGCCGGATGTGTATGTACCCTGCGAGGTGTGTGCAGGAGCCCGGTATAACCAGGAAACTCTAGAGATTAAATATCGGGGCAAATCGGTAGCTGAAGTCCTGGATATGCCCATTAGTGAAGCGGCAGAATTTTTTGCTCCCATAAATAAAATTTCTCGCCACCTGAATACCTTGGTTGAAGTGGGATTGGGGTATTTGCGGCTAGGGCAGAGCGCTACCACTCTTTCCGGAGGGGAAGCCCAACGGGTAAAATTAGCTAGTGAACTACAGCGTCGCTCTAATGGACGCACCATCTATGTGCTCGATGAACCCACCACTGGGCTACACCTGGAAGATATCCGCAAACTAATGCTGGTATTGCAGTCCTTGGTTGACAAAGGTAACTCCGTAATTGTGATCGAACATAATCTGGATGTAATCAAATGTGCTGATTGGGTGATTGATTTAGGTCCCGAGGGCGGAGACGGTGGGGGAACAGTGGTGGCGCAAGGTACCCCGGAGCAAGTGGCAAAGGTACAAGCCTCCTACACCGGGCAGTATCTGCGCGCAATGCTGAAGTGATGTTCTCTTTGGTGTCAAAATCATTCTGGTAATTCTTGACATTTTTTGGATACAGTTAGCGTGAGAGAGTCGAACCTGCAGGTATTCTCCATCTGTGATTCTGACAGTTGTATTAAATTCTTAATAGCATGCTTGACAGTCGCAGCAGATAGCTAAGATCAATCGGCGCTGATTCCAGTGACGTTTATTTTTTAGCTACATCTTCTGCTTTCTTAGTCATATTCGTGTCCTAGACATTAATGCTCGAGCTTTGTGTAAAAGTGCTTGCACTTTTTATATCTATACGTATAGACTTTCATTGTTGCTTCAAAGAGGAAGACGTTATATTGGAGGAAATATGAGACGTAGCCACAAGACAGAGCAAGTTACGGACGAACATTTCGCAACTAGCCACGGAAAAAAATCTTTTTGGTCCGCAGTCGTATCCATTTGGCTCGGTACCACTATGGAGTACGTTGATTTTGCGCTATATGGTTTAGCCGCAGGCCTAGTATTTAGCGATGTGTTCTTTCCTGAGCAAACAAAAATAATTGCTCTACTCTCTTCATTTATTACCTATTCTGTTGGATTTTTGGCAAGACCTGTTGGAGCGTTTGTATTAGGCCGCTTAGGAGATCGTCTCGGGCGGAGAAAAATACTAATTTTTACT
Source organism: Varibaculum vaginae (assembly GCF_900604285.1). Classification (GTDB taxonomy): domain Bacteria; phylum Actinomycetota; class Actinomycetes; order Actinomycetales; family Actinomycetaceae; genus Varibaculum; species Varibaculum vaginae. The sequence continues at coordinate 1,271,550 of NZ_UWNY01000001.1, forward strand.
GTTGCTCTGATGGGAATAGCGACCTCTGGGATTGGCCTGATTCCCTCCTACGCTGCTATTGGTATTTGGGCACCGATTACTTTGGCTGTTTTGCGGATATGCCAGGGATTCGGTGCAGGAGCAGAATTGTCTGGAGGTGCAGTAATGCTTGCGGAATATGCTCCTACTCGGCATCGAGGATTGGTGTCTTCTTTGATCGGGGTAGGATCCAATAGCGGCACCTTACTTGCGTCAATAGTATGGCTTTTGGTGTTACTGCTTCCGCATGACCAGGTTATCGCTTGGGGATGGCGTATCCCATTTCTTTGTTCTATCTTGGTAGCCTGTTTGGCTTTATTACTTCGTCGTACAATGGACGAAAGTCCGGTCTTCCGCTCTTATCAGGATAAAAAAGCTCAGGAACTATCCGAATTGGAATCTGCAGATGCTGCTTCCACGGTGTCAGGGTTTGGATGGAAAGCCTTTTTCGTGATGCTTGGGTTGCGTATCGGTGAAAACGGACCTTCATATATGGCTCAGGGATTTTTAGTTGGATACACAGTTAACGCCCTGGGTATGAATAAAGGAGTTCCGACTACTGCTGTATTGATAGCATCGATGCTCGGGTTCGCGGTTATTCCATTTTCGGGCTGGCTATCAGATAAGTTTGGCCGCCGAATCACATACAGAGTCTTTTGTGCTTTGCTGGTGCTATATGGAGTTCCTGCATTTGCCTTGATGGAGAGCCGAAATGCCGTATTAGTTGGTGCGGTAATCGTTGTTGGAATGTGTATCGGCTCATTGGGGATCTTTGGCGTGCAGGCAGCCTATGGTGTGGAACTCTTTGGAGTAGGGCACCGTTACTCAACTATGGCAATTGCAAAAGAACTTGGTTCTATTCTTTCAGGCGGGACTGCACCTATGGTAGCGTCAGCGCTTTTGGCGGCTACTGGTTCGTGGATTCCCCTAGCCATATATTTCATTGTTACTGCCGGAATTGGTTTTATAACCACGTTCTTTGCTCCTGAAACCCGCGGGCGTGACTTAACTTTGCTTGAAGACGCTATCTAGGTGACAGTATAGTGATCTGCGTTAAAGGGTAAAATGAAGACATTTCTAGCTGCACCCCGTATTGTTTTTAGTTGAAGGATTATTTTCCCGGATGAAAAGCTTATTGTCATGTCGTCAAGGTTAGCTACGCAATCTGATGTCGCGAGAGTGGCTGGTACCTCAACAGCAGTCGTCAGCTATGTGGTTAACGGAGGTCCGCGACCAGTGGCGTCCAAAACCAGGGAACGCGTCCTAGCCGCGATAGAAAAGACAGGCTACCGCCCGAATAATGCTGCGAGAACATTACTAACCGGGAAGAGTTCGACGCTGGGAATGGTTATCCCGGATCTTACAAATCCATTTTTATCGCATATGGTTCAATGCATCGAAGACAAGTTTTTCGAGCTTGGGTACTCTCTTTTAATTGCTGACTCACATGACGATTTAGCTCGTGAAAAACGCATTATTGAGACGATGATAAGTCAACAAGTAGCGGGTCTCATCTGGTACTCAGTAGATCAGCCTTCTCCTGTTGAATTAGTCAAAGACATGCGCCAACCTGTAGCTTTCATGAATGCTTGCTACCCCGTTAAGATGCTTGATGCTGCTGGGAAACGGATAAGTGTGCTAGAAGATGAGTGTGGAGCTGCAGCAGAACTGACTAGTGAGTTGATTGAACGCGGGTGCACCACCATAGGGCACCTTGGCGGACCTAAAGGTCGCATTAACTCCGCGGAACGTTCACGGGGGTGGTTGCAGGCCTTAGGAGATGATGGTAGCCGAAATCCGGATAGTCATCCACTGCATTTGACTGCGCCTTACACTCATGAAGGTGGTTGGGATGCGGCAGAAGAATTTTTGCGATTAGGATGCGACGGAATAGTCGCCTCTAATGAGATGCAGGCAGTCGGCTTAATGGCGCATATAGCCGCTCTGGGACATCGTATCCCTGAGGACGTAAGCATTGTTGCTATGCACGGCACTCCGCATGCTGCCTTCTACGTACCATCGTTATCCGCAATGCATATTGATATAGAAGGCTTGGTGAATAAACTGAGTATTTCTCTTTTGAAAAAAGACACTCCTGACACGATTGTTCCATCTTTGTATTTTGTGGAACGGGCTAGTTGCTTCAGTCGAGATATTTCTAAATGTTAACGAAAGTAGTGAATCTGGATGCCCCTAATTATTGATTGTGATCCCGGAAATGGGATTCCTGGTGCAAATGTAGATGATGCTCTAGCCCTTTGCCTGGCTTGGTCAGCCTCGCAACTTGAGGTTAGCTCAGTTTGGACCGTTTTTGGAAATGTTACCGCTGCAGAAGCCGTTAACTCAGCTCAGTTCCTCGCAGATACCTTCCGTGTTAATACGCCGATACTTAAAGGTTGTGATCGTCCTCTTGATACTTATAGGGCGCCATCGAAGTGGCGAGAAAAGTTAGACGCTCCGAGATTTGATTCGGAGATTCTTAAGCTGTGGGGAAAATCTGATTGCTTTAAGAGCGGGACAATCTCAGCACAAGAAGATACATCGGTTTCCGAGGATGAAAAATGCGAACCTCCAGAGCAAACTGCTCTTAGACTAGCAAAGGATATATTACGAAATGATTCAGAAAGCTCTATAACTATTGCAGCCTTAGGACCCTTAACCAATATTGCTGCTCTAATTCGTTTCCAGCCAGATGCGGCAAAGCGGATTAAGGAAATTTTTCTTATGGGCGGTTGTCTGGGGTATGGAGATTTAGTGGATACTAATTTCGCTATTGATCCGTTAGCGGCCTCAATAGTTTTACGATCTGGAATCAAAGTGACGATTGTACCTATTGATGTTACGCGCACTACTCATATGTCACTAGAATATTGGTTAAACACCCTGGAGTGGGCATGTAAATATTCACAAAACGTAGATCGCGCTATGACAATAGACTCCTGGCTGAGACCGTGGATTAAATACAGTGATAGAACTCGTCCTGTAGATGGAATGTGGGTACACGATATGGTGGTTATTGCTCACTTGCTGTGCCCTGATATTACTCAGGTAACATCAGGATTTTTTAAACTTTCTCCTCACCCCAAAGGTAAATTAATACAAATTCCTAATGATGGCCCTGCTATCAATCAAAATTTCGGTTCAAGTAAGCAACTGAAAAAGAAGCTTTCGAAGGCACAAGTCATAACATCAGTAGATAATGATCGGCTCCTTTCGTTGTGGAAACGGGCAGTATTTAGCTGCGATATCCCACCGGTTTAAAAACCGACGCTATTTGTCCACGACGTAATTTTACGAGGCTTTTTACCATGTATATTTTTAATGCTTCATCGCCACGAAACCAGGTGCTATTACTCCTCGTTGCACTGCTATTTTCTTCATTAATCGGGGTCGAAAGGCAGTCTCGTGGTAAGAGTGCAGGTATTCGTACCCAGGTGATAGTGGGGGTAACTGCATGTTCGATGATGATCGTATCAAAGTATGGATTTATGGATGTGCTCGCAGCAGGAACTATTCGGCTTGACCCCTCACGTGTAGCAGCACAGATTGTCTCTGGTATTGGTTTTCTGGGTGCTGGGATTATTCTTACCCGTCACGGAACAATTAGTGGTCTGACAACTGCTGCAACCATTTGGGAAACAGCTGCAATAGGAATGGCTTGTGGTGCAGGTATGTGGTGGTTAGGAGCAGCTGGCCTGTTCTGTCACTTTACTGCAGTCTGGATTTTGGCGCCTTTAGCAAATTACTTGCACGGATTACTAACTGGACAGGAAGAACTGCTTAGAGTTACTTATTCACAAGGGTTTGGAGTTTTACGGTCGGTAGTTTCAGAAGCAACTGAATTAGGTTGGAGCGTTAATAAGTTACATTCCTATTCTGGTATTGACAGCGATAATAAGGTTGCAATCGATATAACAGTAAATTCAAATAAACACCGGAGCATCAATGATCTAATCGTAGCAATATCTGAAATTAAAAAAGTTGTCAGTGTCCAAGATCTAGGTGATACATAAGAGTTAATTATCAGTTCTGTCTACGAAGGGACAAAAGAATTCGAAAATCGCCACAGGTTATCCAGGACAAGAAGATTCGCATGCCGGAGCAAATTGTTAAAGCCATGTGTGTTACAGGCATAAATCCATATGGGGACCAGGTGAGCGGCTTTATTGAAAGAGATATTGCTCGATATTTTTCCTGAAGTAGATAGCCGGATCAAGATTCCGATATGAATCAGACCAATCTTTTAACACGACTAAAGGAGGATAGTAACTCTCCCACGCAATGCAACGCAAGGGAATTAACGGCTTATATCTTTTCCGCTGTGCTAACCTACGGAAAAGAGAAAATCTATTTTGAATTGGAGATTCGCCAATGGGAGCACCCCTTATCGATCTAATGCAATTCACTTCGGTGTCCGCAGCAGTGCTGGATCGCGCTCGCAGGCGTCCACGGCAAATAGCAGTAGAACGTCCCTCTGTACTGGGGGCAGCCTGGGAAAAGATTTCCGCCTCGTCATTGGGAGCTGATATTCGCGCCGCTGGATTAGGGTGGATAGGTCTGGGACTTAAACCGGGAGACGCGGTGTCTATCCTCGGATCCACCAGTTACGAGTGGATGATCATGGATCTAGGGGCGCAAGCAGCCGGTTTGGTCACTGTCCCGATTTATGAAACGGACTCTTATGAACAGGTAAAGTGGATTACGCACAAAGCTCAGGTAAAAGCAGTAATCACCGATTCTACGGCGCAGGCGAATATGGTGCGCCAATTGGATAAGGAACCTGAACTTGCCGGACAAATTGCGGTAGTGTTCTCCCTAGATGATTCAGGATTAACTCGGCTTTTAGAACACGGACGTACTATTCCTGCTGCGGAATTGGATACGCGTCTTGAACAGATAAAAATTGATGATCTTTGCACCATCGTTTTTACTTCCGGAACCACGGGTCGTCCCAAGGGAGTAGAAATTACCCATGGGAACCTCCTTCGCCCCATGAACGCAGTAATTAAACGGGGTATCTGGAACGATTGGATTTTTGAACCTAGCGCGCGGGTGATTTACTTCTTGCCGGTAGCTCACGTATTGGCTCGTTTCCTGGGATATCAACACCTGGTAGGTAACGGTACCGCTGCTTTCTTGCCTAACGCCAAAAATATTGTTAAAGATATTCAGACTTTCAAGCCCAATGCTTTACTAGTGGTGCCGCGGGTACTGGAAAAAATCTATAACGCTGCTGATGCCACCGCAGGCTCAGGGATAAAACTGCGAATCTTCCGTTTGGCTGCCCATGCCGCGGAACAGTGGGCGATCGCGCATGAGTCTGGGAAGGAAATTCCTTTTGGGCTAAAAATAAAAATAGCGTTAGCTAGGCGTCTGGTACTTAACAAGATTCAGAAGCTTATGGGGGGAAACCTACAGGGAATCGTATCTGGGGGAGCGCCGATGGCTGAAAGGTTGGGGCGGTTCTTCATCGGATGCGGAATTGAAGTTTTACAAGGCTACGGTGCCACGGAAACCACAGGGCCGCTGACGATGTCAGAGCGAATTGGGAATAAAACCGGATACGTGGGACAACCGCTGCTATGCAACGAAGTGCGCCTGGGTGAGGGGGGCGAACTGCAAGCACGTGGTGGCTCGATTATGCGGGGCTACCATGGGGAACCCGAGCTTACTCGAGAGGCGTTCACCGAGGATGGCTGGTTCAAAACCGGGGATATTGCGCAAATCGACTCCGACGGAAACGTTAAAATTACTGGGCGTGCCAAAGAAATTATTGTCACTGCCGGTGGGAAAAACGTGGCTCCTGAGTTCCTAGAGGAACGTTTGAAAGGCCACCCGCTAATCTCACAGGTGATGGTAGTGGGGGATAATAAACCCTTTGTGGCTGCCCTGGTCACCCTCGATAAGGAAATGCTGCCTACCTGGTTGAAGAATCACGGGATGGAACAAATGGATATTACCCGTGCAGCCAGGGATCCGCGGGTGTTGGAGGCGTTGCAGCGGGCTGTCAAACGTACTAACCGCGCCGTATCGCGGGCAGAATCTATCCGCAAAATTAAGGTGATTACTACTGATTGGACCACCGAAAACGGGATGTTGACTCCCTCGCTGAAGATAAAACGGAATCGAATTCGTGCTGTTTACGGAGAGCAAATCGAGGATTTATTTTCCAAGCGGGAAGAAAGATAACAGATCAGTCGGCCTATAAGCCGGGTTCTGTACTGGCTAAGCCAGCGGCGACCATCTATCTACAACGTGCGTTACCGCACGCCTTAAGCAACCTACCCGCAAGTTAAAGGCGGACCACCCAGCTTGCTGCTTGGTCTTGCTCCGGATGGGGTTTACCTAGCTGGCCAAGTCACCTTGACCACTGGTGGTCTCTTACACCACCTTTTCACCCTTACCAACGCGAGTGCGTGGCGGTTTGTTTTCTGCGGCACTAGCCCGCGGGTCACCCCGGGTGGCTGTTAGCCATCATCCTGTCCTGTGGAGCCCGGACTTTCCTCGACTATTATTAGCCGCGGCCGCCCGGCCGACTGATCCTGGTTAATAATACCCAAATCCTCCCTGTGTCGAAAACAAAGCATGAGTTTACAAAATCGCAAAGACAAGGGAGAAACTGATTCTTTTAGGGTTGCTAGACTGGGAGACATGGTTGCCTATATTGATATTCACCCAGTTAATCCGCAAGCACGGCTAATTACGAAAGCCGCTGATATTATTCGTGATGGGGGCGTAATTGCCTATCCTACTGATTCGGGATATGCCCTGGGATGTAAACTTGGGAATAAGGCGGGATTAGAACGGATTCAAACTATCCGGAAACTGCCCAAAACTCACAATTTCACCCTGATCTGCCATGATTTCAAGCAGCTGGGGAAGCTGGTGATCGTCGATAATTCGGCGTTTAAGCTGATAAATCGGCTCACTCCCGGCCCCTTTACCTTCATTATGAAGGGGGATAAGGCGGTGCCACGAATTATGCTTAATCCCAAGAAAAAGACAGTAGGGGCACGGATTCCTAATCACGTAACCACCCTGGCGCTGGTGGAAGAATTGGGGGAGCCTCTAATGTCTTCGACGCTAATTTTGCCGGATAAAGAAATTCCAGAGGCTAATGGTTGGGAAATTCGCGATGAAATTGGTTACCTGCTAGATGCGGTTATTGAAGGCCCGGTAGAAGAAGCTCGCCCCACTACGGTGATTGATCTTACTGGAGATGTTCCCGAGGTAGTACGCCAAGGGGCTGGCGACCTTGCGGATGTATTGCGGTAGTGGATCTTTTTCAACAAGTTTCGCTTAGCGAACAAGGAACCCCCACATTTTCGGATTCGGCACCGCTGGCAGTTCGTATGCGGCCACGTAGCATAGACGAGGTGGTGGGACAAAGCCATTTGCTGAAACCTGGCTCGCCTTTGCGTAGGCTGCTAGAGCCCCAAGGCAGTGCGGGGGCGGTAAATTCCATTATTTTTTGGGGGCCGCCTGGTACCGGCAAAACCACACTCGCCTATTTAGTGGCCACTACTTCTAGGAGAAATTTTATTGAGGTAAGTGCGGTTTCAGCTGGAGTAAAAGAGGTGCGGGCAGTTATCAAAAGTGCACGCGAAGAGCTGCGCACAACCGGTAAACAAACCGTGCTATTTGTGGACGAGGTACATAGATTCTCGAAGTCCCAACAAGACGCCCTGCTGCCAGCCGTAGAAAACTCTTGGGTAATCCTGGTGGCAGCTACCACCGAGAATCCTTCCTTTTCAATAGTTTCGCCTTTACTTTCGCGATCTTTGCTGTTGACTTTAAATCCGTTAAACAGCAAGGATGTGAAGCAACTGCTGCGTCGTGCCCTAAGTGATGAACGGGGGCTAAAAGATAAGGTGACGGTGGACGAAGAAGTGCTTACCCACCTGGCTGATTTGGCGGGTGCAGATGCCCGTAAAGCGCTGACCTTACTTGAGGCGGCTTCCGAAGGCGTGCTATCGGCGGGGCGCAGCGCCCTCACTACTGAAGATATTGCCCGTGCCGCTGATACCGCAGTAGTGAAATATGACCGTGACGACCACTATGACGTGATTAGTGCTTTTATTAAATCCATGCGCGGCTCCGATGTAGATGCCACTTTGCATTATTTGGCGCGCATGATCGAAGGGGGAGAAGATCCCCGTTTTATTGCCCGCCGAATAATGATTTGTGCCAGCGAGGACGTGGGAATGGCGGATCCAGCTGCTTTACAAATGGCGGTGTCCGCCGCACAGGCAGTCCAGATGGTTGGAATGCCCGAGGGGCGGATTATCTTGGCTCAGGCCGCGGTGGCAGTAGCTATCGCTCCAAAATCTAATGCCTCTTATTTGGGAATCGAAGCCGCGATTAAAGATGTGCGTGCGGGGAAAAGTGACGCGGTACCCGCCTCTCTGCGTGATTCTCATTACTCTGGAGCTGAAAAAATGGGAGTGTCGGGATACAAATATGCGCACGACTATCCGCACCATATTGTGAAACAAACCTATCTGCCTGCATCTTTAGCTGGAGTTCACTATTACCATCCCACTGATAATGGCTATGAACAGTTAGTGTCGAAACGGCTGCGCACCATTCGCGCTATCTTGTCCGATAGCAAAGGTAACCAAAAATAGGTTACTCTAAAACCTGTTGTCGTTAGGCAACCCTGGGGTCTTAGCCCGCGTGGTGACCCCACCGGCGTCGCTGGTGAAATGAAAAATAAAGAACACATACAGGAGAAAATTTAATGGGAAATAAGCGTTCACGTAAACAGGTTCGTCTATCACGTGCTTTGGGAATTGCACTAACTCCCAAGGCTCAGCGTTACTTTGATCGGCGCCCTTACGGCCCAGGCGAACATGGACGGGCTCGTCGTCGTAGCGAATCTGACTATGCCATCCGTTTGAAGGAAAAGCAGCGTCTGCGCGCTCAATACAATATTCGCGAGGCTCAGATGCATCGCCTATTCGAAGAGGCACGGCGAATCAAAGGCATGACCGGTGACAACCTGATCGTGCTGTTGGAGTCGCGTCTAGACGCGCTGGTGTTGCGCTCGGGGTTTGCTCGCTCGATGCCGCAGGCTCGGCAGACGGTAGTTCACCGCCACGTTCTGGTAGATGGCAAACCGGTCGATCGTCCTTCCTATCGGGTAAAGCCGGGTCAGGTTATTCAGATTTGCCCCAAGTCCCAAACTAAAGATCCCTTTATTGTGGCAGCCGCTGGTTCTCACCGGGATGTGCTGCCGGATGTTCCCGCATATTTAGATGTGAATCTGGAACAGCTGCAGGCAACTTACGTGCGCCTGCCCGAACGCGATGAGATTCCGGTTGTCTGCGACCTGCAGATGGTCGTGGAGCACTACTCACGTTAAGCTTAGAAACTCTTTAGCTGATGCCTCCCGGTTTATCGGGAGGCATCAGCCATATTTACCTCAGTTCGGGGCTGCGCGCTCGGTAGGGTAAATTTAGCGATATAGCATTTCTTAGGGAAGGAAGAACTATGAGCGTCGGTGAGATAGCTTCACTAATCGCGGCGGTAGCTTTTTTGTTACTTGTACTGTTCCTGGCAATACCGCTTTGGAAACTAGGCAGAGTTTTCGACCAGTTACAAGGTTCCATCAAAGAGGTGGCCGCTGACGCCGGAGATACCGTGAAAGAAGTTTCGCAAACGGTACGGGATGCCAACGCTCAGCTGGTGCGGGTAGACGCGGTAACCACTTCGGCTGCGCAAGTTGCTCAAGACGTATCTGCGGTTTCCACCCTGGTCTCTTCCACCTTTGCCGGTCCGCTGATTAAGTTGTCGGCTTTTTCCTATGCGGCTCGTAAAATGTTCAACCGGAAAGGTCAGTAAACATGAAGAAGCTGGTAAAACTGGGGATTGCCGTAGGCGTGGTAGGCGCGATTGCCTGGTCGATTCCGCCGGTGCGCGAGCGGATTCATACCGCTTGTCAGGGTTTTCAAGAAGACTTTGAAAATCGGGAGACAGAGCTGCGTGCGGCTTTAATGCCCGAAACCACCCCCTTAAGTTAATCGCTTTTCCACTAGGAGGTAGCTCCTCCTCATACAGATTTAGAGGCATCATGCAAACTTCCGAAATTCGTTCCCGTTGGCTTAACTATTTTGCTGGGCAAGGACACCACCTGGCGCCCTCGGTTCCTTTGGTATCTCCCGATAAGTCAATTCTGTTTACTATCGCGGGAATGGTGCCCTTCATTCCCTATATTGTGGGCACCGAACCGGCGCCTTGGCCGCGGGCGGCCAGTGTGCAAAAGTGTATTCGCACTAACGATATTGATGAAGTGGGTAAAACTACCCGGCACGGTACTTTCTTCCAGATGTGCGGAAACTTCAGCTTCGGTGACTATTTCAAACAGGGTGCCTCTAAGATGGCCTGGGATTTACTTACCGGTTCTATTGAAGAAGGTAAATACGGCTTGGATGGGGATAAGCTGTGGGTAACGATTTGGGAACAGGATACTGAGGCCGAGGATGTATGGCTAAACCAAATCGGTCTCGATCCGCTACACCTACAAAAACTACCGCGAGAAGAAATCTTTTGGGACACCGGGCAGCCGGGACCGGCTGGACCTTGCGCGGAAATCCATTATGATCGCGGCAGCGCCTATGGGCCGGAGGGTGGCCCAGAAATAGATACCGGTGGAGATCGCTACCTCGAACTGTGGAATCTGGTATTTGACCAGTATCTGCGGGGGGAAGGACGCGGAAAAGATTATCCTTTGCTCGGCGAGTTGGACAAGAAATGCATAGATACTGGGCTGGGACTAGAAAGACTCGCGTTCTTGCTGCAAGGCAAGGACAATATGTATGAGATTGACCAGGTGTTCCCGGTGATAGAGAAAGCCCAGGAATTATCGGGGAAACAGTACACCCAAGGTAAAACCTCGAAAGACCCTGATGATATTCGCATGCGGGTAGTCGCTGATCACGTACGCAGCGCTTTAATGCTGATTGGGGATGGGGTACGACCCGGTAATGATGGACGTGGATACGTATTGCGCCGCCTGATTCGCCGGGTAGTGCGGGCTATGCGTCTGCTGGGAGTAACTAATCCGGTGTTTCCTGATTTGCTGCCGGTATCAAAACAAGTGATGGCAGCTTCCTATCCGGAACTCGAACAGGATTGGAAAACTATTTCCACAGTTGCGTACGAGGAAGAAGACGCTTTTAGACGCACACTCGAGTCGGGAACTTTGATTTTTGACCAGGCCGTAGCGCAGGTGAAGAAGCGCCAGGAAACCCAACTTTCTGGTAAAGATGCGTTTACTTTGCATGATACCTATGGGTTCCCGATTGATCTCACGATTGAGATGGCCGAGGAACACGGTATCCAGGTTGATCGAGAAAAGTTTACCCAGTTGATGCAGGAGCAAAAGAACCGTGCCCGCGAAGATGCCCGTGCTAAAAAGACTGGGCATGTCGATGCCCGTATCTATCATGAGCTAGAGGCGGAACTTGGTCATGAAGTCGAATTCGTGGGCTATACCGAAGATAGCTGTAATGCCAAGGTTATTGGACTGCTAGCTGATGGCCAGGCGGTACCCACTGCTTTCGCAGGCAGCAAGGTTGAGGTTGTCTTAGATGCCACCCCGTTTTATGCGGAAATGGGGGGACAGCTAGCTGACCACGGCGTAATTCGTTCCTTCCAAGGCGCGAAGTTTAAAGTCGAGGACGTTCAAAGCCCGGTTGCCGGTTTGCGGGTACATCGGGGAATCTTGGAACAGGGGCAACTAACAGTAGGCGATGAGGTAGTAGCAGCTATTGATACCGTCCGCCGGAAAGCGATCGCTCGTGCCCATACTGCCACCCATATGTTGCATAAGGCTTTGCAAGAAAACCTGGGGGCGCAGGCTACTCAGGCAGGTTCAGAGAATAATGAAAATCGGCTTCGCTTCGACTTTCACCACACTCGCGCCTTGAGCGGAGAGCAAATGTCGGCGATTGCAGATCGTATCAACGATCGTTTACGGGATAACTTGGAAGTAAATACCGAAGTTATGCCGATTGAAGAGGCCAAGAAATCTGGTGCTACCGCTCTGTTCGGAGAAAAATATGGCTCTATGGTGCGAGTTGTCGATATTGGTGACGGCTGGGATCGGGAGTTTTGCGGCGGAACGCATATGCCGACAACCGGATACCTGGGACAAGTAGTGCTGATGGGAGAAAATTCCATTGGTTCCGGGGTACGCCGGATTGAAGCTTTAGTTGCTGATGAAGCTAATGAATTCCAGGCTAAGGAACACGCTCTGATTTCTCAGGTAGCTTCCATTATGGGAACTAAGCCTGAAGAGATTCCGACACGGATTGATGATGCTTTGACGCGTTTGAAACAGGCACAAAAGCAGCTGGCGAAATTGCAGGAACAGTCACTACTGTCACGAATTGGGGAAATCGCAGCTTCGGCGAAAGAAATTCATGGAGCTCGTGTGGTTACCTTTAATGCAGGAGAAGTTTCTGCAGAATCCCTGCGTACTCTGGCGCAATCATTAAGGCAGCGGCTAGAAGATACTACCGCCGTAGTTAGCGTGGGCGGGGTTTCTAAGAATCGCCCACAGGTAATCGTAGCTACCACTCAGCAGGCTCGGGATAAGGGAATTAAAGCTGGAGAACTGGTTAAAATCGCTGCTAAAATTATGGGGGGAGGCGGAGGCGGTCGTCCCGATTTGGCACAAGGTGGGGGCAAAGATGCGGGTAAACTTGCCGCCGCCCTGGAAACTATCGCTGAAGAGATAGCCAAAAAATAATGCGTCCCGGGGTACGGATTAGTATCGACTTAGGTACCCGTCGGATTGGAGTAGCTCGCTCCGATGCGGCGGGAACTTTAGCCTTTCCGGTGGAAACCGTTTATCGCGATGGGGGACAAGAACTGTTCCGTATCGCGGAAATAGTCTCCGAGTATAAAGCAAAGGAGATTATTATTGGCTTGCCACGTTTGCTGAGCGGAAAAGAAGGCAAAAATGCTGCTGACGTGCGGTCTTGGGGAGCCGAGTTGGAACAGCTGTTACCAACTTGTAATATAAGACTTGTAGACGAGCGTCTTACCAGCGTCAGCGCTCATCAACAGTTACGTTCTGCCGGGCTCGGTGGAAGGCAACATAAGAACGTCGTAGACCAACAGGCTGCGGTACTGATACTGGAGCAAGCACTGGAAACCGAAAAACGAACCGGGCAGATTCCCGGGGAGCCACTGGGCAGCGGAACTGAAAGCGAGGAAGCCTGATGAGCCGGGAGCCTAACACCACCCGTCCACCGCGACATTTTCCCTCCCGTCGCGTTGATAAATCAGCGGCTGCCAATCCTATACCAGGCGATGGCCAGTCTAGCCTCGATAACTATTGGCAAGAGGACGACGGCCTGCAAGCTAACTCCTCCGCGGGCGCGTCTTCTTCAGGACGAGCTGCACGGCGTAAAGCTCGCCGGAAGAAGCGTACGATTACAGCGATTGTTATTCTGGTGGTCATTGGGTTAATTACCGGAGCCTCGGTAATTGCAACTCGTGAACTGGGGGGAGTCAGTAGTATTTTCTCTGGTGGAAAAGATTATGAAGGCAAAGGGTCCGGGGAAATAATTATCGAGATTCCCGAGGGAGCTTCAGGGAAAGCGATTGGCTTAATCCTTCAGAAAAAAGGAGTAATCGCAGATGCAGAAGTATTCGCTGATATTTTCAAAAAGAATTCTTTAGCGCAAGGAGTTCAGGCGGGACGTTTTAGGCTACATAAGCGCATGTCTTCTCGTGAGGCTCTGGCGATGCTACTAGATCCTGCCTCAAAGGCAGATATTAAGGTCACTATTCCTCCGGGGTTTACCGTTAAACAAATAAAGGCTCGTTTTCAAGAGACCATCGGCTTTAGCGCGGATCAGGTGGCAGAGGCCTTTGCTGACCCGGCAGATTATGGGATTCCTGGTCAAAGCGAAGAGAGCTTCGAGGGATGGCTAGCCCCTGACACCTATACGGTTGCCACTAATCAGAGTGCTAAAGATCTGGTGAAAACCATGGTAGATACCCAGATTAAACGACTAGACAATGCCGGGGTAGCCGCTGATCAGCGTGCCACGGTGATAATTAAAGCTTCCATTCTGGAAAAAGAAGTCAATGTTGAAAAATATTATCCGCAGGTAGCGCGGGTGATTGAAAATCGCTTACAAGATAATAGCGATACCCACGGGTACCTGCAGATGGATTCCACCGTTGTCTACGGACAGGGGCGCTCAGGCGGGATTCCGAGTTCCGAAGATTTAGAGGAAGACACCCCCTATAACACTTATAAGCATAAAGGGCTGCCTCCTACCGCTATCGGTACGGTAGGAGAAGCCGCCTTGAAAGCGGTCGCGAAACCGGCAGAGGGCAAATGGCTCTACTTCACCACGGTGAATCTGGACACCGGTGAAACCAAGTTCGCTCTCACTTTAGAGGAACAAACCAAGAACGTGGAAGAACTAAAACAGTGGTGCCAGCAGAACCAAGGCAAATGCAAACGCTAAATCCCTGGGCTGCGGTAATCGGATCACCAATTGCCCATTCCCTTTCTCCGGCTCTGCACCTGGCTGCTTACCGGGACTTGGGAATTAAACTTGACTATCGCCGGATAGAGATTTCGAAGGAAAGTGTGAATTCCTTCCTTGGTTCCTGGCCAGAGACTCTGGTGGGATTATCGGTGACTATGCCTCTAAAACAGGTAATTATTCCGCTGCTTTCTCAGGTCGATGGGTTAGCCAAGGCAGTAGGGGCGGTAAATACTGTGGTGCCGTTTCCCGGGGGAGCTACTGCCGGATTCAATACCGATGTATATGGGATGGTGGCGGCAATTAAAGAAATAAAGGGGGGTGACTGGGAACCTCAAAATGCAGTGATTGTCGGGGCAGGAGCTACTGCCTCCTCGGCTCTGGCTGCTCTGGTAGAAGTGGGAGCTAGGCAGATTAACTTGCTGGCGCGGCGAGTCTCGGGAGCTGGTAACGCACTACAGGCAGCTACCCGGCTAGGGATTGATCCTGGCTATGTGCCTTTAGCTGCTTATGAACAGGCGCGGGAAACCCTTCAAAAAGCGGATCTGATTATTTCCACTGTTCCTCGGGAAGTCCTAGATAGCTTTTATAAAACTATTTCCTTTAACACTGGTCAAACTGTTTTAGATATTGTTTACGACCCCTGGCCAACTCTACTGGTAAAAATGATTACTGCGGCGGGAGGTTGTATCATTCCTGGAAAGCTGATGTTGTTACACCAGGCAGTAATGCAGGTACAACTATTTACTTCCCGTACCCCGAACCTGGAAGTAATGCGGGCAGCAATTAGTAACGAATAAAGTCGGTGATTATGCAAATTCTAGTATGTTTAGCAGCGCTGTTATTTGCGGGGGTAGGAAACCTGCTTTACGGTATGCCAAAAGTAGAGAAATATTTTCGCCTATCTGGAAGACAGCGGGCTCTGTGGAATCAGCCCTGGGCAATCGGGGTATTTTCCGCTCTGGCAGTGTGCACAGCCGTGCTCGTTCGTTTCGGATCTATTAACTTATTACTAATGTTTCCACTATTGACGCTGGGTACGGCGCTAATGGTAATAGATGCGGGTACCCAAAGACTTCCTCGTTCAATGACCGCCGCATTTCTGATTCTGGTGATCGTGGCAGTAATTTTAGCAGGTTTTATCACGGGGCAGTGGGTAAAACCGGCATACGCCCTAATCGTAGCTTTAGGCGCCTTCATTTTATTGTTACCAGGAACGTTTGTCCGCCACGGTATCGGGGTAGGTGATTTGCGACTAGCTCCCCTAGTAGTTGGTCTAGCCACTTGTTCTTCCTGGCACTGTCTGCTAGTTATGGGGATTTTGACAGTTCTGGGTGCCGGGTGCTGGGCACTTTACTTGGTAATAGGGGAAAAAGCTAGTGGCAGTACCCGCTTAGCTTTTGGACCGTGGCTCTTAGCCGCTACCTATATCGCACTTCTGGTCGTTCCCCGCTAAATTCCAAAATACAAAACATATAAGGGTTTTCCCTAGAAGTGGAAAGCTAGACCGTAAATGATTTTTCCATGGCACAATAAAGCCATGTTGAAATGGATGAGCGCGGGAGAATCCCATGGACGTGCGCTGGTGGGAATCTTAGAGGGAATGCCTGCCGGAATAGAAATTAGCACCGCCAAAGTAGCACAGTATCTGGCTTCCCGGCGTGCCGGATATGGACGCGGGGCACGCCAAAAATTCGAGCAGGATCGAGCTCATGTGCTCGGCGGCGTAATCAGGGGAAAAACCACCGGAGCCCCGATTGCTCTACTGATCGAGAATAGTGAATGGCCAAAATGGGAGACGGTGATGAGCCCCGATCCGGTACCTCCGCAGGATTTAAAAATTAATGCCGGTAAGGGCGATGAACGGGAGATTGCCCGCAACCAGCCGTTAACCCGTCCTCGCCCCGGACATGCAGATCTGGCGGGAATGCTTGCCTATGACCTAGAAGAAGCGCGCCCGGTGTTAGAACGTGCCAGTGCCCGAGAAACCGCGGTGCGAGTTGGTCTAGGAGCTTTCGCTCAAGAGTTTCTAAAGCAAGCGTGTGGAATTGAACTTATTTCTTATGTCACGCAAATTGGAGAAGTTTCCCTCGCGGCTGGTCACCCAATTCCGGCTTTAAGTACGCAGGAAAAACTGGCTGAAAACCCGGTTAGGTGCCCGGATGAAAAAATTAGCGAGCAAATGATCTCCCAGATCGATGCGGCGAAGAACAATGGAGACACTATTGGGGGCAGTGTTGAAGTAGCTGCCTATGGGGTTCCGATAGGACTAGGTAGCCACGTAGCTGCAGATCGGAGGCTAGATGCGCGTCTGGCTGCCGCGTTGATGTCGATTCCGGCGGTAAAAACCGTGAATATTGGGGATGGTACTCAGCCGTATTTGCCGGGTTCAGCAGCTCATGACGAGATTATTCGAGGAGAAGACGGGGAAATAATTCGTGCCTCTAATCATGCAGGCGGGATTGAAGGTGGCATGTCGAACGGACAAATAATCCGGGTCAGCTGCGGATATAAGCCAATCTCTACCGTGCCTCGTGCCTTGCGCACAATTGATCTGGCTAACGGAGAGGAAAGCTGTGCTAATCATCAACGCTCCGATACCTGTGCGGTGGTGCCGGGAGCAGTAATTGCCCAGGCACAGGTAGCATTGGTGCTCGCCGATGCCCTCTTAGAACACGTAGGTGGGTATTCGCTGGCGCAGGTGCGAGAAAATCTGCAGGGATACCAGAAACGAGTGGGGGCGAGGCTATGAGTGTGCAAAAGCAAATAGTGTTCATTGGTTTGCCAGGCAGTGGGAAAACCTCTGTGGGACGTCTTGTTGCCGGGCGGCTCGGACGTTCTTTTAGCGATGCCGATCAGGAAATTTCTCGCCAGGTTGGGATGAACATACCGGAGATTTTTTCTGCCCATGGCGAGGAATATTTTAGAGATTTAGAAGTGGAAGTGATTACTAAGCTACTTCGGGATGATATCGGAGTGATTGCCCTGGGGGGAGGGGCTCTTACCCGTGAAGAAACGGCCGCTGCTCTCGCGGATAAAGAGGTAGTTTTCCTGGATGTTTCTCCCGTGGTAGCCGGGGCAAGAGTAGGGGAGGAATCTGGGCGCCCCCTCTTGGAAGGAAGTGAGAATCCCCGCAAACGAATTGCGAAATTAGAACAGCAGAGACGTGCAGGTTACCTGGCAGCTGCAACTTTAAGTGTCCCGGCAGATGGTAGCCTCAGTGAGGTGGCTACCGCGGTAATCCGGGGCTTAAAACTGGAAGAAACCCGACCGGTATCTCGCTATGATTTAAAGTCGCTGGGTACTTTGCCGGTGAAAACGTCGGAAAAAATTCGGATGATTCCGGTGACTTCCGGCAGCGGATACCAGATTAGCGTAGGTGAGAGTCTGAGCTCCCAAATCTGCCAGATGTTGCAAGAACGTCCCCGGAAAGTGTTCTTAATCTGCCCAGCGCCTCTGGAAAAAGAGGCTCGCCAATTGGCGCAAGCCTTGACCCAAACTGGACAGGTAATCAAAGTTTTTCCGCACCCCGATGGGGAAGCAGCCAAGAATATTAGGGTAGTAGAAGATGCCTGGCGAATCCTGGGGGAGAACCATTTTTCTCGCGAGGACGCAATAATGTCGTTGGGCGGGGGAGCCACAACGGATATGGGAGGTTTCGTCGCCGCTACCTGGCTGCGAGGAATTGAACTAATTAATGTCCCTACCTCTTTACTTGCGATGGTGGATGCGGCAGTGGGCGGAAAAACTGGGATAAATACTTCCCTGGGAAAAAATCTAGTAGGGTCTTTCTATCCACCGAGCGCGGTTATCTGTGACCTCGCTTATTTACGTACTTTACCCCGGCGGCAACTGTCTACCGGTTTGGCGGAAGTCATAAAATGCGGGTTTATAGCTGACCATCAAATCTTGGAGTTATTGGACAAGGCTAGTGCGCAAAATCTACTCGCCTCGCCTTCGGTATTAGAAGAAGTAATTAGCCGGGCGATTCAAGTTAAAGCGGTAGTCGTAAGCCAAGACCTGCGTGAAAGTGGCCTACGGGAATGTCTTAATTATGGACACACTCTGGCTCATGCTATCGAAAAAGCCTCTGGCTATCAGGTACTGCATGGCGAAGCAGTAGCAATTGGGATGGTATTTGCTGCCCAGGTAGCAGTGGAAATGAAGCTACTAGACTCCGCGAAAATGGAAAATCAGCGGCGCCAAATTGCGGCGCTAGGTTTGCCGACCAGCTGTCCGCAATATTCCTTTGACCAGCTAGTTAAAATTATGGCTTCAGATAAGAAAGTGCGTGGGGGAATAATCCGGATGGTACTTACCACTGGTGACGGGCAGGTGTGTGTTGTTCCCATTAGTGATTACCAGGTACTGCGAAGAGCTTTCCACGCGATAAATCAATGCCGGGGTGCTGGTGTTTCCACTGGAAATCCCAGTAGTGGGATGGATAAAGTTGGCTAGGAAAGTTTTCTTAATTGGGCTACCAGGTAGTGGAAAATCCAGTATTGCCGCTGCCCTAGCTAAAAGATTTGCTTGGAAACTGGTTGATACGGACGTGCTGGTAGCCTCCAAGTTGGGGGTGCCGCTCGCTACTGCGGTGATTAGTGCGGGGGAAAAAAGGTATCGGCAGGTAGAACAGGAAGTAGTGAGATCCCTTCTAAAAGCAATGCCCGCCGAAGACACTATCGTCGCGATGGGTTCCGGGGCGCTAGATAACCCGCAAACCCGGCAAGAACTAAATGAACTTCCCGCCAGAGAAATAATCGAACTGGTGATTGACCTATCGACTATGGCTGATCGTGCCGGACTTAACCGTCCCCGTTCTCTGGGATTGGGAATGCCCAGGGCATGGCTGCGGCAAATGGGGGAAGAACGACGCCAACGCTGGCAAACTTTGAACCCACATGCAGTTACAGTTTCAGATTTGTCATTAGCGGCAGCATGTGAGGAAGTCGCCCATACTTTGGAAGCGTGACAAAAAGCGCAGGCGGGTGGAACTTATTTTCATGCATAGCTTGATTAAAGTAAAGTAGAAGCGATTTATTTTGACTTGGGGGTATTAAAGTTGGCGACAACGAATGATTTGAAAAACGGTCTGGTACTAAAACTTGATAACCAGTTGTGGCAGGTGGTTGAGTTTCAGCATGTTAAACCGGGTAAAGGCCCGGCTTTCGTGCGTACCAAGATTAAGAATGTACTTAGCGGTAAAACTGTCGATCGTACCTTTAATGCCGGAGTGAAAGTGGAAACCGCAACGGTTGATCGTCGTGATATGACCTATCTATATCAAGATGGTACAGATTTTGTGTTCATGGATGATGATACCTACGAGCAGGTCACAATCACTGCGGAAATCGTGGGAGACGCTAAGAACTTCCTGATTGAGAACCAACGCGCGGTAGTTGCTTTCCATGACGGCCAGGTGCTTTTCTTGGAATTGCCTGCTTCGGTAGTCATGCAGATCACTCACACGGAGCCGTGGCTACAGGGTAACCGTTCTTCTGCGGGCACCAAACCGGCTACGGTAGAGACCGGATATGAGGTACAGGTTCCCCTGTTTGTAGAAGAGGGCGAAAAGATTAAGGTCGATACCCGCAGCGGCGATTATATATCTCGGGTTAAGGAATAACCGGCGGTGTCAAAAAATCGGCTTTCGCGGCGTACTAAAGCGCGGCGGCGGGCAGTTGATACCCTTTATGAAGCTAATCTTAAAGGTCTAGATCAGGATCCCGAGGATTTACGCGAACTGGTGGCGCAGCGACGGTGTTTGAGTACTGCGCAAACCACCTTGCCTGACTACGCGGCAGAAATTGCAGAGGGAGTGGCGGAGCATCTTTTCGATATCGATATGACTCTAAGCCAGTATTCTCGATCCTGGGCGCTTGATCGCATGCCGAAAACGGATTTAGCTATTTTGCGCTGTTCCATCTGGGAAATCCTCTACAATGACGATGTTCCTTGGAAGATTGCGGTAAGTGAAGCTGTCGGTACTGCGCGTGCGATTTCAACACCGGAATCTCCGGATTTTGTTAACGGAGTGCTAGATGCCATCGGGCGCTCCAGCGAAAATAAAGCAAGCGAGCAGTAGTCGAGGCCGAGAGCTTTCGGCAACGTCCTCGCCATTGGCTGCTCATAGTTTCATAGGAGGCAGTCGTGAGTGCAATCGTTTTTCGTGGTGCAAAAATTCTGGGGGAAGCGCCCGCTGATATCTGGGTGGAGGATGAACTAATCCGCCAGGTAGGTACAGATTTGCCATTAACAGCTGGTAGCGGAATCAAAGAAATAGATGCCTGCGGTCTGGTGGCATTACCGGGATTGGTGGATTTACACACTCATCTGCGAGAGCCTGGCGGGTGTGACGCGGAAACAGTGGATACCGGCACGGCTGCAGCGGCTAAAGGTGGATATACCTGTGTTTTCGCGATGGCAAATACTACCCCCACTCAAGACTGTCCCGCAGTAGTGGAGCAAGTGCTAGATTTGGGACGTCATGCGGGTCGGGTTGAGGTACATCCGGTTGGAGCCGTCACTAAGAACCTTGCGGGTAAAGAGCTCTCTGATCTGCGCGGAATGCATACCTCGCGGGCAGAGGTAAATGTGTTTAGTGACGACGGGAAATGTGTTTTTGACCCCCTGTTAATGCGTCAGGCTTTAGAGATCATCCGCGATTTTGATGGGGTTATTGCCCAACATTCGCAAGAGCCGCGCCTAACCGCAGACTCACAAATGAATGAGTCCTATTTGGCGGAGGAACTGGGGCTAAAAGGTTGGCCAACGGTTGCGGAAGAAATGATTATTGCCCGCGATATTTTACTTTCCCTCTATCTGGACGTGAGGGTTCACGTGTGTCATTTATCAAGTGCGACGGCAGTGGAACTAGTACGTTGGGGAAAGTCTCAGGGTGCCCGCATTAGTGCTGAGGCTACTCCTCATCACCTGTTCCTTACCCAGGAAGAAGTAAGAGGACGGGATCCGCTCTTTAAGGTTAATCCTCCGTTGCGTTCAAAAGAAGATGTAGCAGCCTTGCGCGCGGGATTGGCTGATGGCACGATTGACCTGGTGGGAACGGATCATGCTCCACATCCCCGTCGCCTGAAAGACTGTGATTTTGAGTGTGGTGCTTTTGGGATGATTGGACTGGAAACTGCGCTAGCGGTGGTCGCTACCGCCATGGTACAGAGCGGGAAAATGACTTGGCGCGATTTGGCGCGAGTTATGTCAGTTACCCCAGCAAAAATTGGGAAGGCGAAGCAGCAAGGAGAGGAAATTGCTCCCGGTTCCGCGGCTAACCTTTGTTTCGTATCTCCCGATGCTACTTGGCAGGTTTGCCGCGAAACCCAAGCTTCTCGTTCGGATAACACTCCCTTCGTAGGGAAGGAACTGGTGGGGCTGATATGTCACACCATGTATCGGGGAAAGCTTACGGTTTTATCTGGGCAGCTACAGTTTTAAGGAGGATATAATGCGCCGCTACGGATTACGCTTAGCGCAAGCGATGAATCAGCTAGGTAATGTTTGTGTAGGTATTGACCCGCACTCTTCGCAACTGGACGCCTGGGGTTTGAGTGATAATGTCCAGGGGCTACGTACCTTTGCTTTAACTCTAGTAGAGGCGATGGCTGGTCAGGTACCGGTAGTTAAACCACAATCTGCATTTTTTGAGCGGTTTGGATCGAGCGGAATCAAAGTTTTGGAGGAAGTTCTGACGGCCTGTCGTCAAGCGGGATTGCTCACTATTTTGGATGTAAAACGTGGTGATATTGGCTCGACTATGGCTGGGTACGCGCAGGCGTATTTGGCTTCAGATTCTCCGCTGTCCGCGGATGCGATCACTGTTTCTCCCTACCTGGGTTTTGGTTCGCTCGAACCTGCCCTTGAGCTGGCAAAGGTGAACGGTAAAGGAGTATATGTATTGGCGCTTACCTCTAATCCACAGGGATACGAGGTGCAGCATGCCAAGGGAAGAGATGGTAAAAGCGTGGCGGCAAGCATAATTTCGCAGGCAGAACAGGCAAATAACTCAAATGGTGACGAAGGTCATATTTCCGATATTGGGTTGGTTGTCGGTGCCACCACCGGAAATGCCGCCAGGGAGTTAGGAATTGATTTTTCGACATTCTCCGGTTCGGTTTTATCTCCAGGAATTGGGGCGCAGGGTGCGAGACCAGCGGATATACAACATATCTTTGGTGAAAGTGCTTGCCGGGTGTTGGCTTCAACCTCGCGTGGAATCTCCTCTGCCGGTCCGGAGCTGCCTTCATTGCAGGCCGCGGCAAGGCAAATAACCGAGCAAATGAGTGATATTTTTCGCAACTGAACTGGCGAAACTAAGTTGATGGGTTGGCTTAAATAGAAGAAAACAACTAGTCTTTTTCGTGTTGTTAACCCGTAAATCTAGATGAAGAGGTAAATACTAAATGGCACTTCCTTCTTTAACTCCCGAACAGCGCGCACAGGCTTTGGAGAAAGCCGCTCAGGCTCGTAAGGCTCGTGCAGAAACTAAAGCGAAGCTGAAGAACCGGGAATTGACCCTCTCTGAGGTTATCAAGAACGCTCAAGACGATCCTTACTTGGGCAAGATGAAGGTTCAGGCTCTACTAGAGGCTTTGCCTCGCGTAGGCGCCACCACTGCCGCTGCGGTAATGGAAGAGATTGGCATCGCTAAGTCTCGTCGTATCCGCGGTCTGGGCGAGCATCAGCGTGCTGAGCTGATTCGCCGCTTCGGCTAAATAAAACCGAAAACTATAAATACAGTATGGGACCTGAGAAATTAGGTCCCATACTGTTATTTTCTACTGGCCTAAAAGGTGAAGACTTTGCCCAATTCACGTTTATTTGTACTAGCCGGCCCCTCTGGGGTAGGTAAGGGGACGGTAGTTAACGCCCTCAAGAAAATGTATCCGCAGGTAAAAGTGGCAGTTTCGGCTACCACCCGCCTTCCGCGTCCCGGTGAACGTAACGGCGTTGATTACTATTTCCTCAGTGAAGAACGCTTTGATGAACTGCTTGCTGCCAACGGCTTTCTAGAGTGGGCTCAGGTTCATGGACGGGCTCGCTATGGCACTTTACGTTCGGAAGTAGCTGCCCATTTTAACCGGGGCGAAGACGTGATTTTAGAGATCGATCTAGCTGGAGCGCGACAGGTTCGGCACACTCATCCGCAGGCACATTTTATTTTTCTGCTTCCTCCCAGCCAGCAAGCCTTGGAAGCACGGTTACGTGGTAGAGGTACCGAGGGAGAAGCAGAAGTCGCTCGCCGTCTAGAAACAGCGAAAACCGAGATGGCAGCGGCAAAAGAATTCGAGTATCAGATAGTAAACAACCAACCGGAACAGGCGGCGCGTGAACTAGCAGCCTTAATGGGAATAGCGTAAGCTTTTTGTGAAGATGTGGCACCGAGCCGCTATATGAGAAATGAGAGGACAATATGTCGGGTACTGTTGCAATCCCGGAAGGCATTACCAACCCCCCAATAGATGAACTATTGGAGAAAGTGGAGTCCAAATACGCGCTAGTGGTCTACGCGGCCAAACGGGCACGGCAAATCAATACTTATAATCTGGAAATCGCCGAGGGAATGTTTTCCACTCCCGGACCATTGGTCGACTGCAATCCTGAAGATAAGGCTTTGAGTATTGCTTTGCGGGAAATTGACCAGGACGCCCTCAATCTGAAAGAGCATGACGAGTCAGTAAAGGACTAACCCCATCATGTCTAAGCGCCGCCGGGTTATTATCGGGGTAGGTGCCGGAATAGCCGCCTATAAAACAACTAACGTGGTGCGTGCCCTGGTAAAGTCGGGCTTCGATGCTTGGGTGATACCTACTCCTGCTTCCTTGAAAATGGTAGGGGAAGTTACTTGGCGAGCACTCTCAGGTAATCCGGTTTATTCACAGGTAGATGAGCCTAAAAGCGGGGTTGGCCATATCGAACTGGCGCGTGATGCTAGTGCTATCTTGGTGGCTCCGGCTACCGCTGATCTGCTAGCGCGAATCGCGCACGGCATTGCCGACGACATGCTAAGCAATGTGATTTTGGCAGCTAACTGCCCCTTACTTCTGGCTCCGGCGATGCACACAAATATGTGGGAAAATGCGGCAACCAGAGAGAACGTTCAGATATTACGGCAACGGGGAGCGCGGTTTGTCGGTCCGGTAGCGGGAGCTCTTTCTAGTGGAGACCAGGGAATCGGGCGGATGGCAGCGGAAGATGACGTCATATCCCAGATGCTGGGGATACTGGATTCTGGCACATGGAATGATCAACAAGTCATGGTGAGCGCTGGAGGTACCCGAGAACCTTTAGATCCGGTACGTTTTTTAGGGAATCGTTCCTCCGGACGCTTTGGAGTAGAAATTGCTCGTCAATTCGCCCTCCAAGGCGCAAATGTGACCTTGTTAGCAGCTAATATCGACTCAGCTTTGTTAGCGTCCTTGTCAGAAAAAGTTGCGGTTATTTCTACCCCTACTGCCGCCCAGATGCATAGGGTTGCCTTAGAGCTATTCCCCAAAATGCAGGCAGCCGTGATGGCGGCGGCAGTTGCTGACTATCAGCCAGTGGAATTCCAATCCCAGAAAATTAAAAAAACTATGGAAAAAGGGGAGTTTTCTTTGCGTTTGCGTCCCACTGCCGATATTTTGGCAGATTTGGCCGCAAAAAAACATGACAATCAGTTTTTAGCGGGGTTTGCTGCCGAAACTGGATCTTGGGATCAGGTTGTGCAATTAGGGCGGGAAAAGGCACGTCGTAAGGGTGCCGATATTATTTTCATTAACCAGGTGGGGGAGAGTAGCGGGTTTGGGGATGTAACCACCCGGGTAAAAGCAGTGGATCAGCAGGGCAGAGAAATTGGGCAATTCGCGGGGGCTAAAACGCAGATAGCTGGCCAGATAGTGGCGCTGATTCGCCAACAAATATCGTGAATGACCAAATGCCGCGTTGGAGCGGTAGGGATCCTTTAGCAGAAATTCGTTCCCTCAAGCAGGGAGAATCTCCGCACGGTCAGCAGCAAGAACTGTTGGCGATTCCCGAAAAACCGTTGGCTAATTGGCCAAATCAGGATTTGATTGCCACCGTTATTCTCGATACGTCTGTCTTTCACCTAGCTCGAGGTTTAGACTATACGGTTCCTTCCCACTTGGTTAAGAAAGTTCAGCCAGGGTGCCTCGTTAGCGCAAAAATCGGGGATCAGCTCGTGCGCGGTTGGGTAAGAAGTATTCGGCCGGGCGAACCTACCCGGCAACGATTACGTCCTATTAGCAGGGTTCTTAGTTCCCATCCTTTAGTTTCTGCCGCTAGTTTTGAACTAGCTGAGCAGGTGGCCTCCCGTTATGCGGGTAACGTTTCCCAGGTTTTAACTCACGCGATTCCTAAACGCCATGCCGGTTGCGAGAAAGGGTTTTTCGCCACCACTAATGAAAAATCTGTACCTAATGAGACGCAGAATGTTCTGGAGGATCTCACCGCTGCTTTCACCAGGACGGAACCGCTGATAGCCAGCTATCCGAGCGGCAAGAAGCTTCTTGATTCACTCGAGCAGGCACAAGCTTGCAAAGTGGTGTGGTCAGCGCTTCCTGAACCTGATAAGCCGGCACCTTTTAACCAGATTGCCCAGCTAATCACCTGCTCCCTGCGTACCCCGGGCTCTGTGCTTTGTTTGTTTCCTACCGGTAAATTAGCGAGGAAGTTCAGCTCCTATTGGGAGAAAACTTGCTCACCAGCCGCGCCCTCCGCCCTGGAATACCACTTTGATCTTGGAGCTCGCGAACGCTACCGTGCCTACTTACAGTGTCGTTTCCGCCAGCCGCGTCTGGTAGTAGGAACCCGGTCTGCTGTGTTTGCCCCCCTCAACAAACTATCCTTGTTACTAATTTGGGATGAGGGTGCCGAAACCTTTCAAGAAAAATCTGCCCCCTATTGGCATACTCGGCAGGTGGGAATGCTGCGTGCCGGAAGTGAAAAATGCTCGTTGGTTTTAGGAAGTTTTTCCCGGTCTCCACAAGCCCAAGCTTTACTAATGTCTAGTTGGGCTCGAGAATTAACTCCAAGTAAACATCAAGTGCAACTGCCAAAAATTTTCACTCCCGAATACGAAAAGCGCGATGACCCCACCATCGGGCGAGTCGGGCTATCCTCTACCGCGATACAGTTCATGCGGGGTGCCCTAGCGAAAGGCCCGGTATTAATTCAAACTGCGCGTAAGGGCGGTCGTCTGGGATTGAGTTGTGCTAGTTGCCTGGCGCCGGTTCGTTGTCCACAATGTTTTGGTACCGTACAGCAACTGCGCGGGGAATTTATTTGCAATAGTTGTGCGCATCATTTTCAGTTCTCTTGCGCGCGTTGCGGCACGCAAGAAACCAGGGCAGTATCACGCGGAAATATGCAAATTAGTAAAGAAATAGCAGCAGCTTTCCCGCAAATACCAGTGATTAATTGTGATGCTGATAATCCTTTGAGTGAGATTGGTTCTCAGCCTGCATTGGTGGTGGCTACCAATGAACAGGAACCGGTTGCGGAAGCCGGGTACGCGGGAGCATTACTACTGGATACCGGGATGCTGCTGAGTCTGGATCAAATCTGGACCGCGGAAGAAGCCTTACGTAGGTGGGCGAACGCTGCCGCCAAAGTGGCTCCCGGCGGTGGAGTAATGCTTAGTGGGGATCCCGGGGAGCGATTGGCCTTAGCGTTTAAAAGGCGTGCTTTTAGCCAGTGGGCAAGTCAGGAACTGCAAGAGCGAGCAGAAGTGGGAATTCCCCCTACCGCGGTCTTGGCTACTGTACGCGCTGACCAGCTGACGCTGCATAAAATCCAGCAGGTAGCGAATTTTGCATACGCGCAAGTGATTGGCCCAGCTAAAAACGACCAACAGTTTCAGTTGCTAGTACGTTCGCGACTAGATCAAGGTGAACAACTACGTCAGGAATTACAACGTATTCAAGCGATATCTTCGCGGAAAAAGTGGGGATCTCTAAAAGTGCAGGTAGACCCAATAGATCTTTAAGATGGCAGTTGGTAATAATGCTTAACTGCTAGGATTAACCATATGCGTGTCCTATTTGCCGGTACCCCCGATTCAGCGGTACCAGTTCTGAAATATCTGCTGGAATCTGAGCATCAAGTAGTTGGGGTACTAACTCGCCCTCCTGCCCGCTCTGGTAGAGGTCGTCGGCTTTGCCCTTCACCGGTAGCCCAGGTAGCTGAGCAGGCTGGTCTACAGGTTTTTACCCCTTCTTCTTTAAAGGATACGCAGCGGCGCCCAGATTTTGCAGCACTCCATGCCGACTTGGCGGTAGTGGTAGCTTACGGCTTGTTGATTCCCAAAGATTTACTAAATGTATTTCCCCATGGCTGGATTAACCTACATTATTCGCTATTGCCCAAATGGCGAGGAGCCTCTCCGGTACAACATTCCCGCATTGCCGGGGAAGAGATTACTGGAGTTAGTATTTTCCGTATCGATGAAGGCATGGATACCGGGCCGATTTATGCGGTTGACCCTATCCGCGTCGCTCCCCAAACTACCGCTGATCTACTGTTAAAGCGCCTAACAGACGCCGGGATTGGGCTGTTGCCTCACGTCTTAGGAGCATTAGAAGCCGGGCAGGTAAAAGCTCATACACAGGCTAACGAAGGTGCCAGCTACGCTCCCTTACTAACGAAGGCAGATGCTCAGATCCCTTGGGAAAAAAGTGCTGAAGAGGTAGCTAATCTTATTTGCGCGTTTACCTCCCAGCCGGGGGCGTGGACGCTGCTTCCAGATGGTAAGCGCCTGGGTATCTATCCGGTAATTGAAATGCACGATCATGACACGCTGCAGCCCGGGCAGGTAGTAGTGACTAAACACGAAGTCACCGTGGGAACCGGTAGTAACGATGTAAAACTTACTTTTGTTACTCCAGCTGGTAAACGAGAGATGGCGGCTGATGCCTGGGGTAGGGGACAACGCTATGGCGCAGAATTCTTTTTTGGATTACCCCGCCAAAAAGAGGAGAACCAGTGCGAGTAGAACGTCCACGAAAAAAACATATGTCTCCAAAATCACCTCGCTCAGATCAACGGCGAGGTCGGGGAAATAAACGCGATGAAAACCAACAGTGGCGGC
Source organism: Varibaculum vaginae (assembly GCF_900604285.1). Classification (GTDB taxonomy): domain Bacteria; phylum Actinomycetota; class Actinomycetes; order Actinomycetales; family Actinomycetaceae; genus Varibaculum; species Varibaculum vaginae. The sequence continues at coordinate 1,300,179 of NZ_UWNY01000001.1, forward strand.
CGCAAACTGATCGGGTACGCACTTTGGTTTTTCAGGTACTGCTGGCGGTAGAAACCAAAGAGTCCTACGCTAATTTGCTGCTTCCTCCGCGGCTAACTCGTGCGCATCTTGGGGGGCGGGACGCTGCTTTCGCCACTGAACTTACCTATGGGACGCTGCGGGCTCAAGGCTACTATGACTGGTTAATCGACCAGTTTTCATCCCGACCAGTGGCTGCCCTGGAAAAAGAAGTATTGATTATTTTGCGGATGGGGCTGCATCAGCTGCTAAATATGCGGGTACCTACGCATGCGGCAGTAAGCGAGTCGGTTAACCTCACTAAGCAGGAAGCTAATGAGGGGGCAGCCGGTCTGGTTAACGGAGTTTTGCGGCAGGTAGCACGATTGGGGGAGGTGCAGCTTGCCGAGCGCCTAAATCGCCTCAGTCCCCAACGTCGCCTAGCTATTAAATATTCGCATCCCGCCTGGATTATCGCTGCCTATCGCGCCGCACTTAGCGAACAAGAAAAACTGGGGGCTCAAATCCCGAGTGATGATGATTCTTTGGCGGCACTGCTGGCAGAAAATAATCGTGCTCCCTATATAAATCTGGTGGCCAGACCGGGTCTTATTGACCGGGAGGAACTTGCCGATGCAGTAGAAGAAAACGGGCAGAACGTCGCCTATTCCTCTCTCACTCCCTGGGGTTTGATTGTTTCCGGAGGTGACCCCGCTACTTTAGAAACGGTTGTATCAGCTCGCGCTGGGGTGGAAGATCAAGGATCCCAGCTAGTGGCGGGATTAGCCGCGCAGTATCCCCTGGAAGGTAGGGATAACCTTTGGCTGGATTTATGTGCCGGTCCGGGGGGTAAAGCAGCCTTACTGGCGGCCTTGGGGCAAGATCGGGGTGCACAGTTGATTGCTAATGAGATTAGTCCTCACCGGGCAAGACTGGTACAGGACTCGGTTAAAGCACTAGATAATGTGCAGGTGGTATGTAAAGATGGCACCGAGTTTCCGCAGCGCAAGGGCGGATACGACCGAGTACTAGTAGATGCTCCCTGTACTGGGTTGGGGGCGCTTCGTCGTCACCCGGAGTCGCGTTACCGTTCCCGTAATGAAACCATTCCTGATATCACCGGGTTGCAGGCCAAGCTGCTACAGCGTGCGCTAGAGTTGTGTCGCCCTGGTGGGCTGGTTATTTATGCCACTTGTTCTCCGCATCCAGCAGAAACTACTTTCCTGGTGCAGCGGGTGTTGCAGGAATGCCCAGAGGCGCATTTGATGGATTTGTCTGGAACTCTGCAGCAGTTAATTGACACTGAATCCTGGCCCGATGGTTTGGGCTGTGCTAATAAATACCTACAACTTTGGCCTCATATCCACAGTTCGGACGCGATGTTTGCTGTGGTGATGAGCAAGGAGCAGAAAGGAAACTGATTATGGGAGTAACGATTTCTCCTTCGATTCTTAACTGCGATATCGCTAACCTAGCCAGTGAAATCAAAAAGGTTAGGAATGCCGACTATGCGCATGTTGACGTGATGGATAACCATTTTGTCCCTAATCTTTCCTGGGGTCTTCCGGTGGTGGAAGCAGTGATTCGCCAAGATATTTTGCCGGTCGATGCCCATTTGATGATTTCGGATGCTGATCGTTGGGCACCCGCCTACGCAGAGGCGGGATGTGCCTCGGTCACCTTCCATGCCGAAGCGGCGGTAGCACCGATTCGTTTGGCGCGCGAGATTCACCGTCAAGGAGCAAAAGTGGGGATGGCGCTGCGGCCGGCTACTGACATTACTCCCTATATTGATTTGCTACCTGAAATCGATATGTTACTGGTTATGACAGTAGAACCTGGTTTTGGCGGACAAGCGTTCCTAGAATCTATGATGCCGAAAGTTCGGCGTACCCGAGAGGCCATTTCTGCGGCAAACTTACAGGTAGCAATCCAAGTGGATGGGGGCATCAACCGAGAAACAATTTGCTTAGCGGCTGAAGCGGGGGCAGATGTATTTGTGGCTGGCTCGGCGGTCTATAAAGCTGAAGATGCCTATAGTGAAGTGGAGGCGCTACGCGAACTTGCGAAAGCGCATTGTTAAAACTGATAGCGATTTTCTTACCAGATAGTGCTGCTCTTTCTGCTGTCCGCATAGGTTTTGGGTTAGCGGCATTCCAGAAGAGGAGCGATACGGAAAGATTTTTCAAAACCAACTAACCTTAAGGCTATGAAGAGTTTTGAAGAGTTATTTGCGGAGCTGCAGGAAAAAGCAGCTACCCGCCCGCAAGGTTCTGGAACTGTGAAGGAACTAGAGGCCGGAGTCCACAATATTGGAAAGAAAATTGTAGAGGAGGCAGCGGAAACCTGGATGGCCGCCGAATACGAAAGCCAGGATGATTTTTGTTTAGAGGTGTCCCAGCTGCTGTATCACGCCCAAGTGATGATGATTGCTAAAGGGGTCAGCCTGGAAGATGTCTACCGTAAACTCTAGGAGAATAATGTTAAGAATCGCGATTCCAAATAAAGGTGGTCTCTCGGATCCAGCGATAAAGATGCTTTCTGAAGCGGGATATCGCACTCGGCGGCATGGACGAGAACTTTATATCACCGATGAAAACAATCAGATAGAAATATTTTTTCTCCGTCCGGCTGACATAGCCCAATATGTGGGTGCCGGATTCATTCAAGCGGGGATTACTGGCAGAGATTTACTGGCTGACTCAGGCGTAAAAGCTAATGAAATTCTGTCACTAGAATTTGGTAAGTCCACCTTCCGTTTTGCGGCTCCCCAGGATTCTATCAACTCCCTTCAGGATCTCGAAGGCAAACGAATCGCCACCTCGTTTGAGCGAATTGTGCAAGATTATTTAGCGGGGCAGCAGATCAAAGCAACCACAGTTCACCTAGAGGGAGCAGTGGAGTCTGCAGTACGTTTGGGAGTAGCAGACGCAATTGCGGATGTGGTAGAAACCGGGAATACTTTGCGGGCAGCCGGCCTGGAAGTTTTTGGGGAACCCTTGATGCATTCAGAGGCAGTCCTGATTGCTAACCCGCATGTATCTAACCGGGGGCTAGAAGTTCTCGAACAGCGTTTAAGGGGGGTACTTAATGCCCGTAACTATGTGTTACTGGACTACAACGTGCATCGTGACCTGCTAGAGCAAGCGGTGCGCTATACACCGGGAATATCTTCTCCCACGATTTCTTCACTGCAAGATAGTCGCTGGTTAGCAGTGCGAGCCATGTGTAAACGGTCTCAGGTTCATGGGGTAGTTGACACTCTCCACGCCCTGGGGGCTGAAGGAATTTTAGTTACGCAGCTGTTGTCAGCTCGTATCTAGGTGAAGGCTACCTATGAGTTTGCCTAGAAACCTACGTAACCATCGGAAGCTATGGTCTTTATCAGGACAACCTAAAGCATTTGTGCTGCTAGGCGTCCGGCAACCGCAGCTGCCAGGAAGGGGGCAGCATCTTCTGCGAGGGAACGGCGCATCGTCGATAGCCTGACTGGGCATTGGCTTAATGCCTGGTAAAGCCCGGTGGTTTCACATTTTTGCACCCGGTGTCGAGAACTAATCTGCTTCAGCTGCGAATCCACTAACTGGCTAAAACTATTGTTTAAAAGGGGTTTTTGTCCTTCACCCTCCGCGGTAAATTCTGGAATTGGAACCGTAAGCGGCACAGGAATAAAACCGGAGAGAATGCGCAGGCTATGGTGGGATATTCCCTGGTGGCGGGGACGGAAATCTGCTGCTGACATCCGCAAAGCGCAAATGGCTTTGCCACCTCCTATAGCTGCTTGAGTTAAAAAGGCACCTAAATCAAAACCGGAATAACCATAGGGGGTTCCAGATCCTGCGTTTCCAGGGCCTTGTCCCATGATGGTGATATCCGCTTTGAGTACTCGCCGGGCAGCCAATAATCCGGAAAAAGTATTGATGGCTTCCAAATCGCCTCCGAAGGCTTGACCAGCGGTAATCACCGCATCGAGCCATCCTTGCTCGCGTAGAGTAGTAATATTACGCGAGAAAAATGCGGGTAAGGCTCCGCCATCCGTATACACGTAGACAACTTTCGCTTCCGGCTTTTCCGTCCTAATTCCGGCGATTACCGCTGGAAGCTGGGAATGTAGATCAATACCTACTACCGGCATACCATCTAAATCCTCTGCCTGCCGCATCTTTTCGTGGAAGGGAGATTCTTGTTCCTCAACTGCGGAAACCATGTATTGGCTAGGAGTATAGCGCGCTTTCATAATGTGACCGTCATCGTTGGGAAGTACGTCTTCAGGTAAACGTCCACAAATTGCCGTTACGAGTGCAAATCCGCCGGTACCCAGATTTTTCTGTAGGGGAGAACAATCAAAACGTACTGTTTCCCCCTCTTTAGCTTCCCCATTTAGGGGAGGATAGTTTAAAGCGCGTAGGGTTTCTCCCGCTAAAAACTGCCCTGCTCCAGCAGGATGAGCAGTGATGGTTAGCGTAAGCTCTTGTGTGGACTCAAAACTGCGGACAGCTACTACTTGTCCTTCCCGTAACATCATGTCTTTATTCTAGCCAAAGAGTGAGGGTGACCACCGGGCGAATAAACAGGTAGTCTAGAGGTATGTATTGGTTTTTGTTTACGCTATGGACACTGGGGATTCTTGCGGCTGTTATTTGCCCAATCGTGATGTTCATTTGGCTGTTTCGCAAAGCCCATGCAACTTTAAAGGTTTTCGGTCAGCAGGCAGCGGCCGTAACCATCCCGCTTGATAGCATAGGGGAGGCTTCGGCTATTCCAGAGCTCCGCCCGGCAGGTGCCAGCGGAGATCCTCAGGTATTAGCGCAGGCTCGGCAAGTACGCGCTCAGGTGGCTGCACAACGACGCTTTCGTCGTTATGCTCGGCTAGCGGCTGCCAAGCAACGCTGGGAGAAACTGGGGTTGGTATAGGTGCCGCGAAGGCGTAAACGTAAAAAACCTGTCGTTACTGCTAGTGAACGTGATTGGGAATCTCTATCAGCGGCGGAAAAGTTAGCTACTTTCAAGCGAAATCAGATAACTGGCGAGGCAGGAAGGTTTGCTTCCCGTTTTGATTTTCCCTTTGATAATTTTCAACAGCGTGCACTGGCGGATCTAGAGAGCGATAAATCGGTATTGGTGGCTGCCCCCACCGGATCTGGTAAAACTTTAGTTGGTGAATTCGCTCTTTTCTTAGCGTTAAAACGCGGAGTAAAAGCCTTTTATACCACTCCAATTAAAGCTCTTTCGAATCAAAAGTTTCGGGATTTTTGCGCTGCCTATGGCAGTGAGAATGTTGGACTTTTAACCGGGGATGTTTCGGTTAATCCGGCAGCCCCCCTAGTAGTAATGACTACCGAAGTGCTCCGAAACATGTTGTATCGCCGTGATCGGCGCTTAGCTGATTTAGGGTTCGTGGTTCTCGATGAAGTGCACTACCTGGCTGACCGCTACCGTGGACCGGTGTGGGAAGAAGTTATTTTGCATCTGGATCCGGCGGTGAAAATAATTGCCTTGTCAGCTACGGTTTCTAACGCGGAGGAGTTCGGGCAATGGCTACGGCAGGTGCGTGGGGACGTCGCGATTGTGGTTTCCGAAAAACGTCCGGTTCCGCTCTACCAACATCTGTTGGTAGGAGGGCGATTGTACGACCTGGAAGTGAAATCTTCTGGCGGTAAAACGAAACTTAACCCGGCGTTGCTGGCACAAACCCGACGCTTTCTGGGGGAGCCCCGGCGCGGTCACTATACTTCTTTACCTGCTGCGGTGGGGGAATTAAACGCTAAAGGTTTACTGCCAGCGATTGTATTTATTTTTTCTCGCGCCCGCTGTCAAGAGGGGCAACGGCAACTGGTGGCAGCAGGAATTGACCTAACTAGCGCGGAGGAAAAACGTCAGATTCAGGCGTGCCTCGATGAAATCAGTGAAAATCTTCCTGCCGCTGACGTCTTCACTTTGGGATTCGACTCCCTGTTTGCCGGGTTGCGGCGCGGAATTGCGGTGCATCACGCCGGGTTATTACCGGTAGTTAAAGAAGCAGTCGAAAAAATGTTCGCAGCTGGTTTGTTAAAAGTCGTTTTAGCGACAGAAACCTTGGCATTAGGGATTAATATGCCGGCGCGTTCAGTAGTGATTGAATCCCTGCGCAAATGGGATGGGCACGAATTTGTCATGCTTTCACCGGGTCAATATACCCAGCTGACCGGGAGAGCTGGGCGGCGGGGAATCGATACTTTAGGTCACGGAATTGTTATCTTCCGTCCCGGTATGGATCCGGCTATGGTGGCAGCGCTAGCCTCAAAACGCACCTACCCCCTGAAATCAGCTTTTAGCCCCACCTATAACATGGCGGTTAATCTGTTAGAGCGCGGCTCTCTAGCGGAAACCCGCGATATTTTGCGGCGCTCCTTTGCCCAGTTCCAAGCTGATCGGTCAGTTGTCGGAAAAGCCCAACAAGCAGCAGAAAAGCAGCGCGCCGCCGACGAAATAGTAGCGACGAAAACCTTGGAATGCTCCCTTGGGGATATTTACGAGTATGTGCGTCTTAATAGTGAGCTGGAGGTACGCGATGCACGCCGTGCACAACTACTTGCCCGTGAACAGGCTCGGCAGAGAAATGAACTTTTAAGTTGTCTAAAACGTGGCGATGTTTTGGCTTATCAAGACGGACGGCGAGTTCGTCATGGGATTGTGATGAAAAAATCGGGTACTCGTACTGGGGAAATCACCCTGACAGTGCTGGCAGATAACGCGAAGCTCCGCGAGTTTTCTAGCAAGAGCCTTAACGGCAGTCTGGCGCTGGTGGGGCAAATGTGGGTAAAAGATTATTCGGAGCGCAAACCTCGTGACCGGCAACGCCTAGCCTCTAAACTACGTACAGCTCTAAGTGAGGGGATATTTACCGATCCGCAAACCTGCTCAAAAACCCGGGCGCAGGCGGCGCCTGTTCCCGAAAAACCTGCTGTTTTAAGTCAAAAAAATAAGTTACAGTTATCTGACATTAGCGGGCGTGAGTTGAAAGAGCTTAGTGAACTGGAGTTAGCTGAGCTGCTGACGTCGCATCCCGTAAACAACTGCCCGCATCTAAAAAGTCATTTAAAGCAGGCTTCTCGGTGGACGCGTTTAGAGCGGCAGGCTGCCAGGCTGCGTAGGCAAGTTGATATTTCCGAGGGGGCATTAGTAGATACTTTTGACCGGGTAGTTTCGGTTCTAACACGGCTAGGGTATCTGCATGAACATGGCCAGGTAAGTGAGTCCGGGGAGGTACTGTGCCGGATTTACAGCGAATATGATTTATTACTTGCCCAATGCGTGCTAAAAAATATTTTCTCGGGACTAACTCCGGCGCAACTAGCAGCAGCCTGTTCTGCGGCCAGCTATGAAGCAAGGAGAGAGGAAACTGGCCCCCCGGTGCCGTCCTCACTTAAATCGGTGGTTAGCCAGATTGAGCATTTGTCTACTGATTTGCGTCAACTACAAACTCAGTTGAGAGCCCCCGAAATTCCCGAGTCTTCTTCTGCGCTAGTAGCAGCTACTTACGCCTGGGCAAAGGGTAAACCGCTAGCGGTGGTCTTAGAAGCTGCTTCCTTAGAGGCCGGCGATTTTGTGCGAGCTATGAAGCAGCTACTCGATGTCTTGCGGCAACTCGAAATGGTCGCTAATGTGGAAACCTCCGCCATCGCCCGGAAAGCTCAAAAACTTATATTGCGGGGAGTGGTGGCATGGTCGGAAGTTTAATCAAAGCGTTTTGGGCGGCAGTGGCTGCTGCCACCATCGCTACCGGATTGCTGCTATCTTTCCCCTCGGCTTGGGGATCATATTGGTTCAGCGCCTGGTTAGCTATGGGGATGTGGTTACTGATTCTACGGCGGGTGCGAAGACGCTACGCTCTAGCTATCTCCATCCTCACTGCCTTGATATTTTTCCTCTTGTTGTTCCGTTGGGTGCCTATCTCTCTTGGTTTTTCTATTCCCTGGATTGCTCTAGCTCTTTGTGAAACTTTGTTTTTAACTCTGTGGGCAGGGGCGGTACTGGCGGTGCGACGCCTTACTAGTCCCCTCTGGACTTTGTGGACGGCGCTTTCGTTTGCCGGAATCGAGGCTTGGCGTGCCACTTTTCCCTGGACGGGTATGCCTTGGGGAATGTTGGGGTTTTCCCAGGTAGATAGTCCCTTAAAAGGATGGATACCGCTCTTAGGGGAAAATGGGATGGCTTTCTTGATGGTCGGGATATTAGCCGCGTTGGTCAGCGTCACCTGGAAGATCTCTATACCCAATCTGGTAACTGCCGGCCTGGCTCTACTGGTGGTGATAGCCTCGGGGGCAGGTTTACCTACCCTCCCCAATTCGAATAAGTCTCCAAAAATACAGGTAGCAGCGATACAGGGGGGAGTAGCTTGGCCAATTGAAGCAACCTATTCACATCCCGGTACTATTTTGGCAGGTCACCTGGCGCAGACGCGTAAAACTGATTTAAACGGTACCCAACTGATTCTATGGGGGGAACAAGCCGGCGATATTGATCCACGTTCAGACGCACACTGGGCAGCGGAACTCCAAAGCTGGCAGGTAAAACAGCAAATCCCCCTGCTATTTGGCACGCTGGTTTACCAAGAGAAAACTACCTCTAACCAGGTGCTAAAGCTGGAGGGAGGTAAAATCACACAGGTTTATTCCAAGCGGGAACCAGTACCCTTTGGGGAGTACTTGCCGGCACGCCCACTGCTTTCTAAAGTTTTTCCAGAGCAAGTCAAGATGCTTCCTCGCGATATGATAGCGGGTAAAACCCCAGGAATAGCCCGATTTGGTCCGGCTCGCGTGGGTGCAAATATTTGTTTTGAGGTAGCAGTAGATTCTCTGGTACGCGATACCATAAAAACCGGGGCAAATCTTCTTTATTTTCCCACAAATAACTCATCGTTCGGATATTCGTATCAGTCGCTGCAGCAGCTGCAAATAGCGCGGTTTCGCGCCCTCGAATATGATCGTTCCTCCGCCCAGGTCGCAGTCGGGGGAGTGAGCGCTCTAATCACTCCCGAGGGCGAAGTTTTAGCCCAATCGGGTCTTTTTCGGGCTGATACTTTAAAGGCGAAGTTGCCGCTGCGAAATACTCTCACCTGGCAGGCACGCTTTGGTTCCAGTGTGAACGCTTTCTTCCGATTTGGGATGCTAGTTGGGGTAACGCTTATAGGGGGAGTGCTAATCTTGTTAAAAGTTCAAGAACTCAGATTCCAACACTCGGATTCCTTCGTCCATAAGGGAAGAAAAAATTCCGTTACATCTGGACGAGCTGGCAGGAGTCGCAGGTTAAAAAGAGAAGGCAAGAAATGACAGACACGGTAATCGCCATTCCCACCTATAACGAGGCGGAGACTTTGCCGCGTCAGGTTCAGAAACTGCGCCGAGAAATTCCGCAGGCTGATCTGGTGATTGTAGACGATAACTCTCCGGATGGTACCGGGCAGCTAGCCGAAGAGCTAGCAGCAAAAGATAGGGGAGTTAAAGTACTGCATCGCGCAGAAAAAGCCGGCCTCGGACCGGCCTACCTGGAGGCGTTCTCTTGGGCCAGTCAGGCTGGATATACCTGGGTGGTGCAGATGGACGCAGATGGTTCTCACCGGGTGCGCGACCTAAAAAAACTGTTAGCGCGGCGAATATGGCCCAGTCAACCGGATTTAGTAATCGGTTCACGGTGGATTAGGGGAGGTCGTCTACAGGGCTGGTCAAAGTTGAGGGAAGCACTTTCTCGGGGTGGTAACGCCTATATCGGCGCGCTACTACACCTAGGCATCAGCGATGTCACTGCGGGTTTTCGGGTTTATAGGATAGACTTCCTTAGCCGTTTAGCGCTAGAGGATCTGGATTCGCGCGGATATTGTTTCCAGATTGATATGACTCGCCGTGCGGTTAATGCGGGAGGCAATATCGTGGAAGTTCCGATCACTTTTCAAGAGCGGGCTGCCGGAGCCTCCAAAATGTCGAGTGCTATTATTTTGGAAGCCCTGGCTAAAGTTACCCGTTGGGGTCTACTTGATCTGGTAAATCCACAGAATATCCGGGGTGAAGCGCTGTCTTAGCGGTAGTGGACTCCGTCCATAAGTGCACCCGAGTGAAGTGTCTCAAGCTGCTCTTTTAGTAGTTCCTGTAGCTCTTCTTCACTGCGGCGTTCCAAGAGCATATCCCAGTGAGTGCGCTGGGGACGTATCGGTTTCACGTCTTCTTCTACTGCAGGTTCTTCGTACTGTAGTTCCCCGATTTCCCCACATTTACATTCCCATTCGGCGGGAGCGGGAACTTCGGCAGCAAAAGTCATGTGAAAACGATGTCCCTGGGGGCAAACGTAGAGGCTCTCGCGTCTTTCCGCGAATACTACGCCGTCTTCTGTTTCTAGACTCTTTGAACCGATACTTGTTCCGCGTAGTGCCCGCTCTGCCATATTAATACCTCTTCCTTGCCGCCCGGCTTAATGTCAAGCAAATACCGCCTTATTCTAACAGGTGGCCGCCCAGAGTTCGACTTGTATACCCAATACTGCGCCGGTAGATTAGCAAAAATCGTATTAGGAGTTTACCCGCGCGAGAGTACGTTTAGCAGCAGCCACTACATGCTCACTGTCCAGCCCGTAATACGTGAACAGTTCGGTGGCTGCACCTGGAACACCGAAATAGTCTAAACCGACACTTTCTCCGTTGTCACCCACCAGGTCGCGCCAGGAATCTATTAAACCTGCCTCAATCGAAACGCGGGCTTTTACCGCAGAAGGAAGAACCTGTTCACGATAGGCAGCATCTTGTGCTTTAAACCATTCCATACAGGGGACTGAAACCACCCGGGTAGCAATCCCTTCTTTTATTAAGGTAGTGCGTGCTTGTAGGGCGTATTGCACCTCGGAGCCTGAGGCTAGCAAGATTACCTCGGGTTCGCCTTGGCAATCAGCTAAAACATAGGCGCCTTTATGTACATTCTTGGTGCTAGCCAAAGCGTCGTCATCTGCGCCTTCCATATCTTCGCGTTGGAAAACAGGAACGTTTTGGCGAGTCAAAACCAAACCGGCAGGTCCGCGCTGACGCAAAATCGCCAGCCAGCAAGCTGCGGTTTCGTTAGCGTCCATCGGTCGTACCATCGCCAGATTAGGAATAGCGCGATACGCGCTTAAATGCTCGATTGGCTGGTGTGTGGGGCCGTCCTCGCCAACCCCGATGGAATCGTGACTCCAGACATAGGTGACCGGAATATTCATCAATGCAGCCAGGCGTACTGCTCCTCGCATATAGTCGCTAAACACAAAGAAGGTTCCCCCAAAAACTCGGGTTAACCCGTCAAGAGCAATACCATTCATGATTCCGCCCATGCCGTGTTCGCGTACCCCGAAATGCAGAACTCGCCCGAAAGGATTACCTTTCCACATATCTGTTTGTGCTGATTCGGGAATGAAGCTAGCTGCCCCGGCAATCGTGGTTTTATTGGATCCTCCCAGATCTGCGGAGCCACCCCAATATTCGGGCATTACCTGACCAATCGCGGAAATAACTTTTCCAGAGGCCGCGCGGGTAGCTAAAGGTTCTCCCGCCGGAAATACCGGCAGTGCCTCCGCAAGGCCTTCGGGAAGTTTACCCGCTAGGATCCGTTCTAAAAGCTTATGTTTATCTGGATTTGTTTGTTTCCACTGTTCAAAGCGAGCATCCCAATCGCTATGAGCTGCCTGGGCGCGTGCAGCTGCATTATCGCGGGTGTAGTTGACTACTTCTTGATCAATATCAAAGGTTTTATCGGGATCCGCGCCCAGAGCTGCTTTTAATCCTTTCAGCTCCGCTGCTCCTAACTTTGCTCCATGAATGGCGCCGGTATTTTGTAAAGTGGGCGAGGGCCAACCGATAATTGTGCGCAAGGCGATAATTGAAGGACGGTGGGTTTCTGCCTTTGCGGCATTTATTGCCTGGTCTAAGGCTTCGACATCCTCGTGGTAACCGCCATCTTTCTGTAGCCAATTTACTCGCTGAGTGTGCCAGCCATAAGCACGATAACGTGCGAGAACGTCTTCTTGGAAGGAAACGTTAGTGTCGTCCTCAATTGAAATATGATTATCATCCCAAATCACAATGAGGTTACCCAGGTCTTGCAAACCCGCTAGCGAGGAAACCTCGCCAGAGATACCTTCTTGCAGGCAGCCGTCACCAGTAATTACATATATATTATGGTCAAAGGGACTTTCACCTAGGGGAGTGTCTGCATCTAACATTCCATGGGCTCGTCGTGAAGCCATCGCGAATCCAACGGCAGCTGCGAAGCCGGAGCCCAGCGGCCCGGTAGTTACCTCTACGCCCTTAGTGTGTCCATACTCGGGGTGTCCGGGAGCATATGCACCCAGGGTACGAAAATTCTTTAGGTCTGCCAGTTCCATGCTTTGGCCAGCCAAGTAAAGCTGAATATATTGCAACAACGAGGCGTGTCCAACCGAAAGCACAAAGCGATCCCGTCCTAGCCAATTAGAATCCTGAGGATCAAAACGTAAGTGTCGCTGATATAGCAGATAGGCGGCTGCGGCCAAAGAAATCGGAGTTCCCGGATGTCCGTTACCTGCTTTTTCTACCGCGTCACCAGACAGTACCTTAGCCATGTTTACTGCGCGTTGATCAAGCTGATTCCACTCAAAGGCCATTCGTTATTCCTTCTAACCTTAGTTAACTCGGGTTTTAGATACTGTCGATGCTAACAGCTTGTCTTAAAAAACGTGTACTTGTGCAGGAATATTTAACAAACGTGCAGAGCGGATTCTGAATTGTGCCGTAAGTACAATCCGATAATGTACATTATGTCAACTAAAGGAATAGAGAGCGAAACTAGTACTTTTGCCTTGCCCCTCTCTTAGCTAAGCACCTCGTTGCTATTTTGAGTTTAGCGCTAGCAAGCGTTTGAATTGCTTTGGAAGTATTCCGAAATTACAAAGGAGAATATCCACGATGGCAGCTGACGAGCCGCTAAACCCGCCACTAAAAGCACTAGGTGAAACCCTAGAGGCGGAAATAAAGCAGAAAGATACTAAGAAACATCCGGTCGAACAAATCCCCTCGGTTCCACGGACGGCGTTGCTGTCAGTACAGCACGTTTTAGCGTTTTACGCGGGTGCAGTGGTTGTTCCCCTGATTGTTGCGCACGGATTGAAACTAGACCCCACCACTACGGTACATCTCATTAATGCCGACCTATTTACCTGTGGGATTGCTACCTTGATTCAGTCAATTGGCTTTTGGCGGATCGGGGTGCGCCTACCGATCATCCAAGGCGTAACTACCATGGCAATCTCCCCTATGATTGCCATTGGTTTAGCTGTAAACCAACATGGCGGCACCGAGGTACTACCGACCATTTACGGGGCGGTTATCGTGGCTGGACTATTCACTTTCTTTGCGGCACCACTTTTTGCCAAACTGATTCGATTTTTCCCGCCTCTAGTTATCGGAATTGTGCTAACCACTATGGGTACCACTTTGCTGGGAGTGTCCGCAGCGGATGTAATTAATCACGTTGAACCTGGGCAACCGGTGCTTGGTCGCGACTTAGGTTATGCCTTGGGAACCCTGGCAATAATCGTGTTGATTCAACGCTTCTTTAAAGGATTTATGGGTACTCTGGCCGTGCTAGCGGGCTTAGTAATTGGTACCGGTGTGGCAGCCGCCCTCGGTGATACCTCGTTTGCGGAAGTCGGGCATTCGTCTTGGATTGCGGTCACTACCCCATTCTATTTTGGCTGGCCCCAGTTCTCTTTGACTGCCTGCATTTCCATGATTGTGGTAATGCTACTGACTATGGTGGAAACCACTGGCGACGTCTTTGCCACCGGCGAAATCGTGGGCAAACGTATTGGCAAGAAAGAAATAACTGCCGCCTTGCGTGCCGATGGTCTTTCCACCACTTTGGGTGGAATCCTCAACTCCTTCCCCTACACCTGTTTCGCGCAAAACATTGGACTAGTAAGACTAACTAAAGTACATTCTCGCTGGGTAGTAGCAGTTGCTGGTGGAATTATGATCATCCTGGGAGTCATTCCCAAGGCCGGCGCAATCGTAGCCTCTATCCCCTCTCCGGTTCTGGGGGGAGCCTCTCTGGCTTTGTTCGCTAACCTAGCGTTAGTAGGGGTGCAAACTCTTTCGCGCGTTGACCTTTCAGACACCCGAAATGGGATTATCCTGACTACCTCGATCGCTTTGGCTATGCTGGTATCCTTCCAGCCTTCAATCGCGGATGTTTTCCCAGCTTGGGCACAGATTTTCTTTGCCTCCGGTGTAACCCTAGGTTCGATCACCGCGATTCTACTTAACCTTCTGTTCTTCCACGTAGGCCCGCATTCTAAAGGCGAGGATGTGGCTCTGGGAACTACCGGCAAGCGGCGTTCTTTGCGGGCAGTTAATAAGATGAGTTCCGAGGAGTTTGTAAGTACCTTTGCCCGCTTGTTTAATGGGGTAACGTGGCCGTTACAGGCAGCAGCCGAGATGCGACCCTTCAAAGATGCTGGCCAACTTAAAGAGGCCTTCCAAGATGCGGTAATGGTGGCAGATAAAAAGGCGCAAGATCAGCTGATTGCTTCCTACCCGGATGTAACCGCGATGCTAACCGCCAGCGAGACTGAAGCCAAGGAAATCTCTCAAGATGTGGGATCACTAGCCTTGGGACAACTCACGGAAGAGCAAAAAACGCAGCTGCACACCTTGGAAAATTCTTACCACGAGAAGTTCAATCTGCCGCTAGTGGCGCTACTTTCACGGATGGATAGCGTTGATGAGATTATCCAGGATGGCCTTCACCGCCTAGAGAATTCTCCGCGACATGAACGGGTAGTCGCCTTGGGGCAGGTGGTAGAGGTAGCTAATGACCGTCTGGAGATTATGATGGCGGACGCCAACCCAATCCGTTCGGCGTGGAGCCGCAAATTTGAACAGCTCGATTAAGAAGAGCGAACCTTCAACGGCTATTTAGCCTGGCTTGCCGGGGAAGCAGCAGTATCCCAAGTAGGATCAAACCCGCCCGGGGTTTTCCATACCCGGGTGGGGAGCTCCCCCGGCAAGTATTGATTATTATCCGAACAGAAAATTGGCCCCTCGGGATCATTGGTATTCATTTGTGCCCGATAGTCGCGCAAAGCACCAACTGCCCATTTCCCGAGGAAAATTAAAGCTACCAGGTTAACCAGTGCCATCAGAGCCGTCGCCCAGTCG
The DNA here is from genome assembly GCF_900604285.1 of Varibaculum vaginae. GTDB lineage: Bacteria > Actinomycetota > Actinomycetes > Actinomycetales > Actinomycetaceae > Varibaculum > Varibaculum vaginae. Next base: position 1,315,369 of record NZ_UWNY01000001.1, read on the forward strand.
GCAATTGACCAAACCGATTTCAAGGGGAGAATCGCACCAATCGCGGTAGAGGCAATTACTAGTAATTTGAGGGGTAAAGCCGAGCGGTCTACTCCCACGATGAACTTGTAGTTAGTTTCCGCGTAAGTGTAATTACCCAAGATAGTGGAGTACCCGAAGCAAACCATCATCATCATTACAAACACAAACACAACGTTTCTGGTGGTGCTATTAGATCCCAAAGAAGTCACTATTGATTCCATAGTGAGCACTGCCCCATCTTCGTGAGTTTGTTTATCCCAGAATGGCACTGACATCAAAATGATGAAGGCAGTGGAGGTACAAACCAACATGGTGTCCACGAATACGCCCAAGGCTTGGATCATTCCCTGAGTGGCGGGGTGACGCACGGTGGCGATAGCAGCAGCATTAGGAGCTGATCCCATCCCGGCCTCATTGGTAAACAGACCGCGTTTAGTACCGGTAGTAATCGCGGCGATAAATGCACCCCCGGCTCCGGCAACTGCCGGCGGCATATAGGTATCTGACTGCCCGAAGGCTCCCATAAAGATTTCTTTGAAAACGAAGGGAATCCGCTCGTAGTTCAGGATAATTACCAGGATTCCCATTCCTACGTAGAGCATTGCCATCGCAGGTGCTAGATACTCGGAGAATTGCGCGATTTTACGTACTCCCCCTACTACCAGCGGCAGGGTTAACAACACCAGGATGAGGGCGGTTGCCCAAACCGGAAACCCAAGATAATCAGAGTTGGCTAACTGGGAAATAGAATTCGCCTGGATCATTTCGAAGCTAAATCCATAAGCGAAAATTAGTAGCACCGCAAAGACTATTCCCCAGGAGCGCGACCCCAGACCACGTTGAATATAGAAGGCAGGCCCGCCTCTAAATGTGCCATCTCCGTTGCGAACCTTAAACAACTGCGCCAAGGTAGCCTCGACAAAAGCGGTGGCCATACCAACCAGAGCCACTACCCACATCCAAAAAACTGAACCGGGACCGCCGGCGACTACCGCCAGGGCTACTCCGGTTATCGAGCCGGTACCGACCCTATCGGCGAGACCAATAGCAAACGCTTGGAAGGAAGAAACCCCACCTTCAGAGCCTGTTCGGGAACGGGTAATCACCTTGAGCATGTGAGCGAACATGGTTATCTGCATGCCTTTGGTACGTACCGTGAGCCAGATGCCCACCCCTAGTAGGGTGATCATTAGCAGCCATACTACGGAGTTTGCATAGGCAAGATCTAGCAAACCGGAAATAGTCTCATTCCACTGATCGAATGCACTGAGAGAATCTTTAGCGGCAGTAATCGGCATAGGTTGCTCCTTTATGGTGGGTTGATAGGCAGCCTACTCTGGCTGTACAGCCGGCGGCTCACTCCCAAAACTTGTTCAAATATACTCGCCGTTGGCCTAAAGTACCTAAAGCTCCAGTAAATATGCCGGTTGAAAAATAGAATTTTCAGCCTTACCCAGCATTTCTCCGAGCCCGAGCGGCAGCTAATTCATCGGGAACTCTTAACGGTTCTGTTGCTGATTCCACTGGGAGCTCTGCCAAGGTGCCTTCAATTTCTCGCCACACACGCCCTACGGCGATTCCAAATACGCCCTGTCCCCCCTGCACCAGGTCGATAACTTCATCTGTAGAGGTGCATTCATAAACGGAAGCACCATCCGACATTAGGGTAATAGAGGAAAGCGAGTCTACTCCCCTCTTTGAAAGGGCCTCTACCGCTACACGAATCTGTTGCAGCGACACGCCCGTATCTAGCAGGCGTTTTACAATTTTTAATACCAGAATATCGCGGAAGGAATAAAGCCGGTGCGAACCGGAACCTTTCGCGGAGCGAATCGTGGGTTCCACCAAACCGGTGCGTGCCCAATAGTCTAGCTGCCGGTAGGTTATCCCCGCCGCTTTACAAGCAATCGGGCCGCGATAGCCGGTTTCGGTATCCAGATCCGCCAAGGTATCTCCAAATAACATGCCTTGCGAACGCTGCGGGCGCGGCTGCCTATCCATGGACAACTCCCTGATTATTGAGCTAACTTCTCCCTTAACGGTATTTTTTTTAACCGAACCGGTCAAGAACCATCAACGGAAAGTCTAAAGCTTTACTTGAGGTTTAATTCAGCTTTTCTGCAGAAACTCGCACCATCTGCAAGAACATTTGAGCAGCAGCTTCGGAAAGTTCTCTAGTTTCTGAAAGGTGTCGCGCTTTCGCCACGGGAGTGGCGCGATAATTCACCGGACTAGCCGCCCGTTCAACCAAATCCAGCAAGCGTAGTGCCGAGGTTTTTAAAAACCGTAATTGGCGAGGGGGAATCCCCTGCTCTACCAAGATGCTGGCCAGCTTAACAATCTGGTGGCTACGAGCGGAAAAACGCCCCGAAAGATCCGGGGAAACCAGTCCAGCCTGCACAAAAGTATCTAGTTCTTCGGTGGAAATCCCGCTTAAATCTAGCAGTTCGCGAGTTGTAAGCGTCCCATCGGGCGCTGAGGAAGCCACCAGCTGTCCCTCGGAAGCCACCAGACGTGCAGCTTTAGGCTCTGTTTGTACTTCCTCTAGACTACGTCCTGCATCTAGCTGCGCTAAATTTTCTCTAATAACCCGCAGGGGCATAAAAGAATCACGTTGACGGGTAAGACAGTAACGCACCCTCTCGATATCGGCTGCCGAATATTTGCGGTATCCCGAGGCAGTACGAGCCGGAGAAACAATTCCTTGTTCCTCTAGGAAACGCAGTTTAGAAACAGAAATAGTGGGGAATTCGCTCTTTATTCGCTCTACCACTTTCCCGATAGAGAATACTGCCTTATCCGAAACGCCCGGAGGCCAAGCTATGGGGCTAGCTGCTGGCACCGAGCGACGTTGTGCCGCTCCCGTCTGCAACTCTATGAGTCCTTGCGCGAAGAATAGTAAACCATCCGGTATTTACCAATCTGGACAATGTCACCGGTTTTTAGGTGGGCAGAATCCACTCGTTCGCGATTAATATAGGTGCCGTTGAGGGATCCGGCATCACGCATCACATAACCGGTATCATCTCGAACAAAGACAGCGTGTTTACGGGAAACAGTTACATCATCTAAGAAAATATCGCAGTTAGGTTTCCGGCCTACTGAAACTTTTTCAGCGTTAAGTAAGAAACGGGCTCCCAGATTCGGGCCGCGCACAACCACTAGCAGAGCAGAGCCTTCAGGAAGCTGTGCAATCGTTTTGCGGGCATCTTCCGAAAGAGAGCTGTTACCCGGCAAATCATCATCCCTGATAGCGCCAATAATCGCGGTGGTTAAGGGATCTGCCAAGTCATTTTCGCTCATGGAGTCCTCCTCTTGCTAGCTTCATATGTCGCTTGCCCTAGCGGGTGTTTCAATGTTAGCGCAAAAAAACATTAAGCTCATCGGTTCATCACATCTTGGTAACGTAAAGTTTGGGGCAAAAACGACTCTTGGCGCTCCCGCTGGTATAGTTTGCGCCATGACTGAAGCTAGAGCTCATCTTGTTTTGACCCTTTCTTGCCCTGACCGTCCGGGCATTGTTTATGAGGTCACGAAAGTAATTGTCGAGCAACAGGGCAATATCGTTGATTCTCAACAGTTCGATGATCCGGAAACTGATCGTTTCTTTATGCGAGTGGAGATTCACACTTCTCGCCCACTTTCGGAAGTGCGTACGGCCTTTGCTCCCCTAGCGAAACAGTATGCAATGCAGTGGAACATTAATGAAGTCGGGAAGAAAATTCGCACCATCATTATGGTTTCTAAGGAGGGGCATTGCCTTACTGATCTGTTATATCGTCGCCGCAATCTGAATTTGCCGCTCGAAGTGGTGGCGGTGATTGGTAACCATCCTGATTTAGCTCCCCTCGCTCAGTTCTATGACGTGCCGTTCCTTTGTATCCCGGTCAGTAAAGAAACCAAGGCTAAGGCTGAGGCGGAACTGCTGGAGCTGATAGAGGCGGAAAATGTAGAGCTGATTGTCCTGGCGCGCTATATGCAGATCCTTTCCGATAAAGTTTGTCAGCGCTTACACGGAAAAGTGATTAATATCCATCATTCGTTCTTGCCCTCCTTCAAAGGGGCGCGCCCCTACCATCAGGCGCATCAACGCGGAGTGAAACTGATTGGGGCTACTTCTCATTTTGTAACTCCCGACCTAGACGAAGGACCGATTATTGCCCAAGAGGTAATCCCGGTTTCACACCGTGATTCCACGGCCTCCATGATTCAAAAGGGGCAAGATGTCGAGCGAAGGGTGTTGGCGCAGGCCGTTACCTGGTATTGCCAACGCCGAATCCTGCTTAATGACAACCGCACGGTAGTTTTCGAATAGGACGTTGCTGCGGCCAGCATCAGGGTGGGCAAATCGCTGAGCCCTGGCAAAAGTTTTTACTTTTGACACTGTGGACACCAGTAACTGCGCCTGCCGGCCACTATCTGATCGCGAATAATTCCCCCGCAACGTCGACAGGGCTCACCAGACCGCTGATAAACCCAAAAACGTCCCTGAGAGGGATCATCGGTGGTGCAAATTAGACCTTCTTTGAGGCCGCGCCGCATTTGCGAACGTAGATCTTCCCATAGCACCTGTAGGCGTGTCACTGACACTTTAGCTGCCTGCCGGTTAGGATTAATTCCGCAGCAAAATAGGCATTCAGCACGGTAAATATTACCGGGGCCGGCAATGAAGGATTGATCCATAACTACTTCCCCGATTCGGCGCGTAGTTTTGCGGGCGCGGGCAATAAAACCTTGAGAATCGCACGAGTCCACTAGCGGATCAGGGCCTAGGCGAGCCAAAATTTTCTCTACCCCTGTTTTATCGAGCAGTTCACATTGGTTAGGGCCAGACAAATCCGCTACCGCCCGAGAAAACTCTAGCCGGAGCCGCACATTTTCTCCGGGAGAATCCGGCTGGAACTGTCCGGAAAAATGTTTATAGGTGTCTCCGGGGTGCTCTCCCGCCATCCGGGGAGCTCCGATATGTCCGGGTAAAACTATTCCCTGCCCTGCTTGAAACTTCCAGGAACCATAAAGTCCTAGATGCACATGCAAAGTTGCTGGCTGCGGAATATCAAAATCGAGGAAGAGGTGTTTGCCCCAAGCCCAGGGGCGAGTAATTTTTGCGTTATCAAGAGCGGCCGCGCCCGCAGCAAAACGCCCCTGAGGGGAAGATGCGCGGGCAATCCCTAGTTTCGATAACTCACTAAAAGCTATGGCTAAACGGTGAATAGAATGTCCCTCTGGCATAAGGCAATTCTTACTGAGGGCGCTATGTTTGCCAAACCGCCGGGAATATCTAGGCTTAAAGCATGAGCGAAAATTCCCTGGGGCAGACCCCGCGTATTCAAGATGATCTTTATCGCCATATTAATGGCGCCTGGCTAGATAGCTATGAAATTCCAGCTGACCGCGCTGTTGATGGAGCTTTCCGGGAGCTGGTAGAGGGTGCGCTGGCTCATTGTCGCACTCTGTGTGAAGACGCAGCTGCCGGTAAACTGGAGCGCCCGGATGGCTGTGAAACCAGCAGCGAGCGTTGGGATTTTGATGCTAGCCGGATCGGACAACTCTTTCAGGCTTACCTAGATCAAGAAGCACTCGCCGCGCAGGGAACCACCCCAATCGCGCCTTTGCTTGGAAAAATCAATGATTGCCAGAACCGCGAGGAGTTAGCCAAAACCCTTGGGGAATTAGAGCGAGAAGGCATCGATTCTCCAGTAGCTTTCCTGGTTAGTATCGATGCCGAAAATCCGCAGCGCTATATTGCCCAGTTCTACCAGGCGGGGCTAGGACTGCCCGATGAATCATATTACCATCAGGATGAACACCGCGAGATTCGAGAAAAATACCGGGAATTTTTAGCGGAAATAGCGCTGGAAAGCGGGATTGCTACCGCGGGCGAGGAATCCGCCTTCGCCCGGGAAGTATTCGATTTTGAAACTGCACTAGCGGGAAACCATTGGGATGCGGTACGTAGCCGCGACGCGCAAGCCACTAATAACCCGACTACTTTCCACGAGTTCATCGGTAAAAATCAGGGGTTTGCCTATACTGCTTGGGCGGAGGGTCTAGGGTTAAAACTAGAGAACGGAGCAGACCCGATTAATGTGTATATGCCCTCCTATCAGCAGGGGTTTGCCCGGCTATGGGCTGACACCGACTTAGTAATCTTAAAGCAATATCTGCAGATGAAAGTAGTATTGGCTTTCGCTCCTTATCTTGATCCGAAGCTGCAAGAGCTACGTTTTAAGTTCTACGGCACTACCTTGTCGGGGACACCGCAACGGCCAGAACTATGGAAACGTGCGGTGGGAACCGTGGAATCGGTTTTAGATGAGGCTCTCGGGCGCGCCTATGTGGCCTATCATTTCCCGCCCGAACACCGCGCGGCAATGGAGACACTGGTAGAAGCACTTTTAAATGCCTATCAAGACGCGATTAGTAACCTGGATTGGATGGGGGCTGAAACCCGTGCGCGCGCCCTCGAAAAACTTTCCAAATTTACCTGCAAAATTGGGTATCCGCACTGTTGGCAAGATGACTCCGGTCTGCGGTTCGGTGCGCAAGACACCTTGGTAGATATGATTCGTGCCTCCAGTGCTTTTGAAACCGACTTCCAGCTGGCACGGATCTTAAAACCAGTGGATAGAGAAGAATGGCATATGAGCCCGCAAACGGTGAACGCCTACTACTCTCCGTTGACTAATGAAATTGTTTTTCCGGCCGCGATTTTACAGCCCCCGTTCTTTGATCCTAAAGCGTCAAACGCCGCCAACTTTGGGGGCATCGGCGCGATTATTGGCCATGAAATCGGCCATGGTTTTGATGACCAGGGTTCTCACTATGATGGTGATGGCAAATTAACCGAATGGTGGACCGAGGCTGACCGGGAAGAATTCACTAAACGAACCGCTGCTTTGATTGCCCAATACGATGTTTACTGTCCCAGCGAACTAGCTGACGAGGACGTGCATGTCAACGGTGCCCTAACTATCGGGGAAAATATTGGGGACCTGGGAGGATTAGCAATTGCTTTTAAAGCTTGGCGCACAACCCACCCGGAGGAAAGCGAACTTGCGAAAGAGTTTTTCTACTCGTGGGCACGAGCCTGGCGCACCGCAATCCGTCCAGAAGCCGCTCGTCAACGCCTGGTAGTGGATCCGCACTCCCCCGCCGAATTCCGCTGTAACGGAGTGGTTCGCAACCTGGACGCTTTTCACGACACCTTCCAAACCAAATCCTCGGATAAGCTATGGATGGAGCCGGAGGAACGGGTGAAAATCTGGGAATAGGAAGCCGCCGATACAAGCATTAAAATAGGTCTAAAAACAGGAGAGGTCATGCCGGGTACAAATCTGACAAAGATTGAGGCACAAGCACGCAAGAGCGTTATTGGAAAAGTTGCTTACACCATTCAGGTGGAACTATCAGAAAATGGAGAAACTTTTCCTTCCCGCACGGTAATTGATTTTGAGGCTAAAGCTGGAGCCAGCACATTTGTAGATTTAATCGCCCCGGAAGTGCTCTCTATCCAGTTAAACGGACAAGACTTGGGTACCGCTTGTTACCGCGACAGCCGGATTGAACTTAGTGATCTAGCTGAGAAAAACCGCCTAGAAGTTGTTGCTAACTGTGCCTATATGCACACCGGCGAGGGCGCGCATCGTTTTACTGATCCCGCCGATGGCCTCACCTACGTTTATACCCAGTTCGAGGTGCCGGACGCACGGAGAGTGTTTGCCTGCTTTGAGCAGCCAGATTTGAAAGCTACCTACCAGTTCTCAGTGACAGTACCGGAAAGCTGGACGGTGCTATCCAATATGGATACTCCCTGCCCACAGGCTCTGAAGGTGGAACGAGCCGGAGAACCCCAGCGGCACCGCTTTGATTTCCCGGAAACTCCCCTAATTTCGACCTATATTACCGCTTTGGTGGCTGGCCCTTACCATAAGGTGGAATCCGTGCTTACCAGCATTGATGGACGCACTATTCCCCTGGGGGTTTACTGCCGCCAATCCCTAGCCGAATACCTGGACGCGGATTTTGTGCTGGAACAAACTATTGCTGGTTTCCGTTTTTACGAATCCCGCTATGCCCGTCCTTACCCCTTTACCAAATATGACCAGATTTTCGTTCCCGAATACAATGCGGGGGCAATGGAAAACGCGGGCTGTATTACTTTCCGGGATGAATATATTTTCCGCACCAAACCTTCTGGAGCCCAGCTCGAGCAGCTTACCAACACGATTCTGCATGAGCTCGCCCATATGTGGTTCGGGGATCTGGTCACCATGAAATGGTGGGATGATCTGTGGCTAAATGAATCTTTCGCCGAGTTTATGTCATATTGGTGCATGGCGGAAGGTACTCGTTTTAGTGACGCTTGGACCGGATTTACTATGCGTAAAGTGTGGGGGGTTAACTGTGATCAGCTGCCCACTACCCATCCGATTGTGGCGCCCATCAGCGACTTAGCAGATGTGGAAGTCAATTTCGATGGCATTACCTATTCCAAAGGTGCTTGTGTTCTACGGCAACTGGTGGCCTATGTGGGAGGCGGAAACTTCCTGCTGGCCTTACGTAACTATTTCGCCAGCCATGAATACTCTAATGCCACCTTGGCAGATTTCCTGGCGGAACTGGAAAAGACTAGCGAGCGCAACCTGGACGAATGGAGTAAGGTTTGGCTACTAGAGTCAGGGATTACCCAACTAGAATCCCAGATTGAACGGAATGAGGACGGAAAGGTCACCAGCTTCCAGATTGTGCAGTCTCTGCCCCAGGAAGGTACCAGTTTGCGCCCTCATGCCACCAGTGTAGGGGCTTATGATTTTGATTCCCGCGGGAAACTGGTGTTGGCGCGTCGGGCAAGTGCGGATGTTAAAGGCAAGGTAACTGCGGTTCCGGGTTTGGTGGGAACCAAACATGACGTTTATGTGCTAAACGACCAGGATCTGGCCTACGCCAAGATTCGTTTCGACGCGAAATCTTGGGAGATTATCCGCGCGCGGGTGGGAGATTTCGAGGACTCTTTGCCGCGGGCAGTCATCATGTGTGCCGCCTGGGATATGGTGCGCGACGGCGATTTGAGTGCTTCTAAATACCTGGACATGGCGTTGGAGGCGCTCAAACACGAAACTAACTCTTCGGTTTTGAACGGAATTTTGCGTCATATTCAAGGGGCGTTGGCTTATTATGCTGCCGATCCCGATAGTGCGCATCGCCTGCTGGCGCCGGCACTTTTAGCTCTGGCAGAGGACGCGGAACCAGCCTCGGATCGTCAACGTCAGTTAGTACGAGCATTCTTGCAGGTAGCTGGACCAAAAGAAGCAAAAGAAATCAAATGCTGGTACCAGGATGGTAATGTGATTGATGGGGTCAGCGTCGATACAGATCTGCGTTGGGATATGCTCTTCGCTTTAGCCGCTAACGGTCTGGCTGATGCGGATACGATCCGTAGAATGGCGGAAAGTGACGATACTATTACTGGCCGCGAGAACGCTTTCTTAGCAGGTGCCGCGCTGCCAGGGCGGGAAAACAAGGCGGAGTGGGCGCAGCGAGTTCTCACTGACACCACCCTAACCAACGGGCAGATTGATGCTTTGACTGCCGGGATTGCACGTTCCCTTTGGCTGCAACCTGCAGATGCGGCTGATATGATTGAGCCTTATTTTGCTGCTCTTAACGATATTTGGGCGACCCGCACTCTGCATATGGCAGAATCGCTAGTCGGAGGCCTTTACCCCTTAGCTATTCAAAGCCGGGAAGGCTTTGACCTGGTGGAGCGAACTGAACGCTGGCTGACAGAAAATCCGGATGCCGATAAAGCGCTGCGCCGCCTGGTATTAGAGGAACTCGATGGGGCGCGGCGTTCGCGGAGGGCTCGCACCGGGAAATAAATATTTGGATAGTCGCGGTTGGCTAGTTTGAGAGCACTTGGCTAAAAACGGTCAACCGCTATTAGCGAAAGTCCCGGGATTTGGTTTCTACCGGCAGGTTTAACGGCTCAATTTTGTCTGCCAGTAGCGCTAGGGCTCCGTCTTTGGCTTGCAGGATTCCCCGCACGATTAGGGCGTTTTGGCTGAGGGCGAGGCGGCGGTAACGCTGCCAGCAACCAACCTGGCAGATCACGTTGACTAGCCCGGTTTCATCCTCTAAAGATAGGAACACTACCCCTTTGGCAGTGTGAGGACGCTGACGGTGGGTAATGATTCCCGCGCACCTTAAGCGCCTACCGGCTAAAGCTGGGCGCAGCTGAGCGGCCGGGAGGATTCCCCACTGGGTAAGCTCTGGTCGCAGTAGTTTCGTGGGGTATCCCCACAGGCTGATTCCCAGGGCAGAACTATCCCATTTTACTTGCTCCCCGGTGCTTAAAGGCTCGAAAGGCGGGGTGGTTTCCGCGAGGATAAGTCCCGGCAGTTCTGGCTGGTAAAAATGGGGTTTCTTGACAGATAGCAGGGGCGCACGCCACAGGCCTTCGCGGCGACTTACCCCCAGAGAAGACAGCGCACCAGAGCCGGACAAAAGCTCTAACGCTGAAGTAGGCAGAGGCACGCGAGAAGTGAAATCCTCTAGGGTTTTAAAGGGACCGGCAGCGCGGGCGTGCAAGATACTTTCTATCCATGATGAACGCATCCCGCGGATTTCTGATAGCCCCAGGTTTAGGGAAGTGAGACCGCCTCCGGGAACGGAATCTTTCTGGGAGGTGTTTACGTCTGGGCGTAGGATTTTTATTCCGTGACGGCGAGCATCAGAAATTAATGATTGCGGGGAATAAAACCCCATCGGCTGGTTGGCAAGGATCGCGGCATAGAAAACCGCGGGATAATAGGCTTTTAGCCAAGCAGAGGCATACACCAGGTAGGCGAAGGAAAAAGCGTGGGATTCTGGGAACCCAAACTCGGCGAAACCGGACATTTGTGCCCAGATTTTTTCTTGTACCGGCGGCGGGATCTGATTATTTTCCATGCCCTGAAAAAACTCGGCGCGTAAATCGGCCAGGTGTTCGCCCGGGTTTTTCCGTCCCATCGCCCGGCGCAGGTTATCTGATTGGGAACCGTTAAACCCGGCGGCATCTTTAGCGATCCGCATTAGTTGTTCTTGGAAAAGTGGCACCCCTAAGGTGCGTTCCAGGGCGGGTTTTAGTAGCGGATGCAGGTAGGTGACTTTTTCGCTCCCTAAGCGTCGCGCCAAATAAGGATTGACTGCTTGTCCTTGGATAGGGCCGGGACGAATCAAAGCCACTTCGACTACCAAGTCATAGAAACATTTTGGTTTCAGGCGCGGCAGGGTGGACATTTGAGCGCGGGACTCTACCTGGAAAACCCCGACGGTATCGGCTGCCTGTAACAGCTGGTAAACCCGGGGATCTTCCGGGGGTAAGTTATGCAGGCGCCAGGGCTCGCCGGAGGGTGATTTTTCGCCATGAGCCTGCAAAGTTTCAAAAGCAGTACGCAGCGCCCCCATCATCCCCAGGGAGAGTAAATCTATTTTCACTAGCCCGGCTTCGGCGCAGCTATCTTTATCCCATTGCACCACGGTTCGCCCCGGCATATTTGCCCAGTTAATCGCGGCCACTTCGGTAAGCGGCTTATCAGAAAGTACCATGCCCCCGCAGTGAATCCCCAGGTGACGCGGAAGTTTTTGTAGCTCTCTCGCTATTTTTCGTACATTTTCCGGTAAGGCAGTCCGTTCTAGCCGCGCCCATTTCGCGGCAGTTTTAGCATCATAGCCGAGGGCGCGGGACGCGTCTTTTAGCGCGGCTCGCGGACGGTAAGTGATCACATTAGCCACTTGAGCAGCATTTTCCCGTCCATATTTGGCGTAAACGTACTGCAGTACTTTTTCGCGTTGATTAGCTTCAATATCCAGATCAATATCGGGCAGATCTTTACGGTCGGGGGTCAGGAAACGGTCGAATAGCATTTGGTGACGCACTGCATCTACCGCGGTGATTCCCAGGCAGTAACAGACCGCCGAGTTCGCGGCGGAGCCGCGTCCTTGCACATAGATACCGGAGGAAAAACAGTAGTCAACTATTTCCTTCACGATTAGGAAATACCCAGAGAATCCTTTTTGGAAAATCACTTTCAATTCTTGCCGAATTGTTTTTGCCGCTTTTTCCGGCACCGGATCCCCGTAGCGACTACGCGCCCCCTGCCAGGAAAGCTGCTCTAGGTAAGAGTCGGCGCTATAACCGGGCGGCACCCGAGCTAAAGGCAGATGCGGCACCGGGGTAGAAAAATCAAATATCAGGTCTTTTCCGATTGTGGCAGCATTTTCGAGGGCGTGGGGAATCTGCTGATAGATGTGGTGCAGTTGCGTCGGGGTACGCAACATGGCGTGCGCGGCGGGGAGGAAGTCTTGGACTTTATCTAGGGGCAGGCGGTGACGGGTGGCGGTCATAACATCTGCCAGGCGTTGGCTGGCGGGGTCAGCGCAGCGGGCAGCGCTGGTGGCTACTAAGGGTAACTTAGTTTTGCGTGCCAAGTGATCTAGCTGCGCCGCTAGACGCTCTTCCCCATCGAAACCAGCTAAGGCGGCCTCTACCGCTACATTTTCTGCCCCGAACTTCTCTTTTAGTTGCTCGAGGAAGCGAGTAGCTGCCGTGATTCCGGAGCGGTAAAGTACGCGGCGGAGCGGTCCGGCGCGGGTGCCGGTTAATACTAGCCACTGTCCTTTTGCCCAGGAGGCTAATTCGGCTAGGTTTTGCCGGTCTGCTTCCCGCCTGCCAGCAGTTAGATGATGAGCACTGATTGCCCCAGTTAAAGCAGAATACCCTTGGTCAGAGCGGCAGATAACCGGCAGATGGGTTTCGTCCTCTAAAGTAAATTCGCACCCCGGCAAGAAAGCGAGGCCGGCTTCGCGGGCAGCGGCGCGGGCCTCCATTAACCCGTAAACTCCGTCATAATCGAGTAGCGCTAAACCGGATAGCCCCAGTTTTTTCGCTCCCCGCACCATTTCGCGCGGCGAACACGCCCCGACCGCAAAGGAGTAGGCGGAATGGGCGTGCAACTCGATATAGCCGCTCATTTTTACCCCTCCCAGGCATCTAACCACCAGGAGGATTTGCGGTATACCAGCAGTAAGGTTTCTTGCTCGCCGTAGGCTCGCAGGAAAATTCGCGGCCCTAAGTGATTGGGCGCCCCGGGGCGCCACCACTGTCCATTTATCGGCCAGGGTCCCTCGGTTTTTTGCACCTCGATTTTACGTCCGGCCACTTGCACCCATTTGACCGGGGCGTTTAACTGTCCGTCTCGTCCAGGCAGGATTTTGTGGCCGCGGCTATCGATAATTCCCGCCGGTTTGGGGTGCATGAAAACTGTTTCTGGTGCTACCCCGGTAAGCGCTCCGACTCTAGGGCGGGGTTGCTTCTGGCTCTCCCGCTCTTGCCAAGTTTTTAGTTCAATCACTGAACGCGGATCATATCCGCTGGTTAAATGAGGTACCCGTACCCCGCGTCTACCCAATAGGCTGCTGGCATTGCGGGCTGCTTGATCTAGTTCCTGGGGAGGATCCGCGTTTCGTCCCCAAAGCGGGGTCATCGCCTGACGGGCATCCACCACCTGCAAAGGATGTAGTTCTATCTGGGAGACTGCCCCCAGCGTTTCGCTGCCACTACCTCCGACCGTAACCGTCTCTAACTGGTGTTTTATCCTCTCTACTAGGTCTTTACTGCTAACGTCTACCCCCAGCTTCCAGCTGCGGTTAAGTACTTTCCCGTTTTCGCAGCGGCAAATAAACTGTACCTGAGTGCACACCTGCCCGCTTGCACGCAGACGGGCATACATTTCCACTACTAACGCCCTGGCAGGCAGTAACAGCTGGGTAAGAGAGCTGGCAGGTGGGGTGAAGAACTGACAGAGACCGGGTGGAGCGGGCGCGGTTTTCACCCGGGCAGCGTCCTCTAGATTTTGTCCGCTAGCTAAGTCGTAACTAAGCGCCCCCAGAGTGCCGAAACGCCGGATTAATGCCGGGCGTCCCAGGGCGCACATTTGCCCCAAAGTGGTGATTCCCAAGTGGGTTAGGCTGTCCACCATTTTTGCTAGGTACTGGTCGGAGAAATCTAATCCGCTTATTTTTATCCCCGGACGCAAGAAAAACCCCAGGCTACTTAGGGGTTGCGCGCCCAGAAAAGGCATTACCCCAGAATCAGCCACCACTAGCTGTTCGCGGGCAGCTAGGCACGCCGCTAAAGTACCGCTAGCGATCCCGATCTGTACCGCGAATCCTACCTGCGCTAAGTCTTCGGTTAGCTCTGCAGCGAGGGCGGTTTCTGCGCGGCGCTGGCTGCGACTAAGTACGGCGGTCACCAGTCCCGGAAACCAGCTCTTGGGGGAATAGAGTTGCTGGGCTGCAGCCTCGATAACCGGTTGAAATGCTAGTTCCGCATCTGCCAGTGAATAGGGTTTTTCTTTGAGGGAGGAGCAGAGGGTGCGCGCTTGCTTTAGTCGCATTTGCGGCCTTATTCCGGCGGCGCGCGCGGGAGCCGTGACTGCCTGTACCCGCCCGCCGCTGCACAACGCGACTGCTTCATCTAGGGGGAGTTTGGCGGCTTGGGCTGGCCACTCGGGGATATAGAGGGCTAGTAACCTGTTATTCATCGCATCCTCCTCGCGTCTATAGAGGTAGTTAGGAGAAAACTAAAGGCCAGGTACAAGCCCAATAACACCAGTAGAGGGGTTACAGAGCACTGAGTATCCATCAGGCACTCACCTTTATCTCGGTTGCTACCCCCGGGGAACTTGTCGCGGGCAGGGCGCTGGCTTCTAGGGAGATAGCGCCTGCCCAGGCCGGTGCAGACAGGATTACGCAGCCGGAGCGGCGTGCTTTCGCGGTTAAAATCCGTTGTTGCTGCGGGCCATAATCTACCATCCCGATAGCCAGCACTGCCGCGCAAGGTACGAAAAGTTGGGCGCATGCCAGAGCACTGCCGCCGGTATAGGGAATGGTGATTACCCGTCTTAAGTCCAGCCCGATTTGCCAGGCGCGTTGCCAGCCTAGATCGGGGAAATCTAGGAATACTGCCCAGCCGCTCTCCCCCATTTTTTCGGCGGCCATCTCTAGCAGCTGCGCCCCGCCCGCTACCTTTTGATAAGCGCTGGCCAGCGGCTTGGGGGTGTGAGACTGCATCCCCAAAACCTGGCGCGCCTTTTCCAGGCGCTGCAACTGAGCCAACTTATCGAACATACGTTCGATTATAGGGAGCCTCCCCCGATTTGTCACCCCTTTCCCCGGAAGGTCTTTCAGCGCAGAAAACCCGCCTTTGAGGGTGGGCGGGAGCCTCGAAATCTGCCCGCTTGGCGCGGGTTTTATACCGCTTAGTTCAGATTGTTTGTACTGTCAGCGCTGAGGCATTTAACTGTAAATAGCTGATACGCAAACGTCTTGGTTTTGCGGATTATCACCGGTAAGTACGAGAGGAAAGGAGTCGGAACGGAATGAAATTCACGCTCACGATTGATCCCACTGTAACCGAAACTATCGTTACGGTAACGGCACGGAAGGTCGACGCTGAGGTGCAAGCGATTCAAAGGCTCGCTTCCGGTAGCCTAGATAGCACCTCCTCCCCCGCAGTCGAGCACCCGCTTCGCCGCCTCATCGGGACAAGCGGTAATGACGCCACGGTGTTGGAAGTGCGCTCGATACTCGCGTTCTTCACTAAAAAGAAAACGGTCTATGCCCACACCAGTAAGGGTGATTGGCGGATTAAAGCCCGAATGTACGAACTCGAAGAATCTCTGCCTGCAGACGATTTCATACGTATTTCGCAATCAGAAATCGTCAATATTGCCACAATCAAAAAACTTGATCTTTCTTTCTCGGGAACGATCAGTGTGCAGCTAAAAGACGGCTCTCGCTATTACGTTTCCCGCCGGCAACTGCCAGCTTTCAAATCCAAACTGGGGATCTAACCCCCCCCGCAGAAAATCTTTAACTTACACAAAGGAGAAAACCCATGGAAACTAAAAAAATTGTTGGTCTCACCCTGGTAGGGGCTTGCATTGGGATCACTATCGGCACCAGTATTGAACTTATTTTCGCTTCTCTTTATTCTTCTAGCTATTCGCCTGGGGTTCCAGAATTCTTAAACAGTTTTGAAAACGAAAACATGGCAGCGCTAATTGAGCGGCTGATTTATGCAGCCTACGGCATCATTAGTAGCTTCGCGGGGTTACTTTACCGTAACGAAACCCGCCCGCTCATCCTCAATACCGCCCTGCATTTCGGGATCATCCTCACCTGTGGGATCGCAGCTGGCAGCTACCTTAAATGGTGGGGCTCTAGCTTCGATATGCTCGGGGTAATCATCGCAATAGTGCTTATTTATCTGCTGATTTGGCTATTCAATTGGCTAGTGGCTCGCGCCGAAGTCAAAAAGATGAACCAAAAACTGCAATAAAGCCCCCCCGGATTCCCGTTTACTCAAATGGGTAAACGGGAAAAACCAAAGCAGGGAATATGGTTTCAGGCGGTACTAAACTGGGCGAGACTAGGAGGGGTAATACACCTTGGAAGAAAGCGGTTAACGATTCTTAGCGGCTATTCGTTTCATATATTGTTTCATTAGCTCACGGCGGCGATCAATGCGCGTCCCCAAACAAACCACTCCATCATTCATGCCAACAATCTATTTCGCGCTCAAACTAAATGAGGCACCACACCGCCTTCGCGCTCAAAATACATAAGGTACTCCCAGGTTTTACGTTAGCCTCCACACAACTCTAAAATGTGCGATTTGCATAAATGATACTTCGCGATTTACATAAGTTTTACTATGCGATTTGCATAATCACTGATGCTAACTACGCCAGGCAAGACATTCATGATGGATAAGTGAGGCATGACCATCACTCATCTAACAAGTCTTGACCCACAATCTGCGAAGCACCAGGCCACCACGCCTCTGCATTCTTCAAATAAGCCAGGTTTTCCGGACGAAAAAACGAGTCTGGCTAGGCGAGTTCGGCAAGTGAACCGGGAGCCTCAGCGCCCTCGGCGGATTCCTCTTCCTTCTCTTTCTTGCGCCTGGCAGCCGTGTAGCGGGCCACCTGGGTCGCGATCAGCAGCGAAATTACGATCGCAATCAAGAACAGGGTCATCCACCACGACCACTGGGTGCCGTCTACTGCCGGAGTCTGCGGGGTCGGGATAATGCGCTCGCCAGTGACCAATAGCCGGTGTGAGTTGATGCCGTAAGGCGTACAGGTCAAAAGCGTGGCGAGGTCTTTGCCTTTTTCCCGCCCAAGCAGCCTTGGATCGTGCGGTTCCACGACGTCGATGCGGGTTACGCGATAGCCAAGAGTCATGTCTTGGACTTCAAAAAAGAATTCATCACCGATTTTCAACTCGGTTAGCTGGTCAAACATTGTGGAGTTCGGTAGGCCAGTATGCGCAGTGATAACGGTGTGGCGGTCTACCCCACCAACGGGCAGGTCGGTGCCGAACATGTGGCCAGCACCGGCATTCAAGGTGGCATGGTCGGTGCCGTGGCGGATCGGCAACTTAACGTTAATTTTCGGAATTTTTACTACCCCGATAATGCCAGATGGCTGGTCAAGCACCCCTAGATATTCGCGATATTCAGGTGAATCAGGGGCAACTTCACCCAGGTAAGGGTCAAGTACTGGGAAGCCCTTGTGGGTTGCATTGTATTCGCGAGCGCGAGCAATGTAGGAGTCTTTCAACTCCTGCGACTGCTTATTCACGTGATCTTTGTAAGCGTCGCTGACCAGTTTGGCCTGATAGTTGTTCCAGACCGTCGAGGTGATCGGGTACGCCAGGCAAAGCACGCCCAGCAGAATGAAAATCAGCGGCAGGAAACGTTTACGAGCCTCTTTTTTTCGCTGAGACCCCTCGTCGTCTCCTTCGTTGTGGGCTTCTTCGCTTTGAGAGGGTTCAGCCGATTCGGTAGCTCCCCTTACTGCGTGGTATTCGGATTCGGGCTGACCTTCGGCCATCTTGTCCCACCAAGAAGCACGCTCCGGGCCTTCATGGTCCTCGAAGTTGTTGGTATCTCGAGAATCAGTCATTCTTCCTACCGATCTATCTAAACCATCTGTTAACGGGTGCGCGAAACTGAGCAGACGCAAGGTTTATGCACCCGATAGTGCGAAAACCCGCGTTAAACAGCTTGTGGGGCCGGCCCGGCTCAGGCCAGCCCCACAAGGTTATTTAGCTGTAGCTAGTCATCGACTAGGCATCTTCACGACGACGCGAACGCATGTGCATCGCGGTGCCGCCAGCAACTAGGCCAGCGCCCAGCAAAGCGAAGATACCAACACCGATAGCACCAGTCTTCGGCAGATCGAACCAGCTACCAGAATCAGACTTCAAGACGTTCTCAATCGAAACTGTGTTCACAGTATCGGTCTTATCAGCCTTCACAGGAGTAACGTCTGGGGACAGCACATAACCGGTAGGAGCAGTAACCTCAACAAGGTAGAAATTAGTATCCAGCTTTACCTTCTCAGAAACAGTCAAACCGCCATTCTTTGATTCAAGAGCAATCTTAGAGGCTTTATTAGCACACTTATCAGCAGGGCGAGCCTTGTCGGCTGCACATGCGTCGGCATCAGCCTTGGTTGCGAAAGCCAAGAATTTTGCACCTTCTAGACCCTTAGCATTGTCTTCGGCAGCGATCTTCTTGATCTGGAACTTACCTAGTTTAGTTTCTACAACACCTGGACCCGGACCTGGCGTAGGAGGAGTAACCGGGTCAGGAGGGGTAACACCAGGAATATTGGGGTTGTAGCCAGGAACATAACCAGCAAGGTTAGTTACCTTGTCAGGAAGATTAGCGCTGTCCTTTAGGGTCAACGCAACGTTCATCGAAACCTGAACTCCATCATCGTTATTCTTTGCACTGGCGATCTTGTCCAGACCAGCATCAGTGAATTTAACAATGATGCGCTGACGATCAGCCGCTAGTCCCTTGGAGAATTTATCGTTAGCCTCTTCAGCAGCAATGACGCTAACAGTGTAATCGTCACCCTTAGTAAGAACAGTGGCGCCTACCTTTACCTCTGTTACCGCATCAGCAGAAATAGCAGCGTAAGCATTGGTCTGGGCATCATCGAAGACCGCAAAATCTTTGAAATCAGCTTTAGTCCAACCGGAGTCCGGCTTTGGCGCAATAGTTTTAGCGGCGGCAGTAATGGTGTAGACCGCAGTGTCGCCTGCACCGACAAAAGTATTCTCATCAATTGACTTACCTAGAGCACCGGAAGCAACATCCGTGTTCTTTGGGAAGACATTCACATTGTAGTTGTAAACAGCGTTAGCTGAGTTATCACCAGTAACCTGCGGAATGGTCATAAAGAATGTGGTGGTGCCAGCGTAACCTGCAGGAACTGTGGTCTCCACAACTTTATAAAGACCGATTGGCAGATCAGTGAAAGATGCTTTACCGTCAGTGCCGGTCTTCTGCTCAGGCTTAGGAGTACCAAGTTCGTAAAGAGTAGTAGCTTCAGGTGTTTTGTTTAGCTGAGTGACAACCTTAGAGATGTCTTTCCAGCCTTCGAATTTCTTAAGATCAAACTCTTTCTTATCGGCTCCAACCTTTACCTTCGTTACCGGAGTAACAGTAAAGCCAGCACCAGCAACTGCGTTTTCAGTAGTAACGTCAGCCGGCGTGAGATCCTTATGCTGTTTGTTCTTTGCAGCCTCAGCGCCATCTTTCATCTTGTAGATGTTGATGGAGCCGGTCTGAGAACCGTCAACCCACGGGGCGTCCCCAGCAGCAGCGTTAGCATTAGCTGCTGAACCGAGACCTCCCACCAGAGTGATTACGCAGGCTGCGGCTAGCAGCTCGCGAAATAACTTCTTAGCCATTTTTCTTCCTTTCAAATTTTTTTGACATCCCCTCGATGTCAATTGTTACCTGATTTTCAGGCCAGGCACCTTCCGATGCCCCTTCTATGTGAGCGGCCAAGTGGCCGCTGTTTTCCACCGTCCGGTGGCTGTGCCTTGGCCGAGTAACCAGCCATTTTTCGAAAGTGCTCTGCTGGCACAAATTTTCAGAGCTATGCCGAGACTCTGCCTCGACGGTTTTGACGAAGGTAACTAAACCCAGTCAAAGTCACTATTAGCAAGGCCGCATAACCGGCAAAGTAGTTAAGGCTGAATACACCGGTGCGGGGTAATTCACCTTGAACAACGTCGATAGTGATCGACTTACGCGCCCAATTGACACCCTCAATGGGCTTGCCAGTTGTATTGGCTTGCACTGTGCCGTCACTATTTAGGCGGTAGCCCTCGGCAACGGCGTAGACGTAACACTTGTATTTACCAACCTTGGCGTCATTAGCATTACCGTCAATATTCGCGGTTGTGCGTGCCTTATAACCCTCCAGAGCTATCTGGTCGGCAGCAGGCGATTGAGCACCAAGCTTGGTGTTCATAATCTTTACTGATGGGTCACCATTACGGTCAGTAGGTAAGCCATCAATGAACTCATCACCTGCAGTCTTTTGCGGTGGTGCACAAAGCGTCTGGACGTTAATCTTGGCTGGACTCTCATGTGAGTAAGCCTCAACGTTCATCGGCCTGAACATCGGCGCGCCTTTAACGATGGTAGTTTCATCAGGCACCACGTCCAGCTCAAGAGCGCTGCGAACATTCAGCAAGAAAGTACGCTCACCAAGCCAGTTTTCCTGTTCACCAGTGGCTTCATTCAACGACTTGTCTGGGCTAAACCTTGTGGTATTGCGATCAAGGTTATTAGTTGCATCGGCGAAGTTCACATGGCACATGTATTTGCCAGATGCTATGCCTTGAGTAGCAAGAGTCAAGCGCCAAGGTGAATCATTTGAATTATCGGTCTCGAAGCTACCAGGAGTTGCTCCAGGGTGTCCTTGAACAGCAGTAATTCCTAGCAGCTTAGCCGCGGTAGTGTCTTCAAGGTATTCCTGGATAGCGCCTTCAGAGGCGTGCCGAACCTTGCGGGTATTGTTTCCGCTTTTCACGATCGGCGCACAGAACGAGCCGGTATTGAGGTTGAGGGCTGTCGGCTTGCCGGCGATCGCTACTGGATAGCTACCGTCACCGCCGTTGTCGGTTACCGTCAAACCATCAATATTCGTGTCGCTAGCGACCTTGCCGTTCTCCCCCAGATAAATCTGTTGATCTGGGATAACTCCAATCAACGGAGGTGTGGCATCTTCCACAACAACTTTGATTGGACGGGTGGCAACCTTACGCACAGTTTTGCCGTTATCTATGCCCTGGTAAGACCACCGCGCAACGAAATCGTAAGTGCCGGGCTTGTTAAGTTTGCCGGATAGATATGCCGTGGTGGCATCTTGACTATTTTCGCGGTCAAGGCTAAGCACCGGCCAATTCTTGGCTTCATCTTCGCCAGGGACAGTTGCGTAGTCAAGGCGCAAACCACTCACCTTGTTTTTAACGTCAGGGAGTAGGCCTGCGAAAATCTTGTAGCGCTTATGCCCAGTCTTCGCATTTATCGACTTACCAACGTAGTTCTTTTCATCCGTTATCAGCGTGCCGGCCTCCGCTTGTACATTCAGTGCGGCCACCTCAGTCTGATTATCAGTGACCGTCATGATGTAGTTGGCAGTGGCAGTTGAACGATTGCCGTCAGAGTTCTCAACCGTGATAGTCACGGTTGCAGTAGTCTCCTCGGCCTTGGTTGGAGTACCAAAGAAGTAGTAACCATATGCCTGACAACCACGCTTAGCCGGATCAGGGCTATTCGGATCACCAGGGGTTACGCACTTGCTCTGCAGGTTTGGTTGAATACCCTCTGGTGTGGAACCGCTAGTCACGTTAAGGTCTATCAGCCTCTGCGCACTGCCATCAGAGTTCTTACCCGTATTGAATTCAATCGGGCCCCAGTCTTCTGCAGGATTATCTACTGTGCCGTAGAAGTGATCTGGTTTGATGCTCGGCGGTGCAGCGGGTTTACCCAACACTTCGATATTCATTATGAATGAGATCTGTTGGTTAGCACCATGATCAGACGAGTTGGTGCTAGTTGCCGTCACCTTGTATTTGTAGATACCCAGCTCGGCATCTGAGGCAACCGTGCCGTCAAGTTTAATAATTCGCTTGTCGCAAGGGTTCTTTGATTGGTCGGCAGAAAGCAAACCATCCGAAGTGCCATTTAGACACACACCTTTAGTTGTTGCAGCTAGGTTTACGCCCTTTGGACGGTTATCACCAGTTGGCTCGAATTTTTCAATCTGATAAGAGTAATCATTGCCATTTGGGCCGGCCAAGAACTTCAAATCGAAGTTATCGCCACGATGCACCTTATAGGTATCATTCTGATTCCACACAGTAGTGCCATCGGCAGGTACCTTTACGGTCTGGCCGTCTACCTCTTTATCGACCATCTTCGGGCTAAAATCACCAGCACCTGTCCAGGCGGAAATCACCGGATTCTTTAACTCGACATTAGGCAGCACCTCAATGCGCCACGGCTCGGGAAGAGTAATACGGCTATTAGGTGTGGAGTTGCCATATTCTGGCTCATTAATTACGTCAACTTGCAGGTCATGAATACCAAGTGGTGCTCCGTAGCGTAGGCGACCGGTAGGTTTGTTATTCGGGCCTCGTGGCTGGAAGACAGCATTTTTACCGTCCCACTTGTCAGGCAGTGAAGGTTCAAGCTTCTTATCGTATTTCTTTACGGTATCACCGTACCTAGGATCTCCTGAAGAGCTAGTACGATATTTATCCATAAAGCTGCCTTTGGCATAGACCGGCACGCCGTCTGCTGTATCAGTGGAGACAACACAACCAACGCGTTCGGGGGGCAAGCCTTTATCGCGACGATACGTAACTGTGACGATGTCTAAACCTAGTTTGCGCCAAAGAGCTTCTTGCTCGTATCTAGGAATGAACTTCATCAGCTCACCACTCGCGGTTGAATAATCGTAACCGCTGGAGGTAGTACCAGCAAGGCTGGTTCCATTGTGGTAACGGAAAATATATTTACAAAAGCTTCCGTCAACCTCCTGGAGCATCTTATCCATCTTGAACTTTTTGGAACCATTATCCCAGTTCAGATCGTTATTCCATTGCTGGGAAGCCCAGTTGCCACCTGCAGTCAGGCCTGTGGAATCTTCAATGAAAGTACTCTGCGTTTCATTATATTTGGTAGCAACCCATCGGCCATCTAAGCCAACCGACTCGCCCCAGTGGAATTGGTGTGGACGCGGGTTAGACCAATTCTCGTTATAGAACCTACGGGCGTTGTAGGGCACCAAGACAGCCTGTTTCGTCTGCGCCTTAGGTAACGGACGATCAACGTTTTTACCCTTATGGATAACTGGGTTGCCGGATGCATCCTTTAGCTCGTTGCCGTCTTTGTCTAGAACTTTTGTGCTATCCATCCACTCACGGCTGAGGTAATCGCCGGTTTTTTGTGTTTGATAATCAAAAGTTAGCACCTGGAGGCCAACATTCAGCTCAGCCTTATCTGCAGGCTGCACGCAGCCATCTGGCTTATTTAAGTTGTTGGCAATAACGCTTTGAGAAATTGAGCCGTCTTGTTGACGCGTCACTTTCGGGCTACAAAGAACAACCTCTTGGTTTGGCATCTTCTCGCCACCGGGGCGAACCAGGAAATAGCCGGGGTTAAGGTCTTTTACTTCTGATTCCCAACGCTTACCATCACTTTTACGGTTACTCCACCAAGCAAGAGACTCATTTTTACCAACACCGCCGCCAGGCTTATCGCCCCAGACTAGAGTCGGCCACTTTTCCCCAGTATCACGAGAACCCGTGCCATAATATCTGCCGTTAGCCTTCACTCGCCAAACAATGTCTCGGAAGCCGTCGACTGGGGCGCCAGTCCTCTTATTAAAGAACTGCCAGGCACCGTAATCAATGTGCGCACTGGCACCAGCAGAATCAAATTGGCCAGAGGTTTGAACGCTGTTCTTTAATTTTGCGTCATTGTTCCAAACAACCAACTGGCCAGCGCGCTGCCTACCACCAGAAGCAGCATCGCTAAGCACACTACCAGGCCGATAATCTTTACCATCACGAACCTCAACACGAATTGGGCCGTTACGGAATAGCTCTTTTTCGATGCCATTTTTTTCTGAATCTATCACGCCGCTGTTTAAGTTACGCCGATAAGGCGTCAGATAAACTGGCGTGCCATATGGAGCACCATAGAGCTGTTGACAGGAGCCTTCCCCCTCGCCCTTTGCACAAGGAATATGGCAGAAAGCGCTATTGTCTTTATCTTGTTGACGGCTAGCATTACCCAAACCATCCAACTCACCTACCGTCGGGTTTTCCACACAATTTGTGCGGAAATCTGCTGCGCTAACCCGTATATTGGTATCAGGATCACCGTTGCCTTTGTTATACCTGCCTTTTGAGAAAGCCCCGTACTTGATGCGGTTGAATTGCGTGTAGCGGTCTTTATCTTCAATTACTTCCGTGACGTAGGCGGCATTTTCTTCAGGAGTGTAGCCCAGGTGAATCTCGGTATTGGGCAGCACGATCTCCGGCTGATCCCACTCCCAACCGGCTGCTTTGTTACCGCTAGTTTCACACTGATTCTGGGAAAGAACAATCATCGAATCGGTATCTAGCGTCTTGTTATTACCGCTAAGAGTCAAGATGCCACGGCCAGTCTTAGCTTCATCAACACGGATAGCTGCAAGCTCAGCACTGGTGAATGTCACCTGCTGAGTGCAAATACCACTATCTGCACAAGAAGGTGTGACGGTCTTAGAAATTTCACTTCCACCGCCATTTGGCTTGAAACTAAGTTTGTATTCGGCACCCTTGCGCAACCCCTTGAGGGTAACGGTAGCGTCGCCGGCAGACTTGCCATCTTCACCACAGGGCTTGCTGACCCCATCAATAAATGGCTCAGCAATTGTAAATGGGCGCTGATCTACAATCTCGTCTCGCGGCAGCGTCAGCCCTGGCAAGGGGTAGTTGTCATCGGCTGCAATCGGTTTAGCAACATCAAAATCGCTCTTGGACTTGGTGTGGACAAGGCGCATGATGTAATGCCCAGCCGGCATGTCTACCGGCACTCTCCACTCACCTTTGGCATTGTGCTTAAACTGATCTTTAATCGGCTCATAGCCACCAGAGGCATTCTTCTGCGTATCTGGACGTATCTGCGAATCAACATCACGGCAAGTGGGTTTGCCGCCGGTAAGCTTTAACTTACCTTCAGAGTCTGCGGTACAAAGTTCCACGCGGTGCGCACCTTCAGTGGCATCTCGAGATTCGCCTAGGTCAAGATAACTGGCATAGACAGTCTGGCCAGGTAGCGCAGTGCGGCTAGTCTTACCCTCTTGGGATTTGCCATATGCTTCATTGCGGGCATCCAAGGCTGCATTATTTTCGGCTTCCTCATCAGAACCTTTGATGATGTTTCCCGCGTAGGTGTAAACCTTGGAGTCAGTCACCCTAAACGGCGTGAGGTTAACAACATCGTATTCAGTTTTTGACCCAGGAACGACTTTGCCGCGGCGATCCTTTTGTGGTTCACGTTTAGAGACCAGCGCCATCTGGTAGTCGCCGGTCGGGAAATTCTCTGGAACCTGCATCTTGACTAAACCTTTGTCGAAGGTTTGCAGGTCTTCAGAGCTTACCCAATCCGGCGAAGAAAAATACCAGGCTCCTTGGTTTGAAGCGATATCGTCCCAACTACTACCTCGAGGCACAGCAACTAGACGATAGCTGAACCCAGGCATAGGCACCTTAACATCGGCCCAGACAGTCTTGGCATCTGTGCTTTCCTGCTTGGTGATATCGCGTTCGTTAGCCAAGATAGATTCTGTGGAGTATCGCGAATAACGCACCTCAGGAAGAGTTGGTATCAGACCCAGGTTTAGCCCAGTGCCTTGCAGCTTATAGTCATCAAGGCCGGCAGTCTGCGTGCGCTCTCGCGGCAGAAAATCAGGTAAACAGTACCCTGTGCGGCTCTCACAAGCTGTGTCTGCAGCAGCAACACCGACACCCAATGGTACACCTGCGTTACCGTTGGCTGGACGAATCGTGCCATACCAGCCATTGTTACCAACTGCTGCGAAACCACCAGGCAGACCACTGCCAGTCTCACTGGCAGTCAAAATTCGGCTATCGTTTTTGAGTAGCTCTTCATAAAGACCACGCGACTTGGCGCGTTCTGCGCCACCATCTTCAGCTTCTGGACGAGCCGGCCTATCAATCAGTGCTTGAATCTGCTTTTTAGCATGTTTGCGATCTTCCGGGCTTTCAATCGTCACCATAAACTTAGCTGGACTAACACCAGCAGAAGTAGGTCTGTTATGTATCTCAGAGACTTTGTCCCAGCCGATACAGAAACTGCCATCAAGATCTGTGTAATCGTAGCGAGTCTGCAGAATTTTAGTGGGTTTACCTAAGCTATCTTGTGCATAAGTAGAAACAACAACACGCGCGCCAGGAACGGCTGGGTCTTTGGTTGCAGTACGGTCTTTATTACCCGGGGCATTGTCCCACCGATCAAAACGGAAAGTACGGTCAGCATAGACATGGCCACACATGTAGAGGTTATTTCCCAGCGTGTTATCTTCCGGAGCCAAGTGACGCGAGGACGGCAGCCACTGATCCTCAGGCAGATGTTTACCTTTCTGGTCATACATATTGCCTACGGGGTCGCCCGGAGCTTGACGGCTAGCTGGATGGCCGTTCACTTCTGAGTTATCTATCGGATCATCGGCATTATCAGCGACCTTAGTTTTGGGGCGGTAAGCCATATTGAAATTAGAAATCGAACCATGAATGTAGTTCGTTGTACCCAACCAAGAAAGAGTTAGGGTATCGACCACGTTCCAGCGGCCACCACCGTTAAGACGCTTCGGAGTGAAATCTTTTAGCGCACCAGCTGGCTGAGCGTAGTTTGATTCATCAACCCACACGCGCACGCGGTCAAAGCGTTCGATTCTTACTCGCTTGTTTTCAACACCAGGTGGCAGATTGTAGGCTTCGCGCAAAGCGGGACGAAAGTTGAAAGTGTAATCACCATTTTCGTCAGTAACAGCCTCAAATGGTGCTGGATTGCCATATTCATCGCGACCCATGATGACAGTGCCATCATATTTCACCAGCATCGCTTTCATCAGGACACCTTGAATCGGCCAGTCCTGCGGATAGATCCTAGTTGAACCGTTGTAAAACTCTGGATTATGGCGGTGGTCGTCGTACACCTTGCCCCTAATCGTGCCGGGTCGCCCGCCCTCTAAGCCATCGTTGCCCAGGGATCGCGGCGTCGTGAGCGCATCAGCAGGTGTAAGTGTTATCACCAGCAGGAAGCAAAGAAGGGTCGCTAAAAGCCCCTCCCCCCCCCTCATGCGGAAGATCCCCTGCTTAGCCCGAGGTACCCTCAAACGCATTCCAAACGCCCTTTCTTTTTTGCTTAGAACGGTGTCATAAGAAACAACGCTCTTCCAAGGAGAGGTTCTCAAGCCTCGCATTAATTACCTTTAACTATATTGAGCTAGTGAAAAAAATCAAATTTTCACAGAGGCTTTTGCAAAAAAACCGGCGTGTCCACTTTCCTTGAGCATGACAAATAGTTCCCAATTCACTATTTCAGAAGAAACTTAGCCGTGAAGAAAGAAAATTTTTATGAAACCAAAACAAGATCCTTACAGTCGAAAAAGATTTTAATCCTTTTCAACAGAGGAAACTGCCTAAGCTCTAAAAGCACCTCTAGCGAACAAAGCTAGCTGATACAAAAATGAGGGCCGTCGGGAAACCCGACGACCCTAAATAATTATTTAGCCTTAGGCCTCGTTAACCGAGCCTCCAGCCTTCTCGATCTTCTCCTTAGCGCTGGTGGAGAATTTGTCAGCGGTAACCTTCACCGCGACGCTGATCTCGCCAGTGCCAAGCACCTTGACCGGGCGGTTAGCGCGGACAGCGCCAGCCTCACCCTGAACCGGGTGCGGGATAGTGCGCTGAATGCGGGGAACGTTAAAGAAGTTCTTCTTGGCCTCTTCGACGCCCTTGCTGATTGCTGTCGGAACTTCCTTCGACTTGCCGTAGCCAACACCAACAGTGCCGTTGCCGTCGCCAACCACTACCAGAGCAGTGAAGCTGAAGCGACGACCGTCCTTAACAACCTTAGAAACTCGGTTGACGGTTACTACGCGCTCGAGGAAATCGTTCTTGTTGCGATCGTCCTGACCACGGCCCCGACGGTTGTCTCGGCCGCGAAGCGCGCGACGAACGTCATCGCCGCTGGCATCCTGAGCCTCGGTAATCTCTACAGCGCGGTCCAAGCACGAGTGAACGTCAAGCTCGGCTATCCGCACGATGACTCCCAAGGCCCCCACTCTAGTAGAGGCTAATAAGGATGGCAAGTACATCTACCCGTACAACTCGAAGGTAGAAGTTAAGGCCTCCGCGCTGGACGGTTACGTCCTAGCTGAAGACGCCCAAACTAAGTGGATCTGGGACAGCCACAATACTGCATTGTCCCCAGCATGCAAGCCGGCTCAGCCTATGAAGAAGTTGGCTTCAACTGGCGCTGAGGTCACTGCCCTAATCGGCATCTCCGCTCTACTGCTCCTTGCAGGCGGTGTGCTAACCGCCCGCAGGTTCAAGTAACCAACTAGCAACCTATATTTCGCCTCCCGGTTAATGCCGGGAGGCGAAATCTTTTTATACGACCTTATGTTCCTCATCCGAAGATTAACTAGCATCGTAGCAACCGCGTTATAAGCTCAGATACCTCTTATGGGCTGAACCTTAGCTACTAACGCCTAGCGAGGCGGGCGCGCATCCCAGTTACCGCCGCCCGGAGGATGCGCTTTATTTATTGCAAGCCGCTCAACGCTTCTCTGCATAGAATCTGGTCAAAACTATCCAAGGGTGTGGAAGCGATCAAAGAAGGCTTTCAGTTTTTCGATTACCCGCCCCTTGCGTTCAATCCGACTATCCGCACCGGTAGCGAACAAGGATCCTCGCGGTAAAATCTTGTCAATATCTGATCCGGAAGTTTCCAGATGTCCCCGCCTAAACATTGCGTTAATGAAGTTCTCGGTTTCGGGTTGTTTCAGGTTTTCTTCTTTTACGATTCCGGCGAGCTCTAGAGCTTTTTGTTCAGTTAGGAAGGCTTTCCACTCTTCATCTATCTCGCCGCTAGTGGCAGAAACCGAATCCACGAACCGTTCAATCAGATCCAGCTTATTCTGCAAGGTAGGACTGGACTTAACCGTACGGCGAATATCTTCCCGCACTTCCTGGCGACTCTGCTCAGCATGCTGGTCACGATATTTTTGCACCAGCATCAAAATGTAGTCAACATTTACTTCCACCTGTTTTATTAATTCGATTTCGAAGGTTAAATCATCATTGATCCGTTCCCGCTCCCCTTCGGAATCGGCGCGCCGCTGCCGGTAAAGCTCAATATATTCTGACTGGTAGTCTTGCAGGTCACGCGGGCTCAGGGGATCTTTTTCCTCGAATTCGTCAAACGCAGAAAGGATATTTCGCAACCGCAACAGTTCCCCGAAAGTTTTTATAAATAGGTCTTGCTCAGCCTCTCCGATAATTAGCTCGCCCGGCTCCCAAGGCGAGAGCTGGTCTAGTTTTTCTAAATAGGCATCAAAATAGACCCCGAAAGGCTTTAGTACCGTGATCCCCTCGGCCTCTTTATTACCAAAGAGGGCGATAGCCTCGGAAGTTTCTTTCTCCAGATTCCGGAAAGAAACGATATTTCCGTAGGTTTTCACCGAGTTAAAAATGCGGTTAGTGCGCGAATAGGCCTGCAGCAGACCATGGTGATGCATATGTTTATCTACCCACAAAGTGTTGAGGGTTTTGGCATCAAAACCGGTTAGGAACATGTTGACTACCAGCAGCATATCCAGATCACGGTTACGCATCTTCTCGGATACGTCCTCGTAGTAGGCGCCAAAACTATCTCCCGAGGTATCGAAACTACTCCCAAACATTTGGTTATAGTCTCTAATCGCGCCTTCTAAAAATTCACGATCAGGGAGTTCTAAAGCCCCGGTATCGAAATCTTCTTCCGGTAGCAGCCCGTCACTATATTCATCTGAGTTCGGGGCATAGGTGAAAATAGTGGCGATTTTCAGGCGCTTATCGGGAGCAAGCTCGCTTTGCTGACGCGCAAACTCTAGGTAGTAGGCTTTAGCGGCTTTAACCGAGGCGGCGGCAAAAATAGAGTTGAACCCCTGTACCCGTTTACCTTTCAAGGAATAGTAAGAGTTCCGTTTAGTTTTTTGGTCAAAATGCGCCAGCACATAGGAGACCACTTCCTGGATCCTCCGCGGATCCAGCAAAGCCTCCTCGGTGGCGATCGCAAGCACTTCCTCTTCTTTAATCCCCTCCCGAGGTTTAAGCGTGTTTACATAGTCAATACGAAATGGCAACACGTTTTGGTCACTGATCGCATCGGTAATGGTGTAGGAATGCAGGCGGTCACCGAAAACCTGTGCCGTGGTGCGGATCGCCAGCGATGAACCGGTAGCCTTATTTTCGTTAAATAAGGGCGTGCCGGTGAAACCGAACAGGTGATAGTTACGGAAAGCTCGTTTGATCGCTTGATGCATATCCCCAAACTGGCTGCGGTGGCACTCATCGAAAATAATAACGATATGGCTGTCATAGATTTTGTGTTGGGCATTAGCGCGCACAAAATTAGAAAGTTTTTGGATAGTGGTAATCACGATTTTGGCTTTGTCGTTCGCTAGCTGCGCGGCGAGCTGGCGGGTAGACCGATTAGAGTTAACCGCCCCTTTTTGGAAAGCCTCATATTCCTTCTTGGTTTGATGATCCAGGTCCTTACGGTCAACTACGAACAGAACCTTATCTACCCCTTCCACCTGGGTAACCAGCTGCGCGGTTTTAAAACTGGTGAGGGTTTTCCCGCTGCCAGTGGTGTGCCAAATATAGCCGCCAGCCTCAATAGTGCCTAGCTTCTTATAGTTAGTAGCGATCTGTACCCGGTTAATGATCCGTTCCGCTGCCACAATCTGGTAAGGACGCAACACCATCAGGATCTTCTCAGTAGTAAACACACAATATTTAGTGATCACGTTGAGTAAAGTGCGTCCTGAAAGGAAAGTCTTCGCAAAATCCATGAGCTCCGTAATGTGACGGTTACGCGCATCAGTCCACCAAGAAGTGAACTCAAAGCTGGCCGTACTCCCCCGCTTAGCTGCCCTTGGTTGCTCTTTCACATGCTGCAATCGGGTAGTGTTCGCATAATACTTCGTATAAGTCCCGTTCGAAATCACGAATAATTGCACATACTCGAATAATCTATTGCCCGCCCAAAAGCTGTCCCGCTGATAGCGGTTAATCTGATTGAAAGCTTCCCGCAGCTGTACTCCCCGACGTTTCAGCTCAATATGCACCAGGGGAAACCCGTTTACCAGGATAGTTACGTCATACCGGTTATGGTGGGTGCCCTCGGTTTCATACTGGTTAATCACCTGCAGACGATTACGGTGAATATTAACCTTATCCAGCAGGTGAATATTCTTTTGGGTGCCATCGTCCCGCTCTAACACCAGCGCAGCAGGGCTAGCCTGGATAATCTCAGTTTTTTCTTCAATCCCCCGGGAAGGGTTCGCCAACTCGGTTTTAAAGAAACGCTCCCACTCTCGGTCACTAAAAGAAACCTCGTTTAAGGCTTCCAAGCTGCGACGCAAATTATTTTCGAGGGCGCCGGCATCTTTGATCGGTAAATACTCGTATTCCTGCCGTTGCAGCTGTTCGATTAGCGCTTTTTCGAGGGCGGCTTCGCTTTGATAGGCCTTTTCTTTACGTTCTTCCGGCTCGTAGGTAGCGACTACCGTAGCATCATCGCTGGTGGCAATCGGTAAATAGGTGTTCATGAAGCCTCCTGGAAACAAGTGGAGTAGGTAACTGTTTCTATCTTAGTGGCGTTGGGGCTTTAAATTTGGGCTACCTAGCCGAAGCCTGCCTTGCGAGCCAAGGTTTCTAGTAGTTCCGCGCGAGGTAATAGTTGTTACTTGCTGCCCAAGCGTTATTATCAGTCTGCCGGTTACGGGTCTGGCTCGGTAAAAGCACTCCGGGGACCCCATGACCTGCTATGCAGGTCAAGCCCCTCTCGTATCTTTTACCGGCCGCGACCCGAATCGCGTAGTTACTTTGTGGGAGTGAAAGTCAGTAGTTGGTCGCGGTAATACTCGTACTGTTTACGCCGAGCCGCAATCTCCGCCGGCAAACCAGAAGAAAGATCGTTTACTAAGGCATCAAACTTATCCAGAATCGCCACAATGCGCTCCTGCTCCGCCAAAGGCGGCACGGGGATCTTGAAGTCTTTAACTTTCTTGTCACTGATAGACGGATAGCTTGCTCCCGATTGAAAAGATTCAACATACTTATAAAACTCATTACATTGGATGTAGTGATATAAGAAACGAGGATTTAAGCGTTCATTTTTACAGCGCAAAACACAGAATCCAGTCGAACAGATTTCCCCATTTAATTGAAGCGGAACGTAGGCAACCCTGCGCAGCAAAGGTCTTGTTGCGCCAAATAACACATCATTATCTTTAACTATCTGCTGAGCGCGACTAGGAGAATCTGATTCAGTGATTTCTGTTAAGTCACCTATTTTTCCAGTGCTACGATCCACCGATGACAAATCGATGTATTTTGCGTTTTGTGAAGCCCTATCAGCCCAATTTAATCGATCGGGCTTAACAGTTAGTTCGACAAGAGGAATCAAGTCATCAGTTGATAACCCACATGATTCGACAAGATTCTTCAAGCTGAGAAGCGAGTCGCGGTAGTATTCGTACTGCTGGCGGCGAGCATCCAGTTCCGCCTCCAATTCGGATTCCAGGTCTGTTTTCAGCTGAGTAAAGGAATCCAGAATCCGTACGATCTCCTCTTGCACTTCCAGCGGCGGCACCGGAATGTTTATTTTTTCTAAAGCACTTGGAGCGATTCTTCGAACCTTGGTTCCAGTTATATATTTTCTTTTACTTCTTTGAAATGAATCCGATGCGAAAAAATAAGACACATATTTAGCATTCAATTTTGATGAATAACGGCAACAATCTCCGCTAAATACCAAGTCTTCTTGCCCTATCCAAGCCACTGATTTACATAAATCCTCATCATTTTCACTCGTAGTAGCAACTAATACATCCCCGGGTTTAGCGTGCCGGAATCTCTTCGCATCCTCAGGAGTTACAAAACTAATGGTATTTTGCGTAAAATTTCCATAGTGAGTGTATATCTGACCATAGTGAATAGCTGGAAGACCTTGATCCACTAGCTGATTTTTTTGAAGACCAGTGCCTCGCTCAAAAAAACCGACCGCACCCATCGGCAGATACTCCACCCCGTCGGGACAGTAGTTTGCGATTAGGTCTTCTACTCGGCTCATGCCGTTGCCTCGCTGGGGGCGCTTTCCAGGTCGGCGACTATGGCGTCGATGGCTTCACGTAACTTGGCTTGGCGCTCTACGATGCCGGCAATGTCTTTATTGAGCTGGTGAATATCAATCTTTTCCCGAGTGTCCTTAGGTTCTACGTAACTGGACACGGAAAGGTTGTAGTCGGCCTCGGCAATATCTTCTATCGCAACCAGCTGCGCGAAATGATCTTGATTTTCTCGTTTCTCGTAAGCCTCAAGAATCTGGTTACGGAAAGGCTCGGTAATCTGGTTCTTAGTGCCCGAGCGCTCAAATAGCTCCGAGGCATCTATGAACAGTACGTTCGAATCCTTCTTCGACTTCTTTAACACCAGTACGCAGGTGCCGATAGAAGTACCGAAGAACAAATCGACCGGCAATTGGATAACCGCATCCACATAGTTGCCATCCAC
This sequence comes from Varibaculum vaginae, assembly GCF_900604285.1. GTDB lineage: Bacteria > Actinomycetota > Actinomycetes > Actinomycetales > Actinomycetaceae > Varibaculum > Varibaculum vaginae. The sequence goes on from NZ_UWNY01000001.1 coordinate 1,349,173, forward strand.
CAGGTATTTGCGGATCTTCTTTTCCGCTCCCCCGCGATAAAGCACCCCGGGGAACTGGACAATCGCGGCCGTGCCATCAACGGCCAGCCAAGACAGAATATGCATCGTGAATGCCAGGTCCGCCTTACCTTTAGGCGCCAATACCCCGGCAGGCGAAAAACGTTCATCGTTCATCAAGGTTGGCGAATCCGAGCCTATCCATTTCGTGGAATAGGGCGGGTTCCCTACGATGCAGTTGTTAATACAATTTGACTCTTTTTAGCCGTAGGCGCGAGGCGGGTGCATTTTGATTTGGGGTGGGTGCAACTATACCTTACTAGTGGTTTTACCCGAATTTATAGGGTCATCTGAGTTTTTATGTAGTCGAGCATGTCATCTACAAGCCGGGTGGGCGCGATGTTGTATTCGTAGAATTTGAAATTGCTATCGCGCCAGTAGAGACTCCACTCGTTTCGATGCCAGTTGTAACGCAACCGCGCGATAGGGAAACGGGTGCGTTCGCCTTGGCGGTTTCAGGGTGAACGGTTTTTGACGATGCTGGTGATGTAGTTATTGGCGACTTCGTATTCGTATTTGAATTGGTCCCAGTTTTCTTTAGGTGCGAGTGGATCGCGTCATCGTTTGATGCGTCGCAGGTAATCTCTGGGATACCCCTAGCGTTAATAGCAAACCCCCTGTATACCCGACAGATTTTGTATGCCGCTACCGATGGTCTTTTAGACTGCCAGTTTTCTTTTCTCGCTTTGTGTCCGGTTTTGATGGCTGCCGTGCCTGACAAGTGCAAGGGCGGTTCCTCCCAAGATGCGGAAGGGCTGCTGGAGGCTACTAGTGGAGAAAGGGATCTCCTTATGGCACACAAGTTAAAGATCAAGCTGACTAAACATCCGGACGAGAATTCGCTTTTGGCGGCCTGCCGGGTTCGTCCCTCGCGGCGTCTGTTGAAAAAAGTGTTCGGCACGGCCAAGCCTCGTCACAAGATGGCGATTCTGCTACCAGGCGACGATGCAGACCGTGTGGAAGTCCAAGTGTGTGAGACAGCCGATGAGTCGCTGATGGCACTAGCCGAAGCGGTCGGTGTGGCTAAAGGCGGTGAGCCGAAGTGAACATCACCGAAGCAAACAGCGTTATTGCTGCTCTTAATCGTGTTGCTGAGTTGGTTACTAGTCTAGCGGCTGATGTGGAATCGGATGCCTGGGAAGGTATCGAGGATCATGCCGGCATGCCAGGTGCGCGTCCTATTGCTGCGGCTCAGCTAGCTCATCCGGCTCTTGAGGCTGCAGCAGCTGAACATGAGCAGGCGCAAGCAGAGGATTCGGCTCAGATTGAAACTCCAGATTTGGCGCTTTCACTTGAGGATGTACGCGCAGTTCTTTCTGATCTTTCCAGTCAAGGACTGACAAAGCAGGTGCGTCAGCTGATTGTGGATGCGGGGGCTGATCGTCTCTCGGAAGTAGATCCAGCTAATTATGGGTGGTTGCTTACGCGGGCGAAGGGACTTGCTGATGCCTGATCAACATGCCCTCTTATCAGCTTCTGGGGCGCACCGGTGGCTGAATTGCCCGCCATCAGCCCTAGTGGAGGCGGGCTTGCCGGATTCTACTTCGGCTGCTGCCGAACAAGGCACTATCGCTCACGCTCTTGCGGAGTGGAAACTACGTCGCGCCTTACACCTTTCGCCAACCATGAAACCAGAGTCCACCTGGATTGATAGTGAGATGGAGGCTCACACCGACGATTATCTTGCTTTCGTGCAAGAGCGCCTGAGTGAGGCGCGCAAGACGTGCAAGGATCCGGTGACGCTCATCGAGCAACGTCTGGATTTCTCTCATCTGGTGCCTGGCGGATTTGGGACCGCGGACTGCCTGCTTGTTACCGAGCCTTTGTTGCAGATTATTGATTTCAAGTACGGGCAAGGCGTACTGGTTGAGGCTGAGAAGAATCCGCAGCTCGCGCTGTATGCCCTCGGTGCACTTCATGCTTTCGATGCTCTTTTTGAGATCAACGAGGTGGCGGTGACGATTTTCCAGCCCAGACGCTCCAACGTAGCGACCTGGCATGTCAGCGTGGCAGATCTTCAAACCTGGGCTGAAGAGGTTGTGCGCCCTACAGCGAAGCTGGCTACAAAAGGCGAAGGCTCTTTTGCTGCAGGTAGCTGGTGTCGTTTCTGCAAAATAGCACCTACCTGCCGCACCAGAGCCGAGAAAAATCTGGAGTTAGCCAAACTCGAGTTCGCTCCCCCAGCCCAACTCTCCGATGCGGAGATTGCCCAGGTGCTCGCGAAATTACCTGAGCTAAAGAGATGGGCTTCTGATGTAGAGTCCTACGCACTTTCGCTTGCGGTCAATCAAGGCAAGACCTGGTCTGGTTTCAAGCTCGTCGAGGGTCGTTCGATCCGCAAATATGTCGACGAGACAAAAGTCGTGGAGACAGCCCAGGCTGCTGGGATTAACGACATTTTTGAGAAAAAACTCAAGACGATTACGACGCTGGAGAAACAGTTAGGTAAGCGGCGCTTTGGCGAACTCCTTGGCGATTTGGTTATCAAGCCGCCCGGTAAACCTGCACTGGTACCTGAAACCGATAAACGACCCGCGATAGCACTCAGCGCGGATAAAGAATTTCAAAAAATAAAACCAAGAAAAATACAGAAAGTAGGTAAATAGCCATGTCAGTAAAAAATCCAACTCGAGTCATCACCAACGAAGTACGTCTTTCGTACGCAAATCTGTTCGAGGCAAAATCCATCCAAGGATCAAAGCCGAAATATTCGGTAAGCCTCATCATTCCCAAATCTGATAAAGCCACGTTGGCGAAGATAGAAGCCGCTATCGACGCAGCCATTGAAGCAGGCACAGCCAAGTTCGGTGGTAAACGTCCTAATAAGGCTGCGCTGAAGTTACCGTTGCGTGACGGGGATACAGAACGCGATGACGAAGCCTACGCGAACTCGATGTTTGTCAACGCTAACTCCACTACCCCACCTCAAGTGGTAGACGAGTCGCTCTCCCCAATCTTGGATCGATCCCAGGTCTACTCTGGGTGCTATGCCCGCGCGAGTATTACCTTCTATGCATTCAACACCAATGGCAATAAGGGAATCGCCTGCAGATTGGGCAATATCCAAAAGATTAGGGACGGTGACCCGCTCGGTGGCGGACACGTCAGCGCTGAGGAAGACTTCGCTGCGTTTTCTACTGCTAACGAGGACTTCCTTAACTAGCAGGTAAGTGCATACTGGTGGTGGGCAGTAGCTGTATGGTTGCTGCCCACCACACCTGATTTTGAAGGATTGCAACCTTGAAATATCTAAGTATTGATCTGGAAACTTATAGCCCCCTTAATCTCTCCAAGACTGGGGTATACCCCTATGCTACTCATCCGGACTTCCAGATCCTCCTGTTCGGCTACGCCATAGACGAGCAGCCAGTGCAGGTGGTTGACCTGGCAAGCGGAGAAAAACTACCCAACGAAATACTTGCCGCTCTGGTAGATCCTGGTGTGGTTAAGTGGGCCTTCAACGCGTCCTTCGAACGCATCTGCTTGTCCGCCTGGCTACTCCGCCACCATCCCGAATTATTGCCTGAAGGTGAGTTTTTGGATCCTTCCCAGTGGCGCTGCTCCATGGTGTGGGCTGCATATCTTGGGATGCCCATGAGCCTAGACCACGTAGCTCGCGTCCTTGACTTGCCGGTGAAGAAAGACGCAGCTGGTAAGAAACTGATCAAGCAGTTCTGCACCCCAGCCGCCCCGAATCTGATTAACAAGGGAACGTACCGTAATCTACCGTCCTCGGATCCGGAAGGCTGGAAGGCATTCAAGGAATATAACCGCCGTGACGTAGAAGTAGAACAAACCATCCACGCGAAACTAGCTCGTTTCCCTGTACCAGAGGCCGAATGGGAAGCCTATAGCTTGGATCAGCGCATTAACGATGCTGGGATCAATCTCGATGCAACCCTTGTGGATGCCGCAGTTGCTCTTGACGAAAAGCATCGGCAAACAACTCTGGCTCGTGCCCAAGAGCTGACTGGTTTGGAGAATCCAAATAGCCCAATCCAGCTTAAAGACTGGCTGGCTAATAACGGTTGTCCTCTCGTTTCGCTTACGAAAACTGAGGTCGCAACCGCCCTCGAGGACGCTAGTGGCGTAGTTAAAGAAATACTTCATCTGCGCGGAGATCTCGCAAAATCTTCCGTCAAGAAGTACCACGCCATGCTAAACGTCTCCGGGGCGGACGGGCGAGCTCGCGGACTCCTACAGTTTTATGGAGCAGGACGTACCGGACGCTTTGCAGGCAGGTTAGTTCAAGTGCAGAATCTACCTCGCAATTATCTGCCTGATCTCGACCAGGCACGCACCCTAGTCAAAGACGGAAATCTTGAAGCCGTGGAGCTGCTCTACGACTCGGTACCAGACACGCTCTCTCAGCTAATCCGCACCGCTTTCATACCCACCTCGGGTAACCGTTTTATTATCGCTGACTACAGCGCTATTGAGGCCCGCGTGATTGCCTGGCTCGCAGGTGAAAAATCCACCCTCAAGGCTTTCCATGACGGCAACGATCTATATTGCGAGACTGCTAGTCGCATGTTCAAAGTTCCAGTTGAAAAACACGGTGCAAACAGCGAGCTACGACAAAAAGGCAAAATAGCGGTACTGGCTTGCGGATACGGCGGCTCCGTAGGCGCGCTCAAAGCAATGGGCGCGTTGCGCATGGGACTGGCCGAGGACGAACTCAAACCCATCGTGGACGCTTGGCGAGCAGCTAACCCCCAGATCGTCTGGCTATGGCAAGAAGTAGAAAACGCAGCCATCCAAGCCATCACCACTAGACAGCCTGTTCGGCTGCGCAACCTCACCTTTACGCTCGAATCCGGCATCTTGTTCATCACCTTGCCGTCCGGTAGAAGGTTGGCGTATGTGAAACCAGGTTTGGGTCAAAACAGATTCGGTGGCACCTCCATCACCTACTGGGGTATCACCACCGGCCGCAAGTGGGGACGCCTGGAAACCTATGGCGGCAAGCTTGTTGAGAATATCGTTCAAGCCATAGCCCGCGACCTACTCGTTACCGGCATGAAAAACGTTGCTGAATCCGGCCACCAGATCGTGATGCACGTTCACGACGAAATCGTCATCGACGAGCCCCTAGATTCCGCTCTCACTGTAAAGGACGTCTGCCAGCTGATGTCACGCCTACCAGGCTGGGCTAAAGGTTTACCCTTGAGCGCAGACGGGTACGAGTGCGGTTACTACCGCAAAGACTAAAAGCCAACACTCTCCAGTATTTTTATCAGGTTCACGTCCAGAAATTGTCGGGCACAGATATAAATCTGCTGCTGAATGCTGCTGCGTCGGGCGATGTCTTATAGCGCGCACGTATTCCAGGAAGCAGCGCAGTCACATTTGGGCGAATACCGCCTACACGCTTGACTTATCAATCTTGCTCATGCCCTAACTTTCCCGGCTAATTTGAGCCGTTACAACGGGGCATGCCCAGCCTCAAGATTTCTGTGCCGCCACGTGTCCGGTTTTATCTTCTGCCGTGCCTGACAAGTGAGAACCACACCGGTCTTGCACAGGGCAAGACGCAATTGATCGGGTTCTCAAAGGAGGACACCGGATCATGGAAACCGGACTACAGACTTTCACTAACGCCACTTTCGGCACCATTCGCACCATCGAAGATGAAGGAAAAATCTTATTCTGTGGCCGCGATATCGCATCTTCACTCGGCTACGCGAACACGAAAGACGCGTTGGCGCGGCATTGTAAGGGGGTCGCAAAACGCTACCCCCTTCAAACCTCAGGCGGTATTCAGCAAGCCAGGTTCATTACCGAAGGTGACGTTTACCGGCTCATCATTTCCTCTAAGCTTCCTGCCGCTGGACAGTTTGAGACTTGGGTTTTCGAAGAGGTGCTCCCCACTATTCGCCGCCATGGAGTTTATGCCATCGACCAGCTGTTAGATGATGATGAGTTTCTTGAGCAGGCGCTGAATCATTTACGCGCCGAGCGCACTAAACGCCTAATTGCCGAGCAGCTCCTGGCTGAGGCTACGCCGAAAGTTTCCTATTACGAGGTTGTGCTGCAATCGGACTCGCTGTTAAGTACTACTGAGATTGCCAAAGATTACGGGCTATCAGCTAAACGTCTCAACCGAATTCTGCGCGATGAGAAGATCCAGTTTTGCCGCTCTGGCCGCTGGTTCCTATACGCAAGCTATGCCCAGCGCGGTTACGCCCAATCCAAAACCCACGAGTACGCGCCGGGAAAGATGCGCACTCACATGTACTGGACTCAAGCTGGACGGCTTTTCATCTATGATCTGCTCAAAAACCGCTGCGGGATTTTGCCAGTCATTGAACGCGAAGGGCAGGTGGAAGCCTGATGAGCGCTACAACAGATCAAGTCTTTGGGCTCTTTCGCAAAAATGCCCACGGTTATGCTGATCCGACCAGCTACAAGGCTTTGAAGAAGATCCAAGGAGCTGAATGCGAAGCTCGCCCGCTTACATATATCTGCTCCCCCTTTTCCGGCAATGTCCGCCAGAACCAGGCTTTAGCGCGGGACTTTTGCGCCTTCGCGGTAGCTGGTGGACAGATTCCGCTAGCCCCACACCTGTTTCTACCGCAGTTCATGGATGACGCCGATCCCGATCAGCGCGAGCTGGCGATGTTTTTCAACCGTGTGCTGCTCGCCAAGTGCGAAGCCCTCTGGGCATATGTCGGACACGTCAGCACTGGTATGCGCCTAGAGATCGGGTGGGCGCGAGACCTCGACCTACCCATTAAGTATTTCGATTCTGATTTCCAGGAGGTTACCTTTTGATGCATCCCTTCACGCTTTACGCCACTGACATGGCAGGCAGGCAGACCAACAGCCACTACCCTAACCGCCACGAGATCACCAGCAAGCCTGACCTAGAAGTGGCGGTGAGTTTTGATCATGTCGCAGCCACCTACAAAGGTAATCACCGCTCTAGCGCGAACTTCTTGTCCTCGGATTGCGTGGTGATGGATATCGACAATGACCACACCGAAAACCCCGACGAATGGGTCACGCCCGAATCGTTGACTGAGGTGATGTCAGGGGTCGAGTTTATGACCGCAACCTCCCGCAACCATATGAGAATCAAGGGCGGCGAGTCGGCTAGGCCGCGTTTGCACGTCTACTACCCAATAAACAAGATCAGCGACGCTAACGAATATGCAGGGCTGAAGAAACGCCTGGCTGCTCGTTTTGATTTCTTTGACCATAACGCGCTGGACGCGGGCAGGTTCATCTACGGAAACCCCACCGCCGAAGTGGATATTTTCGAGGGTGAACAGCTACTGGATGAATGGCTTGCGGCTGCTGATGAGCAGGACATGTTTGCTGCCTTCGATGCCTCCACGATTGCTATCGGGGAGGGCTCTCGTAATGCCACGCTTTCTCGCTTCGCGGGCAGGGTCTTGATCCGCTACGGCAACACCGCTCAGGCAAGGGAGTTATTTGATCGTAAAGCTACGCTTTGTGACCCGCCACTACCAGATGCAGAGCTGGCACTGATTTGGGATAGCGCGTGTAAGTTCGCTGCCAAGGTTGCCGCCGAGCCGGGTTATGTGCCGCCGGAGGTTTATGAGCAGCTGACGAGTCTGCGCCCTGATGATTTTACCGATGTTGGTCAGGCGACGATTCTTGCTGGTGAGTATGCTGACCGGATTTGTTATTCTCCTGCTACCGCGTGGATGGCCTACGACAAGGGTGTATGGGAGGAAAACGAGCCTAAAGCCCAGCATGTTGTCCAAGAACTCACCTCCCGGCAAATAGAACAAGCCCAAAAAGAACTGGATACAGCCACCCAGCAAGCAAGCCGGCTGGGAGTAACAGCAATGCTGGTAGCGATGAGCAAGGCCAAAGCCCTCTCTGCATTCACCCCTGAGCAATCTCAGGTTTACCAGGAAATGATGGCGGCACAAGAATGGTTAAAGTTCATATACAAGTGCCGCTCAGATCGCACAATCTTGGCGGTCATGCGCCAAGCACGCCCGTTAGCGTTGATTAACCCGCAGGTGCTCGATGCCGATCCTTATCTGCTCAACACCCCAAGCGCCACTTTTGATCTGCGCGATACTTCCCGGCACGAACACAGCCCCGCTGACATGTTGACTAAACAAACCGCCCTTGACCCATCCGATGAGGGGATGCAGATATGGCTAGACAGCCTCGCCGTTACTTTCGGCGGGGACGCTGAGTTGATTGGGTATGTGCAGCGAGTGTGCGGGCTAGCAGCAATCGGCAAGGTTCTCATCGAAGCCCTGATTATCGCCTACGGGGATGGAAACAACGGCAAATCCACGTTCTGGAATACCATCGCCCGCGTGTTGGGCTCATATGCGGAGACTATCTCCTCTGAGGTGCTGATCGCTGGTAAGAAAAATAATGCCAAACACGAGATGGCAGAAACCAGGGCTAGACGCTTGTTGATTGCCGGCGAAAATGATGAAGGCGTGCGCCTGTCTACTTCCTCAACCAAACAGTTGGCTTCGACTGACAAGATCGCTGCGGAGAAGAAATACAAAGATCCCTTCTCCTTCACCCCTTCCCACACCTTGGTTTTGTACACGAACCATCTACCGCGAGTGGGAGCTATGGATACTGGCATCTGGCGTCGCCTGATCGTGATTCCGTTCGAGCAAACCATCACCGCGAGTGTGGACATCAAAAATTATGCCGACCATCTATACGCGAGAGCTGGCGGAGCGGTGCTGGCGTGGATTATGGAAGGTGCTCGCTTAATCCACTCTGAGAACTATCACTTGGCTCCGCCTAAACAAGTCGTTGCCGCATCGGAGGCGTACCGGGCTGCTAATGACTGGTTCGCTCACTTCCTTGAGGACTGCTGCCAGGTAGGTCAAGGACTATCAGAGCAGTCCAAGGATCTCTACGACGCGTACCGGTCTTGGGCAATAGGCAGGGGCGAGTATGTGCGCTCCACTAGCGATTTTTATGCTGCCGTCGATAAAGGCGGATATAGGCGCAGGCGAACAGCTCGGGCACGATTCGTAGATGGGCTAGCTTTGATCAGCGAATTCGACTTGTAACCGGCCAATAGTGACAGTCGTGTCAGTCGTTACTAGCCCTTTCTATAGGAAAATAAAAAATACAGTCCTATATAGGGTTTTAGGGACAGACCGACACGAGTGTCACAGATCTTATGAAAGACGTGACATGAAAGAAAAACACCTAGAAAACGAACTGAAGAAATCAGTCGAAAGCATCGGCGGGATCTGCTGGAAACTCGTGTGCCCCGGCGTCACTGGCGTCCCAGACCGGATCTGTCTAAAGAGCGGACGAGTTGTTTTCGCTGAAGTAAAAGCACCAGGAGCCAAACCTAGACCAATCCAGAATCGCCGTATCAAGCAGCTGCAAGGTCAAGGCTTCCAAGTCTTCGTGGTAGACAGCGTGGATGGGATTGCGGAGGTGGCAAATGCACTACAAGCCGCATAACTACCAAACCCAGGCAACAAGTTTCATCATCAACCATGACGAAGCCGCAGTGTTCTTAGGTATGGGTTTAGGAAAAAGCGTCATTGCGCTGACCGCGATCTGGCAGCTTGTCCTCGACTACTTCCTCGTACAGCGAGTGCTAGTAATCGCGCCGCTACGCGTGGCACGCGATACCTGGCCACAAGAAGCGCTCAAGTGGGATCACCTCAAGGGATTATCACTTGCAATAGCCGTAGGAAGTAAGCAAGAACGCATGGACGCGTTAGCTAAATCTGCAATGGTAACGGTGATTAACCGGGAAAACGTCCCCTGGCTGGTTGCCCACTACGGCGCGGCCTGGCCCTTCGACATGGTCGTCATTGATGAACTCTCCAGCTTCAAAAACCACCGGGCCAAACGATTCACCACGCTGGTGAAGATGCGACCCTATGTAAGCCGTTGGGTTGGGTTAACCGGAACCCCAGCCTCTAATGGCTTGATGGATCTATGGGCACAGTTCCGGCTCCTAGATGGCGGTACAAGACTGGGTAGATATATCACCCGGTTTAGAGATCGTTGGTTCGTGCCTGATAAACGGGGCGGCATGCAGGTGTTTACATATAAGCCGCGAGCAGGTGCTGAAGATGAGATCTATGAGGCCATCTCGGATATGACCTTGTCGATGCGCACCACTGACCACCTCACTTTGCCTGACCTGACGCTAACAACCACGAAGGTAAAACTCGCTAAAAAAGAGCGTGCAGTTTATGAGCGTCTAGAGCAGGATTTAGTGATCGAGTTGAACGGGCAAGTAGTGGATGCGGCTAACGCGGCAGTCCTATCTGGAAAACTCCTACAACTGGCAAGCGGGGCTATCTACGACGAAAACGGAGATGTCATTGTTGTTCATGGCGCGAAGCTGGATGCACTCGAAGATTTGGTTGAGGCGGCGAACGGGCAGAACCTCCTCGTTGCCTACTGGTACAAACACGACCTGGAACGCATCATCGAGCGGTTCCCGCAAGCCCGAGTCCTAAAGACCGCTGAGGATATAGCGGCTTGGAACGATGGCGAGATCACTTTCGGTTTGATTCACCCGGCCTCTGCCGGCCATGGCCTGAATCTACAAGCAGGCGGGCACCTATTGGTCTGGTTCTCCCTGACCTGGAGTCTGGAGCTGTATCAGCAAACCAACGCCCGTCTTTACCGGCAAGGCCAAACCCAGCCGGTAACGATCACTCACCTGGTCGCTGAAAAAACCCTCGATGAAGCAGCGCTTACGGCCTTAGACGCCAAGAACCTCACCCAGACCGCCTTGATCGAGGCAATCAAAACACAACTGGCAAACCACTCTAGATAAGGAAAATTCATGATGCATGTGATGACGAAATACTTAGATACCCGCAAGGCAGCAATCAGCGCCCTAGAGGACTACCCACTGATGGAACAAGCAGCCAGCCAAGACACACAAGCTGAGGCAAACCAGCTACGCGAAGACCTCGCCAGCCCTACTAGCCCCAAAATAACTGGCATGCCCCGCTCACGCGACCCCCACGCTGGTGAACGCCGCATCGCTGCCACCCTCGACAAGATTGATCTGCTCGCAGCCCGTAGCCAACAAGCCCGAGAATACCTGGACTGGTTCCTGCCAGCCTGGCAAGCACTCAACACCGATGACCAGTTCGTGTTGGAAAACTTCTTCCTCGGCCAAGGCAATCAAGACGAACGAGTCCAAATGATCGGTGACCACTTCTATATTGAACGAGACAGTGTCTACCGACGAAAGAACCGAGCATTAGATCGCCTGGCAGTAGCACTATATGGCAGACGCTAACTGGCACCCAAGCGTTAGCAAGTATCCGAACCCTGCTATGGAAATCATTATTTAACCCTGAAATACTGTAGGTAGTTGAAAAAATAGGAACGAGCCCTCCGGCAAACAGTTATCACTGCCCGGAGGGTTTCGTCTTTGCCAACAAAGGACGGTGAGACTGGTGCCAAGCAAACCAAAACGTCCCTGCTCTGCACCTGGCTGTCCCGAACTAACCCACGAAAGATTCTGCCAGATCCACACCAAAAAGGCAGACAAGAACTACCGTAAGTTTCAACGTGACCCGAGAATCAACAAGCGTTACGGCGGGCGCTGGCGCCGCATCCGTGCTGCTTACATCGCCCAGCATCCTTTGTGCGAAGACTGCCTGGAAAAAGGACTAACCACCCCAGTTGCCGAAGTCCACCACGTCCTACCCTTAAACCATGGCGGCAGCCACGACCTTTCTAACCTGCGCAGCCTTTGCAAACCCTGCCACTCCAGACAGAGCGCGTTAGACGGTGACAGATGGAGGCAAGCCCTTCAGGTCTACACCTACTAGATTTCTTGAAAACCGCGAAATAACCACTGGTACTTCCCCACCCTAAAAATATCGACCTTGTTCCCACGCCAAGTTACGGGACCAGTCGAGGATTCGGTTAGGGGGCTGGGGGCCTCGAATCTCTACAGCCTTGGCGAAGGTCAGCGGGCGGGGCCAACCGTACACAAAAAGACCGAATCAAACAGGGTATTAACCTAGCGCATATTTGAAGGCCGTTTTTTCTGGCCACCGCAGGTCAGATAGGAGGCCGATAGCCGTGGCAAAAGATGGAACTAATCGCGGTGGGCGCCGTGTGAGGGCTGGCGCGAAACCCGACCCGCTGAGTGAGAAACTCGCTAAGGGTCTGCCTGCCACTCGCTTGGAAGATCCGCTAGCGACCCCTTTCGATTTCGAGGGCGCAGATGTTGGTGATGGCGCGGTGCTTGCTGGTGAAGTGATGCCGGAGCCTTCTGAGTATCTGTCAGAGGTTCAGCGTGATGGCAAACCCTTGGGTGCTGATTTGGTGTATCGGGAGACGTGGCGCTGGCTTGACGAGCGCGGCTGCACGAAGTTTGTTTCTAAGCGTCTCATTGAGGCCTACGCCCAGGCTTTCGCCCGGTATGTGCAGTGCGAGCAGGCAATCTCCAAGTTCGGTTTGCTCGGCAAGCACCCGACCACGGGAGCTGCTATCGCTTCCCCGTTCGTTGCGATGAGCCAATCTTTTGGTAAGCAAGCAAACGTGTACTGGTATGAGATTTTTGAGATTGTGCGGGCGAACTGCACCACTGACTATTCGGGTGCGGCCCCGGGTGATGAGGTTATGGAGCAGCTGTTGAAAGCACGCTCGTAGATGCGTCCTAGTGTTTTTGAGCTTATTTGAGGCGTTTTCTTGCGCTGAAGCCTACCCCTAGCGCGATTCCGACTCCTGTGCCGTTTGCTACCCCCAAGGCGATATCGTCCATAATGAACCCAAAGATAATGCCGGTCATAATCCCGGCAATCATTCCATAGGCCACGGCCTTACCATTGCCGCCGGAAGGTTCTGACGGATTAGGTTTACTCGTTTCGTCTTGCACGTATTCCAGTATCACACACGATTCGGGTTTCCCTCGTTTTCTTCGCTCCCCACTCCTGGCTGACATGGTGGGGAGTTTTTGTTTCTTTTGATTTTTCTACTGAAAGGGCATTCCTATGACTACGGTTCGCAGCGCTGAAGCAGTGTGTATCGGTCACCCCGATAAACTATGCGATCTAATTGCTGATCAGATTCTCGACGAAATTCTCTACGCCGATCCCAACGCCCGCGTCGCGGTAGAGGTCATGGCTACTGGGCGACGCATTATTGTCACTGGTGAAATCAGCACTAAAGCTCGTGTGGACTTGCGTGATTGCGTACGCACAGCACTTACTGCAGCTGGCTATAAACCGTGGAGATTTTTGGTATACGTATGGGTGAGGCGTCAATCTAACGATATTAACGACGGCGTGACCACATCTTTAGAGGCTCGCCATGGCGATGAGTCCGCTTATTGTATTCAGGGTGCTGGTGACCAAGGCACGGTCTACGGCTATGCCTGCACTGATACACCACAGCGCTTACCATTGCCTCTTGTTTTAGCCCACGAGATTTGTAAACGGCTAGATGCCGCGCGCAAGCAAGGAACCATCACAGGGATCTTCTCAGATGGTAAAGCACAAGTTTCGGTGCGCTACAACGACGCAGGAAAACCGCAAGCCGTAGAGACGGTGGTGGTTTCCGTCCAGCACGATAAATCCAAGGATTTCGATGAGTTGCGACGTGAAATCACCTCGATGATTATCGGTCCAGCTTGCTCTTCGTATCTTCCTGTCGATGAGAACACGACTATTTTGGTTAATCCTTCTGGGCGGTTCGTGGAGGGCGGCCCTAAAGCCGACACCGGACTCACCGGTCGAAAACTTATGGTTGATACCTATGGCGGTTTTGCTGGGCATGGTGGTGGAGCGTTTTCCGGTAAGGATCCGTCGAAGGTTGACCGGTCGGGTGCTTATATGGCGCGTTTGATCGCCAAGACGGTGGTGGATGCGCACCTAGCTGAAGAGTGCCAAGTCAGCATTTCTTATGCGATTGGTAAAGCCGACCCGGTCGCTTTTGCTATCGACACGCTCGGCACCGGTGAACATCCTGATGAACTAATTACGGCTGCTGCGCGCGATGTCTTTAATCTTCGTCCGGCTGCGATCATCGACCAGTTACATCTCAAATCTCCCGGTTACGTGCGGTATTCGACGTATGGGCATTTCGGGGATTGCACACGCAAGTGGGAAGACACCTGGACTACTAGCCGCGAGCTTGTCAAGGCGGTGAAAAACCATGCGCATCAAGCAAATAGCCATAAGTGATCTCACCCCAGCTGACTACAACCCCCGCAAAGACCTACAACCTGGGGACACGGACTACGACAAACTAAAACGCTCGCTAAGCGAGTTTGGATATGTGGAGCCAGTCATCTGGAACAAAACCACCGGAAATATTGTAGGTGGGCATCAGCGCCTGAAAGTACTAGCTGATCTGGGCTATAAAACCGTGGACTGCGTGGTCGTCGAACTCGACGAAACCCGCGAAAAAGCCTTAAATGTTGCTCTAAACAAGATCAGTGGCGATTGGGATAATTCCAAACTCGCCCTACTCATAGCCGACCTGGATGCTTCCGATTTCGACGTTGAACTCACCGGTTTCGACGAATCCGAAATACAACAGTTAATAGGTTCTCTTGATAGCGACAGTATCGAAGACGATAACTTCGACCTGAACGCCGCCCTTGAAGCAGCAGCTTTCGTCGAAAAAGGCGATATCTGGAGGATTGGTAGGCATCGCCTGATGTGCGCGGACGCCACGAACCCGGCCGATGTCGAAACCTTGATGGATGGCAAACAGGCTAATCTGGTGGTCACAGACCCGCCTTACAACGTGGACTTCAAATCGAACAGCGGCCTGAAAATCGCAGGCGACAAACAAGACACAGACACCTTCTACCAGTTCCTACTAGCTGCATTCACCAACATGGCGGCATCCCTAGATAAGGGAGGGTCAGCCTATGTCTTCCACGCCGACACCGAAGGATTGAACTTCCGTCGCGCTTTTCAAGACGCTGGCTTCTACCTGTCGGGCTGTTGTATTTGGGTCAAAGACTCCCTCGTACTTGGCCGTTCCCCATACCAGTGGCAGCACGAACCAGTGCTGTATGGGTGGAAGAAAGACGGCTCTCACGCTTGGTATGCGAATCGCAAACAAACCACGGTGTGGAATTTCGCCAAGCCGAGGAAGAATTCCGATCACCCCACTTCCAAGCCACTAGACCTGTTGGCTTATCCGATTCGTAACTCCACCCAAACCAACGCAATCATCCTCGATACCTTTGCTGGGTCTGGTTCCACACTCATGGCTGCAGAAGCCACAGACCGCACTTGCTATTGCATGGAGCTGGATGAGAAATACGCTTCCGTGATTGTGCGCCGCTATGCCGAAGCAACCGGAGACGCAGCTGGGATCACCTGTACCCGTGGCGGCAAAGAATACGCCTACCTCGATTTGGTCAAAGAAGTCGAGCGCCCCAAGCAGAAAGGCTAACCCTTGACAAAAACTTTAAGGCTTGGCTCGCTTTTTGATGGCTCAGGTGGCTTCCCACTAGCGGCAACAAAGGTTGGTATCGAACCTGTGTGGGCAAGTGAGATTGAGCCCTTCCCGATCCTGGTCACCACCACGCGCCTTCCGCAAATGCAACACCTAGGCGACATCTGCGACATTGACGGCAGTCAGCTAGAGCCGGTGGATGTGGTCACGTTTGGCTCTCCTTGCCAAGACCTGTCGGTAGCAGGTAAAAGGGCAGGTTTAGCTGGCGAACGCTCGGGTCTATTCCACCAAGCCGTCAGAGTCATCAGAGAAATGAGAAAGGCAAGTCATGGTCTATATCCAAGATTCGCTGTTTGGGAAAACGTGCCCGGAGCCTTCTCAAGCAATAAAGGGGCAGACTTCCACAGCGTCCTGCAAAACCTCATCTCGGTTGTCGACGAAACGGCAGCGGCTGACCTACCTCGAGTACAAAAGTGGCATAAAGCTGGAGCGATCGTGGCAGACCAATGGAGTATTGCGTGGCGAGTATTGGACGCGCAATTTTTCGGAGTAACCCAACGACGCAAAAGAATCTACCTTATCTGCGATTTTGCAAGCGGGCGTGCCGGACAAATACTCTTTGAGCCCCAACGCGTGTTCCGGGATCTTGCGCCGGGCTGCAGTGAAAGGCAAAACCCTCCCACCAATCCTCGAGCAGGCACTCACGAGGCAAGCAAATCTTTAGATGTGTTCGCCTTGCGGATGCGGGCAGGTAAACCAGGCGGCGGTAAAGGCCCGCTCGTGCAAACAAACCTTTCGGGCACGCTCGGATGCAGTAACGACCAGAGTATTATTGAGCCGCTACTGTTTGACCATCATCCTCATGATGCCAGGGTGGGCGGACCATGCCAGATAGCACCAACCGTGACCGCTCGTTACGGCACTGACGGAGGCAATACTCCCATCATCGCTACCGCCTACGGTTTCAATGCGTTGCATGAGGAACGCGGCGCAGCAGTAGGCAGGTACGGTTATCCCACCGAGGTATCAAAGACGCTCGATACGTCTGGAGCTATTCTCAAATTATTAATACGAAAATCGGTTCCCTGGACACCTCTAAACTTGGCCCTGCCGCGCAGATGTCGATGCTGGAAGCCGGATTTTTCGCGTCGGCAGATCCGCAGGGCGACGGGCAGATTGATTGGCAGGTCTATGGTTCTGACGGTGCGATAGTGGGGGAGGGCAAGTGCCCCGCCCTGGCGGTACAAGCCTTGCACACTCAACTGCGCGCCGGACTTCGGCTGGACACTGACAGCGCTATGGCAGCTCTAAAATCTGGGAAAATCCCTGTCCTCATGCCCAATCGGACGTATTTTTTGGCAGACCGCGGGGAAACCTGTGCGTCCTGGCCCGGCTGCGCTGCCAAAACTTGGACCACCGGGGACGGCGTTACCCTCAATCTGAAAGCTCCGGGGACTCCGTTGACCTCCGACGCGACAAAAGCCGTGTTTACGGAGGGCAACGGGGGGCTGCTGAGTTACGGGGTGGTCGACGGGAAATTCCTTTGGGAAGGCGTCGCGCCGCCATTGAAAGGAGCTGCCACCACCGGGGATACGTTTGTCCTGGGGTCAGGGTTGGGTCAGTTGGCGCAGCTGGGTGACCTCAACAAGGGCAGTGCCAAGGCAGTGTTGCGCTACCTCGGCCTACCCTAGAGGGCTGCCTCAAGAAGCAACCTGTTGAGGTTCCGGGTCAGAGCCGGGGGCGGCAGACTGCGCGCCATGATAGCGCTGCAGACGCTGTTGACGAAGCAAATCCACCAGCCAAACAATCAGGAACAATACGCCTTCAAGCAGCACGACTGTGGCTCCTGACGCGGTATCGAACCAGTAGGAAATATAGGCTCCCAGCACGACACAGGATACGGAAAGCAAGGGAGCTATCCATAGCATAGCGTTGAACCGGTTTGTGAGCAGCCGGGCGGTTGCGCCAGGGGTAATCACCAGTGCCACGATGAGGATTGCGCCCACTGCTTGCATCGCCACCACGACTGTCAAAGACAGAGCTACCAGCAACAGAGTCGCCAACCAGCTTGTAGAGATGCCGATAGCGTGGGCGTGAGTCTTGTCGAAGGCATACAGCACCAAATCCCGTTTTTTGTATAACAACAGCACCAGAGCGAGTGGGCTCAATATCAAGACCTGCCACATATCGGCTCTGGTAATGCCGAGCATGTCGCCAAACAAAATGTGGTGCAAATCAATGTGACTGGGGAACAGACTGATTAAGACCAGACCGGAGGCAAACATTGTCGTGAATACCACCCCAATAGCCGTGTCTTCTTTGACCCGTCCGCGCCCCCGCACTGCGCCAATCAATCCCACCACCAGCAAAGCTGCCACGAGGGCGCCTATTGCGAAGGGCGTTCCCAAGAGGTAGGACACGACGATTCCGGGAAGAATTGCGTGGGACAGGGCGTCACCTAACAGTGACCAGCCAATCAAGACCAACCAGCAGGACAACACGGCACAAACCGCCGCCGCGACTCCGGTGACGATGATGCCCCGGAGCATAAACTGCTGCGTCCACATTTCGATGAAAGCTTCATAAAAATTCACTGTCCACCTCCTGACGCGGCGGGATTTAATCCAAACGCTTTCGCGAGGTTTTGCGGGTCTAAGGCGCCGGCGGGATCACCTTGATAAACTACGCGACGATACAGCAAAACCACTTCATCGCAGAGCTTTTCCAAAGAAGCCAAATCGTGGGTTGAAACCACCACCGTGGTGCCTTTTGCCGAGATTTTGCGCAGCAAATCGACGATATTGGTTTCGGAGTATTTGTCTACTCCGGCAAACGGTTCATCGAGGAGCAGGAGGGGCGCGCCTTGGGCAATCGCGCGGGCGATAAACACCCTTTTCTTTTGACCGCCGCTCAACGCCCCAATTTGGCGCTGTTGCAAATCTTGCAACTCCACCATTTCTAACGCGGCTTGCACCGCTGCCACGTCTGCAGATTTGGGACGACGGGTCGGTCCCATAAATCCATACCGTCCCATCATGACGACTTGGTTTACGTTAACCGGGAAGTCCCAATCGATTTCCTCATTTTGCGCAACATAACCAATCAGTCGCTGTTTGCGGGCTTGGTTCGCGTCAATTCCGGCAACTTTAATACTGCCCTTTTGATACGAAACGCTGTTGGTGATGGATTTGAACAGTGTTGATTTTCCCGAACCGTTCATCCCTACCAGACCACAAATTTGACCGCGCGACACGGTTAAACTGGCACCCTCCAGTGCCACATTAGCTCCGTAACGAACATGCAAATCTGAGACTTCTAATATAGGCGGGGCTAAATTTGAGCTGGACTCAGCTTCAGCCCCGCCTGGCTCTATGCGGTTGTCGAGAGCATCACTCATTTCTGAGTCAATCCTCGGGTAATCAAATCTGCGTCGTAGCGCAACAGATCCAGATAGGTCGGAACGTCTCCATCTGAGTCTGACAAGGAATCAACATACAATTCCCCACCGAATTTCGCACCTGTGGCTTCCACAACGGGTCGCATTTTGTCTCCCACGGTTGACTCGCAGAAAACTGCGGGAACGTGGTTTTGCTTCACGTAGTCTTCCACTTCCGCTACGCGAGAGGGAGTGAGGGCTCCTTCGGCATTTACGCCCCACAAGAATTTCTCGTTGAGGTTATAGTCGCGAGTCAGATACGAGAATGCTCCCTCACAGCTGACCAAAGTACGTTGTGACGGGTCGAGCTGAGAAAGCGTGGACGTGATGTCCTCGCCGACTTTTTCAATCTTGGCACCATACTGTTTGGCATTTTCCTGGTACTCGGAGCAGTTCTTTGCATCTAAATCGCAGAAGGCTTTT
This sequence comes from Varibaculum vaginae, assembly GCF_900604285.1. Classification (GTDB taxonomy): domain Bacteria; phylum Actinomycetota; class Actinomycetes; order Actinomycetales; family Actinomycetaceae; genus Varibaculum; species Varibaculum vaginae. The sequence goes on from NZ_UWNY01000001.1 coordinate 1,368,467, forward strand.
GCCATATTCTTCACGTAGAGGGCGCCGTTTTTCGGGCTCATCCAAGCGTGCGGATTGGGCTTACCCTTGTAGTCGCCTTCGGTAATCGGAATGGGCTCTACGCCCTGCGAAACATTGACCTTTTTGGCATCCAGATCGGCGGTAAACTTCGTGAACCAGCGTTCCAAATCCAGCCCGTTATTTAAAATCAGTTTCGCTTTCTGCGCCGACTTCAAGTCCGAGGGCGTGGGTTGGTAATCGTGGATTTCCGCCCCAGGTTTGGTGATAGAGCGGACTTCCAGATGGTCTCCGGCAACGTTTTGAGCCATGTCCTGCAACACGGTAAATGTGGTGAGGACCAGGGGTTTGCCTGGTGCGGCTGAATCCGAGCTGGAGCTGGGGGTCCCGCCGCACCCGCTGAGAGAGGCTCCCAGGCACAAAAGCGCGGCTACGGTCAAGGTTCCTTTAATTTGCTTGTTTTTAAATCTCTTCACGGGTATAGCCTAAGTTAGGCATACCTAAGTTTGCAAGCCCGAAACCGTTAAAATCCCGTAATTTAGCGATTTTTTTGTACTGACAAATCCTAAAAAACCAAGGATACGAGCTTTGGAGCACGCACGATAATCCGTTTCGGCTCCCGCCCGTCCAGCAACTTCACCACCGCCGGTTCCGCCAGGACCTTCGCCTGCAAATCCGCCTCGGAAATCTCGGGGTCCACCGACACTTTCGCGCGCACCTTGCCCGCCACCTGCACCACGCAAGTGACCTCCTCAGCCGCCAACAGCGACTCATCGGTCACGACCGGGAACGTGGCCCGGGCGATTCCGCCCTGGTGACCCAAACGTTCCCACAGTTCCTCCGCAATGTGCGGAGCGATGGGGGCGACCATCACGACCAACGCTTCTGCGGCCTCACGTGGCACCTGGGGTAACCCGGTGAGGTGATTATTCAGCACAATCATCTTGGCGATAGCCGTGTTCACGCGCAGATTGTCGTACTCCACGGTGACATCGTGAATGGTGCGAGCCAGCACTTTTGCGGTCGCCAAATCCGGGGCGTCATCGGTCACGGTGAGCGCGCCGGTGTTCTCATCGACGATATTGCGCCACAGTCGCTGCAGGAAACGCTGGGAACCGACCACCGCGCGCGTGTCCCACGGACGGGACATATCCAGCGGTCCCATCGACATCTCGTAAACCCGGAACGTGTCCGCGCCGTAATCCGCGCACATCTGATCAGGGGTGACAATGTTCTTGAGCGACTTGCCCATCTTGCCGAACTCGCGGTTGACGGGCTGACCCTGCCAGGTAAAGCCGTCCTCCTCGCTACCCTCCACCTCGTCAGCCGGGACGTATTGCCCACGTGAATCCGTGTAGGCATAAGCCTCAATCATGCCCTGGTTGAACAGGCGATGGAACGGCTCTGAACTGGACACATATCCCAAGTCGTAGAGGACCTTGTGCCAAAAACGCGCGTACAGCAGGTGTTTCTCCGACCTGCAACCAAGGCGGCATCGCCATCGTCGAACCCGACGTTGTGAGCGCCTCGAAGGCAGACTTCTTCTGCCGAGGCAACGTCAATATTGCTGGCGCTCTGTTGGCTTCGGACTCAACTGAGCCGCCCCTGGTCACTGACCCTGGCATGCCCAAATACCGCGTGAGACGCTTAACCCCCACCGAATGCGCCCGCCTACAAGGATTCCCTGATACTTGGACAGACGGACTCGCCATCGAGAACCCGAGCGAAGACGTGCTGGATTATTGGTGGCAGGTCTGGGCTAGCTGGGCCAAGGTGCAAGGATTGAAAAAACCTAAAACCCGCAACCAAGTACGCAAATGGCTGGCTAATCCAGCGTCCGACCGGGCACTCTACAAGCTGTGGGGAAACGGGATAGCTTTGCCGTGCGCCAAACTCGTGCTTTCCCAGATAGTCGCCGAGAGCACTAAAACTCCTTGATTTTAAGGCAAAAATTACTGGATAAGTACGCGCTCCTATGGCTGTATGTACATGACCAAACAACCAGCAAGAAAGAGAGGGTTTGGTGATGATGGGACAGCTATATGTCGATCTAGAAGAAATCGAAAACCTCGGAGTCGACCTCACCGATATTGGTGCGGTGTGGAATGCGGCCAAAGACCACGGCTACGAGCACGTAGAAATGATCGTCTCCAACTTTCCAGACAACTACCTGCGCCTCATCCGCACATGGATGGACGTTCAAAGCATCGAATTTGATGGTGAGGAGGATGAGCAATGGTGAACACCAAAAAGGCTGAAAACTACGGGCTCTTAGTCACCCTGCCCGCCACGCTTGATGAGACTGAGCTGGCAAGGCTGCATGAACTTATCGCTGCCAAGAAAGACTTGATCGCTAAAGCGCTCGGCGCGAGCCATCTCGACATCACCACCAGTAGCGAGGGGCTGAGTTTTCCTTGGTGGGATGAGCTGCCAGAGTTCGAGAAGATCACGGCATACACCGAGTTCCTAAGCAAAATGGTCGCATATGCGAAACGCATCGGGCTCACCACCCACCGCGCCGCGAGTGACAAGGTGGTGAATGAGAAGTATGAACTGCGCTCCCTGCTTTACCGCATCGGACTTTCTGGTAAAGAACATAAGGAAGTACGCAAGATCTTACTTGCACCATTAAGCGGTGATTCTGCGTGGAAAACCCCGCCACTAATAAACACTAACCAAGAGATGTAAACCACTATTTATTAGGCAAAATAGGCGGCAAAATGACTGGATAAGTAGCGAAGTCTATGGCTGTATATACATACCGAAACGGTACACAACACATAAGGAAACAGCCATGAACACCAAAGAAGCTGAATGCAGCGTCGAGGAAGAAAACACCGAACGCCTTATCGGACGTGCTAACCGGTTGGGATACACCATCACCAGCATTGAGATTGAACCTGGCCGGGTCGCGATTTCTATTGTTCCTTCCCCGCTGTTCCCCTACACCCCGGAGCTTGACCGAGACTTTGAAACCGATCAATGGCGGGTGCAAACCACCGCCTACGGAGCGTTGAACCTAGACAACATCGAACAAGTCACCGAGGGATACGGGCGGGCAGCAGCGATGGTGCGTGAACTTGAACATGCTACACCAGGAAACGTTGTCAACTACCACCTGACCCGTTAAAACTAAACACACAGGCAACCCCACCTGGCGTGGGGTTTTCCTTTATCGTGAAGCGTTATGACCTAGAGATGTACATCTCTAAGTTTTCTTGAAAATAGGCGGAAAATGACTGGATAAATAGGCGGGTCTATGGCTGTATATACATACCGAAACGGTACACAACAGAAAGGCACCAGCCATGAACAGCACAAAGGTCACCAGCGAAACCCTCCAGATGCGCGTTGATTCCTACGGGACGGTTCTTGCCTACGGGAACTACACGCTAGCAAGTTTTGCTACCTGGACCAAGACTGAAGGATTTGGCAATAACGCCCAAATCTACCGGTTGATGGAAGAACCCGTCAGCGGGTTCGGGCCTAACTCGAGGAGCCGCGGAGAATGCGAACTCGAACTCATCGCGAAGTCAGACCACCTTTTCGCTGACGCCGGACATGCGATCGCCTGGGCGTTAGCTAATCTGCCCGAAGCCTAGCCCCGCCGGGTATGAGGGTACCTGTTATCGCTGGTAGTAACTGACTTTTTAACCAATAGAAGGTAACTGATTCGTATGCGTCAGCTAGCTGAATATCAACCGACACGGTTCATGGCTGAAAGCTCGCGCTATGACAAGCGCCGAGCCGACTTTGCAGTCGCGTTTATCGAAGCTTTAAAGCATACGAAAGGACGGTGGTCAGGAAAACCTTTTAAGTTGATTGATTGGCAAGAACAAATCATTCGCGACCTTTTCGGCACCCTCAAAGCCGATGGATACCGCCAGTTCACGACTGCTTATGTGGAGATTCCGAAGAAGCAAGGCAAGAGTGAGCTGGCTGCTGCCGTCGCATTGTTGCTCACGTGCGCCGATGGCGAGGAACGCGCTGAAGTTTATGGGTGTGCTGCCGATCGGCAACAAGCATCCATCGTGTTCGAAGTGGCAGCCGACATGGTGAGAATGTGTCCCCCACTAGCCAAGCGGGTAAAGATCCTTAGAAGCCAAAAACGTATCATCTACTCCCCCACCAATTCCTTCTACCAGGTACTATCGGCCGAGGCCTATTCCAAACACGGATTCAATATTTCCGGAGTGGTATTCGATGAGCTACACACCCAACCCAACCGGGCGCTCTTCGACGTGATGACCAAAGGCAGTGGGGATGCTCGCACCCAGCCGCTGTACTTCCTGATAACAACCGCCGGCACCGACACTCATTCGATTTGTTACGAGCAACACCAAAAAGCCCAAGACATTCTCGATGGCAAAAAGATCGACCCCACCTTTTATCCAGTCATATATGGGGCGGGGCAAGATGATGATTGGACCGATGAAGCCGTGTGGCATAAAGCCAACCCATCCTTGGACGTGACGGTGCCAATCCAGAAAGTTAGGGACGCTTGTAATAGTGCCAGGCAGAATCCGGCTGAAGAAAACACCTTCAGACAATTGCGGCTCAATCAGTGGGTGAAGCAGAGCGTGCGGTGGATGCCTATGCACGTCTGGAATCAAAACAACACCCCAGTAGATTTATCGGAGTTGGAGAGCCGGGTTTGTTACGGCGGGCTCGACCTGGCATCCACCACCGATATCACTGCTTTCGTTCTCGTATTCCCACCCACGGATGACGATGACAAATACACGGTCGCGCCCTGGTTTTGGATTCCCGAAGACAACCTCAAACTCAGAGTTTCTAGGGATCACGTCCCCTACGACTTGTGGAACAGTCAAGGCTTCTTGGAGACGACCGAGGGCAACGTGGTGCACTACGGGTATATCGAGAAGTTCATTGAGGATCTTGGCACCCGGTTTAATATCCGAGAGATCGCTTTCGACCGGTGGGGTGCGATCCAAATGAGCCAAAACCTTGAGGATGCTGGTTTCACGGTGGTGCCTTTCGGGCAAGGCTTCAAAGACATGTCCCCACCATCCAAAGAACTGATGAAGCTGGCGTTGGAGGGCAAGCTGGCTCATGGCGGGCACCCGGTGCTGGCCTGGATGGTCGATAACATTCACGTACGCACCGACCCAGCAGGAAACATCAAGCCAGATAAGCAAAAATCCACGGAAAAAATCGACGGAGTCGTCGCCACCATCATGGCCTTGGATCGAGCAATAAGATGCGGCAACACCCCAGAGGCGAGCTCAGTTTATGATTCGCGGGGACTATTGGTGTTTTAGCGTTTTGCTGGTGATCCAGTGCATGGCTACAAGGTTGAGTCCCATGGCTGCCACCATGACGAGCGAAGCGAGTGGAAGCCCTACTGTTCCGCAGGTGGGTGTGATGGTGATGAGCCAGATCATGATGGGTAGCTGTATGGGGGCGCTCCATAACCGTAGCGGGATTCGTTTCAGGTAAGTAAAGAGCAACTGGCCGCAGTGGATTACCAGGTGGATGGTGTAGGCGACCATGATGGCTGCTATCCATACTGGCTGGCACCAGATAGCGACCGCGATGAGCAGAACGAGTTCTTCTGTTGCGATCACTGTGAAATGTGTGCGGGTCATGTTGATGTGTCGAACAGGTTCAGGCAACCGGGCAGTGTTGTCGTCTAGCCATGGAACCAGGACGAAGTATTCCTCGATTTCGTGCCACAAAAATAGACCCACAAACACAATGACTGGCCAACCCACCACGCACCTCCTCGTGTGAACGTTACCCAATTATCCCACAGGGAAAGGAGCCACCATCATGGGATTCCTCGACTGGCTACGCGCCGCCAACCCTCGCCGCGCCTCGAACCACCATCTCACGAGCCAGTATTCGTTCCTGTTTGGCCCCACGTCGGCGGGTCGGACGGTGACGGAACGATCGGCGATGCAGATGACGGCCGTGTATTCGTGCGTGCGGATTTTGGCTGAGGCGATAGCCGGCCTACCACTGCACGTATACCGTTACAAGGACGGTGGCGGCAAGGAAAAAGCAGTCGATCATGGTTTGTACCGCCTGCTTCACGATGAACCTAACCCCGAGATGACGAGCTTCGTGTTTAGAGAAACGCTCATGACGCATTTGTTGTTGTGGGGTAACGCGTTTGCTCAGGTAGTGCGTAACGGGCTCGGCGAAGTCATTGGACTGTATCCGTTGCAACCGAATCGGATGAGCGTAGGCAGGGATCTGGACACCAAGAGCTTGTATTACGAGTACCAAACCTCCTGGGACGAACCCGCAGGAGAGTACCAAACCATTCGGCTTACCCCTAATGATGTGCTTCATGTTCCAGGTCTTGGTTTTGATGGGTTGGTTGGTTATTCCCCGATTGCGATGGCTCGTAATGCTATCGGCCTGGCACAAGCCACTGAGGATTATGGGGCTTCATTTTTTGCTAATGGGGCGGCACCGGGCGGTGTGTTGGAGCATCCGGGCACGATAAAAGATCCCTCCCGGGTGCGTGAGTCCTGGCAGGCAACCTTCGGGGGCGCGAAAAACGGCAATAAAGTCGCTGTTTTGGAAGAAGGGATGAAGTACACGCCGATTAGTGTGTCGCCTGAGCAGGCGCAGTTTCTTGAAACGAGAAAGTTTCAGCTCAACGAGATCGCCCGTATCTTCCGTATTCCGCCGCACATGATCGGCGACCTCGAAAAATCTAGCTTCAGCAATATTGAGCAGCAGAGTCTCGAATTTGTGAAATACACCCTCGACCCGTGGGTGATCCGCTGGGAACAAGCAATCACCAAAACACTGCTAAGCGCTCGTGAGAAACAGCAGTTGTTTGTGAAGTTCAATGTTGAGGGGCTGCTGCGCGGGGATTACCAGTCGCGTATGGAGGGCTATGCGGTAGCCCGCCAGAACGGCTGGATGAGCGCAAACGATATCCGCGAGCTAGAAAACCTTGACCGCATCGACCAGGACGATGGCGGTGATCTCTACCTGGTCAACGGCAACATGCTCCCGTTGCCCATGGCAGGCGCTTATGCAGCAACCAAACAAGCCGACGCTGTTGAAGCTAAAGATGAGCAGCTGGAAGAACAACCTGGAGAGAATCAAGTTTTGAGGAGGAGAATGTGAAGCGTTTTTGGAACTGGATACCACCAGAAACAACCAACCCGGACACCCAAGAGGATGTTCGGGTTTTGCGTATTAACGGGGCTATCGCAAAGGAATCTTGGCTCGACGACGATGTAACACCAGCTGTTTTCGAGTCTGAACTAAATGCTGGCTCGGGTCCGGTCACTGTTTGGCTTAACAGCCCTGGTGGTGATGTGGTTGCGGCAGCCAGGATTTACAACATGCTTCTGGACTACCCAGGAACCGTGACAGTCAATATTGATGGCATCGCAGCATCCGCAGCGAGCGTGATCGCTATGGCAGCAAGTCATGTGGCGATGTCGCCGGTGTCGATGTTGATGATCCACAACCCAGCAACGTTGGCGATGGGCGATAAAACCGAACTCTCGCGTGCCCTCGACATGCTTGAGAGTGTCAAGGACTCGATTATCAATGCTTACCAGCTCAAGACTGGGTTGAGCAGGGCGAAGTTGTCGAAGTTGATGGATGCCGAGACCTGGATGGACGCAACTGCAGCCATCGAACTTGGGTTCGCCGACGAGCTGCTGACTGGTAAACGAGCACCAACCCCAGACAAAGAGGACGAAGAATCTGAAGAGCCGGGTGAAGACGAGCCGGATGAGGACGATTCCGGCGGGGATGACGAGCAAGGCCCTGCCCGTAAGAAGCCGCCGTTGCCGCCCAAAAACAAGGGTGGTGTGGTGTTTTCCAGAAAAGTAACCGAGCAACGGCTGGTCGCCCAACTAGCTATGCACGGTAAAAGTGCTGCCCCTCCCGGGCCGCCGCCTCCTGTAAGTGAGCATCCTTGTTTAAAGCCCGCTGCCCCTTGTGGTCGGCGGGTTGTTGATTTATACGCCCTTTTAA